>NZ_JBHJQQ010000001.1:375817-1266152 GCF_042262745.1 Kribbella sp. NPDC056345 | reverse complement strand
GCCGGACGACGCTGGAAGAGGTCACTTCGCCTCTTTGACAGCGCTGCTGAGTGCTTGCTCCCACGCCTTGTCGGGGGTCAGCTTGCCCTGCTCGACGGCCTGCAGCGCGGGCTCGAAGGCCCGCTCCTTGACCGCCTGGTGCTTCGGGCCGAGGACCAGCGGCTTCAGCGTCTTGGCGCCGTCACCGAAGATCTTGCCGACCGGAGCGTTGGAGAAGTAGTCGTTGGTCAGCGCCAGGAACGCCGGGTCGTCCAGCGCCTTCGGTGCCGTCGGCAACGGTCCGGCCTCCTTGAACGCGGCCACCTGGCCGGTCGGCGAGGTCAGGAACTTGGCCAGCTCGTAGGCCTCCTTCGGGTGCTTGCTCTGGGTCGGTACCGCGAGCCACGAACCACCCCAGTTGCCACCACCACCAGGTACGGCGGCAACGTCCCACTTGCCGGCGTTCGCCGCGCCGGAGTTGCCCTTGATGATGCCGAGCATCCACGACGGGCACATGGTGACCGCGAAGCTGCCGTTCTTGAAGCCGGCCTCCCAGTCCTTCGACCAGACCGGGATCTTGGCGCTGACGCCTTCGGAGATCATCGTCATCGACGTGGTCCAGGAGTCCTTGACGACCGGGTTCGAGTCGGCGATCAGCTTGTTGTCGCGGTCGTAGAAGTTGGTGTCACCGGCCTGCGACAGCATCGCCGAGAAGCTGGTGGTGACCGAGTCGACGAAGCCCTTGGCGCCGGTGTTGGCAGCCGTGAACTTCTTGCCGGTGGCGATGAACGAGTTCCAGTCCGGCCACAGCTTCGAGACCGCGTCCCGCTCGGTCGGCAGCTTCGCCTTCGCGAACAGGTCCTTGCGGTAACAGACCGCCAGGCCGCCGACATCGGTACCGAGCCCGATCAGGGGTCCGTCGGCGCTGACCCGGCCGAGCTCCCACTTCCACGGCAGGAAGTTGGGCTGCAGTTCGGCAGCTCCGTGGTCGAGCAGGTTGACGAAGTTCTGCGGCTGGGTCTTGAACTCGTTGAGGACACCCTCCTCGAGCGCCACGATGTCCCCGGCGCCGCTGCCGGCCGCCAGGTACTGGACCAGCTTGGGCTTGTAGTCGTCGAGCTTCTGCACGTTGCGCAGCTCGACCTTCACATTCGGGTGCTCCGTCTCGTACTGGGCGGCCAGCGCCTTGTACCCGAAGTCCCCGAAGGTGTCGACCACCAGCGTGATCTTGCCGTCCGCCGCGGGCGTGGTGCCCTCGGTGTTCTTACTGCATGCCCCGACCATGCCCAGTGCTGTCACGGCAGCCACCGTGACTGCCAGGAACCGCTTCGTCTGGCTCATCGCCTGACCCCTCCTCGATACGTGAGCACTCCCGGTATCTGGGAGCGCTCCCAGGAGCATCGAGGGAGAGTCAGGGCCTGTCAAGAGCTCGGTGGGAGCGTTCCCAAATCGAGTCCGAACAGTGTCCGCTACTTCTTCCGGGAGGTGATCACGCGCTGGAGCAGGATGAACACACCGAGCAGCAGACCGACGAAGATCTTCGTCCACCAGGAGCTGAGCGTGCCCTGGAAGCTGATCACCGTCTGGATCAGGCCGAGGATGAGTACGCCGAGGACGGTGCCGATCAGGAAGCCCGATCCACCGGTGAGCAGCGTGCCGCCGATGACCACGGCCGCGATCGCGTCGAGCTCCAGGCCGACCGCGTGCAGTCCGTACCCGGACAGCATGTAGAAGGCGAGCAGCAGTCCGCCGAGTGCCGAGCAGAAGCCGCTGATCGTGTAGACCCCCAGCTTGGTCCGGGCCACCGGCAGCCCCATCAGGCGTGCGGACTGCTCGTTGCCGCCGGTCGCGTAGACGGTCCGGCCGAACCTGGTCTGATGCAGGACATAAGCGGCGATGGCCACGACGGCCACGGCGATCAGCACACTGGGGGAGATCCAGAGCCCGCCGCCGAGGCTGATCTGGGTCTGCGCGGCGGCTGTGAAGGCCGGGTCGGTGATCGGGATCGAGTCGGTGCCGATCGTGTAGCAGAGGCCGCGGGCCAGGAACATACCGGCCAAGGTCGCGATGAACGGCTGGATCTCGAAGAAGTGGATCATGCAGCCCATCCCGAGTCCCAGACCGGCACCGATCAGCAGGACCACCACGATCACGGCCAGCGGCGGCCACCCGGCATTCAGCAGTACCGCGGCGACCATGGTGGCCAGGGCGACCACCGACCCGACCGACAGGTCGATACCGCCGGTGAGGATGACGAACGTCATACCGACGGCGACGACCAGCAGGAAGGCGTTGTCGATGAAGACGTTCAGGACGACCTGGGTCGAGAAGAACCCTTCGTAGCGGGCGCCGCCGGCGATGAACATGGCCACGAAGAGCCCGGCCGTCACCAGCACCGGCAGGTATTTGCGCGGAACCACCGCGCCGGTCAGGGCAGTCACCGTGCAACCTCCGTTGTCTCTTGCACCGGCTGGGCGGCCGGTCGCTCCCGGCGCGGGAAGACCCGGGCCCGGAAGGCCGCCGACTGCAGCAGGCAGACCACTGCGACCACGAGTGCCTTGAACAGCAGCGTCGTCTCGGGCGGTACGCCGATCGAGTAGATCGTTGTGGTCAGCGTCTGAATCACGAGCGCACCCAGGACGGTGCCCCCGAGCGAGAACCGGCCGCCGGTCAGCAGAGTGCCGCCGATGACGACCGCGAGGATCGCGTCCAGCTCGATCCACAGGCCGGCATTGTTGCCGTCGGCACTGGAAACGTTCGAGGCCACCATCACTCCGGCGATCCCCGCGCACAGCGCAGCGAACGCGTAGACGGTGATCAGGATGCCGCGCGAGCGCAGACCGGCCAGCCGACTGGCTTCGGCGTTCCCGCCCACCGATTCGATCAGCAGGCCGAGCGCGAGCCGCCGGGTCAGGAACACGGTGGCCGCGAGCACCACCAGCGCGAGCAGAATGCCGAACGGCAGCATCAACAGGTAGCCGCCACCGATGACCTTGAAGCCCGCATCGGTCACGGTGATGATCTGGCCGTCGGTGATCAGCTGGGCCAGCCCGCGCCCGGCGACCATCAGGATCAGTGTCGCCACGATCGGCTGGATGCCGATCACCGCGACCAGGAAGCCGTTGAAGGCTCCCAGGACCAGCGCCACCGCAACAGCCAGCGCGACGGCTGCGAGTACGCCGGTCCCTTGGCTGATCGCCAAGCAGGCAAGGGCTCCGGAGATGGCCACCACGGATCCGACCGACAGGTCGATACCGCCGGTGGCGATCACGAGGGTCATCCCCAGCGACACCAGCACCAGCGGTGCGCCGAAGCGGAGGATGTCGATCAGGCTTCCGTAGAAGTGGCCGTCCTTCACCTCGATCGACAAGAAGCCGGGGGAGAAGAAGAGATTGAGCAACAGGAGCAGGGCCAGTACGACGGCCGGCCAGAGCAGCCGCCGGTTCATGACCGTCCGCCGCTGGCGATGGTCTGCATCAGTACCTCGGTGGTCAGGGTGTCGTCGTTGGGTAGTTCGGCGATCAGCCGACGGTCGCGCAGAACACCGACCTTGTGACTGAGCCGGAGGACTTCTTCGAGCTCGGCGGAGATGAACAGCACGGCCATCCCGCCGTCGGACAGTTCGGCGACCAGACGCTGGATCTCGGCCTTGGCGCCGACGTCGATTCCCCGGGTCGGCTCGTCCAGGATCAGCAGCCGCGGTTCGAGGATGAGCCAGCGGGCCAGCAGCACCTTCTGCTGGTTGCCGCCGGACAGATTGCGGACCAGCTGTTCGGGATCGGCCGGGCTGATCTTCAACGCCTTGATGTATCGGTCGACCAGCTGGGCCTGTTGTTCACGGGGGATCGGCCGCGTCCAGCCACGCCGGGCCTGCAGCGCCAGTACGACGTTCTCCCGCACGGTCAGGTCCGGGATCAGCCCGTCGGCCTTGCGATCCTCGGGGCAGAAGGCGATCTTGTGTGTCATCGCGATCTGCGGAGTCCGCAACGACACCGGTTCACCGTCGATCGTGACGGTCCCGCCGGTGGCGTGGTCGGCACCGAACAGCAGCCTCGCCACCTCCGTCCGGCCGGAGCCGAGCAGACCGGCCAGGCCGACCACTTCGCCCTCGCGGATCGTCAGTGAGAACGGTTCGATACCGCCGGTGCGGCCGAGCTCGGTGGCTTGCAGCAGGGTGCCGGTCGTCCGGGCCGGCGGCCGCTCCTCCAGCCGCTCCAGCTCAGCCAGGTCGCGGCCGATCATCTTCGCGATCAGCTCCACCTGGCCGAGCTCGCCGGTCGGGTAGGCGCCCTCGCGCCGCCCGTTGCGCAGGATCGTCATCCGGTCGGCGATCTCGTACACCTGGTCCAGGAAGTGCGAGACGAACAGGATCGCGACGCCCTGCTCCTTCAGGTTCCGCATCACCTTGAACAGTTGCTCGACCTCGCCGGTGTCGAGACTCGAGGTGGGTTCGTCCAGGACCAGCACCCGCGCCTGGACCTCGAGTGCTCGCGCGATGGCGACCATCTGCTGGATCGCCAGCGAGTACTGCGAAAGTGGCGCGGTCACGTCCAGATCGAGGTCCAGTGCGGCGAGCCGCTCAGCCGCTCGCCGGCGCATCGGCTTCCACTGGATCCGGCCGAACCGGCGCGGCTCCCGCCCGAGCAGGATGTTCTCCGCGACCGAGAGGTTCGGGCACAGGTTCACTTCCTGGTAGACGGTGCTGATCCCCGCGTTCTGGGCCTCGAGCGGGTGTGCGAAGGTGACCTCCCGGCCGTCCAGCAGGATGGTCCCGCTGTCGGCCGGGTGGACACCGGTCAGCACCTTGATCAGCGTGGACTTGCCCGCGCCGTTCTCGCCCATCAGGGCGTGCACCTCACCGGGCAGCACCCGGAGATCGACGTCGTCCAGCGCCGTGACGCCGGGGAACTGTTTGCCGATCCCGGTCAGTTCCAGGATCGGTGCGGCCGAGGTCATTCGCCTGCCTTCCGTCGGTGGGTCAGTACTGGCGCGAGGCCAGGACCTTCTTGGCCTGCTCCTGGGTGAAGGTGGTCTCCTCGGTCACCACCCGGGCCGGGACCTCCTCCTTGGCGAGCACCTTCTTGGTCAGGTCCATCAGTTGCGGACCGAGCAGCGGCGAGCACTCGACGATGAAGCTGATCTTGCCGTCGGCCAGCGCCTGCATGCCGTCCTTGACCGCGTCGACGGAGATGATCTTGATGTCCTTGCCGGGCACCTTGCCCGCGCCCTCGATGGCCTCGATCGCACCGAGTGCCATGTCGTCGTTGTGGGCGTAGAGGACGTCGATGTCCGGGGTGGACTTCAGGAAGGCCTCCATCACCTCTTTGCCCTTGGCCCGGGTGAAGTCGC
Source organism: Kribbella sp. NPDC056345 (assembly GCF_042262745.1). Lineage (NCBI taxonomy): Bacteria > Bacillati > Actinomycetota > Actinomycetes > Propionibacteriales > Kribbellaceae > Kribbella > Kribbella sp. NPDC056345. The sequence goes on along the minus strand of NZ_JBHJQQ010000001.1, from coordinate 1,260,824 downwards.
CGGTCTGGGAGGCCACCACCTTGAACTTGGCGTCGGAGCCGATCGCCTCGGCGAACCCGGCCTTGCGGTCGTTGGCCGGTGCGGAGCCGGTGGTGCCTTGCAGCTCGACGATGTTGACCGGTCCGGCCTCGGCCTTGTACTCCTCGGTCAGCCACTTGCCGGCCTTACGGCCTTCCTCGACGAAGTCCGAACCGAGGAACGTCTTGTACAGCGTCTTGTCGGCCGAGTCGACGGCCCGGTCGGTCAGGATGACCGGGATGTTCGCGTTCTTGGCCTCCTTGAGCACGGTGTCCCACCCGGACTCGACCACCGGCGAGAAGGCGATCACGTCGACCTTCTGCTGGATGTACGAGCGGATGGCCTTGATCTGGTTCTCCTGCTTCTGCTGGGCGTCGGAGAACTTCAGGTCGATCCCGGCGGCCTTGGCGGCCTCCTGGACGGACTTCGTGTTCGCGGTGCGCCAGCCGCTCTCGGCGCCGACCTGCGAGAAGCCCATCGTGGTCTTGCCGCCACCAGGCGCGGCTGCCCCGCTGTCACTCGTGCCGCACGACGTCAGTGCGGCGGCGGTGACGCCGGCCAGCACGAGTGCGGAGATCTTCTTGAGCATGGCGTTGCCAGTCCTTCCGTCGGAATGCGCTACCAGATTGCGCTGCCTAACTGTGAGCGCTAACATTTTGGCCGTCAAGACCTCCCGGCAACGGACAAGTAACGGGTTGGACGCAGCTGTTACCGCTAACAAATGCCGGCGGCGCGATGCTCAGCTCGGCGGTGCCGGCGTGCCGAGCAGGGTGGCGCCGGTGCTGGAGAGCGTGTGCAGCACGCTCTTGCCGGTACGGCGGGTGGTGATCAGGCCGGCCTCGCGCAGCGCCTTGGTTTGTTCGCTGGCGGTCGCGGAGGACAGATCGAGCGCGCGGGCAAGGTCGGTCGTGGAGCGGTCGCCGTTCGCGAGACAGTCCAGCATGTCGGCGCGAGTCTTCCCGATGACGGCGTCGAGGCGGATGCCCTCGGTGCGGGTGTCCCACCAGCCGAGGCGATGCCGGATCGGGTAGGCCAGCACGAACGGTTCGCCCGGCACATCGAGGATCGACGTGTCACCGAGCGCGAAGAACGATGGCTGGATGACGATGCCGCGACCATCGACGTACAGGTCGCGGTCGGTCCGCTTGTTGCGCAGGACGAGGACTGGCGCCTCCCAGTGCACGTGGCCGCCGAGTGATGCGAGCAGGGCGTCGACACCCTCGTCACACAGCAGACGTCGTACTCGAATGAGCTCGTCGGAGACCTGACGGCGGATCTCCTCCCACGAAGGCTTGAGATGTGTTTCGTGGAACTGGATCAGGTTGGTGCCCAGCGCGCGCAGGGTCTGCCGGTCGCCGGCTGCGAGGTCACGCACCCAGCCGGCTGGGCGGGGGCACTGCTCGTGCAACGTGACGAGATCGCTGCGCAGGCACGCGCGCGGTGTCCTGAGGACCTCCTCGATGCCGACCCGCAGATCGGTCGTGCCGGTCGCGGGCGTCAGGAAGTCGGCGAAGTAGCCCGTCGGCGGCGACAGGTGCCGCAACATGCTCCAGCGGCCCAGCCCGGCCAGCCGGACCCGGCGCCGCCACGGTCCGAAGATCACCGGCCCGCCGCTGTCGAGCAGCTGGATACTGTGCACCAGCTCCCAGAGCGGATCGATATCCGGTGCGATCCGGATCCGCCGGATGTCGTCCGTACTCAGATGGATGCGCCACATCGCTCCCCCTCGCCGACCTGCGCAAACAATTCGGCCCCACCCGAAGTTTTACCCCACCAGCGGTTCACCCTTCTACGTTTCCGGGTGTCGAGGCGATCACCGCCTCCGCCCCGCAATCGCCGACATCCGGGAGGAACCATCCATGAAACTCTTGCCACGCCTGGCCGCAGTGCTCGCCGTCGCCGGAGCTGCTGCCGCCATCACCACAGTGCCGGCGCATGCCGACAACGGTGACGGCAATGTCGACTGCAACACCGGAGAGATCTGCTTCTACTACGACTACAGTCTCGGGAACCTCCGGCGGCAGTTCTGGAACGGCGACATGCAGCACAACGACGACTACTACTGGGACGTCGCGAACAACCGGCAGTCGAGCATCAAGCTGATGGACACCGCCGGTTCGTTCTGGAACCGCGACACGGAGTGCGCGATCAAGATCTGGGACGTCACGAGTACCGGCGGCTGGTTCGTCACCTTCACCGCGCCGAGGGGCTGGAAGGGCGACCTCCGCACGGTCAGCAAGCAGAACCGCAACAACGGCCACAGCCGCTGCTGATGAGCTCACCCGACAACGGTTACGGCTGCTCCTCGAGCAGCCGTAACCGGCTCTGGATCCTGCCCCTGTTCCTGCTCACCGCCTGCGGTACGCCGGCCCCACCCGCAGCCGTCGTCGTTCCGGCCCCGACGGTCCGCGTCCAGGCGCCACCCCAGCCGTACGACGCCTTCCGTGGCGACCTCCTCGACGTGATCGCGGCCGCCGTACTGGTCGAACGCGACCGCTGCATGGCGAAAGCCGACTACCCCGAACTGCAAGAGATTGGCGGTCAGCCGGTCTCGGGTTCGTTCGACGATCTGAAGGTCACCGCTGGTTCGTTCGGCGCGACGGGCGCTGCGGAAGCGCGGCGGCGCGGGTTCGGCCGAGATGTGCCGGCTGAACCACCGGCGGTCCGCAGTACGAGTCAGCAGTTCTCCGCTGCGATGGATCGCTGCACGCAAGAGGCGAATGCGCGCCTCGGCCCCAATGCCCAAGAGGTGCAGAACCGCTACTACGACCTCGGAAACCAACTGCGGATGGCACTGCGGCCGGTCTACGCCGACAAGATGCCGCCCCGATTCGCCGTACCGGTCCTGGCTTGCCTGCAAGCCAAAGGCTTCACCTCCAAAACGCCCGATGTCCGAAGCTTCGGAGTCCCCTTCGGCGACGCAGGCCCCGAGCCGTCGCGCGGTTGGGACAAACGCGGCGTCCTACAGGTCCGCCCGGCCAACCCGGCCCGCCCCTACGTCCCCACCAGCAAGGAGTCCGAACTAGCAGCCGCCTGGTACGACTGCACAACCACCGCAGGCTGGCCCCGCTACCAACTAACCCGAGCCCTAGCCCTGCAGGCCGCCACAGTCCGCAACCTCAAACCCCAACTGGACGAACTCACCCCCACCATCAAATCCCTGGCCCACCAGGCCAACACAGTAATAGCCCAGCAGTGATCAGGAGATCTTGAGCGCGTTGGCGGTTGTCAGGACGCGTAGGACGGCGAGGGTGGGGGCCAGGATCAGGCCGGCGTGGACTAGCCAGGCTAGGTCGGGGGCCCAGAGGGGGAGTTGTGCGCGGGTTAGGCCGGCGAGGGTGGGGAGGCTGGCTAGGGCGAAGGTCAGGGCGCCGAGGGTCAGTACGGTGAGGGCGAGCTTGATGAGGCGGGGCTTGCGTGGGCCGGGTTTTGGGCCTCGGAACAGGCGGACCGCCGTACCGATGGTGAAGGCGAGCAGGAGTGCGGTGACCAGGCTGAGGGCTGCTAGCGCGGTTGGGTAGGCCGGGTCGATGTCGTGGCGCTCTGGTGTAGTGCCCGCGAGGCGCGAGGCGATCCCTTGGGCGGTGTCGAGTAGGCGGGCGTCGTGGAAGGGGCCGTAGGCGTTTTGTAGTACTACTACTGCCTGGCGTCGCTGGGGGAGTAGGAGGATGGCGGCTTGGTAGCCGGGGGTGGCGCCGGCGTGCCAGATCATGGGCTCGTTGGTGCCGGGGATCTGGGAGGTACGCCAGCCGAGTGCGTAGCCGTTGTTGTCGGCTCGCGGGGTGTGCAGCAGGGCGCGTTCCTTGTCGGTCAGTACGGGGCCACCAGGCAGTTGGGTTCGTGCGTACGCCGCTAGGTCGGCCACCGAGCCGGCCAGGTAGCCGGCTGGGACGGTGGCTGGGTCGATCTGGGTCTTGAAGGGGCGGGCGGTTCCGAATACGTAGCGATGGCCGGGCGGGAGCGTTCGATCGGCGTCGGCGAGCGTCGGGCTCATCTGCGCCGGCCGCAGCAGCCGCTCCGAGAGAACCTGAGCGAACGGCTGCCGAGTGACTGCTTCGACGACCGCGCCGAGCACGATGTAGTTGAGGCTCGAGTACGAGTGCTTCTTGCCTGGCTCGGAGATCGGTTCGAGGTCAGCGATCTGCGGGATCACCGACGTGATGCTCCGATCCTCGTCGTACCGGTCGGTGAGTTGCAGTCCCGCGGGCAGGCCGCTGGTGTGGTCGAGGAGTTGGCGCACAGTCATCCGAGCTGTCGGGTACGGCGGAAGCACCGTGGCGACGGCGGAATCGAGGTCCAGCACGCCGTCCCGGGCGAGCAGGACCGCCAGGGTCGCGGTGACCGGCTTGGAGACCGAACCCCACAGGAACGGTGTCCCCGGACCCACGTTCTGACCGTGTCCGTCGACGCCGGACGTGGCTTGCTGCTGGATGCCCTCGGCGCCTACGACGGCGTACGCAACACCCGGTACGCCGGCTTCGGTAGGAGGTAGTGGCACGGCCGGAACGCTGAGGCCGAGTGCCACGAGCAGTTTTAGCAGTATAGCCATATGGCAATCTTTACCATATGGCTATATGATTTACGAGTGCCGAAGATCGTTGATCACGAAGACCGCCGGCGGTTGATCGCCCGTGCCTTCCAGGAGCAGGTGGCCGAGCTGGGGTTCGCGACCACGACGTATGCGCGCGTCGCCGCGAGCGCGAACATCTCGGTCGGTCTCATCCAGCACTACTTCGCCGACCGGAACGCGTTGATCGAGTTCGCCTATCACGACCTCGTCCAGCGCCGCGACGAGCGGATCGAGGCGGGAGTGGCAGCAGGCGAGAAGAAGCGCTGGCCGATCCGCCGGATCCTCGACGATGTCGTCCGTGAGCTGCTTCCGCTCGACGAGCAGCGCCGTCGCGAGCACCGTGTCGCGCACCAACTCCAACTCGCTGCCGCCCAGGATCCACACCTGGCAGCCCTGGCTGTGGGCGCCCACGAGGCCCTGCAGCAACGAGTAGTGACCGCGGTGCGTAACGGCAAGGAATGCGGCGAGGTCGAATCCGGCGTGAACGCGCCCATCGCCGCCGTACGGATCATCAGCACCGTCTACGGCCTGGCCGACATCCTCTCCCTACGCACCGACCGCCAACCCGACCGTCACCACCAGGTGCTCGACCCCATCCTCGCCACCGTCTTCACAGGTGAGTGCCGCCGCTCGAAAGCCCGCCTACATGCCTTGGCCGGTGGCTAGTTCGTGGCGGAGACGGTCGGGGGGTGCTGATGGCTGAAGAATCTCACCGCCCGACCGTACAGCTGTCCGGCAAGGTCGGCACAAGGTTGGTGCAAGGTCTGTCGGGACCGGGCGGGTGATGCTGAGGCACGTAAGGGCTGTTCGGGGGCCCTGTAGATCCCAGCATCGAGAGAACAGGATGAGTCATGAAAATTCGATCAACACGCATCCGCTTCGTCGCCGGCGTGATCAGCGCGGTGGCGGTGGGAGCGCTTGCGCTGAGTGCGTCTCCGGCTTCCGCCGCGCAGTCTGACAACTATGTGCGCGGCTACGACACCTACGTGGGCGACTGGGGCGACGAGGGGCCGATGGCCTTCGGGTTCCAGGAACACAACGAGTCGAACGCTGTCTGCCTGTGGCAGAAGATCCTCTGGGCCGAGGGCGCCCAGGAGAAGGACGGCACCAAGTTCGACGCGGCGGATGTCGACGGTGAGTTCGGCGCGAACACGGATCACGCGACCCGGAACCTGCAGGCCAGGTGGAAGCTGACCGTCGACGGCGAGGTCGGCGGCGGCACCTTCGGCCGCGCCGACAACGAGCTCAAGAAGACGGGCGGCAGCGAGGCCAGGGGGAAGCAGCTCGAGATGACGTACTACGGCGATCACGGCAGCTTCTCGGTGGTGCGCAACAGCGAGGGAAAGTACGCCTTCCGGGACGGTGACAACGTCTGGCGCGTCGCCGGCTACGACTACCGCACCTGCAGCTGACGCTGCCGGGAACCGCTCGGGCCCGTACCGGTTGCAGCCGGTACGGGCCCGGCTGTTACTGCGGTTTGAAGGCCCAGCGCTGGCCCTTGCCGCCGTGGTAGAACCAGCTGATCACCTCGGCGCCGGCGGCGGAGCTGGCGTTGGCGATGTCGAGGGAGAGGCCGGAGCTGACGGCGATGACGCTGTAGGTGCCGCCGGGGGTCGGTTCGATCCGCCACTTCTGGCACTCGGAGGTGTTGTCCGGGAAGATGATCATGGTTGCTCTGGGCAACTTCGAGCAGCCCTTGATGTCCACCGGGGTCTTGGAGTTGCCGTCGACGATCTTGTACATGTCGTCGCCGAGACTCTTCAGGGTCCACTTCTGGCAGAGGCTGGTGCTGGACCAGGTGCCCATCTTCAGCTGCGTGCTCGCGGCGGTCACACACTTCGGTACTTCGAGGACCGTCGTCGTGCTGACCGGCGTATCGATCCGGTAGCGGGTCGCACCGGTGCTGCCGCCCAGCTGCGTCGCGTTGAAGGCCGGCCGCAGGATCCACTGCTCACTCGTGGACTGACCGCACTCCTGCTGCTGGATCAGCGCGCTGTCGTCCAAGGACGCTCCGGCGACGTCGAGGCACTTGTTGCTGTGGGCAAATCGCAGCTGTACGACGGTCTCGTAGGCGCTGCCGTCGACGTACCCGAAGGTCACCTGCTCCCAGGCGCGCGGCTCACCGAGACCCCCACCACAAGTGGACTGTACGGCGTTCGCCTCGTCCTGCGAGCTGCCACCCGCAGCGCTCAGGCATTTGACCGGTCCGGTGTCGACCGCGGTGTGTACCGGGCGGATGCTGTACTGGTCGGTCCCGGCGATCGGCATCAGCCGGAAGCGCTCGTTCAGTGCGGTACCGACGCAGCCGAACTGGATGAACTGGGCGTTGTCGGTGACGGCACTGCTCTTGACGTTCAGGCACTTACCGCTGTTCTTGTTGACCAGCTCGTACTGCCGGTGCTCGATGTCGAACTTCGGTCCGGTCACCGCACCGACCGCACCCGACCAGGTCTTCACCTTGTCGTCGAACGTCGTGCCGGTGGAGTGCAGGGTGTACACCTCGCGATCACCCTCGGCCGCCGCGTACAGCAGCCCGATGTCGTCGCGCTTGTCACCGTCGTAGTCACCGCTGACCATCGTCATCTTCGCCAGTTCCAGCCCGGTCACCCGGCGCCAGTCCGACTTGGTGAGCCGGGTCCCGTCGGAGGCGAAGACGACCACGGTGGCGTCGGTCGACGTGTTCTCGGTCAGCGCGACCACGTCGTCACGGCCGTTGCCGTCCGGGTCCGCGACGGTGAACCGGCTCTTGTCCCAGCAGAACCCGTCCACGCCGGAGTCGTAGATCGTGGTCGCCGCGGCGAACGCCGTACCGGTCGAGCGGTAGAGGTCGACCGCGGTCCGGCAGTCGGTCAGGTTGCGCACGCTGAGCAGATCGGCCTTGCCGTCCTTGTCGATGTCGACGATGAGCGGCGCACTCCGCGACCAGGTGTTCCCGGCCGTCGCCGCGACCCAGCTCACCGGTACGGCGAAGTTGTCGGCGGCCCGGAAGACCTGCGCCTGCCAGTTGTCGCCCGTACCGGCGTTCTGTACGACGATGTCGTCCTTCCCGTCGCCGTCCACATCACCCGCCACCACCCGCGCGGTGCTCAGCTGCCACCCCGCTGTCTCGGTGGTCCACACTGCAGGCGGGTTCTGGTACTCGTTCCCGTCCGACGGCAGTTCGTACAACCACATCCGGCCACCCGCACCGGATCGGAACACCGCCATGTCGGTCCGGCCGTCACCGTCGAAGTCGCCCTGGACCGGCTTGACCTTCGCCAGCGAGAAGCCCGTGCCCTCACCGGTGTCCCACGCCATCTGGCCGGCGTAGAAGGTTGATCCAGCCGAAACGACGTTCCAGATGCCCGTCCGGCCGAACCCGTGGTCCAGCACCGCAGTGACATCGGCCCGGCCATCACCGTTGCTGTCACCACGCACGCTCGAAGCCGGCGTGGTCGGGGATTTCGCCGTCAGCTCCCACGCTTCGCGGATACCACTGCTGTTTCCGGCCCGGTCGACCGCGCGCACATACAGCCGCGAGGCCGGTACGCCGGTCACCGGATCGGGGTGCACCGTGATCGGGATCGTCGCGGATCCATCCGCAACTGCCTTCACCCGGCTGATCAGCGCATCGGCCTGGAACCCGTACACGTACTCCTCGATGTCGGTCTCGCCACCAGCAGGCTTGAAGGTCACCTTCCCGACCTTGCGCGCCTCGGTCACCGGGTCACCGGCGTCGGGGAAGTCCGTCGACTCGATCCGCGGTACGGCGGGGGCGGACGTATCGATCACGAAGTAGCAGGCCGGCGTCGTCGGGCTGGTCGCGTTCGCAGCGTCCTTGGTGAAGGCGGTGTAGCTGTAGACAACACCGTTGCTCAGCTTGCCCGCCGGCGTTTCCGGCCAGGCGAAGGCGGCACCGCTGACCGTCGGTCCAACGGCACTCTCGTGCACGACCGCACCGGCAGGGTCCTTGATCTGCAAGGTGGTTGTGATGTTGTCACCGAGGTCCGGGTCGTCCGCGACCGAGGCCCACTGCGGCTGCCCGGTCAACACCGGGGTCGGCGCTGCCGCCGTACCGCACGGCCGCGGCCGGGTCAGGCTGAGCCCCTTCGGCATCTTCGGCGCGGTGTTGTACGTGACCGCGAGTGCTGCCGAGCTGGGGATGAACTTCTTCCAGTGGTACTGCGCTTCCGTGGTGGTGCCCTCGTTCGGCGACCGCAGTCCGAGCGACAGGGTGGGCTTCCGCGCGTTGGCCACGTTCTGCACCATGGTCCGCAGCGGGGTGGAGCCTTCGGGTTCGCCGAACTCCATCGGGAGGGACTTCTCCTCCGGCCACGCCGCACCACTGCGGGTGTCCAGCAAGGTCTTCCAGTACGACGGGGTCGTGGTGCCCCAGTTGATGTTCTTGTTCGCGGTGTCCAGTTCGGTCAGGCTCCACAGCTGGACCGGCTTCGCCGTACCCGATGAACTCCAGTCCAGCGTGATCCGGAACTGCGCGCTCAGGATCGTGCTGCCGGCGATCGCCTGGGCGCCGCTGGTCGTCCGCATCAGGAACATCGACCGGTACACGTTGGCCGGCTCGCCGTACCGCGGTCCGACCTTCGCCCGCAGGGGATCGCTGGTGCTGCTACTCCGGTCGTACGTCCAGCCGTCGGCATGGCTGGATTCCTTGTTGATGTGCAGCCAGTTGACCGACGTACCGGAGATCGACGGGTCGATGGACAGCGGGTACTTCGCCGTCGGATCGGTCAGCATCTTGCGGTCGGGCGTCACGATGAACCGGCCGCGTTCGTGCCGGATGCCGAGCTTCGCGATCCGCGGCTTCTCGACACTCGACGCGTCCCACATCGTCGGCCGGTCGGCGGTGTAGACGAGCTTGCCGTTCTTGTCGGTCCCCGAGGTCGAGCCGTCGGGGTTGACCTTCAGCGTCAGACCATCGGCGCTGATCGGAAAGCTCACCGTGGCAAGGGCGGGATTGGCAGCGGCCTCAGGGGTATGCACCACGAGCAGCTGCGAGAATCGATCCACCTCAGCGGTGACCTGCAGGTCCACGCCAGGCATGACCGAGGGGTACGTCGCGATGTTCCCCTTCAGCACCGGCTTCGGGAGTGTGGCCGGCCAGCCCAGGCGGATCTGCGAACCGGGTTTGCCGATCGACACCAGGTTCTGATCGCCGCCGCCGGACAGGACCAGCGGCGAGATCGTGGCGACCGGACGGATCAGCCCATCGGCCTCCAGCCGCAGCGACGGGTCGGGCGCGACCCAGTCGCGGCCCTTGCGGACCCGGACCGGCAGGCTGTGCTGCTCCATGGTCTTGGTGCCGTCAGGGTTCGCGTACACCTGACCGGTCTCGGTGCGCTGGTCGGTCAACTCGACCCGCTGCCCGGAACGCAGGGCCGTGGCCATCGCCCGCGCTTCGGGGGAGGCCAGCTCCGGATCCATCATCGCCGGAGCCTCAACAGCTGCGGCTTCCATCGGCTGAGCCGGGCCTGGAACCAGCACCGCAGCCACTGCAAACAGGACAAGACTCAAGGACAAGCGTCGCCGACGCATTACCCCCACCACCCTCACGTCAGAGTTCTCCGCCGGACGAGGACGACCCTGTCATGTTCCTCGTTGACGCGCGACGGCTCTGGCGCGTTAGGTACTGGCCAGTTCCGGAAGTTGTCCACTTCTTACCTGGTGACCGTGCGTGCGCAGGCGGCAAGGTGTTCGCGTCTACCCAGGAGGCCCGCCCATGCCCTCTCGACGGTTCCGCTCGAGACTCGTAGCCAGAACGGCGATCGCCGCCGGACTGGCTGTCACGCTGATCCTGACCACCCAGCAGCAAGGTCTGACCGCGGCGGCCGCAACCCGGCCCGATCCCGCGTTCAAGTCCACCGAATACGAATCCATCGACGGTCGCACCGCGAAGGCCGATCCCCGGCCCGCGGCGAAGACCGCCGATCGTGAGTTCCACGGCACGACCGCCACCCGCTGGCCGGCCGCCGGTTCCGCCGAGGTCGCCGTACCGGCGCCGGCTGCGAACGGCACCTGGCAGCTCGCGCTCAACGGCGGCCGCGTCAACCAGCGCGCCAAGGCCGGTCAGTTGCCGGTCTGGGTCGCGCCGACCGCCGCGACCGCACGCGAAGTCCTGGCCAAGGGTGCGACCACCGCACCGGCCAAGGTCAAGGTCGACCTGGTCGGCCGGCGCGGTGACGCGCTCGAGCTGAAGGTCACCCGCGCCGACGGTACGGCGAAGTCCGGCCAGGTCACGGTCGGCGTCGACTACCGCGAGTTCCGCGACACGTACGGCGGCGACTGGGCCACCCGGTTGCGCTTCACCACCCAGCAGGACGGCAAGACGGTCGTCGTACCGAGCCGGAACAACGGCAACGGCGACGTGATCGCCGACGTACCGGTCGGTGCGCAGCCGCAGACCCTGATGGTCGCGGCCGGCGAATCGAGCGGTGCCGGCGACTACAAGAAGTCGGGATCCGGCGACGGCAGTGCGACCTGGAGTATCGGTGGCTCGTCCGGCGACTTCGAGTGGCAACTGCCGTTCGACGCGCCGCCGTCGATCGGCGGTCCGCAGCCGGAGGTCGGCCTGACCTACTCGTCGGGTGCGCTCGACGGGTTGTCCTCGAGCACCAACAACCAGACCTCCGTTGTCGGCCAAGGCTTCACGACGACCGGCGGCGGCTCGATCGAGCGCCGGTACAAGAGTTGCGGCAAGGACCCGAACGGCAACAACGGCACCCGGAAGACCGGTGACCTCTGCATCGCCGGTGACAGCCTGAACATCCAGATCAACGGCAAGACCGGTGACCTGGTCCTGGCCAAGAAGGACGCCAGTGGCGAGGTCTGGCGGATGCGCGGCGACGACGGCGCGATCATCGAGCGGCTCAGCGGCGCCGTGAACGGCGACGAGGGTGTGGCCACCGCCGACAAGGGCGAGTACTGGCGGATGACCTCGTCCAACGGGACGAAGTACTACTTCGGCCTGAACCGGCTGCCCGGCTGGGCCACCGGCAAGGAGGAGACCAAGTCCGCCTTCACGGTGCCGGTCTTCGGCAACCACAGCGGCGAGCAGTGCAACAAGACCGCGTTCGCGGACTCGTGGTGCCAGCAGGCCTACGAGTGGCAGCTCGACTACGTGGTCGACACCAACGGCAACACCATGAGCCTGTTCTACAACACCGAGATCGACCGTTACGCCCGAAACCTCACCAAGGCCTCGGTCAGCACGTACGTCCGCGCGGGCAACCTGAAGCGGATCGAGTACGGCCAGACCGACGGCCAGGTATTCACCCAGAAGCCGATTGGCCAGGTTCTGTTCACCACGGCCGAGCGCTGTACGCCGTTGCCGTGCGGGCCGACCCAGAAAACGACCTACCCGGACACTCCGTGGGACCTGACCTGCGCGAGCACCACCAACTGCGAGAACCACTTCACCGCGACCTTCTGGACCCAGCTCCGGCTGGACAAGGTGACCACGCAGGTCTGGCGTCCCGGGGCCGGCAAGTTCGACGATGTGCAGTCGTGGTCCTTCCGGCACGAGTATCTGCGCGGTGACAACAGCAGTCCGGCCCTGTGGCTGAAGGAGATCACTCCGACCGGTCATGTCGGTACGCCGGTTCAGATGCCCACGACCAGCTTCGACGGCATCCCGCTGGCCAACCGCGTCGACACCGGCAGCGACACGGTTCCGCCGCTGGAGTGGTTCCGGATCAACGCCATCCACGGTGGAACCGGCGGCGACGTCGCAGTGAATTACAGCGGGGTCGACTGTCTGCCAACAGGTCTGCCGGCACCGGACAACAACGACCGGCGCTGCCGTCCGCAGAAGTGGTCGCTCCTGGACACCTCACCCGACCGCACCGACTGGTTCCACAAGTACGTCGTCACCTCCGTGCAGGAGACCGATCGCACGGTCGCGGCCAACGACCCGTGGCAGGCGCCGGTGCCGGTCGTCACGAGTGTCCAGTACCTCGACAAGCCGGCCTGGCGTTTCGAGGAGCAGGACGCCGGGACGGATCTGAAGGAGTCCACCTGGTCGCAGTGGCGTGGTTTCGGTCGCGTCAAGGTGATCAAGGGGCGTGCGGACGAGCCGCAGTCGGTCAACGAGACGCTGTACTTCCGCGGCCTCGACGGTGACCGGACGGCGGCCGGCGGGGCCAAGGACATCAAGGTCACCGACTCCACCGGCACTGCGGTGGACGACATCAACGAGTACAACGGTCAGGCTCGCGAGCAGATCGTCTACAAGGGCGCCGCGGTCCTGAGCAAGAGCATCGCCGACTACTACCTCTCGGCGCCGACCGCGACGATGACGCGACCGTGGGGCACGCTGACCTCGCGGTACTCGGGGCAGAAGCAGATCACGCAGTACCAGTCGACCGATACCGGCACGCTGAAGATCGACACCCAGAACAACTTCGATCAGAACGGTCGCCTGCTCAGCAAGAACGAGGCGGGCAACCTGTCCGACCCGGCGGACGACAGTTGCACGCGCTACACCTATGTCGAGAACCTGGCGAAGAACCTGCGGGACCTGCCGGCCCGGTTGCAGCAGGTCGGGAAGGCGTGCGACCAGCCGTTCACGAACGCCGACGTCCTGGTCGACGAGCGGCTGTTCTACGACGATGCCACGTCGGTGACCGCGGTTCCCACCAAGGGGCAGATCACCCGCGCGGAGCGGTTGTCCGGCTTCGACAGCGCCGGCCAGCCGAAATACGAGCTGTCCTACACGGCCAAGTTCGACACCCAAGGCCGTCAAACCGAGTCCGTGGACGCGCTGAACCGGCCGACCCGCCGGACGTATGAGCCGGCGTACGGGCCGATCACCAAGATCACCGACATCGCCACCAACGGCCAGCAGATCATCAAGGAGCTCGAACCGGCGTTCGGCACCGAGACGGCCCTGCAGATGCCGGACGGCCGGCGCGGCGTGCGTCAACTCGACGGGATCGGCCGGGTCACCAGGACCTGGGACTCCGGGCACCCGACCACCGGTCCGGCCGACCTGGAGTTCGAGTACAGGCTGCGTGACGACGGACCGTCGATGGTCACCACGAAGCGTCGGGTCAAGAGCGGCACGTACGACATCAGCTACGACCTGTACGACGGTCTGGGCCGGGTCCGGCAGACGCACGAGCAGTCGCCGCGTGGCGGCTGGTTGGTGACCGACAACCGGTACGACTCCCGCGGTCTCGAGACCAAGGTCAACGGCCCGTATTACACCGCGACCCTGGCCGAGGGTGAGCTGAAGATCGTCGACGAGGCCACGCTGCCCAAACAGGAAGTGACTGTCTGGGACGAGGCCGAGCTGCCGAAGAGCCAGACGTTCCGGTCGATGGGTGTGCAGAAGTGGTCCATCGAGCACGACATGAAGACCAACCGGCAGACCATCGACCCGCCCGCCGGGCAGACGCCGACGACCCGGATCCTGGATGCCGACGGCAACCTGACCGAGCTTCGCCAGTACAAGGGTGACTCGCCGACGGGGGAGTACGACAGCACCAAGTACACCTACTACCCGTCCGGCGGTCTGAAGACCGTCACCGACCCGGCCGGCAGCGTCTGGAGCTACAAGTACGACATTCAGGGCCGCAAGATCGAGGAGAACGACCCGGACCGGGGGATCAGCAAGTACGAGTACGACGCGGCTGATCAACTGGTGTCGACCACGGACGCTCGTGGGGTCAAGCTGTACTTCGACTACGACGACAACGGCCGGAAGACCGCGACGCGGCTGAACGCTCCGGACGGGCCGCTGCAGAGCGAGTGGAAGTACGACACCCTCGCGGCCGGCCGGGCGACGTCCTCGACCCGGTACGTCACCAAGGACGGCAAGACCGAGGCCTACACGACCGCGATCACCGGGTACGACAGCTCCGGCCGGGCGACCGGGACCACGATCACGCTGCCGGCCTCCGAAGGGAAGCTGGCCGGTAGCTACACGATCGGCCAGACCTACACCGACGACGGCAAGTTGGCCACCCGGTCGCTTCCGGCCGCCGGTGGCATCGCAGCGGAGACGCTGACACTGGGGTACAACAACCAGGGTCTGCCGACGTCACTGGCCGGTCAGGACACCTACGTCCGCCAGTTGGCGTACACGCCGTTCGAGGACGCCGACGTACTGACTCTCGGTACGGCGTCGGGTCCGTTCGTGCAGCAGAAGTTCGAGTACGACCAGATCACCCGCCGGGTGAGCCGGGTCGTGGTCGACAAGGAACTGTCGCCCCAGCGGGTGTCCGACACCCGGTACGAGTACGACCCGGGCGGCAACATCAAGAAGATCACCGACATCGCCCCGGCGGCGTCGAACGAGGCCACTGACACCCAGTGCTTCGACTACGACTACCTGAGCCGGCTCACCAAGGCCTGGACCCCGAAACCGGCCGCGGACAACACCGGCGGCGACTGCACAGCCGCGCAGGACCTCGGCGGACCGGCGCCGTACGCGCAGGAGTGGACCTTCGACAAGTCGGGCAACCGCAAGACGGAGACGACCACCACACCGGCCGGCACCACGACGAGCACGTACGAGTACGGCAGTGCCAAGCCACATGCACTGACCAGTGTCACCAGCGTCGGCCCGGCCGGGACGAAGACCAAGACCTACGGGTACGACGAGGTCGGCAACACCATCCGGCGGACGGCCAACGGGGTCGACGAGGTCCTCGAGTGGAACGCCGAGAACAAGCTCAGCGGTACCACGAAGGGCACCACCTCGACCACTGCGGTGTACGACGCGGAAGGTCACCGGCTGATTCGCCGGGATGCCTCCGGAACCACGCTGTACGTCGGTGAAACCGAGCTACGCCTCGACAAGACCGGTCAGAACGTCACCGGTACCCGGTACTACGGGTTCGGTGAACGAATGGTGGCCGTACGGTCCGGGGACAAGCTGACCTGGCTGCTCGGTGACCTGCAAGGCACGCCGCTGACAGCGATCGACTCGGTCTCACAGGTCGTGCAGAAGCGCCGGGTGCTGCCGTACGGCGAAACGCGCGGTACGGCGCCGGCGGACTGGCCGGGGCAGCGCGACTTCCACGGCGGGACCAGCGATCCCGACACCGGGCTCGTGCAGATGGGAGCGCGACAGTACGACAAGAGCACCGGGCGCTTCATCTCGGTCGACTCGGTCATCGACATGTCCGATCCGCGGCAGATGAACGGGTACTCGTACGCGAACCAGAACCCGGTCAGCTACAGCGACGCCGACGGAAACCTGGCGCTCATCATCGTGGTTCCGGTGCTGATCCTCATGTTCTTCCTGATCATCCTGTATCAGCAGTGGCTGGAGTCGTATCAGCAGGAGATCACGACGGTCAGCTGGGAGCAGAAGGTCAGCAATGTCTGGGACGTCCTGAAATGGGCCTGGCACACGACCGTCAAGCTCGTCAAGGTCGTCACCACCGTGATCGTCACTCTCTGGCGCCTGATCACCGTCATGGTGCTGAGGGTCGTCGCGAGGGTCGTGGTGATCTACAAGACGATCATCAAATACATTGCGGACAAGAAGAAGCCGCGGAACAACCACAAGGCCCAGCGCAACAACAACCGGAACAACAACAACCAGAACCGGAACAACCAGAACCGGAACAACAACGGCAACCCCAAGGCCAAGGCCCAGGACGGCCCGGCCAAACCCCAGCCGCCACGGCAGAAGCCACAGCAGCAGCAGCCGAAGAAGCCGAAGGGGCCGCAGCAACAGCAACGGGAGCTCGGCCGCGAACCGCGAGCGGACGAGCCCATCTACCGGGGCTCGCAGGAGGGCACCAATCCCAAGGCGCTGGAGAAGAGCCACTACAAGCTCGACGAGAACGGGATGGTCAAGCCGACCCACGGGATGTCGGTCGACAGCAACCTCGCGAAGCTGGAGGGTAAATGGAACCCCAAGCTGATCGACAAGTCGTCGATTCATCCGGACCTCATGGTGCGACAGACTGGTAGGAGCAACACCCATTTCGAGATCATGCCCCGGGAAGCCGGCAAGCTGTCCGAGGCGGACTTCCTCGGACTGCTCGACAAGCTCAGATTTCTGAGCTGAGGAGAAGACATGACCCAGGCAGGCTGGCGGCTTGTCGCCCCGGACGGTTTCGGCGACTACGACTGGTTCGAGGTGGAGAACCGCGGCCTGCTCATGGGTGGTCACCTGGCCTACGGTGACCGCACGTTCCCGGTGATCGTCTACGACCCGGTCCGGCTCGCCCAGGACGCCGAGGGCGAGACGGAGAACGGTGGCCTGTTCTACGAGGCCAATGTGATCGTCGTCGCGGAACTCAACCGGGACAGCGCCGAGGCGGCCGTCACCCGCCTCGGCGCGGCCGGGGTCTTCGACTGGTTACTGGGTTAGGGCCTGCGACTTCGCCGTACGGCGGCTGAGCAGGTAGGCGACGACGGCGGTCGGGAAGAACATCACGATGCCGTAGACAGCAACCGGAGTGGCCATCTCGCTGTTGTTCAGCAGCGAGGGGCTGAGAGCAATGGTGAGCGCCAGGGTGGCGTTGTGGATGCCGATCTCCATCGAGCATGCGATGGCCTGGCGCTCACCAAGCCGGGCGGCCCGGGGCAGCGCGTACCCGAGGCCGAGGCTGATCAGGTTCAGCAGCAGCGCGATCAGGCCGACCGCGGCCAGGTAGTCGAGGAAGTTGTCGCGCTCGGTGTAGATCGCCGCGAAGATCACCAGCGCGAGCACCAGCGCCGAACCGATCTTGACCGGGCGTTCCATCCGGTCGGCGAAGCCGGGCTTGCGGTTCCGGACCAGCATGCCGAGCGCGACCGGTACCAGCACGATCGCGAACACCTGCAGCATCTTGGCCGGCTGCAGCCCGAGCTGCCCGGAACCGTCCATGAAGTGCGCAATCGACAGGTTCACCACGATCGGCAGCGTGATCACCGCGAGCACCGAGTTGACCGCGGTCAGTGTCACGTTGAGCGCGACATCGCCCCCGGCCAGATGGCTGAACAGATTTGCCGTCGTGCCCCCGGGCGAGGCGACCAGCAACATCATCCCCACCGCCAACGCGGGCGCCAGCCCGAACAGCTCCACCAGGCCCAGGCAGATCACCGGCAGCAGGACAACTTGGGTGCCAAGCGCAACCAGTACCGCCCGCGGCATCCGCGCCACCCGCGCGAAGTCCCCGGTGGTCAGGCTCAATCCCAGCCCGAACATGATGATCGCCAACGCGATCGGCAACAGAACCGAAGTAAGCACAGAGTCAGTCAAGGCATGAGCTCCCGTTCAGAAACCGGCGAGAGCCGGGAGCACAGAGTCTCCCCAACCAGGCCCACCCGTCCAGATCCCAGCCGCGACTGTGAACAGACCGTGCTCACCTCACCAGCCGCGCGACTGCCAGGTTTCGAGGTACGGGAGTTCGGTTCCGACTGTGGTGTCAGGGCCGTGGCCGGGGTGGATGACGGTGTTGGGCGGGTAGGCGAGGAGGTCGCGCACCGACTGCATGATGGCGTCGAAGTCGGTCAGGGGGTAGTCGGGGCTGGTGAGGCCGGGGCCGCCGGGGAAGAGGGTGTCGCCGGTGAAGAGGTGGCCGTCGGCGTACAGGGAGAGGCTGCCGGGGGAGTGACCTGGGGTCGGGATGACCCGGACGTCGAGCGGGCCCACCGAGAGTCTGGTGGGAGCGGTGATCTCCTGGTCGAGGTGGCCGTTCCAGAGTGGGACGCCGGGGGTTGGGCGTGGGGCTTGGCCGTTGGCGACGAGGTCGGCGGTGGCGGTGCCGGCGTCCAGGTAGCCGTGCCGCTTCAGGTGGTCCAGTTCGGCGGCCCAGACCTCGCGTTCGGCGGGGTGGCCGATGATCGGGGTGTTGAGGGATTCGGCGAGCGCGGTCAGGGCCAGCACGTGATCGGCGTGGGCGTGGGTGAGCAGCACGCCGACGACGTCGTACGACGCCGCGGCCGCGGCCAGGTAGTCCGGGTCGTCACCGGGGTCGACGATCAACGCGGGTGGTCGGCCGGGAACGTCCGGCGCGATGATCCAGCAGTTGGTGTCGAGGTAGCCGACGACCAACCGCTCGAACCGGATCACGCGGCCTGCTTGAGAAGTCGCTCAGCCCACTCCGGGTCGGTGTTCGCGGCGATCGGGTAACCCTCGGCGAAGGGTCCTTCCCAGCGGACGGTGATCCCTGGGTTGTGGATGCTGGAACCATCAGGCAGGACGAACTGCGGGCTGCCCTGGATCGCATCGGTCACGGCGACCGCGTGGTCGGCCATCATGATCGAGCGAGCACGACCGTCGTCGAGGGCAGCGGCCAACGCGGTGCTGTCGATACCGATCTCGGTGGCCACGTCGAGGATCACCTGCCGATGTGCGATCGACCGGGAATCGAGCCAGAACGCCTTCCGTAGCGCGTGATCCAGCTCCTCGGACTCCCGCAGCCCTTGCTCCTTGGCCGCATGCACGGCCTCGGCCGCGAGCAACACCGTCGACGGGTAAGTCCAGTCCGGCTGCGACCACAACCGGAAGCCGGCGGCCGGTTCCAACTGTCCGAGGCCGACCGCCTCGCTATCCGTGCCGGGTCGCGGGTGCGGCCCGTTGAACAGCTCAAGCGCGAACGTGTGATGGTCCAGCAGTACGTCGATCCCGAGCCGCTCCCGCGCCACTCGCAGTCGGTGGATCGCCACATGCGCGAACGGGCACAACAGATCCGACCAGACCTGGATGGCGTTCACTCGCCCTCCTCGTGGTCGGTGCCCGGAGGGTTGCTGCTGAAGTGCTCGGGCCGGACGAACACCGCCGTACGACGGTCTTCGGCCATCGCCCGGTCGTATTCCTCCAGATCCGGATGCTCGCCACCGGCCGCGTGGTAGATGTCGCGCAGCACCACCCGCAACGCCTCCGCATCGAGCCCCGGCAGCTCGTCATCGGGCCCAGCCAGCTCGACCGGCCCGGTCACGCCGGTCCAGTCCCAGCCGGCCCGGAACACGAGCGTGGCCCGCGGATTCCGCCGCAGATTCGCCAACTTCGCCGTACGCCCACGCGCAACGAACGCAACTACCGGCTCCCCGGTCAACGGGTGATCCACCACGCCGGCATTCACCACCGAAGCCGCCGGTTCCCCCGACCGCCGCTGCGTGACCAGCACCGCCAGCCAAAAGTCCTGGCGCCCAAGCGCCCGGATCCGCTCAAGTCCCGCACCAATCTCCATGCCAGCGACTGTAGCGGACCGCAGTCCGGTTACTCAACCCCCGCCGCAACAGGAACGGATCTCCCCTCGTGTTGCCCGTTCTCACCCCCGTATACGGACTGAGAAGGAGTACGACGGGCGGATATCCGTTCGTGTGGCCATTGGACGATCAGTACGGCGGACAGGACGATCGCACCGCCGATGCACTGGAGCGGGCTGAGGTGTTCGCCGAAGACGAGGGCGGCCGAGACGACTGTCACCACCGGTTCGAGGATCGAGAGGATCGAGGCGACTGAGGGGCCGACGCGGGCCATCCCGGCGAAGAACAGCAGGATCGCGGCGACCGTGCTGACCAGCGACAGGATGGCCAGCCAGAACCAGCCGGGGCCGGTGATTGCGGTGAGTTCGCCGGCGGTGCCGCGGATCAGGGTGGCGACCAGGAAGGTGCTGAAGGCGCCGGTGCAGACCAGAGCGGCCAGGGCGAGCGGCGGTACGTCGGTCGTCGTGCGATCGCCGACGAGGATGTAACACGTGTAGACCACGGCTGCGCTCGCCGCCAGCAGTGCGCCGGTCAGGTTGAAGCGGCCGGAGGCTGTGCCGCTGAGGACCAGAATGATGCCGCCGAGTGCAAGACCGAGGGCCCATGCGCGACGACGGGAAGCGCGTTCGCGGCCGAGCAAGAGTGCGCCGGCCATCACCAGGATCGGATAGAGGTAGAGGAGCAACGCGACCAGCGACGCGTCGATCCGGGTCAGGGCGGAGAAGTAGAGCCCGGCCTGAGCGGCGTACCCGAACACGCCCATGGCGAGGCTGACCAGTACCGCGCCTCGGGGGATTCCGCGGAAGGCTCCGCGCGCCAGGGCGATCGTCATCAGGACCAGACCGGCCAGCCCGAACCGGACCAGCAGAAGTGCGTCGACCGACACACCTTCGTCGTACGAGAGTTTGCCGAACACGGCCATCGCGCCGAAAGCGGCAGCGGAAAGGAGACAGAAGAGGGCGCCCACGAGAACGATGATCGTCGCGTTCAACTGTTCACGTCCATCACGGCTTCGTGGACATGATTGTGTAGCTATCCTGAACAGATGCTGGACCTGCATCGACTCCGTCTACTCCGCGAGGTTCACGGCCGCGGCACTGTGCACGGCGCTGCCCGCGCGCTCGGCTACACGCCCAGCGCGGTCTCCCAGCAGCTGTCGGTGCTGGAGCGAGAAGCCGGTACGCCGTTGCTCGAGCGAGTCGGCCGCAATGTCCGGCTGACCGCAGCCGGTCTGGTGTTGGTCCGACATGCCGCGACCTTGCTGGAAGGGGTCGAGGCGGCCGAGGCCGAGCTGGCGTCCGTCGCGGCAGGGCGGGTGGCTGGTGTCGTCCGGATCGCGTCGTTCCAGTCGGCGTTCCTGCGGATCGTGGCTCCCGCCGTACGGGCGCTGGCCGTCACCCACCCGAACATCCGGGTCGAGGCGACCGAGGGTGAGGTCGAGCAGGCCGTGCCGGCGCTCCGGCTGCAGCAGCTCGACCTGGTGGTCGGTGACGAGTACGACGGTCAGCCGCGACCTGTCCACGCGGATCTGCAGCGAGAGCCTCTACTGCGTGAGCGCATCAGGGTCGTTCTCCCGGAGGGCCATCCGGAGGCCAAAGCCGAGCGCGTGAAGATCTCCCGCCTCGCCGACATCGCTTGGGCCGCCTGTCAGCCCGGCACTGGGCATCGCGAGATGCAGGTGCGCGTCTGCCGCGAGTACGGCGGGTTCGAACCAGACCTGCGCTACAGCTCCGATGACTTCCTCATCCTGCTGGAACTCGTCCGTACGACGGGTGCCGCGGCACTGCTCCCCGATCTGGTGCTCCGCCACGGCACCCCGGGCGCCGTCGTACGCAGACCTGCCGAAGCCGACGTCGGCCGTTCCGTCTACCTGCTCACCCGCCGCGCCCGCACACCGGCGATCGACGTGGTGGCCGCAGCCCTCAGAGCGGAAACCAGTGCGGATTGACCTGCTGCTCTCACTGAGTGGAAGGTGTGGTTGAAGGCCCTTCTGGCCGCTCCTACGGTGACGCCACCTACAGGAGGGCAGCGCTATGACGCTTCTGGACACCGCCGATTGGTCGGGGAACGTCTTCACAGCGGGGAGCTGGCAGCCGGGCCAGGCCGGTGCGTATGCCGTCATCGAGCCCGCTACCGGTGCTGAACTCGGCCGGATGGGTCAGGCCGGCGTCGACGACGTCGCTTCGGCTGGGCTGGCCGCGGCCGAAGCCCAGCGGGCGTGGGCAGCGCTCCCGCATCCGGCCCGCGCGGCGGTGATGCGCCGGGCCGGCGACCTGTGGCAGCAGCATGCCGAGGAGATCGCTGGCTGGAACACGCGTGAGGTCGGGGCGACCTCCGGCATCGTTGGGTTCTCGCTTCACATCGCTGCCGAGGAGTGCTACCAGGCGGCCGGGCTGCCGGGGCATCCGCTCGGTGAGGTGCTGTCTTCGGAGGAGCCACGGCTCGCGCTGGCGCGCCGGATGCCGGCCGGGGTGGTCGCGGTGATCTCGCCGTTCAACGTGCCGATCATTCTCGGCATCCGCTCGGTCGCCCCGGCCCTTGCCCTCGGCAACGCAGTGATCCTCAAACCGGACCCACGGACGGCAGTCACCGGCGGGGCATTGATGGCCCGCATCTTCGAGGAGGCGGGCCTACCTCCCGGCGTACTGCAGATGCTTCCGGGTGGTGCGGACGTCGGCCAGGCGCTGGTGACCGATCCGAATGTCCGCGTCATCTCGTTCACCGGCTCCACGGGGGTCGGCCGCCGGATCGGCGCACTGGCCGGTGAACACCTCAAGCGAGCCCACCTCGAGCTCGGCGGCAACTCCGCACTGCTGGTCCTCGACGACGCCGACGTTGCCGAAGCCGTCAACCTGGCAACCTGGGGTTCGTTCTTCCACCAAGGCCAGATCTGTATGACGACCGGCCGTCACCTCGTCGCTGCCCGCGTGTACGACGAGTACGTCGAAGCCCTCGCCGCCAAGGCAGCCTCGTTGACGGTCGGCAACCCGGCGACCGAGGAGGTCGCTCTCGGCCCGGTCATCGATGCCGGTCAGCGCGACAAGATCCACGGCCTCGTCGGCGCATCCACCACCGCCGGCGCAAAACTAGTTGCCGGCGGCACCTACACCGACCTGTTCTACCGCCCGACCGTACTGGCCGACGTACCAGTCGCCGCATCCGCCTTCACCGAAGAGATCTTCGGTCCGGTCGCCCCCGTCACCAAGGTCAACTCCGTCGAAGACGCCATCCGCCTAGCCGCCGCCGGCGACTACGGCCTCTCCCTCGGCATCGTCACCAAAGATCCACTCCGCGGCCTCGCCATCGCCGACCAGATCCCCACCGGCATCGTCCACATCAACGACCAAACCGTCAACGACGAAGCCAACGCCCCCTTCGGCGGCGTCCGCGCCTCCGGCACCGGCTCCCGCTTCGGCGGCACCACCGCCAACCTAGAAGCCTTCACCGAAACCCGCTGGATAACCCTCCGCTCCACACCCCCCACTTACCCCCTCTAACAGCCACCCACCCTCACGCCCGCCAGGCACCTCCTCAGCCACAGGCCCGGGGCTTGGATCCACAACAGACGGCCGCCGCGGCGGGTCGACCCGCGCACGCTCCCGGCCGCATCTGCAGGGCGGAGGCAGGCGACCATGCGGCCGAGAGTGTGGGTGCCTGGTGCTCGCCGCTCCGGCCGTCTGTTGTGAACGCAGAGCCTGCCAGCGGTGGTTGAGGTGGTGTGTGGCTGGCGTGAGGGTGGCTGCCGACTGTGGTTGGGGTGGTTGGTGTGGGGGTGCGTGGCTGCCGACTGTGGTGGGTGGTGGGTGGCTGGCGCGGGTGGTTGAGGTGGTGGGTGGGTGGGGGAAAGGTGGTTAGGGGGTGATGGTGCGGGCTATGCCTTGGGCGGCGACCTGGAGGGCGGCTAGTAGGGCGGCTCGGTGGGGGCGGAGGTTGGGGACTACTACGCCGACGGCGGCTACTACTGGGCCGTCGGGGCCGGTGGGGCGGATTGGTACGGCGATGGAGCAGGCGCCGAGGGTCATTTCTTCGGTGGTGGTGGCGTAGCCGCGGTCTCGGATCTCGGCGAGTTGGCGGGTGAGGCGGGGGGCGTGGGTGATGGTGTGGGGAGTGAAGCGGGTCAGTTGGGTCATCGCCTCCTCCTGGATTTCGGTGGGGGCGTGGGCGAGGAGGACTTTGCCGACGCCGGTTGAGTGCAGGGGTAGGTAGGAGCCGACGGTGCTGATGATGGGCACGGATGCGCGCCCGGTGAGTCGTTCCAGGTAAAGCGTTCGGATGCCCTCGCGGATCGCCAGGTGGACGGTCGCGCGGGTTGCGGCGTGGATGTCGTTCAGGAAGGGGCCGGCGGTCTCGCGCAATCCGCTTGGCAGGGGTGCGAGCAGGCCGACGGACCACAGTTTGCGGGCGACGACGTACCGGCCGTCGGAGCGGCGGCTGAGGGCGCCGCCGGTGACGAGTTCGCCGACCAGGCGGTGGGCGGTGGGCAGGGGGAGGTCGGCGCGGCTTGCGAGTTCGGTGAGGGGCAGGCGGCGGTGCTCGTCGTCGAAGGCGAACAGCAGGCTGAGTGCGCGGGACACCACCGTCGCGCCTGGCGTGGAGACTCTGCCGGCCATCTCGACGTTCCTTCCACTCAGCGGAAGACCATCGTGGCAGATGAGGCGCGCGGTGGCGACGATTGGCTGGTGATCGAACCCGTCGCGCCTGTCCTTGCCCAAGAGCAGATCTCCGCCGAGATCACCGCCGCCCATGCCGGGCCCGGCGGCGTGCGGGTCGAACCGTCCGGGCCGGCCCTGGACTTCGCGCCGTACCGGAGTTCGTTGCTGCGGTTCCCGACCAAGGACCTGCGGCAGGCAGACCCGGAAGGTGCTGAGCTGCTCGCCCCGGTCTTCGGGCAGCACGACGTCGATCCGCTCGAGGCCGACCTGACGATTCAGGCGGGTGGTGAGCCGCTCGGTGAGCGGATCCTGGTCGCCGGGCGGGTGCTGGATGGTGACGGCCGGCCGGTCCGTCATCAGCTCGTCGAGATCTGGCAGGCGAACGCGTCCGGCCGCTACATCCATCAGCACGACCAGCACCCGGCCCCGATCGACCCGAACTTCACCGGCGTCGGCCGCTGCCTGACGGATGCCGACGGCAACTATTCGTTCACCACCATCAAGCCCGGTCCCTACCCCTGGCGGAACCACCGGAACGCCTGGCGGCCGGCCCATATCCACTTCTCGCTGTTCGGTACCGACTTCACCCAGCGCCTCGTCACCCAGATGTACTTCCCCGGCGATCCGCTCTTCGGGCTCGACCCGATCTACCAGTCGATCTCCGATCCGGCCGCGCGGGGACGCCTGGTCGCGACGTACGAACACGACCTGTCCCAGCACGAATGGTTGCTGGGCTACCGCTGGGACATCGTCCTGACGGGATCCCACGCCACGCCGCTGGAGGACGAGACCGATGCCTGAGCGCACCCCCGGCCAGACCGTCGGACCCTTCTTCCACTACGCCCTCCCGTACGACGGCGATCGCGAACTGGTTGCCCCCGGCACCGGAATCCGATTGCACGGCATCGTGTACGACGGCGCCGGGTCACCGGTCCCTGACGCACTGATCGAGATTCGGCAGGCGGATGCGGCCGGGGTGGTCCCGGCCGTCCCTGGATCGTTGGTGCGGAACGGCGTTTTCACCGGCTGGGGTCGTTGCGCCACCGACCGGGTGGGCGAGTACTGGTTCTCCACCGTCGAGCCGGGCTCGGTCGACGGCGGTGCGCCGTTCTTCGCGGTGACCGTGTTCGCCCGCGGGCTGCTCGACCGGTTGTTCACCCGGATCTACGTGCCGGATCACCCGGCGCTGGCGAACGACCAGCTGCTGACGTCGCTCGACCCGGACGACCGCACCCGGCTGACCGCCACCCGCAGCACCGACGGCTCCCTCCAGCTCGACCTGCACCTGCAAGGCGACAACCAATCGGTCTTCCTGACCTACCCGGGCCACAAATGAGCAACCTGCTGGAGCCGGGGCACCACCGCGCCGCCGCTCTCGGCGACGACGGCCTCTGGCACGCCCTGCTAAAAGTCGAGCGTGCCTGGCTAACCGCCCGCCGCACGAGCGAGCAGTCCCGCGACGCATCTTCGGCGAACCGCGACGGTGCTTCTGCGGACCGCGACGCAGGTCCTGCTGATTTCGACGCGGCCCTTGCCGGCTTCGACACCGCGGTTGCCAACGGGATTCCTCGTCCAGCCCCGGAGGCGATCGAGAACGCGGGCAGCCCGGTGGTCGAGCTCGTCCGCATCCTGCGGTCACTGGTTGACGACGAGACGGCGCAGGTGCTGCATCGCGGGCTGACGAGTCAGGACGTGCTCGACACCGCGTTGATGCTGCTGGCCAAGGATGCGATCGGCCGGGCCGACACCTACCTCACCCTGACGGCCGCCGCGCTGGCCGAACTCGCCCGCGCCCACCGGGAGACGGTGATGGCGGGGCGGACGCTCACGCAGTACGCCGTACCGGTCACGTTCGGACTGAAGGTTGCGCAGTGGCTGACCGGCGTACTGGATGCGCGGGACGCCCTACGCAGGATCGAGCTTCCCGTGCAGGTCGGGGGAGCTGCTGGGACCCGGTCGTTGCTGGGGGAGTTGACCGACGTACCGGATGCCGTGGTCGATGCGTTCGCGGCCGAGCTCGGGTTGCAATCGGCGCTGCCCTGGCACACCCGTCGTACGCCGATCACTCGCGTCGCGGACGCAATGGCCGAGGCATGCGCGGCGGTCGGAGGCATCGCGGGGAACGTCTTATTTTTGGGCCGTCCTGAGGTCGGGGAGGTCCGGGAAGGGCGGTCCGCCGGGAAGGGGACGTCGTCAACCATGCCGCAGAAGGTGAACCCGGTGCTCAGCGTGCTGGTTCGCAGCGCGGCGTTGCAGGTGCCGTCGTTGGTCGGGCAGCTCCACCTGTGCAGCACACTCGCGGTCGACGAGCGACCGGACGGTGCCTGGCATGCGGAATGGCCTGCATTTACTCGGGTTCTGACGTTGAGCGTGACCGCGTTGTCCCAGACCGCTGACCTGGTTGGCGGCCTGGAGGTCGACGCCGACGTGATGGCTCACCGCGCGCAGGAGGCGGCGGCCGAGCTGCTGGCTGAGCGCGGTACGGGCGACGACCCGGCGGAGTATCTCGGGTCAGCGACAGCGTTCGTCGACCAGGTTCTGGAGCGGTGGGATCGTGGTTGAGCTGACCTGCACCGACTTCGGCGGCTCGGGCGACCTGCTGATCGTCGGACCCTCGTTGGGGACCTCGGTCGAGGCCCTATGGGGTGCGTGCGTCCAGCACCTGACGCCGTCCTTCCGGGTCGTCGGATGGGATCTGCCGGGGCACGGCCGGAGCGCATCGGCGATCGGGTTCGAGCTCGGGGACCTCGCGGACAGTCTCCGGAAGGTCGGTGCAGAGCTTGCCACCGGCAACGTCTGGTACGCCGGGGTGTCGGTGGCCGGCGCGGTCGGGTTCGCCCTGGCTGTTGCCCCGGGCCCGTTCACTGGGATCGCCACGGTCGCGGCGGCGGCGAAGATCGGGGAGGCCGGGGCCTGGTACGAACGCGCGGATCTCGTGCGCACGGCGTCGACGTCGGCGTTGATCGCGGGGTCGGTCGAGCGATGGTTCGGGCCTGGGTTCACCGACCGCGATCCGCGGACTGCCGCGCGGTTGCTGGACAGCCTGACCGATGCGGATGCCCGGTCGTACGCCGCGACTTGTGAGGCGCTGGCCCGATTCGACGGTCGGGATCGACTGGGTTCCGCGACTGTGCCGGTGCTGGTGGCTGCCGGTCGCCACGATCGCGTCGTACCGGCTGAGGTGGCTCGGGACTCGGCTGATCGGTTGCCGAGGGCAACCTCATACGTGTTCGAGGGTAGTGCGCATCTGCCGCCGGCCGAGGAACCGCTGGCGGTGGCTGGGGTGCTGACCGACTTCTTTCAGCGAGGGGTGCGATGAGCGATTACGACGCCGGGATGCAGGTCCGTCGAGAGGTGCTGGGGGATGAGCACGTCGACCGGGCCGAGGCCGGGAAGACTGCGCTCACCGCGGACTTCCAGGAACTGATCACGCGCTATGCGTGGGGTTCGGTCTGGACGCGGCCCGGGCTCGACCGCCGGATGCGGAGCGCGATCACCATCACCGCACTGATCGCGCAAGGGCACTGGACCGAGCTGCCGATGCACCTGCGGGCTGCGCGTCGTAATGGGCTGAGCTCTGAAGAGATCGTTGAAGTGCTGCTGCAGTCGGCCGTTTACTGCGGGGTGCCGGCTGCCAACCACGCCTTCGCGATCGCGCAGGACGTGTTGAACGATGACTGAACTGACACGCACCCAGGTCGGGATCGTCGGTGCTGGACCGGCAGGTCTGATGCTGTCGCACCTGCTGGCACTGGCCGGGATCGACACGGTCGTGATTGATCGCCGTACCCGCTTGGAAATCGAGAACACTGTCCGGGCCGGCATCCTCGAGGAGAGCAGCGTCCGGCTGCTCGTCGAGACCGGGGTGTCGGATCGCGTCCGCCGGGAGGGGATTGCGCACGACGGCATCGTGCTGCGGTACGGCGGTGTCAGTCATCGGATCGATTTCCAGGGACTGGTCGGGGCGGCGTCGTGGCTGTATCCGCAGACCGATGTGTTCATCGATCTGGCCGATGCGCGGGCTCGTGACGGTGGTGATGTGCGGTTCGGGGTTGCTGAGACCCGGGTTGTCGATGTGACTTCCGATCTGCCCGGCATCTTGTACACCGGGGCGGACGGTAGTGAGTACGAGGTCCGCTGCGACTACCTGGTGGGTGCGGATGGTTCGCATTCGATGTGCCGGCTGGAGGTGCCGGAGTCGTTGCGGCAGCACTACGTGCGCGAGTATCCGTTTGCCTGGTTCGGGATTCTGGCCGAGGCGCCGAAGAGTGCGCCGGAGTTGATCTACACGCATTCGTCCCGGGGATTCGCGCTGATCAGTCAGCGCACCGACACCCTGCAACGGATGTACTTCCAGTGCGATCCCGAGGAAGACGTCAATGCCTGGTCCGACGACCGAATCTGGTCCGAACTGCAGTCCCGCGTCGCCGGCCCCGACGGCCTCACCCTGAACGAGGGCCCGATCACCAGCAAAACCGTCCTCCGCTTCCGCAGCTTCGTCGCCGAACCCATGCGCCACGGCCGCCTCCTCCTCGCCGGCGACGCCGCCCACACCGTCCCACCCACCGGCGCCAAAGGCCTCAACCTCGCCCTCGCCGACGTCCGAGTCCTCGCCGAAGTCCTCGAACGAACCATCCACGGCCACGACGCACTCGACGACTACAGCCCCCGAGCCCTGGCCCGAGTCTGGAAAGCCCAGCACTTCTCCTACTGGATGACCAGCATGCTCCACACCCTCCCCCAAGCCAACGCCTTCGACCTCCGCCGCCAACAAGCCGAACTAACCTCCATCACCACCTCCCACCCCGCCGCCGCCCACCTGGCCGCCTCCTACACAGGCTGGCCCACCCCCTAACAGTTGAGGCTTGTACGTCGGCCTGTGCCGTTCCGCTCCGACGCGACCAGCCGACCCGCCGCGGTCCGGGGCCGGGGAGCCGTACCACCCAAAAACGACGGCTAGCACGCCCCAGCCAAAGCCCGTCAGCCCCAGGCAACGTGGAACCGCGGTCACCGACCTCGCCACCCACCCCAGCCACTGCGGCGCCCAGCCATGCTGTCTTTCAGATCGGCCGGACGCGGCGATCAACCACAGCGCACGTCCCCGGCCGAGTCCTTTCGCGCCTCAGCCCACTCGACCGCCAAAGACGGCCGACAAAACCAGAGGGCGCGCCACCCCAGATGGCTGAGCCGGATGGCGAGGCCGGTGACCGCGGTTTCGCGTTGCCTGGGGCTGACGGGCTGCGGCTGGGGTGCGTGAGGGCCGAGGTCGGGCGCTATCCGATGGATTTTGGGGACTCGGTGACGAAAATCCATCGGATAACGCGCGGGACAGCCTGCGAACCCGAGATCGCAGGACTCAACGTCGTACCGGGTCGGGTGGAGGGTCTGGGGATCGGCGGAAGGACAGGACGTATACGTCTGCTGGGCGGTGGCGGCGGGTGTGGTGAGCGGGGCGGGGGTGGGTGGTGGGCGTATACGTCCTGTCGGTGGGGTGTTAGAGGGTGGCGATGGCGGTGATGCCGATGGTGATGCCTACCAGGTAGGTGCCTAGGGCGCCGATGTCTCGGAGAGGGCCGTGGGCGGCGAGGGTTTTGGCGGTGAGCATGCCGATGGCGTGGGTGGTTCGGACCAGGAGGGCGGCTATGGCCAGGGCGTCTACCAGCCAACTGGTGGAGAGGAAGGAACAGACCAGGAGGAGGACCAGCAGGGTGGGGATGTATTCGGCGGCGTTGCCGTGGGCTCGGACGGCGATCAGGAGGGGGTCGGCGGGGTCGGTGGGGGCTTGGTTGCCGCTGCCTCGCATTGCTCGGTGGCGGGTGACGTTGGCGCCCAGCAGGAAGAGCAGGATGCCTAGTAGGGCCATGCAGACGATGGTGATGGTGCTCATGTCAGGACTCCTTCGCGTGCGGTGAGGTGCTGGACGATCGAGTGGCTGAGGGTGGTGCCGAGGAGGGCGTCGGTTTTGTGCATGCCGCCGGGGCAGGTGACGTTGACCTCGATCAAGCGGCCGCCGATGACGTCGGCGCCGGCGATGGTGAGGCCGTGCCGGACGAGGACCGGGCGGAGTACGGCGGCGATCGCGAGGTCCGCGGCATCGATCGGGGCGATGGCGACCGGCGGGCCAATGCGGAAGTCGTTCGCGTCCGGCCGGCGGAGGACGGCGCCGACGATCTCGCCGTCGAGCAGGAAGAGTCGTTTGTTGCCGTGCGCAACGGCTGGCAGGTACTCCTGTGCGATCACCTGCCGCCGCCCACCGCGGGTGGCCGACTCCAGCAGGGACATCGCCGCGTGGTCGTCCCGCACGAGCCAGACGTCGAGTCCGGCGAATCCGTCGACCGGCTTGACGATCGCGGTCCCGGTGCGGGCCACGAACTCGCGGAGCGCGGCAACCGACGTACCGACATAGGTTGCCGGGCACAACGAAGGGAACCGGAGGGCGATCAGTTTCTCGTGGACGGCGCGGATCCCGTCGGGGCGGTTGATGACGCGGGTGCCGGCGAGGTCCAGCAGGTACGTCGCGTGCAGGTAGCGTTCGTCGACCGGCGGATCGATCCGGAGATGCGCCACCGCGAAGGAAGCAACGTCGATCAGCGCGGTATCGAGTTCGTCGTACCAGCTGGGGTCGACGATCCACCGGTGATCGTGGCCGGGGCGTCGTGGGCGGAGGCGGATCCGGTGGGCGCGGGCGTACAGGCGGCCGTCGATGACGGCCAGCTCCTCCGGCTGACAGCACCAGACCTCGTGGTCGAGGTCCTGCGATGCGGCCATCAGGCCGATGGTCGCATCGATATCGGCCTGCAGCCCGGTGAGCGGGTCGGTGACGAACAGGATGGCGCTCATGCGGCCAGCTCCAGGTCCAACTGCCCGTCGGCAGCCGCGAGCCAGTGCTCACCCAGGTGAACCCGATCCGCCTCCAGACGCCGTAACACGATGCGGCGGTGGGCGTCGTCGTACATCAACCTCGTGAGCGCGTCGACGACAGGCGCGACGTCGGATGGTTCCTGCGCGTCGAGGAAGCGAACCTCCAGGTACGTCGATCGCGGGCGAACCGGCGGGAACATCGTGGTGAGGTGCTCGGCCGCGCTCCCAGTGAAGACCGCAGCGCCGGCAGCGAACGCCGTATACGCCGCAACAAGGTCGTCAGCGACCAGCCGGTCGTCGAACCCGGTCCGAGCCGGATCAGTCTCGAGCCAGGTCGTGAGCCGCCCGTGCGGACCGGAGCTTCGCGCGAAGGTTGCCGCGAGGTAAGGCCCAGCGAGGTTGAGGACCCGCCACTGCTCCGCACCCGCCTGCCCCGGCCACCAGTCCAGGCAGATCTGCGTGGATGCAGTACGCCGCATCATCCGCCGACCGGCCGGTCCGATCGAATCGAAGTGTCGATGCATCGCGACGTACCGCGGGCTCGTCAGTTGTAGCGGAACCTCGTGCTCGGGCCGTGGGTCGACCGGCAGTGCGTAGGTGGTGATGTGCGCGGCGGTCAGGCGGTGCGTGAGGTCGTCGACCATCGTGCGGAGCTGGCCGACTGGGTCGAGCGTGCACGGCAGGCTGAGCTCGAGCTGACCGCCCGGCTCGAAGCTGATGTACGGCGCCGCGATCGCGCCGGCCGCTGCCCGCCGTACCCGCTCGATCGGTACGGCGGCCCCCGTGGTGGCGTCGGCGACCAGGAACTCCTGCTCGACCGCGACCCGGACGCTCCGGCGCCGGCCCCGCGCAAACAGCTCCGCCACCAGCGGCTGCAGTTCCTTCGGTTTCATGGTCGCTCCTGATACTGTAAGGATTCCTGTCGAAATAATGGAAGGAATCCTTACGAGTGTCAAGCGTTGAACTTCCCCGGCTCGGCCAGAAACCGTTCATCGCCCTGGTGGACCGCGCCAATCGCGTGCTCCAGACGCACATGGTCCGCGAGATGCACAAGCACGGCCATCCGGAGATCAAGCAGGCCCACAATGCCGTCTTCGGCACCCTGCAGTCGGAGGGTTCGCGGTCGGCGGACATGGCGCACCGGGCCGGGATGACCCGGCAGTCGATGGGTGAGGTGGTCCGCGAGATGGTTGCCCTAGGCATCCTTGAGATGCGCCCGGATCCGCAGGACGGCCGCGCCAAGCTGGTCACCTATAGCGAGCTCGGCCGGCACGCGGCGGCGGACGGTTACCAGCACCTGCGTGACCTGGAAGAACGCTTCGCCGAAGAGTTCGGTGCCGAGGAGTACGCCGTCGCCCGTGACGTCCTCGCCCGGGTGGCCGACGTACTGGAGCGCTGGGACGCGGAGTGAAGCGTCAGTCGGGCAGGTCGGCGATCCGGTCGGCGACTCGCTCTAGTACGGCGATCTCCTCGGGGTTGAGGTGGTCGAGGAAGCGGGCCCGGACCGACTCGAGATGGCCGGGCGCGGCTTCGGCCAGTACGGCGAACCCGGCGTCCGTGAGGTGGTAGATGGAACCGCGGGCGTCGGCGGGATCCGGCTCGCGCTCGATCAGGCCGCGGGCCTCCATCCGCGCCGCGTGATGTGACAGCCGGCTGCGCGACCACTGCATCTTCTCGGCGAAGTCCTTCAGGCCCCAGCGGCGGTCTGGCTTCTCCGACAGCGTGCTGAGCACCTCGTAGTCCGCTGAGGACAGTCCGAGCTGGGTGAGGTCGCGGCCGAGGCGCGACGGCAGCACGGTCAGTAGTCGCCGGACCGCACGCCAGGCGCGCTCTTCGTCGGTGCTCAGCCACTGGGTCATGCGGTGATCCTAGCTTTCTTTGACATGTCATAGAAACTTGCTATCGTCTTTGACATGTCAATGAAAATCATGGTGGTCGTCGCCAGCACGCGACCCGGGCGGCTCGGACCGGCGATCGCGGAGTGGTTCCTCCGGGCGACGGTCGCCACTGCGGCCGAGCTGGAGATCGTGATCGACGTGGCCGACCTCGCGGAGGTGGGCCTGCCGTTCCTCGATGAGCCGGAGCATCCGTCGACCGGCGTCTACGTGCATGCGCACACCCGGGCCTGGAGTAGCCGGGTGGATGCGGCTGATGCGTTCGTGTTCGTGACGAGTGAGTACAACTTCGCGATGCCGGCCACGCTGAAGAACGCGTTCGACTTCCTGAGTCGCGAGTGGGCCTGGAAGCCGTGCTTGTTCGTCGGCTACGGCAATACGTCGGCGGGCTCACGGGCGGTCCAGATGGCCCGCGGGGTGGCGGCGTCGATGCGGATGCTCTCGATCGGTGGGGATGTGTACCTGCGGATCGCCGACGATGTCGTCGATGGCGAGGTCGTCGTGGATGAGCGGCGGGTCGGATATGCCCGCGGCGCGTTGACCCAGCTGGCGCGGGCGGCCGACGTACTGCGGCCCTTGCGTGAGCGGGATGGGCAGATCGTTGCGGCAGAAGCAGGGGATGTGCCGGAGCTGGTCGTGCTGCAGCGTGCCTGCTGGGTGGACGAGGCGATTGCGAATCAGGCGCTCGACCTGCCTGCGCTGACCGAGACTGCGGCGGAGGTCGCGGCGGCGCTCGCGGAGTGGCGCGTCTGGGTGATTCGATCCGGTGGCCGACTGATCGCGTCCGTGCGGGCCCGGCGGGACGGGGATGCCTGGCTGATCGGGCGGTTGATGGTTGCCCCGGACTACCGACATCAGGGCCTAGGGCAACAACTTCTCGCGCACGCTGAAGCCCATGCCCCGGCCGGTACGGCGACCATCGCGTTGTGCACCGGCGTTCGCAGTACTGGTCCGCAGGCGCTCTATCGCCAGGCCGGCTACTCCCTCACGCGCGAAGGTGCTCCGCCTGGATCCGTACTGCTCCGCAAGGCAACGACCGGATATGTCGGGAATAGTTGACATGTCGGAAAATCCCGACATATTCTCGAACGTATGACGGATGCGTTTGGGGCGTTGGCTCACCCGGTGCGGCGGAAGTTGCTGGAGCTGCTGATGGCAGGGCCGCGGACTGCGGGGGACCTTGCTGCGCAGTTCGAGTTGAGTCGGCCGGCGGTGGCCGAGCATCTGAAGGTGTTGCGGGAGGCGGCGTTGGTGCGCGATCGGGCCGAGGGGCGCGAGCGGCATTACTCGCTGGACGGTGCGCCGCTGGCGGAGGTCGGCGAGTGGCTGCATCCGTTCGAGGAGTACTGGCGGCCGCGACTGCGGGCGCTGGCCGAGGTTGCCGAGGACCTGGAGGGTTCGGATGAGTGAGAAGGCCATCGTGGTGGATCAGTTCGTGGCGGCGGCGCCGGAGCGGGTTTGGCGGGTGCTGACCGAGCCGGAGCTGCTGGCGCGGTGGTGGGCGCCGGGTGATGTTGCGCCGGTCGTCGGGCACCGGTTCCACCTGCAGATGCCGAAGTGGGGTGAGGTCGCTTGCGAGGTCACGCATGTCGAGGCGCCGGCCCGGTTCACCTACACCTTCAACGGGGACTGGACGCTCGACTGGCGGCTCACTCCCGAGGGCCGCGGTACTCGCCTGTTCCTCGAGCACTCCGGCTTCGATCTCGACAACAACCGGCACCGGATGGCGTTCGACCGGATGGGTCCGGGCTGGCGTGACGAGGTGCTGCCGCGGCTCGCCGTACTGGCTGCCGAGCTGCAGGCCAATCTGGCCTAGCCGCGACCCGCCCAGCCGCGATACTTGAGGTATCGACTAGAGCTGGGGGTGCTCGATGCGCGCATATCGCGTGATAGCCGGTGTCACTGGGGTTGTCGGAGTTCTTGGGGCGGTGCTCAGCCAGATCGGGGCTGCGGAGGCGGATCGGACTTTCGCGTCGGCGTCCGAGGTTGCGCAGAGTTTGATCTCGATCGGGGTGCCGTTCATCGGTGCGGTGGCGGCTCGGCGGGAGCGGTCGGTGTTCCGGTTCGCGATCGGGTACGCCGTGGGATTGGCGGCGGTGGGGCTGGTTGCGTCGATTCTCGTTGCCTGGTTGGTGCCATCGACAGCAAGTGACCGTTGGGAGCACGCGCCGGTCCTGGTGATCGGAGCCTTCGTCACGCAGGTTGTGGCGCAGCTGGTCGGGATCGGATTGGGCATGCTGATCGGGCGCGGTTGGATCGCGGCTGCCGCGACAATCGTCTTCCCGCTGGGCCTGTACGGCGTACTGTCCGCCACTGCACCAGGTGCGCGGCCATGGCTGACGCCGTTCGGGTCGGCGCAGCCGTGGTGGAACGGCGAGTACGGTGGATCGGACGTGCTGCCGAATCTGGTGATGTTCGCGTTGTGGGGTCTCGCGCTCAACCTCGCGGGTCTGTACGTCGCGCGTTCGCGACAGCCCTAGGGCAGGGTGTTGCCGGCAGCTGTGTAGAGGCGGTACCACTCTTCGCGGCTGAGCGTGATCGCGGCGCCGGCGGCGGCATCCTGGACTCGGCTCGGTGTTGTGGTGCCGATGACGATCTGCATCTTGGCGGGATGCCGCGCCAGCCAGGCGATGGCGATCGCGTCGGGGGAGGTGCCGTGCGCGTTCGCCAGTTCGTCGAGGGCGTCGTTCAGCTCGGGGTAGTTCTCCCGGTCGCCGATGAAGACGCCACCGTTCGCCGGGGACTGCACAGAACCCCAGGTCTGGATCGTCATGTCGTACAACCGGCTGTAGTCGAGGATGCCGAGGTCGCGGTCGGCCGACTGCTCCAGGCCCATGATGTTCGCGGCCAGACCCTGCGCGACCAGCGCGGCGTTGGTGATGCTGAACTGGAGTTGGTTCGCGACGAGCGGCTGACGGACAGCCTTCCGGAGCAGCTCGATCTGACCCGGAGTGTGGTTCGAGACGCCGAACGCACGAACCTTCCCGCTGCTGTGCAACTCGTCGAACGCGGCCGCAACCTCATCCGGCTCGACGAGAGTGTCGGGGCGGTGGATCAGCAGTACGTCGAGGTAGTCGGTCCGCAGCGCGGTCAGCGACTGCTCGACACTCGACAGGATGTGCTCGCGCGACGAATCGAAGAACCCCGAGCGGATTCCGACCTTCGACTGCAGCAGGATCTGGTCCCGCTCGGACGCCGGCACCGGCTGCGCCTCGCCGTACCGCTGCTCGCAGCCGTGCGGACCGCCGTAGATGTCCGCGTGGTCGAACATCGTCACCCCGGCATCGCGCGCGGTCCCGACGAGGGTGCGAATCTCCTCGTCGGTCTTGTCCTTGATCCGCATCAGCCCGAGGACGACCTGCGAAGCCGCGGTCCCGGTGCCACCCAAGTCAATTGTCGTCACAAACCCCGACCCTACTCGTCGGCCTTCGGCGGCAGCGTTGGGTAGTCGACGATCGGGTAGAGGCCGACGGTGAACCCGTACGTCGTGCCGCCCGCGCGCGGGAGTTTGTCGAACGTGTCGATCAGCTCGTGGACCCCGCGCCAGAACTCGGCCGCGCGTTCCTCGGGGATCCGGGCGTGCCGGATGAACGAGCGGAGCTGACCCTCGTCGTAGGCGCTCCGGGACTCCTCGGCAGCAACCTCGAAATCGTTGAAGTCCTCGGGCAGTTTGCCGCCCTGGCGGCCGAGGCCGACGTAGAACGAGCGGGCCGCGCGGCCGTAGAACCGCTCCTCGATCGCGCGCACCTTGTGGGTCCGGACGACGCGCAGGATGCCGGCATCCGCGAGCACCTTCACGTGATGGGCGACCGTGCTCTTCGGTCGTTTCACCGCGGTGGCCAGCTCGGTGACGGTCGTGGCGCGCTCGTGCAGGAGGCCGAGGATCGTCGTCCGGAGTGGGTCGGCGATCGCCCGCACCTGCTCGGCGGTCGTCAGCTCGAGAGTCTCCGCGAGTTCGTAGTCCGGGACCGCGGGGCTGTTGCCTGTCACGGTCGAACAGACTAGCATTCCCGATTGTTCGAGATATTTGGATCATTGGAGCTGAAGATGACCGAGGTCGTGCTGTACCACCACTCGCAGGGGCTCACGGACGGGGTGAAAGCCTTCGCCGAGGAGCTCCGCCAGGCGGGGCACACCGTCCATACGCCCGACCTGTACGACGGCAACACCTTCGACACCATCGAGGACGGCATGGCGTACGGCAAGAGCATCGGCTTCGGCAAACTGCTCGAGGCCGGTGTCGCCTACGCCCAGGACCTGCCGGAGAACGTCGTCTACGCCGGGTTCTCGATGGGTGTCATGCCGGCCCAGCAACTCACCCAGACCCGGGCCGGTGCCCGCGGCGGTCTCTTCTACCACTCGTGCCTGCCGGTCAGCGAGTTCAGCGAAACCTGGCCGGCCGGGGTCCCCGTGCAGATCCACGGCATGGACGAAGACCCCTGGTTCACCGAAGAAGACGGCGACCTCACGTCCGCCCAGGCCCTGGTAGCCGCCAACCCCACCGAAGCCGAGCTCTTCCTCTACCCCGGCAAAACCCACCTCTTCGCCGACTCCTCCCTCGCGGACTACAACCAGGAAGCCTCAATCCTCCTGATCCAGCGCACCCTCGCCTTCCTCGCCAACCTCCCCTGACCCATTTCGCTGCCTAGCCACTGTGGTTGGGGGTTAAGCACCGTGGTTATGGGTGGAGAACCCCCGATTTGGCTGCCTAGCCAGGGAAATGCGGGTGTGGCGGGGGCGTGGGTCAGGCGGTGGCTGGCGTATCGGCCAGGGCTGGGGTGGTTGTGGTGGAGCGGGTGGGGATGCAGGCGGCGATGGCCAGGGCGATGAGGGCTGCGGCGGCGCCGGTGATGAGGACTACGCGGAAGCCGTTCTGGGAGGGGAGGGTGTAGGTGCCCAGGTTGATGGTGAGCTGGGCGAGGATGACGCCGGCTACTGCGCTGGAGACCGAGGTGCCGATGGAGCGCATCAGGGTGTTGAAGCTGTTCGCGGCGGCGGTCTCGGAGACGGGGACGGCGGACATGATCAGGGCGGGCATGGCGCCGTAGGCGAGGCCGATACCGGC
This sequence comes from Kribbella sp. NPDC056345, assembly GCF_042262745.1. Lineage (NCBI taxonomy): Bacteria > Bacillati > Actinomycetota > Actinomycetes > Propionibacteriales > Kribbellaceae > Kribbella > Kribbella sp. NPDC056345. Next base: position 1,222,613 of record NZ_JBHJQQ010000001.1, on the reverse strand, counting down.
GCCGATCAGCAGTGAGACCAGGACGATCTCCCAGACCGAACCCATGAAGACGCTGCCGACGCCGTAGCCGGTGGCGACCACGATGGCGCCGAGCATCAGGGTGATCTTGGGGCCGCGGGCGGCGGAGAGCTTGGCGGACAGGGGTGCGGTGACGAGCATGATCAGGCCGGACGGGCCCATCACGAGACCGGAGGCGAGCATCGACTGCCCGAGTCCGAAACCGGTTGCCTTCGGCATCTGCAGCAACTGCGGCACGACCAGCGACATCGCGAACATCGCGAACCCGAAGACCATCGACGCCAGGTTCGTCAGCAGTACCTGCGGTCGCGCGGTCGTCCGCAGGTCGACCAACGGCTCGCTGGTACGGCGTTCCCACCAGCCCCACGCGAGGATCGTGACGACTGCCACGGCGAACAGCCCCAGTGTCGGAGCGCTCGCCCAGCCCCAGTCGGCCCCCTGAGAGATTGCCAGCAGCAACGAAATCAGGCCGACCGACAAACCGACTCCACCCAGTACGTCGAAGCGCCCGCCCGAGCGGACGGTGGATTCGGGAACGAAGCGCAGTACCAGTCCGAAGATGAGTACGCCGAGTCCGGCCGATACCCAGAACAATGCGTGCCAGCTGAGGTTCTCGGCCAGCAAGGCCGCGGCGGGCAGCCCGAGCGCCCCGCCGACCCCGAGTGACGCGCTCATCTGCGCGGTCGCCGTACCGAGGCGGTCGGACGGCAGCTCGTCGCGCATGATGCTGATCCCGAGTGGGATCACGCCGGCTGCGAAGCCTTGCAGCGCGCGACCGACGACCAGTGGGATGAGTGAGTTGCTTAGTGCGGCGACGATCGAACCGGCGATCAGCAGGCTGATGCTGATCAGCAGCATCCGGCGCTTGCCGTACATGTCACCGAGCCGGCCCATGATCGGGGTCGCGACCGCGGCCGCGAGCAGGGTCGCGGTGATGGCCCATGCGGTCGCGCCGGCCGAGGCGTTCAGCAGTCGCGGCAGTTCGGGGATGACTGGGATGACCAGCGTCTGCATCAACGCGACCGTGATACCGGCCGACGCGAGCACTGGAACCACTGCGCCGGCTCGTACCGGCGGGTCGGCGGGGGCTGCGGACATCGGATGCCTCCGAGGGGCAAGGGGTTGGAAAGATGGTTGGTTTCTGCAACCAAAGATTAAGTCAGTCAGTTGACTTAAGCAAGATCGCGAGGCAAAGTGGAAGTCAGACCCACACGGAGGTGATGTCTCGTGACCGAGCGTGACGCGATCGACTATCCATTGGCCCCCATTGCCGCCATCGAGCCCCCAGCGGAGTGGGAGGAGCTGCGGCAGCAATGCCCGGTGGCCCACGTCCGGCTGCCGAGCGGCGACCAGGCGACCTTGCTGACCCGGTACGACGACATCCGGCAACTGATCGCGGATCCCCGGTTCGCGCGCAACTCCAGCGAGGCGAACGCAGCCCGGATCTCGATGCTGGACCAGCAGGAGTCACCGATCCCGCGACTCGGGGACGGTCACCAGCGCTGGCGGCGGATGCTGACCAAGTGGTTCACCGCCAAGCGGATGGCCGAGCTGCGACCACGGATCGAGGCGATGGCCGAGCAGCTCGTCGACGAGATGATCGCGCAAGGCCAGCCGGCCGACCTGCGCGCGAGTTTCGGCTTCCCGCTCCCGGTGTGGGTGATCTGCGACTTGCTCGGTGTGCCCAACGAGGACCGCGATCGCTTCTCGCACTGGTCCGACACGTTCCTGAGTGTCAGCCGCTACAGCCAGGGCGAGGTCGACGCCGCGCAGGCGGAGTTCACGACGTACATGGCTGGTCATGTCGCCGCCAAGCGGGACGCCCCTGGGGAGGACCTGCTCGGTGACCTGATCACCCGCGCCGACGCTGCCGGTGAGTATCTGAGCGACGACGCACTCGTTGCTACTGGCAAGGGTCTGCTGATCGCCGGGCACGAGACCACCACGAACATGATCGGCAAGATGATGGCGATGCTGCTCGCCGACCGCACGCACTGGGAGCAGTTGCTGGCCGATCCGACGCTCGTTCGTACCGCGGTCGAGGAGACCCTGCGGTACGACGCGAACGCCGGGTTCGGCCTGACCCGGTACGTCGATGAAGACGTGGAACTGCCAGGTGGGACGCTGCCCGCCGGTACGACGGCGATCTGCAGCCTGGGTTCGGCGAACCGCGACGAGTCCGTGTTCCCGGATGCGGCTGAGCTGGATCTGTCGCGCAGCCCGAACATCCACATGTCGTTCGGTGTCGGACCGCACTCGTGTGTCGGTCAGTCGCTGGCGCGGACCGAGCTGCAGGTCGTGCTGGAGGTCCTCCTGCGGCGACTGCCGACGCTGGCTCTCGGCGTACCGGTGCGGGAGTTGCCGCCGGTCGAGGGTCTGCTCGTCGGCGGGCTGCAGAAGGTGCCGGTGGTCTGGTGATGATGGCGAAGACGGTCCGGGCCGAGCGGGTGAACGCGACCCGGGAGCTGATCCTGGCCACCGCTGAGCGGATGTTCGCCGAGCGCGGGCTGCACGAGGTGTCCAACCGGCAGATCAGCGAAGCCGCCGGGCAGGGCAACAACACCGCGGTCGGGTATCACTTCGGGACCAAGACCGACCTGATCAAGGCGATCCTGCAGAAGCATGCGGCCCAGGTCGAGGAGCGTCGGCGGGAGCTGATCGCCGAGGCCGGGGACAGCCAGGACCTGCGGGTCTGGGTCAGCTGCCTGGTGCGCCCGACCACCGACTACCTCGCGACGCTCGGTATCCCGAGCTGGGTGGCGCGATTCAACGCGCAGCTGATGAACGATCCGGTGCTGCGTGGACCGCTCGTCGACGACCTGCTGACCTCGCAGTCGATGCAGTGGATCATCGAGCGGCTCGACGCCATCCTCGCCGACCTCCCGCTGGAGGTTCGGATGGAGCGCGGCAGTATGACGCGCCTACTGATCCTGCAGATGTGTGCGGAGTACGAGCGCGCGCTGGCAGACGGTGAGCCGACCAACCGGGCGACCTGGCACGACATGGCGACCGGGCTGATCGACGGCATTGTCGGAGTCTGGAACGCACCGGTGACACAATGAGCGTGCTGATCGTCGGTGCGTCCGCGGCTGGGCTATCCACGCTGGAAGCCCTTCGCAGGCAGGGATATCAGGCGCCGATCACCGTGCTCGGCGCCGAGACGCACCTGCCGTACGACCGCCCGCCCCTGTCCAAGCAGTACCTCTGTGGTGACTGGGACGAGGTGCGCACCCGGTTGCGCCCGGAGGAGATGCTCGCCAAGCTCGAAGCCAACTTCGTATTAGGCGACCCGGCAACAGCGCTGGACGTCGACCGGCGCCTGGTGAGCACCGAGTCGGGCCGTGAACTATCCGCCGACGCAATCGTCATCGCCACCGGCCTCCGCCCCCGCATGCTGCCCGGTCAAGAGGGCCTCGCAGGAGTACACGTCCTCCGCACCCTGAGCGACGCAGATGCCCTGCGCCGCGACCTGGCGGGCGCAACCAGGGTGGGCGGCACCGAAGCCACGCCACCCCGCGACGCCTCCTCCGCTCCGCCGCGCTTGGTGGTTGTGGGGGACGGCGTGCTGGGGGCTGAGGTTGCTGCTACTGCTCGGAAGCTTGGGTGTTCGGTGACTATGGCGGGGCCGCAGGCGGCTCCTTTGGAGAGTCAGTTTGGGGCGGTGGTGGCTGGGTTGCTGGCCGAGCTGCATGTGGCTGAGGGTGTGGACCTGAGGTTGGGTACGGCGGTCACTGGGTTGACGTCGGCGGGTGGCCGGGTGACCGGTGTGCAGCTGGCGAGTGGTGAGCATCTGCCGGCGGATGTTGTGGTGGTGGCGCTTGGGGCGACGCCGGCTACGGAGTGGCTGGTGGACAGTGGGCTCACGCTCGACAACGGCGTGGTGTGCGATTCGCAGTGCCGGGCGGCCGAGGGGATCTATGCCGCTGGTGATGTCGCAAGGTGGCGGCATGACGGACTGGATGCCTTGCTGCGCTTGGAGAATCGGACCAATGCCACCGAGCAGGCCGCGTGTGTCGCCGCGAACATTCTCGGCGAGAACCGTTCCTACGCACCGATCCCGTATTTCTGGACCGATCAGTTCGCCACCAAGATCCAGGTGCACGGCCTACCGAGCGCCGACGCCGACATCACTGTCGCCGAGGGGGCGATCGACGACCGCCGGTTCGTCACTCATTACCGCCGCGACGGCCGCACAGTCGCCGTACTCGGCTGGAACATGCCCAAACAGACGCGCCTGCACCGCGCACACCTGGTGTAAGCGTCAAACCCTCGCTGGGGAAGGGAATGCGATGACAGCAACTCAGCAAGCTCCGGAGTATCCGATGGCCCGCGCGGCCGGATGCCCGTTCGATCCGCCGCCGCGACTGCGCGAACTCCAGGAGGAGGGGCCGCTGACGAAGGTGGATGTGTTCGGCCAGTCCGTCTGGCTGGTCACCCGGTACGACGAGCAGCGCCGGCTGATGTCGGATCCGCGGCTCAGCTCGGATGTCACCAAACCGGGCTATCCGAACTCGACGCCGGTGCCGTTGCCACGCGATGACGACGGCCCCGGGATCGGGTTCATCCTGATGGACGACCCGGAGCACGCGCGGCTGCGCCGGATGGTGACTGCTCCGTTCATGATCAAGCGGGTCGAGGCGATGCGCCCGCAGGTGCAGAAGATCGTCGACGACCTGATCGACGACCTGCTGGCCGGGCCGAAGCCGGTCGATCTGGTGCAGGCGTTCGCGCTGCCGATCCCGTCGCTGGTGATCTGCCAGCTGCTCGGCGTCCCGTACGAGGACCACGACTTCTTCCAGGTCAACAGCAGCATCCTGCTGCGCACGACGGCCTCGATCGAGGAGCGGAACAAGGCGCGCGGCAACATCGGCGGCTACCTGCACGAGCTGATGGGCGACAAGCTGGAGAACCCGAAGGACGATCTCCTGTCCGGGCTGGCCGAGCGGGTCAACGCCGGTGAGCTGAGCCGCAAGGACGCCGCCGGGATCGGTGTCCTGCTGCTGATCGCCGGGCACGAGACGACCGCGAACATGATTGCCCTCGGCACCCTTGCGCTCCTCGAGCACCCCGATCAGCTCGCGAAGCTGCGCGACACCGACGACCCGAAGCTGATCGCCGGTGCGGTCGAGGAGCTGCTGCGATACCTGAACATCACCCACAACGGCCGTCGCCGGGCGATTCTCGAGGATATCGAGTTCAACGGGCAGATTCTGAAGGCCGGTGAAGGGGTGATCTTCCCCAACGACATCGCCAACCGCGACCCGGAGATGTTCCCGGAGCCGGACACCCTGGACGTGACCCGGGACGCCCGCCGGCATGTCGCGTTCGGGTTCGGCGTACATCAGTGCCTTGGGCAACCACTCGCGCGACTCGAGCTGCAGGTCGTCTACGGCACCCTCTACCGCCGGATCCCGACGCTGCGCCGGGCGGTCGAGCTCGACGACGTCCCGTTCAAGCACGACGGCGCCGTGTACGGCGTCTACTCCCTCCCCGTCACCTGGTAACGCGCGGCCCACCGAGAGAAAGAAGCAAGCTGATGAAGGTCATTGTCGATCAGGACAAGTGCGTCGCCTCGGGGCAGTGCGTGACCGCGGCCATGGACGTCTTCGACCAGCGGGACGAGGACGGCATCGTCGTCCTCCTCACCGACACCCCGCCCGACGAGCTCGCCGTCGACGTCCACCAGGCCGCCGCGGTGTGCCCGGCCCTGGCGATCGTTGTAGAGGACTAGGCACGCCCCTCGCTCGGCGTAGGTTCGGTGCATGGACGCGTTCAGGATCGAGATCCCGGACCAGGCCGTGCAGGACCTCGCCGAGCGGTTGCGCGCGGTGCGCTGGCCCCGGCAGTTGCCCGGCACCGGCTGGGACCGTGGAGTTCCGGTCGAGTACCTGCAGGCGATCGTCGAGCGCTGGCAGTCCTACGACTGGCGGATCTGGGAAGCCCGCCTCAACGCGTACCCGCAGTACACGACGCGGATCGACGACCAGACGATCCACTTTCTGCACGTCCGCTCCGCCGAACGCAACGCCGTACCGCTGATCCTGACCCACGGCTGGCCGGGTTCCGTGGCCGAGTTCCTGCCGGTGATCGGCCCGCTGACCGATCCGGCGGCGTACGGCGGCGATCCGCGCGACGCGTTCCATCTCGTCGTACCGTCGGTGCCGGGCCACGGTTTCTCGGTACCGCTCGAGTCCGGCTGGAACCACGAGCGGATCGCGCGCGGGTGGGCTGAGCTGATGGGCCGGCTCGGCTACGACCGGTACGGCGCTCAAGGCGGTGACACCGGATCAGTCGTGTCACCGTGGCTCGGGGCGGTCGACCCGGAGCACGTGATCGGCGTTCATATCAACGGTGGGCTGGCCTTTCCCGACGTACGGCCTGATGATCTCGAGCACCTCAACGAGGTCGAGCGGGAGCGGCTCGCTGCGGCCGAGCGGCTGCGTGCTGTCGGGACCGGGTACGCCGAGCTGCAGGGAACGCGGCCGCAGACCATCTCGTTTGCACTCAGCGACTCACCGGTCGGCCAGCTGGCCTGGATCCTGGAGAAGTTCTGGGAGTGGACCGATCCGGCCCGCGCGCTCCCCGAGGATGCGGTCGAGCTCGACCACCTGTTGACCGACGCATCGATCTACTGGTTCACCAACACCAGCGCAAGCTCCGCGAACCTGTACTACGAAGGTCGCGGCGAACCCGGGCCGCCGCGGACCGAGGTGCCGACCGGAGTGGCGGTCTTCCCGACCGATCCGGCGATCCGGCGCGTGCTCGACCGCCGGCACCGGATCGTGCACTGGTCCGAGTTCACCCGCGGCGGTCATTTCGCGGCGCTGGAGGCACCGGATCTGCTGGTCGACGACATCAGGAAGTTCTTCCGTGGATTGTGAGGAAGGCCTGGAGATCGCCGGCGAGCTGGTCGGGATACTCGCCGTTGATCGCGTGTGAGGCCTCCGGATAGAACTTCACCGTCTTGTTCTTCAGCGCCCGCTCGGCCACCTCGCGTGCCTTGACCGGGTCGTGCATCACCGACTTACCCGCGATGATCGCGAGGACCGGCATCTTGAGTCCGGCCAACTGCTCCTCGGTCATCTGCCCAGGCTGCGGCTGGCGGATCGTGTAGTTCTTCATGGCGGACTCGATCATCTCGGCGACCGGCACGTGCTCCACCGGCGCGCCGCCGGCGGTGTAGGAACTGAAGCTGTCGCGCCAGGATCGCGGCAGCCACTTCACCGAAGCCGGGAGGGCACGGACGGCCGTCTCGGCCGGGATGCTGCCGAAGGTGAGCGCCGGTTCGACGAGCGACAGCGTCGCGATCCGATCGGGACGCCGTACGGCGAGGTTGGTGGCGGTCCAGCCGCCGATCGACAGGCCGAGCACGTTGAACTTCTGCTCGGGGAGCGCGGCCAGCATCTGGTCGAGCCAGGCGGCCTTGTCCTCGGCGCTGGTGATCGGCCGGTTCTGGATGCTCATACCGGGCTCGCCGAGCAGGTCGAGGGCGTAGACATCGCCGAGCTTCAGCAACGACGGCATGTTGTCCGCCCAGACCGGCGTACCGGACATCGTGCCCGGGAGCAGCACCAGCGGGTGGAACTTCTGCTGGGCGCCGGCGAAGCGATAGACCCGGACGAGTCCGTAGTCGGTGCGGACGTCGAGGGTCGCGGCCGGCTTCGGCATGTCCTGCATCGACCGGCCGTACTTGGCCAGGTAGTCCTCATAGCCGGACGCACTGTTCCAGTGCCCGACCGGCGACGGCGTCCGGAGGACGAACACACCCGCGAGTACCAGAGCGCCGACAACTCCAAGCGCGATCAGCAGTCGGCGTTTCGGCTTCTTCATGATGGCTCTCCTAACCACTTGGTAGGTAATTCCACCATAGGGTAAGTTGAGCTCATGCGCGAACGGACCTTCACCGAGCAGGCCCGGCGGACCCAGCTGATCGACGTCACGATCGAGCTGGTCGCCGAGCACGGCTATCCGGCGACCTCGCTGGCCCGGATCGCGGAGGCTGCCGGCATCACCAAGGCCGCCGTGCTGTACCACTTCCCGTCGAAGAACGCGCTGGTCGAGGCGGCCTACACACACGTCCTGACCGCGCTGGTCACCACCGTCGGTACGGCGGTCGACGTCGCGGCACCGGCCGACGGGCCGGCGGCGTACGTGCGGGCGATGGTCGGGCATCTGCGCGTCAATCCGCGGCATACCCGGATGATCATCGAGGCGATGGTGAACGTGACTCCGGAGTTCGCCTCGGCCGACCGGTGGTCCGCCGTGGCCGACCTACTCACCGCAGCTCGGGCTGCGCGGGGTCTCGACGGGTCGATCGATCTCCGGACGGCTGCCCTGGTGGTCGGGGGCGGGATCGACGCGATCGTGGCCGAGTCCCTGACCGATCCGGCTTATGACACGGCTGCCGCGGCCGACGTACTGGTTGCTGCCATCGAGCGGGCCTGGCTGACGGACTGAGGCGGGACCCGCGCGGGGGCGTGGAACATCAGCAGGGAGCCGTCGCGTTCGACGGTGGCGTCGGGCCAGCGGCGGCGGACCATCCGCAGACTGGCGTCGTTCGCGGAGCTGACCACGAACAGGAAGTGGGTTGCGCCGGACGCGATCGCGTCAGCGGCGGCGATGGCGAGCATCCGGACACCTAGGCCGCGACGCTGCTCGGCATCGCTGATCACGGCGGCCAGCTCCGCCGTACCAGGGCTGCCGACTGCCCACGCCCACATCGCGTGGCCGACGACCGCGTCGTCCCGGGTGGCGACCCAGGAGGCGCCGCTCGGGCAGAGCATCCGCAGCAGCAGGGCCGGCCGGGGTGGCCGCCCGACGCCGGCCTGGAAGCGGAAGAAGAGGCTGAGGTCGGACAGTCCGGTCAGCATCCATGCGAGTGCGTCCAGGTCGGCTTCTCCGGCGCGACGGATCGCGGGAGCCGTTCCCGATTGATGCCGTACGAGCTGAGTCTGATTCACGGATTCAGCCTGACTGGAGTTGGCTAAGTCTGTCAAGCAGACTTATCCTCGAACCATGAGTACGCGGGTACCGGAGGCGATGGCCTTCTCGACGCAGAACTGCACGATCTCCCGGACGATGGAGATCCTCGGCGACAAGTGGACCTTCCACGTGTTGCGGGAGCTGTTCGTCGGCGTCCGCCGGTTCGAGGACATCCGGACCCGGTCGGGTATCCCGCGGCAGGTGCTGACCGATCGGCTGGCCGCGCTGATCGAGCGCGGTGTCCTGCGCCGGCACCCGTACCGCGAACCCGGTCAGCGCGAGCGGTACGAGTACCGCCTGACCCAGGCCGGTCTCGACCTCTACCCGGTCCTGGTCGCGATCATCCAGTGGGGCGACCAGTACCTCGCGACCGAGGGCGGTCCGCCGATCGAGCCGCGCCATCGCGACTGCGGTGAGCACGTGAGCGTCGTACTGCGGTGTGAGGCCGGGCATGAGCCGGAGCCTCGCCAGGTCGCGATCCTGGCCGGTCCCGGTGCCGTGCTCCGGGAGGCGAGCTAGATCGCGTCGATGGCCGCGCGGATCAGCCGCTCGGTGTCCCGCGGCTGCGCGGCGGCGATCGACAGTGCGTCCATCGTGACGATGTACGCGTCCAGGTCCTCGCGCTTGTCCAGGTAGACCGCGCTGGTCAGGTGCTCGATGTAGACGATGTCGTTCAGATCGGCCTGGTTGAAGCGCAGCAGGGTGAACGCGCCACCGGTCGCCGTGTAGCCGCCCTTGCTGAACGGGATGATCTGCAGCGTCACGTTGTGCCGCCGGGACTGCTCGATCAGGAACTCGAGCTGGTTGCGGAGAACCGTCTTGCCACCGATCGGCCGGCGCAGCACGGCCTCGTCGATGAGGGCCCACAGCCGGGCCGGTCGCTGCCGGGTCAGCACCTCCTGGCGGCGCATCCGCAGGGTGACCAGGCGATCCTGCTCGGCGCGCGGCATCGGCTCGTCCAGCCGGCCCAGCGCCATCACGGCCCGGGCGTACTCGGGGGTCTGCAGGAGACCAGGCACGAACTGGAGCTCGAAGGCCCGGATCAGGTCCGCGGCCATCTCCAGGCCGAGGTAGGAATGGAACCAGTTCGGCGTCAGGTCGTCGTACCGCTGCCACCAGCCGGGGTCGTTCGCCTGCCGGGCCAGGCTCACCAGCCGGTCGCGCTCGACCTCGTCGTCGACCTTGTACAGCGCGAGCAGGTCCTCGACGTCGCGGACCTTGAATCCGACCCGGCCGAGCTCGAGCCGGCTGATCTTCGACTCCGAGCCGCGGATCGCCCAGCCCGCGTCGCTCCTGGTGATGCCGGCGTCCTCGCGGAGCTTGCGCAGGTGTGAGCCGAGCATGATGCGCAGGGCGGTAGGCCCGCCGTACGCCGGTTCCGTCACGCCTGCCCTCCTGAGATCTTCGGGTCGTCAAGGATCATTTCACAACCGAATGTAAGCCCGTCCAGGGCGACCCGCGTGCACGACGTGTTCACTGGGCCCTACTGTCAGTACAGTCTCTCTGTAGCCTTCCCGACAGACAGTGATGAGGTTCGCGAATGCCCGACTCCAGCAAGGCTCCCAGTTCGATTCCGGTCGGGGTGGACACCACCAGGGCCAGTATCGCCCGGGTGTACGACGCCTTCTTGGGCGGCAAGGACAACTACGAGGTCGACCGCGAGGTACTGCGCGGGGTCCAGGCCGCCGCGCCGCAGGCCCAGGACCTGGCCTGGTCGAACCGGAACTTCCTGATCCGCTCGTGCCGGTTCCTGGCGGGCCAGGCGGGGATCACGCAGTACCTGGACTGCGGATCCGGTCTGCCGACCGCCGAGAACACCCACCAGGTCGTGCAGCGGATCCAGCCCGACGCCAAGGTGCTCTACATCGACAACGACCCGGTGGTGCTCGCGCACGGCCGCGCGCTGCTCGAGGAGAACGAGAACACGCTGTTCGTCAGCGCCGACATCTTCGAGCCCGAAGAGGTGCTGAGCACCCCCGAGGTGCGTGAATTCCTCGACTTCAGCCAGCCGATCGCCGTGATGCAGGCCGGCACGCTGCACCACTACATCGGCAGCGAGGGTGCGCAGATCATGAAGGAGTACGTCGACGCGGTGGTGCCCGGGTCGTACACGGTGATCTCGCACTTCTTCGACCCGGAGACTCCGGAGCACACCGAGGTCGCCCAGAAGATGGAGGACAAGTTCATCCACAGCCCGATGGGCAGCGGCAGGTTCCGCACCCGCGCGGAACTGATGGAGTTCTTCCCCGGCCAGGAGCTGGTCGCCCCGGGCCTGGTGCTCTGCGACGACTGGTGGCCGGACGGCCCGCGGCTCAAGCCGCTGAACCAGGTCGAGGAGTGCATCGTCGGCGCGGTCGGCCGCAAGCTCTAGCCCGTACGTCGAAGTGCCCCGGAGCTGTGAGTTCCGGGGCACACCGCGTTCTACGCCGGTAGTGTCCAGCGCTGACTGGCCGAGTTGTTGCATGTGGCAACGGTTACGGCGTTGCCGAGGGCGGCCGGTGCGGTCAGGCACTTGCCGTTGACCCGGAGCGAACCGTCCGCGGCAGCTGTCCATTGCTGGTTGGTGCCGCCGTGACAGCTGTAGGCGATGACGGTTCCGGCCTGGGTCGCACTGGCATCGAGACAGCTGAACTGAGCGTGCAGCGTGTCGTTCTCCGCGTGGACCCAGTTCTGGTTGTTCCCGCCGGTGCAGTTGTAGAGGAGGACCGTCGTACTGTCGGTGCCGGACACGTCCAGGCACCCACCGCTGCCGCGGATCTCACCGGACGACGAGTTGCCGATCCCGTTCTCCTGTACGGCGGTTGTCCCGGAGATCGTCACCTGGCTGTCGCCCGCGCAGCCCTTGCTCTCCGAGCTGCCGGTGAAGCGCGCCGTACTGCTGCCACTGGTGGGCAGCGGCATCGTCAGCTTCGAGTAGGGCTCGTCGTCGCAGGTGGCCTTGCTGTTGTTCCAGTCGAAGTACTCGGTCCAGCTGACCATGCCCGACGTACTGATCCGGTTGCCGTCGCCGGTCTGCAGGCTGCCGAGTTTGAACGACGTACCGGCGGTCAGGTCGCGGACGGTCACGCCGTACCAGCCGCTGCCTTCGTCGGCGATCGCGAAGGCGTAGGTGTGGCCGGCGACCGGAGTGCGGTCGAGACGGCAGCTGCCGCCGGTGCCGTCCTCCTGGAACTTGAGGCAGTACGTCCCGGTGTCACCGGCTCGCCAGGCGGTCGAGTTCCAGAGCGAGTAGATGAACATGCCGACGCCGTCGCGGTGGGTCTGCAGGCCGGTGTAGCCGCCGACGTCGTCGGCGGTGAAGCCGAACTGGTTGGCCCAGTAGACGTTGGCGCGGCCCGGTGACGCGTCGATCGTCATCCGGAACTCGGCCTGGGACAGGGATGCGGTGTCGAAGGTGTAGTTCACGTACGTGCCGGGCGTGACCCCGATGGCGTGCGCTGGAAGGGTTGGGATCAGAGCGGCGCCGAGGCTGAGCAGGGCGCAGAGCAGTAGGGGCTTGAGTTTCATCGGACCTCCAGGGCGAAGTGGGCGGACTTCGGGTCAGGAGCGCTCGCGATGATGATGCTCAGAACTGCTCGGGATTGTCCAGAGGTGAGCAGTTAACGTTACACGTGCTCGGAAATGAGCGTTGCGATCGTTCGCTCTTCCAGTCCGATGAAGACGTGCGGGAGGTCGCCCGGGTAGGAGATGTAGTCGCCGGGGTGCAGTTCGATCGGCTCGTCGGCCGGGCCGATCAGGGCGCGCCCGGTGCCGAGGATGACGTGCTCGACGACGCCCGGGTTGTGCGGGTCGGACCTGCGTCCGGGGCCGGGGCTGACCTCGATCCGGTAGATGTCGCGCCGCGCGTATGGCGGGCTCGAGGCGACCAGTGTCGCGCTGTACTCGGGGTTCTCGGAGTAGAGCACCGGTCCCTCGCCCGCCCGGATCAGCTGGACCTTCGGCCGCGGCGGGTCGAGCAGCGTGGCGAACGGTGTGTCGAGCGCGACCGCCAGCGCCCACAACGTCTCGACGCTGGGATTGCCGGTGGCCGACTCCAGTTGGGAGAGCGTCGACTTCGCGACACCGGCCCGCTTGGCCACCTCGCTGAGCGAGAGACCGGCGCGCGCCCGGTGCCGGCGCAGGGAAGCCGCGATCACATCCAGTGGGGCTTTGTTGTCCATCCGTGTTCGCTCCATCGGTCCAGTCGTTCGAGTTGACGAACGGGCGGTCGTGTGTTCATCATAATGTCCATGCGTTCGATCTGGCGAACACTCGACCGGCGGCTGGCCCGCGACATCGGCCTCGTCTGCCTGGCCGACGGCGTCGTCGGCATCTCGTACGGCGCGATCAGCGTCGGCGGCGGCTTGCCCTGGTGGGTGCCGGTGCTGCTGTCGATCGTCGTGTTCGCCGGGGCCTCGCAGTTCCTGTTCGTCGGGATCGTGGCGGCCGGCGGCAGCCCGATCGCGGCGATGATCGCCGGGCTGCTGGTGAACACCCGGCACGTCCCCTTCGGCCTGGCCGTCAGCGACGCGATCGGGTCCGGCTGGCGGCGCTGGCCCGGCAGCCACCTGATGACCGACGAGAACGTTGCCTTCGCCATCGGCCAGGACGATCCGCGGCAGCGCCGCGCGGCGTACTGGGCCGGTGGAATCGGCATCTTCATCTGCTGGAACCTCGGCACGCTGATCGGTTCCGCGGCCGGCTCGGTCATCACCGATACCGACGCCTTCGGCCTGGACGCGGCCTTCCCCGCGGTCCTGCTCGCGTTGGTCCTACCGGCGCTGCGTGACCGCTCGACCCGCACGGCGGCCTTGGTCGGAATCGTCGTCGCCCTGGCCACCACGCCGTTCCTGCCCGCCGGTCTGCCAGTGCTGTGCGCCTTGACCGGCCTCCTGTTCTACCGCACCCCCGCATTGGAGCCGGTCCGATGAACAACACCCCGCTGCTCCTGGCAGCTATTGCGATCCTTGCTGTCGGCACCTTCGCGTTGCGGTTCGCGGGACCTGCGCTGCGCAGCCGGTACGAGATCCCGGAGCGGGTCCAGGGTCTGCTCGCGGCCGCTGCGATCGTGCTGCTGACCGCACTCGTCGCCACCGCCGCGCTCACCGACGGTACCGGTCCGGCCGGCGTCGCCCGGCCGGTCGGCGTACTGGTCGGTGGCATCCTCGCCTGGCGCAAAGCGCCGTTCGTCCTGATCGTCGTGGCCGCTGCCGCAACCGCCGCTGGACTCAGACTCCTCGGCGTTCCCTAAACCGACTAACGTGCTGCTATGAGCAGCTCATCCGCCCAATCGGCTGCGCCGCGACGAACGCCGATCTGGATCGGCATCGGATGTTTCGTGGTCGGCCTGGCACTCACGGCGTTCTTCGTCGTGCGGATCGTCACGACGGCACCAGCCTCGCCGCAACCGGTCGGCGAGAGCCAGACGCCGGTGACGCTGGAGGACAAGGGGCTGACGATCTACTCGTCGATCCCCGTGCTCGAAGTGCCGTGCCGGGTCAAGGACGCGCAGGCCGGCGACGTGGCGATCGTGCAGTCGCGGAACACCGAGCAGATCACCGTCAACGGCGACAGCTGGTACGTCGTGGCCCGGTCGCAGGACCCGGTCCCGGCCGGGGAGTACGTGGTCAGCTGCACCGACAAGGAGACCAGCGCGACCTACGCCGTCGGCCCCCGGAGCTCGGTGCTGGCGTTCGTACTGTCGATCTTCGGGGCGATCGGCTCGGTCCTGATCTTCGGAGCCCTCGGAGCCGTCCTGCTGACGGTCGGCCTACTCCGGCGCCGCCGGAAGCCCGTCGGCCGAGTCCCCGGCTACGCGCCGCCACCCGGAACGCCGGCCCCTCCGATGCACTCGCACCCGGCACCGCCGCCGTACACGCCGGGTCCGAATCCCGACCGTCCACAGGACCGCTGAATGGATCTCGACTGGCCCGGCTGCCGCAACGCCCGCGATGTCGGCGGCTTGCCCACGGCCGACGGTCGCACGATCCGGTACGGCGTACTGATCCGCTCCGAGAGTCTGCAGTATCTGACGCCCGAGGGGGTCGAGGCGGTACGGCGTTCCGAGGTCAGCCGCATCCTCGACCTGCGCACTGACCGTGAGGTCGGGGATGCGCCGACGCCGTTCACCGGATCACCGATTGCGGTTCGGCAACTGCTGGCGGATCCGGCCGATCCGGAGCACGGGCAGCCGACGATCGTCGCGGCCTGCACTTGGATGCTGGACCGGCGGCCGACGCTGTTCGCGGCCGCGGTGAAGGCGATCGCGGACGAACCCGAGGGTGCAGTCGTCGTGCACTGCCACGGCGGCAAGGACCGCACCGGCATGGTGGTCGCCCTGGCCCTAAGCATCGCCGGTGTCCCACGCGACGAGATCATCGCCGACTACTACCTCACCCAGTCCCGCCTCGCCCCGTGGCTGGAAGAACAGCTCGCCGCCGAACCGGACGTCTCCAAGCACCCGGAGATGATCGAGTTCCGCGACACCCGAGCCGAGTCCCTGGTAGCCATCCTGGCCCACGTGGACGAGGTCTACGGAGGCCCCGAGCCCTACCTACGCCACGGCGGCCTAACCACCGAAGACCTAACCCGCCTCCGCCACCGCCTGATCGAGTAACGCCCCCGCCCACCTCCACAGCCCCAGCCCCAGCCCCAGGCCCGAGGCAATTTCAACGGATATCCGTCCGCGGTGCCCCTTCTCCGCTCGTATACGAACTGAGAAGGGACAACAGGAGGGGATATCCGCTCAAATGAACCGCGGCCGGACAGGGCCGGGAACGGTTGGGTTGGACTGTGCGGGCTAGACGGTGCGGGGTTTTTCGCGGAGGCCGATGAGGAAGCCCAGGCCCCAGGACATGTGCATGGTGGCGCAGATGAGGGGCATCTGGGCCAGTGCCTTCCAGGGGAGGTAGCGGCCCTCGACGGCTGAGCCGAAGAGGAGGAGCAGGCCGTAGCCGAGGGGGGCCAGGAAGCCCAGGTCGAGCCAGGCGTTGCCGGTGATCAGGCCGATGATGCCGAGGATGGTGCCGAGCACGATCCCGATCACGGCGACCGGCGGGGCGAGGTAGCGCTTGCTTGCGGTCTCGGGGTGCCGGCGGATCACCTCGCGGCGCCACTGGCCGGTGTGGAAGAACTGCTTGGCGACCGCGGACAGCGAGGAGCGCGGCCGGTAGGTGACCGACAGATCCGGGCTGAACCAGATCAGCCCACCGGTCTTGCGGATCCGGTAGTTCAGCTCCCAGTCCTGGGCGCGGTGCATGGTCTCGTCGAAGCCGCCGACCCGCTCCAGCGCCGCACGCCGGAAGACCCCGAGGTACACGGTGTCGGCCGGGCCCGCCTTGCCACCCTGGTGGAACGTCGATGCGCCCAGCCCGAGCCGCGAGCGGTACGCACAGGCGACCGCCATCTCGGTCGGGGTCCGGCCCTCGGCCGCCATCACGCCGCCGACGTTGTCCGCGCCGCTCTCGTCCAGCACCTCGACCGCGCGGGTGATGTATCCGTCGGTGAGGGCGCCGTGGCCGTCGACCCGGACCAGGATGTCGTGCCGCGCGTGCGCGATCCCGACGTTCAGCGCGGCCGGGGTCTTGCCGGTCGGGTTCTCGACGATGCTGATCCGGTGATCGCGGTCGGCGAGCTTGTCCGCGATCTCCTGGGTCCGGTCCTTGCTCGGGCCGATGGCGAGCACGACCTCGAGCTCACCGGGATAGTTCTGGTCGAGCACGCGCCCGACAGCCTCTTCGAGGTGGCGTTCCTCGTTCAGCACGGGCATCACGACGGAAACGGGCGGCCAGGAGGACAACGGCATATCAGGTCAGGCCTTACAGATCGAAGCGACGTCATCGACGTCGTTGGCGGGTTTGGTCGGTGAGTTCGTCGGCTTCTTCGCCGGCGTACTCGGCTTCTTGGTAGACGTGGTCTTCGGGGTATCGGTGGTCTTACCGTCTCCTTCGGAGGCGGCCTTGTCCAGCGCTTCCGATTTCTGGATCGCCTGGGCCACCTTGGTACGGATCAGGTCGAAGTCCGGGTTGCCGGTGTGGATCAACGGGGGGACCGCGGAGAAGCTTGACACCGGCAGCTTCTTCGCGTCCAGCGCGAGGTCGGTGAAGGTGCCCAGCTCACCGGCCGGGATGCTGGTCTTGACCACTTGTTTACTGGCCGCGGCGATGCCCTGGAACTTGGTCAGCACGGTCTGCGGGGACAGCTGGTTCAGCATCGCAGACATCACGCACTTCTGCCGCGTCATCCGCTCGTAGTCCGACGACTCGGCCCGGGACCGGGCGAACCAGAGCGCGTGGTACCCGTCCAGGTGCTGGTTCTTCCCGGCCTCGATGTACCCCTTGATCGGCGAGGTACCGCCACCGATCGGGACCCGCTTGCCGATGTCCAGGGTGATTCCGCCGACCGCGTTCAGCAGGTCGCGGAAGCCGGCCAGGTCGATCAGGACGAAGTAGTTGATCTTCAGCCCGGTGACCGCCGAGACGGCCTGCGTGGTCGCGGTCTCGCCGGGGTTCGGGTTACCCGGGAACAGGTTCTTGTGCTCGGCCGCGTAGGTGTAGACGGCGTTCAGCAGGCACTGGGCCTCGCAGCCCTTCCACACGAAACCGTTCGGGAACTGCTTGGCCATCGCCGTACCGGCGGGGAACGGAACCTTGGCCAGGTTGCGCGGCAGGCCGATCAGGACGGTCCGGCCGGTGTCCGCGTCGATACTGGCCACCGTCATGCTGTCCGGCCGGGTGCCGATCCGGTCCGCACCGGAGTCGCCGCCCATCAGCAGCACGTTGTAGCGGCCGTGCTCGGCCTTCGACTTCTGCCCGTTGCCGAAGACGCTGGCGACGAAATCGCGCTGCGTGTTCACGAACGAGCTGGCCCAGATCAGCGCACCGGCGACCACGAACACCAGGACGGCATCCAGGATGCTGGTCGCCAGCCGGTGGTTGCGTTCCAGCATCATCGGCTGAGCGATCCGGTACGCATCCACGAACAACGCGGCCCAGCCGATCGCCAGCAGGATCAGCAGCACCTGGACGACCCGCAGGGTGCCCGGGCGGGCGAGCAGGTTGATGGTCCCGGAGCGCCAGATCAGCCCCAGGACGACCAGGAAGACGACGATCGCGAGGATTCCCGCGACGACCCGCCAGGCCCAGCGCCCAGCACGTTTGCTACCTGCCACGATCTGCGCCGACCCCGGCAGCACGAGGGTCATCAACAGCAGTGCCAGGGCCCGCTTGAACCGCACCGGCTCGCTGAGGTTGCGCAGGTCTGCTTTCTCCTGCGGCATGAGGTCCTTCCGTTCTCGGCTCGGGCGGGCTGTTGCCGACCGTACCGTGTCGTCCCCACGGTCACTTGGTACGACGTGCCGGGGGACGCGAAGGTTCGAGCCGGAGCGGGTCCGAAGACGAAGGGTAGCAGCCCGGCCACAGAGCGCAGGAAAACCCCTGCATACACCCTGTGATCGGGCAGATTCACACGGTTGTGATGGCGTTCGGGCGTTGAGATGGGTTACCTGGTGCTGCCCAAATCGACAGTGAGGAACCGCCCCCCATGAAACTGTTCCGTCCCCTTTTTGCGGTGGCTGCGGCCACGGCGATCACTTTGACCGGCCTCAGTGCTGCGCAGGCGGCGCCCGCCCCCGCTCCTGCTCCCACTGCTGTCCGGGCGCCAGGTGGCGACTTCACCGGGATCGCTGCACTCAGTAACTGTTCCGGCTCGCTGGTCCGGTTCGCCTCGTCGGTGTCCACCGATCCGGCGCTGATTCTCACCAACGGTCACTGCTACGAAGGCGGTATGCCCGCCGCGGGTGTCGTCATCAAGGACCGCGCGTCCAGCCGCTCGTTCACGCTGCTGCGGCCGAGCGGAACCAACGCCGGTACGGTCCGGGCCAACCGGGTCCTGTACGCGACGATGACGAAGACCGACGTCACGCTGTACCGGCTCACCGAGACCTACGCCGCGATCCAGTCCCGGCTGGGTGTCCCGGCGCTGACGCTCTCCCAGTCCGCGCCGGCCGCCGGCGCCGGGATGGCCGTCGTCTCCGGTTACTGGAAGCGCATCTACACCTGCTCGGTGCAGTCGACGATCTTCAAGCTCCGCGAAGCCAGCTGGACGATGGAGAGCTCGATCAAGTACCGCCAGCCGGGCTGCGAGACCATCGGCGGTACGTCGGGTTCGCCGATCGTGAGCACCTCGACCGGCCAGGTCATCGGCGTCAACAACACCGGGAACGAGGACGGTGGACGCTGCACGATGAACAACCCGTGCGAGGTCGACGCCGCGGGCAACATCACCGTCGACCAAGGAGCGGCGTACGGCCAGCAGACCTGGTGGTTCTACACCTGCCTGTCCGCCACCCGCACCATCGACCTGAACAAGTCCGGCTGCCTCCTCGCCAAGTAGCTGTCATCCGGTCCCGCCTCTGCCGGTTCGTCATCAGAGGCGGGACTGGGGTGACGTAGCACACTGTGATTCGGGTAACGTCGCGCCACATGGCAGTCGACTCCTCCACGGAACAGGTCACGACAACGAACTGGCCGAGCCCCTTCGGGGTCCGGACCCGGCTGGTGGCGGCCAGCGCGCTGATGCTGTTCACCGAGCTCGCGCTGATTCGCTGGACCGGCTCGAACGTCGTCCATCTCAGCTACTTCTCGAACTTCGTGCTGCTCGGTTCCTTCCTCGGAATCGGGATCGGCATCCTGCGCTCCGGCCGGGCCAAGCGGTTGCCGTACTACTCGCCGCTGATGCTCGGCCTGCTGGTCCTGGTGATCGCGTGGAAACCCGTCACCGTCGACCGCGGCTCCTCGTCGAGCGTCATCTACTTCACCAGTCTCAACACGACCGGTCCGCCGGTCTGGGTGATCCTGCCGATCGTCTTCATCGCCGCGGCCGTGGTGCTCGCCGGTCCGGCGGAACTCGTCGGCCGCTGCTTCAGTGAGCTGCCGCGACTGACGGCGTACCGGTACGACCTGGTCGGATCGCTGATCGGCATCATCAGCTTCACCGCCCTGTCGTTCCTGGGGGCGCCGCCGATCTGGTGGGGGCTGATCGTCACGATCGTCTTTGCCGGGTTGATGATTCCCCGGGCGCGGGGTGTGGCCGCCCAGCCGCTGGTGGCCGCCGTACTGAGTGCCGGGTTGGTGCTGGTGCCGTTGCTGGTGATGGTCGGGGTGCTGTTCAACGAGTCGACCAAGTCGGAGAACAGTTGGTCGCCGTACTACAAGGTGCAGACCGCCAAGGACACGTTCGAGGGTGTGCCGCTGCTGACGATCACGGTCAACGGTGTACCGCACCAGCAGGCGATCCCGGCGGATGCCCGGTTGCAGTGGGAGCCGCAGTACGGACTGCCGTACGCGCGGGCGAACGCCGGTAAGGAGCCGAAGAACGTCCTGATCATCGGGGCGGGATCGGGTTCGGACGTCGCGATCGCGCTGAAGAAGGGCGCGACCCATGTGGACGCGGTCGAGATCGACCCGGAGATCCGCGACATCGGCAAGGCGCTGCACCCGGACCGGCCGTACCAGGACCCGCGGGTGTCGTCGCACATCGACGACGGGCGGGCGTTCCTGTCCCGGACCGACAAGAAGTACGACCTGATCCTGCTGGCGTTGCCCGACTCGCTGACCCTGGTCAACGGTGCGAGCTCGCTGCGGCTGGAGAGCTACCTGTTCACCCAGCAGGCGTTCGAGTCCGCGCGTGACCACCTGAACCCGGGTGGCGCGTTCGCGATGTACAACTACTACCGCGAGACCTGGCTGATCGACCGCCTCGCCCTGACCGCCGAGAAGGCCTTCGGCCACAAGCCCTGCGTGGACAAGGTCGGCGACTCCCTGCAGCAGGCCGTCGTCACCGTCGGTCTGACGGCCGCCGACCAGAACTGCCAGGGCGAATGGGCCGGCGCCTCGTCGGTCACTCCGCCGCCGGCCACCGACAACCGCCCGTTCCTGTACCTGTTCACCGACCGCATCCCGTCCCTCTACCTGGTCACCCTCGGGCTGATCCTGGTCGCGGGCCTCGTCGGCGTCGGCATCGCCGGCGGCGGATCGTCGTACAAGCGCATGCGCCCGTACACCGACCTCTTCCTGCTCGGCGCCGGCTTCATGCTCCTGGAAACCAAGAGCATCACCGGTTTCGCGTTGCTCTTCGGTACGACGTGGGTCGTGAACGCGATCGTCTTCGCCGGAGTCCTGGTCGCGGTGCTCGCCGCAGTCGAAGTCACCAGACGCTTCCGAACACCACCCACCAAGGTGATGTACGCGATCCTGTTCGGCGGCTTGGTGGTGTCCTGGATCTTCCCCGACGACTGGCTGCTCTCGATGCCGGTAGGCCTGCGCGCCCTGGTCGCGGTGATCATCGCCTTCACCCCGATCTTCGCCGCCAACGTCATCTTCGCCAAGCGCTTCACCGACACCGCCGACGGCACGGCGTCCTTCGGCGCCAACCTCCTGGGCGCCATGCTCGGCGGCTGCCTCGAGTACGCAGCCCTGATCATCGGCTTCCACGGCCTCCTGATCATCGCCGCAGTCCTCTACCTCGGAGCGTTCCTGCTGCGCCCCAAGTCGGAGTCAGCCATCGGGACCTAGTTCCGCAGCACACCGAACGGCTGGTACGGGTTTGGCCCGTTCCAGCCGTTTTGTGTGTACCGGGTGCGAAGATCGTTGTATGACATGGCTTGTGACTGGTGGGGCTGGGTATATCGGGGCGCATGTGGTGCGGGCGTTCCTTGCTGATGGCATCGATGTGGTGGTGGTCGATGACCTGTCGAGTGGGAAGGCGGAGTTCGTGCCGGACGGGGTGCCGTTCGTGCGGGCGAATCTGCTGGACGGGGCGGCGGTTCGGGGTGCGCTGGAGGGGGTGAGTGGGGTGGTGCACCTGGGTGGGTTCAAGTACGCCGGGGTGTCGGTGGATCGGCCGTTGCACACGTACACGCAGAACGTGACGGCGATGGTGTCGTTGCTGGAGGCGATGGACGAGAAGGGCGTGCGGAACATCGTGTTCTCGTCCAGCGCGGGGGTGTACGGGACGCCGAAGGTCGAGACGGTGACCGAGACGACCGAGCCGGCGCCGGAATCGCCGTACGGGGAGACGAAGCTGATCGGGGAGTGGTTGCTGCGCGACCAGGCCAAGGCGACCGACCTGCGGCACACCTCGTTGCGGTACTTCAACGTGGTCGGCTCCGGCGACCCGACCGTGTACGACGCGAGTCCGTACAACCTGTTCCCGATCGTCTGCAACCTGCTCTCGCAGGGGAAGGTGCCGCAGATCTACGGCACCGACCACCCGACCCCGGACGGGACGTCGGTGAAGGACTACGTCGACGTCGCCGACCTCGCCCGTGCACATGTGGCCGCGGCGCGGGCCCTCGACGCCGGTACGGCGCTGGAGCCCGTCTACAACCTGGGGAGCGGGACCGGTACGTCGGTCCGCCAGATCATGGACGCTGCCCGCCGGGTCACCGGCATCGACTTCACCCCGACCGAGGGCCCGCGTCGGCCCGGCGATCCGTCCCGCGTGGTCGCGCAGGGTGAGCTCGCCGCCCGTGACCTCGGCTGGAAGAACACCCACACCGTCGACGAGATGTTCGCCTCGGCCTGGAAGGCGTGGCCCGCCAACCGCTGAGCCCTGGCGTGGCTACAGTCCGGCCATGGCTGATGGGTTCGACGACATGCCGGCGTACCTGCGTCCGGAGGCGCCCCGGCAACCGTGGCGGACGCGGGACTCGGCGTACAGTCCGGCGTCCTTCATCGGCGGGCTGATCTGGATCGCGTTGGGCGTCGGCTCGCTGATCGGCGGCTGGACCACCTTCGGAGCCGCATTGCTCGCCGTACTGGGCCTGCTCGTGGTGGGTGCCACCGTGCTGCAGGCCCGGCGGGGGCATCGCGGTGGGTGCTTGATCCGACGCGGAGTGTGGTTCGGGATCGCGGTCAGCGGGCTGCCGTTGCGGGTGGCCTACTGGTTCAACTTCTAGTACTCCTTCTTGAACGGCCCGGACGGGCTCAGGTCGACCAGGTTCGGACCGGTCAGCACGCCGCCCTCGACCGGCAAGGTGTGGCCGGTGATCCAGGAGGCGTCGTCGGAGGCGAGGAACGCGACCGCGGCCGCGATGTCCTCGGGTTCGCCGATCCGGCCCAGCGGGTAGAGCTTCTTGAACTTCTCCAGCGTCTCCAGCTGGTTGTCCCAGTTCGGCGTCCGAATGGTGCCGGGGGCAACGACATTGAAGCGGACGCCGAGCTTGCCGTAGCGGGAAGCGTAGTTCAGGGTCATCGCGATCTGGCCGGCCTTCGCCGCCGAGTACTCGACGTTGCCGAAGGCGGCCAACCCGTTGACGGAGCTGATCGTGACCACGTTGCCGCGGGACTCCACCAGGTGCGGCAGGGCCGCCTGGATACAGCGCGAGGCGCCGACCAGCGTCAGGTCGAGCTGGCGGTGCCAGTCCTCATCGGTCGTGTCCTCGGGAACGCTCGTGACGATACAACCGCCCGCGTTGTTGACGACGACGTCCAGCCGCCCGAACCGCTCGACCGCTGCGGCCACCGCGGCATCGACGTCCGCGCGACTCGTCACATCGGTCCGTACCCCGATCGCCCGGTCACCGAGCTCGGCCGCGAGCTCCCCGATCTTGTCCTCCTGCAGATCGGTGATCACGACCGAACCACCTTCGGCCGCGAACCGCCGTACCACCGCGGCCCCGATCCCTTGCGCCCCCGCCGTGACGAGTGCCACCCGCCCCTCGAACCGCACCTAGTCCTCCAGGATTCGATCGACCTTCTCGTCCGCCACCCGGCGGTCGAGCTTCGTGGGGTCCAGGTTGCGGCACAACACGATCGAGCCGCCGCCGATGATGACCCCGATCAAGACCCTAAGTCCGTCCCGGGTCGTCAGGTCCCGGGTGGTCAGGATCCGGTCGGCGATCGGTTCCGCCGTGCCGATCAGGTCGGCATGGGTGAGTTCGTCGTACGCCGGGGAGTCGGCGGAAGGGGAGTCGAACGGGACGAACACGTCGGGGTGGTTGTAGACCTCGGCCCCGTAGTCGTGGACGCCGTCCGGCAGCGCCTCGCGGAACCGCCCGCCGAGCGGTAGCAGCGCAGATGCGATCGTCTCCCGCTCACCAGTTGTATCCAGCTCGGGCCCGGTGATTGCCAGGGCGCCGATGCCAGAGGTGAGCGAGGCGCCGGCCGACCAGGTCGCGAGCGCCCAGACCACGCCGAGCCAATGCGGCGGCAGACCGATCGCGACGGTCTCGCCTGCCTCCAGGTCGTACTCGTCGACGAGCAGGTTGGCGGTCTTGGCCACCCAGTTCGCCGTGGTCAGCGCGCTGAGTTCGATCCGCTCACCCGTCTCGTCGTCGTAGTAGGTGAGGAGCGGGCCGGCGCCGTCCCGGCGGACCGCAGCGGCGAAAACCTCGGGCAGAACCTGTGACATATGGCCCACCCTACGGTCCGTCGGCGGACGTACGTTGGGAGGGGACTACCGGAAAGAAGGCTGGTCATGGTTCCACAGTTGGAGATGCCCGCGGGCGGCGAGTGGCTCGTCATCCTGGTCGTCGTGGTGCTGCTGTTCGGCGCGAACAAGCTCCCCGAACTCGCCCGGGGCGCCGCGCAGGCGCTGAAGGAGTTCAAGAAGGTCCAGAACGGCGACGACGAGCAGAATCCGGCGGTCGAGGCTGCGCCGAAGTCGGAGAGCCGGCACTAACGACAGGAGGTGTCGGCCTGACAGAAGGTTTGCGGCCGCGCCGTGAGCGGGCGGGCTCGCGGCGCGACCCCAGACCTCCTGTCGGTCGTGTCGCCACGAGGGTGATCACCTAGGGTCGGGGCATGCTGATTGTGGGCGGCCTGGGGTTGATCCTGGTGCTGACTGTTGCCACGGGCTACTTCGTGTCGCAGGAGTTCGCGTACGTGGCGGTGGATCGGAGCCGGCTGCGGACGCTGGCCGACGGCGGTGATGCGGCGGCGGTGCGGGCGTTGAAGGTGACCTCGCGGCTTTCGTTCGTGTTGTCGGGGTCGCAGGTCGGGATCACGGTGACGGCGTTGCTGGCGGGGTACTTCGCCGAGCCGTATCTGGGCGAGGGGCTCGCGCGTGTCCTCGGGTCGGCTGGAGTGCCGGAGACCGTGAGTGTTTCGGTGTCGGTGATCGCCGCGCTACTGCTGGCGACCGTGATTCAGATGGTCCTGGGTGAGCTCGCGCCGAAGAACCTGGCGATCGCGAGGGCCGAGGCGATCGCGCTGCGGTTGTCACGGTCGACGCTGCTGTACCTGACGATCGCCGGACCGATCATCCGCGTCTTCGACACCGCCTCGAACCGGATTCTGCGCCGGGTTGGGATCGAACCGGTCGAGGAGCTGCCCCAGGGTGCGACGGCCCAGGAGCTGGACCGGATCATCGTCTCCTCGTACGAGCAGGGGTTGCTGGACGAGGACACGATGCGGCTGCTGGACCGTGGTCTGGACTTCCGCGGCCGGATCGCCGACGAGGCGATGGTGCCGCGGGTCGACGTGGTCACCGTGCACCAGGACGAGCCGCTGACCAGGGTGGTCGAGCTGCAGGACACCGGGCACAGCCGGTTCCCGGTGATCGCGGGTTCGGTCGACGAGGTGGTCGGGGTGATCGCGATCGGCGATGTCGTCGAGGTCGAACCGGCCGACCGCGGCCACGTCACCGTCGGCTCACTCGCCTCGCCGCCGGTCGTCGTACCGTCCACGCTCCCACTACCTGTCGTGCTCGAACGGCTCCGTACGGCGCACCGCCAGCTCGCGATCGTGGTCGACGAGTACGGCGGTTTCGCGGGCATCGTCACGCTCGAGGACATCGCCGAGGAGCTGGTCGGTGCGATCCGGGACGAGGACGATCTGCCGGAGACTTCGCCGGTCCAGGGTGGTGACGGCTCGTGGGTCCTGCCTGCGCGGTGGCGGCTCGACGAGGTCGAGGAGGCGACCGGGGTGGCGTTGCCCGAGTCGGATGACTACGAGACCGTGTCCGGGCTGGTGATGGCACGGCTCGGCCGGATCCCGGTGGTCGGTGACGAGATCGTCGTGGAGCTTCCGCACCGGCTCGACCACGAGGGGCGGCCGATACCGCCGGAGTTCGTCAAGCTCGTCGTACAGACGTTGGAACGTCGCGTGCCCGGTCTCGTCGAGATGGAGCGGGTGGCATGAGTACGTCGCTCGCCCTGATCATCTCGGTTGGTCTGCTGGCACTGAACGGGTTCTTCGTGGCGGCCGAGTTCGCCCTGGTCGCGTCCAAGCGGCATCGGCTCGAGGAGGCCGCGGCAGCGGGCAGCCGGTCCGCCCGGGCCGCCATCGGGGGGATCAGCGAGCTGTCGCTGATGCTCGCGGGTGCGCAGCTCGGGATTACGTTGTGCACGCTGGGGCTGGGTTCGCTGAGTGAGCCGGCGGTCGCGCATCTGCTGCACCCGTTGTTCGAGCTCGCGCACATCCCCGAGGGCGTGGGGCACGTGATCGCGCTGATCATCGCGGTCGGCGGAATCGGTCTGCTGCATGTGCTGCTCGGTGAGATGGCGCCGAAGTCGTGGGCGATCAGCAACCCGGAGCGCGCGGCACAGGCGCTGGCGCTGCCGTTCCGCGGTTTCACGTACGTCGTTCGCCCGCTCCTGCTCGCGCTGAACTGGATCGCCAACCTGTGCATCCGCCTGGTCGGAGTCACCCCGCAGAACGAACTGGCCAGCGCCCACGGCCCCGATGAGCTCCGGCTGCTGATCGAGTCGTCCCGCGAGCACGGCACCCTCGAGGAGCCGGAACACGACCTGCTGACCGCGATGCTTGCCCTGCAGAACATCACGATCGCCCAGGTGATGGTGCCGATGGATCGCCTCGCCACCGTCCCGTCCACCGCCTCGGCCCGTGACGTCGAACTGACCAGCCGCCGCGAAGGCCGCTCCCGCCTCGCAGTCATGAGCGGTACGACGATCTGCGGCATCGTGCACGTCCGCGACGCCGCCCGCGCCACCACCAGCGGCGGTACGACGCTCCGAGCCGCCGAACTGATGACCGCACCCCTCAACCTCGCTCCCACCACCCCAGTAGCCACCGCCATCCGCACCATGCGCGACCACCGCTCCCAACTGGCCGTCGTGTGCACCGGCACCGACCCGCTCGGCGTGGTCGCCCTCGAAGACCTGCTGGAACAGGTCATCGGTGAGTTCGACGACGAGACCGACCCGATCGTCAGCGCCGCGGCAAGATCACCGGAGCGCCGCTCCCCGGATGCGGCCACACCTCCACCGGGTGCCGATAAACCTCACTGAGCAACTCAGCAGTCAGCACCTCACCCGGCTCCCCATCAGCAACAACCCTCCCGCGCGAGAGAACAGCAACCCGATCCGCGTAGCCCGCGGCCAAGTTGAGGTCATGCACCACGACCACCACCGCATCACCTCCACCTGCAGATTCTTGAGTCAGTTGGAGGACTGCTTCCTGGTGGTGGAGGTCCAGGGCTGCTGTTGGTTCGTCGAGGAGGAGGAGCTGGGCTTCTTGGGCCAACGCCCGGGCCAGCGACACGCGTGCGCGCTCTCCGCCTGAGAGCGAGCTGAAGACTCGGTCGCGGAACTCGGTGATATCTGCGGTCCCCAGCGCGGCGCGTACGGCGTGTTCGTCGTCGTCGGCGCGGGTGGTTCCGTACCAGGGGGCGCGGCCCATGGCGACGATGTCGGCGACACTGAACGGAAACGAGATCGTTGCCTGCTGCAACATCACGGCCCGGCGCATCGCGGTCTCCACGGGGGACCAGTGGTTCAGCGGTTCCCCGCCTAGGAAGACCGAGCCGGCGTCGGGTGCGTGGTCGCCGGACAGGACACCGAGCAGCGTGGACTTGCCGGCGCCGTTCGGGCCGACGAGAGCCAGCACCTCACCGGTGCGGACGGACAGGCTGACCCCGTCCAGGATCGGCGTACCGCCGAGTGATAGCGACACGTCGCGCACCTCGGCGATCGTCGTACCGGTTGGCAGCCGGGACGGCAGCCGGCGCCTCACCCCCAACCTCCCTGCCGGGTGCGGGTCCGGCGCAGGAGCCAGAAGAAGAACGGGGCGCCGACGAGGGAGGTGATCATGCCGATCGGCAGATCAGCGTTGCGTATCAACGTCCGGGCCAGCAGATCCGCGACGATCACCAGAACCGCGCCGCCCAAAGCACTAGCCGGCAGCAGCAACCGATGCCCCGGCCCGGCGACCATCCGGATCAGGTGCGGCACGACCAGCCCGACGAAGCCGATGATGCCCGAGAACGCCACGCTCGCCCCGACCAGCAGTGCAACCACCACGATCACGGTCAGCCGCAGCCGCTCGACGTCCACCCCCAGATGCCCCGCCGACCGATCACCCAGCGACAACAGATCCAGTCGCCGAGCCAGTACGACGGACGCGATCAGACCGGCCACGGTGAACGGCAGAACCGCGGTCACGGCCGGCCAGGTAGCGCCGTTCAGGCTGCCGAGCTGCCAGAAGACGAGCTGCTCGCGGGCACTCGTGTTCGCGATGAACGTGGCGAAGGAGATCAGCGTGAACGCCAACGAGTTCACCGCGATCCCGGTCAGGACCAACGTGACCACCTCGGTCCGCCCGCTGGACCGGGACAACGAATGCACGAGCAACGTCGTACCCAATCCGGTGATGAACGCGGCGACGGCGATCGTCCAGTTGCCGAGGTACGTCACGCCGGTGACGATGACGAGCGAAGCCCCGACCGCGGCGCCCGACGACACCCCGACCACCGACGGCTCGGCCAGTGGGTTGCCGAAGACGCCCTGCATCAGCGCGCCCGCGGTCGCCAGCGAGGCCCCGACCAGTACGGCGAGCGCCACCCGCGGGAACCGCACCTTCCACAACGCGTTGTCGCCCTGGGGATGGCTGGGCATCGGCCCGAGATCCAGTCCTAGCCGATGCAGCAGCGATCCGACGATCTCGGCCGGCGGGATCCGGAGCTGCCCGATTCCCGCGGCCACGATCACCAGCACCACCAGCGCAACGGTCAGGAAGCCAAGCAGGCCTACCGAACGCAACCGGCTCAAGGCGTGTAGACCGCCTTGGCGAGCGCGGCGACGGTCCGGCCGGTCCGCGGGCCGAAACCGAGCAGTTCGGTGTCGTTCATGTCGATGATCCGGCGGTGCTGACCGGCCGGCGTCTGGCCGAGCCCGGGCAGTTTGAGCAGCCCGTCGACGCCCTTCACCGACTTCAGCCCCTCGGTCATCACGATGATCACCTCGGGTTGCGCGCGGATCAGCGCCTCACTGGTCAGCGGCACGAACGACTTGTCCAGCCCGATAGCGGTCCCGGTGTCGATCCCGCCGATCGCCTTGATCATCGCGTCCGCGCCGGAACCCGGACCGCTCATCAGATACACCCCCGCCGTACCGCGGATGTACAGGAACGTCATCCGCAGTGGCTTCCCACCGGTCGGCGCCAGGGCCAGCGCGGACGTGATCTCGGTCGACGTCCGCTTGACCAGCTCCTCACCACGGTCCGGTACGCCGAGGGCGCCCGCGACCGCGCGGATCTGGCTCGGCAGCCCGTCCATGGTCCGGGCGTCGGCGAAGAAGATCACCGGTACGCCGGAGGCCCGCAACTGCTCGATCACCTCGGGCGGCCCGATGCTCTTGTCGGTCAGGACAACCGTCGGGTCCAGCGACAGGATCGCCTCGGCGTTCAGGTCGTGAGCGCTCGGGGTCACCTTGGGCAAATGCGCCGCTTCGGGGAAGCCGGTCGAGGTGTCCCGGCCGACGACCTTGTCGCCGAGTCCGAGGCTGAACACGATCTCGGCCAGCGTGCCGTAGAGGTCGACCGCGATGATCCGGCTGGCGTCCTTGACCTGTACCTGCTTGCCGTCACACGACTTCACGTCGACCGGCAGCTTCGGTGCGGCCGACGACGCGACCGGGTGGATCGCGTGGTCGGTCAGCGTCGCCGTGGCCGGCCCGGTCAGGGTGTGCGGGTCGGCGCCGGTGGCCGGGGATGTGGTTGCCTTGGGCAATGGATTGCCATCGGCATCGGCGGTGACCGCGAAACCCTTCACCGGTGGGCGGCAGGCGTCGACAGTCGCCGGTTGCTCGGCGGACGTGTTCGATGTTGCCGGTCCGGCGCAACCCATTGCCACGAGCAACAGCAGTACGACGAGGATCGCCGTACGGGAGATCCGGGAGAGATCGAGCGTCACGACGCGACCTGCGGGTAGCGGGGGAGGACCTGCTCGGCGAGCTCGGTCAGGATGTCGATGTTGTAGCGGAACGCGACCAGTACCTCGTCCAGGACCTGCTGCTGCTCGGTCTCGTCGAACGGCGTCTCGTCCAGCAACTGCCGGTAGGTCTCGCGGAAGGGCTTCGGCGAGATCTTGTCGAAGACATAGAACCGTACGCCGTCGCCACCGGGCACCAGACCGTAGTGCGTCGCGACCTGGCGGCCGATCGACTGGCCTCCGGCGATGTCGCCGAGGTAGCGGACGTAGTGGTGCGCGATGAAGCCACCGGGCCAGGTGGCCAGTTCCTTGAGCCGCTCGATGTAGCGGAGCGTCTGTGGCGTCGGCTCCGGGATCGGGAGGCCGCGGGATTTGAGGTACTCGAGATCCGCCTGCAGCCACTCGCGGCGGTACAGGTCCGGGAAGACGAAGCGGCCGGCGATCGGGTCGTCGGCGAGCTGTTCGCCGAGCTCCTCGAGGGCGCGGTAGATCACCGCGTGCTGAGCGACCAGCGCGGCGTACCCGCTCAGGTCGAGGTGGCCCTTGGTCAGGGCAGCGAGATAGGCGCTCGCACCGGTGTCGCGGTGCATGAGCTGACTGCGTTCCCGGAAGCGTTGCGAGAACGGCGGCTGAGCGGTGGCCGACGGGCCCGATTGTAGGGTCACTTAAGTTAGGTTAGCCTAACCAAACTGAATTAGTGAGGGAGTGTGGCGTGAAATTCAGGGTGGGGCTGGTAGCGGCCGTCGTGGCGATGGGGGTGGCCGGCTGGCCGCTGGCCGCGCAGGCGGCGAGTGGGCCGAGCGGGCAGACGGTGACGGCGTCGGTGACGACCGGGCTGAATCCGGCCGGGACCAAGGTCACCGTGCGCGGCAACGGATTCGACCTGAACAAGGGGATCTACGTCGCGTTCTGCGTGAACAAGGGCCCTGGGCAACTACCTTCGCCGTGCCTGGGTGGGGTGGACATGAAGGGTGAATCCGGTTCGTCGGTGTGGATCTCGTCGAACCCGCCGTCGTACGGCGAAGGGCTGGCGCGGCCGTTCACCCAGTCGGGTGGCAAGGGGTCGTTCCAGGTGCAGCTGACGGTGAAGGCCAAGGATCAGTTCACCAACTGCCTGGACAAGAAGGTCGCTCCACTCGGCTGTGTGATCGGGACACGCGCAGACCACACCCGCACGGCGGATCGCAGCGCCGACGTGCTGATCCCGGTCACGTTCACGGGCTCGAGCGGTCAGCCCACCACGACGCCCAGTGCGACCAACCAGCCCACCACCGCACCCAGCACCCCGAACACCGGTGGCGGTAAGGACAAGCCGACCGGCAACCTGGCCAACACCGGCGGTCTGGCGATCGGCTTCGCGGCAGCGGCCGTCGTACTGCTCGGTGGTGGTGCCGCCCTCATCCTGGTCAGCCGACGCAAGACCACTTCGCAGAAGGAGACCTCGGCATGAGCCGCCGCCTCGGCTTCGCACTGTTCGCGAGTTTGGCGGCGGTCGCCGCGTCCAGTATCGGTCTGAACCCAGCTTCGGCTGAGGTCACACCGACTCCGGCAGTACCGACCTTCACTCCGAAGATCGAGGTTTCGAAGACCTCCGAGATCACAGCGGGTGAGGACCTTGTGGTGAAGGGGTCTGGGTTCGACCCGGCGGCCAACGCCTCGCTGCGCCCGCCGGTCACCGTCGGTCAGCCTGCCGGCGTGTACGTCGTGTTCGGGTCGTTCGCCGACAACTGGCAGCCGTCGACCGGTGCGGACGCGACCACCCGGACGCTGCTCGACACCAAGTGGGCGGTACCGCAACCGTCGTACGACCAGGTCTCGACCGACTTCCCGGCGCAGAAGCCGCGGATGGTTCTGCTGAACCCGGACGGCACGTTCGAGCTGACGGTGAAGACGAAGAAGGTTGCGGAGAACCCGCGCAACTACGGCGTCTACACCTACCCCGGCGGCGGTGCGGTCAACGCGGCGCACGAGCTCGCCGTCAAGGTGACGTTCGCGGGCGACACCCCGCCGACCACCCCGCCACCGCCGGTCGGTTCGCTGGACTGGGGGCTGAAGGCATCGTTCCGCACGTACGTCGAGGGCCCGATCGCGCACGGTTCGATCGCCGTGCAGGCTCCGGCGACTCGTCGTACCGATGGTTCGTTCCGCTTCGCCAATGGCACGGGGACTGCGGAGAAGGTGGGCTTCGAGGGTGGCGTGTACTTCAAGGGGCACGAGATGCAGGCGGGCAATCCGCTGCTCGAGGTGACCGTGCGCGACCTGCGGATCGCGCTCAACGGGAGTACCGGCAAGATCATCGCCGACGTGGTCAGCAAGAGCCTGGAGACCGGCCAGCCGGCGACGTACGACGACGTGGAGCTGGCCGCCCTCGACTTCGCCACCAAGCCGGTGGAGATCAAGGATGGCGTCGCGACTGTCGTCGGTGCGCCGGCGACGCTGACTTCGGCCGGTGTGCCCGCGTTCGCCGGCTTTTATGCGGCCGGTACGGCGCTCGATCCGGTCAGCTTCGCGGTTCGGCTGACCACGACCCCGACCTGGCAACCGAAGATCGACGTACTGGGGCCGGACGGCAAGCCGCTCGGTACCGTCCCGGCGGCTGGTGTGGTGGCGACGGTTCGCGGTAGCGGCTTCGACCCGGCGTCGAACCCGTCGACCCGGCCGCCGGTTACGCCCGGCAAGCCTGCTGGTGTGTACGTCGTGTTCGGCAGCTTCGACAAGACCTGGCGGCCGTCCGAGGGGGCACCGGCCGGTGCGCGCCGCGTGCTCGATCAGAAGTGGGCGCTGCCGGATGCTTCTCGCCCAGGGCAGGATCCGGCGTTCGTGACGCTGAACCCGGATGGGACCTTCGAAGCCACGGTGAACGTGAAGCCGGCCGATACGGCGTCGGGGACCTACGGCATCGCGACGTACGCCGCTGGTGGTGCTGCGCCGAATGCACCGCAGGAACTGCTCAAGCCGGTGGTCTTCGGTGGCGGCACTGCGGTGCTGACTGTTGCGCCTCATGCCGACCTGAGTGACGGGCAGACCGTGCGCGTGACGGGTGCGGGGTATGCGCCGAACCGTGCGCTGTATGTCGCGCAGACGCCGCAAGGTACGTCGGGTTCGTCGAACCCCTCGCCGTTCTCCGGGGCGCAGCGGGTTGTCACCACGGCGGCGGGGACGTTCGAGACCACGGTGCAGACTGCGGTGACGTTTACCAATGAAGGCGTGAAGATCGACTGTGAGGCGGTCGCTTGTTACCTCGCGAGCTTCAACTCACCGCTTGCCTCGGACAACGAGGCGGTCGACCTGCGCGGGGATCGGACGCAGGACGTGTTCCGTGCGATCACCTTCAAGAATGCTGGACCGCAGCCGGTGCTGCCGGTCGTGACTGCTCAGCCGCGTGGACTTGCGATTGTTGCTGGGGGCAACGTTGAGTTCACGGCGGCGGCGACCGGTACGCCGGTTCCGACTGTGCAGTGGGAACGTAGTGGTGATGAGGGGAAGATGTGGGCGCCGATCGCGTCGCCGTCTGCGGTGACGAGCACGTTGAAGGTGGACGCCGTACAGGCTGCTGACAACGGGGCGCGGTTCCGGGCTGTGTTCAGCAACGCAGCTGGGTCGGCTACGTCTGCGGCTGCTGTGCTGACGGTTGCCGGAGCTGATCCCAAGGTCACGGTGACGTCTGCGGTGAAGCAGGGCGGCGAATTGGTTGCTGAGGGCAGCGGGTTCCCGGCTGGGCGGAAGGTTTCGGCGGCGGTGGATGGTGCGACGGATGCGCCGGAGTTCAGCTTCAGCAATGCGAATGGTCAGACGGTGACGGTCAGCTCGGCGAACGGTAAGGCTTTGTCAGTTGCCGGTGGCAAGCTCGTGCTGACGAACGGCGCGCAGCTTGCGGTCAAGGTCAGCGGGTTGCGGAACAGTCGCGAGAACACCGCGGCGGCGCCGAACGGGTTCTACGTGATGACGGCGGTCGACAACGGTGCCGGGCAGACCGCGTCGCCGGCGATCGGTGGTGCCGATCTGACAGGCAAGAGCGGGCAGTCGGCGTGGATCACCAACTATCCGTACGCCGGTTCCGAGAACATCGTCGTACGGATCGGGACCGACCTGGTGGCCCGAACGACAGTGACGGTGGCGTCGAAGGATGACCTGACCGACTGTACTTCTACCCCTCGCGGCTGTGTTCTGTACTTGCGTGCGGACCACCGGTCGACGGCGAACCGGGCGTTCGACGTACGGGTGCCGTTGGAGTTTGCGACGGCCTCGGCTCTGGCTGTTGGTACGACGCTGGGTGAGCAGGAGGCGGATGCGGACGGCAACGTGCGGTTCGCCTGGAAGGTGCCGAACGACTTCGCCATCGGCAAACACGTGCTGACTCTGATGGGACCGTCGGGTCTGACCGCCTCGGCGAACTTCTCAGTCACCTCGGCCGTGACGCCGATGCCCACCCCCACACCCACCCCGTCTCCCACTACAACGCAGCCGCCGGTAACCAACCCACCCACCAAGCCAACCGGCTCCCTCGCCAACACCGGCGGCGCCGGCCTCTGGCTCCCCATCGGCGGCGCCGTACTCCTCCTAACCGGCCTGCTGATCACCTTCACCACCCGAAGGAAGCACTCATGACACACCCCTTCACCCCAGACATCGTCGAGGCCGTGCTCAAGCACATGAACACCGACCACGGCGGCCACTCGCTGGAGATCGTCCAGATCCTCGGCCACCAGCCCGACGCCACCGCCGTCGAACTCACCGCCCTCGACCCAACCGCCGCCGTCTTCACCGCAACCGTCGCCGGCCACCCGGTCGAAGTCCGCATCCCCTGGTCGGAACCAATCACCGACCGCCCCCAGTTCCGCTCCGAGTTCGCCCGCATGCACCGCCAAACCCAACCCCACTGACCCCCGGCCACCTGCTAACCCCCACCGGCCCCCCCCGAGCGGCATTTGGTGGGTGCACCCACCAAAGGGGAGGTTCCCACCCCGGAATTTGGTGGGGGAAGGTCCTATCCGGTGGGTTCACCCACCAGATGGTGGGGTGCTGCACGGCCGGTGGTGCTGGTCGAGGGGCGGTTACGGTGGGGGGACTTGGCTGAGGAGGGGTTGGCGTGGTTGAGCGGATCGGGCTTGTGGTTCACGAGGGGCGGGAGGTGGCCGTCCGGACGGCAGGGACGGTGCGGGCCTGGGCGGACAAGCACGGGATCGGGTGTACCGATATCGACGTGTGGAAGGACCACGAGGGCCGGCGGAGTGGGATGGCTGAGCTGCATCATGCGGGGGACCCGGATTTGGTGGTGACGCTGGGTGGGGACGGGACGTTCCTGCGGGGTGCGCGGATCGCGGCGAAGAACGATGCCGCCGTACTGGGGGTGGATCTCGGGAAGGTCGGGTTTCTGACCGAGGTTGCGTGTAAGGACGTGGAGGCGGCGCTCGAGGCGGTGCATCACGGTGGGGCGACGATCGAGGAGCGGATGACGCTCACGATGCGGGCTTCGCGGGCGCTGGAGAT
Source organism: Kribbella sp. NPDC056345 (assembly GCF_042262745.1). Classification (NCBI taxonomy): domain Bacteria; kingdom Bacillati; phylum Actinomycetota; class Actinomycetes; order Propionibacteriales; family Kribbellaceae; genus Kribbella; species Kribbella sp. NPDC056345. The sequence continues at coordinate 1,186,976 of NZ_JBHJQQ010000001.1, read as the reverse complement.
TCCGGACGGGATCGAGTCGCTGCTGCGGTACGGGCACGGTCCTGCGTTGCCGCCGCCGGCGGTTCGGCCGGAGAGCACGGAGGGGAACGGGTGGGGGCTCGCGCTCGACGTGACGGCGCTGAACGACGTCGTACTGGAGAAGCTTGCGCGGGATCACCAGGTGGCCCTCGGGGTGTACCTGGCCGGGCGGCTGCTGGCGTCGTACTCGGCGGATGCGGTGATCGTGGCGACGCCGACCGGTTCGACGGCATATAGCTTTGCGGCCGGTGGGCCGATCTTGTCGCCTAATACGAACGCGATCGTGTTCACACCGGTGGCGCCGCATATGACGTTCAACCGGAGTGTGATCGCTGCTCCGGATGAGCCGATCGCGCTGCGGGTGCTGCCGCATTCGGGGCAGGCTGCGGTGAGCATCGACGGGCAGCTGCGCGGCGTACTGGATCCGGGGGACTGGATCGGGGTGTACGGGTCGGCGCGTCCGCTTCGGCTGGTGCGGTTGCGGCCGACCGACTTCTACGGGCGGCTGCGGGATCGCTTCCGGCTGACCGACGCGCCCGCGACCGGGGTGGACGGCGAGTCGGATGCGTTCTTCCTGCCCGGGGATTCGCCGGTACCGCCGGACCTCGCGCACCTGCGGTTGCCACCACCTGCTTCCGAGGCCCGGTAGGGTCTCTCCTCATGCGAAACGTGGTGATCCTGGCCGGGGGCTCGGGGACGCGGCTGTGGCCGATGTCCAGGGACGACAGGCCGAAGCAGGTGCTGCCGTTGGCGGCTGGTGAGTCGCTGCTGCGGGTGGCGTACAACCGGCTGCAAGGACTCGTCGAGCCGGAGAACATCTACGTGTGCACGGTCGGTGCGTACGCAGACGTTGTCCGCAAGGAGCTTCCGGAGCTCGGCCCGCACGCCATCATCGGCGAGCCGGCCCGCCGGGACACCGCGAACGCGGTGGGTCTCGCGTCGGCTGTTGTTGCGCGGAACGATCCGGACGCGGTCGTCGCGTTCGTCGGGTCGGACCACCTGATCAGCCCGGAGGACGAGTTCCGGGCGGCGATCGAGGCTGGGTTCGCGGTCGTGGAGCAGCGGCCGCGGGCGCTGGTGACGTTCGGGATCGAGCCGACGCACCCGCATACCGGTCTGGGCTACATCGAGCGCGGTACGGCGATCGAGGGTACGGCGGCGTTCGTTGTGGACCGGTTCCGCGAGAAGCCGGATCTGGCGACGGCCGAGGAGTACCTGGCCACCGGGCGGTTCTGGTGGAACTCGGGGATGTTCGTGTGGCGGGCCGAGACCGTGCTGAGCGTGCTCGACGAACTGCTGCCGGAGTCGGCTGCGAATCTGCGTCAGGTCGCGTCCGTGTGGGACACGCCTGAGCGCGAGGGAACGCTGGCCGGGATCTACCCGAACCTGCGCAAGATCAGCGTGGACTACGCCGTCATGGAGCCCGCCTCCCAGGGCAAGGTCGACGCCGAGGTGGTCGTCGTACCGATGCCCGTGCACTGGCTCGACGTCGGCTCCTGGGCCGCCCTGGCCGGCACCTACGCGGAAGACCCGAACGGCAACCGCACCGACGGCACCACCCTGAGCTGCCTGCTCGACTCCCACGACAACATCATCGTCACCGACGACCCCAACCACCTGATCGCCACCGTAGGCCTGCGCAGCCACATCATCGTCCACACCCAGGACGTCACCATGGTCTGCCCCCTGTCCGACGGCGAACGAGTCAAAGACCTGGTAGCCCAAGTCCAGTCCGACCACGCCACCAAGTACCTGTAAACGGGGCCTTGAACAAGAAGTGGGGGCTGTGAACAAGTAATAACCTGTTCACAGCCCCCACTTGGGGTTAAGACCCCCGCTGGGTGGTCAGCCGCCGTTGGGCTCTTGGGCGTCGGTGGCCGGGTACTTGTCCATGAAGGTTTTGAGGGCTTCGCCGCTGACGGAGCCGCAGAACTGGCGGTGGCCGAAGGCTTCGGTGGCGCCGGCCTTGTTACCGGACCAGTGCGCGAAGGCGAGGTTCTTGCCGTCGGGCCAGGGCTTGCCTTCGTCGGCCTTGAAGGGGGCCGCGATGAACTTGCCGAGGGTCGACTCCGGGAGCTTGGCCTTGGAGATCTGCTCGATCTGGTCGATCTGGTCCTTGGGCAGGGTGTCCTTGTACCAGAGGATCGTGTAGCCGTGCTCCAGGTTGTGGACCAGGTTCGGGACCTTCGGGCGGTCGGCCAGGGTGTAGAACTTGCGCCCGAACGGCGCCCAGTCCGGGTAGTGCGGACCGGACACCGGCGGCGACTCGTTGTACATGATCACGGTGCCCTCGGGCTTGTGGTCCATGGTGCCGCCGGCCTTGTCCTCCGTGGGCGTGTCACACGAGGCGGCGCTCGCGCTGACGCCGAACGCGGTGATGTCCTGGCCCTTGGTCCGCGAGTCCTGGATCAGCTTGATCGCCGGGTAGGCGATGATGGCCAGACCGACGACGATCGAGGCGACCACGATCAGCAGGGTCCGGTTCTTGTCGGACCGGGCCTGGTCGCGCTGCATCTTCTCGATCATCTCGCGGCGTGCCTGCTTCTGCGATGACGCTTTACCCACAGTGTTGGTCTTCCCGGATCGGGGCGGCCATCGCGCCGCCGTGCGGATGCAGTGTACGAGGAGTTGCTAAGAAGTTGCCTAGAAATCTATCGGGACCGTGAGCCGAACGTGACCGTCGCCTCACTCCCCGGGCCCGTCCGCACGCTCACGCCGTACCCCTCGGCGTGCAGCAGGACTGCCAGCCGCTCCGCGATCAGACCGACCGTCACCGGCTCCTCACCGAAGACCGTGACCGCGTTGTCGAGCACCTGCAGGTGGACGTCCTCGACCTCGGTCAGCAGCCCGTCCCACAGCGCCGGATCGACCTCACGGGGCCCAGTAGGCGCCTGACGCTCCAGTACGGCGGCCCGCGCCGCCTCCCGCGTGCCCAGACTGAACATGTCGTGCTCGGCGTCCCGCACCAGCGCCCGAGCGCCCGGACCGTGCTCTCCGACCGGCAGTACGACGTCCGCCAGCCCACGCACGATCGCCACCGGCACCCCGTCCGCCTTGCCCTTCACCAGCTCACTGGCGCTCGCGATCTCGTCGGCCAGCGCCGGCTCGGTCACCGCGAGCACATTGCCGTGGCTGTCCGTCGTACCGCGGAGGTCCTCCACCACGCGCACTCCGGCCGCCCCGATGGCCAGATCGGTCTGTCCGTTGCGCCATGGCCGCCCGAGCGTGTCTGTGACGACCACACCGACGTTCACGTCGTACTGGGCTTTCAGAGCCTCCCGCAGCGCCCGTGCAGAGGCGTCTGGGTCCACCGGTAGCAGCAGAACTGTCCCAGGGGCCGTGTTGGAGGTGTCCGTGCCCGCAGCAGCCATCACCAGGCCGTGGCGGGTCTGGACGATCCGGGTCTCGCCGCGCTGCGCCACGACCCGCACCAGCTCGGCGTCGACCGCCTCCTGCCGGGTGCCGTAGGTGATTCGGCCCTCGGCCTTGCTCATGATCTTGGAGGTCACCGACACGACATCCCCGTCGCGGAGGTCCGCGGGCCCGATCAGCGCGGCCAGGTCGTCGCCGGCCGCCACCTCCGGTAGTCCGGTCACCGGGAAGACTTCCAGGTGTTTCCTCATCGCCGTACTGCCTCCGCGAGGTTCAGAGCCGCATCGGCCATCGCGGCGGTGGTGGTCTCGTCCGTCATCCACAACGGCACCGCCTGCACATGAATTCCGGCTCCGGCGATCGAGTCGGCCTGGATCGAGTCCGAGGTGTCGATCAGCCAGCCGTCCAGTACGCCGCCCGACGTCCGCGACCCGTAGAACCGGGCGACCGCGGAGGCGGTCGACGCGACCCCGACCGCGGCCAGTACCTTGTCGGCCATCCCGCGGACCGGACCGGTGCCGATGATCGGTGACAGCCCGATCACCGGGGCTGCGGTCTCCCGGACGGCGTCGCGGATTCCCGGTACGCCGAGGATGGTGCCGACCGAGACCACCGGGTTGGACGGCGGGATCAGCACCACGTCGGCGTCCGCGATGGCCTCCAGTACGCCGGGCGCGGGCTTGGCCTTGTCCTGGCCGACCGCGACGATCTGGTGGGCGGTGACCTCGGCGTGCCAGCGCACCCAGTACTCCTGGAAGTGGATGGCCTTGCGCTTGCCGGGCTGCTCCGGGTCGTCCACGACGACGTGGGTCTCGACCCGGTCGTCGCTCATCGGCAGCAGCCGGACCGGCAGCTTCCACCGCTGGCACAGCGCCTCGGTGACCGCGGTCAGGCCGTAGCCGGCGTCCAGCATCTGGGTCCGGACCAGGTGCGTGGCCACGTCCCGGTCCCCGAGCCCGAACCAGGTCGGCTCCACGCCGTACTCGGCGAGCTCCTCCTTGATCACCCAGGTCTCGTCCTCACGGCCCCAGCCGCGCTCCTTCGAGATGCCGCCGCCGAGCGTGTACATCACCGTGTCCAGGTCCGGGCAGACGCGCAGACCGAAGAGGGTGATGTCGTCGGCGGTGTTCCCCACCACGGTGATCTCGGCGTCCGGGCGGGCCTTCAGTAGCCCGCGGATGAAGGTGGATCCACCGACGCCGCCGGCCAGCACTGTCAATCGCATGGGAAGAGTCTGCACGAGTCGTCAATGCGCCGAGCCACCGCACGACTATGCTGCGGTGGGTCCGAACATCCGCACAGCTCAGTTGTACGGCCCCCAACATCCCGAGGAGCCCTCGTGGTCACCGACGCAACCAAGAAGCTCAGAGAGCCGGTCGCGTACATTCTGCTCGCTTTCGCTGCCCTTTCCGTGCTGGCGGTCCTGGTCCTGCTGTTCTTCGGCGACAGCACCTTCGCGACCAACGCCCTCCGCGCGCAGAGCCGGCTCGCGCCGTCCGACGTCAGTGGCATCCTGCTGCTGCTCAGCCTGGCCGCATCGGTGTGGCTGGTCAACGAGGCGGGTGAGCGTACGACGAACGCCCGGCTCGTCACGATCGCCGCCCTCGCGATCGCCGGTGTCGCCGTACTGGTCGGGCTGATCGCGACGTTCTCCGTCTTCGGGGCCAACGGCTCCGGCGGCCTGCTGACAGCCACGTTCATCTCGTCGCTGGCCGGCCTGGCTCTGTACGGCGCTGTCGGTTACTACATCTTCAACACCTTCCAGGGGCTGCCGGCCGCGGTGCGTGCGCCGAAGCCGGGTCAGTTCGCACCCCAGGGGCAGTACGGCAACCAGTACGGCCAGCAGCAGGGTGGCCAGTACGGTCAGCAGGGTGGCCAGTACGGCCAGCCGGGCCAGCAGGGTCAGTACCCGCAGCAGGGCGGCCAGTTCGAGCAGGGCCAGCAGAGCCAGTACGGCGGTTATGGCGCGGCAGCCGGTGCAGGTGCGGCCGCTGGTGCCGCAGGCGGTTACGCAGCGGCTCAGGGCGACCAGCAGTGGCCGCAGGAGCAGGGCTGGAACCAGGGCGAGCAGCAGCAGGCCTGGTCCGCCGGCGAGGCAGAGGCTCAGCAGCACGCTCCGGCCGAGCAGGCCTGGTCTGCTGGTGCCCAGCCGGGCACCGAGCCGACCCAGCAGTGGAGCTCGGAAGGCCAGCAGCACTACGGCGGCCAGGAAGCCCAAGGAACCCAGTGGCCGCAGGAGCAGGGCCAGGGATCACAGTGGAGTGACGGCAGCCAGCAGCAGTGGTCCGGCCAGGACTACCCGCAGCAGGAGTGGCCGTCGCAGTCCGGTCAGGCCGAGCAGGCGCAGCCGGAGGCTCAGCAGACCTGGCAGTCCGGTGAGCAGTCCTGGCCCGCCGAGGAGGCCCCGGCTGCCACGCCGGAGGCCGCGGAGCCGGCACCGGCCGCCGAGCCGGCTGCCGACGAAACCCGGGTGGACCCGCGGGTTTCCGAGACCGAGAAGGACGACCAGGGCCAGCAGCCAGGGCAGGGTCAGCAGGGCTGGTGGTCGCAGCCGTCCTGACCGGACGCCTGCCCCGTAAGGCTGTAAGCCCTTACCAGAAACTGTTGACAAAACAACTTCATGCAGTTTCCAGCCGTAGCACATGAACACGAGAGGCCTGTGTACACAGGCCTCTCGTTGTTTTGCAGCCATGTTGCGGATGATGCCAATAGCAGACCACGGCTTGACTTTCGTGGATTGCAGGAATGTAATTTCAACCGTGTCGTTCGTTGACACTCGGTATCGGGGACCGTTTTGCAGAGTGCAGGACGGTCGAGGTCAGGCATGTGAACCGCAAACTCACATGTACAGGGGAACGAACAGGGTCGAGGAGGTCGTACCGTGACAGAGCTACTGGCGATTGTCGACGGTGAGGCGATCGAGGAGGAGCCGAACTGGCAGGAACGGGCGCTGTGTGCCCAGACCGATCCAGAGGCTTTCTTCCCGGAGAAGGGCGGTTCCACCCGCGAGGCGAAGAAGGTCTGTCTCGGGTGTGACGTCCGTGGTGAGTGCCTGGAGTACGCACTCCACAACGATGAGCGCTTCGGAATCTGGGGCGGTCTGTCGGAGCGGGAGCGCCGCAAGCTGAAGAAGAAGGCCGTCTGACGGTCATCACGCCAGGTCAGTAGACAACTTCAGACGAACTTTCCGCGAGGCCCCGGGGGACCACCTGTCACCGGGGCCCGCGGCGTTCCGGACGCTTTTCGGACCGTCACCTCGGCGGCTGTATGGTGACCCAGACCGTCCGTACCCATTGAGGTGTCACAGCTCCGCATGGAACAAGAAGCTCCGGCCGGCTGGGAGTTCTTCGACTCTGTCGACTTCCCGACCGATCACATCGACGACCCGATGGGTCGCCCGCGGGTCCGGCACGTCGTGACCGCGGTGGTGGTCGGCCACGAGGGTGCGGCCTGGCTGCCGCGACTGTCCGAGGCGCTGTGGGCACTCAACCCGCGCCCCGACCGGCTGATCGCGGTCGACACCGGATCCACCGACGAGACCGCCGAGCTGCTCGCCTCGATGCCAGGTGTCGAGCCCGTGGTCAGCGTCTCCGCCCGGACGGGTTTCGGTACGGCGGTGGCCCGTGGCGTCGAGACAGTCGGGTTCGCGCCGATCCCCTCGCCGTACGGGCCGTACGGCGACGACGGGCACATGCCGGTGGTCGAGTGGCTCTGGCTGCTCCACGACGACTGCGCGCCCGCACCCAAGGCGCTGGAGAAGTTGTTGCTCCAGGCCACCATCGCACCGGAAGTGGGCATCTGGGGGCCGAAGCTGCGGCTCTGGCCGCGGGACCGCGATCTGCTCGAGGTCGGCGTCACCACGTCGCTGGGCGGCCGCCGCGACACCGGTATCGAGAACGGCGAGCTCGACCAGGGCCAGCACGACCAGCCGCGGAACGTGCTGGCGGTCAGCTCGGCCGGCATGCTGGTCCGTCGCGACGTCTGGGAATCGCTGAAGGGTTTCGACCCACGGCTGCCGATGTTCCGCGACGACATCGACTTCGGCTGGCGCGCGAGCCGCGCCGGTTTCCAGGTCGGCGTGGCGCCGGATGCGGTGGTCTACCACGCGCAGGCCGCGGCGACCGGTGAGCGGGCACTGGCCGGCACCCGCCGGCACGCGTACCAGCTCGACCGCGCCCATGCGTACTACACCGTCCTGGCGAACGCTCCTGGCAAGCTGTTGTCGATCCTGATCCTCAGGTTCCTGCTCGGCACGATCCTGCGGTCGGTCTGGTTCCTGATCGGCAAGACGCCGTCCGGTGCGGTCGACGAGTGGACGGCACTGCTCGGCACGCTGCTGGCCGGTGGCTGGACGCAGGCCCGCAAGGACCGCCGCAATCTCGACAAGGTCCCGTACGACGACATCAAGGGACTGTTCTCCCGGTCGGTGCACGCATTGCGGCACAACCTGGAGGAGACCACCAGCACCATCTCCGAGCGGATCCGCGAAGCCTGGGCGGACGAGCCGGAAGAGCAGGTGGTCACCACTGCGCGTCGTGCGAAGACCACAGCCCGGGTAGCCGTCGACCAGCCGCGCTGGCGTCGGCAGCTGATGCGGCGGCCGTTCCTGGTCGCGTGGGTGGTGCTGGCACTCGGCACGTTCATCGCCGCGCGCAGCCTGATCGGTAGCGGTGTGCTGCGCTCCAACCTGCTGCTGCCCGCGCACGAGAATCTGGCGGCGCTCTGGCATGCAGCCGCGTCCGCACCGACCGGCGTGACACCACCTGCGTGGCTGGGGCAGTTCTGGGCTCTCTCCGCGGTCATGTTCGGGCCGTCGGGAGCAACGAACGTTCTGCTGCTCGGTGCGATCCCACTGGCTGCACTGGCCGCGTGGGCCTTGCTACGGGCGTTCATCGTCGACCGGGGTGCCCGCGCGTGGGGCGCATCGGCGTACGGCATTGCAGTCTTTACGAACGGCGCGATCACGCAGGGCCGGATCGGGACGGTGGTGGCGGCGATCATGCTGCCCCTGCTCGGTGCTGCTGTCCACACCGTGGCGCGCCGGCGTCGCGTGGTCATCCAGGGCAGTTGGCGGGCCGCATGGTTCGCCGGTATCTGCCAGGCGATCCTGTTCGCGTTCACTCCGGCGATCGGCCTGATCGTCGCGGTCACTCTGGCCGTCGGTGGTGTGCTGGGCCTCGGCTGGCGCCGGCAAGGCCGGCAGCTGGTCTTCTCCGTGGTGCTCGGCCTCGTCCTGGTGCTGCCGTGGACGATCCAGCTGGTGCTGCACCCGTCGTTGCTGGGGCAAGAGGCGGGTGGTCGGCCGACCACTGCGGTCGGGCCGGGTGACAGCCTGCCGCATCTCCTGACCGGTACGCCGGTTGGTGGCCCCACGCCCTGGTGGTTCGCCATACCGCTGATCCTGGTGGCTCTGGTCAGTTTGCTGCGCGAGTCGCGGCAGCGGTACGAGCTGCTCGGCTGGTTCGTCGCGCTGGTCGGACTGATCGGCACACTCGTGTCGAGCCGGCTGGGCGGCGGAAGCGGTCCGCTGATGTTCCTGATGACCGCAGGCTGGGTCATTGCGGTCACTGTGGCCTGGGACTCGGTTGGGAAGACCAGTGACGTTCTCATCCAGGGTGTGCTGGGCGTTGTGCTGGTGACGACGATCGTGACAGCCGGCTTCTGGCTGGTGCGTGGTGTGGACGGACCGCTGTGGCGGGGATCGGCGCAGGACCTCCCGGCGTACCTGATCTCGGCGCAGGGTCCACCGACGAACGATTCGATTCTGGTTGTCCGCAAGGCTCCAGGCAGCCCGATGCGGTATTCGCTGGTCAAGGACGGCGGTCCGCGGATGGGTTCCGTGGAGGCGGCTCCGAAGCCCGAGCAGGTCAAGCCGATCACCGACGTACTGTCGACGCTGGGTGGCGGTGGTTCCGGTGAAGAAGGACGTCAGCTGGCTGCCCTGGCCGTCGACTACGTCTATCTGCCCGCACCGGTGGATCCGACCTTGCAGTCGACACTCGACTCGCTGCCGGGCCTCACCCGAGCCAGCGCCAACGAGGGCGACGCCTCCTGGTTGGTGGACCGGTCGAACGGTGAGGGCAAGTCGCCGCTGGGCGAGGTGACCCACAACCTGTGGCGCATCCTCGGCCTGATCGCGTGGATCATCGCGCTGATCTTCTGCCTGCCGACAGTCCGCCGGACGGTCGCCGTACCGCATGGCACCCACGCCAGGAGGGACCGATGAGCAGCGTGCTGTCGGATCCGCGCATCCGGCTCGGAGCGTGTGTGCTGGCGATCGCCGTGGTCGGCGGGCTGGCCGTCGTCACCAAGCCGAAGCAGCCCAACGTCGAGCCGCAGGCCGCGCAGGCCCCGACCCGATCCATCGTCAACCGGACCGCGCTGGCCTGTCCGGCGCCGGCAGCGGGTGGCAAGCAGACCAGTGTGGTGAGTGGCGTGGCGCCGGCCCTGCCCGCGGGCACACCGGTCGCCAAGGGCGATGAGTCCCCGCTGTCGATCTCGCCGCTGGCCACCACTGCCGATCCGCTCGGCTCGCTGCTGGTCCGCGGCAAGATCGGCTCGAGCCCCGCGGCCCCCAAGCCGCAGGTCCTGTCGATCCGCGGCACCGGTCCGCTCGCCGCAGGTGCAGTAGGGACCAGTACGACGATTGCCACCAGCGGTGTGAACAGCGGAATGGCCAGTGCGCCGTGCCAGCTGCCCGGCTCCGATTTCTGGTTCGTCGGTGCGTCCACGGCTCCCGATCGCCGGGACGTGCTCACGCTGACCAACCTGGACAGCATCAACGCCGCAGTGAACGTGACGATCTACTCGAACAAGGGCCAGCTGGATGTGCCGTCCGCCCGCGGACTCGTGATCCCGGCGCGCTCGACGTACGAGCTGTTCCTCGATCAGGTCGCCCGCAGCCAGAAGGACCTTGCGCTGCACATCGTGTCGACCGGTGGCCGGGTGGCTCCGGCACTGCGCGACTACGCGACCAAGGCCGACAAGACGCCGGCCGGGGTCGACTGGATCGGCCCCGCCGTCCCACCGTCGACCAAGGTGTACGTGCCGGCCGCGGCGCCCGGCCCCGGACAGCGGAAGCTGGTGCTGGCGAACCCGTCGGACCTGCAGGCCACGATCAGCCTGACGGTGAACGGTCCGAACGGCCCGTTCAAACCAGCCGGGCTGGAGACGGTTCGGCTGCCCGCGGGTGCGGTGAGCACGATCGACCTGACCAAGGTGCTGCATGGCGATGCCAGTGGCATCAGCCTGGTGTCGGACCAGCCGGTGACTGCCTCGCTGCGGATGATCGACAAGAGTGGCTCGGACTTCGCTTCGATCGCTGCGACCGAGGGACTGACCGGACCGGCGTACCTGGTGCTGCCGGCGCATGCGCAGCCGGCCATCCTGCAGGTGACGGCTCCGGGCAAGGCATCGAGTGTGAAGATCGACCTGCGGGATGCGGCAGGCAAGTCGCTGCAGAGCCGCGCGGTCGACGTGATCGCCGGTTCGACGACTCAGATCGCGTTCAAGCCGCAGACCGGGCCGACGTACCTGACGGTGGAGCAGACCCGCGGGACGGTCGTCGCCGGTGTCACGCTGATGCCTGCAGCCAAGGGCAATGCCACGCCGCAGGTCGCAGCGTGGCCGCTGACCACGTCACTGGTGTTCCGGGCCCAGCTGGGCGCGCAGCCCGACGTACGAGCGGCTCTGCGCTAAGAGGTCAGTTGCCGTCGGGGTCGCGCAGCATCCGCAGGTGACCACGGCGGGTCACCTCGACCGGCGCGCCCGGCATGTCGGCGCCTGGTTCGCGGCGGGGCAGCGGGCGGGCGGCCTCGCGGACCGCGTTGGCCAGTGCTTCGAGGTCGTCCGTCGACGGTCCGGCAGCGGCCGGGTCCGGAGCGAGCCGGATGACCTCCCAGCCGTTCGGAGCGGTCAGCCGGTCGGCGTGGTCGGCACAGAGGTCGTAGCAGTGCGGCTCGGCGTACGTCGCGAGTGGACCGATCACACAGGTCGAGTCGGCATAGACGTAGGTGAGCGTCGAAACGGCCGGCGAATGACAGGCGGCGCGCGAACAGATCCTGGCGATGCTCACGACAAGACGTTACCCCCACTAGGCTGAGCGCGTGACCGAGGCTCGCCGTCATCGCAGGCACATCGACCGCCATGGGCGCGGCATGCTCGGCCCGATCAGCCGGCCGAGCTCCTTCGCGCCGCGCGGGCTGCCGCTGCAACGCTCGGCCGCGGCCCAGTTCGACGAGGTGGTCGCGATCGAGGTGACGCGGCTGGAGAAGCGGCTGCCGCAGGTCGTCGCCCGGGTCGAGTTCGCCATCGAGGACGTGCCGACGCTCGAGCTCGACGCGACCGAGATCCCGCTCACCCACGCCACCGGCGGTACGTCGCACGAGCCGTACCGGATCGTCGTCTTCCGCCGCCCGATCGAGCTCCGCGCCGAACGCTCCGGCGCCGCCCTGTCCTGGCTGGTCCGCTCCGCGCTGGTGCTCGAGCTGGCCGACGTACTGGCCCTCTCCCCAGAACAGATCGACCCGGAGTTCGACACCGACGAAGACTGACCCTCCCGCGCCGCCCCCTCCTCCCGCCCATCCCTGCCCCACGCACACGAACGGATATCCGCTCGTGTTGCCCCTTCTCCGGCCTCACAAAGGGGGGAGAAGGGTCAACACCGGGGGATATCCGTTCTTGTGGTTGCGAAGGTAAAGGGCCGGGGAAGGTGCGACAGATTGGGGGAAGGTGTTTGATGTTGTTCCGTAGTGTGGGAAGCGGATTGTCGTGACAAGTCCTGCGGGGGAGGATCGTTGCTGTGAACGATCAAAAGCTGCGTGTCGGAGTGGTTGGGCTGGGGTTTGCGGGACGCACCGCGCTGGAGGCGTTCTCCGAACTGCCGGATGTCGAGGTGATCGCGCTGGCCGGGCTGGAGAAGGATCTGCTGACCAGCCTGGGTGAGAAACACGGCGTACCGCATCTGTACGAGAAGTGGGAGGACCTGCTCCAGACCGAAGGCCTGGACGCGGTCAGCATCGGTACGCCGACGCAGTTGCACGCCCCGATCGCGCTGGCCGCGCTGGAGAAGGGGCTGCACGTGCTGTCGGAGAAGCCGCTGGCCAGGACCGTGGCCGAGGGTACTGCGATGGTCGAGGCCTCGAAGAAGGCCGGCCGGGTGCTCAAGGTTGTCTTCAACCACCGTGAGCGCGGTGACGTCATCGCGCTGAAGCATCAGATCGACGAGGGCCAGCTCGGCCGCATCTACTACGCCAAGGCGCACTGGATGCGCCGCAACGGCATCCCCGGGATGGGTGGCTGGTTCACCAACAGGGAACTGTCCGGCGGCGGCCCGCTGATCGACCTCGGCGTCCACATCCTCGATATGGCCTTGCACCTGCTTGGCGAGCCGCAGGTGACCACGGTGTCGGCGAACACCTTCGCCGAGCTCGGCCCGCGCGGCCGGGGCAGCGTGCACAGTGTGGAGCGACCGGTCGTCGACACGCTCGGTTCGAAGTTCGAGGTCGAGGACCTGGCGACGGCGTACCTGCGGCTCGAAGGTGGTGGCGCACTGCAGCTGGAGACCAGCTGGGCCACCTACCGGGCGCCGGGTGACAACTTCGGCATCGAACTGTTCGGTACCGAGGGCGGTGCGAAGATCGACGTCCAGAACTACACGAACGACGACACGCTGCGGATCTACACCGACGTCGCCGGTATCCCGGCCGAGGTGCGGCCCGCGACCGGTCCGGGGCTCGGCCACCGCGCTGTGGTGCGGGAGTTCGTCCGGATCGTCCAGAGCGGCGACTGGGAAGGGCAGAACGGGTCGGAGGCTCTTCTCCGGACCGAGGTCATCGACGCCTGCTACGCCTCGGCGAAGGCAGGACGAGAGGTAGTGCTGCATGACTGATCCCATTCGCGTCACCGTCTGGGGCGAGAACGTCCACGAGGGTCGCGACGAGACCGTCCGCAAGATCTACCCGGACACCATGCACGAGACGATCGCATCGGCGTTGCGGGCGAAGCTCGGCCAGGACGTCGTCGTCCGTACGGCGTGGCTGCAGCAGGACGAGCACGGTCTGACCGAGGAGGTGCTGGCCGAGACCGACGTACTCACCTGGTGGGGGCACGCGGCCCACGATCAGGTCGACGACGCGATCGTCGAGCGGGTGCAGAAGCACGTGCTGTCCGGGATGGGCCTGATCGCGCTGCACTCCGCGCACTTCAGCAAGATCTTCATCAAGCTGATGGGTACCACCTGCTCGCTGGACTGGCGCGCGGAGAACGACCGCGAGCTGATCTGGACGGTCGCCCCCGGCCACCCGATCGCGCGCGGGATCCCGCATCCGCTGGTGATCGAGCGCGAGGAGATGTACGGCGAGCTGTTCGACATCCCGCAGCCGGACGAACTGGTCTTCATCAGCTCGTTCACCGGTGGCGAGGTGTTCCGGTCCGGCTGCACCTACCGTCGTGGTCAGGGCCGGGTGTTCTACTTCCGCCCGGGCGATCAGGAGTTCCCGACGTATCACAACTCCGACGTCCAGCAGGTGATCGCGAACGCGGTCGGGTGGGCGGCTCCCGTCGTACCGCGGCAGTTGCCTGAGGTGCACCATCGAGGCGCCACTGGTTGGTTCGACAAGGGCTGAAATACAGCTTTTACACTGGGCCGGATAGGGTCCACGCATGGTTGACGTTGCGGCGATCTTCAAGGCGTACGACGTTCGCGGCGTCGTGCCGGACCAGTTCGACGAGTCGGTGGCCCGGGCGACCGGGGCTGCGTTCGTCGAGGTCCTGGACGTGCTCGCGGGTCCCGGGGCGGTCGTGGTCGGGTACGACATGCGGCCGTCCAGCCCGGCACTGGCGGCTGCCTTCGCGGAGGGCGTCGCCAGCACCGGCGCCGACGTGATCATGGTCGGTCTCGCTTCGACCGACCAGTTGTACTTCGCCTCCGGCCGGCTGGACCTGCCGGGTGCGATGTTCACCGCGAGCCACAACCCGGCGCAGTACAACGGCATCAAGATGTGCCGCGCCGGCGCCGCGCCGGTCGGTGCGGACTCCGGGCTGCGGGACATCGCCGACCTGGTCGAGAAGGCACTCGTCGACGGCCCGGTGGCGAACGCCGTACCGGGCACGATCCGCGAGAAGGACCTGCTCACCGCGTACGCCGATCATCTGCACGACCTGGTCGACCTGTCGAAGATCCGGCCGCTGCGCGTGGTCGTCGACGCCGGGAACGGGATGGGCGGGCACACCGTGCCGGCCGTGTTCGCGACCGGCCCGGTCGAGATCATCCCGATGTACTTCGAGCTCGACGGCAGCTTCCCGAACCACGAGGCGAACCCGCTCGACCCGAAGAACCTGGTCGACCTGCAGGCCAAGGTCGTCGAGGTCGGGGCCGATCTCGGGCTCGCGTTCGACGGTGACGCGGACCGCTGCTTCGTGATCGACGAGAAGGGCGACCCGATCTCGCCGAGTGCGATCACCGGAGCTGTCGCCGTACGGGAGCTGGCCAAGCACCCTGGCGCGACGATCCTCTACAACCTGATCACCTCCAAGGCGGTGCCGGAGCTTGTCGCCGAGCACGGCGGCGTCCCGGTGCGGACGCGGGTCGGGCACTCCAACATCAAGCAGAAGATGGCCGAGACCGATGCGGTGTTCGGTGGCGAGCACTCGGCGCACTACTACTTCCGGGACTTCTGGCGGGCCGACACCGGCATGCTGGCCGCACTGCACGTGCTGGCCGCGCTGGGTGAGCAGGACAAGCCGGCCAGCGAGCTGTTCGCCGTGTACGAGCGCTATGTCGCGTCCGGCGAGCTGAACAACAAGGTCGACGACGCGGCGGCGACGGTCACCGCGATCGAGGACACGTACGGCGGCCAGGACGGCATCACGGTCGATCATCTGGACGGTCTGACCGTGTCCGCGCCACAGTGGTGGTTCAACGTCCGGGTCTCGAACACCGAGCCGTTGCTGCGGTTGAACGTCGAAGCGGCGGACCGCGCCACCATGGAGCGCGTCCGTGACGAAGTGCTGGCGCTGATCACCGGCACGCTTGCGAATGGGGAAAACTGATGGCAGTCAATCTGGACCCGGACCTGCTGAGCATCCTGGTCTGCCCGAAGTGCCGCTCGGAGTTCCGGGTGGACGACGAGGCGAACGAACTGGTCTGCACCAACACCGGCTGCGCGCTGGCGTACCCGGTGCGCGATGACATCCCGGTGCTGCTGATCGACGAGGCCCGGGACACCCGCACCGAGGAGACTGCGGACCAGGCATGACGGCCTTTGACGACTCTCGTCTGGATGACCCTGCCGCGCTGCGGGCGGCCGATCACTTGCTGCGGCGGCTGGCCATGGCCGGTGCGCGCGTGCGGGCCGAGCTGGAGGCGGCGGACGACGTACTGTCCTCGCTGACCTCCGACGGCTTCCGGCCGCGCGCCATTGTGGCGGCCGGTCGGGACGCTCGGCTTGTCCGCGCTGTTCTGGAGCCGGTCTGCCCGGTGCCGTTCGTTGCGTGGCCTGGACCGGGTCTGCCCGGGTGGGCCGGTCCGCTGGACCTGGTGATTGTGCTGGGCGGACAGTCCGAGGACAACGACGCTGTGTCGGCCGCTGCCGAGGCTGCGCGCCGCGGTTGCGGTCTGATGGTCGCCGCGCCCGAGGACTCGCCTGTGGCGATCGCATCAGCCGGTCTGCGCCACGCGATCCGGCTGCCGTCGCAGTCCGATGACCAGCTCGCCGCAGCGGTCGCCGTACTGCAGGGGCTGCACCAGATGGAGCTCGGGCCGGTTGTGGACGCCAAGTCCGTGGCGGCGATGCTCGACGACGTGGCGATCAGCTGCTCGCCGAACAACGACGTGTCGTCCAACCCGGGCAAGGAGTTCGCGCTCGTGCTGGCCGACTCGCTGCCGCTGGTGTGGGGTGGCTCGGTGCTGGCTGCCCGTGCTGCGCGGCGGGTTGTCGAGGCGCTACGGCTGGCCAGTGGCCGACCGGCGCTGGCCGCTGATGCCGGTCACCTGTTGCCGGTGCTCAACCAGCCGCCGCGGGACCTGTTCGCCGACCCGTTCGACCAGGGCGACGAGCTGCGGCCCGCACTGATCATCCTGGACGACGGTCTGGCCGACGACTCGGTCATCGAGACTCGCAACAAGCTGGCGCTCAAGGCCGAGCGGCACGAGGTGCGCGTGCACGTCGTCAAGCAGGCTGACGGGACGGACATCGCCCGGTACGCCGCTCTGACCCAGCAGGGCCGGTATGCCGCGGCGTACCTGGGTATTGGGCTGGGCCGCTACGGGACCCCGGCCGACGACGCACCGGCCGAGCCGGGCATCCCGTCGGAGGACCCAGCGTGGTAGTCCGGCTCCAGAACACCATCCGCGACTACGCGTGGGGATCGCCGACCGCTCTGCCGCAGTTGCTCGGTGTGGAGCCGGACGGCAAGCCGCAGGCGGAGATGTGGATGGGCGCCCACGAGTCGGCGCCGTCCGTCCTGCCCTCAGGCGACTCCCTGTACGACGTGGTCGCGGCCGGCGCATCCGACGTACTGGGTGTGGAGACGGCCGAGCGGTTCGAGGGGCGGTTCCCGTTCCTGGCCAAGCTGCTGGCGGCGGGGCAGCCGTTGTCGATCCAGGCGCACCCCTCGCGGGAGCAGGCGATCGACGGGTATGCGCGGGACGAGGCGGCCGGGATTCCGCGGGATGCCGCGGATCGCAACTACAAGGACGCGTGGCCGAAGCCGGAGATCCTCATTGCTCTGGAGCCGTTCGACGCGCTGGTCGGGTTCCGGCCGCTGGCGTCGACGGTTGCGCTGCTCGAGTCGTTGGCGCCGGTCGGCTTCGAGGGGCTGACCTCGCAACTGCGGGACGGCAAGCTGCAGGAAGCCTTCACCGACTTCATGAGCAACGACCGGGATAGGATCCGGCCGCTCGTGTCTGCGTTGGGCGAGGCATGCGCGCAGTACGCCGGTTCGGCGTACCGGCTTGAGATCGAGACGCTGGCGCGGTTGTGCGCGGACTTCCCCGACGATCCCGGCGTACTGGCGGCACTGCTGCTGAACCGGGTTCGGCTGGAGCGGTTCGAGGCCGTGTATCTGCCTGCTGGGAACGTGCATGCGTATCTGCACGGGCTTGGGTTCGAGGTGATGGCGAACTCGGACAACGTGCTGCGGGGTGGGCTGACGAGCAAGTACGTCGACGTCCCGGAGCTGGTGTCCGTCGTCGACTTCGAGCCGCTGACCGACCCGGTGCTGACCGCGACCGACGGGGTCTACGAGACCGGGTGCGAGTACTTCGCCGTCCAGCGGGTTGATCTTGATGGCGGTGAACGAACGGTCACCGGGACCGGGCCGCGGATCGTCTGTTGTGTGGACGGAACGGTCGAAGTCGGTGCCGGGGGCACCTATGGCGGTGTGACGTTGTCCGCCGGGCAGTCCGCGTTCGCGGGTGGACCCGAGGGACCCTGTAACCTGCGTGGTTCCGGCACGGCGTTCGTCGTGTCCACATCCTGATTTTTCTCACGGAGGACCTGAACAACCATGGCTGGTGGCGGAAACAAGGCCGTGGTCGCGGCCCTGCTGGCGAACACCGGGATCGCGCTCACCAAGTTTGCGGCCTGGGGGTTGACCCAGTCGGCGTCGATGCTGGCCGAGGCGATCCACTCGGTCGCCGATGCCGGCAACCAGGTGCTGCTGCTGGTCGGCAGCAAGCGCGCCAAGCGCGAGGCCAACGAGCTGCACCAGTTCGGCTTCGGCCGGGAGCGGTACGTCTACTCGTTCATCGTGGCGATCGTGCTGTTCAGCGTCGGTGGTCTGTTCGCGCTCTACGAGGGCTGGCACAAGATCCACGACCCGCACGGGATCGACAACTGGAAGTGGGTCCCGGTCGTGGTGCTGGTGGCCGCGATCATCATGGAGACGCTGTCGTTCCGGACCGCGATCGTCGAGTCGAACAAGGTCCGCGGAAACGTCGGGTGGGGCAAGTTCATCCGCAACGCCCGCTCGCCCGAGCTCCCGGTCATCCTGCTCGAGGACTTCGCCGCGCTCACCGGTCTGGTGCTCGCGCTCATCGGTGTCGTGCTGACCCTGGTCACCGGCAACGGCATCTTCGACGGTCTCGGCTCGATGGCGATCGGCGTACTGCTGGTGGTCGTCGCGATCTTCCTGGCGATCGAGATGAAGTCGCTGCTGCTCGGTGAGTCCGCGACCCGCGAGTCGCAGCAGAAGATCGTCGAGGCCATCGAGAACACGGTCGGCGTCCAGCGCCTGATCCACATCAAGACCCTGCACCTCGGTCCCGAGGAGATCCTGGTCGCCGCCAAACTCGCCGTCGATTCGGCCGCCGACAGCGCCACCATCGCCGAAACCATCGACACCGCCGAACGCGCCATCCGAGCCGCCGAACCAATGGCGATCCACATCTACCTGGAACCCGACATCTACAACGAGAACCACACCCCCGACGAGCGCCCCGCCGTCCCCGAAGCCCCTTCCCACTAGCCCCTCCGCCCGCGCCGATTTGGCTGCCTAGGCACCGAGGTTGGGGGTTCCGCACCGTGGTTAAGAGTGCAGAACCCCCAATTTGCGTGCCTAGCCAGCGAAATGGGGTCAGCGGGGGCGGGGTGGGAGGACGCCGGAGCGGCCTAGCCAGTGGAGGGCTCGTTCGCGGTCTATTTGGGACTGGGTGGGTGGAGTCGTCAGGCGGCCGGTGCGGTAGCCGAGGTTGCGGAGGTCGGCGGCCACCGAGGGTTCGGCGAGGGCTCGGAGGGCGAAGGCCAGGGCGGCGGGAGTGACGTCGTACCGGCGTTCCAGGTCGAGGGCGAGCTGGACGGCGGCGAGGTCGCGGTCGTCGTACTGGCGCTGGGCGGTTTGGCCTGGGCGGGAGTGCGGGAGCAGGCCGAGTGCCTCCCGGTAGCGCAGCATCCGGGGGGTCGTGCCCAGGCGTTTCGCTGCTTCGGTGATGCGCATGACGCCAATCCTGACATTTCGGTGTCAAAAACGCCCGTCAGGCGATCAAACCCCGGTGCTCGGCCCTCTAGGCTCAGGCAAGCAACTTAGGTAGCACTCACCAAGAGCTTCAGGGGAGCAGGATGACGTTCGACTACAAGGTGGCGGACCTCGGGCTGGCCGAGTTCGGCCGCAAGGAGATCCGGCTGGCCGAGCACGAGATGCCCGGTCTGATGGCGATGCGCGCCCAGTACGGCGAGAGCAAGCCGCTGGCCGGTGCACGGATCATGGGCTCGCTGCACATGACGATCCAGACCGCGGTGCTGATCGAGACGCTGACCGCGCTCGGTGCCGAGGTCCGCTGGGTGTCCTGCAACATCTTCTCGACCCAGGACCACGCCGCCGCGGCGATCGTCGTCGGGCCGGACGGCTCGGTCGACAACCCCACCGGCGTACCGGTCTTCGCCTGGAAGGGCGAGACGCTCGAAGAGTACTGGTGGTGCACCGAGCAGGCGCTGAAGTGGCCGGGCGCCGAGGGTCCGAACATGATCCTCGACGATGGTGGTGACGCCACCATGCTCGTCCACAAGGGCACCGAGTTCGAGAAGGCCGGCGCCGTCCCGGACCCGTCGACCGCGGACTCCGAGGAGTACGCCGTTGTACTTAAGCTGCTGACCCGGACATTGCAGGAGAACCCTCTGCTGTGGACCGGTATCGGCCAGGGCATCAAGGGTGTCACCGAGGAGACCACCACCGGTGTGCACCGGCTCTACGAGATGCACAAGGCCGGCGCGCTGCTGTTCCCGGCGATCAACGTCAACGACTCGGTCACCAAGTCGAAGTTCGACAACAAGTACGGCTGCCGGCACTCGCTGATCGACGGGATCAACCGGGCCACCGACGTCCTGATCGGCGGCAAGGTCGCGGTCGTGGCCGGGTACGGCGACGTCGGCAAGGGCTGCGCGGAGTCGCTGCGTGGTCAGGGCGCCCGCGTCATCGTGACCGAGATCGACCCGATCTGCGCGCTGCAGGCGGCGATGGACGGCTACCAGGTCACCACGCTCGACGAGGTCGTCGGGATCGCCGACATCTTCGTCACCACCACCGGCAACAAGGACGTCATCACCGCCGACCACATGGCGCAGATGAAGCACCAGGCGATCGTCGGCAACATCGGCCACTTCGACAACGAGATCGACATGGCCGGCCTGTACAAGACCGACGGTGTCGTGCGGACGAACATCAAGCCGCAGGTCGACGAGTTCCGGTTCCCCGACGGTCACACCATCATCGTGCTGTCCGAGGGCCGCCTGCTGAACCTGGGCAACGCGACCGGGCACCCGTCGTTCGTGATGTCGAACTCGTTCACCAACCAGGTGCTGGCGCAGATCGAGCTCTTCGTCCGGACCGCCGACTACCCGACCGAGGTCTACGTGCTCCCCAAGCACCTCGACGAGATGGTCGCCCGGCTGCACCTCGAAGCGCTCGGCGTGAAGCTCACCGAGCTCACCAAGGAGCAGTCCGCCTACCTCGGCGTACCGGTCGAAGGCCCGTACAAGAGCGAGCACTACCGCTACTGAGCAATCGCAGGCAGGCGCCCCACCGTGCTGGTGGGGCGCTTCTGCGTTGTCAGACAAGGAAGGCGACGACCCCGAACTCCTCCGGGGTCTGGTCGCTGAGCAGGACCGCCTCGGTCATCCACTCGACACAGTTCTCGACGGCGCCGAGCACTTCGGGGTGCAGCTCCGCCCGTTGCTGTGCCGACGACGCCTGCCACTCCGCCAACCCGGCCCGGCAGGTAGCGGTGTCCCACGCGCCGTACCCGATGCCTTCGGAGTGAGGTAGCGGGTCCGGCATTCCGCTGAAGACGAGATCGTCCAGCTGGGGTGTGGTGATCCCGAGTTGCCGCAGCCCTTTGTCGACCTCGACGAGCCACCCACTGCGGAAGCCACTGAAGTACTCGTCGCTCAGTTCGTAATCGGTGAACAGGAACCAGCAGATGTTCTTGAACGCCGATCCGTACAGGTGGCCGTACCGCTCGTCGAACGGACCACCGCCGAGTACGGCGCGCACAGCCGAGCTGCTGGTTGGTGCCCCGGCGGCGATCTCCTCCGCCCAGTAGTCGTCGTCATGCGCCCATTGCCCGGCGAACGTCGTCCTGACTCCGTGGAGGAGCCGCGCGTCCCGTGAGCCGATGGCCCGCTGCAACCTGTCCGGTTGAGCGGCGAAAACCTCCAAGCTCAGACTCATGCCGGCAACGCTAGGCGCTGCCACAGGGAGCTCCGGGCGGCTGGCAGCAAGCTGCCTCAGCGGATGGCGGCGAAGAGGTGTTTGTCTGCGACCTGGCCCAGTACGGCGACCTCGGCGAAGCCGGCCTTGCGGAAGGACTCGAGGGTGTCGGTGAGGGTGATCTCGCGGGACTTCGGCCGATTGATGACGAGTTGGGCCCGTTGCGCGAGCAGCTCGGCGAACGCGGGCTCCTCGCCGGCTGCGGTCCACCAGCCCTGCCAGTCCTCGATGCCGGAGGCATGTGACGCGGACCAGATCTCGTCACGTAACTGAACGGCGATGGCATCCAGCCGCGGCACCTCGCTCGGGCCGAGCAGCATCGTGTCGGCGTTCAGGAACACCCCGCCCGGCCGGATGCGGCGGGCCAGGACCTGCGCCACCTCGGCGAGCTCGGTCGGTGCGAGGTAGTGCAACGCGGTCGCCGAGCACACCGCGTCGACCGGAGCATCACCCAGTACGTCGTCCCAGCCGGGCTCGCGCAGATCCGCCGCCGCGAACCGCGCTCCGGCGACCGTCTGCCGCGCCATCTCCAGCAGGAACGGATCCAGATCGACCCCGATCACCTCGGCCTCGGGGAACCGCGCGATCGCCCGGGCCGAGATCGCGCCAGGTCCACACGCCAGGTCGACGAATCGTCCAGGGGATCCCACCACCCGCTCCACCACCGTCAGCATCAGCGCGAACTGCTGCTCCCGATCCGGCAGGTAGCCCGCCTGCTGGGCATCCCACCGCGCCGACCATGCATCCCACTCCACCAAATGCGACATGGTCGCAAGAATAGCCACGCTTTCGCAGGGCCTGGGCGAGCGGAGATCACTATTCGGCGGTGGGCGGCCCAAAACTCGTGGTCACCAGCCGGACTGGTTGCTCCCCGGAGTGGCCCAGCCCTGGGCGTTGTGGGTGGCCGGGGTGGGTTCGTGAGCCGGTGGAGGCGGGGCGAAGGTAGGCACGGGCTCAGGCGGAAGGACGCCGTACGGGCTGGGTGGGGCGAACGGTCCGGCCGGTACGGCGTACTGGTTCGTGGTCGGCGCCGGGCCGAATGGGCCGGTGGTGACCGGGCGGATGACGGCCAGGCGGATGAGCTCGCGGCGGCGGCGTTCGGCCAGGACGGCGGACAGGAAGGCCGGGGCGATCATCGGGGTGGGCGGTGCGGGGGCGGTGAGCTGGGCGACGCGGTGGCCGAGGGTTTCGCCGAGGGCGGCACGCGCGGCGGGCTGCAGTTCGGTGAAGCGGGCCAGGTAGTCGCGGGCGGTGTTCGCGAGCTCGTCGGGGAGCTGGGAGAGCTCGAGCGACTGCGCCCACGTCACGAGATGCGCCGGCACGAACAGCGGCGGGGACGCCATCGCCTGGTGCCGTTCGCGGATCACCACGGTGCCGGCGACCATGTCGCCGATCCGCTTGCCCTGCTTGTTCATCAGGCTCGCCACGATGCCCGGGCTGGCCGCGAACCACGGTGCGAAGTCGACGAAGAACCACATCAGCGTCCGCACCAGCGCGTGCCGGAACCGGATCGACGACCCGTCGTCCCGCACCACCTTGAGCCCGAGCACGAGCTTGCCGATCGTCCGCCCGCGGGTGAGCGTCTCCATCACGAGGCGGTAGCCGACCACCACGAGCAGTACGACGATCGTCACCAGCGCGATCGCCAGTGCCTCACTCGCCTGCTCGCCGATCAGGAATCCGAACAGCAATCCGATCAGACCGCTCAGCACCATCATCTGGATGATCACGTCGATCGCGCAGGCCAGCGCCCGCGTCGGCATCCGGGCGATCCGCACCTGGAGGACGACCGCCTCGCCGGTGACCAACTGAGACACGCTGCCGCCCCCCTCCTCTGTAGACACCCGGTCGGGCTAGTCTGCCAGCGCAAGGAGCCAGTCTGGGGAGGAGGTGTGTTGTGGACGTCGAGGCGTTCGTTTCGGTGCACCAGCCGCAGTGGGACCGTCTGGCCTATCTGACCCGTCGGCAGCGGCGTCTGACCGGTGCTGAGGCGGAGGAGCTCGTCACGCTCTACCAGCGGGTCGGCACGCACCTCTCCGCGCTCAGAGCAGCCGGTGCGGACCCAGTGTCGATCGGACGGCTCTCCGGACTCATTGCTGACGCCCGGGGTGCTGTCACTGGGGCACAGGCGCCTGTCTGGCGAGACATCTCCAGGTACTTCCTGGTGAGCTTCCCAGCCGCCCTCTACGTCTCCAGACGCTGGTGGCTGACCATCGGCCTGCTCTTCTACCTGGTCGCGGCCTGGTCCGCGTGGCGAATCCTCGCGCACCCCGAGGTGATCGACTCGATCGCTGCGCCGGCTCAGATCCAGCAGCTGGTCGACCACGACTTCGAGGCGTACTACTCCGAGAACCCGGCCCAGGACTTCGCCCTGCGTGTGTGGCTGAACAACGCCACGCTGAGCGCCGCCGTACTCGCACTGGGTGTTCTGCTGATCCCCTCGGTCTTCATCCTTTGGGACAACGCGCTCAACCTCGGAATCAGCGCCGGGCTGATGATCGGCCACGACAAGGGCGGCCTGTTCTTCAGCCTGATCACCCCGCACGGTTTGCTCGAACTCACCGCGGTCTTCATCGCGTCCGCCGCCGGATTGCGCCTCGGGTGGTCGTGGATCGTGCCCGGTGCTCGAACCCGGATGCAGGCCCTCGCGCAGACCGGCCGCGCCACGATCGGAATGGCGATCGGACTGGCCGCGATCCTGTTACTCACCGGCGTGATCGAGGCGTTCGTGACGCCGTTCATGCCTGGTCCGGTGCGGATCAGTATCGGCATCCTGGCCGAGATCGGCTTCTTCCTCTACGTCTTCATCTTCGGCCGCCGGGCCGCCCGGCTCGGCGAGTCCGGCGACGTCGAAGAGGTCGACGCCGCTGCTCCAATTGCCACGTAGTCGTTTGTCGATGGGCACAGGATCAAGATGAGATCCGCCCAGGAAGTCAGACACAGCAAGTGGTACGCCACCGCCGTCACGGTCGGCCTGATCGCATACGGCGTCGTCTACCTGCTGATCGCGTGGATCGCCCTGCAGCTGGCCTGGGGACAGTCGTCGCAAGAGGCATCCGAGCAAGGCGCGTTGCAGGAACTCGCGGGTAAGCCACTCGGCGGCGTCCTGCTCTGGATCGTCGCGATCGGCCTGTTCGCGCTGGTCGGCTGGCGCGTCCTCGACCTCGCGTACGGCGACCTCGATACCGAGAAGCGGTTGTCGTCGGTCGGCCGCGCTGTGGTCTACCTCGTCCTCGGTATCAATGCGGTGAAGGTCGCCACCGGCGCGGGGAGTTCGGGC
Organism: Kribbella sp. NPDC056345; assembly: GCF_042262745.1. Classification (NCBI taxonomy): domain Bacteria; kingdom Bacillati; phylum Actinomycetota; class Actinomycetes; order Propionibacteriales; family Kribbellaceae; genus Kribbella; species Kribbella sp. NPDC056345. The sequence goes on along the minus strand of NZ_JBHJQQ010000001.1, from coordinate 1,162,102 downwards.
AGCAACCAGCAGAAGACGCTGACCGCCCGCCTGATGGAGCACGGCGCCGGCCGGGCACTACTGGTCGCGATCGGGCTGGCCGTCATCGCGATCGGCATCCGCCAGCTGTACAAGGCGTACACGAAGAAGTTCACCGAGGACCTGGTCGGCGGCGTCTCCGACACGACCATCCTGCTCGGCCGCATCGGGTACGCCGCCAAGGGCGTCGCGTTCGTCGTCGTCGGCGTGCTCTTCGGCTGGGCCGCGATCAGCTACGAACCCGACAAGGCCGGCGGACTCGACTTCGCCCTGCACACGATCAACCAGCAACCCTTCGGCTCGGTGCTGCTCACCGTCCTGGCCCTCGGCATCGCCGCCTTCGGTGCCTACTGCTTCGTCTGGTCCCGCAACGCAAAGGTCTAGGGCGTGTCTCTTAAGCCCACGCCTACTGCGCTGCACTCGGCACGGCACCTCGCCGCACTGGAGGAAAGACCACGATGGAAAAACATCGAGGCCTCCCCTCCAGCACACCGAGCTACCGCACCGAGCACATGCTCGCTACGGCGCGGACTCAAGAGACACGCCCTAGAGCTGGTCCGATCGCCCGGCCTCGATGCGTGACCACTGGGCGATCGGACGGCCGTTCGCCCCCAGGATGTGCTCGACCTTCGACCATGACCACTTCTGCGGCCAGCCCGCGGGTGAGTCCTCGTGGTCCTCCTGGCGCCCGTACGCAGTGAGGTCCATCAGGTGGTAGCTGTTGTCCATCACCTCGACGCCACGCATCGTCGTCCAGTACGTCTCGAACACCCGGTCGCCGTCCCGCAGGTAGCAGACCAAGTACATCTGCCCGACCTTCCGGCCTTCCAGGAGTTTTTCGCGGGAGTCGGCCGCCGAGTACCACGGCATCGTCCAGCCCATGAAGTCCCGGTACCGCCGGCTCTCGTCGTACGGGCCCTGGCAGAACACGGCGTACGTGATGTCGCGCGAGTGCAGGTAGGAGAGTTCGCCCACCGCCCCGTTGCACCACGTGCACCCCTCACACTGCTCAGCCGCCGGATGCCCGTCGTGCCACATGAAGTAGTACGCGATCAGCTGCCGACGCCCTTCGAACGCCTCCAGCAAAGTCACCGGCCCGTTCTCCCCGGTCACCGTGAGCCCGGCATCCACCTCAACCATCGGCAACCGCCGCCGAGCCGCCGCAATCGCATCCGCCTCCCGCGTCAGCGCCTTCTCCCGCACCCGCAGCTCATCCAGTTCAGCCTGAAACGCCGCCCGATCAGTCACCGTCGGTAGTGCGTCACTCATGACGATCTCCTCTCTTTAGAGGTTACGTCGGAGCAGTACCCCGATTCTTGACACCAACTACCCGCCCCTGGTCTGCACGCCGCCCTCAAGTGCGGACCGCCACGCCATCACAACCGCACCTCACGGTCCCCGTTCAGGCGTACGCCCCCGCCCATCGCTCACTTGTGATGGCCTGGGCGTCCGCCCCTGCCCCGACGACGACCGAGTGGCTGGGCACTCCCGCCAGCCGTCTACCCCACTTCTGATACTCAGCCAGTGGGTTCAGTGGCGAGCTGCCCGGGCGGGGCGCTTGGGCGGCGGGTGCATTTGGTGGGTTCACCCGTTGGCTTGTGGGTTCACCCATTGCATGTGGGTGCAGAAGCCACAAGCTGGTGGGTTGACCCATGAGTTGGGGGTTAGGGGGTGGGGAGGTCTCGGTGGTGGAGGGTGGTTAGGCCGGTGGCTAGTAGGGCTGCGGTGATGGTTAGGAGGACGGCTAGGGGAGTTAGGTGGATGGGGGCGCCGGGGAGTTGGGGGAGGTGGGTGAAGGGGGAGAGGTCTTTGAGCCAGGGGGCTAGTTGGATGCCGGCGCTGGTGAGGCCGATCAGGATGCAGAGGGTGGGGCCGGCCCAGGCGGCTTGGGAGGCTCGGGGGAGGAGGCCGAAGAGGGTGAGGGTCAGGGCGGCGAGGAGCCAGACGGCGGGGAGTTGGATGAGGGCGGCGGCGATGAGGCGGGGGAGTTGGGTGCTGAGGTCGTCGACTGCGAGGCCGTAGGCGAGGCCGGCGGAGGTGCCGGCGGCGAGTAGGGCGATGGCTGGGCCGAGCAGGCTGAAGGCCAGGTGGCTCGCAGCCCAGTGGAGGCGGCTGGTTGCGGTGGCGAGGACCGGTTCGGCGCGGCCGCTGGTCTCTTCGGCGCGCAGCCGCAGCGTGGCTTGGACTGCGTACGCCGACGCGATCAGCCCGGTGATCATCATGACGCCGACCAGGAACGAGTCGATCAGCCCGGCCGCGCCGCCCATCCGCTGGAACATCTCCTGGATCTTCGGATCGTCCCCCATCATGTCGCCGACCCCTTCGGCGACGCCGCCGAACAGCAGGCCCAGCAGGACGAACGCCGAGGTCCACGCGGCGAGCAGCCCACGATGCAGTCGCCAGGCCAATCCCAGCGGCGACCCCAACCGTCCCTCGGCCGGCCCGAGTCGAGCCGGTAACAGCCCCGACCCGACATCACGCCGTACGGCGAGCTGAACCGCGGTCACCACCAGTACGGCGGTTGCCGCGAGCAACAGTCCGCCCAGCCACCAGCGGTTCTCGCCGTACGGGTGGATCCGTTGCGCCCAGCCGATCGGCGAGAGCCACGACAACCAGGCGAGCGGACCGTCGGTATGCCCACTCGTGTCTCCAGCCGCACGCAGTACGAACGACGCCCCCAGTACGCCGATCGCCATCCCGCGCGCGGTCCCGGCGTTGGCGGTCAGCTGTGCAGCGACCCCGCCAATCGCGGCGAAGAACCAGCCTGCGCTGGCGAATTCGAGGCCGATGGCAACGGATCCCGCCCATGGCAGATCCTGACTGTGCATGCCAACGGCAAGCAATCCACCGAGCACCACATTGGCGCCGAAGGCAACCAGTAGCGCGGCGGCCAGTCCCGCGTGCCGCCCCACCACGCTCGACCCGAGCAGCTCGGAACGCCCGGTCTCCTCCTCGACCCGGGTGTGCCGGATGACCGTGAGCAGACCGATCAGCCCGACCATCAGCGGCACGAACCCGAGCCGCCAGGTGACGAATTCACCGAGCGAGGTCCCGGACAGTTCGCCGTACAGGGTGATGAAGCCCGCGTTGTTCGCGTAGTTCAGACGCGATTCCGCAGTCGGGAACAGTTCGCCGTACGACGCCGCGAAGCTGACCGGGATTGCGCACAGGAACACGATCCACAGCGGCAGCACGATCCGGTCCCGGCGCAGGATCAGCCGGATCAACCCACCGGTTCCAGCCAGGGTCGTCATCGGGTTGCCTCCGGTTCGTACAGGCGCAGGAACAGCTCCTCGAGCGTCGGCGGCTGACTGACCAGACTCCGGACGCCGACATCGACCAGCTGACGCAGTACGGCGTTGATCTCCTCGGTGTCGACGTCGAAGCGCACCACCCCGTCGTCGACCCGGAGATCGTGCACACCAGTCAGCGAGGCGAGACCGTTTGGTGGGCCGGCGAGCTCGGCGGTGATCGACGTTCGAGTCAGATGCCGCAGCCCGGACAGTGTCCCGCTCTCGACCGCGCGACCGGCCCGGATGATCGTGACTCGCTCACACAAAGCCTCGACCTCCGACAGGATGTGGCTCGAGAGCAGCACGGTCTTCCCCTCGCCGGAACTGGTCTCCTGCACGACCTCGCGGAAGACCTCCTCCATCAACGGGTCCAACCCCGAGGTGGGCTCGTCGAGGAGCAGCAGCTCGACATTCGAGGCGAACGCCGCGACCAGCGCGACCTTCTGCCGGTTGCCCTTCGAGTACGTCCGGGCCTTCTTCCGCGGGTCGAGGTCGAACCGCTCCAGCAGCTCGGCCTTGCGCTTCTTGTCGAGACCGCCGCGCATCCGGCCGAGCAGGTCGATCGCTTCGCCGCCGGACAGGTTCGGCCACAGCGTCACGTCCCCGGGGACGTAGGCGAGCCGGCGATGCAGGGCGGTCGCGTCCGACCACGGATCGCCGCCGAGCAGGCGCGCGGTCCCGTCGGAGCGGCGGGTCATGCCGAGCAGGATCCGGATCGTAGTGGTCTTCCCAGCGCCGTTCGGGCCGAGGAAGCCGTGTACCTCACCGGTGCGGACCGTCAGGTCGAGACCGTCCAGGGCGCGGGTACGCCCGAAGGTCTTGACCAGGCCCTCCGTGTGGATCGCCGCAGCGGTCATGAGTTGTCCTTTCGGAGATTTGCAGCTTGCTCGGGGGTGAGTAGCGGGTGGGAGAAGATGTCGACGAAGGCCCGGTTCAGCCGGGCGTAACCAGAGGTGGAGGCGAGGTCCTCGCCGAGGGCGAGTTCGAGTTGCTCGCGGAGGACGTAGACGCCGAGCTTCATCGCCGTGATCACCGCGGACCAGGCTCGGAAGTCGTCGGTGACCACGCCGTGCGTTTTCGCCCACTCCTCGCCGTACTCGACGGTCTGCAGGAACAGGGCAGCCGCGGTCTCCGAGCCGTCCATCATCGACCGGACCAGGTAGGTCTGCAGCGGGAACGCGATGGGCTGCACGGTGCCGACGTTCACGTTCTCCAGCCCTTGTTCGTCGACGAGCTCGCGGCCGAGTTCGAACATCCGGTCGCGGGCGTAGGTGTCGCACGCCTCCCGCAAGGCCTCCTTCGACCCGAAGTGGTGCCGGACCAGCCCGGACGAGACACCGGCCTCGGTGGCGATATCGCGGATCGAGGCACCCTCGATCCCGCGCTCGGTGAACAGCTTGATCGCCGCGTCCCGGATCCGGGCCCGCGCGGTCAGGTCGTCGTTCATTCCAGCCTCCTAGCTACACAATCGAGTAGACAACTACACGATCGTGTAGTCAAGAGGAAAGATGATGACGTATATGTGACGAAGATTGGTACCTCGTTGACAGGACAGCGTGTGCTGGTGTGGTTTCTTCCCATGATCAAACGGTGGCTGTCAGTCCTCGGAGCGCTCTGCCTGGTGATCGCGATACCGGGAACGGCGTTCGCCGCCGACCCGGCGCGCAAAGTGGTCAAGGTCGGCGTCACCCAGGCGGTCGACTCGATGAACCCGTTCCTGGCCGTCCGGCTGGTCTCTGGGTCGCTGCAGCGCTGGATGTACAGCTTCCTGACCGTGCCCGACCCCAAGACCCTGCAGCCGAGCCCGGACCTCGCCGAGTCTTGGACGACGTCACCCGACGGGCTGACCTGGACCTTCAAGATCCGTACGGCGAAGTGGTCCGACGGCCAGCCGATCACCGCGGACGATGCCGCCTGGACGTTCACCAAGATGATGACCGACGACGCGGCGAAGGCCGGTAACGGTCCCGCGGTCGAGAACTTCGCCAGTGTCACCGCGAACGGCCAGGACCTGACGATCAAGCTGAAGGCGCCGCAGGCGTCGATGCTCGACAACCCGGTCCCGATCATGCCCAAGCACGTCTGGGAGAAGGTCACGGACATCGCGAAGTACGAGGCCGATCAGTACCCGACCGTGGGCAGCGGTCCGTACGTCGCGGTCGAGTACAAGAAGGACCAGTTCGTCCGGCTCGAGGCGAACAAGGACTACTGGCGCGGACCGGCCAAGATCGACGAGCTGCAGCTGATCTTCTACGACAACCCGGCCGCCGCGATCGTCGGGCTGAAGAAGGGCGATATCGACCTGATCGGCCGGCTCGCACCGCCGGACTTCGAGTCGCTGAAGGGTGACGACAACATCGTCCAGTGGAACACCGAGGGCCGGCGGGCGACGTACCTGCAGGTCAATCACGGCGCCACCACCAGCGACAACAAGCCGATCGGTGACGGTCATCCGGCGCTGAAGGACCCGCGCGTGCGGCAGGCGCTGCACTATGGGATCGACAAGCAGAAGCTGGTCGACGAGACGCAGAACGGGCTGGCCCGCCCGGCCGACGGATCGATCGTGCCGCCGCTGTACAAGAGCTTCTTCTGGGAGGCGTCGGGCGCGGAGAAGATCAGCTACGACGCGGCCAAGGCCAACAAGATCCTCGACGACGCCGGCTACAAGAAGGGTGCCGACGGCATCCGAACCATGCCGGACGGATCGCGCAAACTCGCGTTCCGCTTCAGCATCCACACCGATGCGCCGAGCGAGGAGAAGCTCGCCGAATACCTGACCGGCTGGTTCAAGGAGCTCGGGATCCAGCTCACCGCGCGCCGGCTCGACTCCAGCAAGTTCACCGAGGAGACCGGCACGACGGCCCTGTTCGACATCGCGATCAGCGGCTGGTCGGTGAACCCGGACCCCGAAGAGGTCCTCGGCACGCACCTCTGCAGCCGGCGGCCGACCGCGTCCGGGGAGGGTGGCGGGACCGAATCGTTCTACTGCGACCCGCAGTACGAGGACCTCTACAAGCAGCAGCAGAAGGAACTCGACCGCCCGAAGCGGGCCGACCTCATCAAGAAGATGCAGGAACGCCTGTACGTCGACGCGCCGGTGATCGCGCTCTACTACCCGAACGACCTCGAGGGCTACCGCAAGGACCGGATCGCCAGCATCACGCCGATCCCCGAGGACAAGGGCCTCCTGTACGGCGGCAGCAGTTACTGGCCGTTCTACACCGTCGAGGCGGTGACGAAGGATGCTGCCGCAGAAGGCGACGGCGGTCCGAACCCCGGGCTGATCGCGGCCATCGCGGCGGCGGTCGTCGTACTGGCCCTCGGTGGGTTCGTGCTGGCGCGGCGGCGTCAGGGTGCTGCTGACGAGCGCGAATGACCGTTGTCATCGAAGCGGCTCCGGCCCGTCACGGGTTGCTGCGGTACGCGGCGACCAAGGCGGGCGGGGCGCTGCTGAGTATCGCGATGGTGGTCGTGGCGACCTTCTTCCTGTTCCGGATGCTGCCGGGCGACCCGGTGCGCGCACTGGCGGTCGGGCGCAACATGACACCGGAGCAGCTGGATCTGGAGCGCGCGCGGCTCGGGCTGGACAAGTCGATTCCTGAGCAGTTCCTGCACTTCGTCGGGCAGACGCTGCGGTTCGACCTCGGTACGTCGTACGAGTACAAGCGGCCGGTGCTCGATCTGATCGGTGAGCGGATCGGGCCGACGCTGCTGCTCACCGGGACCGCCCTGGTGATGGCGGTCAGCCTGGGGATCTGGCAGGGTGCGCGGGCGGGGTGGAAGCCGGGTTCGCGGTTCGACCGGTTCTCGACGGCGGTGTCGCTGGTGCTGTGGTCGGTGCCGACGTTCTGGCTCGGGCTGTTGTTGCTGATGGTGTTCGCGGCCGGCATCGGTCCGATCCCGGGGTTGTTCCCGACGCGGGGAATCTCAAGCGTCGATGCGCCCGACGGGTTCGGGTATGTGCTCGATGTGGCTCAGCACATGGTGTTGCCGTGTCTGACCTTGGTGGCGGTGGTTTACGCGCAGTACCTGCTGGTGATGCGGTCGTCGGTGCTGGATGAGGTCGAGCAGGACTACATCACGACCGCCCGGGCCAAGGGGCTGAAGGACGACGACATCCGGCGGCGGCACGCCGTACCGAATGCGTTGCTGCCGACGGTGACGTTGGTGTTCATGCGGATCGGATTCGTCGTCGGAGGTGCGGTGACGGTCGAGGCGATCTTCAGCTGGCCGGGGCTCGGGCAGCTGTTCTACGAGGCGATCCGAGTGCCGGACTTCACCTTGATGCAGGGCACGTTCCTGCTGATCACGGTGTCGGTGATCTTGATGAACACCTTGGCCGACGTGATCTACCACGTGCTCGATCCGCGGGTGAGGTCGGTATGAGCAACTTGGCCTGGGTGCGGCGACAGCGTTCTGTGCAACGCTTCTGGCGCGACTTCCGCACGCACAAGGCCGGTATGGCGGGCCTCGTCGTACTGGTCGTGGCGGTCGTGCTCGTGGTGATCGCGCCGCTGTTCATCGACTCCGGTGTCACCAATGTGGTTTCAGGCACGGGTGCCAAGCTGGCGCCGCCGAGCTGGGACTATCCGCTGGGAACCGATGAGTCCGGGCGGTCGGTGCTGCTGATGATCTGGTGGGGTTCGCGGACCTCGTTGCTGATCGGGTTCCTCGCGGCTCTGCTCAGCATGGTGATCGGGACTGTGCTCGGGATCGCCGCCGGTCACTTCCGAGGCTGGGCCGGAGCGATCGTGTTGCGGGTGACCGACTGGTTCCTGGTGCTGCCGTCGTTGGTGACCGCGTTGGTGCTGGCGGCGATTCTCGGTGGCAGTACGGCGACGATCATCATCGCGATCGGGGTGACGTCGTGGCCGTCGACGGCCCGGCTGATCCGCGCGCAGACGCTCGCGGTCGAGGCCCGCCCGTACATCGAACGGTCGCACGCCCTCGGTGCCGGCCACTGGCACATCACGACACGGCACGTGCTGCCGAACGTGGCACCGTTGCTGCTGGCAAGTACGACGCTCGAGGTGGCGAGCGCGATCGTCACCGAGTCGACGCTGGCGTTCCTCGGCGTGAGCGCGAACAAGACCTCCTGGGGGACGATGCTGCGCGGCTCGTACGACTGGGGTGCGGCGACCGCCGGGGCCTGGTGGTACATCCTCATCCCGGGTCTCTGCATCGTGGCCGTGGTGATGGCTTTCACCTTGTGTGGAAGGGCTTTGGAGACTGTGCTGAACCCGCGACTCCGGACCCGGGCGGCCCGATGATGCTCGAGCTCGACGATCTTTCGGTGACGTACCGGCTGGCGGGTGGCGAGGTCCCCGCCGTACGGGGAGTGTCGTTGTCGCTGGCCGCCGGGGAGGCAGTCGGGCTGGCGGGGGAGTCGGGATCGGGCAAGTCGACGGTCGCGCTGTCGTTGTTGCGGTTGCTGCCGCGGTCCGCCCGGATCGAGGGGCGGATCCTGCTGGGTGGCGAGGATGTCGTGGCAATGAAGTGGGGCCGCCTGCGTGCGGTCCGGTGGTCGTCGGCGTCGATCGTCTTCCAGGGTGCGCAGCACGGGCTCAATCCGGTACGGCGAATTGGCGAGCAGATCGCGGAGCCGTTGCTGGTGCATCGGCTGGCGTCGCCTACCCAGGCTCGCGCCCGGGTGGCGGAGCTGTTGGAGCAGGTCGGGTTGCCGGGCTGGCGGGCGCGGAGCTATCCGCACGAGCTGAGTGGTGGCCAACGGCAACGAGTGATGATCGCGATGGCACTGGCCTGTTCGCCGCAGCTGATCATTGCGGACGAGCCGACGACGGCCCTGGACCTGATGGTGCAGGCTCAAGTGTTGTCGCTGATCCGCGAGTTGATTGCCTCGCACGGGATCTCGCTGCTGATGATCTCGCACGACCTGTCGGTCCTCGCGGATGTCTGCGATCGGCTCGCGATCATGTACGCCGGGCGGTTGGTGGAGACCGGTCCGGCTGGTTCGGCGTTCCGGCATCCCTACAGCCAGGCGTTGTCCGCCGCGTTCCCGACGGTCGGCGATCCGGCCTCTCGCCTCGCTCCGCGGGGCCTCGCCGGTGACCCGCCGGACCCGCAGTCCCTGCCTGGTGGCTGCTCGTTCCATCCGCGCTGCCCGGTCGCGCTGGAGTCGTGTTCAACCGATCTGGTCGAGCTTCGCCCGGCCGGGGACGCCCGGTCGGCCGCCTGTGTACTGGTGGAGGAAACGTGCTAGAGGCAACTGAGGTGGTGGTCGAGTTCGGCCGGGCGCGTGCCGTCGACGGGGTGAACCTCTCGGTCGGTGCCGGTGAAATCGTTGCCCTGGTTGGCGAATCCGGCTGCGGCAAGACCACGCTCGCCCGGACCCTCCTCGGCCTGGAACGTCCGAGGTCCGGCACGATCTCGTACGACGGCTCGCCGCTGAAGTACTCGGGTCGCGCATTACGCGCCTTCCGGCGGCAGGTCCAGCTCGTCCTGCAGGATCCGATGGGGTCGCTGAATCCCCGCCATACCGTCTATGAAGCGGTTGCCGAAGGCCCCCGGATCCACAAGCTGCCCGACGAGGAAGCGGTCGTCACCTCGGCGCTGGCCCGGGCGGGCCTGCGTCCGCCAGAGCGGTTCTTTCTGCGGTACCCGCATGAGTTGTCCGGTGGTCAGCGGCAGCGGGTGGTCATCGCGGGTGCGCTGGCGCTGGACCCGAAGATCCTGATCGCGGACGAACCGGTCGCGTCGCTGGATGCGTCGATCCGGGGCGAGATCCTGGCGTTGTTGCTGCGCCTGCGGGACGACCTCGGTCTCGGAGCGCTCGTCGTCACCCACGACCTCGGGCTGGCGTGGAACATCGCCGACCGGGTCGCGGTCATGTACCTCGGCCGCATCGTCGAGTCCGGGCGCACCGAGGACGTGCTGACGAACCCACAGCATCCCTACACCCAGGCACTGCTCTCGGTCCTGCCGGAGTCGCCCGAACGCATCATCCTGACCGGGGAACCGCCGGACCCGACGCAGATCCCGTCCGGGTGCCGCTTCCATCCCCGCTGCCAATTAGTAGCCGCCGGCAACGGTGTCGACGCCTGCCACTCGACCCCGCTCCCCGTCGTTCCCGCGACCACCGACGCGCAGGTCGCCTGCCACGTCGTACCGGCTCTGCGGCCGGCGAGCTGACCTGCCGGGACCCTGGGGGCCCGGCAGGTCGTTGGCTCACACCTCGTCGTCGTCCTCGGGGTCCTCGTCCGCGTCGGCGAGGGCCCACTTCAGCTGGAACTCAACCTCTTCCTCGTCCTCGGAGCGCTCGTGCTCGACGCTGATCTGGGCGTTCTTCGGGACGGTGAAACGCTCTCCGGCGATCTGGATCCGGAACGGCTTGCCCGCCTCCAGGGCGTCGGCCAGCCGGCGCAGCTTGGCGGCGAACTCGGCGACCGTGTAGTCCTTCTCGACATCTCTCTCACTCATGGCGCCTATCCAACCAAACGCGGGGTTCTTCCAGGGGTTGACAATAGTTAACGGCGGATAGAACTATTGCGGGATGGTGGAAGATCAGGTGGACCGGTTCTTCGAGGTACTCGCCGATCCGACCCGGCGGCAGGTCGTCCGGCTGCTCGGCGAAGGCCCGCAGCGAGCCGGTCAGCTGGCGGTCGCCACTGGCTCGTCGTCACCCGCGATGAGCCGGCACCTGCGGATCCTGCTCGAGGCCGGCCTGGTCGCCGACGAGCGCGTCCCGGACGACGCCCGCGTCCGCCTCTTCCGGCTGAACCCCGAACCCGTCGTCGCCGTCCAGGCCTGGCTCGACCAGGTCCAGGCGCACTGGCGTGACCAGCTCGGTGCCTTCAAACGACATGTGGAGAAGAACTCATGACCGCTTTGTCAGCGACAGCAACCGTAGAGGTCCCGGTCGACCCGGCGACCGCGTTCCGGATCTTCACCGAGGAGATCGACCTGTGGTGGGTCCGCGGCCCGATCAACTTCTTCGACGCGGCCCGCGCCACCGCCATGCAGATCGAGCCAGGTGTCGGCGGCCGTCTGCTCGAGGTGTACTCGCTGCCCGACGACGTCCTCGTGCTCGGCACCATCACCGACTGGGAGCCAGGCGTCCGCTTCGCCTACCGCAGTTCCGTCGACGACACCGAAACCGAGATCACCTTCGCCGCCTACGACAACGGCACCCGAGTGACCGTCGTACAAGCGCTCGTCACCGGTGGCGAGAAGGCCTTCTACTTCTGGTCGAACGTCATCCACTGGGTTCCGCAATGGATCGCCCGTCGTGCCGCGTCCAGTTCGCCCCGTGAGCTCGACCGGCTGGCCGTCGGCCTGTACTACGAAGACCCGGCGGCCGCAGCTCGCTGGCTGCACACGGTCTTCGGCCTCGACTCCTGGGACAAGATCCCGGCCGAGGGGACCACGCCGTCCTGGATCGAGCTCAACGTCGGCAACTGCAGTCTGCTCCTGTTCCGGCGTACCGACGAGCGCCCGCCCCAGCACGACCACAGCACCTGGATCTACGTCGACGACCTCGACGCCCACTTCGCCCACACCCAGCAGTCCGGCGCCAAGATCCTGTCCGAGATCCACCAGCACGGCTACCGCCGCTACGAAACCGAGGACCTGGAAGGCCACCACTGGACCTTCGCCCAGGCTCGCCCGACCCAGTAGATGCAAGGCGGCCGCATCACCCCAGGCGTCGTACGGATTGGGGATACCGCCCCGCGTCACCCGGAACGCCGGATCTGCTTCGGCTCCTCGAAGCACGCGGTTTCGCCGGAGCGCCGCGCTACCTGGGGCAGGACGAGGAGGGGCGCGACATCCTCAGCTACCTCGACGGTTGGGTCCCAGACCGCTTCCAGCGCTGGGAAAATGACCAGCTGGCAGCTTTCGGCGTACTCCTCCGAGCCTTCCACGACGCAACCCGCACAGCACCCGACCGAGTCATCTGCCACCACGACCCAGGCCCCAACAACACGATCTTCCGCGACAACCTCCCAGCCGCCCTGATCGACTTCGACACCGCCGAACCAGGCAGCCCCCTGGAAGACCTCGGCTACGCCGCCTGGACCTGGTGCATAGCCTCCAAACACAACGACCCCACCCGCCAAGCCACCCAAGTCAGAGTCCTGGCCGACGCCTACGGACTCACCCAGCCGCACCGTGGCGCACTGGTCGACGCCGTCCTCGAACGCCAGTCCCGCAACGTCCGCTTCTGGACCGAAACCACAGCCCAGGTAACCCCTCAACAACGAGCCGACCGCATCACCTGGTCGCGCCGCGAACACAACTTCACCACAACCCACCGCGACACGTTCGAGTCCCACCTCGGCTGATCGGAACCGGGGAGGATTCACCCCCGAAGGCGTCCGGGCTATAGGAACGGATATCAGTTGGTGTTGCCCCTTCTCTCGCCGTATACGAGCTGAGAAGGGGCACTTCCGAGGGATATCCGTTCAAGTTGCGCCGGGGGGGCCGGGGCGCCGGGTGAGGTAGTGCGTGGGGCTACAGGCGGCCGGCTTTTTTGAGGGCTAGGTAGGTGTCGGCCAGGGCGGGGGCTATTTGGTCTGGGTTCTCGTCTACTACGGTGACGCCGGCTCGGGTGAGGACGGCGGTGACGCGGTCTCGGTCGAGGCGGGTTCGGGCGGCGGAGGCGGCGTTGTAGACCTCGATGAGGTCTGAGCGGGTGGATTCGAGTTCGGTCAGGCGGGGGTCGGCTACCGAGGCCAGGACGATGACGTGGCGGCGGAGGAGGGGGCCGATCACGGGGAGCAGAGACTCTTCGATGACGGCGGGGTCGAGGCCGGTGAGGAGGACCACCAGGGACCGTTGGCCCAGGCGTTCCAGCACCTGTGAGACGACGACGCGGAAGTCGGTCTGCACGAGTTCGGCTTCGACGTTGGCCAGGGCGTTCACGAAGGACGGCAGGACGTCCTCGGGCGCAGGGCGTCGTACGTCGGCCCGTACGGCGGAATCGCAGGCCAGCAAGGAGACTCGGTCACCGGCGCGGGTGGCGAGCGCGGCCAGCAGCAGTGCCGCGTCCATCGCGTGGTCGAGCCGGGGCGCATCACCGACGCGCCCAGCGGACATCCGGCCGGAGTCGATGACGATGGCGACCTGGCGGTCGCGTTCGGGACGCCAGGTGCGCAGTACGACGCTTCCCCGGCGGGCCGTTGCTCGCCAGTCGATACTGCGGACGTCGTCACCTGGCACGTAGTCGCGCAGCGAGTCGAATTCGGTCCCCTGTCCGCGCACGAGCAGCGCCGTACGGCCGTCCAGCTCGCGTAGCCGGGCCAACCGCGACGGCAGGTGCTTGCGGCTGTTGAACGGCGGCAACGCCCGCACTGTCCACGCCACCTGATGCCCACCCTGCCGGCCGGCAAAGCCGAGCGGACCAATCGCCCGGATCGTCACCCGCTCCGCATGGCGGTCGCCACGTCGTGTCGGCACCAGGCGGGTCGTCAGCCGACGTCGCTCACCATGAGGCAGGTCCAACTTGTGTGGTGGGTCCAGTACGCCGGCAGACGGCGGCCACGCGTCACGCAGCAGCCCGCGCACCCGCCGCCCCGGATTGGTTACCAGCAACTGCACCGCAGCCTGCTCACCAAGCCGTACGGCGGTGTCACCCTCGCGACTGAACTGCAGCCGCCGCGGCGACCCCGCCAGCAACAGGTCAACCAGGCACACGAGCGCCACGGTTGCGACGACCACACCGACGCCAGACCAGCTAGGCATCACCAGGGCGACGAAAACCACCCCGAGACCAGCCAGCAGCCCGGCCCTGCCTGTGAGAACCATCAGCGTGGCACTGGCACGGTCGCGAGGACGCTCTCCAGCACCGCATCCGCACTGACGCCTTCCAGCTCGGCCTCAGGCCGCACCTGCACCCGGTGCCGCAGGCAGGGACGCGCCATGGCCTTCACGTCGTCCGGAATGACGTAGTCCCGGCCCGACAACCAGGCCCACGCCCGCGACACGTGCAGCAGCGCAGTAGCACCACGCGGTGACACTCCGAGCTGCAACGACGGCGACTGCCGCGTCGCCCGGCACAGGTCGACCACGTACGCCAGGACGTCCTCCCGAACCGCAACCCGCCGTACGGCGTTCTGTCCGGCCAGCAGGTCCTCCGGCCCGGCCACCGGCCGCAGTCCGGCCGCTTCGAGATCGCGCGGGTCGAACCCCTGCGCGTGCCGAGCCAGTACGGCGATCTCGGCGTCCCGCGGCGGGATGTCCAGCGTGACCTTCAGCAGGAACCGGTCCAGCTGCGCCTCCGGCAGCGGGTAGGTCCCTTCGTACTCGATCGGGTTCTGGGTCGCGGCCACCACGAACGGCACCGGCAGCTTCCGTGACACCCCGTCGACGGTGACCTGCCGCTCCTCCATCGCCTCCAGCAGCGCAGCCTGCGTCTTCGGAGGTGTCCGGTTGATCTCGTCCGCCAGCATGATGTTGGTGAACACGGGACCCGGCCGGAACTCGAACTCACTCGTCTTCGCGTCGTAGACCAGCGACCCGGTCACATCACCCGGCATCAGGTCCGGCGTGAACTGCACCCGCTTGGTGTCCAGCCGCATCGCCATCGACAGTGCCCGCACCATCAGCGTCTTCGCCGTACCAGGGACGCCCTCGAGCAGCACGTGGCCACGGCAGAGCAGCGCCAGCACCAGTGCGGTGACCGCGGTCTCCTGACCGACGACGGCCTTGCCGATCTCGGTCCGCAGCGCCACCAGCGCCTGCCGCGCCTGGTCAGCGCTGACCTCAGTTGTGGTCACGGGTTCCGTACCTCCTGCATGAGTACGTCTAGTACGTCGGACAAGTTCAGTAGAGCGGCGTCGTCGAGCGGGGGCATGCCGTACAGCGCTTCGTACAGCGTGTGTGGGTCCCACCCGGTCCGAGCGGCCAGTGTGGCAACCACTGCGCTCGGCTCGGCTCGTCGTGGGATGCCGTGCGCCTTGTGCAGTTTGCCGAGTGCCGACTCCCGCAGCGCCGCCGCTGCGCGGTCACGTGCTCTCGACCGGCGGTAGAGCCGCGCGCGGCCCTCTGTCGTTTCGGCCGCGTGCACGATCACCGGCAAGCGCTCCACCACGACAGGTCCCAGCCGTCGGCCGCGCCACAGCGCAACCACCAGTACGGCGAACGCCAGCGCCCAGGCGATGTAGCGGACATCCGGCGGGACCAGCGGCGGTCCGTCGCCACGCTCCTCGTCCACACCGTCGCTCTCGAACTGCGGCAGGTACCAGGTCAGGTCCTTATGGGTGCCGAGCATGTTCAGCGCCAGTGCGGCGTTTCCGTCGTCCGCAAGCTGATTGTTGGTGAAGGACCGCGACGTACCGATGACGTCGATGGTCCGGGAACCTGAGTCGATCCGGACCACGGTGTGGTTGATCCCGTCGCCGTAGCAGGTGATGGCGCCCGGCGGAGCGGAGTACGTCGTCCCGCCGACAGTCACTGTCCCAGCCTTCACTGCGGCCGCCAGGTCGCAGTCCGGCTCGCGGCTGCGCAAGCTGAGTGTCTGGCTGGCGTCCCGGACACCTGGGGCGAGCACACTCAGCTGCACCCGGCCGGGCCGGATGAGGATCAGGTGACTCCAGCCGGCGTCCGCGATCCGCTGCCAGTCCGCCCGATCCAGCTGGCCGCTCGGCCCGATGAGCAGCGCCTTGCCCGCACCGGGCTTCACAGCATCAGAGAGCCGCTCTGTCCCGTGGACGTTCACACCATGCTTCTTCAGCAGGTTCGACAGCGCCCGCGCACCGTCCCGTTCCGTGGAGTCCGGGCTGAACGGTCCTGACGTGCTGGCAGTAGTGGCGATCAGTACGACGATCGCCACCAGCACGATGATGCCCGTGACGAGCATCGGCCGCCGCAGTGCACGCCAGCTCTCCGCGGCGCCCCGGCCGACCGGCACACTCGTGGTCATCCGTTCACCTTGACCCGTGCGACACGCGCCGCCTCATCTGCCTTGACCACCACGACGTACCGCTGCGGTGTCCCCGGACGGTTGCCGTAGACAACCTCGACGAAGGCAAGTGCGGCCGGCTGCAGCGAGTCGCGCAGCGTCGGCGCGACGCGTCCGGCGTCTGCGACCACCTCGTACGCCGTCCGGCCGGCGCGGTCGTCGAGGATGGTCCGCTCGACCAGCTCGGCCACGCAGGCCCGGAACCGGCTGCGGATCGCATGGGTGAAGTCGCCGGAGGCAGCTTCCTTCTCGGCCTGTGCCCGGTACTCCGCAGCGCTCCGCGGCCGGGACGTGTCGAACACGGACTGCTGCTGCTTGCCACGCTTGCTGGTCCGCAGCACGCCGGCTCGCCAGAGCACCACCACGACGATCAGAGCGATCAGTGCTACCAGCAGGATCAGTCCGAGGTGACCGTCGGGGGAGGTGCCGCTCACGCTGTCCAGCAGGTCGGCGATCCAGTCGATCAGCTTGTTCACGGCACGTTCGATCAGCGAACCGCTCGACTGCCGGTAGGCGGACTTCGAGAGCTCCTCAGCGGCCTCACGGGCAGCCTGGTCGCGAGTGATGTCGACCGGCGGTTCGGCGAAGATCACGCGGTACCTCCCGGGCGCAGGGCCGGACGCATCCACAGGTCCAGGCCCTCACGCCGTACTCGCAGGTCCAGGTAGACAAGAGCCTGTACGGCGGACATGAAGGCCAGACTGGCGATCAGGGTCATCACCGTGGCGATCCCTGCCGCCGCTCCGACCACTATGGCGATCAGTGTGCCGCCGCTGCTGTCACTTGCATCGGCCCAGGAGCCGACCGTGATCACCAGCGTCGTGACACCGAACTGCAGGGCGTAGCTGACGATGTTCACGACCACACCGGCGAAGAGCAGGATGCCGAACACCCGCCAGAACTTGCCCTTCACCAGCTGCCAGGAGCGTCGCAATGCGCCGACGATCCCCACTCTGGCTGGGATGTACAGCCCGATGTCCGGTGCGTGCTTACCTTCCATCAGTACGACGGTCCCGGCCAGCACCAGCCGGATTCCGAAGATCAGCACGAGCAGTCCGCCCAGGAGCATCAGCGCTACGGCGACTCCGCCGGCCACAGCACCTGAGACCGCAGACTCCGCGCCGGCGCCGATCCCGAACACGGCCAGCAGCCAGCCACCGATCAGCACGATGAACGACAGCGACTGCAGCAGTCCCACGGCCGCCAGTGCAGGCAGTGTGCGCCGGACCAGCCGCAGGAGCTCGCGAGCGCTGACCCGATGACCCAGCTGACTGCGGACAGCGGCCAGCGCGATGATCCCGGCCAGCGTGCTGGACACGACTGCGAACAGCACGAGCTGAACGCCGTACGTCAGCAGTAAGGCCCCACCGGCCTGCTCGAACGGGTCGTCGGCCCCGAAGAACCCAGTGATGCCACCCGGTACGGCGACCTCGGTCAGAGCGGCCTGGACGGCCAGCAGGGCGACCGCGGCGAGCACCGGCAGGCCGAGCATGATGGTCTTGTTGTCGGAGATGGTCCGGGCCGCGTTGTCCAGCAGATCGGCCGGCAGCCAGGGCCGCAGCGGCTCGGCCGCCGGGTCCTCGTGCAGCCTGATGTCGTCGCTCACGTCCGCCTCCCCTCCGCCTGTGGGTGCACCCCGAGTTGTCGCACCGCCGGGCCGTGCACCATGATCACAGCCCAAACCGGGGTCAATCGGCGATCCGGCGTGTGCACTACCCCGGGAATGGGACACTATCCGTAGTGCGTACGGACGGCATGCACCGGGCGCACGACGAGTCGGACGGCAAGGAGCAGCGCGTGGCAGATGGTAACCGGACGATGCGGGGCCGCATTCTCATCGTCGACGACGACACCGCGTTGTCGGAGATGCTCAGCATCGTGCTGCGCAACGAGGGATACGACACGTATCTGTGTGCGACCGGTGACAAAGCGGTACCGGCGTTCCGGGAGTTCAAACCGGACCTGCTGCTGCTCGACCTGATGCTGCCCGGGATGGACGGCATCGACGTCTGCCGGGCGATCCGGGCCGAGTCCGGCGTACCGATCGTGATGCTGACCGCGAAGAGCGACACCGTCGACGTGGTGCTCGGCCTGGAGTCCGGGGCCGACGACTACGTGGTCAAGCCGTTCAAGCCCAAGGAGCTGGTGGCCCGGATCCGGGCCCGCCTGCGCCGGATGGACGAGCCGGGGCCGGAGTCGCTGACCATCGGCGACCTGACCATCGACGTGGCCGGCCACTCGGTGAAGCGGGCCGGGGAGACCATCCAGCTGACGCCGCTGGAGTTCGACCTGCTGGTCTGCCTGGCCTCCAAGCCCTGGCAGGTGTTCACCCGCGAGGTGCTGCTGGAGCAGGTCTGGGGCTACCGGCACGCGGCCGACACCCGGCTGGTCAACGTGCACGTCCAGCGGCTGCGCTCCAAGATCGAGAAGGACCCTGAGCACCCGGAGATCGTCGTGACGGTCCGCGGTGTCGGTTACAAGGCTGGTGCGGACTGATCGAGTACGGACGCGACCAAGAGTCGCAGGCTGTTTCCGACCCCGCCGTACCGGCAGGGCCGGAGCAGTCGGCCGCCTCCGAGCAGGAGGTGGCCGAGCCGCGCGGCACGGAGCTGGAGCTGACGGCCGCCGCGGCTGAGTGGCATGCCTACCCGCAACCGCTCTGGCGGACGCACCCGAAGTACTGGCCGGACATCTGGCGACGTTCCATCCAGGCCCGGATCGTCACCGGCACCCTGCTGATGTCGACCGTCGTCCTGCTGCTGGTCGGCTGGGTGATGATGAGCCAGGTCACCGACGGCGTCCTGGAGTCCCGTCGGCTCAGCGCCCAGGCCGAGGCGATCGCCCAGCTCAACTCGCTGACGCGCAACATCAACGCGGCCGATTCGACCGCCGTCAACCAGCAGCTGTCCCAGCTGGTCCTCGGCTCGAACCGCCCGGGTCTGTACGACGTCGTCCTGTCGCCGATCGGTAACAGCGGCTCGAACGCGGTCCGCTACACCGGTCTGGTCGACAGCGGCTCCGTGCCGCAGGTCCTGGAGTCGTCGGTGAACAGCAACGACACCAAGCTCTGGGACACCTACACGGTTATCCAGTACACCGACGGCCGGAGCGCACCGGGGCTGGTGATCGGCTCGCAGCTGCGGGTCGACAGCACTCGGGACAAGTACGCGGTCTACTTCCTCTTCCCGCTCACTGCCCAGCAGGAGACGCTGGATGTCGTGCAGCGTGCCCTGGTCACGGCCGGCCTGCTTCTGGTCGTGCTGCTCGGCGCAGTGGCCTGGCTGGTCACCCGCCAGGTGGTCACACCGGTCCGAATGGCCCGGCGGATCGCCGAGCGGCTCGCAGCCGGCAAGCTCGAGGAGCGGATGCAAGTCCGCGGCACCGACGACCTGGCCCGGCTGGCGGTCTCGTTCAACAAGATGGCGAGCAACCTGCAGCGCCAGATCCGCCGCCTTGAGGACCTGTCCCGTCTGCAGCGCCGGTTCGTCTCCGACGTGTCGCACGAGCTGCGGACGCCGCTGACGACAGTCCGGATGGCGGCCGACCTCCTGCACGAGACGCGCGACCAGTTCGATCCGATGAGTCGCCGCTCGGTCGAGCTCCTGCAGAACGAGCTCAACCGGTTCGAGGAGCTCCTTGCGGACCTGCTGGAGATCAGCAGGTTCGACGCCGGTGCGGCCGCGCTCGACCTGGAGGACGTGGACCTGCGCGACATCGTCAGCCGCGTCCTGGAGAACCACGAGACGCTGCTGGAGCGCAAGGGCTGCGAGGTGCAGTTGGACATGCCGGAGCCGTGCCGCGCACAGGTGGACGCCCGCCGGATCGAGCGCATCCTGCGGAACCTGATCGGCAACGCCATCGAGCACAGCGAGGGCCTGCCGATCCTGATCAGCACCGCGTACGACGACGATGCGGCCGCTGTCGCGGTCCGGGACCACGGTGTCGGTTTCCGCGCCGAGGAGGCAGAGATGGTGTTCAGCCGGTTCTGGCGGGCGGATCCGGCGCGTGCCCGGACCACTGGTGGCACCGGACTCGGCCTGTCGATCGCGCTGGAGGACGCCCGCCTGCACGGCGGTCGACTCGATGCCTGGGGCTCACCTGGCGAGGGCGCGTACTTCCGGCTGACGCTGCCGCGTCGCCCCGACGTGGCGCTGGCCGGCTCACCGCTTCCGGCCCGCCCGGTCGACGCCGTACGGGTGATCACGGAGAAGTCGCTGGTCGACGTCGGAGCGCCGTACCAGAAGCTCACGGGTGGTGAGGAGCAGTGAGGCGTCGCATGCTCGCGGTGCTGCTGGCCGGCACGCTGCTGGTCACCGGCTGCGCGACTGTGCCGACAAAGGGCACGATCCGCAACAGCAACCGCGAGGGCCTGGCTGCGGACTCCGGTGGTGTCGGTGTCAAGGCCAAGCCGCCGCGCGAGGGTGCTCAGCCGGCCGACATCGTGAACGGCTTCCTGGAGGCGATGTCGGACTCCCGGCAGGGCTTCGACCAGGCTCGGCTGTACATGACTCCGCAGGCAGCGGCGAAGTGGAAGCCCGAGACCCAGACCGTCGTCTACGACCAGCGGGACGGCCCGCCGGAGCAGAAGGGCGACAACTACGAGCTGACTGCGCGGAGAGTCGCCACCATCGACGACCGCGGTGAGTGGCTCCCGGCCGGTCCGAAGGACAACGCCAACTTCACCTTCAAGATCGTCAAGGTGAACGGGCAGTTCCGGGTCGACTCGGTGCCGCCGGGCGTGCTGCTGGGCACCAACCAGTTCGATGCCAAGCTCGCGCCGCGCGACCTGTACTTCTTCGCCCGGGACCGCAAGACGCTGATCCCGGACCCGGTCTACCTGCCACAGAACAACCTGTCCGCCGGCCAGGCCGCCACCCAGCTGATCCAGGAGCTGCTGAAGGGGCCGACGAAGCGGCTCGGCAACGGTGCCGTCTCGATCGCGCCGCCGGGGACGGCGGTGGTGGTCTCCGTCCCGGTCGAGCTCGGTGAGGCGACCGTGGCGCTGAACGAGGCCGCCGGGCAGCTGGTGGACGAGGACCGGCGCAAGCTGGCGGCGCAGATCGTCTGGACCCTGAACCAGATCAGCCTGAAGGTCAAGATCACCGTCGACGGCGCACCGCTGCTGCCGGAGGACCCGGGCGTGATCCAGTTCTCCTCCTTGGGTGAGTACGACCCGGCGGCGTCCACGTCGGCGTCGACGGTCCTCTACGGCCTGCTCGGTGGGAAGGTGCACCGGGTCGACGGGCTCGACGGCGCCTCCGACCAGGCCGCTCGGGCACTCAACGGGAGCCAGCTCTACGCGTACGACGCGAAGTCGTTCGCCGTGAATCTGCGCGGCGACTCGGGGGCGATCGTCACGATGGACAACGGCAAGCGGGTGGTCGCCTACGCGAAGCTGGACGACGGCGGGCAGAACGGCCAGGGCGACAAGGTCAAGACGATCGCTGTCGAAGGCCGGACCCTACGACCCAGCTACGACAACGCGGACAACCTGTGGATCCTGGACCGGGCCGACAGTTCGGTGCCGCGACTCCGGGTCCGCACCAGGGACGGTGTGATCGAGAATGTCCCGGTCAACTTCCGCGGCGACGTGCCCCAGGTGCTGCGGATGGCACCGGACGGCGTCCGGGCGTTGCTGGTGCTCGAGTCCGCCAAGACCGGCAAGAACACCGTCCAGACCGCTACTGTCCGGCCTGCGGAGAGCGGTAAAGGGCTGGTCCTCGACCAGTTGCGTGACCTCCAGGTGCCGCTGACCGGGATCACCGATGCCGCCTGGTCCAAGAAGGTCATCCTGGTGGCCGGCAAGCCGGCGGGCAGCACCACCGCACAGCCCTGGCTGGTGAACACGGACGGCTCGAATCCGCAGCCGCTGCCCGGCGGCAGCCCCACCTTCGGGATCGAGAACGTCGCCTCCAACGCGAACCCGGACACCCTGCCGGTCTTCGAGGACCCCGACGGCCGGATCCACTGGCAGGGCCGCGACCTCGACTGGGTGACGCCCAACGACGAGAAACTGGCCGACGGCCTGATCTACCCCGGCTGATCTCCGCAGTTGTCCACAGGCAAGCGGAAGCTGCTTGTGGAGTGCGTGCGGAGTGACCAAGGTGGTGGGGTGTGGGGTGCCGCGGTCGATCTGCTGCTCGGGGGCGGCTGCGCCGGGTGCGGACGACCGGGTGTCACGGTGTGTGATGGTTGCCGGGGGCTCCTGAGTCGGCTGACTCCGTTCCGTGCCTGGCCGGATCCACGGCCGCCCGGACTGCCGCCGCCGACCGCAGCCGCGCCGTACGGCGATCAGGTCCGGCGACTGGTGATCGCCCACAAGGAGCACGCCCGGTACCCGCTGGCCCGTCCGCTCGGCGCCGTGCTGGCGACCGCCGTACAGGCTGCTCTTGGCGAGCGCCGTACTGCGTGGCTGGTACCGGTGCCGTCGGCGAGGCCGACCGTCCGCCGGCGTGGGCACGACCCGCTCGGGCGGATCACCCGGGCCGCTGCGCGAACCCTGCGTGGGCGGGGGCTCGACGTCCGCGTCGCTCCGGCACTCCGGCTGGTACGGCGTCCCGACGACCAGGCGGGCCTGTCCGCGGAACGCCGTACCGCCAACCTGGCCGGGGCTTTCGGCCTCCGTTCGCGCTGGGCTGAACCGCTGACGCATCAACCGATCGTGGTCGTCGACGATGTGATCACCACCGGCTCCACGCTCGCCGAAGCCTGCCGCGCGCTGGAATCACGGGGAATTCCGGTGCTCAGCTGTGCCGTGCTGGCAGCGACCCCGCGACGTTTGCCGTCTGGTTCATGAGAACTTCCCTACCGGTTTTCGCCGAAGCCGACTAGCGTTGGCCTATGACACCCGTTCGGGCTTGTCGGGCAGGGATGTGGCGCAGGACCGGATCAGCCGGAATCCTGGCCACGGACTCCGACCGGCTCGGTGACGGGTGTCTTTCGTTTCGGGCTCCCCAGCACCCGTAGCCCACTCAGCAAGGAGTCGAGTTCCGACCTTTCGGGGGTCCGGAGACGTAACAAGAAGTCGCCGATCGATGGAGGTTTCCGTGGACGTCGTTGTCAAGGGTCATCACTGCGAGGTCAGTGACCGCTTCCGGCAGTACGTCGAGGAAAAACTCGAGCGAATCGAGAAGGTCGATCACCGGGTACTGCGGTGCGAAGTGGAAGTCAGTCAGGAGAAGAACCCGCGACAGCACGATCGCGCGATGCGTGTCGAGCTCACCATGTACACCAAGGGCCCGGTGGTCCGCGCCGAAGCGTGCGGTGAGACCAAGCAAGCAGCGTTCGACGTCTGCCTGGACCGGCTCCGCGCCCAGGTCCGCAAGGCGGCCGACCGCCGCCGCGTGCACGGTGGACGCACCCCGGAGGGCCTGCGGCACCTGAACGCCAAGCAGCCGGTGAACGGCATTGAGCCCGCTGTGGAGGACACCGCCGCCGAGGACGAGGTGGCGACGTACAAGGTCGGCTCGCTGACCGTCACCGGAGACGGTCCCCTGGTGATGCGCGAGAAGACACACACCGCCAAGCCGATGTCCCTTGACCAGGCCCTCTACGAGCTGGAGCTGGTCGGGCACGACTTCTACCTGTTCGTCGATGCCGACGACAACCAGCCCAGCGTCGTCTACCGGCGGCGCGGCTACGACTACGGCGTGATCCGCCTGGCGGTCTGAAGCACAGAAAGGGCCGGGTTCCTCGCGGAACCCGGCCCTTTCGCCTTCCCCTGTGAAGGTCCTTGGTGGCTAGCCGATCTGCGCCTGCAGTGCGGTTGCGTAGGTCGCCACCTCGGCGTAAACGCCCGGGTTGCCGGCGTCCGCGCACCCGACGCCCCACGAGACGACACCGAACAGCCGGCCGTTCAGGACGAGCGGCCCACCGGAGTCGCCCTGGCAGGAGTCCTTGCCACCCTCTTCGAAGCCGCCGCAGATCTCGCCGTCCGGCGCGTAGCCCTGGCTCGCGTACGCCTTCTCGCAGTAGGCGTCACCGAGTACGGGCGCGTCGACCTTCTGGAAGGTGTCCTCCGGGCCGGTGCCCTCGGTGGCACCCCAGCCGTAGACGACAGAGGCGGCGCCCGCGGCGTCGGCTGCCTTGCTGGTCTCGAGCGCCAGTGTCGGTACGCCGGTGAACGGCGTGGCCAGCGTCATCACAGCGACGTCGTGGCCGGGCTGCTTGCCGTATTCCGGGTCGACCCAGATGCTGCTGATCTTGGACTCCTTGCCCCCGGTCGTAGTGAGGACGTCCCGGCCCTGGATCGCCGTGTACGTCGACACTGCCTCCTGGGCGCAGTGCGCGGCGGTGACGATCTTGTTCGCCGCAACCAGCGTCGAGCCGCACCACTGCTTGCTCGGTGACGGTGAGCCGCTGTTGTTGAGTGCGATGGCCCAGGGGGTGTCGGCGGTGTGGGCGATGGTGCCGCCGACGATGCGGGTCTTCGGGGCATCCGGTGCCGGTGCTGCGCTCGCTGTGACCGCGCCGACGGACGCCGCCGTCAGGGCTCCAGCGGCGAGAAGGGCGCGTACCAGCTGCAGTCTTGCTGTCATGCCTCACACTCCAGGGCTCAGGGGCCGTGCGGGCGGCACGACCTCCAGGCTGACCCTCTCCCGGCTACCGGAGGTAGCGCACCTCTCACTTGCGGTAATACCGGAGTTATGACCGGTCAGATACCCAGCTTCTTCCCATCGATCACGCGGTCGGGAGCCGGTGCCTTCGG
Organism: Kribbella sp. NPDC056345; assembly: GCF_042262745.1. Classification (NCBI taxonomy): domain Bacteria; kingdom Bacillati; phylum Actinomycetota; class Actinomycetes; order Propionibacteriales; family Kribbellaceae; genus Kribbella; species Kribbella sp. NPDC056345. The sequence goes on along the minus strand of NZ_JBHJQQ010000001.1, from coordinate 1,137,168 downwards.
TGCCTTCAGCCGGTCGTAGTCGCTGAACCCGAGGGACTCACCGTTGGTCCCCAGCTCGATCCGCACCGGCCTGGCGGTGCGGCTGTCCACCCACAGCGTGCCCTCGCCGTCGGACAGCCCGATCGAGGCGACACCGTCGACCGTCTTCTGCGGCTTCTTCGTCAGCTTCCCGGACGGCTGGAAGATGCTCTTGACGAAGGTGTCGCGGTTGACGAGGTCGATCATGTCCTGGAATTCGCTGGCCTTCGCGGTCACCTTGACCCACCGGCCCTTGAGCAGTTCGACGCCTGCGTCGATCTCGGCCGGCGAATCCTTCTCCGCCTTGCCCTGGGCCCGGAGGAACTTCTCACTGAGCTGCACGTACGCGGTCCTACCGATGACGATGATCCCCATCGGGTTGCCGTCGATGCTGAAGGTGCCCTGTCCGCCGGTCTTGGTCAGATGGATGTCCATCGCGGTCTTCTCACCCGCATCGACCCACGAGCCGCGCACCCGGACGCTGTCGGCCGCTAGGACGACCGACCTGGCTTTGGCGAACAGGGCCGCGGCATTCAGGTGCGCGACCCCGGTGGGCGTCGGTGTGGGGGTTGGTGTTGGCGATGGGGCTTTCGTCGAGGTGGTCGGTGTTGGCGAGCTCTGGCTCAGCGGCTTCGAGTCGGTGCCGCAGGCGGTGGTGCCCACGGCGATGAGTGCGGTCGCGGCAATGGTGCGGATCCAGGGGAAGGACATGGTGATGTGCTTTCTCTCGTACGGCGGCCCGGTCGGCCGGCGTCCCGATTTCCACTGTGGGTGAGCCGCTCTGCGGTGAGCTGCGGTCTCGCTGCGGATCACTGCCGTTCCGCTGCCGCCGGACGGCAGAGGGGCCGTCATTCCGGTCTGGTGGAGCCCTCCAGCCCGGATAGACTGCGCCGGTGGAGGACGCCGTCCGGTTCGAGCTGCTCGGGCCGTTGCGGGCGTATCGGGGCCGCCAGGAGCTCGACCTGGGCCCCGCTCGGCAGCAGGCGGTTCTGGCGGCACTGCTGCTCGCCGCGAACCGCGCCGTGCCGGCACGGGAGATCGTCGACCAGGTGTGGGGTGACGACCCGCCGGCAAACGGCGCCAACGTGGTCCAGAAGTACATCGCCGGGCTGCGCCGGACCCTGGAACCGGACCGGTTACCGCGGGCGGCCGGACAGCTGCTCGAACTCACTCCGACCGGTTACCGGCTGCTGGTCCCGCCAGGTAGCTCAGATCTGGACGTGTTCATCGAGCATGTCGCCGAGGCCCGTCGGTTGCGTGCGCGCGGTCAGCTCGCCGAAGCGACCTCCGAGGTCCGGACCGCTCTCGCACTGTGGCGGTCCGAGCCGCTGGCCGGGCTGGCGGGTAGCTATTTCGCTGCGATGCGCACACAGCTCGCTGAGGACCGTGCCGCGGCTCTGGAGGAGTGGGCCGAGCTGGAGCTCCACCAAGGCCGTGAGCAGGCCCTGCTGCCGGAGCTTTCCCGACTGATCGGCGAGTACCCCCTCCGTCAGCGACTCCGTGCGGTCCACCTGCTCGCGCTGTACCGCACCGGCCGCCAAGCCGAGGCCCTCACGTCCTATCAGCAGGCTCTGGAGCTCCTCGACGGGAGGCCGAGCCCGGAGCTCCAGGCGGCCCACAGTCAGATCCTGCAGGCCGCGCCCATGGCTACCAGCGTAACGGCTCCGCCTGTCTTCCAGGCCGAGCACTTGGTGGGCTACTGGCCGGATCGGACGGCAAAGCGCCCACTGGGCTGGAAGGGCTGGGCCCTGAAGGCGGTTGCGGCTCTGCTGCCGCCGTGCACCATGGGCATGGCTACCCCACCGATGGTGGCGCTCCTCGCCGTACAGCGCCGTAGCTGGAAGCTGGGCCTGGCTGCAGTCGGCTACCTCGTGACCACCGTCGGCTGGTTTGTCTACGCTGACAAGCGGGCCGACTCCGAGGACTTCATCCTGATCGACGCTGTGGGGCTAGGCGCCCTCCTGGTGAGCACAGTGGTGGGTGGCATTCAGGTGGCGCTGCTCGTCCCGGGCCGAGCCCCCACGGTGGAATCGCAGCGCGTGCTGGTCGATCTGAACAGCGCCCCGGAGCAGGTTCTGCGTACGCTGCCGGGAGTTCCACCCGAGCACGCGGCGCTGATTCTGGCCGAGCGCAACGCGCGGGGGCCGTTCCGGTCGCTCGAGGACGCAGCCGCACGGGGTATGTTCCCCTGGCCGGTGCCACGGCAGATCGCTGACGTCGTACTTGTGATCCCAGTCCAGGACGCCCCCAGGGAGGAGCGCCGGTGAGTGCAGTCCGGTTCGAGGTTCTCGGGCCTTTGCGAGTGACCCGTGGGCGGGAAGAGCTGCAGCTGGGGCCTGCCAAACAGCAGGCCGTCCTCGCGACCCTGCTGGCCACCCCGAACCAGGTGGTCCCGACTGCACGGATCATCGCTGCGGTCTGGCCCGACGAGCCACCTGTCAACGGGACCAACGTCGTACAGAAGTACGTCGCAGGACTGCGACGCGTGCTGGAACCGGACCGGGCACCCCGGAGCTCCGGTGAGCTGCTCGTTCTGGAAGCGGGTGGCTATCGGGTGGCCGTGCCCGCAGGTGGCTTGGATACCGACGACTTCGAGGCACAGGTCCAATCAGCTCGGGCGCTTGGGCCGGTGGAGGCTTCCGAGCAACTACGTCGGGCGTTGAGCCTGTGGCGCGGTGAACCGTTCGAAGGACTCACCGGTCCGGTGTTCGACGAAGCTCGTCGCCACCTGACCGAGCTGCGTGCCGGTGCGATCGAGGACCGCGCCGAGATCGAGCTGGAGCTCGGTCATCATGAGCCGCTCACCGCAGAGCTCTCCGCACTCGCCCAGGCCTTCCCGCTCCGGGAACGGCTGCGCGGCGTACAGATGCTCGCCCTGCACCGCACCGGACGATCCGACGACGCATTGGCGGCGTACCGGGATCTGCATGACCAGCTGGTCGAGGAGTACGGCGTCGAGCCCGGTCCGGAACTGCAGCAGCTCCAAGCGCGGATCTCGGCCAACGACCCAGATCTGATCCCTGCTGGGCAGCGATCCACGACCACCACCCAGACCTTGCTCCGCGGTGGACGTGACTGGTCGCTGGGACGCGGCTGGCCGATCGGCATGTCCGATCTGATCCCACCCCAGCGCAACCTGCTCGGCCGCGCCCTGATGAAGACCGTCGCCGTCCTCATCACCGTCGCCACCTTCGGTCTCGGCGGTGGCGTGCTGATGCTCGTAGTGGCATACCTGCGGCACAACCGGTTCCTCCGCTTGATCGGCGCAGGCTACCTGTTCTCCTGGCTGCTCGGAGGCGTCCTCGCCCTGCTCGGCAAGGCGGACCAGATCAGTGCGATCAATACCATCGGTCTGCTCCTGATGGTGCTCTCCCTGGTGGCCAGCGCGATCCACCTCGGTCTCACCGTCGCCCCAGTCTCTGTACGGCGCCTCCGCGGCCTGGCCGCCCTGGACCAGCGTGTCCGGGCCCGTCAGGTTCTGGACCGCGACCCGGCGTTCGCCCGCAGTCTCGGCATCGGGCTCCCGCACCTGCACCGTGAGTACGACGACGGCGGCCTGATCGACCCGAACGAAGTACCGGCCGGCGTCCTCACGCGGATCCCCGGCGTCACTGCTCAGCACGCCGCCCTGATCGTCGCCAGTCGCGACGAGCGGGGCCCTTTCAGCACGCTCGACGACCTCGTCGCCCGCGGCCTCTTCCCTGCGCCACTCCCCGAAGCAGTGGCGACGTTCCTGGTGATCCTTCCGCCTGCGGCTGAGTGAGCTGCTGGGAGCCGTACACTCCGGGTTCGGGATCGGACCTGGGGGATCGATGCAAGGTGTTCGTCCGGCCGCGGCACAGTACGGAATCCTGGGGCCGCTCGTCGTCCGGCGGCGGGGGAGCCGTGTCGAGGTGGAAGGTTCACAACGGCAACGGGTGCTCGCGCTGTTGCTGTTGCATCCCAACACACCGGTAGATGTCAGCAGGCTCATCGAGGCCGGACCACTCGACGGTCCTGAACAGTTGCAGGTCCTGCTCGAGGAGCTGCGCGATCTCGTCGACCCGCATCGACTGCCGGGCGTCGACGGTGCCCTCATCGAGCTCAGCGACGGCAGGCCCATGCTCTGCCTGGAGCGAGCGGAGCTGGACCTCTTCCGGTTCGAGGACAGGCTGGCCGAAGCCCGCAAGCTGCGTGACCGCGACCAGCGGGAACAGTCGGCGGAGGCCTATCGGGCCGCGCTGGCCAACTGGCGTGGAGAGCCGCTGGCCGGTCTGCACGGGCCGCTGTTCGACAGAGCCCGCCACTGGCTCGACGGGGTGCGGATCGCTGCGCTCGAGGACATGTACGAGGTCGAGCTGGCCGCCGGGCGGCATGAGGAGGTGTTGCCTGAGCTGTCCGCGCTGACCGCTCAGTACCCGCTGCGGGAGCGGATCAGGGCCGCGCTGATGGTCGCTCTGTACCGCGTTGGCCGCCAGCCGCAGGCCTTGACGGAGTACGACGACTACCGGACGAGGCTGGATTCAGCCCACCAGGCCCTGCCGTCGCTCGCGCTCAAAGCCCTCTGGGCACGGATGGTCAACTTCGACCCGCTGCTGATGCTGCCTGTCGCAGCCACGGACCTGCAACGTGCGCCCCGGCCGGAGCCTCCGGTCCGGCAGCCGGAGGTGGTCGCCCGGGCGGTGCTCGCTGCGCTCCTGCCGGTCATCACCTGCGGCATCGGCGGGTCCGTTGCCTTCGTGGCCCTGGCGATTACTCGGCGCAGATGGTCGCTGCTGCTCGCCGCTGCCGTCTACGCCGTCCCCGGCGTTCTGTACGTCTCTTCTGACTCGACTGGCGCCTTCCTGCTCTCCAGTCCGCTGATCCTGGTATCGATCGGGCACTTGCTGGCCACCCTGCTCGCGCCACATCGCCGGTGGTGGCCGCGGACCTGGTGGCCGTACCGCGAACGAACCAGAGCAGCCGCACGGATCCGGGAGGGCTGGCGCCGGTACGCGAACTACGACGCAGAGGCGGTACGGCGAGCAGGTGTCGGCCGGCCGGATCTCAGGCTCGGAACGGACGACGGCGGACTGGTCGAGCTGAACGGCGCCCCGGCCGAGGTGCTCGCCACCCTGCCGGGTGTTACGCCGGAAGTGGCCGCGCGGATCCTGCAGCAACGGCTCTGGCCGCCGTTGACGAGGGTCGAGGAACTCGAGACTCGCGGCATCCTGACCGTCACCGACGATCTGCGCGATCGGGTGCTGATCCTGCCGCCGCAGAATTCTGTCGGTGGGGCCAGGCAGAATCCCATGCCATGAATACCCAGGTGATGTCGACGGCCCAGGCGAGGCGGGTGGCGTTGGCTGCCCAGGGGTTCATGGACCCGCGGCCGAAGGGTGTTCCCGACGCGCGAGCGCTCAGCCGGGTGCTGGGCCGGATCGGGCTGCTGCAGATCGACTCGGTGAACGTGTTGAGCCGCGCGCAGTACCTGCCGCTGTACTCGCGGCTCGGGCCGTATCCGCGGACCCTGCTCGACAAGGCATCGGGGAAGGCACCGCGGCGACTGGTGGAGTACTGGGCGCACGAGGCGTCGCTGATCCCGGTCGAGACGCACCCGTTGATGCGGTGGCGGATGGACCGGGCTGCCCTGGAGGCCTGGGGTGGGCCGCGGTCGATCGCCAAGGAGCGACCGGATCTGGTCAAGCAGGTGCTGGCCGATGTCCGGGAGCACGGTCCGCTGACGGCGCGGCAGATCGACGACGACGTGGAGCGGTCCAAGGAGAACTGGGGCTGGAACTGGTCGGACGTGAAGCGAGCGCTGGAGTTCTTGTTCTTCGCCGGCGAGGTCACGGTGGCTCGGCGGAACCAGCAGTTCGAGCGGGAGTACGACGTACCGGAGCGGGTGCTGCCGCAGGCAGTGCTCGAAACCCCGACACCGACCCTGGACGAGGCGCACCGCGGGTTGGTGTCGATCGCAGCTCGGGCGCACGGGGTAGCGACCGCTCAGTGCCTGAAGGACTACTTCCGTACGTCGCCTGCTCCGACCGCGCAGGCGATCGCGGAGTTGGTGGAGGAGGGGGAGCTGCTGCCGGTCCAGATCGACGGATGGAAGCGCCCGGCGTACCTGCACCGGGATGCGCGGCTGCCGCGGCGGGTGAACACGCGGGCCCTGGTCAGCCCGTTCGACTCGCTCGTGTTCGAGCGGACCCGCGGGGAGGTCCTGTTCGACTTCCGCTACCGCATCGAGATCTACGTCCCGGCCGAGAAACGCATCCACGGGTACTACGTGCTGCCGTTCCTGCTCGGCGACAAACTGGTGGCTCGGGTCGACCTGAAGGCGGACCGGGCGGGCGGCGTACTGCTGGTCCAGTCAGCCCACGCGGAGCCCAAGGCGCCGCCCGAGACCGCTGAGGAGCTGGCTGCCGAGCTGGTCCAGCTGGCCGGCTGGCTGGGGCTGGACCAGGTCCGGGTGGCCGGTGGCGGTGACCTTTCGCCAGCGCTCAGTGACGCCCTGCGAGGTTCTTGACGGGGCAACGGGAACTTTCGGGCACGCCTGAGCGTGGGTGTGTTACGGGCGAGGGCACGCTGCGGGCGTGGCTTGGCACACCTGGCCCCGTACGATGGGGGGCGCACGCCGTTCCAGTGGGCCGGCTGTGCCCGTCGGCATCGGCCGCATCCAGGCGACAGCAGCAAGGAGAGAACTCCCCACCATGAAGGTGATCGACAAGGTCCTGCGGATCGGCGAAGGCAAGATCCTGCGTCAGCTCCAGGGCATCGCGAAAGTGGTCAACTCCATCGAGGACGACTTCGTCGGGATGACCGACGAGGAGTTGCGGGGCCAGACCGCGGAGTTCAAGGAACGCCACAGCAACGGCGAGTCGCTGGACGCGCTGCTCCCGGAGGCCTTCGCCGTGGTCCGGGAGGCCGCCAAGCGGACCCTGCACCAGCGTCACTACGACGTCCAGATCATGGGTGGCGCGGCGCTGCACCTGGGCAACATCGCCGAGATGAAGACCGGTGAGGGCAAGACCCTGGTCGGTACCCTGCCGACGTACCTGAACGCACTGTCCGGCAAGGGCGTGCACGTGGTCACGGTGAACGACTACCTGGCCAAGTTCCAGGCGGAGTGGATGGGCCGGGTGTACCACTTCCTCGGCCTCGACTACGGCGTGATCCTGCCGGACATGTCCCCGGCCGAGCGCCGGGTGTCCTACTCCAAGGACATCACCTACGGCACGAACAACGAGTTCGGCTTCGACTACCTGCGCGACAACATGGCCTCCAGTATCGAGGACTGCGTCCAGCGCGAGCACAACTACGCGATCGTGGACGAGGTGGACTCGATCCTGGTCGACGAGGCCCGGACCCCGCTGATCATCTCCGGACCGGCCGAGGACTCCCAGCGCTGGTACGTCGAGATGGCCAAGATCGCCACCGTGCTGAAGCCGCGGATCGCCGACGACAAGGTCCCCGAGGAGCAGCGCCCGGTCGCCGACTACGAGGTCGACGAGAAGAAGCGCACCGTGGCCATCCTCGAGCGCGGCATCGAGAAGGTCGAGGACCGGCTCGGGATCGACAACCTGTACGAGTCGGCCAACACCCCGCTGATCAGCTACCTGAACAACGCGCTGAAGGCCAAGGACCTGTTCCGCAAGGACAAGGACTACGTGGTCGTCGACAACGAGGTGCTGATCGTCGACGAGCACACCGGCCGGACGCTGCACGGCCGCCGCTACAACGAGGGACTCCACCAGGCGATCGAGGCCAAGGAAGGCGTCGAGATCAAGGAGGAGTACCAGACCCTCGCGACGATCACCCTGCAGAACTACTTCCGCCTGTACAGCAAGCTGGCCGGTATGACCGGTACGGCGATGACCGAGGCGGCCGAGTTCTCCAAGGTCTACGGTCTCGGCGTGGTGCCGATCCCGACCAACAAGCCGATGATCCGGGTCGAGGAGCGGGACCTGATCTACCGCACCGAGGACGCCAAGTTCGACGCGGTGGTCAAGGACATCGTCGAGGTGCACGCGACCGGGCAGCCGATCCTGGTCGGTACGACCAGCGTCGAGAAGTCCGAGCGGCTGTCCGCGCAGCTCCGCAAGGAGAACATCGCGCACGAGGTGCTGAACGCGAAGCAGCACGCGCGGGAGGCCGCGATCGTCGCCGAGGCCGGGCGCAAGGGCGCGGTCACGGTGGCCACCAACATGGCCGGTCGTGGTACGGACATCATCCTCGGCGGTAACCCCGAGCACCTGGCCGACAAGGACCTGCGGTCCCGCGGGATCGACCCGGCCGAGTTCCCGGAGCAGTACGAGGCGGAGTACCCGGCCGTCCTCGAGCGGTTCGAGAAGCAGGTCAAGGACGAGCAGGTCGAGGTCCGCGAGGCCGGCGGCCTGTACGTGCTGGGCACCGAGCGGCACGAGTCCCGCCGGATCGACAACCAGCTGCGCGGTCGCGCCGGCCGTCAGGGCGACCCGGGCAAGTCCCGGTTCTACCTGTCCCTCGAGGACGACCTGATGCGCCTGTTCAAGCGCGAGATGGTCGACTGGGCGATGTCGCGCAACGACGACGACACCCAGCCGCTGGAGAACAAGATCGTCACCAAGGCGATCGCGTCGGCCCAGTCCCAGGTCGAGTCGCAGAACTTCGAGACCCGGAAGAACATCCTCAAGTACGACGACGTGATGAACCGTCAGCGGCACGTCGTGTACGACGAGCGCCGCCGGGTGCTCGAGGGCGCGAACCTGCGCGAGCAGGTGTCGGACATGCTCGAGGAGACCGTCACCGGTTACGTCCAGGGCGCGACCGCCGACGGTTTCGCCGAGGACTGGGACCTGGACGCCCTGTTCACCGCGATGAAGACGCTGTACTCGACCGAGCTGACCGAAGAGATCCTGGTCGAGGAGGCCGGCGGCGAGCGGTCCGGCCTGACCTCGGACTTCCTGGTCGAGCGCTTCATCGCCGACGCCCAGGAGGCCTACGAGCGGCGCGAGCAGCTGCTGGGCGAGGACGCGATGCGCGAGCTCGAGCGCCGGGTCGTGCTGAGCGTGCTGGACCGCAAGTGGCGCGAGCACCTCTACGAGATGGACTACCTGCGCGAGGGCATCGGCCTGCGCGCGATGGCGCAGCGCGACCCGCTGGTCGAGTACCAGCGCGAGGGCTACGACATGTTCGCCACCATGATGGAGTCGATCAAGGAAGAGTCGGTCGCCTTCATCTTCAACGTCGAGGTCGACATCGAGGCCATGCAGGCCGAGATGGCCGCCGCCGCCCAGGCGGAAGCGGCCGGCGTCAACCTGGACCTGGACGGTGTGGGCCTCGAAGGCCGCCGGGTCGAGGACATCCTCACCCCCGGCGCCCCCGTCGCCGAGTTCCCCGGCCGCGTCCAGGACGAGGTGCGCCCCCGCGACACCCCGCGCCTGCGGGCCAAGGGCCTCACCGGCGACAAGAAGCCCCAACGCCTCACCTACTCGGCCCCCACCATCGACGGCGACGACGAGGTCTCGGTCATGGGCGACGCCGTAGACGAGGGCGCCCTCCTCTACGCCGGCACCCCCCGCAACGTCGCCTGCCCCTGCGGCTCCGGCAAGAAGTACAAGCGCTGCCACGGCGACCCCACCTCAGACGCCTACAAGTTCTGACGCACGACACCAAGGCCGGTCCTTCGGGACCGGCCTTTGGCATGCCCCCGCTCCGGGCGCGCGCGCCCCTCCGTCGCGTGCACGCGGCTCGCCTGTACCGGGTTGCGAGGGCAGGGCCGCCGGGGAGCGGCGGCCCGGGTCCGCTCGCCGTGGTGTGGACCGGCAAGCTCAGCGTGACTAGGCGGACCTGCAGTACTCCACAATTGCGGTTTGGCCGGTGCGGTCAGGCGTGAGGGCTCTCGCCGGGAGCAATTGTGGAGCGCTGGCGGTCCGCACGCCGCCCGGTGCAGCCGAGCCCGTCCAGCCGAGCCGCACGCCGCGCGCCACCCGCCGGTGCAGCCGAGCCGCACGCCGCGAGTCCAGCGCCGCCCACCCGCCGGTGCAGCCGAGCCGCACGCCCCGCCCGCAACTACGCCAGCCCCGGTCTGGCTCACCGGCTCGGACCCGTCCCGCTCACCGCGGTGCAGCAAGCCGCGTGCACGCGACGAAGGAGCGGGCTTAGCGGCGGCGGTGGCGAATGAACGGCACCCCGCAACTGCTCTCGCAAGGAAGCGGCGGCAGCCGCGTGGAAGGGGTGGGTGGGGCGAACGGGCGGAGCACGCGACGAAGGAGCGCGCGTGCCCGGAGCGGGGGGCATAGGCGGGGTGCGGTGTGGGATATGGCGGTTGGGGTGGGGAGTGTGGTGTGTTGGGGGTATGTGGCTGGAGGAGAGGTTTGGGGTGACGGTTCCCGTGGTGGGGGCGCCGATGGCTAATGTGAGTGGGGGCAGGCTGACTGCGGCGATCTCGGCTGCTGGGGGACTGGGGATGTTGGGGGCCGGGTCGGCGGTGAGTGCTGAGTGGATCCGGACCGAGGGTGCGGTCGCGGCAGCCGGCGGCAGGCCGTATGGGGTTGGGTTGATGGCCTGGTCGGTGAAGGAGCGGCCGGAGCATTTGGAGGCTGTGCTGGAGTTGAAGCCGGCGCTCGTCTCGCTCAGCTTCGGAGACTACGGTCAGTACGTCGAACCTCTGCAGCAGCAGGGGATTGTCGTTGCCACGCAGGCCGGTACCGTCGCGGACGCCCGCGAGGCGATCGACGCCGGTGTGGATGTCATCGTCGCCCGTGGTGCCGAGGCCGGCGGACACGGGCGCAACGCGGTCGGAACGCTCCCCCTCCTCCAGGCGATCCTCGAGCTGACAGACCTCCCCGTGCTAGCCGGTGGCGGGATCTCCGGGCCGCGCGGGCTGGCCGCCGTACTGGCTGCTGGTGCAGCGGGCGGTTGGATCGGTACGGCGTTCCTCACCTGCGTCGAGGGTTTGACCACCGACCCCATAGCCCAGCGGGTGATCGAGGCGGACGAGACCGACACCGTCTACGGCACGGTCTTCGACGCGGCGTCACGCGCCGGTTGGCCCGATGAGTTCGGCGGCCGGGCCCTGCGGAACGCCTACTTCGATCAGTGGGAAGGCCGCGAGCAGGAGCTCAAGACCGACGACGCCGGTCACACCCAGTACGTCGAGGGAACGAAGGCAAAGGACGTCACCAAAGCCTCGATCTACGCCGGTCAAGGCGTCGGTGCGATCACCGGCAGGCCCACGGCCGCCGAGGTTCTCGACGGCTTCGCGGGCTACCGGGACTATCTGAGGGCCGCTCTCAACGGCGGCGCCAAGTAGTTGCGGTGGGCATCGACCAGTTCGTCGCACAACGCCCAGATCTGCTCAACGGGTAGGGCTGCCGCGGTCGCCGGGTCGGCCATCACTGCCTGCCGGATCGACCGCGGGTCCTCCTCGATCGCCGCCCGCACCACCAGCTCGGCGACGTTCAGATATCCCTTGTTCAAACCAGCCAGCTGAGCAGGCAGCGCCCCGACCGCGGTTGGCTGCACCCCCAGACCGTCAACCAGGCAAGGAACCTCGACCACCGAACCGCTCGGCAGGTTGCTGATTAGACCAGTGTTCGGCACGTTCCCGTAGATCGTCCGCGGCGTCCCGGTGACCATGCTGTGGATGATCTGCGGCGCGTACTCCATCGTCCCCTCGACCGGCACCGGCTCCCCGGCCTTCAGCGCATCCCGAGTCCGCTCGTACGACGCCAGGTTCTCCTCGACGATCCCGAGATAAGCCCCGACCGGCAGCCGCAGCCGCGAAATCTCCGACGAATGCTGGAGGTACCACGGCACGTACTCCGACGAATGCTCACTCGTCTCGGTCGGATAGAACCCGAGCCGCCGGTACATGTCCACCCGCACCCGCCGCCGCAGCTCCGGATCCGCATCGATGACTTCGTCCAGCCGGTCGTACAGATTCACGCCATCCCGCTCGAACCGCAGCACCCAGGCCTGATGGTTCACCCCCGCCGCGAGGTAGTTCACCTCATCCAGCGGTACGCCGACCAGCGCGGACAGGTCATGCATCGTCCAGTAGACCGAGTGGCACAGGCCGACAACCTTCTGCAGCCCGAGCGCATGCAGGTACCAGACGTTCATCGCCATCGGATTGGTGTAGTTCAGCAGCCACGCGTCCGGGCAGACCTCGGCGATATCCGTGGCCAGCTCACGAAGCACCGGGAACGTCCGCAGCGCCCGGAACACCCCACCGACCCCGAGTGTGTCCCCGATCGTCTGCCGAACGCCGTACCGGGCCGGGATCTCGAAATCGATCCGGGTGGCCGCGTTCATCCCGACCTGGACGATGTTGATCACGAAGTCCGCGCCGTCCAAAGCGGCCCGCCGATCCAGATGCGCGGTGATCCGCGGTGTCACGCCACGCGTCGAGGCGATGTACGACGCCGCCCCGGCCGCCGTGTCGAGTCGCTCCGGATCGATGTCGTGCAAGGCGATGTGCACCGGCCCGAGGTCCAACGCGAACAGATCCGCCAGCAGCCCCTGCGTGAACACGACGCTGCCCGCACCGATAAAGACAATCTTGGTCGTCATACGCTCCCCAGCGCTAGATCCCAGTCGGCCTGGGCAGCGGTGCCCCCAGCAGCACGAGTCGACAGCGAGCCGCACGCGGCCGCGATCGTCAGCGCCCGCTCACGCCCGAACCCGTTCAGCCGGGCAGTGACGAAGCCGGCATCGAAACTGTCCCCAGCCCCGACCGCGTCGACGAACGGGACCTGCAACGCCGGAGCCTTCAGCACCTTGGCCCCGTCGTGCGCCAGCGCGCCGGAGGCGCCGTCCTTCACCACCACCAGCGGACCGCGCCGAGCCAAGATCCCAGCCGCCTCCCTGGTCGACGGATGTCCGGTGAGCTGCTGTGCCTCACTAGCGTTCGGCAGGAAGTAGTCGGTGACGCGCAACACCGGGTCGAGGACCATCCGGTCCCAGCGTTCGGACGGGTCGTCGTTCGGATCCAGCGAAGTGGTCGCCTTCGCAGCCTTGGCCTCCTTGAACAACCCCGCGAGGCCAGCCGCCAGCTCGGGCATCAGATAGAACGACGACGCGTGCACGTGCCGCACCGATCGCAGCAGAGCAGTCGGTACGTCGTTCGCCGTGGTGGCCGGCAGGCACCCGGGGGAGGTGATCATCGCGCGGTCGTCGCCCGACGTCAGGACCGTGGTGAGTGCCGTCGGCAACGAAGGGTCCACGATCATCGCCGACACATCCACCCCGCGCCCGGCGAGCGCCGTACGGACGAAGTCGCCGGCCGCATCGGCGCCGACCCGGCCGACGAAGGCGACGCGCAGCCCCAGTCGGGCCGCGCCACACGCCATGATCGCGGCCGAGCCGCCGAGCAGCAGTGCGCCATGGGGAACGAGCCGTTCCCGTTGGCCGAAGAGGATCGGCTGGTCGACGGGCCCGACAACCACATCGGGATTCGCGTCGCCGATCACTAACAAGTCATATGTCATGAGGGATTAGCCTTTGAGTCCGGTTGAGGCCAGCGAGCGGATGAACGCCTTCTGGGCCAGCAGAAACCCGAGCAGGACCGGCAGCACCGTGATGACGTTGCCCGCCATCACCGCCGCCCACTGGGTGTGGTGCTGGCCTTGGAAGGTGGTCAGTCCGAGCTGGAGGGTGTAGTTGGTATCGGTGTTGATCGCGATCAGTGGCCAGGTCAAGTCGTTCCAGGTGGCCAGGAAGGTCAGGACGGCGACCGTGCTCAGCGCCGGCCGAGCCAGCGGCAGCACGATCGACACCAGGATCCGGAGCCGCCCGCAGCCGTCGATCACGGCCGCCTCCTCGAGCTCCCGCGGAAGGCTGACGAAGAACTGCCGGAACAGGAACACCGCCAGCGGCGTCACCAGCGACGGCACGATCAGCGCGCCGAGGGTGTCGATCAGTCCCAGCCGCTTCATCACCAGGAACGTCGGGATCATCGTCAGCTGGAACGGGATCACCATCGTGGCCAGCATCATCCCGAGCACAACCTTCGACCCGGCGAACCGGATCCGCGCGAACGCGTACCCGCCAAGCGAACCGAGCACCAGGTTGGCCGTCACCGCGACCGCCGAAACGATCATCGAGTTCACGAACCAGCGCGGGAACAACGCGTTGCCGAGCACATACCGGTAACCGCCCAGATCGATCCGCGACGGGATGAGCGCAGGTGGAAACCGATTGATCTCCGCGTTGCTCATCACCGAGCTCAGCAGCAGCCACACCAACGGCAACGCGAACAACAACGCCAGCGGAGCAAGCACGAGATGCCAGGCGCTAGGTCGCTTCATCGGGCGGCCCGTCGCCGCGAGATCTGCAGAGCAATCCCGATCACCAGCAGGGCAACGGCCAGCGCGTACGCCGCGGCCGCGCTGTAGCCGGCGGTGAAGCTCTTGAACGCCTTCTCCCAGATGAAGTACACGATCACCGTCGTCGACCCGAGCGGCCCGCCCTTCGTGGTCACGAACACGAGGTCGAACAGCTGCAACGCGTTGATGGTCTGGAAGAGCAGCAGAAACACCGTGACCGGTGACAACGCCGGTACGACGACATGGCGCAGTACGGCGAATCGTCCCGCACCGTCGATCCGCGCAGCCTCGACCAGCTCGGCCGAAACCCCCTGCAGGCCCGCCAGATAGACGATCACGCAGAAGCCGGTGCCGCTCCACAACGAGATCACGACCAGCAGCGGAAGCGCCTGACCGGGATCGCTGAAGAAGCCCTGCGCGGGCAGTCCGAGCTTGTGCAGCAACGAATTCGCGACGCCGAACTCGGGGTCGAGCACGAAGGAGAACAGCACACCCTGCGCGGCCGCAGACACCACGAACGGTACGAAGACGAGTGTCCGGTAGAGCCCGATGAACTTGATCTTCCGGTCGAGGGCGATCGCGATCGCGAGCCCGCCGACCACGCTCAGCGGCACGTAGAGCACGGTGTAGAGCAGCGTGTGCTTGACCGCCGCGCCGAAGGTCGGGTCCTGCACCAGCGCCCTGTAGTTCTCCAGCCCGACCCACTCGCTCGGCGACACCAGATCGTTGACCTGGAACGAGAGCAGCAGCGACCACACCACCGGTACGACGCTGAGGCCGAGGATGAGCAACACCGACGGACTGACGAACGCCCACCCGGTCGCGCTCTCACTCCTGATCCGGCGCTTGGGCCTGGTGCGCGGATCGAGAGTGAACGTGCCGACGACGCTGGCCATCAGTTCGGCACTGCCAGTACGGCGTTCGCCTGGTCGACGGCCTGTTTGATCGCGTCGTCCGGGCTCTTCTTGCCGAGCAGGACCGAGACGATCGCCTCGCCGAGGAACTGCGAGATCTTCGGGTACCCCGTGATGGTCGGGCGGACCCGGGCCGAGTCCAATGCGTCCACGAAGACCTTCAGCCCGTTCGTCTCGGTCGCGTGCTTCGTCCACGCCGGGGTGGCCGCGGTCGCCTTGCTGAGCGGCAGGCTGCCGCCTTCGACATCCCACTTGATGTCCTGCTGCGGCTGGATCAGCCAGTTCACGAACTCGGTCGCCGCCTTCACCTTGGCCTTGCCGTTGTCGAAGACCGTCCAGGTGTCCGGCCCCGAGATCGTCACCGGCTTTCCGGAGTACGACGGGAGCGGGACCACGCCGTACTCGAGTCCCTTGTCGGCGATGTCGGGGAGCTGCCAAGGGCCGGTCGCGACCATGCCCATCCGGCCACCCAGGAACACCTGGTAGAGCTGCTCACTGCCGGGCTTCGGGTCGACGTACAAGGATTTGTCGGTACGCAGGCGTTCGAGCGTGCGGAGTGCCTGGGCGCCGACCTGATCGAAGGCAACCTTCTTGCCGTCCGAAGAGGCGACATCGCCGCCGAGGTCCCAGATCATCGGCCACAGCCGCCAGACCGTGTCCTCGTCGCCGACCCCCGGCCAGCCGGTACCGAAGACGCCCTTGGCCGGGTTGGTGAGCGCCTTCGCAGTACTGATGAAGTCGTCCCAGGTCCAGCCAGGCTTGGGCGCGGGCAGCCCGGCCGCGGCGAAGAGTTTCTTGTTGTAGACAAGGCAGAGTGAGTCGAGGAGAGCCGGAGCGGCGCGGATCTTGCCCTTGACCGTGACCGAGTCCCGCGCGGCCGGCCAGTAGTCGTCGAGGTGCAGAGCGCCGGACAGGTCGGCGATCTTCGGGCTGCGGGTCAGGCTGGCGAGGTCCGATCCGAAGATGTACGCGATATCCGGATAGGACCCCGCCGCCAGACCGGCGGTGACCTTCTGCAGCATGCTGTCCGCCGTGACCCCGCCGCCACCGCCGTTCACCCGGATCCCCGGATGGGTCCGGTTGAACTCGTTGATCAGGGCATCGATCGCGGCCTTGCCGGTGTCGACCTGGCCGTGCCAGAGCTCGACCTCGACGACACCGCCGGTGGCCTGGTCGTCGGTCTTCCCACACGCGGCAAGTGCACCGGTGGCGGTGACCGCCGCGGCAACGCGCAGGACTCCGCGGCGGGTCAGGACAGGGGCATGCTGAGACATAGCGGTCTCCAGAGACGGGGGAAAGGAGGTGGTGTCAGCAGGTCTTGCGGACGTAGCCGGCGGACCCCGGCGTCGAGACGTCCACATCGCGCTGAACGATCGTCAGCGTGCTGCCGAATCCGCTGCAGGCCTTCTGCCGGCCGGCGTTGGTGTACTCGATCACGATCACGTTGTGACCGAAGTAGTCGACGTAGTCGCCGCATTCGTCGTACTGACCGCACTCCTCGGCCACCGCGAAGTCGAGGCCGACCGACTGCCGGTCAGCGGCCAGTTCCACGGTGTTCTTCTGGGCGATCGCGAGGTTCTTGCTGTGCGCGTGCGTGGCCAGCAGCGTCAGGTAGGCCTTGGCCTGCGACTTCGTGAGCAGGTTCTGCGAGCGCTCGTAGCTGTCGTAGTTGTCCGGCTCGATCGCCTTGTACCCCTTGGAGGCACACTGGTCGATCCACCCGTTCACCTTGGCCGCGACCCGGGTGCGTTTGTCGGCCGTCCGCAGGTCGAGCAGCGGCTCGCTCCAGTCCTCGTCGATCACCAGGTTGCCCTGAGCATCCCGCAGCAGCAGGTCGGAGGCCCACGAGCCCTGCTCACCGGGCTGAACCTGGAACGCGTTGACGTAACAGATGTTGTAGAGCCCGGCAGCCGGAGCGGCAGTCCGGTCCCGAGTCACGACCTGAACCCCGGACGGCGGCGTGTAAGCGCCACCGATCTGGTAGTCGAACTTCGCATGGGTCGGCGGCAGCGTGGCAGCCGCCTCGGCTTCGGAGCCGAGGTCGAGGGCGGAGTAGACGGCAGTGGCCGCGAGGGCGGAGGCCAGACTGGCCAGGAGCACGCGGCGGATGACTGAACGAGGCTTGGACACGATTGCTCCATCGGTCCCGAGAACGCTACCCCGCCTCGGGCGAGCCACAGTCCTGGCTGCCCTGGCGCCTGAAAACCGGACTCCGGATCATCGATCCGCTACCGGCTGGGTGCGTCACTGCCGACCAGGTTAAGCCAGGGCGCGGCCGGGGCGTCAAGGTCCAACTGCAAACAAGTGCGCGGAAATGCCTCCAGATTGCGGTACTGCGCACCTCGGAGGAACCGCCGTGAACCCTTGACGCTGGCGTTTAAACCGGTTTAATGTCTCGTTAAACCGGTTCAAAGACTCCAAGTGAGGTCATTCGTGGGTAAAGCCAGGCCGACCATCGCCGATGTCGCGGCCCGCGCCGGGGTGTCGAAGGGATCGGTCTCGTTCGCGCTGAACGGCCGGCCCGGCCCGGCGCAGGCGACCGTCGACAAGATCCTCGCGGCCGCCGACGAGCTGGGCTGGCGGCCGAGCAGCCGGGCCCGGTCGCTGTCGGTCTCGAAGGCCTTCGCGCTCGGCCTGGTGATCACCCGGGACCCGGCCGTGCTGTCCTCGGACCCGTTCTTCCCGGCCTTCATCGCGGGGGTCGAGAGCGTGCTGTCGACCCGCGGGCAAGCTCTCGTCCTGCAGGTCGTCACCGGAGGGCCGGAGGAGGAAGCGGGATACCGGCGGCTCGCGCAGGACGGGCGGGTCGACGGTGTGATCCTGTCCGACCTGCGGCACGACGACCCGCGGATCGACCTGCTCGGTGAGCTGGGTCTGCCCGCGGTCACGCTGAACCGTCCGGACAGCGCATCGCCGTTCCCGGCCGTCGTACTGGACGACCGGCCTGGCACCGTGGCGGTGGTCCAGCATCTGCTGGAGCTCGGTCACACCCGCATCGCCCACGTGGCCGGACCCGAGGCGTTCGTGCACGCGACCGCCCGATCGGCCGCCCTGGTTGAGACCTTGGCTGCGGCCGGTCTGGAGCCGGTGGCGATCGAAGCTGGCGACTTCACTGCCGCGGGCGGGATCTCGGCGACTCGCCGGCTGCTCGCCCTACCGCAGCCGCCCACCGCGATCGTCTACGCGAACGATCGGATGGCGATCGCCGGTCTCGGAGCTGCGCAGGCAGCCGGGCTGACCGTCCCGGACGACCTGAGCATCGCGGGCTTCGACGACAGCGAGCTGTCCGAACACGTGCACCCGGGCCTGACCACCGTCCGCGCCGATCCGTTCCAGTTCGGGATCGCGGCCGCCCAAACACTCAACCAGGTCGTCGACGGTGACCTCGACGTACCCGATGTCGAGCTGCCTCCGGCACAACTCGTCATACGACGTTCCACCGCACCACCCCCTGAGTAGTCCCCTGGAGGACCCATGAAGCTGTACGCCGGAGCCCTGGCCCTTGTGCTGGCCAGTTCGCTCGTAGCCTGTGGTGGCAGCGGCGGCGCTGGTGACGCCGACGCCGCGGCCAAGGCCCGCGGACCGATCGACATCTGGTACTCGAACAACGCCGAAGAAGTGGCCTGGGGCAAGCAAATGGTCACGGCCTGGAACGCGGCGCACCCGGATCAGAAGGTGAACGCACAGGAGATTCCGGCCGGCAAGAGCTCCGAGGAGGTCATCGGTGCTTCGATCACCGCGGGGAATGCACCCTGCCTGATCTTCAACACCTCACCGGCCTCGGTCTCGCAGTTCCAGAAGCAGGGCGGCCTGGTGGCGCTGGACAGCTTCCCCGACGGCAAGCAGTACGTCGAGGACCGGTCCGGCGACATCGCGAAGCAGTACCAGTCGGCCGACGGCAAGTACTACCAGCTGCCGTGGAAGTCGAACCCGGTGATGATCTTCTACAACAAGAAGGTGTTCGCCAAGGCCGGTATCGACACCACCAAGCCACCACTGGCGACGTACGACGAATTCCTCGCCACTGCCCGCAAGGTGGTGGCCGCCAAGGCCGCGAAGGTCGCCATCTACCCGGCGCCGAGCAATGAGTTTTACCAGTCCTGGTTCGACTTCTACCCGTTCTTCGCAGCCGAGACGGGCGGCAAGCAGTTGGTTGCCGACGGCAAGGCCCAGTTCGCCTCGGACGAGGGTCAGAAGGTTGCCGCGTTCTGGCGGACGGTCTACGCCGACAAGCTGGCGTCGCAGGAGAAGTACACCGGTGACGCGTTCGTCGACGGTACCGCCGCGATGGCCGTGGTCGGTCCGTGGGCGATCGCGACGTACAAGGGCAAGGTCGACTGGGGCGTCGTACCGATCCCGACGTCGAGTGCCAAGCCGGCGAGCGAGATCCACACCTTCAGTGACGCCAAGAACGTCGCCATGTACTCGGCCTGCAAGAACCGGGGCACCGCCTGGGACGTGCTGAAGTTCGCCACCAGCCAGGAGCAGGACGGCAAGTTCCTGACCGCGACCGGCCAGATGCCGCTGCGCAAGGACGTCGCCGCGGCCTACCCGGACTACTTCGCCAAGAACCCGGACTACCAGGTCTTCGCCGACCAGGCCGCCCGCACGGTCGAGGTCCCGAACGTCCCCAACTCGATCACCATCTGGCAGACCTTCCGCGACGCCTACTCCAAGTCCGTGATCTTCGGCCAGGAAGACACCGGCACCGCGCTCGACGGCGCCGCCCAGAAGGTCGACGAGCTCGTCAAACAGTCATGAAACGGATCCTCGGCGAGCATCCGATCGGTACGGCGTTCGTCACGCCGTACGTGGTCTTCATCGGGGCCGTGTTCGCGTACCCGCTCGGGTTCGCCGTCTACATGTCCTTCCACGACTACTTCTTCGCGGCACCCGGTGCGATCGTGGACCGGCCGTTCGTCGGGTTCGACAACTACATTGCCGTGCTGTCGGATCCCGCCGTACGGCGTGCCTTCGGGAACGTGCTCGTGTTCCTGGTGATCAACGTGCCGCTGACCGTGATTCTGGCACTCGGATTGGCGACGGCGCTGAACGCGGCGATCCGGTGGCGGACGTTCTTCCGGGTCAGCTACTACGTGCCGTACGTGACTGCGAGTGTGGCTGTGGTCGGGGTGTGGCTGTTCCTGTTCAACTCGAACGGGCTCGTCAACTCGGTCCTCGGACCGCTCGCACCGGACCCGTCCTGGCTGGTGAACTCCGGGCTGGCGATGCCGACGGTGGCGGTCTACGTGACCTGGAAACAGCTAGGGTTCTTCATCCTGCTCTACCTGGCTGCCCTGCAGAACGTGTCCAAGGACCTGTACGAAGCCGCCTCCATGGACGGCGCCGGCCGGTGGAAGTCGTTCCGGAACGTGACGGTGCCAGGTGTGCGGCCGGCGACCACGCTGGTGGTCCTGCTGGCCACGGTGACCGGAGCGAACCTGTTCACCGAGCCGTATCTGCTGACCGGCGGAGGCGGTCCGGATGGTGCCTCGGCATCCCCGGTGCTGGTGATGTACCAGCGCGGGATCGAGCAGGGTAACCCGGACACCGCGTCCGCGATCGGAGTCCTGCTCGTGATCGGTGTGCTGCTGCTCGCGTTGATCGAACGCCGTTTCGTTGCGAGGGAGGACCGATGAAGAGACGCTTCGTCATCCTGCTGATCGGCTCCTTCGTTTTCCTGTTCCCCTTCTACTACATGCTGATCGGCAGCCTGCAGACCGAGCCGGACCCATCGGTGGGTGGGGCGTTCCCTTCGCTGGGGAATCTGACGCTGCACAACTACGCCGAAATCGACAAAGCGATCAACCTGGTCGGCTCACTGATCAACTCCGGCATCTTCACCGGCGGCGTGATTCTCGGGACCCTGATCTTCGGCGTACTGGCCGGGTATGCGCTGGCCCGGTTGCAGTTCCGCGGTCGCGGGCTGGTCTTCAACCTGATGTTACTGATCCAGGTGGTGCCGTTCCAGCTGCTGACGATTCCCCTGTACGTGTTGATCGTTCGCAGCTACGGACTCGCCGATTCCTACCTGGGTATGATCCTGCCGTTCCTGATCAACTCGACCGCGGTCTTCGTGTTCCGGCAGTACTTCCTGCAGTTGCCGGTCGAGCTGTTCGACGCCGCCCGGATCGACGGGGCATCCGAGCTCAACATCCTGTGGCGGGTCGCCGTACCGCTGGTTCGGCCGGCGTTGCTGACCGGGGTGCTGCTGACGTTCATCGGGCCGTGGAACGAATTCCTCTGGCCGTTCCTGATCACCAAACAGCAGGATCTGCAACCGCTCGCGGTCTCGCTGTCCAACTACCTGACCACGGTCGCATCGCGCGCTGCGAACCCGTTCGGCGCCGTACTGGCCGGGGCCTGCGTGCTGGCTGCACCGGCGGTGACGTTGTTCCTGATCTTCCAGCGCCGGTTCATCGCGTCGAACCTCGAGTCCGGCGTCAAGGGCTGATCTTTTCCTCCCCTGAAAGGCTTTCCTGTGACTGTTCCTTATACGCTCACCCGTGTCGGCGTGCTGATGACGGCCGAGCCCGGTAACGAGCTCGAGTCCGAAGGCGTGCTCAACCCGGCCTCCGGCCACACTCCCGACGGACAGCTCTACCTACTGCCGCGACTGGTTGCTGCAGGCAACGTGTCGCGCGTCGGCCTGGCCGCGGTCGAGCTGGTGGACGGCGTACCCACCGGCGTTCGGCGCGAAGGCGTCGTACTGGCACCGGACGAGGGGTGGGAGCGCGGCCTGAACAACGCCGGGGTGGAGGACCCACGGGTGACGTTCATCCCGTCGCTCGGCCTGCACGTGATGACGTATGTCGCTTACGGCCCGCTCGGGCCGAAGCCCGCGCTCGCGGTGTCGTCGGACCTGCGGGAGTGGCGGCGGCTCGGTCCGCTGCATTTCGAGTACCAGCCTGCGCTGGACACGGATCTGAACCTCTTTCCGAACAAGGACTCGGTGTTCTTCCCCGAGCCGGTCCGCGGTCCGGACGGCGAACCGTCGTACGCGATGTTGCACCGGCCGATGTGGGATCTGGGCTGGTTCCGCGACGGCGAAGGTGTTCATCTACCGGCCGGGGTGACCGACGAGCGGCCGGGGATCTGGGTGTCGTTCGTCCCGGTTTCCGCAGTTTTGGAAGACCTCCGCAACCTCGTCCATCTGCGGAACCACCGGCTGGTGGCCATGTCCGAGTATCCGTTCGAGGAGCTCAAGATCGGAGCCGGCCCGGCGCCGTTGCGGGTGCCGGAGGGATGGCTGGTGATCCATCACGGGGTCACCGGCGAGCAGCCCGAGGGATTCGATCCAACGACCCAGAAGGTTTGCTACGCGGCGGGTGCGCTGATCCTCGATCCGGACGATGTGACGAAGGTGATCGCTCGGACGAGTGAGCCGATCCTGGTCCCGGAGACCGAGGAGGAGAAGGTCGGAACGGTCGGCAACGTCGTGTTCCCGACCGCGATCGAGGAGGTGGACGGCGTCCGGTACGTCTTCTACGGCATGGCCGACGCAGCCATCGGCGTCGCTCGCCTGGACCGGCTCTCATGAGACCCACCCGGCGTACCGTCCTCGCCGCGGCCGCCGCTGTCGCCGGCAGCACCGCCATACCGGCCTCAGCCGAAGGCTCGCACCGGTTGAGCAACCTCGCACACCTCGACTACCTCCGTACGTCGGTCACCCCGCCACCGACGCCGGGTCACACCACGTACGGCGCTGGTCCGATCGGCGTGCTTTGGACGTACGCCGATCGCCAGTCCGACGGCTCGTACCGACGGATCGGCGGCGGCCCGTACGACGCCGCCACGGACACGTACAGCCAGGGCGCGTTCAACGCCGACGACATCGCTCGCGCGGCTGTCGTCTACCTGCGCGGCTCTTCACTGGCCACAGCTCGTGATCTCCTGCGCGGTCTGGCCTACCTGCAGTCGCCCAACGGCAACGTGGTGCTCTGGATGCAACCTGACGGCTCCCTCAACCCCAGCGCGGATCCAGTCGAGCTTCCCGACCCCTCCGACTCCGGACCGTCCTTCTGGCTGGCCCGGACCGTGTGGGCGCTGGGGGAGGGCTTCGAGGTCTTCCAGCACGTCGACCGCGCCTTTGCCGCTTTCCTCAAGACCCGACTCGACCTTGCTATCGCCGCTCTGGAACGCCAGGTGCTGGTGCGGTACGGACAGTGGAACGTCGTCGACGGTCGTCGCCTGCCCGCATGGCTCATCGTGAACGGGGCAGACGCCACATCCGAGGCCGTCCTCGGCCTGGCCGCCTACGCCCGCGCCGGCGCGCCTGCCCGCGTCCGTCGGGCGCTGGCCCAGTTCGCCGAGGGCATCGCCGCGATGAGCGCCGGGTCAACTCGCCAGTGGCCGTTCCGTGCCCTGCTGCCTTCGGCGGAGACGATCTCGATGTGGCACGCCTGGGGCGCACAGATGCCCTCCGCACTAGCCGCCGCTTCGGCCGTCCTGAAGTCTCCAACCCTTCTCGAGCCTGCCGTCGGTGACACCGCCGGCTTCACTCCGCTGCTGCTGACAGCAGGCGGCCCCGACAACGGCTGGCTACCCGCACCGATCGACCGCACCCAAATCGCCTACGGCGTCGACGCCCGCCTGCAGGGCCTACTAGCCGTCAACCGCCCCGGAACCCGGCACCTCGCAGCCTTCGTAGCCGGCTGGTACTTCGGCGCCAACCGCGCCGGTCTCCCGATGTACGACCCGACCACCGGCCGCACCTACGACGGCATTGCGGCGGACGGCACCATCAACCGCAACTCCGGCGCCGAGTCAACCATCCACGGCCTCCTCTCGATGCTCGCCCTGGATGCGGAGCCGGCCGTCGCCCGGCTC
This sequence comes from Kribbella sp. NPDC056345, assembly GCF_042262745.1. Classification (NCBI taxonomy): domain Bacteria; kingdom Bacillati; phylum Actinomycetota; class Actinomycetes; order Propionibacteriales; family Kribbellaceae; genus Kribbella; species Kribbella sp. NPDC056345. The sequence continues at coordinate 1,113,137 of NZ_JBHJQQ010000001.1, read as the reverse complement.
GCCCGCCGACTGACCAAACCGACGTACGACGGCATGCAGGTCATCGAAGCCGAGTCCGCGGCAGGGCCCGGTCAGGTGATCACTCCGCCGTCGGCCTGGACGGGGGAGTCACAGTGGAGTGGTAACGCCTACCTGCAGTTGTCAGAAGGGCAGTCCGCTGTGTGGAGCCTGCCGGTGGCGGCCCAGCCGCGCTATGTGCTGCCGGTAGTGAACCTCGTCGACGATCCAACAGCTGGAAGCACCACCTGGACCTCCGACGGAATCCTCGGCACCATCGATCACCGCGCAGCAGGCCCGCAAGGCATCTCCGCCGCACCAGGCGCACTGCAGCCCATCACCCTGCCAACCCCACTCCCGGCCGGTGCCACCAACCTCACCACCACCGCCAGCGGTCCAGCACAGCTCGACGCGCTCCTCCTGGTCCCCGTGCTGAGCAGCATGCAAGCCGGCCCAGCCACCCTGATCACCAACCTAAGCCCCCATCCCCGGCACCTGAGTCACCCCGCCCACTGCTACACCCCCTCCGGCCACCGCACCACCGGCCCCCGAACCGTCGTACCGGCTGGTGGTTTCGCCATCCGCCTCACCTGAGCGCCTCAGCACACCACTCGGCCACAAACGCAAGCGCCTGCCCACGCTGGTGGTACAGGTGCCGGCTGTCCGCTTCTTGGTGGTACGCCTGGTGACTCTCCAGCCCTGCTCGACCGAGGAGGTGGGGGAGCAGCCAGGCGTACTTGACGCCAGACGCCAGCACAGCCCGCCGTACGTCGTCGCTGTCGCCCCGCCGGCCCGCCTCGTCGAGACCGGCGAGGTAGCCGGTGATACAGGTGTCGGCGAGCTCCGCCTGGCGCTCAGCCGGCCAGAACAGATCGAAGACCGCATCCGGGATGTGGTTCCCGATGTCCTCGCCGAGCGCGCCGTCCCCGGTGAAGGCCCAGTCCAGCAAGGCGAACTCGCCGGTGGGGCGCTGGATCACGTTGGACACCCACAGGTCGAGGTGGCAGTGCGTCCGTGGCGAACTCTCCACCAGGTTCAATAGCTTCCCGCGGTTGGCCAGCAGCTCTCGCCACGCTTTTCGAAGCCCCACCGGCCAAGTCTCCGCGATCAGCGGCTGCCGCCACGCGTCATCCTCGTCCACCAGCTCCCACGGCACCTCACGCGTTGTCGAGTACTCCCGCAGGAACCCCCGCGACGTCCACTCGCGTTCGCCGGCCGCTCGCGACGTCGAGTCGCGTTCCCCGGCGGCTCGCGCCTGCCAGCGCCCACAGGCCCGCGCCAATGCGGCGTGCTCCGCCAGCCCGAAGTCCGTGCCAGCCAGGCCAGTCACGTCCTCCAGCATCAGCACGGCGCCACTGTCGGCCTCCACAACCTCGGCGTCCGGCAACACCAGCCCCGCGGTGGCGAGCTGCTCCCGCAACGCCTCGTCGCGGTAGACCTCCACCTCTCGCCGCCAGTAGTTCCAATGCCGGGGATCCTGGGAGGCTCCCCACGGATCCCCGCTCGCCTCGACCGGCCGCCGCAGCCGCTTGCGGATCGCCGTACGACCGTCGGCATAGGTGAGCCGCTCCACCGTCTCCGTCACCGCGTTCAGCGGGTTGTGCCGGAGCGTGGTCGCCTGCGGTTGGCTCATCGCAGCAGTGTGCTCGGCGGGTGGCCTGTCAGTGCTTTCACATCCCGGGTGAGGTGCGCTTGATCGGCGTATCCGCTGATCGCGGCGACCTCTGCCAGGCCCTGGCCGGTCCGCGCTCGGTCCAGGGCCGCGTTCATCCGCAGTACACGGTCCAGCATCTTCGCGCCGTACCCGAACGCGCTCAGACACCGCCGGTGCAGCTGACGCTCGGAGATCTCGAACTTGCGCGCGAGCCCCAGCACCCCGCGCCCCGCCCGCAGCGTGTCAGCGCGGACGTGCTGGAACACCTGCCGAGCAAACGGATCGGCCGGCGTCTCCATCAACTCCGTCACGGCGAGGTCCAGCTCCGTTGCTGGGTCTGCCGCGGCGCGGACGCGGTCGGCCAACTTGCGGCTGCGACTCCGCGACCACAGCTCGCTCAATGGCACCCGCTCGTTCAGCAGCGCATTCGCCGGTACGCCGAGGAACGTCGGTGCGTCACCCGGTGCGAACCGGAGCCCGGCGTACCGGGTGCCCGGTCTCGCCGTACCGGTCCAGGCCCGCGAGTCAGGGCCGGCAACCACCAGATCGTCGTCCATCAACAGCAGATCCATGCACCCGTCAGGCAGGATCAGGTAGTCCCCACCCGGCGCCGTGCGGGTCCACACGGTAGCTCCGGGCAGGAGCGCAGGGCGTTCGACGGTCACAACTCCAGTCTGCACCGCCCACCGACAATCCAACCCCAGTGTCCTATCGCGCGACGTCGTACACCGTCACACCCGTCGGCACGTATTTGACCAGCGCAACGTTCTCCCGGACCAGCTCCTCGGCCGTGATCCGGCCGGTGCGCCGGTCGATCACCGACCGCCAGATCTCGTTCCGCCGGAAGTAGTCTGTCCCGCTCCGCAGGAACCGCTCGCCCTGCGCGAACACCCGGTACGACGTCGCGGCCGGTACGTCGGCGCGAATCTCACCCTCGAGATACCGATCGCTGACCCCGACCCGGAGCTGGAACGTCTGGTCGGTGTCGTTGCGGAACTGCAGGTCCACGTAGTTGTAGACGATGCTGCAACCGACACCCCACGGCAGCACGCGGCCGTTGTCCGGGAACGGGTCGAAACTGTGGGTGGATCGCTGCGTCACCGTCATCGGCGAGTGCAGCACCATCCAGTGCAGCAGGTTCGCCAGCTGGCAGATGCCGCCGCCGATCCCTGGCCGCGCTTGGCCGTTCGACAGTCGCATCCCAGGGAGATAGCCCTTGCGGCGCGTCGCATTCCCCACCAGCTTGTTGAAGGAGAACGTCTCGCCCGGCCGGATCACCAGACCGTCAACCTGCTCACACGCGAGCCGCAGATTGGTGATCTTGTTGTGCTGCATCCACATCTCGGTCTCGCCGAGCTGACGCAGCAGCAACGACTTGTGCTGTTTGACCCGCACCGGCAGATCGCCAGTACGTCGCTCCCGCGCGTACGCCGTACTGGATCGCAGCCACTCAACGCGTTTCCGGGCGCGGTGGTAGCGCACCGCCAGTGGGTACAGCGCGGGCACTCGCTCGGCCCAGCGTCGCCGACGCGCACCCGGAGCGACCCGGGCGCGCTCTGCTGCACTGAGTTCGTCAAGCCCGATCCGCCAAGCGAAACTCGTCTGACCGGGTCCACGAGCCGGCACCACCCCAGTGGATGCCGCTCGTGCGACCCGCCCCACCTTGGTATTGCTTTCGCGCATTTCGTTCCCCCGAACGACTCCGGCCTGGCGACCGCCTCGGCAACGGTACGCCGGGGGCCCACCAGTCACATGACGACAGCTACACGATCACATTGCGCTCTAAGGACTCCCGGACTCCGCGGTTTGTTCGCCCCGCGCCCGAACGGTCTCCCGATCTGCCCGAAAGCTCACCCCACCTCGAGTGCAGTGCAGACCCAGCGGTTGCGGCGGATCTCCATCCGCAGCGCGATCGCCCGGGAGCGCCCGCCGTGCCGCACGTGCGCAGCGACCTCGGCCACCTCCGAGTTCGGCCGGCAGACCCGCACTGACTGCAGTGCACACCGCTCCCTGATCCCGCGACCGTTGGCCGTGGTGGTCAGCCCCAGCAACCGCACCCGCCGATTGAGCTCGACGAACACGTCCTCATCGGTGAACCGCACCAACTGCGCCACCGGACGATCTCCCGCCAGAACCTCCGACACCGCCTGCGCCAACCGCCCACCCCAAGCACGCGCCTCCGGAACAACCGGCCGCGTCCCATCGACCGCCGGCACCACCCCCAGCCGGGTTCGCTGCCGCTGAGTCGAGGTGCTGATCTCCTGGTACGCACTGCTCATGTCACTGCTCCTTGTGGATGGGCGGCACTCGCAGTACTTGGCCGGGAACGATGAGATTCGGATCGGCGCCGATCACTTGCCGGTTCGCGGCATACCACTGCAGCCAGCGCGCACCGATCTCCCGATCCGTCGCCTGCACCCCAAGCTCCCGCGCCGCGAGACCCCAAAGCGTCTCCCCAGCCGCCACAGTCACCCGCCCCAATCGCACCTCCGCGTACCGCGCCACAGCCCCCGGCCGATCCGGCACCCGCACCCCACCAACCACCGGCACCCGCTTCCCCACCGCGGACCGCGGCTCGGTCGCGTGGAGGTCGGCGCGAGTTGCGCCGATTGCTACCGACGACTGTGGCTCGGTGGTGCGCCAGGTGGCGGCGGGGTGGGCGGCTCCGGCCTGTGGTGTTGGCCAACCGTGCGGCGAGGCTGCCTGTGCGACTCCGACGGTGAGGGGAGTGACTGCGGCGACGCCGAGGGCGGAGCGCAGTAGCGCTCGGGAGGTCGTGGAGGTGATACGGGCAGCGAGCACGCCAGCTGCCGTACCGATCGCTCCAGGGAGGTGCTCGAGTGCCGTCGCGAGCACCGCGAGGACCAGCCACCCGTAGGCGACCCATGCGACCGTGCCGACCGCGAGCACGGTCAGCGAGTCCAGGTCGTGGCTGTTGGCGGTCGTGATCGTCCCGGCCGTCACCCAGCGCAGTGCGACCCCGGCGGCTCCCAGCGCGCCGATCGCCAGCAGGCTCTTCGTTCCTCTAAGCATCCCGTTCACCTGCGATCTATGAGTTTGCATTAGTTTGCTTTGGCTTGATCACTATAGACCCGAAGTGGCGACAGTTTGCAAGTGAATGCGTCACGGAGGGTGAGGTAAGTTGGCGGGTATGCAGTGGGACGCGCTGTTCGAGGACCTGGAATCGCAGTTCGACGCGCTCCAGGAAGGCGACCTGTACGGCGAGGTCGCGGACCGGATCCGGACCGAGGTCGGGAAGATCACGGTGCTCGACCGGCTCCGGGGTGCGGTGGACACGGTTGTCCGGATCGAGTTGGCCGCCGTCGAGCCGCTGCAGGGACTGCTCACCCGTGTCGGCAAGGACTGTCTGCTGATCGAGGCCGACCGCGGGGAGGAGTGGCTCGTGCCCGTCGGTGCACTGGTCGCCGTGCACCGGCTCGGACCGTGGGCCGAGCCTGCGGTCGGCGCGGTGGCCGGGAAGCTCGGCCTCGCGCACCTGCTCCGCGGTATCGCCCGGGATCGCTCACCGGTGACCCTGTTCTGCGGCGGAATCCCGATCACCGGCACGATCGACCGCGTCGGCGCGGACTTCCTCGAGGTCGCGGAGCACCCCCTCGACGCGCCCAGGCGCCGTACCGAGGTCTACAACGTCCGGCTGATCCCCACCCAGGCCTTACAAGCCGTGCGCCGACGCTAGAGCTGAGCGTCCTCGGCCTCTTCGCCGAACGGATGGGCGTCGATGAACTGCTTGGTCTCGGTGTAGAGGCGCTCGATGTACTTCTCGAGCTCGATGGCCTCGACCCGCCACTGCCCGCGGCCGCCGATCTTGACCGCGGGAATGTCACCGCGGCGGACCAGGGCGTAGACCTGGTTGGCGGAGATGTTCAGGACCTCGGCGACGTCGGCGAGCTGGAGGAAACGCGGTGCCGGCATCGAGGAACTCCTTCAGGTAGCAGCGGGTTCCTTCAGTTTGCCACGGTTCGCCCGAGGACGATCAAGTTTGTCCCCAACCCATGACGGCCTGTGGATGACTGCCTACGCAGAGTCGTCAAACACGGCAGAATGCACACCAGAAGCGATCGACACTGGGGAGCCGACGTGGTGGACACAGCAGTGCGGAGTGGCTTCGGAGCGCCGTCGGTCCCGGCACAGCGCACCCGGCGGGCGCGCTGGAAGGACGGTCGCCTCGTCCTGGGCGTTCTGCTCGTGGCCATCACCGCACTGGCCGGTGCGAAGCTGCTGTCGTCCGCCGACGACACCACCACGATCTGGGCGGCCAAGCGCGACCTGTCCGCCGGGACCAAGCTGACCGCCGAGGACCTCACCACCGTCCGCGTCCGCTTCACCAGCGGTCAGGACGCGGACCAGTACGTCGCTGCTGACGCGGAGCTGAAGGGCTTGGTCGTGGCTCGCGCGATCGATGCCGGTGAGTTCGTGCCGCGCGACGCCGCCGTACCGCAGGCCGACAGCGACCGGACCGAGCTGCCCCTGTCGGTGGCGACCGGCAGACTCCCGTCGGACACCGCCAACGGTGACCAGATCGACATCTGGGTGGTGCCGAAGGACGAGGGGCAGGCGGCCAAGCTGCTCTGGAGCAACGTCCGCGTCCTGCAGATCGACTCCGTGAAAGGAGTCGCAGGCGGCTCCGCGCGCAGACAGGTGCTGGTCGCGCTGACCCCGAAGGACCTGCAGAAGCTCCCGGCCGCGCTGACCGCGATGAGCCAAGGTGAGCCGACTCTGGTCCGGCGGGCGGCCTGATGGCGATTCCGGTCCTGCTTGCGGTGACCGGCGCGCCGTGGGAGGCAGACGTCGTACGCCGGACCGAGCGCGCACCGGGCATCCGGGTCGTCCGGCGCTGTGTCGACATCGCGGATGTGATGGCGGCCGCGGCGAGCGGTCAGGCCCGGGCGGTGCTGCTCGCCGATGACCTCGTGCGGCTGACCTCCGATGCAGTGTCCGCGCTGCACGCGCGCGGCATCGCCGTACTGGCTCTGGTCGATCCGAGCGAGACAGGCGAGGCGTTCGGTCCTGAGGACCGGCTCAGCCGGATGGGGATCGAGCGCATCCTGCCCGCCGACGTCAGCCCGGAGGATCTGGGCCGCGCGATCACTGACGCGGTCGACGCCGGCCCGCCGATCGCACTGTCGCACTTTGCCGGCGGCTTCGTGCCGACTGGCGGGGAGACCGAGCACAGGTCGGCCCAGTCGGAGTACGCCGCAGGCACTGGTCGCATCTTCGCGGTCTGGGGCCCGACCGGTGCACCCGGCCGGACGACGGTCGCGGTCGGCCTGGCCTCCGAGCTCGCCGCCAGAGGCCTGCCCACCCTGCTTGCCGACTGCGATGTGTACGGCGGCACAGTCGCCCAGCAGCTCGGGATGCTCGACGAAACGTCCGGCCTGGCCGCCGCCGCCCGCTCCGCCTCAAGCGGGACGCTGGACATGATGACGCTGGCCAAGCACGCCCGTCAGGTGGAGCGGCACCTGATGGTGCTGACCGGCCTGAGCCGGGCCGACCGCTGGACGGAGCTGCGAGCGGCCGCGGTCGAGTCGATCTGGTCATCCGCGCGGCTGCTGTCGCCATGCACGATCGTCGATCTCGGGTTCTGCATCGAGACCGACGAGGAGATCTCCTTCGACTCCCTCGCCCCACGGCGCAACGGAGCGACGGTCGCGACGCTCGAGGAAGCCGACGAGGTGATCGTGGTCGGGTCCGCCGACCCGGTCGGCCTGACCCGGCTGATCCGCGCGATCCACGAGGTGCGCGGCCTCGTCCCCTCGGTCAACCTCCGCGTCGTGGTGAACCGCGTCCGCTCCGGATCCCTCGGCAGCACCCCGGCGGAGGCGGTCGCAGACGCCCTCGGCCAGTACGCCGGTCTCCAGGCGGCCGCCCTGCTGCCGTACGACCTGGGCGCGGTGGACGCGGCGATGGCGCACGGCCGCAGCCTGGCCGAGGCCGCGAAGTCCAGCAAGCTCCGCAGGTCCCTGCAGCAGCTCGCCACCTCGATCGACCGGACCTTCGTCCGGTAGCCAGGGTCCGGCCCAGGGAGATATGGGGGTTAACCCCACCGACACCGGCCCGCTCGTGTGTCAGGCTTCTGAGGAACAAGGAGGAGAGCGATGTCCGAGGCGCAGAGGCGGTCGGCGAGCACGATGAGCGCCGAGCGCAGATACGGGATCGCGATCTCGGTCGCGCTGATCCTGGGTGGCGTCTACTGGGCGCTCACCGGTCTGACCGAGGGTCCTCGGAGCGGGCAGACGACCTACAAGCTGGACGATCCGACGCTGGTGGTCGAGGGGAATTCGACCAGTGTCGAGATCCGGCCGGGTGACGGCGACGAGTTGAAGGTGGATCGGCAGTTCGAGCGCAATGCGCTCGGGTCCGACCCGACCGACACGTTCAAGGACGGCAAGCTCCAGCTCAAGGAGACCAACTGCGGATTCCTCTCCTTCGGCTGCAAGACGGCGTACGTGCTGACTGTGCCGCGCGACGTCAAGCTGACGGTGAAGAGCACCAGCGGCCCGATCAAGGTCTCCGGGATGACCGCCGACACCGAGCTCAAGACGAGCTCGGGAGACATCGAGGTCCACGACGTCGCCGGCACGCTCCGGATGGAGTCCAGCTCCGGCGGCATCGACGCCGACGGGCTGAGCGCGAGCACGGTCACGACCAAGAGCAGCTCGGGCAGCGCCGAGGTCGTCTTCGCCACCGCGCCGCTGTCGGTGGACGCGAAGTCCAGCTCCGGTGACGTGACGGTCAGGATCCCGTCGGGGCCCGAGACCTATCACCTCGAGACCGATACCTCGTCGGGTGACAACGAGCCGGAGATCCGGCAGGACCCGTCCGCCACCCGCACGATCAAGGTGAAGACCTCATCCGGCGACATCGACCTGGGGTACGGCAACTGACAGTGACCAGCAGGACCACGTCGGTGACCCAGTTTTGTCCTGAGTAGTCTTGCCGCCATGGCAGAGGTCGACGCGGTACCCCGTGGGTTGCTGGTGGACTGGGGTGGCGTGCTGACCTCGGAGCTGGATCCGGCGTTGCGGCGCTGGGCCGAGCTGGACGGGTTCGACTTCGATTCCTACGTGAAGGCCGTGATGGCCTGGCTGCCGGTCGAGACCGCCGAGACGGCGGAGATCAACCCGGTCCACGCCCTCGAGCGCGGACAGATCGCCGTACCGGATTTCGAGCGCAAACTCGCCACCATCCTGATCCGGCCGGACGGCAGCCAGGTGCCCTCCGAGGGCCTGATCGAGCGGATGTTCGCGCATTTCGAGCATCAGCCGGCGATGAACGCGCTGGTCCGCCGGGCCAAGGCACTCGGCATCCGGACCGCCCTGCTGTCGAACTCGTGGGGGAACAGCTATCCCCGCGACACCTGGGACGGCATGTTCGACGACATCGTCATCTCCGGTGAGGTCGGGTTGCGCAAACCCGAGCCGGAGATCTTCCTGCTCGCGGCCCGCCGGGTGAACCTTCCGCCCGCGGCCTGCGTCTTTGTTGACGACCTGCAAGTGAACGTCGACGGCGCCCGTGCCGTCGGTATGACCGGCATCCTGCACACCTCGTACGACGAGACCCGGCGCGAGCTGGAGTCCCTGTTCGGAGCAGACCTGACGTGAGCACGACGACCACCAGCTCCACCGCATCCCAGCCGCTCGACCGGCGCCGTACCGTGATCGTCGTGGTCGCCGCCGCGGTCCTGGTCGCGCTCGGCGCCTGGATCGGCGGCAAGTACCACGGCATGATCGACCTGCGCGTGTACCGGCTGGGAGGTGACGCGCTGCTGCACGGCCCGGCCCTGTACGACGCCAAGCTGCCGGGGATCGGGCTGCCGTTCACCTACCCGCCGTTCGCGGCGATCGCCATGGTGCCGCTCGCGCTGGCGCCCTGGGGGCTGGCCCTGGTCGTCTGGACGACCGCGTCCGTGCTCTGCATCACCCAGCTGTGGCGCGCGAGCCTGCCGAAGACCTTCTGGTCGTTCGTCACCCAGCGCAAGCGGACGGCGGTGCTGGTCGCGCTGACCATCGTGTCGCTGCTGCTCGAGCCGGTCTGGGCGACGATCGACTTCGGCCAGATCAACCTGTTGCTGACCGCAATGATCCTGCTGGACCTGACCCGGCCGAACGGCGCCCGCCTGCGCGGGTTCTGGCTCGGTGTCGCGATCGGGGTCAAGCTGACCCCGCTCCCGTTCCTCGCGCTGCTGGTCGTCACCAAGCAGTGGAAGGCCTTGCGGAACGCGATGTTGGGCCTGCTCGCCACGATCGCGATCGGGTTCGCGTTCGCCCCGCGTCAGTCCTGGCGCTACTGGACCGAGGTCGTCTTCGATGCCAACCGGGTCGGCGGCATCGCCTACAGCGGCAACCAGTCCATCAACGGTTTCCTGCACCGCCTCGGCAACACCGCGAGCTGGGTGCAGCCGACCTGGTTCGTTGCCTCGGTCATCGTTGGCCTGGGCGTCCTCTGGCTGGCTCGCAAGTACTGGCTGGCCGATGAGCGCGTCACCGCGATCGCCGTGATGGCACTGGCCGTCCTCTACGCCTCCCCGATCTCGTGGAGCCACCACTGGGTCTGGATCATCCCGCTGGGCGTCAGCCTGATCCGCGGCGTCAACCGCGTCTGGGGCCTCAACCCAGCGGTCGTCGCCGGGGTGCTCTGGTACGGCCTGTTCGTGCTGCGCTCGATCTGGTGGGTCCCGTACCGCGACGACCGCGAGCTCGCCTGGACCTTCTGGCAGTCGATCCCGGGCAACTCACACCTCATCCTCGGCCTGATCGCCTTTATCGTCCTAGCGATCACCAGCCGCGGCCTCACCCGCTCAACCGCCTAACCCCTCCGCTAACGTCCGACAGACCTGCAGGGGTGGTCTCCGGATCGTCGGACGTTAGCTGGGGCTAGGAGGAGAAGAGGAGGAGCAGGCCGCCGGCGGTGTAGCCGACCATGACGATCAGCAGGGGGAGCTGACCCGCCAGGGCCTTGTGGCGCGGGAACAGCGCAACGGCGCGGTCGTGGGCGGAGATGACACCGAGCAGGTGACCGCCGACCACGGCCAGCACCTGGATGACCGAGATTGCCGTGCTGTGGTTGGTGATTCCTGTGTTCACCGCGAGCAGCCCGGTACCGAACACGTTGGCGCCGTTGCTGAGCGGATCACTCAGGTAGATGAGCGTCCGCTGTCCCTCCAGGATGAACAGCGTCAGATAGTGCGCGATGACGTAGCCCAGGGCAATCGGTACGACGGAATGCGCGAACAGCCCGGGCAACGACGTACGGGAGCTGTCCGACAGTCGCCCGGCGAGCAGGGTGGCACCGGAGTAGGTGCCGAGCACGAAGAGCATGAACACGATCAGGGCCGCCGTACCGAGCCAGGTCATCGAGATGTCCTGGTTCTGCGCCCATCCGACCCACGCCGACGAGTTCGAGAAGCCGTCGTACGCCGTCGAGCCCAGGAGCGCGGCAACCATGCCCACGAGCCCTGGCTGGGCTTTCAGGCCGTCCAGGTTCTCGAGTGGTCGCCGTACGACCAAGGAGCCATCGGTACGGCGGCCCCACGGGGACAGGCGGGACATGAGGGTCGCGTAGACCTCGAACGGGTCGCCGGTCGCGAACCACCGGTCACCGAACAGGACCGCGCCGAAGAGGGTGATCACCACGTAGAGCGCGATCCACGCCTGCAGTACCGGGATGGTGGCCCGGTCGGGGGCGACGAGCTCCAGCCAGGTGAACGCGAAGATGCCGAGGGCGGCCGGCCAGAGGCCCAGGCGCGGCGACAGCGTCAGCAGGCCCTTCGACGGCGGCTGCCGCAGCAGCTTGCAGAGCAGCAGATGCAGCGTGCGCAGCGGATTCAGCGTCCGCCAGACCGGGCCGAGCAGGATCGAGATCGGTACCAGGCCGACCCACAGCAGGATGTAGATGAAGCCGAAGATCGGGTTCGTCAGCCGGTCCACGCCGAACACCAGCGCGAACATCGCGTAAAGGAAGATCGCCAGCCCGACCAGGCGGACGATCCAGCGGAACCAGGCCGCGTCGACCATCCGGGTGATTGCGCCGGGCAACGGCTTCCCGGACCTGTTGCCCTGGTACTTGGGGGACCGCCAGGCAAGGCCCAGTACGACGAACGAGACCGCGACCGCGACCGCCGCACCGCCGACGGCCAGGCCGAAGGGGATCGGCAGGTCCTGGCGACCGCCGATCCCGTGCAGTGGGATCACGAGACGACGAGCTTCGCTACCAGCTTGCCGCTCTTGTGGGTCTCGACCTCGAAGGTGCCCTTCATGTCCGCGGTGAACTTCACCTGCGCGGGCTTGCCCGGGGTGAGCTCGAGCTCCTTGTCGTACCCGTGGATGTGCAGCTCCTCGTCGGCGTCGCTGACCGCGGTGACCAGCACGGACTGACCGGCCTTCACCTTGACGGTCGCGCCGCTCGGGTTGACCTTGCCGTTGGCAACGGTGATGGCCAGCGTCACGTCAGCCTGGTCACCGGACGGGTCGGCCGTGTTCGACGGGCCGGACGAGTTCGGCTTGCCCGGCGTCGGCGTGTTCGTCGGTACGTCGGTCGGCGCGGTCGTCGGGGCGGTCGTCGGGGTGCTGGGGGAGCCGCCACTGCTGGAGTCGTTGCCACAGCCGGCCAGGACGAACAGGGCCAGTGCGGGCAGGAGAGCGGTGGCGGTACCGCGAGCGATCGTCGAACGCATGGGTCGAGGGGCCTTTCAAAGGGTCTGTTCAGTTCTCCGGGGTGCGGGGCGCACCCTCTTGCCTGACGAACACGGATGACTCAGTGTTCCCATCCGGGCCAGTGTCGCAGCCCACTGTCCGTGGGGACGGCTAGGGTGACGGAAAGCTATCCGCCAGAAGGGGAAGGTGACGTTCATGCCAGACCGGCTGTCATCGCTGGATCTCACCTTTCTCAAGGCCGAGTCACCGGCCACCCCGATGCATGTCGGCACGGTCGACATCTTCGAGCCGCCGGTGCACGGTGACGACGAGTTCGACTACGAGAGCCTGGTCGCGCTGATCCGGGACCGGATCGCGTTCGTGCCGCGGTACCGGCAGCGGGTCCAGCAGGTGCCCGGCCGGTTCGCCGGGCCGGTCTGGGTGGACGACGAAGAGTTCGACATCACCTTCCACGTACGGCGCTCGGCGCTGCCCCGGCCGGGGACGCATGCCCAGCTGCTGGAGCTGGTCGCCCGGATCATGTCCCGGCGGCTGGACCGGGCCCGGCCGCTGTGGGAGATGTATCTGGTCGAGGGTCTGCAGGGCGACCGGTTCGCGATCATCGCCAAGTCGCACCAGGCGCTTGTCGACGGCAACAGCACGGTCGACATCGGTCAGGTCGTGCTCGACGCGACCGCCGAGCCCAAGGAGACCCCGACCGACACCTGGCAGCCCGAGCACCCGCCGTCCGCCCTGGAGCTGCTGGCCGGCGTCTTCGCGGACGCGACCCGGCACCCGACCGCGGCCCTGGAGCTGGCGCGGGCCGAGATGGCCAGCCTGACCGGATCGACCTCGGTCCGCGAGGTCCTCGGCGGCGTGGTCGGCTCGTTGGCTGCTCGGCAGCACGCCCAGGAGAGCTCGCTGCACGTGAAGACCTCCGGTCAGCGCCGCTTCACCACGGTCGAGACCAACCTCGAGGACTACCGGACCGTCCGGGCGATGCACGGCGGCACGGTCAACGACGTGGTCCTCGCGGTGGTCGCGGGCGCCGTACGGGCCTGGATGATGACGCGCGGCGAGGGCGTCGGCCCGACCCGCAGCGTGCGCGCCGTCGTACCGGTCAGCATCCGCGACGACGATGACGAGGAGCCGACCTCGCTCGGCTCCCGGGTGATCGCGTCCGCGGTGACGCTCCCGGTGGGGGAGAACTCCCCGGTCATGCGGCTGCACCAGATCTCGTACCAGACCAAGGTGCACAAGGACACCGGTCGTGCGGTCAGCGCCCGCTCGCTGGTCGGTATCGCCGGGTTCGCACCGACCACCCTGCACGCGCTCGCCGCCCGGGTCGCCACCGCCACGGTCCGTCCGGCCGACGACGTGGTGATCACGAACGTGCCCGGACCGCAGTTCCCGCTCTACGCCCAGGGCGCTCCGATGCTGGCGTCGTACCCGGTCGTCCCGTTGATGCCCGGACAAGGCCTGTCCGTCGGCGTCACGTCGTACGACGGCAAAGTGTTCTACGGGCTGAACGCGGACCGCACCGCGATGCCCGATCTGGCTGTTTTCGCCCAATGTGTGACCGATGCACTGGACGAGCTGGTCGATACCACCAAGGGCAGCCGCAACCGGGCCTCCCGGGGGCGGAAGAAGCCCCGCGGTGGTGCCACCAAGAAGGCGGGTACATGAGGGTCTACATTCCATCCACGCTGCGGCTGCTCGACGAGGCCTGCCACGCGGGCGAGTTCGGGCCACAGCCGCTCACGGTCTACGCCGTGACCCCGGCGCTCCGGGAGTGGTACGCCGAGGGCGACGACGAAGAACTCGAGTACGCCGCGATGGCGCAGGCCGCCCGGGCCTCGGTCGGCCTCCTCGCCGCCGATCCCGGTACGCCGCGCCGCCGGGTGGTCGTCTCCGCCGAAGTGAGCGCCGTACCGCCCGCTGACGGTGCCGCCGAGCTCGGTGACGCCCGGCTGGAGCTGCACGTAGTCGTGCCGTGGCGCGCTGTCGCCGCGGCCCATCTCGACTCCGCCGACGCTGCCGGAACGGTCGAAAAGGCCGCAGAATTGTGGGCAGCGGCGCAGAACGGCGACGACGACGCCGTCTTTGCCCTCGACTCGTGCGAGGGTGAAGATCTGATGTGGTACGCGACCCAGGAGATCCCGGATCTGCTGGCCGCGGAAGGTCCCCGCGGCAAACTCTAGGGAGCTGGTGACATGCAGGCCATCTGGAAGGGTGCCATCTCGTTCGGGATGGTGACGATCCCGATCAAGGTGTTCTCGGCGACCGAGGAGAAGGACATCTCCTTCCGTCAGGTGCACGTCGCCGACGGCGGCCGGATCCGGTACAAGCGGATCTGCTCGATCGACGGCGAAGAGGTGCCGTACTCCGATATCGGCAAGGGCTACGAGATGCCGGACGGCCGGATGATCGTGCTCGAACCTGACGACTTCGCCGACCTGCCGCTGACCAGCAAGAAGGTCATCGACGTCCTGGAGTTCGTCCCCGCCGACCAGGTCGACCCGCTCTACCTGGGCAAGTCGTACTACCTGGCCGCCGACGGCGGCCCCGGCGCCAAGCCCTACGTGCTGCTCCGCGACGCCCTCGAAGGCTCCGAGCTGTACGCCCTGGTCAAGGTCGCGCTCCGCTCCCGCGAGAGCCTCGGCCTGCTCCGCACCGTCGACAACATCCTGATCCTCCAGGTGATGCTCTGGCCCGACGAGATCCGCGACGCCGCCTTCGCCGCCCCACCCGAGGACGTCGAGATCCGCTCCCAGGAGAAGGCCATGGCCTCCTCCTACATCGACACCCTCCGCGGCGAGTTCAACCCCGACCAGTACCACGACGAATACCGCCAGGCCCTCGAACAGGTGGTCGAGGCCAAGGCCGCCGGCGTCCCCCTCCCCGCCGAGTCCGACGAGGAAGAGACCGAAGGTGCCGAGGTCGTGGACCTGGTAGCCGCCCTCCGAGCCTCCGTAGAAGCAGCCAAGGCCCGCCGAGCCGGCGGCGGCGACGCCCCCGCGAAGAAGACCGCGGCCAAGTCACCCGCCAAGAAGGCCGCCGAGCCCAAGAAGGCCGCCGCCAAGAAAACGGCAGCCAAGAAAACCGCGAAGAAAGCCGCCAAGAAGTCCGCATAAGCGGCGTGGGGGGACCAACCATGACCGAACGAACCGAAGTACCCAAGGACCTCTCCGAGATCCCGGTAGACCCGGCGCACCCCCTGGTAGCGCCGGGCGCCTACCTCCTCGAACTGATCCCCATGCCCGTAGCCGACCTGGACCGAGCCAAAGCCTTCTACACCGGCAAACTCGGCTGGACCTGCGACGTGGACATCAACCCGTCCGAAGGCCTGCGCTTCGCGCAACTCACCCCACCAGGCTCCTACTGCTCCATCATGATCTCCACCGGCCTCCCCCAGATGGAGATGCCAGTCGGCTCCCAACGCGGCCTCCACCTGGTCGTCAAGGACCTGGAAGCCGCCCGCCGGCAACTGATAGACCGAGGTGTAGAGGTCAGCGAGATCGAAGACCTAGGCGGCGTCTTCTACGCCTGGTTCACCGACCCCGACGGCAACACCTGGGCCCTCCAACACATGCCCTGGCGCGCCTAGGGTGACAGCTTCCAGATGAAGGCGAGGTAGCCCGCGAAGCAGACCGACGTGGCCGCGAGGAACGTGAAGATCAGCGCGGCCTTGGCAGTCTGCGTCCGGGCCATCGCCCGGGCGGCGGGGAGCAGCAGGAGGAACGCCGGCAGGATGAGGCGGCCCTTGGCGTTGTAGTAGTTCGACGCGCCGATCGACGAGACCAGGATGAGCGCGCTGTAGAGAATCAGCGGCCAGGGGAGACGATCGACCACGTTCAGGGCCAGTAGCAGGATCGCGGCCACCAGCACGAAGGTGACCACCGTGTAGTCCAGCGCGGATGCGGTGCTCAGCGTCTTCTTGGCGACCCGGAACGCCGAGGTCCCGAAGTCGAACGACGAACGCCAGATGGTCTTCTGGATGTGGAACCAGCCGTCGATCCGACCCGTCTGGTTGCCGACCCACAGGATGTAGCCCAACCACCCCAGGGGCGCCAGCAGCCCGCCGACCCACGGCCGCCATCCGTCCTGACGCCGTACAACCGCAATCAGTGCCACCAGCCCAACCACACCGACCAGCGCAATCGCAGAGGGCCGCGTCAGCCCCGCCACGGCGGTCAAAACACCCGCGGTCACCCAGTTGCGCCGCAGCAGCGCGAGCAACGCAAATGCACTCAGCGCGGTGAACAGCGACTCGGTATAAGCCATCGACTCGACCAAAGCATGCGGTACGACGCCCCACAGCCCCGCAAGCAAGATCCCGGTCCGCCGGTCCGCGAGGTGGTTGCCGACGGCAAAGATGCCCCAGGCCGCGGCCAACGAGGCCACAACACTGATCAGAACCGCGTTCTGCACCGTAGACAACGGCGAAACCCAGCCGAGCCCCCGCACCAACATCGGATACAAAGGAAAGAGCGCCATCTCCTTCCCGCCCGCAACAGCGTCGTACCCCTTGTCAGCAATCAGCACATAGTGCGCCCCATCAAAGTCCCCAAGCACCTTCCCAAGGCTCTCCGGAGTACTCCGACTCCAAATAGCCAGTACGACGAACGTCAGCACCCGCGTAACGGCGTACAGAGCAACCGCCGGCCAGGCGAGCCGCGCAGCAACCGCCCACGCCCGGCCACTCGGCGCCGTCGCGACGTGTGCGTGCATGTCCCCTCCCAGGGTGCCGCGAGCGTCGCGGACGCGGGGAGCCTACCGGACCGGTGGCACCGTCGGTGTCATCTCATGGTTGCGGCGTTCGCGGAGCACGAGGAGGGCTGCTGCGGCCAGGAGCGACAACAGCCCGGCGGCTCCTACCAGCAGACCGAGACGCAGTCCGGCAGGCCGGTAGGTGCAGGCAACCTCGGTGGTCTGCGGGCCAACGGCGATCGCCATCAGGCCACCCACCTGAGTAGGTTTGCGGGCCGCTTGGCCGTCGAGCTGGCAGCGCCAGCCGGGTGTCGGCACGACTCCCATCACCACCCGCGCCTGCGTACCCGGCGTCAGCCTGACGTTGATGCTGTGCCCACCGACTTGTACGGCGGCCGGTTGGCTCTGCTCGAGCCGGGTGATGGCCTGGTCGAGTTTGACGCGGTCGAGACAGCCGATGGCGCCGACCGGCAACTGGGTCGAGACCGACGTTCGGAGCCGTAGGTCGAAGGCACCGTTCGCGTCGGCCGGGCCGGCCGACATCAGCGCGCCGCTGTACGTCCCCAGGCGCTTACCCTGTGGCGGCAGCAGCGATGTCCATTGCCCATTCACCAATGCCTCCCCGGCGAACCGGGGCCCGGACAGATAGAGCTGGGATCCAGGACGGCAACGCCCGACGAGGCGGAACTCCGCCGGGGCCGGTGCGCCTGCGGGCAACGCGATCGTGAGCAGGCCGGGGCGCCGGTCGCTGATCGCCAGCCGGGAAGCGGCGGCAGGCGTGACCGTCAGCTTCGGGACCGCGTAGACGTCAGCACCGAACGCGGTCTCCTGCACTCCGAAGACCCCGGGGTTCGCCGACACCCAGGTCTTGCCCGGCCGCACCGTCACGAACGGTGACGCAGGGCTCCGTACCAGGTGTAGCTCGTCCTGGCCGTCGGCCCGGATGCGTGCGCCGACCGAGAAGGTCGCATCGAGCACTGGATTGGCCGGATCGACGACAGCTCGTCCGAACGCCGAGACCCCGAAACCGAGGTTGATCAGCGCCTCCGTGAGCTCGTCCGGGATCGTCGAGCTGTAGTACTCGGCCCCCTGGCCGCCGATCAGCATCGGATCGTTCACGGTGCTGAACGCGCCTGCCGACACTCGCTGCCGGGGCCAGTCCTGCGCCGACAGCCCCAATGCGCGGGCCTGCGCCTGCTGTGGACCCCACGGCTGGGCAGCGGTGTACCTCGCCGCCCGCGCATCGTCGATCGCGTACGTCGAGGCAGTCACCTCGGCCAACACCGCCACAACAAGCAGTCCCGCGGCGGCTCGCCGTACCAATCGCGATGGTCGCCAGCGCCAGGCTGCCCAGACGAGGACCGCAACGACCATCATGGCCGGGACGACCACGTGCGTCAGCGGAGTTGTCGACCAGGCGCCGAACGCCACGCCGTACAAGGCCAGGAGCAGCACCACCGGTACGGCGATCGCCGCGAGGTCCCGCACTCCCGCAGCCAGGGAGAGCCAGCCGGTGATCACCAGCATCCCGGCCACCACGAACGCCTGCCGGAACGGGTTGCCGTTCGGCGTATCGAATCCGTGCCAGATCTCGTGGGTCAGCGGGATCTGCATGCTGATGGTCGTCAGCAGGATGACAGTCGACCAGACGACGCGTTCCCGCTGGGCGATGCGCCGGTTGAACGGGAAGCTCAGCGCGGCCAGCAACAGAACGGTCCCGACGGCGAGCCCCGGCGTCTTGCCGACCCCCTCGGAGGCAGGCAGCAGCCGTCCGAAGAAGCTCAGCCAGCTGATCGCGTCGAAATGCTCGTCCGGACTCGGCCGGGCATACCCGACGGACTTGAAGGTCGGCACCAGCAGCGGCGCGGACAGTGCGATGCCGATCACGACCACGACCAGACAGCGCACGGAACCGGTGAACCGATGCCGCCAGGAGCCGCCGTCGGGGTCGGACAGCACGCGGGCGATCAGCACCAGCGCCGCGCCCAACGTGGCCATGTAGACCGTGTAGAAGTGCGAGTACCAGAACAAGGCGATCACGAACGGCGCCACCACCAGCGGCAGGACGGTTCGCCTCCGCCGCACCCATTCGCACAGCAGACAGATCAGGGGGAACGCGATCAGGCCGTACAACCAACCGGTCATGTAGCCGCCGTCGTCGAGCGCCCACCCGCAGGTCGCGTACGAGACGCCGGCGACTGCCGCGAGCCAGTCCGGCGCCCTCGGTCGCAGCATCCTCAGGTACGCCGTCATCGCGGCCGCGGCGGCTGCGATCGCCGCGAGCATGATCACGTAGAGCGCGAGGTCGATCTTGTCGCGCGGGAACAGCAGCACGATCCAGGACAGCGCGGCCCCGTTGTAGGCCATGAAGTCGCCGATGTACGGGACGCCGTACCCGCTGGACCAGTTGAAGAAGAAGTCACCCGGCACATCCCCGGTGACCAGGTCACGCAGGTAGGCGTGCATAGGGATGAATTGCTGCCGCAGGTCGAGAATGTTGCGGCCGTGGGCCCCGAACGGATAGGTCCCGCGCAGCAGACCGCCGAGGATCACCGCGGCCACTGCGGCGAGTGCCGCACCCGGCACCGCCATCCGCCCGCGAACCGCCATCCTCTCACCGGCCTCCGCTCGTCCTGCGCTTCGACCGTACCGGAGATTGCGGCAACCGCAGGGCAGGAAGGGTCTCATGCCCCTAAAGGCGGCATAACAGTTGCCTCACGCAACATACTTCGCGACCTCGGCGGTGCCCGGGGGCGTTGCTTGTTCGTGCAACTTCGTAGATCTCGGCGAGTACCGGATGTTAGGGTCCTGGCGGTGCTGGCGGAGTCGGGGGACTCCAGGGCCTGTTCTTGGTCATCCACGCCCAGGGGGATCCGCCATGTCCAGGTTGTCTTCTCGTGCGCGCAAGCGCCAGCTTCGGGTCGCGCAACTGCTGGCGATCGGTGTCGCGTTGGCGGTGCCATTGGCCGGGATCGGGCCGGCTGCGCCGGTCACGGTTGCTGCGGCGGCCGAGCCGCCGATTCCGCCGGCTGCAATGTCGGGGAAGGGCGAGGCTTCGGCTCCGAAGCAGCAGCTGGGGTCGGGGAAGCTGCCTGCCGCTGTGCCAGGTGGGAACAAGGTGCGGCCGCCGTCGTTGCGGTCGAGGTTCCCGCTAGGTGAGGCCAAGCCCGAGGATGCGGCGAGCGAGCAGCCGGCCCCGAAGGCAGCCGAGGCCATGCCGCCGAACCAGCCGGTGGTGAAAGGCTTCGACGCGAAGACCAGCCGTGAGCGCACGGACAAGCGGGACCGGTTCACGCAGACGTTCGTGAACGCAGACAGCACCGAGACGACGGTCACGTCGCCCGCGCCGCTGAACTTCCAGAAGGCGGACGGTTCCTGGGCGCAGATCAACGCGAACCTGCAGCCGGCGGAGCCCGGCGGCTGGGAGACGATCTCGACCGAGGTGTACTCGTGGATGGCACCGCAGGCCGACGCGGATCCGGTCGCGCGGATCGACTTGGGCCAGGGGCGCAGCATCGGTTGGAGCGTGACGGGTGCAGCTGGTGCTGCGGGGCAGATGTCCGGCAGCAGGGTGACCTACCCCGGCTTCCTGCCGAACGCTGATCTCGAGCTGGAGTCGCGACCGCGTGGGATCAAGGAGACGGTGATTCTGCGCTCCCCGGCTGCGGCGAGGTCGTATACGTTCCCGCTGAGCCTGAGCAACCTCACCGCCGCACTCCAGGGCCGCGAGATCGTTCTGAAGGATGCCGGAGGAGTCGAGCGAGCCCGTATTCCGGCCGGAACGATGGAGGATTCCAACACCGCGCAGGTTCGGGCCACCTCGAACGCCGTGACGTACGAGCTGGTCACGATCAACGGGCGTCAAGCCTTGAAGGTGACCGCGGACGACGCATGGCTGGATGACCCGGCGCGCGTGTACCCGGTGCGGCTCGACCCGACCGTGATCCCGACGGATCGGATCACCTCGGGGACCGCGGTGAGTGTGGGGCTGAACGGCGCGGTCAGCGGCGCCAGTGAGCTGCAGATCGGTTGCCGGCCGCCGCCGGGTGGTGCGAACTGCTCGTCGACCACGGGCTGGAACGCCTACGCGGCCCTGCTGAACTTCCCGATGCTGGAGAAGGCGCCGTTCGTCTACGACACGATCGTGGCTGCCTCGTTCGAGGTGTACAACTACCAGGCCGACACCTGTTCGGCGCGTGACCTCGATGTGTACGGCATCACTGAGAACTGGACCTCGACGCCGCTGCCGCAGCTCAAGTACCCCGGACCGGCAACCGGTCGGTCGGTTCTTGCGGCCAAGGGATTCTCCCGCGGCTATGTGTCGGGCAGCACCGGTACGACGGCTTGTGCGCCGAGGTACGAGTCGCTTCCGTTCAACGCGGCCGGTGTTTCCTGGTTGCAGGGCATCGTCGACGACAGGATCTCGAACTACGGGTTCGCGTTGTTCGCCCGGCAGCGGGCGGACAAGTACTCATGGAAGAAGCTCGTTGGTCAGGACGCTGCGAATCCGCCGAAGCTCGCGATCACGCACTCGCCGTACCACGCGGCGTACGCGTTCCGGGCGCAGAAGCCGGCCGACTACGTCACGCAGGACAAGGACGGCAAGTTCCCGATGACGATCACCAACCTCGGTGGTCGCACGTGGATCCCGAGCGACGACTACATGAGCTACCGGGTCTTCAAGAACGGCCAGACCGTGAGCGTCAACCAGCTGCAGACGCCGGTGACGACGAGCGTTCCGCACGGGGGCAAGATCAATCTCGACGTCAACGTCGGCCGGCTCGCGGGTACTCCAGCCGGTGTCGACTATCAGATCGAGTTCTCGATGGTGCATCGAGACACGACCGTACGGCGCTGGTACACCGACTGGGGTGTCCGGCCGGCCGCGCGACTCATCACGGTCCAGAACGTCCCGCCGGTGGTGGACGTCGGGAAGGTCTGGCCGCTTAACGGGGCCCAGGCCTACACGCTGACGCCGCCGTTGTGGGCGGGCGGTATCGATCCGGATCAGCCGGAGACCACGCTGAAGTACAAGTTCTCGGTGTGTGAGGTCGTCGGCACCAACACCCAGGTCGGCTGCTTCGACAGTGGCGCGTACAGCACCATGAAGGGCTGGGCCGTCCCGGCGGGCAAGCTCGGCTGGAACCGTGAGTACCAGTGGAAGGTTTCGGTGCAGGACAACGACGGTGCCGTCACGACCGGACCGCCAGTCACGTTGTTCACCGATGTCCCGCAGCCGTCGATCACTTCGCACATCGCCAACAACGACGGTAAGTCGCAGGACAAGCCGTACGACCCGGCGGTCGGCAACTACACCGCGTCCGCGCTGGACATCGTCGTACCGGTGGCCGGTCCTGAGCTGACCGTGGCCCGGACCTACAACAGCCTGGATCTGCGGCGTGATGGAGCGTTCGGTGCCGGTTGGTCGAGCCGCTACGACATGCGGTTGGTCAACGAGGACACCGAGAACGTGCTGATCACTTACCCGGACGGACGTCAGGTCCGGTTCGGGAAGAACGCCGACGGTACGTACGCTGCCCCGCGGGGAACCAAGACCGTGCTGACCGCGACCTCGGCAACTGGGCCGTGGACGTTGCAGATCGCGGCCGGCATGAAATACGAGTTCGCTGCCGGTACCGGCAGGCTGAGCAAGATCTACAAGACGCTGGGCAAGCCACTGACTCTGAGCTATCGCGCCAATGGCACGCTCGAAACGGCGGCCAGTCAGGACGGTGCCGGCCGGAAGCTGACCTTCACCTGGACCAGCGACAACAAGCATGTCGCGTCGGTGAGCACGCAGCCGGTGGACGGCACGCCGCTGACCTGGACCTATGAGTACGCCGGTGACGTGCTGACGAAGTCGTGCAACGCCGAGCAGAAGTGCACGACGTACGGATCGCAGCAGGGCTCGCACTACCGGAGCGCCATCCTGGACAGCAAGCCGGACGGCTATTTCCGGCTCGCCGATGATGGTGCTGACAACGACGCGACGAACGAGATCGATGTCACCGGCAAGGGCGACTTCGGCACGTACGCGGGTGTGGAGTTCAGCCAGGACAGTCCGCTCGCTGGGGTTGGTGACGCGGACAGGTCCGTGAAGTTCAACGGTACGGCGAGCGTCGGGCTGCCGAACGGGCTCGCCACGCGCAGTCGTGACGAGACCATTGAGATGTGGTTCAAGACTCCGGGCGGTGCGACGGGCCAGCCGTTGATCGGCTACCAGGTCGGGAAGCTCGGCACCTCAACCACGGGCGGAATGCCGGTCTTGTACGTCGGGAGCGACGGCAAGCTGCGTGGACAGTTCTGGCACGGCTCCGCCGTACCGATGACCTCGACCGTGACTGTCAACGACAACCAGTGGCACCACGTCGTACTGAGTGCGATGGGGAGCAAGCAGAACCTGTACCTCGACGGTGTGGCGCAGCAGACGCTGACGCAGAGCATCGTCGATCACTCCCGGATGCCGGTGAACCAGATCGGTGCGGCGGTAGCCGCGGCGCCGGGTTCGTGGCCAGGCTACGGCACGCAGGCGGCGACGAAGTTCAACGGTCAGATCGACGAGGTTGCGATCTACTCGCACCCGATGACCTTCAAGGAGATTCAGACCCACTACCAGCAGGGCCGCAACGCCGCGGACCAATTGACGTCGATCGCCTCGGCCGGTGGGCGCACGACCGCAGAGGTCGAGTACAACCCGGCGTCGGACCGCGTCCGGAAGTACATCGACCAGGACGGGGGCGACTGGACCATCAGCGACCCCGATGTCATCGGTAGCGAGAAGGACCTGCGCAGGGTCGTCGAGGTCACGGGGCCGGGCAGAACGTCGTACATCTATGAGTACGACGCGCTCGGTGGCTGGCTGCTGCGGACCGGACGACCGCTCGGTGAGACCACGCACAAGCCGTGGGATGCCGAGAGCACACCCAGCTGGGCGGACGGCAAGGGGTATGGCATTCGCAGCTACACCCATGGCAAGACCGGGCAGCTGACGAAGGTCACCAGCGAGTCCGGTGGCGAGGTCTCGATGACGTACGACGCGCGCGGCAATGTCGCGTCGACGAAGACCTGCCGAGGTCTCGGTGGGACCGACTGCCGAACGGAGTACAGCGCCTACCACTCGCTCGCCTCATGGCCGCCGCTCGATCCGCGCTGGGACAAGCTGTACCAGTTCCGCGACGGGCGCTCGGCGAGTGCGACCGATACCACCTACGTGCGCGAGCAGATCCTCACGGTCAACGGTGACGTGGCGCTCGAGAAGAGGCCGGACGGCGGCCAGACGGAGTACACCTACACCAGCGGGACGGAAGTCGGGCCTGACGGCAAGACCATGCCGCCAGGACTGCTGAAGCTGGCGCGGGTCAAGGTGAACAGCACCTTGAACTCCGACACCCAGTACGCCTACGACGGCAACGGCCAGCTGGCCAAGCTGACGGCCCCGTCGGGTCTCGTCACGAACTACACCTACGACGAGATCGGCCGGAAGAAGACCGAGACGCAGGTGTCGGACACGTATCCGGGCGGGGTCACGTCGACGTACACGTACGACAAGATGTCGCGGATCACCTCGGTGACCGGTCCGGTGACCACGGACGCGGTGACGGGGGAGCAGCACCAGCAGAAGGCCGAGCTGGAGTACGACGACGACGGCAACGTGCTGAAGACCACGGCGCGGGACCTCAAGACGGCTGACGAGCCGCGGGTCTCGACGATGGAGTACGACGACCGGAACCGGATCTCACGGGCGATCGACGCCAATGGCAACGAGTCGCAGCAGGGGTACGACGCCTCGGGTAACCGGACGTGGTCGGAAGATGCCAACGGCAACCGGTTCGAGTACAAGTTCAGCGATCTGAAGATGCCGACCGAGGTCTGGGACATGAACCAGCCGGTCGACCCGAACAACCCGCCGACCGACGAGCCGCGCGAGGGCGTCGACTACAAGGTCCGGTCCAAGACGCAGTACGACACCGCCGGCCGCAAGGCCGCCGAGGTCGACGCGATGGGTCGCGTGGTGACGTACGCCTACAACGCGGACGACTCGCTGAAGACTCGAACGCTGGAAGATTTCCACAATCCTGACGGAACGACGCGGGATGTCGTCCTCGAGGACAACTTCTACGACAACGCCGGAAACCGGATCAAGTCGGTCACCGACAACGGCAAGTCGACCACGACCTACACGATCGACAAGGTCGGACGGGTAACGACCGAGATCACCGACCCGACGGGGCTGAAGCGTAAGACGACGTCCACGCACGACCTCGCGGGTAACGTGACTCGCCAGGAGACGACGGGCGAATGGTCTAACGCGGACATCGCCGGACCTACTGCGGTCACCGAGGCGACCTCCTTCGTCTTCGACGCGGCCGGACGGCGGGTGTCGCAGACGGTCGAGAATGCCGGCGGCAACCTGCTGACGTCTTGGACCTATGACCAGCGTGGCCTCGCCACATCCTCGACCTCCCCTCGCGGGAACGTCTCTGGCGCAGTCAAGGCCGACTTCACGACCGTCTCGAGTTTTGACGAGCTTGGGCGGCTGGTGAAGACGGTCGCACCGAAGGTCAAGACCGAGTCCAACGGTGGAGCGCCGGCTGATGTGCAGCCGACTGCGACAGTCGGGTACGGTGCGTTCGGGCAGGCGACCTCGTCGAAGGATGCCCTCGGCAACGTCGTGAAGTCTTCGTTCGACAAGCTCGGTCGGCAGGTCGAGGTGGCAGCGCCGTCCTACACACCTCCGGG
Organism: Kribbella sp. NPDC056345; assembly: GCF_042262745.1. Taxonomy (NCBI): domain Bacteria; kingdom Bacillati; phylum Actinomycetota; class Actinomycetes; order Propionibacteriales; family Kribbellaceae; genus Kribbella; species Kribbella sp. NPDC056345. Next base: position 1,087,385 of record NZ_JBHJQQ010000001.1, on the reverse strand, counting down.
TGGATCGGCACTGACTCCGAAGACTTCATTCCGCTACGACCCGGTGGGCAATCTGCTGGAGCAGATCGACGAACGTGGCAACGCGACTCGATTCACGTACGACCACCTGAACCAGCAGGTCCAGGTCGACGCGCCGGGCAAGACGAACGACGAGCGCGTGATCAGCAAGGCGACGTACACGCCCAACGGTGACGTCGAGTCGACGACCGACGCGCTCGGCTCTGTGACTCGATTGACGTACGACGATCTTGACCGGGTCGTCACGTCGACTGCTGTTGAGCGGAAGCCGACGGCGGCGAACTTCGTCACCCGGCTGACCTACGACGACATGGACAACGTCGTGAAGGCCCAGACGCCTGCTGGCGCCTCTGCCACCAGCACGTACGACAGCCTCGGTCAGCTGATCCAGTCGACGGATCCGAACAACGTGGTCAGCCGCTTCGGCTACGACTACGCGGGCCGGCAGGTTCGGTCCTCGGATGCGCTGGGACGCAGCAGTATCGCGGCGTATGACAAGGCTGGTCAGCTGATCACGTCGAAGACGCTGAACTCGTCGAACGCTGCCCTCGGTACGACGATCCTCGCCTATGACGCCGACGGGAACCTGAAGTCGTCGACACCGGCTTCGGGTAACAGGGCAACGACGTACACCTACGACGCCCTCGGGCGGCTGACCGCCCAGGTCGACCCGGTGAATGCGACGGATTCGATCAACATCTCCTATGGGTACGACGCAGCCGGCAACCGGACTCGGTACACCGATGGCCGAGGCAACTCGACCGTCTACACGCTCAACACGCTCGGGCTGCCCGAGAAGGTCATCGAGCCGTCGACCACGGCGCACCCGGCAGCCGCCGATCGCACCTGGACGGCGTCGTACGACGCAGCCGGCAACGCGGTCTCGCTGCTTTCGCCCGGCGGCGTCGTACGCAACCGAACCTTCGACGCCGCCGGTCGCCTGTCCAAGGAGGAAGGCACCGGAGCCGAGGCCTCAACCGCGACCCGCGACCTGACCTACGACCTGGCGGGCCGCGTCGCGACCACGAGCTCCCTCGACGGCGTCAACACCTACACCTACAACGACCGCGGCATGCTCCTCCGAGCCGACGGCCCCTCAGGTACCTCAACCCATGGCTACAACCCCGACGGCCAGCTGACCCAGCGCATCGACGCCGCCGGTACCGCCGACTTCACTTACACCAACGGTCGCCCAGCCACTGCCACCGATCCAGTCACCCGGACACTGCAGACCCTCGGCTACAACGCCGCCGGCCAGCTCTCGACGATCGACTACGGCTCAGCGCGAATCCGCACCATCGGCTACGACCCCTACGGCCGGATGAACTCCGACGTACTGAAGGCCGGCGCCACCTCGGTCTCGTCCATCACCTACGGCTACGACCCCGACAACAACGTCACCTCGAAGAAGACGACCGGTGTAGCCGGCGCAGGCGACAACACCTACGCCTACGACCAGCTAGGCCGCCTAACCACCTGGACCAAGGGCACCACCGCAACCCAATACGGCTGGGACAACGCCAGCAACCGCACGAAGGCCGGCACCAAACTAGCCACCTACGACGAACGCAACCGCCTCCTGAACGACGGCACCTCGACGTACACGTACTCCCCGCGTGGAGCCCTGCTCTCGAAGGTCAGTACGGAAGGCGGAACCACCACCACCGAAGCCTTCACCTTCGACGCCTTCGACCGCATGATCCGCACAGCCGACCGCGACTTCACCTACGACGCCCTCGACCGCCCCGTCCAAGCAGGCACCGCCCGCATGCGCTACGCCGGCTTCTCCGACGAGGTAGTTTCCGACGGCACCCAGTTCTTCGGCCGCTCAGCCTCCGACGGACTCTTGTCGATCGGCTACGAAACCACCAAACGCCTGGTCCTCTCAGACCGCCACGGCGACGCCATAGCCGGCTTCGACCCCACCGACACAACCCTCTCCGCCGGCCTCCCCGACACCCGAACCTTCGACCCCTTCGGCAACTCCACCAACGCCACCGGCCTCAAATACCGAATCGGCTACCAAGGCGACTGGACCGACCCCCGCTCCGGCGACGTAAACCAAGGCGCCCGCTGGTACAACCCCGAGTCGGGCACCTTCAACTCCCGAGACACCATTTCGCACGCGGGCGGTGCCGCTTCCTCAGTCCTCAACCTGTACGGATATGGAGCAGGCAATCCCATAACTCTCAACGACCCCGACGGCCATCGACCGGTCGATCCAGAACTCGACCATGGCTGCCGCTGGGTCCTGCCGGCTGGCGACGACGACGTCAGGCCGAAGAGAGTCTGCCCCGACGACCCGGATCCGGAGCCAGAGCCAGAGCCGAACTGTAAGAAGACCGGCAAGTGCGACCAAAAGTGCGATGGCAAGGGCAAGGGCGAAACCGACTGCGGCCACGGTCCCTGTAAAGGCAAGAACTGCGGCGAATGCAAGGGCAAGAACTGCGGTGGCGGTGGCGGCTGCGAAGGCAAGAACTGCGGTGGTTGCAAGGGCAAGAACTGCGACCCCAAACCACCAGAGAAGTGCAACACCCCGGCGTGTAAAGCCGAAGAAGAACGTGAAGACATCGAGGACCATGGCAAGAACGATCCTCAGCCGCCGCCTGGAAGCCCTGCTTGCACCAACGGAAACACAACCCTGTGCTATGCGAACCCGTCGCAGCCAACGACAGTCGTCGGCACCGACGGCGATTTGACCGACGAAACCGGCGACTACGCCGGTTTCCTCTTCCGGCAAACTCTCAACCGCACAGGTTCCATGGTTGGCGCCGTTAGCGAATCAGGCGATTGGTGGAAATGGCTCTACGAGGACGGCAAGTCACCCACAGAAAACTTGGGTGAAGAACTGTTCGTCGACCCACTGATCGAGTCGTATGAGGCATGCGAGGCTGCAGTCAAGAAGCCAAGTCCCCAAAGCTGGGACAAATGCGAGTTGGGCATTGGATTGACGGCGTTGGGCTTCACGGGCGGCGGCAAACTCGTCGGTATTGGTGTCAGGACCGCCGAAGGTATTGCGGCCGCGCAGGCGGAGCGCAGTCTCGCCCGCAAGCTTATGGGGCAGGCCGCCAAGCGTTGTGGGGGAAACTCCTTCACACCTGACACTCGCGTGCTGATGGCAGACGGCACCACAAAGCGGATCGACGAGGTCGAGCTCGGCGACAAGGTCATGTCAGCAAATGCCGAGGACGGCGTAGCCGACGTGCAGGAAGTGACGGCTCTCATCGTCGGTGTCGGTGAGAAGAAGCTTGTTGAGATCAAACTGGAAACACGGTCGTCGCCCCTCGATCTCCCGCAGCAGTCCACGGTGACCGCCACCGACGGCCACCCCTTCTACGTCGAGTCGACGAAGAAATGGGTTCAGGCAGGTGACCTTAAGCTCAACAATGAGCTGCAGTCCAGTCGGCGTGGTGTCTCAACGAAGATTGTCGGTATCGCCAGACACGCCGAGCGAACCAGCGTCTTCAATCTGACAGTCTCCACGAAGCACACCTACTATGTGCTCGCCGGCAATATGCCGGTCTTGGTCCACAACAGCGGAACGTGTCGAGAGATTCCTCTCGGTCCGGTGGAACAAAAGGCACTGGACACGGCCGCACACGTGAAGGCGCATGGCACCGCCCCTCCTGGCTATCAGGGCGGAAGGGCTTTTAGTAACGATGGGCGCGGAGGCGGAATGGTCCTCCCGAGAACAGACTCCGCAGGTGGGCCGATCACTTACAAGGAGTGGGACGTAAACCCGTATACTCGCGGAGTGAACCGTGGACCTCAGCGCATCGTGACTGGTAGTGATGGCCGCACTTACTATACAACCGACCATTACAGTACCTTTACGGAATTTGGTGGGTGAAGACGTGGATCTTCGGCAACTTCTCGAACCAGCAACCGTGGCAGGTCCGCCTTGGATATATAAGGCTGATCTGCGGAATGATCTGGTCCGGCGTGCCCTGAAAGCCGCACCGGAAGGCGCAATCGTTGCCGGGCTGGACTCCGAGTCGATGCAGACGCTGGACGGATTCTTCGATGTCGTGGCACGGGAGTTCTCATTCCCGGACTACTTCGGACGGAATTGGCCCGCCTTTGATGAATGCCTCTCGGATATCTATGAATATATGGGGAATCGTAGTGTCGTTGCCGTATTCCGCAATTCGGAATTCCTCCTCAGATGTTCAAAGGAAGACCTTCAGATTCTAATTTCAATAGTTCATAAGGTAGCACCTGAGTTGGCTGAGGGGGTGGCGAAAGGCGAGCCGTGGGATCGACCGCCGGTGGCATTCCATGTGGTTTTCGATCTGGGTGTTGAGGTACATGAGTTTGGACTGGCCTTGCCTGTTATTCATCCTCCGAGTTGAGTGGTTGAGGTATCGGAGGTCTGGGTTAGAAGAGTCCGATTTCGGAAAGCGGTAGCCTGCTGTGCGAGTTCCCGTGTGCGGCAGGCGTGCAAAGGGGCGGAAAATTCGACTTGCAGTTCGTGGCGGCTGGTCTGTTTCGTTGCCGGAGGCACAGTTTGTTGTCGCTGACCTGCGGGGTGCGGTCCTAGCCGTGATGGCGCGCGGAACCTACCGCGCTGGTCGTCGTGTCGAGTCGACAAGTCGCGGTATTCAGTTGTGGCATTCGGCGAGGGCGGAACGATCCCCTTACGCAACGTGGCTGGCGAAGCGAAGTAGTCGCTCGTTTAGTTGGTCGGGGAACTCGCCGGACAACGCGTGGGTGGCTTCGGGCCAGATTTCGGTTTGGTTGTTGGGGATTAGGGTCTGGGCTCGGCGGGCTGCTTCGTGGGGGTTGTGGGGGACGGTGCGGCCGCCTAGGAGGGCTAGGACGGGGACCTGGAGGCTGCGGAGGAGGGGGTCGGTGCCGTAGGCCGGCATTGGTAAGGCCATGCGGTAGTTGCGTATGCCGGTGGTGAGGAGTTGGGCTATGGGTTGGGTCATGTCGGGGTTGCCGGAGACCCAGGCCAGGAAGCGGTCGCCGTAGCGTTGGGGGACGCCGGGGAGTAGGGAGAGGCCGCCTAGGAGGAACTTGGGGGAGAAGCGGGCCAGGACGTTGGCCGGCTCGATCAGGGCGGCGGTGGCTACTCGGTCGGGGGTGTGGAGGGCTTGGTTGAAGGTTAGCCAGCCGCCGCCGGAGACGCCGGCGAAGTGGGCTTGCTCGATTCCCACAAAATCTAGGACCTCGGTGAGCCAGGCTGCCTGGTCTGCGGAGGTTCGGATGGGGAGGGTTTGGATGCTTCGGCCGGGCTCGCCCAGGGAGTCGATGGCGTAGACGGTGCGTTCGGCGGCCAGGGCCGGGATGTTTGGTTCCCACATGGCGGTGGTGGCGCCGCGGCCGTGCAACAACACGAACGGCGTTCCGGAGGCGGAGCCCCAGCGGTAGACGCGGACTTGGCCGTACGTCGTCGGTACGTCGCGCACGTCCGGCGAACCGGGGATGGCTGCGATCGTCGCGTCGTACAAAGACAAATAGGTGGCCTGGGCTTGTGCGTTTGTGAAGTGTCCGACTCCGCTCATGAGTTGAACGTACCTGTCAGGTTCGTGGTCTTGGGTTGGTCATGGCACCATGAGAGCGCCAGCTGAGATCCAGTAGAGCCGACCGAGGAGCGCCGCACCCCATGGATGCCGTCACTGCAGTCCCGACCCCTGTGAACGAGCCGGTCAAGGGCTATGCGCCCGGATCAGCCGAGCGGGCGAGTCTGGAGGCGAAGCTGAAGGAGTTCAACGCCGCGGGGGCGATCGAGCTGACCTGCACGATCGGTGGTGAGCAGCGGCTCGGTGGTGGGGCGTCGATCCAGGTGGTGCAGCCGCACAAGCATGCCCATGTTCTTGGAACTTTGGGCAACGCGACGGAAGCGGACGGGAAGGCGGCCGTGGATGCGGCGCTGGCGGCGGCGCCGAGCTGGCGGGCGCTGTCCTTCGATGACCGGGCGGCGATCTTCCTGAAGGCGGCCGACCTGCTGGCCGGGCCGTGGCGGGACACGCTCAACGCGGCCACCATGCTCGGTCAGTCGAAGACGGTCCAGCAGGCCGAGATCGACGCGGCGTGTGAGCTGATCGACTTCCTGCGCTTCAACGTCGCGTTCGCGCGCAACATCATCAACGACCAGCCGATCTCGAGCCCGGGGATCTGGAACCGCGTCGACTACCGCCCGCTCGAGGGTTTCGTCTACGCGATCACGCCGTTCAACTTCACCGCGATCGCCGGCAACCTGCCGACCGCGCCGGCGCTGATGGGTAACACCGTGGTCTGGAAGGCGTCGCCGACGCAGCAGTTCGCGGCGCACTGGACGATGCGGTTGTTCGAGGCCGCCGGGCTGCCGGCCGGTGTGATCAACCTGGTCACCGGTGACGGCATCGACGTCAGCAAGGCTGCGCTGACCCACCCGGATCTGGCCGGGATCCACTTCACCGGTTCGACGAAGACGTTCCAGTCGCTGTGGGCCACGGTCGGGACGAACATCGCGTCGTACAAGACCTACCCGCGCCTCGTCGGCGAGACCGGTGGCAAGGACTTCATCCTGGCGCACCCGTCGGCCGACCCGGTGGTGCTGAAGACCGCGATGGTTCGCGGGGCGTTCGAATACCAGGGCCAGAAGTGCTCCGCCGCCAGCCGGTCCTACGTGCCGCGTTCGGTGTGGAACCTGATCAAGGACGACATCATCGCCGAGACGGACTCCCTGACCCAGGGCGATGTCTCCGACCTGTCGAACTTCATCGGCGCCGTCATCGACGACCGGGCCTTCGCCAAGCACAAGGCAGCGCTGGACCGGGCCGCCGCGACCGACGCGATCCAGGTCGTTGCCGGTGGCACCTATGACGACTCGGAGGGGTACTTCGTCCGGCCGACGCTGCTGGTCTCCGACGACCCGACCGACGAGATCTTCACGACCGAGTACTTCGGTCCGATCCTCGGCGTGCACGTGTACGACGACGCCGACTACTCGTCGGTGCTCAAGGGCATGGAGCACTCGGCGCCGTACGGGCTGACCGGGGCGATCATCGCCCAGGACCGGCACGCGGTGGCCGAGGCTGCGGACTACCTGCGCTTCGCGGCCGGCAACTTCTACGTCAACGACAAGCCGACCGGTGCGGTCGTCGGCCAGCAGCCGTTCGGGGGCGCCCGCGCCTCCGGGACGAACGACAAGGCCGGCTCGATGTGGAACCTGATCCGCTGGGCCTCCCCGCGGTCGATGAAGGAGACCTTCGCCCCGCCGACCGACTACCGCTACCCGCACCAGGGCTGAGCGAGCCCCCGGGACACCCTGGAGTTCCTCAGGGATGTCCCGGGGATCTCCGAAAAGCGGAATCAATCGAGGCCGACGGAGCGTCTTCCCGATATGCATGAGACCGATCTGCACCTCGATCCCAACGAAGCATCCGACCTGTGCCGCGTCTTCGGCCCCGACGAGCTGGTACGGCGGGGTTGGGACCGGGCGTTCGTGACGGTACTGGACGAGGCGACCGCGGAGAACGCGATCGCCCTGCTGGCGCACGCCGCGGGCGCACCGCTCGACGAGGGCTGGACGGCGGTCCGGGTGCCCGCCGACGCCGGTGTGCACAACGGCCGGACCGAGGACGCGGAGGCCTGTGCGTCCCGCGACGGGTACGTGTACCTGGTCGGCTCGCAATTCGGCAAGAAGCGCGGCCCGCTGTCGGCCAAGCGGTCCTGGATCGCGCGGGTCAGCGAAGCCTCGATCGCCACAGCGCTGGACGACGGAACGCCGGCCGAGCTCGAGGTAGTTCGGATGCGGTTCGGTCTGCATCGCGCGATCAACGACGCACTGGCGGGCCTCGATCTGATTCCGCTCGGCCCGCTCGGACAGGCGTCGTACGTCGAGGCGACGATCGCCAAGGGGATGTTGAAGAGCTGGGGCGGGGCCGTCCACTCCACCGACTACCCGGTCAACATCGAGGCGGCCGAGTTCACCGCTGATGGCCGGCTGCTGCTCGGCCTCCGCTACCCGGTCACGGCCGACGGCCACCCGATCCTCGTCGAGCTCGAGAACGTCGACGAGCTGTTCGCGGACCCGGAGGCGGTGCCCCGCTGCGGCCGGGCCTGGGTCCTCCCCGACGCCGGCTCACCCGAGGCCCCGGTGGGCTTCCGCGCCCTCGACACCCGCGACGGACACGAGTACGACGCGATCGTCGGCGACCTGGACGCGATCGGCAAGAACGCCACGGTGCTCGCCGACCACCCCGAAGGTGCCGTGGCAGAGTCCGAGCACATCCGCTTCACCCTCGACGAGGATGGCCCGTCCGACACCAAGGTCGTCCACCGGTTCGGCAGTATCCGCCGCGTCGAGGGAATCGCCGTCGACCAAGCGGGCCACGCCCACTACGTCATCGACGAGGAGGGCCACGTCGCCCTCCGCACGCTGGTGTTCGAGTAGCTATTTGGTCAGGCCGCGGCGGACGGTGATGTAGAAGGTCGTCAGGTCGTCGATGAGGGTCTCGATCTGCTGCTGGTTGGTGAGGTCGGCATCCAGCAGCCAGTCGGAGATCAGGTCGAACATGCCGCCGACCAGCCCGATCGCCACCCCGTGCCGGACCGCGCGCAACTCGTCGGCCGGCGGGCCGTCGTACGCGTCCCAGAGCTGTTCGAGGAAGCCAGCCGCCCAGCGGCGGTTGGCTCGCCGCTCGCGCTCGACGCTCTCCGAGATCCCCGACGCCATCCCGAAGGTGACCCGGGTGACCTGGGGGTCGTCGACGAGTGCGTGCACGAAGGTCGCGAGCAGCCGCGGTGCCTCCTGCCGCTCGTTCCCGGTGGCCTGCCGAGCGGCATCGAGCATCTGCTCCTCGAGCCGGTCCGACGTCCGGCGCAGCACCGCGACGTAACACTCCTCCCGGCTCGTGAACAGCTCGTAGAAGCTCTTGGTCCCGATGTACGCCGTCGTGCAGATCTGCTCGATCGACGTACCGAGGTAGCCGTTGGCCGCGAACAGTTTGAGCGCTGCGTCGAGCAGCTGCTCGCGTCGCTCCGCCCGGCGCTGCTCGGCGTCCAGTCCCCGAATGGTCCTACTCATGCGCTGGACGTTACCCCCGGTTCCGGTTCTGTAACCAGCGGAGCTGGTTTTGAACACGAGCTCTTGTCAATAACCCGAAGACGTGCTCAACTCTCGGTTACCCGCCGGTCACCGAACGATACGTCACGGGGAGCCCGTCATGTCCAATCGCCTCCGAAGAACCCTTGCCGCGCTGGTGGCAAGCGCCGTGGTGACAACCGCCCTGGTTACCACGACGCCCGCCTCGGCCGTCACCACGCCCGGGTTCGACAACTGGTCCTGCAAGCCGTCGGCCGCGCATCCCAACCCGCTCGTGCTCCTGCACGGGCTGGGTGGCAACGGCCCTGGCAACTACTCCTATCTCGGCCCGTACCTGGCTGGGAAGGGGTACTGCGCCTTCACCCTGACCTATGGCCAGGCGAGCCCGCTGTTCCCGGTCGGCGGCACGATCCCGATCGCCGAGTCGGCCGCTCAGATCGAGGCCTTCGTCCAGCGCGTCCGCACCGCCACCGGCGCCGCCAAGGTGGACCTCGTGGGCCACTCCGAAGGCGCCTTCCAGAGCATCTACGGTCCCAAGATCCGGGGGTACGCCGGTCAGGTCGGGAAGGTCGTCGCCCTGGCGCCCCCGACCCACGGGACCACGTTCGCCGGTCTGGTGAGCGTCGGCGACTACCTGGGCCTGGGTCCGGTGGTGCATCAGGTACTGCGGGAGTTCGGCTGCCCGGCGTGTGACGAGCTGATCGTCGGCGGTTCCGCGGTCAAGCAGCTGACCGCCGGCCCGATCGCCCAGCCCGGCGTCAAGTACACGGTGATCGCCACTCGTTTCGACCCCTTGGTCACCCCGCACGAGACGTCGTTCATCCGTGAGCCCGGCGTCACCAACAAGTTCGTCCAGGACACCTGCCCGCTCGACCCGGTCGGCCACGTCGGCCTGGCCTTCGACCCGACCGTCGCCCAGCTGGTGGCCAACGCACTGGACCCGGCCCACGCCAAACGCGTCGTGTGCTTCTTCGGCCCACCGGTCTAGCACTTCAGGCGGAGCGGCCGAGCTCCTGCAGTGGTGGGTCGACGAGCAGTGCGTACCCACAGGCCACGCAGATCAGCTCGGTCGTTTCGTCGTGCTCGTGATCAACGGCGGCGACGCGTTCGAACGGCATCGTGCCTGCGCAGATCACGCAGTACTGGGCGGTGTCGGCGTACAGCTGCAGTTTCCGCATCCAGGCTCACCTCCAGGGAGCGCTCACTCCACAGCGTGCCACTGCCGGGTCGGCTGACCCGGCAGCGACACACGAGGTTCTACTTGGTCCAGTCCTGGCCGAGCTCGTGCTCCTTGACCAGACCCTTGCGGATGGCGTCGACGACGAACGGCTCGATCTTCTTGCCGATCAGCGGTACGGCGACCTTCACGTCCAGCGTGATGCCCTGGGTGCTCTGAGCGCCACCCGGGGTGATGTCCGCGGTGCCCTTCAGGCTGACCGGGGTGTTGGTGATCTCCCCGGCCACGTCGGCCTTGCGGGACCCGTCGGCGGCCGCGGCGTGCCAGGTCTCGGTCTGGACGACGGTCAGCGTCCCACCGACGAACTTGCGGGCGATGTCCGGTACGTCGTCCGACGCCATCTCCCGGGTCACCTTGACGATCGTGTCGGCGCCGGACTGGGTCACCTGTACGTCGTACGACAACGCGTTGGTCTTCTCGCAGGCCTGCTCACGGAACGTCTTGTCCGTGACGACTGCGAACACTTCCTCGGGCGTGGCGTCGTACGACGCGGACAGCTTCAGTTCCATCGGGCCATCATGGCATCACGTATCGGTCACCAACTAGCTGCGGGCATGTCCGCCTCACACATTCGGTACGTCGGCGCCGTGCCACGGGCCGATGCCGGGGGCGTCTTGCCACCAGTGACCGAGGCGGCCGGTAGCGAGGCGGGCGAAGTAGTGCAGGCGGCCGTCGGCGGACTGCGTGGTGGTGCCGTCCGCTGCGACGGTGACCGCGTTGCCATCGGCCCGGATCACCGTGCCGTCCCAGGGTCCGCTGGCCGGGAAGCGCTGCCAGCTATGGAAGATGCGGTTGTCCGTCGTCCGCGCGAAGTACGCCAGCTTGCCGGAGGCATCGAGCGCGCTGACTGGGTCGCCGGCCAGGGTGACGATCTCGGCTGCGCCGTCCACAGTGACTGTCAGCGGCAGGGCGTCGTAGCGCCACGGGCCGTTGCCCGGTGTCGACTGCCAGCCGTGTACGACGCCACCTGCTGCTGTCCGGGCGTGGAACGTGAGTCGCCCGGAGATCTCCTGTGAAACCGCCGGACGTCCCTCGATGAGCGCGGCGGCGCCGTTCCCACCCTGGCGGATGACGTCTACGCCCCACTGGTCGCTGCCGGGGGCGTTCTCCCAGCCGTGCAGGAGCTCACCGTTGTGACCGCGCACGAAGTACGTCAGCTTGCCGGACGGGTCCTGCAACGCGGCTGGGTCGCCGCTGACAACGGCTCTCGCGCCACTGGCATCGAGTACGTAGGCCGCGGTCCAAGTGGTTGCTCCCGGCGCCGTCTGCCGGCCGCGGATCAGATTGCCGCCAGTGGTGCGGGCGAAGTACGTCAAACGACCAAGAGCATCCAGTACGGCGGCCGGCGTACCGGTCAGCGTGGCTGGGGTGTCAACCGCCGTGTGCGTCCAGCTGCCGTCCAGTCGGCTCCACCTGAGTTGCCCACTGCTGGTGAGCCCGATCAGGTTCATCCGGGTGGCCGTGTCGACCGCACCGGCGATCTGACCGGTGACTCCGGCCGCGACACTCGTGACCTCCCAGCTGGTGCCGTTCTCCCGCGCGTACCCGATCGTCCCGTCCTGACGGACACTCTGGACGGTCACTCGTTGGTCGGAGTCCTGCCGCGACCACGTACCCGGTGTCGGCAGTCCGGTCTTGCTGCGCAGGAACCTGACGTTGTCCAGGTACACCGTCAGCGGGTTGGCCCGTCGATCCACACGCAGGTGGATGGAGGTGATCCGCGGCAGGTCGCTGACCAGACCGGCCAGCGGTACGACGACCTGCTGCTGCTTCCGCGGTGCCAGATAGAACGGGTTGCCGTTGTCCAGGCGGACCGGGTCGTGGAAGTCGCAGTACATCACGATCAGGTCGTCGGAGTCGTTGTAGACGTCGAAGGCAACCGCATCGATGGTCGACCAGTCGTTGCGGCCGATCGACTGCTCGGGATGCCCTTCGCGCTGTGTGTACAGGTAAACGCCGGACCATGGCGGGTCGACCGCGTTCGCGTTGAAGACGAGCTTCGCGCTCCGGCCGCCGGTGGTCGGGTGCTGGTCGCTGAGTGTTGCGCTGGCCTCCTGCGTGACCAGTCGCGCAACGTCTGCCTCGGACTCGAACGAGTTGATCACGATCTCGTGCGGCGTCGCGACCGCAGCGACCTTGACCGTCCGCGAGAAGTTGCTATCAGCAACCGAAATCGCGATCGTCGGCTCACCGGCCGGCAGGTCGAGCACCACGCGATGTGTTGCCGACGGCCCCTGAACGGAGATCGCCGTACTGGCGTTGCCGTTGATCCGGACCACGGCGTCCTTCAGCGTGACCAGCTCGACCACGACGTGTCCCGCGGTCGGTTTGTCGATCCGCACCAGGGCCGGCGTCGGCCCGAACAACTGTGCGACCTCGGCGCCGACCTGGGCGCGAATCTTGTGGAACAAGGCCGGATCATCCCGGTACGGCGCCAGCCCGTCGTGCAGGATTTCATGGTAGGAGCCCAGTCCACGCTGGGGTTTCGGGACACCCCAGGCCGCCGCGAGCGCGTCCGCCTTGCGGTCGTACAGGGCGAGGTACTCGAGGTCCTCGAACCCCTCGCGCATCCACTCCAGCCGCACAGTCCCGACCGGGCCGTCGATGCCGACCGCGTTCCCTGGGTACATCAGGAATCCGTCGCCGGGTGCGGTCTCCAATCCGTAGGCGTTGGTCCAGCGATCGGCGGTCTTGTAGCCCAACGGGTGGATCCACTCGCCGAACACCGTGCTCGACCAGTGCAGGTAGCCCTCGACGCCCAGGTCGTGCTGGATCCACGGCAGCAACCGGTGCCCGACACCGCTGTCGGCGATGAAGGTGCCCGGCAGCGGGTAGTGGTGACCGACCGCGCTGTACCACCAGACCAGGTCGCCGCGCTCCTTGAGCTGGGCAACGATTCCGGGCAGCTCCGGCTTCGGAACGGTGATCACGAAGGACCACGCGCGCACGAAGTCGAGGAGTTTCTGCTCGGGCAGGTGCTCCAGGGTGAGGATGTGCGTCAGGTCGGGAGCGATCTGCCGCACCGTGTCGAACAGGTTGCGCACATGGGTGTACGCCGTCTCGTTCATCGGCTCGTCGGCGAAGTAGCCGTACGCGCGGTCGAGGATGCCCTTGGCCCGCAGGCCGTCGACCACCTGCCGGAGTTTGTCCGCGTCGACGTGGTAGCCGTTCTCGTTGTCGCCGGTGGTGTAGAGCGGGATGCGGTACCTGACGACGCGCGGGTCGTTCAGATACTTGTCGGCGCCGGCCAGGAACTCGGCGGGCGTCGGGTCCTGCCCCGGGCCGGGGGTCAGCAGGTCAGGTCGGCCCCCGACCTTGGGCTTGACCGGCAGTGGGATGTCGCTGGACAGCAGCCGGTTCTTCAGCTGGAACTCGTAGTACTTGCGCATCAAAGGCTCGTGCCCCGGGTCGCCGTACGGTACGCCGTGTGCTCGGGCGACCTGCTGGTACCAGATCGACACGGCGGTCGCCGTGCTCCACTTCTCGGGGAGCTCGAAGTTCCAGACCTCGAGATCGATCGGTACGACGGCGGGTTCGGTTCCGCCGGTGATGGTGAGCGAGCCGGTGTAGTGCCCGGCGGGTGTGTCCTTCGGGATGTTCACCGTGAACCAGATGCCCAGGTTGGCGTTGGCGCTCGCCGTGACGAGGCGGGTGCGCGCTAGTGGGACCAGCGCGTCGGGGTAGGTGCCGGGGCCCCATCCGCCTGCGTTCGGGGTGAGTCGATCGACGGTGATGTAGCGCTGCTCGAAGACCTCGATCCCGGTCAGCTTGGCGCCGCCCGGTCCGGAGAGCTCGCTCGCGGTGACGCTGACGTTGGTGGTACCGCTCGCGGTCCTGATGATCACCTGGCCCGACTCGTACTCGTTCCGGGCGGCCTGGAGGCGGATAGTGTCCGTCGATGGTCCGAAGGCGCGGTCGCGCTTGATCTTGTCCGCCGGTGACGGCAACCAGACCGTCAGCGGGGCCGCGGCGGTCCCCAGGCCGGCTGCGGACGCGGTCTGCGACAGGGGGATACCGGCGACGACAGCGCCTGCTCCCATCCAGCCGAGCAATTGCCGGCGACCAACCAGTTGGTTGGTAGGAGTTGAGCGACGCGGGGCGGTGGCGGACATCGGAGCTCCCTCATTTATGACGGACTCCATAGATATAAGGGTTGCGGATCGCCCTGGCAACCAACCTTCGACTCAGGTCGAAACCAGCGGGCGGGTATGGGTCGGGAGCGGACCCGGGCCGGAGCCGATCAGGGCGTCGTCGACGAGTTCGGCTGCCGCGCAGAGAGCACCCAGTACGGCGCAGTCGGCTCCGAGTGTGGATGCCTCCAGCCGGGGCATCCGCAGGCAGAGGAGTTCGAGTTCCGAGGCGAGCAGTGGCAGCAGCAGGTCGCCGTACGCCGCGAGTGAGCCGCCGAGGACGAGTACCTCGGGGTCGAGGATCGACACCACGGCGCCCGCGGTGTTGGCCAGCATCCGGATATACCGCCGGACGGCGGCCAGCGCGGCTGGGGAGCCCTCGATAGCGGCATTGAGCGTGTCGGCAACAGGATCCGAGGTCGCCCCAGAGGCAGGTGCCACCCCGCTCTGCTGGAGGTACTCCATCGCACCTTCCCACTTGAGTGCCGGGAAACGACTCAAGTCGCCCGCCACCCCACCAAACCCAGCATGCGGCCGCCCGTTCACCACCAGCCCCAGCCCGGTCCGGCGCCCCGCCTGCAGGAGAACCAGGCTCTCCGGTCGACCCGCGGCCTTCGCCGAGGGAGTGCCCCGACTGGCCTGGCGGGCGAGCGACGCCCCGGTGCCCCCGAGTTGCTGCTCGGCGAGGGCGGCTAGGCGGCTGTCGTTGTCGACCGCGACCAGGGCGTCCGGCAGGCTTCGGCGGAGGTGACCGGCCAGGTCCACACCTGTCCAGTCCGGGATCGCGGCGGAGAGCAGCACGCGCCCGCCGCCGACGCGCCCGGTACTCCCCGCGACAACGCCCCAAATGTCACTGCGCTCGCGGCCGGTGTCGCGCAGGCAGTCGTTGATCGCCGCGTCCAGGATCTTCAGCCGCTGGCGCGCCGGCACCTCCGGCGTCGTGAACCGATTCGATTGAGTCAGCCGGCGACCGGTCAGATCGGAGATCGCGACCCGGAGATTGAACGCCCCGATATCCGCGCCGATCAACACACCCGCCCCAGCCCGGTACTCGTACCGAACCGCCGGCCGCCCGCGACCGCGTACCACCGGTGCCGCCTCGCTCAGCCAACCACTCGCGACCAGATCACGCGTCACCTCACCGACCGACGCCCGCGCCAGCCCGGTCTCCCGCACTACCTCGGTCAGCGTGTCCGCGCCCGCGCGGACCGCGGCCAGGATCGCCAGCTCGTTGATCCGCCGCAGCCCACCCAGATCCGTCCCGGCACTCATGCCGCCGAATTATGCCGGAGACCGGCTCAAATCGATCAGACCGGCGCGTTGAGCAGATCCAGGGCCGACTGCTGCCGAGCCCCGTCCAGCTTGTCGATCGGCCCGTACCAGCGCAGTCCGTACTGATCCATCGGTGTCCGGTCCGCGGCGTACGCGCGATCTGCCTGGCGACGCAGGTACGTCGAGTAGGGGTGGTCGGACAACGTGGCGTTCAGATACGTCAGTGCCCGCGCGTAGATCCCCTTGAACGACGGCCCGTCGCCACCGCAGTCGCCACCCTCACAAGGCTCCCGCAAGATGCCGTCGGAGGTGTGCAGTCCGGCAGCAGTCGTCGACGCGTTGGCAAGCTGGCGTGCGGTCGTCAAGTACGCCGAGTTGTTCGTTGCCTTCGACAACTCGACCAGTGCCGCGATCGGAACCCCCTGGTTGTAGGTCCACGTGGTGTCGCCGTTGTTCTTGCAGGTGGACAGGCTGATCCCGTCGTTGACCAGGTTCGAGCTGTTGATCATCCCGGTCTGCTGGAACCAGGTCCAGCCACTCTGCGCACGCTGCAGGTACGTCGTGTCCCCAGCGATCCGGTTGTGCAGAGCCGCGCTGAGCTGGATGTAGAGCGCGTTGGTGATCGCGTTCTTGTAGGTCTTGGCCTGGCTCCACCAGACCCCGCCACCACAGACGTTGTCCCAGTGCGCCGCCATGTGGTCGGCGTCGGCCCGAGCCGTCTGCAGGTAGCGCGCTTCCCCGGTCAGGTCGTACGCAGCGATCCAGGTCAGACCCCACCAGCCGGTGTCGTCGATGTAGTCGTTGCGGAACTGCCCTTGGGCGGCGTTCAGGTTGAGGTCGTAGGTGCGGCCGATCGCGTACTTGTAGCTGTTCATGCCACTCACGCGGATGTTGTCGATGACCGCGTTCAACGCGTTGGCCGAGTTCCACCAGCCGGTCGTGCGCCAGAGGCCGGTGGACCGGTTGTAGTCCTGCATCAGCGCGGTCGCTGCCGCCGTACGGCGGTCCCAGGCGTTCCAGGTCGTCCGGGCCCAGGGGGAGCAGGTGATGTCGGGGCGGTCGCCGGCCTTGCCGCAGACGCGCAGCGCGCCGACGCCCTCGTTCGCCCAGTCGTCGACGTTGTACATCTGCGTCCGCCAGCCGGTCTGGCCGGTCGGGATGGTGGTGACGCCGAGCTTGCTGCCACCGGCCCAGCTGCGGCCGCCGTCCATCGAGCGGTCCAGCCAGACCTCGTCACCGGGGCTGCCGCCCTCGATCGATCCCCAACCCATCGCGTCGGCGTCGTCGAAGTGCAGCCGGAAGGTCCGGCCGAACAGGGTCGCCGACACCGGCGAGCGGTCCCCGGGAGACAGCGCCGGGTCGCGGGCGTCGCAGTACTTGTTGCAGATCGTGGCTTGCGGCGCCAAGGGGACCTCCGGGGTCGCGGGCGCGGGCGCTGGGGCACCGAGTGGAGTGATGAGCAAGCTGAGACTGGAAACGATTCCACCGAACATCACGAAACTCCCTGGGGCGGTAGGGGGTAGGCGGTGAACCGAAAGTAGGTGGCAGCTAACGCGACGTCAAGACATCAGCAGCAACGCGGCCAGCACGCAGACTGTGAGCACCCCGGTGCCGGCCAGTGCGACCCCGCGGCCGCGCCGGCACCGCCGCTCGATCGCGGTGCGGTCGAGACCGATCGCGCACGGGTCGAAGTTCGCCGGGTCCGCGGGGGCGAAGACACTGCCCAGCCGCTCCAGCACCGGCCGGTTCGCCGCCTGCCGGGCCGCCTCCTGGACGACCCGGCGACGCAGGAACTCACGGGGCTCCCGATCCGGCACCGGGAGCCCCGGAGGTACGGCGTACTGCACGACGCGGTGCGCGGCCGCGATCCGCCGGGAGCGGCTGATCGACGGCGGCAGAATCAGATAGGCCAGGCGGACCAGCGACCGGTAGTCGTCCAGCAGCAACGCCTCGACCGACGGCTCTTCCCGCGTCGGCCCCTGAACGGGTCCGGGGACCAGCGGGGCTTCGACCGTGCCGGTCATGAGGCCCCCTTTCTGGACTGAGGAACGTAGGGAGCGAAGCGACTGGAGAGACGAGGGAAGAAAGGGAACCAGGCCTCAGGGCCCGCCGCGCGGAGCGTGGCAGTGTGACCGGTCATGCAACTCCTTGGTTCGGTGTTCCCCAGGTCCAACGAGCCAATGCCTGACCGGTCACGAACCGGCTGAGATAGCCTCGGCCTCATGGCAGACGAGGTGGTTGCGGGGCGTTGGGGCGGGGTCGAGGTCAACTTCGGTGAGGAAGGTGGCCGGCTGACCTACGGCAGTTACCTACGGTTGCCGCAACTGCTCGACCAGCAACGGCTGGAGTCGAACCCGCCGGCCCACGACGAGCTGCTGTTCATCACGATCCACCAGGTCTACGAGCTGTGGTTCAAGCAGGTGCTGCACGAGCTGACCGCCTCCCGGGACGCGATGCTGAACGACGAGCTGTGGCTGGCCCAGCACCTCCTGCGCCGCGTGCACACGATCGAGCGCACCCTCACCCAGCAGGTCGACATCCTCGAGACCATGACCCCGCAGGACTTCGGCGAGTTCCGGCACCGGTTGGCACCGGCCAGCGGGTTCCAGTCGGTCCAGTTCCGGGAGATCGAGTTCCTGTCCGCCGCGAAGGACCCCTCCTTCGTACGCCGGTTCCGCGGCCTGACCGAGGCCGAGACCGCCCGCCTCGAGCGCCGCCTCGACGAACCGAGCCTGTGGGACGCCTTCCTCGCCGTACTGGGTCATGCCGGTTTCGAGACCGACACGGACGACTCCATCAGCGACGCCCTCCGCAAGGTCGCCGGCGACCGCGCCCACTACGGCGCCGTCTGGGAGCTGGCCGAGGCCCTCCTCCAGCACGACGAACTGGCCGCCGCCTGGCGCGCCCGCCACGTCGTCATGGTCGAGCGCATGATCGGCACCAAACCCGGCACCGGCGGCTCCTCCGGCGCCACCTACCTCCGCAGCCGTCTCGACCTTCGTTACTACCCGTTGCTGTGGGATCTGCGTTCTTCCCTCTAGCGTCTGGGCAATGAAGGTCTACTCGCAGGTTGGTCGGCAGCGGTTCTGGCAGCTTTTCGGCGACCTGTTGCTGGTCGGATGGATCTACGTGTGCGTGAAGGTCGGCCTGCTGGTCTTCCGCATCACGAACGCTCTCGGTGCGCCGGGCCGCAAGACTGCTGAGGCCGGTGACGGCCTGGCCGAAGACCTCCGTCGGCTGTCCGAACCCATCGGCAAGGTCCCCGCGGTCGGCGACGAACTCCGCTCGCCCATCGACGGCGCCGCCGCGGCCGCCGCGCGCATGGCCCAGGCCGGTCGCGACCAGGCCCACGCCGTCGAACAACTCGCCTACGTCCTGGCCGCTGTCACCATCACCCTCCCCATCCTCTTCGCCCTCCTCATCTGGCTCCCGCGCCGCATCCGCTTCATCCGCCGCGCCACCGCGGCCCAGCGCTTCATCGACAACGCCGCCGACCTCGACCTCTTCGCCCTCCGCGCCATGGCCAACCAGCCCATGCACAAACTCGCCCGAATCTCCGACGACCCCGTCACCGCCTGGCGCGAAGGCGACCCCACCGTCATCCGCCAGCTAGCCACCCTCGAACTCCGCACCACCGGCCTCAAACCCCCACCCGCCACCTAACCCCCGCCCACGGCCATTTGGCTGGTTAGCCACCGAAATTGGGGGTTCAGCACCGTGGTTATGGGTGCAGAACCCCCAATACGAGTGGCCAGCCAGCCAAATCGGGATGGGGAGGGGTGGTTAGGCTCTGGGCATGGCTCGGGTGTTGTTGGTGGAGGACGACGATGCGATTCGTACGTCGCTCTCGAAGGCTCTGACGGCGGTCGGGCATGTGGTGACGGCGGTGAGTGGGGGTGCCGAGGGGGTTGCGGGGGTGGCCCGGGAGCGGCCGGAGGTGGTGTTGCTGGATCTGGGGTTGCCGGATCTGGATGGGCGGGACGTGCTGGCGATGGTTCGTGCGGTGAGTGATGTGCCGGTGATCGTGGCGACGGCGCGTGATGATGACGCGAGTGTGGTGAAGCTGCTGGATGCCGGGGCCGACGATTACGTGATCAAGCCGTACAGCTCCGCTCAGATCGATGCCCGGATCCGGGCCGTACTGCGTCGGCTCGGTACCGATCAGCAGGATGTGACCGTGGATGTCGGTCCGTTGAAGATCGATCCGCGGAGCCGCGAGGTCACGCTCGACGGGAACCCGGTCGACCTGACCCGCAAGGAGTTCGACCTCCTGCTCGCCTTGTCCCGCCGGCCAGGAGCCGTGGTCAGCAAGCGCGAGTTGCTTGCCGAGGTCTGGGGTCTGCCGTGGGGTGGCGGGGATCGGACGGTCGACGTCCACCTGTCCTGGCTGCGTCGCAAGCTCGGTGAGACGGCCGCCGCGCCGCGACTGCTGCACAGTGTCCGCGGCGTCGGCGTGAAGCTCGCCATCCTGGACAGCTGATGCGGCGCCGGATCCTCTTCCTGGCGGTCGGCCTGACCACGCTCGTGGTGATCGGGTTCGCCGTCCCGTTGATCCTGCTCCTGCGCAGTACGACGGTGGCCGAGTCGAAGGAGAAGGCCCGCTACCGAGCCGAGTCGGTGGCGTACTACGTCGGCGACAAGGACCAGAGCAAGGACGACATCGCGGCCTACCTCCAAGGCAGGACCGACGGTCCGGGCCGGCTCTCGGTCCGCCTCCCCGACGGTACGACGCTCGGCCAGGCCCCGCCCGGCGGTGTCTCCACACCCAAGAACACACCGGCCGACTACAACGACGACCACAAAGGCCCACCGGAGATCGGCGACCCGGACTTCCGCGACGTGAACGGCGGCCTGGCCGTCGAGATCGACGTCGGTACGCCGAAGGGCCCAGCCTCGATCTGCCTGTACCTCACCAGCGACGAGCTGTACGACGGCCTCACGCCCCGCATCCTCGTCGTGGCCGGCGCCGGGCTGCTCGTGCTGCTGCTCAGCATCGCCGGCGCCGAGCTCGTCTCCCGCCGTCTGGCCCGCCCGCTGGAAGAGACAGCCGGTACGGCGGAGCGCCTGGCCGGCGGCGATCTCGAAGCCCGCGCCCCGATCACCGGACCGGCCGAGGTGGCGAAGGTCGGTGCGGCCCTGAACCGCCTGGCCGACCGCATCGACGAGGTCATCGCCGTCGAACGTGAATCCGTGGCCGACCTGTCCCATCGACTCCGCACTCCGCTGACCGCGCTCAGACTGCAGGTCGAGGCCCTCCCGGATCGCGAGCGTGCCGAGGAGCTCAACACCCAGGTCACCAGCCTGGAACGCACCCTCACCGCGGTCATCAGCGCAGCCCGCAGACCGCAGCGCGAAGGCCGCGTCCCGAACTGCGACGCCGTCCAGGTGACCCGCGATCGCGCAGCCTTCTGGGAACCGCTCTTCGAGGACCAGGGCCGCGACCTCACCCTCGACCTGCCCGACCCACCCGCGATGGTTCGCTCGGCCTCCGAAGACCTGGCCGCCGCCCTGGACGCCCTCGTCGAGAACGTCGTCGCCCACACCCCCGACGGGACTCCGGCCCGAATCACCTTGCTACGCACGGAAAACGCCGTACAGATCACCATCGCGGACGAAGGCCCCGGGATCCCGCTGGGAGCCGGAGAGCGCGGCCGCAGCGACCGCGGTTCGACCGGCCTCGGCCTCGACATCGCCCGCCGCTACGCCGAAACCACCGGCGGCCACCTCACCATCCGCCGCAACGAGGTAGTCCTCACCCTCGCAGTGCCCTAGATCTCGACCGCGGCCACGGGGGTTGTCGTCGGTGCAGGCGAGCCGCCGCGAGGCTCCTCGGTCAGGCCGAAAGTGGTTTGGCCGGCGACGCCCTGGATCACCGTCGCGACGTCACCCGAGGTGAGGCCGATCGAACGGGCCTTCTGCGAGGCGTCCATCAGCCACAGCTGCCAGACCTTGCCCTTCGGCGGCTTCCGCAGATCGTGCAGTACGACGACGACTGCGTCGGCCCGCGCGGACGTGACCACGGTCGCCTGCCCCCCGCCGGCGATTCCCCCGTGCGAGGTCTTCGCATCCGGCTGGGCGAGGACTGCGGCCATCTGCCGGTTGGCCTCGACCGCCGCGTTCTTGTCCCGGTACTGGTCGACCGCGACCCCACCGGCGCCGGCGATCACGAGCGCTGCCGCAGCCAGCGCGAACACCGACCGGCGGCTGTAACGACGCGGTGCCACGGCATCCGGCGTACCGGCGACGACCGGTGGCAGCTGGCGAACGTTCTCGATCGCCTCCATCACGTTGGTCTTCAGATGCGGCGGCGGTGCCGCCTCGACCTGAGTGGCCAGCTTGATCGCGGCCTCGCGGAGTTCGGCCACCTCCGCGGTGCAGAACGGGCACTCGGCCAGATGAGCCTCGAAGCGGGTGCGCTCGCCGTCGGGCAACGCGTCCAGGACATAAGGCCCGGTGAGCGTGTGAACGTCTGGTTCGGTCATGGCGTACCCCCTTTGGTGGTTCCGAGGCAGTCGCGGAGCCGGATCAGGCCGTCGCGCATCCGCGCTTTGACGGTAGGCAGTTTGGCGTCGAGCTGGTGGGCCACTTCCAGGTAGGTGTAGCCGTTGTAATAGGCCAGCGTGATGGATTCGCGCTGCAGTTCGGTCAGCGTGCCGAGACAGCGCCGGACCTGCTCGGCCTCGAGCCTGGTGGTCACGGTGTCGGAGACCTGGTCGAAGTCGACCTCCGCGTTCCGGGCGCCGACCAGCTCGGTGCGATCGCTCGCGGCCTGTTCGGAGCGGACCCGGTCGACGGCCCGGCGATGGGCGATGGTGAGGATCCACGAGTGCGCCGAGCCGCGGGCGGCGTCGAACCGGCTGGCAGTCCGCCAGATGTCGATCATCACCTCCTGGGTCACCTCCTCCGACTGGGCCGGATTCCGCAGGACGCGCCGTACCAGGCCGTAGACCCAGGGGCTGATCCGGTCGTAGAGCGTGCTGAACGCAGCGGTGTCACCACCGGCGGTCCGCGCCAGCAAGTCGGCATCGGTCACCCCCGGCCGGGGCCCGTTGCCCGGCCAGGGGAGTGCGGTCGGTTCGCTCACAGGTGGTTCCTCTGCTCGACCCTCATAGTGTCGTACTCAGGCGGCAGGGGGCATCAGGACCGAGTCGATCAGGTACACGGTCGCGTTGGCGGTCTTCACGCCGCCACAGATCACGTTGGCGTTGTTGACCTTCAGGTTCTGGCCCGAACCGGTGACGGTGACCTCCTGCTTCTCGGCGGTCACGTGCTTGCCGACGACTGCCGTCGGGTCGAGCTGGCCGGCCACGACGTGGTAGGTCAGGATCTTGGTGAGCAGGGGCGCGTCGGCCTTGAGGGTGTTGATGGTCTTGGCGTCGATCTTCTTGAAGGCGTCGTCGACCGGCGCGAAGACGGTGAACTCGCCGCCGTTCAGGGTCGAGACCAGGTTGACCTTCGGGTTCAGCTTGCCGGAGACGGCGGCCACGAGGGTGGTCAGCAGCGGGTTGCCGGAGGCGGCGGTGGCAACCGGTACGGCGGCCATCCCGTCGACCGAACCGGCGCCGCTCGGGTTCGCCTTGGCGTAGGCCGCGCACCCCGGACCGACCAGGCCGGCAGCATTGTCCATCGACGGCTCGCTGGAAGGCGCGCTGGTCGGTGCCGAGGTCGGCTGGGAGGCCGCGGGGGTGTCGGCCTTCTTGTCGTCACTGCCACACGCGGCGGTCGCCAGAACAAGGGCCAGAGCAGTCGCGGCGAGGCCGGCGCGGACGATCTTACGAGACATGACGAACTCCTGAGGTGAGGGTGGTGAGCGGGCTCGCTCACACCCAGCACTTCGGGGCCGCTCCGAACCCGGATGGGTCCGAATCCCGGAAACTTCCTCAGCCGGTCACCCGGACCACGCCGTCGCCGGACCGGATGTCCCAGCCTTCCGGATCCTTGGCCAGTACGGCGCCTGGCGCGCCCGTGCCGTTGCCCTCGGCAACCCTGACCGTGCTGACCACGACCCGCTCACCCTGGATGACCGCCACCGCGCGCGGCGCCATGATGTTCAGGGCCGCCGCCTTGCGGATGATGGTCGCGCTGGGCTCACGGAAGTCGAGTTCGAACTCGGCCGGCTCGAACATCGCGGCGTACGACGCGGTGTCGTCCTGCTGCACGACACCGGGATCACGCGCGAACGCCTTCGCGCCGGCCTCGTCGAGCGCATCACCGAGCAGCTCGATCCACGCGGCAAACAGCGCCGGGCCGGTGAGGTCGGTGGGAAGTGGGGCCGAGCGCTGAGCCATGATCGCGCCGGTGTCGAAGGCATTGTCGGTGCGATGGATGGTGACATCGACCGTGGTCGCGCCTTCGTAGATCACCCGGACCGGGTTGGGCCCACGCCCGTTCGGCAGGCGGCTCGGGTGCAGGTTCAACGCGCCGTACGCCGGGATCCGCAGAATCTCGTCCGGAATCAACCGCGGGAAGGCCGCCGACACCACCAGGTCAGGCTGCATCGCTCCGATCATCGCGGCCGCCGTCGACTTCAGCTTGCTGGTCATCAGCACGCCCGTCTCCGCGGACACCACTTCGGCGAACGGGCTCGGTCCACTCCCGTACCGGTCCGTCGGCGGCAACGTCACCACCAGCACGACCTCATGCCCGGCCCTCGCGGCCCAGTCCGAGATGAGCCGGTAGCTCGGCAGATACGAGCTCAGCGCGACGATCCTCATCCGTTTCCCCAATCCTGGTTATCGGTTGCCGTCCTGCTCGACCTCTTCCCGGACAGCCTGTACGGCGTTCTCCAGCTCGGCGAGTGGTACCGACCCGATCGCCAACCGGAGCGCCTGCGGTACGACGGGTGTGGTGGCGTACGGCGCTGCCGTCGAGACCGCGACCCGGCGCCGAGCCAGTGCGGCCACGATCCGGTCCGGCCGGGTGTCCGGCGGCAACGGCAACCACCGCACGTACGAGGACGGATGCCCGATCGACGGTAGCCCGCCCAGCGCCGCGAGCGTGATGGCCTGCCGTTCCCGAGCGTCCGCACGCTTCTGGACCTCGAGCCGGTCGACCGTGCCGTCCTCGAGCCACCGGCAGGCGATGGCCGCGGTCACGCCCGGCGTCTGCCAGGTGGTCGCCATGATCACGCGCTCGATCGCCGGGACGAGCGGTTCCGGTGCGACGACGTGCCCGATCCGCAGCCCGGTCGCGACGCTCTTCGACAACCCCGACACATAGACCGTGCGCTCCGGCGCGAGCATCGCCAGCGGAGGTGGCGGATCCTCGGCCAGATATGCGTACGACGCGTCCTCGACGACCGCCAATTCGTACCGCCGAGCGATGGCGACCAGCCGTTCCCGGGCCTCGGCGGGTAACACCCAGCCGAGCGGGTTGTGCACAGTCGGGATCACGTACAGCCCGCGGACCCGCCGCCGACGGCACAGCTGGTCCAGCGCATCGAGGTCCACGCCGGTGTCGCTGGCGGGGAGCGGCGCCAGCTCCAGGCGCAGCGTGTGAGCCAGGACGACCATCCCCGGATACGTGATGGCGTCCACCGCGATCACATCACCCGGCTGGAACAACGCCATCGCAGCCACGGCCAGGCCGTGCTGAGCGCCGTTCACCATCAGCACGCGCTCCCGGCCGACGCTCAGACCACGCCGCAGTAGATGCTGTGCCACGGCCTCTCGATCCTGCACCCGCCCTCGATGCGGCTGATAGCGCAGCAGTGACTCGAGATCACCGGCCGCCGCAAGGTCCCGCAGTGCCTTCCGCAGCAGGTCGGCCTGGCCCGGTACCGAGGGCGAGTTGAAGAGCAGATCGATCGCATCGACAGCCACCGACAACTGATCGAACTCGTAGGCCGCCGACAGGTCCCGGACGAACGTGCCGCGGCCCTGCTCGTTGCTCACCAGGCCCATCGCGGCGAGCTCGGCGTACACGCGGGAGGCGGTCACCAGCGCGATTCCCTCGGCCGTGGCCAGCTCCCGATGGGTGGGCAGCCGGGATCCGGCGGGCCGCCGTCCGCTGCGGATCTGGGCTGCCAGTGCATCGACGAGTCGCTTGTACTTCGGCGTGCGCATCACCGCATTGTATGCATGACAATTCTTGGATCGTCATGGATCGATCGGCGTACCGTCGTGCGTATGCAGATCGCGATCCTGACCTTCGACGGTTTCAACGAACTCGATTCGCTGATCGCGCTCGGCGTCCTGAACCGGGTCCCCGGTTTCGAGGTGTCGATCGCGAGCCCTACTCAGCAGGTGCGCTCGATGAACGGCGTCACCATCGACGCGACCATGGATCTCGGGGAGGCCTGGGGTGCCGACGCGGTCATCGTCGGCAGTGGCCGCAAGACCCGTGAGGTGGTCGAGGACCTGGCCATCATGTCCGTACTGCGCGGGCTCGATCCCGAGCGCCAGCTCGTCGCCGCGCAGTGCTCCGGCGCTCTCGTCCTGGCCAGGCTCGGGCTGCTCGACGACGTCCCGGCCTGTACCGACACGATCACCAAGCCGTGGGTCGTGGCGGCCGGGGTCGAGGTGCTCAACCAGCCGTTCTTCGCGCGCGGCAACCTCGCCACGGCCGGCGGTTGTCTGGCCTCCACCTATCTCGCCACCTGGGTGATCGCCCGGCTGCACAGTCTCGAGGCCGCCAAGGACGCGATGCACTACGTCGCTCCGGTCGGCGAGAAGGACGAATACGTAGCCAGAGCACTCCAGAACGTCACGCCGTATCTCACTCCAGCGTTGACTTGAGGCCTAGCGGCATCGGATTTCCTATCGGATCTTGACGGACTTACTTAACCCGATCAAGATTCCCATATCCTATCCGATCCGCCAGGCAGAAGGTCGCCGCTGATGACGAGATCCATCCGAACCAAGGCTGTGCGAGGCGTGCTCGCCACGATCCTCCTCGCCGCCCTCATCCCCACCGGTTCGACAGCGGTGTCGTCCGCGGCGCCGCGGCCGGGGCCGGGTGCCGTTCCCGACGCCGCTTCGCAGCAGGGCGCCGTACCGGCTGCTCCCCTTCCGTCCAACGTGACCGTGGCTCCTGGTGGACCGGCGGGCGCGCAGGCGGACAAGCCGTACATGGGCTGGAGCAGCTACAGCATGCAGGTGTACGCCGGGAACGGCAGCACCTGGATCAACGAGAAGCAGATCACGGCCCAGTCCGACGCGATGAAGGCCAAGCTGCAGCCCTACGGCTACAACCGGATCAACATCGACGCCGCCTGGAACGGCGGGATCGACGGCTACGGCCGGCCGACCCCGAGCGAGGCGAACTACCCGAGCGGCTTCCAGAAGCTGATCGACCACATCCACGGCAACGGCCAGAAGATCGGGATCTACGCGATCCCCGGCATCGGCCAGCAGGTGATCGACGCGAACCTGCCCGTGTACGGCGCTCCCGAGTGCAAGACCGGTGATCTGCCGGTGCGGCCGCTGGTGAAGGCCGACTACTGGGGGATCGGCTACAAGATCGACTTCTCCAAGCCCTGTGGGCAGAAGTACATCGACTCGATCGCGGACCTGTTCGCCTCCTGGGGAATCGACTTCCTCAAGTTCGACAGCGTCACCCCGGGATCGGGTGTCAGCAACCTGACGCTGGACGCGCGCGACGACGTCAAGGCCTGGTCGACCGCGCTCGCCAAGCACAAGATCTGGCTCGAACTGTCCTGGGCGCTCGACATCAACTACGCCGACTACTGGAAGCAGTACTCGAACGGCTGGCGGATCGACTGGGACGTCGAGTGCTACTGCGAGGGCGTCGCGCTGACCGCCTGGCCGAACATCGCCCGGCTCTTCCCGAAGCTCGCCGACTGGTGGCGGCACGCCGGCCCCGGCGGCTGGAACGACCTCGACTCGCTCAACGTCGGTAACGGCCAGATGGACGGCATGACCAAGGACGAGCGCCGTACGGCGGCAACGTTGTGGGCCGTGTCGGCCGCCCCGATGTACACGGGCAACGACATGACGCGGCTCGACCAGTACGGACTCGACCTGCTGACGAACCGCGAGGTCATCGCGGTCAACCAGGCCGGCCGGCCCGCGCACCCGGTGTCCACCACGTCGAACCGCCAGGTCTGGTACTCGCTCAACGCCGACAGCAGCTACACCGTTGCCCTGTTCAACCTCGGCCAGACCGACGCGAACATGACGGCGACCTTCGCCGACCTCGGGCTGACCGGTTCCGCGAAGGTCCGCGACCTGTGGGCCAAGAAGGACCTCGGCACGTTCAACGGCAGCTTCACGGCGAACGACGTACCGATCCATGGTGCTCGGCTGTTCAAGGTGACGCCGCAGCAGGGCTCCACGATCAAGGTCAACGACGACGACCTGCGGGTCTCGTACGACGGCGACTGGAAGCGGAACGGCAACTACGAGGTCCCGGCGACCTCCGAGCCGCTGAACGTCACGGTCTCCGACTCGGCCGGCGCCAGCGCCCCGGGCGCGGCCAACGCCGGTACCCGGACTCTCGAGATCAACAACGACAACCCGCAGATCGTCTACACGGGTTCGTGGAGCCGCAGTACCGGCCGCGGACTTGGTGACTACCAGGACGACGTCCAGTACTCCGAGCAGAACGGCGACTCGTTCTCGTACAGCTTCGTCGGGAACGGCGTCGACTACGTGACCGAGACGCACAACTCGCAGGGCGAGGTGGACATCTACATCGACGGCCAGCTCAAGCAGACCGTCAACACCTACCAGGCCGAAGGTCGTGGGTCGCAGCAGGTCGTCTACAGCATCTCCGACCTGCCGAACGGCGCCCACACGATCCGTGGCGTCAAGAAGTCCGGCCAGTTCATGCTGGTGGACAAGCTGAACGTCCGTCAGGAGAGCCTGCTCAACCCGGACAAGGCAACCTTCAACAAGGCACAGCCGGCCGACGTCAGCATCGAGATCGCCCGCGACCCGGGTGAGCTGCTCGGCGTGGGCAACCTCGTGAAGGAGACCGACTACACGGTCACCGGTAGCACGGTCACCATCAAGAAGGAGTACCTCGCCAAGCTGCCGGTCGGGGCAACCGCCCTCGACTTCCGCTTCCGCGGCGACTACCGCGACGACGTCCACGCCGCCGCAACCAACGGCGCTGCCGTCTCCTTCACCTTCACCGGTACGGCGGTCAACTGGTCCACGGCCCTGGCTGCCGACCAAGGTGAAGCCGACGTCTACCTCGACGGCAAGCTCGTCCGCCGGGTCAACCTGCACGGCGACGCCCGCGTCACCGCCCGCCAGGCCTTCAGCGCCACCGGCCTGAAGAACGCCCAGCACACCCTCAAGATCGTGAAGGTCTCCGGCGAAGCCCTCCGCCACGACACCTTCGCCTACACGATCAGGTGACGTTGAAGAACTGAATACGGTCATCGGCTCCGGCAGACTGAGTGATCAGCCAGTCGGAGCCGATACCCAGCAGGTCGGAGGATCCTGACGCAGTCCACAGGACGTTGCCGGTGCCGGCGTCGTTGACGCGGACGGCGGGGCCGGCAACCTCGTAGGCGATCCGGTCGCCGAACAACGCGACCGCGCGGTCCTGGCCGGCGAGCATGGTCCGAGGGAGCTCGATTCTCCAGCGCTGGTTGCCGTTCGCGGTGTCCAGGCCGACCAGGTCGACCTCGTTCGAGAGCTCACCGGTCCGGATCACGAGCGTCCGGTCGTCCAGTCCGACGGGAACGCCTTGGACCGTGCTCGTCCAGCGGATCTTGCCGGTCCTCAGGTCGATCAGTGCCGGGGTCTTCTCCTCCGTCGGTACCGCCAGCAGCCGGCTCGTCAACGCCGGATAGCCCGCCTGTGAGCCGTTGTCCCAGCGCTGGCCGTCCTGCTCCCAGAGCACCCGCCCGGTCAACACATCCTGCCCGTTGATCCGGCGCGCGCCGCCCGAATACCGCTCGTCCCACACGAGAGCCAGCCGCCCGGTGGTCGGCGTCAGACTCCGGTCCCTGGCCTCGAAGGTCTTGCCCGGCTTGCCGGTGGCTGTGGCGAGCGCAGTCATCAGCCGTTCTTTACCCACCTCCCGGCCGAAGACGACATACGGCGCGGATGGGACGAGGTGCGGTTCGGCCAGACGGTAGTAGTGGCTGGTCAGCTCCGAGCCCGGTGCATCGACAGCGGGACCCTCGCGAAACGGGAAGTCGGCGTACCAGCGTTCCTTGAAACTCGGCAACTGCAGACCGCGTACCCGACAGGTCTTCCCGGCACAATCCGGTACGACGACCCAGTCCGCGGTGACGCCGGCGATCATGCCGTAATGGGGATGCTTCTTGCGGTAGCGGACCTTGCCGGACCGGATGTCGACGCCCTGGATCAGCTTGTCCTGCTCGATCAGCACGACCGCCTTGGTCACCGAAACCCGGGTGTCACCGCTCACCGGGACCTTCCACAGCACCTTCCCGTCGGCCCGGTTCAGCCCGGCGACCAGGCGCAGGCCGTGGACGACAACGGTCTGCCCAAGAACAGTCGCGTTCTCGAACTGCCTGGCCCCAGGAAGCGCCGCCGTCCACGCAGCCGGCCGCTGCGGCTCGGACGGCGTGGTCGGGACACTGGTTGCAGGGCTCGTCGGCGTCGTCGACGGAACCGGAGTCGACGGATCGGCAACCGGCTGCTCAGCCGCACAACCGACCACAGCCAGCGCGGTCACCAGACACCCGACCGTGGCAGTCAACCTGTTCACCCGCGGGATGCTAGACCGGAACAGGGTCGTCCACCCGCGGCCGGGATTGGGTAGTCCATTCGGTCTGGGTCGAAGGGTTGGAGATCGCAAAATGTGACTGGTACCACTTGTTTCCGTTCGTGCCACCGACGGAAGGCCAGCGCATGTGCGGAATCTCCGGGTACGTCGACTATCGCCCGGGACGACCGGTCGACAGTGGTCTGATCGAGGCCATGACGGATGCCCTGCGGGATCGTGGTCCCGACGACCGAGGTGTCTGGACCGGGCCGCACACGGCCCTCGGCGTCCGGCGGTTGTCGGTGATCGACATCGCCGGTGGCAAGCAGCCGATGATCGACAGCGCGGAGAACGGGCGCGAGGTCGTGCTGGCCTACACCGGTGAGATCTTCAACTTCGAGGAGCTGCGGGCCGAGCTCGGCGCCCGCGGGCATCGCTTCGAGACGGTCAGCGACACCGAGGTGGTGCTGCGCGCCTACCTGGAGTGGGGGGCCGCGTGTGCGGAGCGGCTGCTCGGGATGTTCGCCTTCGCGGTCTGGGACGGCCGGACCGACGAGCTGGTGATCATCCGGGACCGGTTCGGCATCTACCCGATGTACTGGGCCGAGACCAGTGGTGGATTGGTCTTCGGTTCGGAGCTGAAGGCGCTGCTGGAACACCCGGAGATCGACGCCGAGGTCGACCTGGCCGGCCTGCGCGCGCTGATCGCGCTGGTGAAGCCCTCCGACAGCGGCTTCCTGCGCGGCGTGTTCGAGGTCGAGCCCGGTACCGTCCTCACGCTGAGCCGGGCCGGACGGTCGATCCACCGGTATTGGACGCTCCCGGCCCGTGAGCACACCGACGACCTCGACACCACCGTGTCGACCATTCGGGAGCTGCTCGAGGACAGTGTCCGCCGGCAGACGGTCTCCGACGTACCGATCGGCTTGTTCCTGAGCGGTGGCCTCGACTCCAGCGCGCTGGCCGCGTTGACGAGCCGGGTGCTGCGTGAGCGGGGTGAGGAGAAGGTCCGCACGTACTCGGTGGACTACACCGGCCACGCCGACACGTTCGACGCCGATGAGGTCCGGGCGACTCCGGACTATCCCTACGTGCAGATCATGACCGAGCATCTCGGCACTCTGCACACCCGCGTGGAGCTCTCCACCGAGCAGCTGACCGACCCTGCGGTCCGGGCCGCCGTCCTCCGGGCCCGGGACCTGCCGACGGTGATGGGCGACCTCGACACCTCGCTCTACCTGCTCTGCAAGACGGCCCGGCAGGACACCACGGTGACTTTGATGGGTGATGCGGCCGACGAGCTGTTCGGTGGCTATCCCTGGTACCACGACCCGAGCTTCCGGGACCTGCCGGTCCTGCCCTGGCTGGAGTTCGCGCGGCGGCTCTCGGCGAAGCTGCACATGCGGACCACTGGTCTGCTCGACCCCGGCCTGGTCGCCTCGCTGGAGGCCGACGAGTACGAACGTGCCGAGTACGACGCCGCGCTCGCGCAGCTCGAGACACTGGACGGCGAGTCCGGCATCGACCGGCAGATGCGGCAGATGACGTTCCTCAACTTCCACGGCTACCTGCGGAGCGTCGTACTGGACCGCAAGGACCGGGTCGGGATGGCGTCCGCGCTCGAAGGGCGGGTGCCGTTCCTCGACCATCGCCTCGTCGAGTACGTGCACAACGTGCCGTGGGTGCTGAAGACCTTCGACGGCCGGGAGAAGAGCCTGCTGAGGGCCGCCGTTCGCGATCTGCTGCCGCCGTCGGTGCTGTACCGCAAGAAGGCCGGCTACCCGCCGACCGACGACCCGGCGTACGACCGTGTGCTGGCCGGCCGGGTGGCAGATCTGGTCAACGACCCGGACGCGCCGGCCCGCCAACTGATGAACCTCGAACTGACCAGGTCGTACGTCGATGATCCCAGCGGTCCGGCGGCGGCCCACGTCAATCGGTTCTCGATGGAGATCCTGCTCAGCCTGAACGAGTGGCTGACCCGGTACCAGGTGCGACTCGCGCTCTGATCGCCGGTAACCAACTCGGGGGGCTTGGCCAGATGGAAACCACACGTACTGACGAGGCATGGTTCGTGTTCCCGCCTCGGGACAACGCAACCGCCGACCTGTTCTGCCTGCCGCATTCCGGGGGCGGAGCGACCGCCTACCGGAGCTGGCTGGAGGCCTTCCCGGCGCCGGTAGCGGTCCGGCCGGTGCAGCTGCCGGGCCGAGAGAGCCGGATGGGTGAGAAGTCCGAGATCGACGTCGGGCGGATCGCGGAGGTGGTGTCGTCCGGCGGGCGCCCGTTCGCGTTGTACGGACACAGCTTCGGTGCGCTGCTCGCCTTCGAGGTGACGCGGGAGCTGCACCGTCGGGAGTTGCCGCTGCCCGAGCGGCTCTTCCTCGGGGCCTGCCGGCCACCATGGCTGGCCGCGGAGCACGCGATCCGGCTCGGCGGGCTCGGCGACGAGGAGTTCGTCGACGCGGTGATGGCGATGGGCGGCACGGCCTGGGACCTGCGGTCCGAGCCGGAACTGCTGGCGTACCTGCTCCGCGGAGCTCGCGGGGATTTCGAGTGGATGGCCGCCTACCGGTACGTCGAGACTTCGCCGCTGCCGGTACCCGTGGTGGCGATCGCCGGTACCGAGGATCCGCTGGCCCCGGCCGATGAGCTGGCCGGGTGGTCCGTCGTCACCTCGGCCGGCTTCGCCCTGCACACCGTCCCGGGCGGTCACTTCTTCGCCCAGCACCAGGTGGACCTGACGATCCGCTGCCTGATCAGTCACTGGCCCGGCCGACCCGAAGGACTCTCATGATCGACTGCCTGATCGTCGGCTTCAACGATGTCGACTTCCCGACCTACGTCGACGACGTCCGGATGATGGGCGAGGACTCCGGTGCGTACCGCGACCTGCGGCTCGCGTACGCCGATCTCGACGGCAGACCGCAACGGGCGCTCGACGTCCTGAGCAGGTTGCGGGAACCGTCCGGAGACGGCTCGCGGCCCTACTTCCACAACTCGGACTTCCTCTGGCCGGTGGTCACCTATCTGGGCAGCTACCTGGCCCGCAAAGGCTTCTCGTTCGACTATGTGAACCTGTTCCACCTGCAGAAGGAGACGCTGGCCAAGCAGCTCGCCGAAGGCGCGCGCTGTGTCGTCATCACCACGACTCTCTACGTCTCGCCGCAGCCGATCATCGAGATCGTCTCGTTCATCCGCAAACACGCCGCCGACATCCCTATTGTTGTCGGGGGCCCCTATATCTCCAACCAGGTCTCGTCGCTGCCGGCGCCGGACATGGAGGCGTTGTTCGACTACCTCGGCGCGGACATCTACGTGACCGGCCGGGAGGGCGAGCTGACCCTGGCCCGGCTGATCCACACGCTGCGGACCGGTGGCGAGCTGCAGGCCGTGCCGAACCTGGCCTACCTGGTCGACGGACGATTCCTGCGCACCCGGCCGGAGCTGGAGTCGAACTCGCTCAGCGACAACCTGGTCGACTACAGCCTGTTCCGGTCCGAGGACTTCAACGAGTTCGTCACCACCAGGACCGCCAAGTCCTGCCCGTTCTCCTGCGCCTTCTGCGGCTTCCCGCAACGCGCCGGCAAGTACACCTACCTCGATCTGGCCGACGTCGAGCGCGAGCTGGACAACATCGCCCGGATCGGCTCGGTCTCCACCGTCACCTTCATCGACGACACGTTCAACGTGCCGAAGAACCGGTTCCGGGACCTGATGCGGATGATCATCGACAAGGACTACGGGTTCCGCTGGAACTGCTTCTACCGCAGCGACCACGGTGATCGCGCGACCATCGAGCTGATGCAGCAGGCCGGCTGCGAGGGGGTCTTCCTCGGGATCGAGTCCGGCAGTGACGTGATGCTCAAGTCGATGAACAAGACGGCCCGGCGGGCGGACTACATCGATGCGCTGGAGGGCTTCGGCGAGGCCGGGATCTCGACGTACGCGTCACTGATCGTCGGTTTCCCCGGCGAGACCGAAGAGACGGTCGCCGAGACGATCAGCCTGCTGGAGCAGGGGCAGCCGGACTTCTACCGGGCCCAGCTCTGGTACTGCGACCCCGTCACCCCGATCTTCCAGAAGAAGGCCGAACTCGGGATCAAGGGTGAGGCGTTCAACTGGTCGCACCAGACGATGGACTGGTCGCGGGCGGTGGACATCATCGACGACATGTTCACCGGGGTGAACAACTCGATCTGGCTGCCGCAGTTCGGCTTCGAGCAGTGGAGCACGTTCTATCTGCAGCGCAAGGGGATGACACTGGACCAGATCAAGACCTTCCTCGGTCACTTCAACGGCGTCGTCGCCGACCAGATGCGCGGTGGTTCGGGGGAGGACCGGCTTGCCGATCTGACCGCGAGCTGCCAGTTCGAGGTCACCACGCCGCCCGTCGCCGTACTCGTGGACTGAGTGCCTCGCGATGACCTCGGCGGCGGAAACGAAGCGTGCCCGGATGGAGGCCCGGCTGAAGGCTGGTCTGGCCGACCTGCTCGCCCCGGCCCGGACCGGACTGGCCGGCCGGGCGACCGGCGATCGGTCACCGGTCTCCTTCGCGCAACGACGGATGTGGTTCCTGGCCAAGCTTCGTCCGGACGATCCGTCGTACCTGGTACCGGCTGTGCTCGCCCTGCGCGGATCCCTGGACGAGCAGGCGCTGCGAACGGCGCTGGAGCGGCTGGGCAGCCGGCACGAAGCACTGCGTACGACCTTCGTCGAAGAGCGTGGCGAGCTGCAGCAGGTCGTCGCCGCCGACTTCGCCGTGCCCCTGGGGATCCGGGATCTGCGGGCCTTGACCCCGGCCGAGCGTGACCGGCAGTGGCAGCAGCTGGGTTCGGTCGAGGCGCAGCCGTCGTTCGACCTCGCAACCGGACCGCTGCTGCGGGCCGAACTGGTCCGCTGGTCGCCGACCGAGAGCCGCCTGCTGCTGACGACCCATCACATCATCGTGGACGGCTGGTCGCTCGGCCTGCTGATCAACGACCTCGTCGATCTGTACGCCGAGCAGACGCAGGGCCGGCCCGCGTCCCCAGCGCCGGAAGCGACGTACCGCGACTACAGCGCCTGGCAATCCGAGCGGGCGGACAACGGCGAGCTGGCCGAGCACCTCGATCACTGGGCACAGAGTCTGCAAGGTGTACGCGCCACCGAACTGGCACCGGACCGGGTTCGGCCGGAGCAGTGGAGCTGGCGCGGCAGCCGGCTGGCGGTGCGCCTCGACCACCAGCTCACCATCGCCGTGGACAAGCAGGCGGCAGCCTGGGGGACCACCCGGTACGTCGTCCTGGCGGCCGCGTTCAGCACGCTGCTGGCCAGGTACTGCGGCGAGGACGAGGTCGTGTTCGGATCTCCGGTGGCCGGCCGGACGACGACCGAGACCGAGTCGATCGTCGGCATGATCACCAACACCCTGGTGCTCCGCGTCGACCTGGCCGGCGACCCGACGTTCCGCTCGGTGGTGGCGCGGACACACGAGTTGACGTTGACGGCGTACGCCCATCAGGAAGCGCCGCTGGAGCTCGTCGTCGAGCGGCTCGCACCGCCACGGGATCCCGGCCGGCATCCGCTCTTCCAGATCGTCTTCGCGCTGCAGAACCTTCCCGGCCTGACCAGCCGCACGGTCGGGCCGCTCACGGTGGAGCTGTTGCCGATGACCGGTGACGCGGCCAAGTTCGACCTGTCGGTCCTGGTCACCGAGGTCGGTGACGAGCTGAACTGCGAGTTCGAGTTCGCCACCGACCTGTTCGACGAGAGCACGATCCAACGGTTCGCCGCCCACTATCGGCGCTGCTTGGCCGGCGGACTGGCAGACCCGGACCTGCCGCTGTCCCAGGTGCCGTTGCTCACCGAGGAGGAACGGCAGTTGGTCACAGCGGACTGGACGGGTACCGAGGTGGAGTTCGGCCCTGACCTGGTCCCGGACCTGATCGCCCGGCAGGAGCCGTCGAGTGTTGCCGTCCGCGATGGCGGACGAACCGTTTCGTACGGCGACCTCTCGGCCGCGGCCACGGCGGTCGCGAGCCGGCTGGCGGCCGCCGGATGCGGGCCGGGGGATCTGGTGGCAGTGCACGCCGACCGGTCGATCGACCTGGTGATCGCGGAGTACGGCGTACTGCGGAGTGGTGCTGCTTATGTGCCGCTGGATCCGGCTCACCCGGCTGAACGGCTGCTCGGGATGGCTGCGGCGGCCGGGGTACGAGCTGTGCTCGCCGACGAGTCCGGCCGACGACTCTTTGCCGCGACTGACATCCCCGTGCTGGCCGTCTCCGGAGCGGCGGACGGCGAGGTCGTGGCACACGTTCCGTCCGCCACCGACGCCGTGTACGTCGTGCACACCTCCGGGTCCACCGGCCGCCCGAAGGGAGTCGTCGTCGAGCACGACGGCCTGGCGAACCTCGTGCAGTGGCACCTCACGCAGTACGGCGTCGAACCCGGCGACCGCTGCACCTTGGTCGCGGCCCCCGGGTTCGACGCCTCGGCCTGGGAGATCTGGACCGCGCTCGGTGCCGGAGCCGAGTTGCACATCCCACCGACGGTCGTTCGGTCGGATCCACCCGCCTTGGCGAAGTGGCTCGCGGATCAGGAGATCTCGGTGTGCTTCCTGCCAACCGCGCTCGGTGAAGCCGTCCTCGGCGCCGCGCCGGCCGGCTGGCCGGCGCTCCGGCACCTGCTCCTCGGTGGCGACGCCCTGCGGCCCGGTGCGGTTGCCGCTGGGATGAGCAAGGTCGTCAACCACTACGGACCGACCGAGAACACTGTCGTCGCCACCAGCAGTGCAGTCGATCCGGCGGATCCGCGCCGGCCGGCGATCGGCCGGCCGATCGCGAACGTCCGCACGCTGGTGCTGGATCGGGCCGGTGCCCCGGTGCCGATCGGCGTTCCGGGGGAGCTGTACCTCGGCGGCCGCTCGCTGGCCCGCGGCTATCTCGACGACGAACAGACCGCAGCGAAGTTCGTGCAGCGCGACGGCGCGCGGTTCTATCGCACCGGTGACCTGGTGCGTTGGACCGCGGACGGGGAGCTCGACTTCCTGGGCCGTGCCGACGACCAGGTGAAGGTGCGCGGTCAGCGGGTCGAGCTCGCAGAGATCGAGGCGGTGCTCTGTGCACACCCGCTGATCGAGACCGCGGTGGTCGCGGTCCGCGGCGACGATCCGGTCAGCCGGTCCCTGGCCGCCGTCCTGGTACTTGCTGAAGGCAACCAGCTGACCGACGAGGACCTGCGGGCGGCGCTGGCACGGCAGCTGCCGGCACACATGGTCCCGGCGGTGCTGATGACGGTGGACGCGATCGCCGTGTCGGCGAACGGCAAGGTGGATCGGGCCGCGATCCGCTGGCAGGACGCGCGCGCACTCCCGCGCCGGACGGCGGTGACCCGTCCGGCGAACCCGGCCGAGGCCGCCGTCGTGGCGATCTGGGCGGACCTGCTGGGCGTCACCGCTGTCGATCGGCGGGACAACTTCTTCGAGCTGGGCGGGCACTCGTTCCTGGCGGTCCGGTTGCAGGAGGCGCTGACCGCCGAGTTCGGGGTCGAGATTGCGATCCCCGACATCTTCCAGGATCCGACGCCGGCCGGGCTGGCCGCCCGGCTGGTCCGGCGACCGGCCGGGGACGGGCTCCGCGACGCTGCCCAGGATCACGCCGACCGCCGTAAGGCCGGCCGGGACCGGCAACTCGCCCGTCGCCGGCGGGGTATCTCCGACCGAGAGGAATCGTGATGTCCGACCATCTCGCCGCCCCCACCACGGACGACCTGTCGAGCGCGCTGGCCGTCGTCGGGATGGCCGGGCGCTTCCCCGGAGCGCCTGATCTGGACACGTTCTGGGCGAACCTGGTGGCCGGTGCCGAATCCGTGACCGTCGGTACGGCGGACGAACTCGCCGAGGCCGGACTGCCGAAGGCCGTCTACGCACACCCCGACTACGTGGCGGCCAAGGGCCGGCTGCCTGGCAGCGATCTGTTCGATGCCGGCTTCTTCGGGTTCAACGCGCACGAAGCGCAGATGACCGATCCGCAGCACCGGCTGTTCCTGGAGACCGCCTGGCACGCGCTCGAGGACGCGGCCCAGGACCCGGCCCGCTTCGCCGGGCGGATCGGGGTCTACGCGGGGCAGTCGATGAACACCTACCTGCTGTACAACACCTTGCACGACGACTCGATCGTGCCGTCGTTCTATCTCGACTACATGCCGATGATGATCAGCGCGAACGACGACTTCCTGGCCACCAGGGTCGCCTACAAACTCGATCTCACCGGGCCGGCGATGACCCTGCAGACCGCGTGCTCGTCCTCCCTGGTCGCAATTCACCAGGCCGGACAGGCGTTGCTCAGCGGCGACTGCGACATGGCCCTGGCCGGTGGGGTGTCGTTGATCGTCCCGGAGTCGTTCGGTCACATCTACCGCGAAGGCGCCGGCGTCTCGCCGGACGGCCATTGCCGGGCCTTCGACAGCACCGCCAGTGGGATCGTCGGGGGGAGTGGCCTGGGCATCGTCGTACTGCGCAGGCTCGAGGACGCGATCGAGGCCGGCGACGTCATCCATGCCGTCATCCGGGGGACCGCGGTCAACAACGACGGTGGGGGCAAGTCCGGCTACACCGCGCCCAGTGTCGACGGCCAGGCCCAGGTCGTTGCCGATGCCCTGGCGGTGGCCGGGGTGCCGGCCGAGACCGTCGGCCTGGTCGAAGCGCACGGTACGGCGACGCCGCTCGGCGATCCGATCGAGGTGGCGGCGCTGACCAGGGCCTACCGGGCCGAGACGGATGCCACGGGGTACTGCGCCCTCGGATCGGTGAAGACCAACGTCGGTCACCTGGCCGCCGCGGCCGGGGTGACCGGACTCCTGAAGGCCGTCCTCGCGGTCCGGGAAGGCAAGATCCCGGCCACTCTGCATTTCCGCGA
Source organism: Kribbella sp. NPDC056345 (assembly GCF_042262745.1). Taxonomy (NCBI): domain Bacteria; kingdom Bacillati; phylum Actinomycetota; class Actinomycetes; order Propionibacteriales; family Kribbellaceae; genus Kribbella; species Kribbella sp. NPDC056345. Next base: position 1,048,145 of record NZ_JBHJQQ010000001.1, on the reverse strand, counting down.
GCCGAATCCGAAGCTCGCCCTCGAGACCAGTCCGTTCTATGTGAACAACAAGCTCCAGGAGTGGCCCGGCACCCTCGGTCCGCGCCGCGCCGGGGTCAGCGCGCTGGGCGTTGGCGGGACGAACGCACATGTGATCCTCGAGCAGCCGCCGACGCGGCCCGGCTCCGGGCCGTCACGGCCCTGGCAGCTCCTCACCCTCTCCGCCCGATCGGCGAATGCCTTGCAGGCAACGGCTGCCCAGTTCGACGCGCGGGTCGCCGATGGCGGGTCGCTGGCTGACCTGGCCTACTCGACGCAGTCAGGCCGGCGTGCGTTCGACCATCGTCGCGCGGTGCTCTGCCGCGAGGCCACCGATGCACAGCTCGCCTTGCGCGCGCCGTACGAGTCCAGTGCTGCCAGGGCCAGGGAGGTGGCCTTCGTCTTCCCCGGCGGTGGCAGTCAGCACGTGGGGATGGGCGGCGAGTTGTACGACGCCGAGCCGATCTTCCGCGAAGCTGTCGACCGTTGCGCCGCAATTGCCACCCGGCATCTCGGGTACGACGTTCGCGAGCTCCTGCGCGCGGAGACCGATGACCCGGTCGCCGCGGAGCGCCTGGCCACCTCGCCCGCGACGATGGCGGCGCTGTTCACGGTCGAGTACGGACTTGCCCAACTCTGGATGGCGTGGGGGCTGCGACCGTCGGCGGTCCTGGGCCACAGCCTGGGTGAGTACGTTGCGGCCTGCCTGGCCGGTGTGTTCAGCCTGGAAGACGCCCTGGCGACCGTGATCGTTCGTGGCCGGTTGATGGACGAGGCGGCGCCGGGTGGGATGGCCTCGGTCGCCCTCGGCGAATCGGAGCTGACGCCGTTACTCGGCGGACTCTCGCTCGCGGCCGTGAACGCACCTGGTCAGTGCACCGTGGCCGGCCCGGAGGCGGAGGTCGAGCGGCTGCTGACGAAGCTGACCGCTGACGAGGTTGCCTGCCGGCGGCTGCAGGTCCGCCGCCCCGCGCACTCGGCCGCACTCGATCCCTTCCTCGAGCGCTTCGCCGAGCACCTGGCCGGTATCGGCCTGCAGGCTCCGGCCGTCCCGCTGCTGTCGAACGTGACCGGGACCTGGCTGTCCGACGAGGCAGCGCAAGATCCGGCGTACTGGGTGCGTCAGTTCCGCAGCACGGTCCGGTTCGGCGATGCCGCAGCGCAGTTGGTGGGCGAGACCGGCCTCGCGCTGGTGGAGGTGGGGCCGGGCACGGTCCTCAGCACGTTGCTGGCAGCGAACCAGTTGTCTGACCGGGACGCGCCGTTGGTGGTGAACTCGTTGCCGCATCCGCGTGATCCGCGGCCTCAGCAAGCGTGTCTGCTGGCGGCCCTCGGCCGGTTGTGGGAGGCCGGGCTCGACGTCGACTGGATCGCTTTCCAGCAAGGCGAAACGCGCCTGCGGGTGCCGCTCCCGCCGTACCCCTTCGAACGACAGAGTTACTGGTTGCGTCAGTCGGGCGGACCGGCGCCTGTCGAGGCAACCGAACCGGCCCGGCAGGCGGACTTCGGTGCGGTGGCCCACAGCCGCCCGCAGCTGCTGACCGAGTTCGTGGCTCCGCGCGATGTCGTCGAGCGAGCCGTGGCCGCGAGCTGGCAGGCGTTACTCGGTTTCGAGGGAATCGGGGTCCACGACAACTTCTACGCCCTCGGCGGCAGTTCGCTGCTGACCGCACGGCTGGCCGTGCGGTTGCGCGAACACTTCGGCCAGGACATCGCTGTCGATCGGCTGCTGGTGGCCGACTCGATCGCGGAGCAGGCTGCCGTCGTCCGCGAAGTGCTTGCGTACAAGGCGATCTAGGGATGACCACCGAGGGCTGGATCATTCCACTCGCCGCCAATGACGACGGGGAGCTGCGGGCACTCGCGGGCCGGTTCGCGACGCGGGCCGACGACCCACGGGAGCTGCAGCGGGAGGCGTTTGCCGCGGCGGGCACCGGGCGGTTCCGGGCCGTGGTTCGGGCGGAGGATGCGGCGAGCCTGATCGAGGCGCTGGCCACCTTCGCCGCGTCTGGTACGGCGCAGGGCGTCCGGGTTGCCGAGGTGCCGGAGGTCGCTCCGCGGATCGGCTTCCTGTACCCCGGGCTGGGCACGGACTACCCGGAGATGGGCAGCGGCCTGGAAGCCTCTCCGCCGTACGCCGAAACTCTCCGCCGGTGCGATGCGGCGACCACCGGCCGATCCGGGTTCTCGGTGCTGGACGAACTGGCCGCCGGAGGTCAGCGGTCCGGCGACTCCGCCCGGACCTTCCCGACCCTGATCGCGGTTCAGCTCGCGCTGACCGACTTGCTCGCCGCGGCAGGCGTCGTACCGGCCGTCTCGGTCGGGCACAGCATCGGCGAAACCGCGGCGGCGTACTCGGCCGAGGGGTTGAGCGTCGAGGACGCGATGGCACTCGTCGCTCGCGAAGGCGAGGTCGTGAGTGCGGATGCCGGGCTCGGTGCGATGACTGCCGTAGGCCTCGGGGCCGATCAGGTGACGGACCGGCTGACCGGCCGGCCCTCGCTGACGGTGGCGGCGATCAACGCACCGGCCAGTTGCGTGGTGTCCGGGCTGGTCGCAGAGATCGGCGCGCTGGAGGCCGAGCTGGCCGCGGCCGGGATCTTCTACCGGCGCCTGGAGATTGCGCACGCGTACCACGGCCCGATGATGGATCGGTACTCCGCTGCGTGGCGCGCCGGCGTGACGGATGTGCACCCGGTGCCGATCCGCAAACCGTTGATCTCGACGGTCACCGGGACGCAGCTCACCGGGCCGGCGCTCACGCTCGATCACTGGGAACGGCTCCGGCGGGTGCCGGTCCAGTTCGCTGCGGCCCTCGCGCTCGCGGCGGAACAGGCTGACCTGTTCGTCGAGGTCAGCTCGGACCCCGTGCTGGCACCGGCGGTCGCCAAGGGACTGGTTGCCCAGGGCAAGAAGATCTTCGCCACCCTGCGCCCGGGCCGGCCGGCGGCCGGCTGTCTGCTGCGGACGGTGACCGACCTCTACCTGGCCGGTGTCCCGGTCGACTGGAGTGCCTTGCCCAGCGCCGCCGGTGCTCCGGCCGCAGTAGCTGCCGCGACCACCACGACGGCCCGGACGACGTTGTCCGCGGCGGAGCTGGAAGAGCGGATTCTGGTGATCGCCGCCGAGATCCTCGGCCAGGAGCCGGGGGCCGTCTCACCGGATGCGGGATTCTTCGAGCTCGGCTTCGACTCGGTGACCGCGGTGGGCTTCGCCCGGCGTCTGGAGGCCATCACCGGCGAACCGGTGCCGGTCACGATGGCCTTCGACCACCCGACCGTGCGTGAGCTGGCCGCCGCGCTGACCGGGTCCGCGGCGCCAGTGGCCGGAGCTCTGCCCGCGCACGACCCGGAGGATCCGGTCGTGATCGTCGGGATGGCCTGCCGGGTGCCCGGTGCCGGCGGGCCGGCCGAATTCTGGGAGTTGCTTGCCCAGGGCATCGATGCGACCACGCCGCTGCCGACCGACCGCTGGGACCCGGCGGTGCATGGTGGCGATCAGTCGACCGACGGCATGATCTACGCCGAGCGCGGGGGATTCCTCAGCTCGGTGGACACCTTCGACGCAAGCTTCTTCGGGATCTCCGCGACCGAGGCCGAGTCGATGGATCCGCAGCAGCGCCTGCTGCTCGAGACGAGCTGGCACGCCCTCGAGGACGCCCAGATCCGTCCCGAGACCTTGCGCGGTGGGCGTGGCGGTGTCTTCGTCGGCCTGACGACCGACGACTACAAGACACTGCAGTTCGCCGACCGGGCACAGATCGATCTCTACTCCGGAATCGGCAACGTCTTCAGTATCGCGGCCGGCCGGATCTCTTACCTGCTCGGTCTGCGGGGACCTTGCCTGGCCATCGACACGGCCTGCTCGTCGTCGCTGGTCGCCATGCACCAGGCAGCGGCCGCCTTGCGAACCGGTGAGTGCGATATCGCACTGGCCGGCGGGGTCCACCTGATGCTGACGCCGGACTGCTCGATCTCGCTGAGCCGCGGCGGTGCGCTGTCACCCGAGGGCCGATGCAAGACATTCGCCGAGGATGCCGACGGATACGCCCGCAGCGAGGGCTGTGGCATCGTGGTGCTGAAGCGCATGTCCGACGCACTACGCTCAGGTGATCGGATCGCCGCCGTCCTGCGGGGCTCCGCGGTCAATCATGACGGGGCCAGCGGCGGTCTGACGGTACCGAGCGGTCCCGCCCAGCAAGCAGTGATCGCGGATGCGCTCAGCGCCGCGTCGGCGCGCCCGTCCGACGTCCAGTACGTCGAGGCGCACGGCACCGGTACGCCGTTGGGCGACCCGATCGAGGTCCAGGCGCTGGCCGCGGTGCTCGGGCCGGGGCGCGCGGCCGAGCGGCCGCTGCTGATCGGTTCGGTGAAGACCAATCTCGGACACACCGAGGCCGCGGCCGGTGTGGTCGGCGTCATCAAGGTGGTGCTCGCGATGCGCCACGAGTGGTTGCCTGCCCATCTCAACTTCGCTACGCCGAGCCGCCGGATCCCTTGGCAGCGGCTGCCGGTCGAGGTCTGTGCCGAGGGACGGCCGTGGCCGGCCGGCGATCGGCTGGCCGGAGTCAGCTCGTTCGGGATCAGCGGTACCAACGCGCACGTCGTACTGGGCGAACCTCCGGTCCAGCCGACGGCCGCATCGGACAGCGACGAACAGGCTGTCCTGCTGACGTTCTCCGGGCGGGATGAACAAGCCGTCCGGGACCTGGCGGCCGAGTACGGCCGGTTGCTCGACGAGACACCGGCCCTGGCGGCCGAGCAGGTCGCCGCGGCGGCGTGGCGGGGGCGGGGCAGGCTGTCACACCGGGCTGCCGTGGTCGGTGAGAACCGGGCGCAACTGGCTGGTCGGCTGCGGGATCTGGCCGGCGGGCAGGACGTCCTGGACTGCACTGTCGATGCGGTGCGGGGCGCCGGGCCGAAAATCGCGTTCAGCTTCTGCGGACAAGGCAGCCAGTATCAGGGCATGGGGCTCGGCCTGATGACCGAGCCCGTCTTTGCAGCCGCGATGCAACGCTGCGACGAGCTCGCGGGCGAGCTGATGGGCGGGTCGCTGCTCGCAGTGATCGAGGCAGGCGGAGCAGCGCTCGACCAGACCCGCTGGACCGGCGTGACGACCTTCGCCGTGCAGCACGCGCTGACCCAGCTTTGGCGGTCGTGGGGCGTCGAACCCGCGGCCGTCGTCGGTCACAGCATGGGTGAACTGGCTGCTGCTTGCGCCGCCGGCGTACTGAGCCTGGAGGACGCGCTGCAGTTGGTCGTGGCCCGTGGCCGGCTGATGCAATCCCTGCCGGAGAAGGGCCGGATGCTCGCGGTCCACGCGGCGGAGAGCGACCTGACCGCGCTGCTCACCCAGTACGCCGGGATCGAGATCGCCACGGTGAACGGACCGGGTGAGGCAGTCGTCGCAGGTCCGGTCGACGCTGTGACCGCCTTGTCCGAACGGTTGCGATCCGATGGCACGGAGATCCGTGAGCTGGCGGTTTCGTACGCGGGCCACTCTGCCCTGGTCGAGCCGATCCTGGACGCGCTCGAGGCCGAGGCCGGCGCGCTGGTGCACCGCCCGGCCACGGTGCCGATCTTCTCCACCGTCACCGGTGAGCTGCTCGCCCCGGACGCGATCTCTGCCCGCTACTGGCGGGACAACGCCCGGCAGCCGGTGCGCTTTCACCAGGCGGTCGAGGCGCTGCTGGCCGGCGGTACCGACCTGATCATCGACATGAGCCCCGATCCGGTGCTGGCGAAGGTCGCCGGCCGCCAGGGCCTGTTGGGTCCGGACCGGCGCTGGATCGGCTCGCTGCGTCGCGGCCGGGACGCCCGGGCCGCACTGGTTTCCGGAGCGGGTGCGGCCTTCGCAGCCGGGGCCGATATCGACCTCGGTGCCCTGCACGTACCCGTCCGCGAGCATGTGCCGCTCCCGGCGTACCCGTTCCAGCGCAGGCGCTACTGGCGCGAGACGCAACCGCCGGCCGCCCGCGGTGGCCATCCGCTCCTCGGGCGGAAGCTGCGTTCCCCGGTCATCAGCGGCACTGTCCACGAACAGACGCTGAGTGCTCCCTGGCCGGCCCTGATCAAGGACCACACCGTGTACGACGAGGTGGTGGTCTCGGGCGCCTTCCAGCTCGCTGCAGTGCTCGCTGCTGTCGGCGAACCCTGCCGCCTCGAGCGCATCACCTTCACCGAGCCGCTGGTCCCGGCGACGGACGGCAGCACCGTCGTCCAGGTTGTGGTGGCCCCCGACGGCGAGTTCCAGGTGGTGAGCTCGACCGGTGACGATCCGTGGCGGATCCACGCCGGCGGACTCGTCCGCGAACTGCCGCTCCCGCTCACCGCGTGGCCCCTTCCCGACGGTGGTGTGGACGGCGGGGTGAGCGAACTCCAGGACCGGATGGCTTCCGTGGGCTACGGCGTAGGCCCGTCGTTCCGCTGGCTCGTCGACCTCACCGTCCACTCCGACGAGTCGGCGGTCGGCCGGCTGGAGCGGCCGCCTGGAATCCGGCGCATCGGTGGCCCGGACCCAGGGCTGCTCGACTCCTGCCTGCGACTCCTGTTCGCGGCCCGGCCAGAGCTGCTGAACCCGCGTTCCGACGGCATCGTCGTACCGGCTGGGATCGAGGCCCTGGACTGGAGCGGCGCCGAGCTACCGGACCGGACGATCGGTCAGGCCAGGTTCACCAGCGCCGACAGTGCGGATGCAGTCCTGTTTGCTCCGGACGGCAAGCAGTTGGTCTCGTTCCAGGGCATCGGTTTCCGGCGTGCGACCCGTCGGGTCCTGGTCGGATCGGGCGGCGCGCAGAATCTTCACTACGACCTTGAATGGCGGGAGACCGCGCGGCCCGCCATCAGTGCGGCGGCCGTCGGGCACTGGTTGATCATTGCTGACCGAGGCGGCGCCGGAGCGCGACTGGCCACCCTGATCGACGCGGCCGGCGGACAGGCGACGGTGGTCGGTCCTGGTGAGCTGCCGGTCGTGGGTTCGTTCGCGCGGACCGTTCTGCTCACCGCACTCGATGCTGACAGCAACGATCAACGGGATGCTCTGCTCCCGGCGATCGAGGTGGTGAAGGCGGCCCCGGACACCGGCCGACTGCTGCTGGTCACGGCATCGGCGCAACCGGTCCGGGCGGGGGACCAGATCCGGCCGGCGCACGCGAGCCTGCACGGACTGGCCCGGGTGGTCCGGCTCGAACGTCCCGGCCTGGCTTGTACGGCGTTGGACGTGGCCGGTGCGGATGCCGCCCAGACCGTGCTGAGCGCCGTACTGGCCGACGAGCTCGGACCTCAGCTGGCTGTTCGTGGCGAGCGATGGTTCGCGCCGAAGTTGCTTCCGGCAACAGCTGCAGGGGAGAGGCTCGCGGTCCGCGATGACGGTGCCTACCTGGTCACCGGTGGCGCAGGTGCCTTGGGACAGGCGGTCGCCGGATGGTTGCGCGACCAAGGCGCAGGGCGGGTCTACCTGACCGGACGTAGCGATCGGTCCGTGCCGGACTACCTCGCCTGCGATGTCGCCAATCCGGCCGAGGTCGAGCGGCTGATCGCCAAGGTCGAGGCCGACGGTCTGCCGCTGCGTGGCGTCGTCCACGCCGCTGGTGTTCTCGCCGACGGGTTGATCGACGGCCTGTCCGAGGAGCACGTCCGGTTGCCGCTACGACCCAAGATCGACGGCGGCTGGAACCTGCATCGGGCAACTCAGAACCGCGACCTCGACTTCTTCGTCCTGTTCTCCTCGCTGGCCGGGGTGATCGGTAACGAGGGCCAGGCGGCCTATGCCGCAGCCAACGCGTATCTGGATGCACTGGCCGCGCACCGGCGGCAGCTCGGACTTCCGGCCACCAGCATTGCCTGGGGGCCGTGGGCGGACGCAGGCATGGTTGCGCGGCTGTCCGAGCAGGAACGGCTCCGGATCATCGACGAGGGAGTGACTCCGCTCGACGTGTCCGAAGGTCTCGAAGCGTTCGCCGTCGGCGGCAGCAGCACCGCCCTTCGAGTCGTCGCGGCGGCAGACTGGGACCGGCTGGCCGAGCGCCGGCCCGCGGATCGGGCGGGTTTGCTGGCCGAGCTGGTCGACGGGTCCGGTCGGGAGAAGATGGGCCGGCATCCGCGGCCGGCCGGCGCCGGTGTCTGCGTACCGCCCCGGACGGCGGCCGAGCAGGCACTGGTCCGGCTCTGGGAGGACCTGTTCCGGATCGAGCCGATCGGTGTTACCGACCACTTCCACGAGCTGGGCGGCGACTCGATCCTGAGCATGCGACTGGCCGCGTCCGCACGATCGGCCGGGCTGCGCTTCAGTGCCGGTGACGTGGTGGCCAACCCCACGATCGCCCAGCTGGCCACGATCGCGGCGTCGGCCGACGCCGCCGAGCCCGACGCCCCGGCCCGGCCGGATGATCACGATCCCACCGAGCTCCGGCCAGAGTTGTTCCCCCAGACCGGTCTGGACGAAGCGGACCTGCAGATCCTCGCGGACCAGCTCATGCCGGTCCGGGAGCCGAGAAGGAGAAACCGCCGATGACCGCACCGCGGGTCGAGAACATCTACCGTCTGACCTTTCTGCAGGAAGGCCTGCTGTTCCACAGTGTCGAGGACCCGGATGCGGCCTTCTACGTCGACCAGGTGACCTACCGGCTGACCGGTGACGTCGACCCCGAGGCGCTCCGGCAGGCGTGGCAGCTGACCACCGAACGGCACTCGGTACTGCGGACGTCGTTCCACTGGCAGGGCGTCTCCGAACTCGTCCAGGTCGTCCATCGCGAGGTCGAGGTCGAGCTGGAGGCGCTCGACTGGCGGGACCGTCCGGCGGCCCGGCACGAGGAGGAACTCGAGGCGTTCCTCCAGGCCGACCGGCTGAGTGGTTTCAGCCTGGAGTCGGCACCGCTGATCCGGATGATGCTGATCAGGCTGGCCGAGCGGGAGTACCGGTTCGTGTTCTGCTACCACCACATGCTGATCGATGCGTGGTCCGGCCTGATGGTGCTGAACGAGGCCTTCGGTTACTACGACCAGCTGGCCGACGGGAAGACTCCGGAGGTTGTGGCGGCCCGGCCGTTCCACGACTACGTCAGCTGGGTGCGCGGGCAGAGCATCGCCGACGCCGAGCAGTTCTGGCGGGCGGCGCTGGCCGGCGTCCAGGACCCGACGCCGATCCCGATCATCGGGGTTCCGGGTGGTGCGAGTGACGACGTACGGGACAACCCGGAGGAATCGGCGCGGTTGAGTGCCGAGATCGTCGGTGCGCTCCAGCAGGCGGCCCGCAAGCACCAGGTCACGGTAGGCGCTTTGCTCCAAACGGCATGGGCGCTGTTGCTGAGCAGATACTCCGATCGCACCGAGGTCGTCTTCGGTGGCACGATCGCCAGTCGTCCGGCCGAACTCCCCGGGGTGGAAGAGACCGCCGGGCTGTTCATCAGCACGCTGCCGGTCCGGGTCCGGCTCGAGGCCGGTGACTCGGTGCTCGCCGTCTGCCGCCGGTTGCAGACCGACCAGGCGGCGATGCGGTCGTTCGACTTCAGTCCGCTGGCGCAGATCCAGCAGTGGAGCGAGGTCGCGGCCGGAGACCCGTTGTTCGACTCGATCATGACGGTGCTGAACGTGCCGGGGATCGGTGCGCTCGGAGAACGGGACGGCGCGGTTCGGCTGCGGGCGGGTGACTACCGCTACCGGACGAACTATCCCCTGTCCCTGCTGGCGATCCCGGGCACCGCGGGTGATTTCACCCTCCGGGTCGGCTATGCCCCGGACCGGGTCCGGCAGGCGGATGTCCGTCGGCTGCTCGGCCATCTCACCACCATCGTCACCGCGATCGCGGACGATCCCAGCCGGCCCGCGGCCGCCGTACCGATGCTCACCGATGCCGAGCTGGCCGCGTTCGAGGTGTCGCCGGTCGCCGCTGCCGACCGGCCCGCGCACGAGCTGATCACGGCGGTAGCTGCGCGGGCCGGTGACGCACCGGCGATCCGGCACCAGACCGGAACGATGTCGTACGGCGAACTCGATCGGAACAGCAACCGGCTGGCGGCGTACCTGCGCTCGGCCGGGGTGTCGGTCGGAGACGTGGTGGCGATCAGTCTGCCGAGGTCGGCGGATCAGATCGTCGCGATGCTCGCGGTACTCAAGGCGGGCGGGGCTTTCCTGCCGCTCGATCCGGCCCACCCGGCCGAACGGCTGACGGCGATCAGCGTCGAGGCCGAGGTCAAGGTCCTGATCACCAGCAAGGACAGGCGATCGCGACTGCCCCGGACGGGCGGACGCACGGTCCTGATGGATGCGCACGCTGCCCGGATCGCTCAGGCGGACGACGCGCTGTTCGCAGTCGAGGTGTCGTCCGACGACATCGCCTACCTCATCTACACCTCTGGCTCGACCGGCCGGCCCAAGGGGGTGATGGTCACTCACGGAGGACTGTCGAACCTGGTGCTGGCCCAGGCCGAACGCTTCGGCCTCAGCGGGGACGACGTGGTCCTGCAGTGGGCGGCCGCCACCTTCGACGCCTCGGTGTTCGACGTGATGCTGGCCCTCGGCTCCGGTGCCTGTCTGGTCGTGGCCGACGACGACCGGGTTGCGCCGGGCCGGGAGCTGTCCGACCTGCTGCGGGCCGAGAATGTGTCGGCGCTGACCATCACGCCATCGGCGCTGGCCGCGACTCCGGTCGTCGACCTGCCGTCGCTACGGTTGCTGATCGTCGCCGGGGAGGCGTTGCCGACGGCTCTGGTGGCGCAGTGGGCGCCTGGGCGCCGGATGGTCAACGCCTACGGGCCGACCGAGGCCACGGTGTGGGTGACGTCGGCCGACGTGTCGTCGTCATCGGGTCGCCCGTCCATCGGCGTACCGATCCGCAACGCCTGGGTGCGCGTTCTCGACAGCGCCGGGCGGCCGGTGCCGATCGGCGTCCCCGGAGAGCTGTACGTCGGGGGAGCCGGAGTGGCCCGTGGTTATGCCGGGCGGCCGGAGCAGACCGACGAGCGTTTCCGGGCGGACCCGGCCGGCCGGATCTATCGGACCGGTGACCTCGTCCGATGGCTGGCCGACGGTGAACTCGAGTTCGTCGGCCGGGTCGACCGGCAGCTGAAGATCCGGGGATTCCGGATCGAGCCCGGCGAGGTCGAGAACGTACTCCGGCAGATCGCGGGGGTCCGGGACTGCGCGGTGGTCGCGCAGCGATCGGCCGCGGTCGAGCTGCCGGACACCTTGGCGGCGTACGTCGTGGTGGACGGCGTCACCCCGGCCGAGATTCTGGACGGACTCGGCGCCGAACTGCCGCCGTACCTGGTGCCGACGGTCGTCGCGCGGGTCGAGCGGATCCCGCTGACGGTGCACGGAAAGCTCGACGAGGCAGCGCTGCCGGCGGCAGCGGCGGCGGCCAAGGCGAACGAGGCGGGGTCGGTGGAAACGCCGGCCGATGCCCGCACCCTCTCGGTCGCGGAGGAGGCCGTCACTGCCTTGTGGGCAGAGATTCTCGGCGTCGACGCGGTCGGGCCCGACGACGACTTCTTCCTGCTGGGAGGCAATTCGATCAAGGCGACCCAGGTGGTGTCCCGGGTACGGCGGGCCTGGCAGCTGGAGCTGCCGATCCGGGCGGTGTTCGAGACACGGACGGTGGCGAAGTTCGCGGCACTGCTGGAAGAGGAACTGGCGGAATGATCAGCCGGGAGCCGGAGTACCGTCCGTCGTTGCCGGCCTGGGACCTGCGCAGCTCGGTCCGCAGCCGCCCGCGCCGGGTGCTGTCGGACGGCGGCGAACTGCCGTTGTTCTACTCGCCCGAACTGACGCGGCCGGCCGGCCACAAGCTGGTCGTGGATCGAGGTCCGGACGACGTCGGCGAGCTCCTGACCCGCAAGCTCTACTCCTACCTGGACTTCACCACCGTGCTCGAGCAGGAGATCGTCAATCCGGTGGTGCTCCGGCTGTCCCGGGACGCGTTCGGCCTCAAGCTGTCCGAGGAGATGCGGTTCGATGCGCACAAGATCTACTGTGACGAGGCCTACCACGCGCTCTTCTCGGTCGACGTGAAGCGCCAGGTGGAGAGCATCAGCGGAGTCGTCGCGCCGACGATGGCCGAGCCGGCCTTCGCCCGGACGATCCGCGCACTGAAGACGACCCTGCGACCGGATCTGGTCGACCTGTGCGCCTCGGTGGTCTCGGAGACGCTGATCTCCGGCACGCTGACACAGATCCCGCAGGACCAGCGGGTGGCCGGCTTCGTCCGCGAGACGCTCGCCGACCATGCCGAGGACGAGCGCACCCACCACGCCTACTTCGCCCAGCTGATGGAGATCGGCTGGCCGCAGCTGGATCCGGAGTCGCAGCAACTGGCCGGTCCGGTGTTCGCGGATCTGATTCTGGCTTTCCTGCGCCCGGATCTGACAGCCTACCGGCAGATGCTGACCGCGATGGGGTTCGGCGAGCGGGCCGCGCACGCGATCGTCGCGGAGTCGCACCCCGAGGACGAACTGCTGGCCGACGTACGGCGCGGCGCCCGCGCCACCCTCGGCCTGCTCCGGCGGACCGGCGTCCTGCGGTCGGCCCGGACCGCGGACTACTTCCACCTCACCGGACTGCTGATCTGACCGGGGTAACCCTCGGTCGAAGGATGATGACGCTATGACTGTGCTTCTCACTGTTCTCGGCATCGTGGTGTTCCTGATCGGCATCATGCTGTCCTTCGCTCTGCACGAACTCGGGCACCTGCTGCCGGCCAAGGCCTTCGGGATGAAGGTCACCCAGTTCTTCTCCGGCTTCGGGCGGACGGTCTGGTCGACCAGGCGCGGTGAGACCGAGTACGGGATCAAGCTGATCCCGGCCGGTGGTTTCGTCCGGATCATCGGGATGCTGCCCCCGGCGAAGGGCCAGCACCCGGAGACGGTCCGCAAGGGCAGCACCGGCCCGATCCAGTCGATGGTCGAGAACGCGCGGAACGCGGAGTACGAGACGATCGACCCGGCCGACAACGGGCGGCTGTTCTACCAGAAGGTGTGGTGGAAGAAGCTGATCGTGATGGTGTGCGGTCCGCTGGTGAACGTGGTGATCGCGTTCGTCCTGTTCGGTGGGTTGTTCATGCTGTACGGCGCCAACGTCGCGCAGACGACCGTGTCCACCGTCACCGACTGCGTGATCCCGGCCGCCGAGGCCGGCCCCGATCGCAAGTGCACCGACACCGACAAGGTGTCGCCGGCCAAGACCGCCGGCTTCCAGGTCGGGGACAGGATCGTGGCGTTCAACGGCACCCCGATCTCCAGCTGGGACCAGCTCACCCCGCTGATCCGCGCCAACGCCGACAAGCCGGCCACGATCGTTGTCGAGCGCAACGGTGCCCGGCAGACGCTGCGGACGGCGACGATCGTGAACCAGGTCCGGGAGAAGACCGGGTCGGACACGATCGTGTCGGTCGGCTTCCTCGGCGTCTCGCCACAGCTGAAGGTCGAACGGCAGGACTTCGGTTTCGTCGTGGACAAGATGGGCGAGCTGACCGTCGCCACCGTGCAGGCACTCGGCAACTTCCCGGCCAAGCTCGTCGGTGTCGCCAAGTCGATCGTCGGCGGTGAGCGCGAACAGGACAGCCCGATCAGCGTTGTCGGTGCCAGCCGGGTGGCCGGTGAGATCGCCGCCAACCAGTCGCTCAGCGGCGGTGAGCGGATCGCCTTCCTGATCTCGTTGCTGGCCTCGCTGAACCTGTTCCTTGCCCTGTTCAACTTCATTCCGCTGCTGCCGCTCGACGGCGGCCACATGATCGGCGCGATCTGGGAGGGCATCCGGCGCGGCTTCGCCAAGCTGTTCGGCCGCCCCGACCCCGGGTACGTCGACATCGGCAAGCTGCTCCCGGTCGCCTACGTGGCCGCCACCTGCATGGTGGTGATGGGCGTCCTGCTCGTCATCGCCGACATCGTGAACCCGATCAAACTCTTCAACGGCTGACCTACCGGAGGACCCAGTTGACCATCGACGAGCCGCCCACGTACCCGATGGCACGATCCACGAAGTGCCCGTTCGACCCGCCGCCGGAACTGCGCGAGCTGGGACCGCTGGCCCGGATCGAGGCCTACGGCAAGCCGGCCTGGCTCGTCACCCGCAACGCCGACCAGCGCAAGCTGCTCCTGGATCCACGGCTGAGCGCGGACATCGGTCATCCGGGGTTCCCGATCCCCGCGGCCGAGGCCGCGATGCTGAAGAGTGCCAACCTGGACTTCGGCTTCGTCAACATGGACGACCCCGAGCACGGCCGGTTGCGCCGGATGGTCACGGCGCCGTTCCTGCACAAGCGGATCGAGGCGATGCGGCCGCGCGTCCAGCAGCTCGTCGACGAGATGATCGATGCGCTGCTCGCCGGGCCCAAGCCGGCCGACCTGGTCGAGGCGCTGGCGACTCCGCTGCCGTCCCTGGTGATCTGTGAGCTGCTCGGCGTCCCGTACGACGACCACGCCTTCTTCCAGCACAACACCAAGGAGCTCGTCCGCGTCGACGCCGCCCCGATGGAGCGAGTGGGTGCTCTGCACAACATCGTCGGCTACCTGGACCAGCTTGTCGGGGTCAAGCTCGGAACGCCTGGCGACGACCTGCTGTCCGTCCTCGCCGAGCGCATCCAGGCCGGCGAACTGGACCGGCCGGATGCGGTCAGCATCGGCGTACTGATGCTTCTGGCCGGTCACGAGACCACGGCCAACCAGATCGCGCTCGGAACCACCGCACTGCTCGAGCACCCTGACCAGCTCGCGCTGTTGCGGGACACGGAGGATCCGGCGGTGGTCGCGGGCGCCGTCGAAGAATTGCTGCGCTACCTCAATGTCACTCATCAGGGCCGCCGTCGCGCGATTCTCGAGGACATCGAGTTCGGCGGTCAGATCCTGCCTGCCGGAGAGGGCCTCGTCCTTCCTGGCGACACGGGTAATCGTGACCCCGACCTCTTCGAGGAGCCGGACCGTCTCGACCTGACCCGGGACGCCCGCGGCCACCTGGCGTTCGGCTACGGCATCCATCAGTGCCTCGGCGCCCCGCTGGCGCGGATGGAGCTCCAGGTCGTCTATGGAACCCTCTACCGCCGGATCCCGACCCTCCAGCTGGCCGTCCCGCTGGAGGACATCCCCTTCAAGCACGACGCCGAGATCTACGGAGTTCACGCCCTCCCCGTCACCTGGTGAGCTGATCAGACGGATTGTGGCCGGGTACTGCTTGCTCATGGGGAACCGGCATGGCTACCGAAGACGGGAGCGGACGCGTGAAAGCCCTGACCTGGCAAGGCAAACGGAAGATCGAGTACGGCGAGGTGCCGGATCCGCGGATCGAGGAGCCGACCGATGCCGTCATCAAGGTGACGTCCACCGGGATCTGCGGATCGGACCTGCATCTGTACGAGGTGATGAGCCCGTTCCTGGACGCCGGTGACGTGCTCGGGCACGAGTCGATCGGGATCGTCGAGGAGACCGGTTCCGCGGTCACCAACCTCAGCGTCGGCGATCGCGTCGTCGTACCGTTCCAGATCGCGTGCGGGTCGTGCTTCATGTGTGACCAGGATCTGCAGACGCAATGCGAGACCACGCAGGTGCGGGCGCAGGGGATGGGCGCGGCGCTGTTCGGTTACACGAAGCTCTACGGGCAGATCCCCGGCGGTCAGGCGGAGTACCTGCGCGTGCCACAGGCGCAGTACGGGCCGATCAAGGTGCCGCACGGCCCGCCGGATGATCGGTTCGTGTACCTGTCGGACGTGCTGCCGACGGCCTGGCAGGCGGTCCAGTACGCCGGGATCCCAGCCGGCGGCACCGTCGTCGTACTGGGGCTCGGTCCGATCGGTGACATGTCCTGCCGGGTCGCACTGCACCACGGTTTCCGGGTGATCGGTGTCGATCTGGTCGCGGAGCGACTGGAGCGGGCGCGGCGCTACGGCGTCGAGATCCTCGAGTACGGCGACGATGTCGCCGACGCGATCCGCGACCTGACCGCCGGTCGTGGACCGGATTCGGTGATCGATGCCGTCGGGATGGAAGCGCATGGTTCACCGGGAGCCCGGTTCGCTCAACAAGCGGCCGGGCTGCTGCCCGATGCGGTCCAAGGTGCCTTGATGCAGAAGGCCGGCGTGGATCGGCTGGCAGCGCTGCTGCTGGCGGTCGACGTCGTACGGCGCGGTGGAACCATCTCGGTGATCGGCGTGTACGGCGGGATGGCCGACCCGCTCCCCATGCTGACCATCTTCGACAAGCAGATCCAGCTCCGGATGGGCCAGGCCAACGTCCGTCGCTGGAGCGACGACATCCTCCCGCTCCTCGGCGACGACGACCCACTGAAGGTCGACTCCTTCGCCACCCACCATCTCCCACTGTCCGAGGGACCCGACGCCTACGACATGTTCCAGAAGAAGCGCGACGGCGCCGTCAAGGTCCTCCTCACCCCGTAAGCCCGTGCAGGACTTCTACCGGCGCTATCTCCAGCGCTGCAACGACCACCGCTTCGACGATCTCGGCGAATTCGTCGCCGAGGACGTCGAGATCAACGGCATGCCGTCCAGCCTCCAGCAGTACGGCGACGGCCTGCGCTCCGTCGTGGACACCTATCCGGACTTCCACTGGGAGCTGCACCGGCTACTGGTCGACGGCGACTGGCTCAGCGCCCACCTGATCGACACCTACACCACGGCCGACGGGCGACCCGCCGTACTGCAGGAGTTCGCGCTCTACCACCTGACCGGCAACCGCTTCGTACAAGTATGGGGAGATCTCGAGCAGGGCCGCCTGTCGTCTCAGTGACGGGGAGGAGCCGATCAGCCGAGGCTGCCCGGGTCAGGAAGTTCACGGGGGTCAGCAGAGCTGGTGGTGGGCCTGAACACGGTATTCCTTGTCTCGACCCACCAGTTCCTGTTCACACCCCCCGCAACTGGCCGGTCACAGCGGCGGTTGGCCCTCCAGTGCGTTGACGTGGCCCCGGGGATCAGTGGGGGAGTTTGCGGGTGTCGATGAGCTGCTGGGCGACGTCGCGGAGTTTGCGGTTGGTGTCTTGGGAGTAGCGGCGGAGGACCTCGAAGGCGCGGTCGCCGTCGAGGTCGTAGCGCTCCATCAGGATGCCCATCGCCTGGCCGACCAGCTTGCGGGCGTCGACCGCCTGGGCCAGGTGCTGCTCGTTGCGGCTCGTGGCCACGGCGACTGAGGCATGGCGGGCCAGGATGTGCGCGACCGCCAGGTCGTCCGGACCGAAGGCGTCCGCTCGCACGCTGTACAGGCCGAGCACTCCGAGTGTGCCGGAGGAGGTGGTCAGCGGCACGTCGAGGACGCTGCGGACGCCGAGCCCGAGGACCTTGCCGGCCCACTCCGGCCAGCGTCCGTCGGCCGCGGTGTCGGCGACGAGGACGGTCGAGCGGTCCCGCATCGACTCCGCCAGCGGGCCCTTGCCGCCGTTCATCTGCAGTTGGTAGATCTCGGCGACGACCGGGTCGGTGACGGCGGGGATCTCCAGCCGGCCACCAGCCAGTGACAGTGCAACTCCCGCGTGTGAACAGTCCAGTGCCTGCAGCGCGAACTCGACGACTGCCTCGACGGTCTCCTCGACACCCTCCGTGGAGTGCAGCTCGACGGCGAGTTCTGCGAATCTCTCAGCCGCATTACCCGCGGCGAGGTCGAAGTTGGGCATGGCAGGCTCCTCCGGGCTGGTGATCCCGGAGGCCGCGGGCCGGCTGACGTGATCCATGCCCCATATCTTCTCTCACTCGCCAAGGAATATGCCCGGGTACCAGCAGGTATGCGGCGTAACAATTCCAGCGAGGCGCAGGACGCGGCGGAGCGGATCGCCGCCTCGGCGAAGGCCCGTGGCCTCCAGATCGCAGTGGCGGAGTCACTCACCAGCGGCCGGATCGCGTGCCGGCTGGGCGCGGCGTCGGACGCGAGTACCTGGTTCGCGGGTGGCGTGGTCGCGTACGCCGCGGAGGTCAAGTTCAACGTGCTGGGCGTTGAGCCCGGCCCGGTTGTGACAGCTCGTTGCGCTGCGCAAATGGCGAATGGGGTCGCGCGCCTGCTGGGTGCCGAGGTCGCCGTCGCGGCGACCGGGGTCGGCGGGCCCGAACCGGACGAGGGCCACCCGCCGGGCACTGTCTACCTTGCGGTCAGTTCAGGCGGACGCGTCGATGTCGTCCAGCACCGCTTCGACGGTGATCCGGGCCGTGTCGTCGACGAAGCGACCACCACGGCCTTGGAATTGCTGTACACGTCGTTGAAGGCCGACTAGTCGGCGTGGAAGAGGGCAGCGCGGGCGGCGTTGGAGCCGCAGGCGCCGTGCACCCCGCCACCGGGATGGGCCGAGGCAGAGGCCAGATAGAGGGACTTGATGGCCGTTTCGGCGCGGCCCAGGCCCGGCATCGGGCGAAGGAACAGTTCCTGGCGCAGGCCCGACGTACCGCCGTTGACTGCGCCACCGACCAGGTTGGCGTCGCGGCGCTCGAGCTCGACCGGGCTGAGGATGCGACGCGCGGTGATGTGCTCGGTGAATCCGGGAGCGAACTGCTCGACCCGAGCCTCGATCCGGTCGGCCATCGCCTCGGCCTCGGCATCGTCCCAGAGTCCCGTCAGGTCTCCGCCGGCATCGCCGCGGACCTGCTGCGGGACGTGGGTGTAGGCCCACGCGGACTCCGTGCCGGCCGGCGACCGCGAGGGATCGGCAGCCGTCATCTGCCCCATCAGCAGGAACGGCCGATCCGGGATCCATCCCTCCGACAGCTGCTTGGACCAGCGCCGCAGATCCGGCACCGAATCCGCGAGATGAACCGTCCCAGGCGCCAGCTCCGGCCTGTTCTGCCACGGGATCGGTGAGCTCAGCGCCCAGTCGACCTTGATCGTGCCCGGATCCCAGCGGAACGCGCGCAACCGCTGCCGCACATGCCCAGGCAGGTCCTCCCCGGCGATGAGCTCCCGGTACAACGCCGGCGCGGAGACATCCGCGAGCACGGCCCGGCCGGCGGCGTACTCGGTCCCGTCAACAGTCCGTACGGCGACCGCCCGGCCGTCGCGGATGACGATCCGGTCGACGCGTGCCTGGCAGATGGTCGTGCCACCCCGAGCTGCGAACCGATCGGCCAGCGCCCGGGACAACTCCCCGGCGCCACCACGGGGCACGGGATAGCCGTACTGCTGCGCGATCATCACCAGCAGCCATCCCATCAAGCCCGATCCTGGTGCAGTCGGAGCGATGTCCGCGTGCTGCGAGTTCGTTGCCATCAGCATCTTTGCGGCCTCGCCAGCGAACCGGCGGTTGCCGACCCATTGGACCGGGCCGAGCAACACCTGCAGGCGCTGCAATCCTCGTGGCCCCAAAAGCTCCCGCAGTACGCCGAGTCCCGCCCGAACCGGTGGAAACGGGCTGAGCAGGGCCTCGATCACGGCGGGCCCGACGCGTTCCCAGTCGCCGTACAGATCCAGCCAGGCCTGACCGTCTCCGGGGTGCAGCGCGTCGAGCGCTTTGGCCGTGTCGGCCGGCTCTGGGTGCACGAGCGCCCAGCCGCCGGTGGACAGCGGGTTGCCGACCGGGGACGGAGCGTTCGACCACTCCAGACCGTAGTCGGCAAGCTTCAGGTCCTTGATGGTCGGCGACACCGCGGCCAACGGGTAGAACGAGCTGAAAGTGTCGTGCACGAAGGCCGGATCGACATCCCTGGAACTCCGAACCGCGCCCCCGATCGCATCGTTCGCCTCCAGCAGTACGACGTCCCACCCGGCATCAACCAGTAGATTCGCGGCAACCAGCCCGTTCGGGCCGGCCCCGACCACGACAGCATCACTCATGAACTGTGGGACCCCTGTCGGCGGCGCAGCCCCGCCAGTAGCACCGCGCCGCCGATGAGCACGATCAGGACGATGAAGCCGATCACGACCAGAGGCGCGAGATCGAAGTCCTGGGCATCGCCGTCACCTGCGCCCGGCGGGTTCGCGCCGGTCTGCGGCGTTGCGCCCAGGGACGGGGTGGGGGAGACCTGCGCCTGAACCACTGATGCGGCCTCACCGCCTGATCCGACCCAACCCGCGATAGGGCGCGCGCCGGCAGCGGCCACGATGAAGAGGCCGGCCAGCAAGACTACGTAGAGGCGTCGCATAGATCCCCTGTTCCCGATTCGTCGGTGTCTAACGCGGTTTGGCCAGTGGTGTCGTGGTCGGTCCGTCGAGGACTGTGCCGTCGGGGTTGAAGCGTGAGCCGTGGCAGTTGCAGTCCCAGGTGGCGTCACCCTGGTTCCAGCGCAGGGGGCAGCCGAGATGAGTGCAGACCGGTACGACGGTGTGCAGCCGGCCGTCGTGATCGCAGTACGCGCCGACGGTCTTGCCGTCGAGGTCGTACAGACCGCCTTGGCCGACCTCGACGTGGTCCAGGCCGCCGCCGGCCAGGCGGCGCAGGTGGCCGGCCGCGAACTCCTTGCCGACCTTGAGATTGTCCTTCACCAGAGTGGCCACGGAGTGCGCGTCGCCGATCCGGCCGGCGTCGTACACGGTGCCGAACGCGTTGTCCCGTTCGAGGATCAGGTCACGAAGGATGCCAGCAGCAACGGTTCCGTTGCTGAGTCCCCATTTGTGCATGCCGGTGGCAACGAGGACCGGAGAGCCGGGCGCCTTGCCGACGTACGGGAGTTGGTCCGGGGTGCTGTAGTCGTGGGCCGACCAGCGGTAGTCCGGTTCGAGGCGTTCGTTCCACAGCGAACCGGCCCAGTCGCTGAGACCGCGGTACGCCGCGTCGGTGTCGGTCTGATCACCGACCTCGTGGCCGTTGCCGACGATGATCAGTCCGTTCGGACCGCCGCCCGGCCAGGGCCTCGTCGATCGGGTCGGCCCGTCGGCCGAGATCGTCATACCGGCCGGTGCCGGGACCGGCAGCCGGAGGGCGATGCCGTGGGACTGCTGCGGACGGGTCCGGGCGAAGTACCCGCCGAGGGTCCCGAACGGGAGCAGGGTTGCCACGATCGCGTGGTCGGCGCGGATGATCGGGCCGCGCTCGGTCCTGGCCTCGATCCCGGCCTCGATGCCGGTCACCCGGCTGTGCTCGAAGATCGTCCCGCCGGCCGCGGTGAACGCCGTCGCCAGACCGGCCAGGTAGCGACTCGGGTGCAGCTGGACCTGGTTGTCGAAGCGGACGGCGTCAGTCACCTTCAGCGGGAGTCCCAGCTCGCCGGGATCCGCCGAGTGCGCCGGTAAGCCGAGCTCGGCCGCGACCTCAGCCTCCCGCTGGAGGTCGGCGCCCTCGGTGGCATAGACGAAGGCAGGAGCGCGGGTGAACTCACAGTCGATCCCGAACCGGTCGATCAGGTCCGCGACTCGTTCCACCCCAGCCTGGTTGGCCATCGCGTACTGGCGCGCCGCCTCAAGACCATGCCGATCAGCCAGTTGCGCATAGATCGCGCCGTGCTGCGAAGTGACCTTCCCGGTCGTGTGTCCGCTGGTCCGGGCCCCGATCCGATCGGCTTCGACGAGTACGACGTCCACGCCCGCCAGTTGCAGCTCCAAGGCCGCCGTCAACCCGACCACTCCACCACCCACCACGAGTACGTCGGTCCGGCGGTCGGCGGCGATCGCGTCGTACCGGGGCATGGTCGCGGTGGCGAGCCAGACGGATACGGAGTTCGTCATGCCTCGCCCGGTACCCAGCGGGAATCAACCAGCGCGGGACGGGCACCGGAGGTGGTGATCGAGCGAGCGAGAGACCTTGGAGGTAGGGCGATGAGCACGATCACGCAGTCCATCGACGTCGCGGTTCCGGTGACAACGGCGTACAACCAATGGACGCAGTTCGAGTCGTTCCCGCAGTTCATGGAAGGCGTAGAGGAGGTTCGCCAGATCGACCCGACGCACAACCACTGGGTGGTGAAGGTCGGTGGTGCGACGCGGGAGTTCGACGCGACCGTGACCGAGCAGCACCCCGATGAGCGGGTGGCGTGGAAGTCGGACTCGGGTCCGCAGCATGCCGGTGTCGTGACCTTCCACAAGCTGTCCGACACCACCAGCCGGGTGACCGCGCAGATGGATATCGATCCGGACGGTTTCCTGGAGAAGGTCGGTGACAAGTTCGGGGTGGTCGAAGGACGCGTGAAGGGTGATCTCCAGCGGTTCAAGGAGTTCATCGAGGAGCGTGGCGGGGAGACCGGCGCCTGGCGCGGCGACGTACCGCGGTAGTCACTCGAATCAACGGATCCCCCACCTGTTCGGGTGGGGGATCCGTTGCTGTGCTCAGGATTTCTTGGCGGCGGCCTTACCGCCCTTGCGGCCGGCTTCCTTCTTCTGGGCGGTGGTTCCACCCTGCTTGCTGTTGCCGCCGGAGCCGCTCTTCTCGCCGCCGTGCTTGCTGGCCTTCGGTGCGTTGGCGATCTTGGCCGCGCGCTCCTTGGACATGCCCTTGTCCTTCAGCGCTTCGTACTGCTTCTCGTTCTTGACGTTCGCCGACTTCGACGGCATCAGCGGTCCCCTTCGCTCTCGACCTTCTTCTTCAGCTCGTCCTTGGTCAGGCCGGAGGTGCCGGAGATGTCGGCGTTGGTGGCCTGCTGGGCGAGTTGGTCCCGGGTCATGTCGCCGGGCTGTTCACCGAGGTGCTCCTTGCGGCTGGCGGCGAAGGCTTCCCCGAGTTCGGCGCGGCGCTGATCGGACAGGTTCGACCGCATCCCGGGCAGCACCTTGGTCTCTTCCTCCTCGACGTGGTGCGAGACCGCGTCGATCAGGTTCTGCAGCACGGTGTCGAACTGGGCCGACGCCGGGTCGGTCGCGGCGAGTTTGGCCAGCAACTGGTCGGCCTCGATGTGCTCCTGCTGGCTGTGCGAGACCTCTTCCTTCTCGCCGGCCTCCTCGGCGGCGACCGGGTAGACCTCGGCCTCCTCGGCGCGGCTGTGTGCGGTCAGCAGCGTCGTCAGCACCGGCAGCAGATTCGGGCGTTTCTCCGGGCTCTCCTTGAGTTCGTCGAACAGTCGCTCGACCTCACGGTGGTCCTGCATGATCAGGTCCACGACGTCTGCGGACATCGTTGTCTCCTCTACTGGTCGGCTAACGCTCGTTGGAATGGCGCCGCTCCGGTACCCACCCGAAACCACCTTTTCGAGCCGGCTCTCTGGCGCGGCCTGGGGGAGACGTGGCAATCTGGAGGGTGAGCTGTTGAGAAGTCAGCGGTCGAAGCGGTGACACGGTTTGGCTGGAGTCGAGATGACTGTCGGTGGTGTCGACACGTACTACGACTACGACGAGAAGCAGTGGAAGAGCCGCCGGCTCGGTGGCGGCCCACTCGAGCGAGGTCCGGTGTGTCCGGCGCCCAAGCGCCCGGCCGGGACCGAGAAGACCGGTTCGTCCCGATCGGCGCCGGTCGCGCATGAGATCGAGACAGCTGGGTAGTTGATCCACGCCATTTGACCGCGGTTCAGATGAGTGCCGCGCCGTGACGTTTTAGTCGCGAGGTCAAAATGACTGTTTCTGTGATGAGTGAGTCCGTGCCGACGCAGTGTTCGTCGGCCAAGGACCGGGCCGCCCGGGAGGCGGCGACGGTCGAACTGTTCGAGCAGCGGGCTCGAACGTCGGATCCGGTGCAGCAGCAGATGTTGCTCGAGCGGATCGTCGAGCTGAATCTGGAGATCGCCCGGGGGATCGCGGGGAGGTTCCGGGGGCGCGGTGTCGAGCTCGAGGACCTGGAGCAGGTGGCGTTCCTCGGGCTGATGAAGGCGGCGACGAACTACCGGCTGGATGCGGACACGCCGTTCATCGGATACGCCGTACCGACGATCAGAGGTGAGGTACGGCGCTACTTCCGCGACTCGGCGTGGACCGTCCGCATTCCGCGGCGGCTGCAGGAGTTGCAGGGCCTGGTGGCGGCCAAACTGCCCGAACTGGAGCAGGAGCTGGGCCGCGAGCCGTCGACCGAGGAGCTGGCCGAGTATCTCGAGGTCGAGGCCGACGAGATCGAGCAGGCGCTGGCGGCCAAGGGCTGCTTCAACACGCTCTCGCTGGATCGGCCGGCCGAGGACAACGGCCTGAGCCTGGCCGAGGTCGTGGCCGACGAGGAGGACACCGCGGTCAGCCAGCTGGAGGCAGTCGACATGCTGCAGCCCATTCTGGAGGACCTCGGCCCGCGTGAGCGGCGGATCCTGGAGCTGCGCTTCATCGAAGGATGGACGCAGTCCGACATCGGTGCAGAGATCGGTGTCAGCCAGATGCAGGTATCCCGTCTGCTGCGCCGGACTCTCACCGACCTGCGCGAACGCCTGGCCCCACTGTCGGCAGCTGCCTGATCGGTCGGGGTGGACCACTCCTGCCAGCGTGGTCCACCCCGACCTTTCGAGAGGAGCAGGCGATGACTGATCACCAGGTCCGGGTGATGACGTGGAACATCTGGTGGCGCTTCGGGCCGCGCTGGCGCGAACGCCAACCTGGCATCCTCGAGACGATTCGCCGCTTCACCCCGGACGTCGTCGGGCTGCAGGAAGTGTGGGGCACCCGGGACACAACGCAGGCCGAGGAGCTGGCCGATGCGCTGGACATGCACGCCGCGTTCGCCGCGCCCTCGTATCCAGCTGCGGACCGGTCCGACGTCGAGCTGGGGGTCGCGCTGCTCAGTCGCTGGCCGATCGCGCAGTACGACGGCATCGCGATGCCGTCTCGTCATCGGGCGTGGGATCCCGTCGTACTGAAGGCCGCAGTGGATCATCCGGCCGGCCGGATGCCGGTTCTCGTGGCCTGCCTGGAGCACGCGACGACCTATAGCGACGATCGATTGGCGCAAGCCACGTTGCTCGCCGACCTTGCGACCGACCCGTCGACCGACGGACCGTGCCCGTCACTGGCGATCGGCGACCTGAACGCTGCCGCGGACAGCGCCGTACTGCGACCGTTGCGTGAAGTGCTGATCGACGCCTGGACGGCCGGTGGTGGAGCCGCGGATGCGATCACGCTGCCGTCCAGCCACCCGTCGGCCCCGCTCGAAGCCGGACCAGAACTGGTCGATCAACGCATCGATCACATCTTCTACCGGCCAGGCCACGAGGATCAGTTGGTCACCGTGGAATCAGCGAAGATCGCAGGCGATCCGTACGACGGCGTCTACCCGTCCGACCACCGCCCGGTCATCTGCGACCTCCGCTGGCGCGACCGATAGCCGCGCGTCAGTTCCACCAGTAGAAGTGATAGCCGCCGCCCTTGTAGTAGATCTCGCCGACGATGTAGTTCTTGACGAATCCGTAGTCGTACCACTTGGCCCAGCACGCGTCGTAGTCGTAGCCGCAGGCGACTTCGCCCTGGGCTTGGACGACCGGATCTGCCGCGTGCGCCGCGGTGGCGCCACCGCAAGCCACCGCCACGACCATCGCTGCCACCGCGATCATTCGTCTGCTCGTTCTCATCCCTCTGCCCTTCCACCCGATTCTTGCCCTGCGCAACCTCGTTACGCCTTGTAGATCAACCGGTACCCACGGTGATCACTGCGAAGCACGCAGCCGCTGTCACGTTCCGGTGGACTGTCCTGTCATGGCTGTCGACAGGAGATCTGCATCCACCGGGAAAGGTCACGATGGAAGACACTGGGCTGGGCGACGCGACGGAGCTCTTCACTCAGGCGCGCCCACGGCTGTTCGGCATCGCGTACCGCATGTTGGGTAGCGTGAGCGACGCCGAGGACCTGCTGCAGGAGGTCTGGCTGCGCTGGCAGGCCGCCGATCGTACGACGGTGCGCAGCCCGGTCGCGTTTCTTTCCACCGTCACCGCCAGGCTGGCGATCAACGCGACCAAGACGGCGTACGCGCGGCACGAGACCTACATCGGCCCCTGGCTGCCCGAACCGGTCGATACCTCGGCCGACCCACAGCTGGGTGCGGAACGCGGTGCTGCCCTCGAGTTCGCCGTACTGATGCTGATGGAGAAGCTGCCGCCGCACGAGCGCGCGGCGTACATCCTGCGTGAGGCGTTCGACTATCCGTACAGCGAGATCGGCGAGATCGTCGGAACCACCGAAGTCACCGCTCGCCAGTGGGTCAGTCGGGCGCGGAAGCATCTGGCGGCTGAAGCGCGCACGCCCGTAGCCCCGTCCGAACAGCGCAGGCTGCTCGACCAGTTCCTGGCCGCCGCCCAAGCAGGTGACCTCGCAGGCCTGGAGGAACTGCTCGCCGACGAGGTGGTCAGCTACTCCGACAGCGGTGGGACCAGCCGCCTGGCGGCGCGAGTGCCGTTGTACGGCGCCGGCACCATCGCGGCCGCGGTCGTCGGTTTCGCTGCCAAGGTCTGGATCGACATCACTTCCGAGCCGATCACCATCAACGGCCAGTACGCGCTTCGCCTCCGCCGGCAGGGCGACGTCTTCGCCATCGTCACCGTCAATGCCTCGGACCAAGGCATCACCCAGGTCCTCTGGCAGGTCAACCCCGCCAAGCTCGCCGTCCTGCCCTGACCATTACATGTCCTTGCGGTTATATAGCCGCCTGGGTATGTTGGGTTGTGTGAGTGCTCCCTTTGAGGTCCTGGCCGAGCCGAGGCGGCGGCAGATTCTGGACTTGCTGCGGCAGCGGCCTCGGCTGGTCGGTGAGCTGACGGATGAGCTCGGGCTCAGTCAGCCGGGTGTGTCGAAGCATCTACGCGTACTGCGTGAGGCGGGGCTGGTCGGCGTGCGCCAGGACGCGCAGCGGCGTTGGTACGAGCTGAGGCTGGAGCCGCTGCGCGAGCTGGACGCCTGGCTGCACCCGTACCGGATCCTGTGGGACCGCGCTCTGGACGACCTCGAGGACCACCTGGACGCGATGCCGGACGAGGTCCGGCCCCGAACGGAAGGCTGATGATGGCGAACGAAACCTTGCGGACGATCGAGGGCCGCTCGGTACTGCGGATGGAGCGGCACCTGCGGCACCCGGCCGAGAAGGTATGGCGCGCTCTCACCGACCCGGACGAGCTGGTCCACTGGTTCCCCGCGTCCGTGCAGCTGGAGCCGCGGATCGGCAGCCGCGTCGAGTATGTGATGGATGGCGAGCCGGGTGGTGACGGGGAGGTGCTCGAGTTCGATCCGCCGCGGGTGTTCGCGATCACCTGGAGCGGCGAGGTGCTGCGGTGGGAGCTGCTGCCCGCCGAGGACGGCTGTCTGCTCGTTCTCAGCCACACCTTCGACGATCACTTCGGCGCGGCGAGCTTCGGTTCCGGCTGGACGCTCTGTCTGGACGCGCTGGACCTACGCCTGCTCGGCAAACCGATCGACATCGAGCCGGACACCGGCGTACTGCACGACCGCTTTGTCGAACGGCTCAACCTCAACCAGGGCACAGCCGAAGAGACGCCGGACGGCTGGACGGTTCGCTTCGAGCGCCAACTGACCCGCCCCGCAGAGACGGTACGACCCCTACTTGCGGCGTACGACGACGCCCGCTGGGAGCTGACTGCCGGCACCGGCCACGGTGCTCGCCTGATCCTCACCCAGACCGGCCTGGCCACTCCGGACAAGGCGCTGGCCGTGTGGCCTGAACGCCTCGACAAGCTCGCCGCCGACCTGCTGAAAACCCCGCCCGCCAAGCCCAGCTGAACGACAAGCCCTCGCGCAGGGACGCAGGAGGTGGTAGGACGTGCAAATGGACCTGTCCTCAGCTTCCTTCCTCTCGGACGCCGCGGAGCCGCTTTACCGTGCTGCCGTCGTGAGCGGGCGGACGAGCCTGGAGGATCTGGCCGAACGCGCTGGTATCGACCGCGCCAGGGCTGCGCACGAGGTGGAGGCACTTGCGGCCATCGGTCTGCTGGACGTGACCGACGGGGCGATCGAAGCAGCCGCTCCCCGGATTCCGTTGGAGCATGTGGCCGCTGAGCAGGCCAGGGCCGCTGACGCCACGCGTCGGCTCGCCTCGGTTTTCGCCGATATCTGGAACGAAGGTGGCGACCGGTTGAACTTCGTGGAGGTCATCGCCGACGAGGCGCGGATCCAGGCCGTCCACGCCAAACTGATGGATGACACGACCTCCACCGTCGACGGCTTGTGCATCGGCCCGGTGTCGCCGCGGAAGGTACAACCTGGGATGAAGATCCCGCGGCCGCAGGTGGCGGACGGATTCTTCGACGCCCTGGAGCGCGGCGTACGAGCTCGCGGGCTGTACGGCGTCTCGCTGCTCGAGGACTTCGAAGGACTTGCCGCGGTCCATCAGTGCATCGCGGCCGGCGAGCAGGCGCGCGTCTTCGCTCAGGTGCCGCTCAATCTGATGGTGTTCGATGATCGGCGTGCGCTGATCGCCGTACCGGGCCAGCGCGGGGCGCGGCGTTCGGTCATCGTCGTCCACGAGTCCGGCCTGCTCGACTGCTTGATCGGCCTCTTCGACGTCTTCTGGCAGATGGGCGTGCCCCTGTCGGCCGAGTCTCGGCCGATCGACGCGGTGGGCGGTCCGGATCCGGAGGAACAGCAGTTGCTGTCCTACCTCGCCGCGGGCCTCACCGATGAGGCGATCGCCCGCGATCTGGGCGTGAGCGCTCGTACGGTCGGCCGGCGGATCGCTCGGCTCGAAGAGGTCCTCGGCGCCCACAGCCGGTTCCAGTTGGCGATCCAGGCGAGCCGTCGAGACTGGATCTGAGCTGCAGAACGGCTCCGGCGTACCGGAGCCGTTCTGGCAAGGGTTACTCAGACACGGAAGCTGTGAACGCGCCGGATCCGGAGTCGGCCTTCACCACGAGGCGGTAGGTACCCGCCGTGTTGCTGTAGGTGAATGACTCGTCCGGGTTCGGAGTGGTGCCCTGGGCAACCGTCACCCAGTAGTAGCCGAACAGCTGCTGCTGCAGGTAGACGTCGAAGTCGCTACCGGTCGGCCCGTCGAGGCAGACCTTGAGCTGGCCCGGGTCGCTGTCGGTGAAGGCCGCGAACGTCTTGCTGCCGCCCGCAGTCAGGGTGCCGCTGTACTTGAGCTCGCCGGTGCAGGCCCCGCCACCGCCGGCGGCGGAGACGACCCACGAGAACGACACACTGGCCGTCTTGCCCGCAGCGTCGGTGACCTTCGCCGTCACCGAGGAGGTGGCTGCGGTGGTCGGCGTACCGGAGATCAGACCGGTCGAGGCGTTGACCGTGAGACCCGCAGGGAGACCCGTCGCCGACCATGAGTACGGCTTGGTGCCGCCCGTCGCTGCGAGCTGCAGCGTGTCAGCGGTCCCTGCCGTGCTCGTCTGCGCGCCCGGGTTGGTGACCGCCGGTGCGCCGGGGTCGGGGGTTCCCGTGCCACAGGTCTCGGTCGTTGCCGGGACGGCAATGGCGGTGAAGGCCTTCTCGACCGCTTGGCACTCTGCCGAGCCCTGGCCGTACAGGTCCTTGGCGGACTTGATGGCGCCGGTGCGGGCGTTGGCGTACTTGCTCGACGACGTCAGGTAGGTCGCCAGCGTGCGGTACCAGATCTTCTCGGCCTTCGCGTGACCGATGCCGGTCACGGCCGCGGCGCCGGAACAGGTGGGGGAGTTGTAGCTGATCCCGTTGATCGTCTTGGCACCCGAGCCTTCGGAGAGCATGTAGTACCAGTGGTTGAGCGGACCCGAGGAGTAGTGCGGGTCGAGGCCGCCGAGCGACGAGGACCAGCAGTCCTTCGAGACACCGTCCTTGCTCGGCTTGTCCATGTAGCGCAGCGGCGTGCCGTTGCCACGGATGTCGATCTTCTCGCCGATGAAGTAGTCCGGTACGTCGCTGGGGTTGTTCACGTAGAACTCGACCGCCGTACCGAAGATGTCGGAGGTCGCCTCGTTGAGGCCGCCGGCGTCACCGCTGTACACGAGTCCTGCGGTGTTCTCGGTGACACCATGGCTCATCTCGTGCGCGGCGACGTCCAGCTCGGTGAGCGGGGCGGCGTTGTTCGCGCCGTCGCCGTACGACATCTGCGTGCCGTCCCAGAACGCGTTGACCATCGCGTCGGCGAAGTGGACCCGCGAGCGCGCGCCGCGGC
Organism: Kribbella sp. NPDC056345; assembly: GCF_042262745.1. Classification (NCBI taxonomy): domain Bacteria; kingdom Bacillati; phylum Actinomycetota; class Actinomycetes; order Propionibacteriales; family Kribbellaceae; genus Kribbella; species Kribbella sp. NPDC056345. Next base: position 1,018,283 of record NZ_JBHJQQ010000001.1, on the reverse strand, counting down.
CGTCGTTCCAGATGCCGTTCCGGCCGAGCTGGGTCTTGTAGTACTCGAAGGTCTTCTGTGCGCCGTAGAGCGCATCGACCGCGGCGGACGCACGGTCGGACTGCGCCCCGGTGCCCCACTTGTCGTCGGCGTCGGTGAAGATGTCGCCGTCCGGGCCTTCACCCGTGTTGGGGTCGCCCTGGTTGTGGACATCGGTGGCCGTGTTGCCCGCCGCGTCCCGCATCTCGAAACCGCCGCCCGACTTGGCGGTGGTGTTGATGGTGACGTCGCCGACGAAGATGCCGTCGCCGGTGCCGGTCTTGATCTCGTCGTCGGTCAGAAGTACGGCGCCGGTGCCGGCGTCGACGTACGTGTGCAGCCGGGTGGGGACCTGGTTGGCGCGAATGCCGGTCGTCAGTACGTCGTAGGCCAGCTTCGGACCCTGGTCGGTGACGAGAACGACGAGCTCGTTCCCGGCGTTCGCCTCCTCCTTGGCGCCCTGCGCGGTGGCGAGCCCCTTGGCCCGGGCTGCCGCCTTGGAGATCTTGGCGGTCCGCGAAGCAGGTGTGATGTTCTTGCGGCCGAAGTTGTACGTGACGTCCTTGACCGCGCCCTTCGCGTCCTTGTGGGCGATCAGGTCACCGCCGATGACCCGCAGCCCGTCGAGCGTGCGCTCGTAACGCACATGCCTGCCACCACCGGCATCCTCGATAACCGCTTTGACGGTCAGCTTCTCGCCCGACGCCAGGTCCAGCGCGGAGGCGCTCGCCGGGGCCTGCGCCTGCTCGTTGGCGGCCAAGGACTTCGACTCGTGGGCGACGGCGCCAGGGGGTGGCTGGTCGGTGCCACCGGCGACGGCGGGCGACACCACCAGCACAGCAGCGAGGAGGCCGCCGGTGGCGGCCAACCTGGTTCGGGTTCGGTTCACAACTGCTCCTTAGGCGGGGGCGACGATCGGTCGACCTGGGACGCGCCGGACGGGCGCTTGGGGTGCTCCGAGTTTGAGCACGCCCCCCGACCAACGGAAGGCGTCGGTGTGGCCGAGATCGGCACCGCCGATTTACGACATCACCCGACGCCCTCGGCATCGTTGCCAAAGGCACACAGTGAGTAGCTGGTGAGTTACTTCTGGTTGTACTTGCTGGAGGCAAGGAGTTCGGCGGCCGGCTCAGGTACGGAGAGCAGGGTGGAGATCCACTGCTGCCGGTCCGGCAGCGGCCAGTAGTAGACCCACGTGCCGCGGCGCTCGCAGTCGACCAGTCCGGCCTCGCGGAGCACGCGTAGGTGGTGGGAGATCGTCGGGCCGGACACGGTGAAGTGTGGGGTGATGTCGCAGACGCAGACCTCCGCGCCGGCCGAGGCGATGATCGACATCAGCCGCAGCCGGATCGGGTCCGACAGTGCCTTGAACACCGCCGCCCCTTCGGACGCCGTGGCCTCGTCGAGCGCCGCGACCGAGATCGGCGTACAGCAGCCACCGCTGCGACTGAGGGAGACGTCTTGTTTCGACATGTGTCTATCTTGACTTCTGTCTAAGCAGAAGGCAAGGTGGGGATCGCTGTTTAGATGAACATCAACTTAGTGCCAGCTTGGAGAACGCCATGAGTGTCAAAGCTTCCGACCTGCCGGTCGTTGTCATCGGTGCGGGCCCGATCGGTCTGGCCGCCGCCGCGCACCTGGCCGAACGCGGCCTCGACTTCGTCGTCCTCGAGTTCGGCCCGGGCGTCGCCGCCGCGATCGACGAATGGCGGCACGTGAAGCTGTTCAGCCCGTGGCGCTACGACATCGACACCGCGTCCCGCAGGCTCCTGGAACAGGCCGGTGGCTGGACCGAGCCGGACCTCGACAAGCTGCCGACCGGCGGCGACCTGATCGACTCCTACCTCGCGCCCCTGACCAAGACTCCGCAGCTCAGCGGCAAGATCCGTTACAACTCGCCGGTGGCGGCAGTGACCCGGGTCGGCTTCGACCGGATCCGAACTGCCGGCCGCGAAGACGCACCCTTCCTCGTCCGCCTGGCCGACGGATCCGAGCTGCTCGCCTCGGCCGTGATCGACGCGTCCGGGACCTGGCGGCGCCCCAACGTGCTCGGTGGTTCAGGCATCCCTGCCCGCGGCGAAGCGGCCGCCGCTGTCTCCCGGGCACTCCCCGACGTCTTGGGCAGAGACCGCGAGCAGTTCGCAGGACGCCGTACGGCGGTCGTCGGCGCCGGCCACTCGGCCGCCACCACGCTCCTGGACCTCGGTGAACTGGCCGAGCAGGTTCCTGGCACCGAGGTCGTGTGGGTGGTGCGCGGCGCTGACCAGGCCCGCACCTACGGCGGCGGCGACGCCGACGAACTGCCTGCCCGTGGCGCCCTCGGATCCCGCCTGCACAACCTCGTCCGGACCGGACGAGTGGAGCTGGTCAGCAGCTTCCGGATCGAAGCCGTCGACCAGGCCAGTGATGGCCGCGTCGAGCTGATTGCCGGTGAACGGCGCGTCGTGGCCGACCTGGTCGTGAACTCGACCGGGTTCCGCCCCGACCACGACATCGTCGGCGAACTGCGCCTCGACCTCGACCCGATCCTCGGCTCGACGCGTGCGCTGGCCCCGTTGATCGACCCCAACCAGCACTCCTGCGGCACCGTGACGCCGCACGGCGTCGACGAGCTCGCGCACCCCGAACCGGGCTACTACGCCGTGGGCGCGAAGTCCTACGGCCGGGCGCCGACGTTCCTGCTGGCCACCGGTTTCGAGCAGGCCCGGTCCGTGGTCGCTGGCCTGGCAGGTGACTGGGATGCGGCCCGCGACGTACAGCTCGACCTGCCGGAGACCGGCGTCTGCTCGTCGAACCTCGCCGAAAGCCCCGGTGCCTCCAGTGGTTGCTGCGGCCCCGCGCCGCAAGCGATCGACGCTCCGGCAGGCCGTGGTCTCGCCACCGGCATCGCTGGTGGGCTGCTCACCGTGGTCGACACCGAGCCCTCCACCGCCTCGGGCTGCTGCAACTGATGGATCGCGCAACGGTCGCTTCCCCTAGGGGTGGCGACCGTTCCGGAGTACCGGGGCGGCTGGTTGCGTCGCTGGCCATTACCCAGACCGTTGGGTACGGCGTTCTCTACTACGCGTTCAGTGCGCTGCTCGGCCCGATGAGCCGCGAGCTGGGCATCTCCACCGCGACCGCGGCCGGTGCGCTCACGACCGCCGTACTCGTCACTGGCTTGATGTCGGTGCCGGTCGGGCGATGGCTCGACGCTCGCGGTGGCCATGCGCTGATGACGACCGGAGCGCTGGTCGGCGCCGCCGCGGTCGTGGCCTGGTCGCAGGTACAGACAGTGGCCCAGCTGTACGTCGTGTTCGCGGTCATCGGTGCCGCGTCGGCGATGGTGCTGTACGAACCGGCCTTCGCCGTCGTCGTCGCTGTCACAGCACCGGCGTCCCGCGCTCGTGCGCTGCTCGGAATCACCCTGGTCGCCGGATTCGCCAGCTCGATCTTCATCCCGCTCACCGGTTACTTGCTCGAGGCCACCACCTGGCGCCGCACCTTGCTGATCCTCGCTGCCGGGTACGCCGTACTCGCGATCCCGCTGCATGCGCTCGCCCTCCGCCGTACCGGCCCACGTCACCGTGTTCATCCGGCCTCGAGCCGGCCCAGAGTTGCTGTGCTTCGCGACACCGGGTTCTGGCTACTCGCAGCCGGGTTCGTGCTGCACTCCGCAGCGCTCGCCACCATTGCCGTGCATCTCGTGCTCTATCTGATCAGCCTCGGCCACCCGCCCGCGGTCGCGGCAACGCTGGCCGGGCTCCTCGGCCTCTTGTCGGTGACGGGCCGGATCATCACCAGCTTGTCGTCGCGTTGGTTGCCGATGGCCACCATCGCGGCGATCGTGCTCGTCGTCCAAGGTGCCGCGATCTCACTGCTGCCGTTCACTGGCAGCCACCTGGCCGGCGCGATCGTCTGCCTGGTCCTGTTCGGGCTCGGCTTCGGAGTGGCCTCGATCGCCACCCCCGCGATCCTGCTCGACCGCTACGGCTCCCACGGCTACGCCACCACCGCCGGCACCCTGGCCAGACCCGTCATCATCGCCAAAGCCTGCGCACCGCTCGGCAGCGCCCTCCTGGCCGGCGCCGCCGGATATCGCCCCGTCATCCTCGCCGTCGCTGCCGCCTGCATCACAGCAGGCCTGCTCATCGCCGCAACCGCCGCGCCAAAGCACCCATGACGAATCGGGCATCACGATGCACCCCGCGCAGCGTGTTCGACGAGAACGACCGCTGGAACTCCAGGCCGAGATAGCCCAGCCGGGGATGCGTCGTCGACAACCCACGCCGGTGCAACGGCATCCCGTCCGCCTCGAGCGCACCCAGATCGCGCAAGTACGGAAGGTGCGGGCGGTAGCCGGTCGCCAACAGCACCACGTCGACGGGCTCACGCTCACCGTCAGGCCACACGACCCCGTCGGCGTCGAACGCGCTGAACATCTCGCGCCGCGGCAGCTGACCGGACTCGATCGCCGATTGGTAGATCCCGGTATCCAGCACCGGCGTACCGCTGAACAATCGTGCCAGGACAGCCGGTGGTAGCAGGTCAAGCTTCAGTCTGCCCAGCCAGAAGTGGATGTCATATCCGCCGCGAACCTGCGGCAGGAACTGCACCGGAGCCCTGGTCGCCAGCGTCACCTCCGCCACCGCCGCAAGCTCATAGGCGACTTGAACCGCAGAGTTCCCGGCACCGACCACCACCACCCGCCTGCCTTCGTACGCTTGCGATGAGCGGTAGTCGGCCACGTGCAGCACCTCACCACCAAACGATTCCTGACCTGGGACCTCCGGCACGAATGGGTTGCCGAACGAGCCTGATGCGGCGACCACCGCCGCCGCGTGCACCGTCTCACCACCGGCCAGTTGCACGTCGAACCCGTCGCCGATTCGCGTGACGCCGGAGACCGTCGTACTGGTCCGAATCTCCGCGCCCAAGCTCGCGGCGTACTTCTCCAGCTGCTCGACGACCTCGTCGCGCACCGGATACCGATCCGGGTCACCGGCAAACGGCATCCCGGGAAAACCACTGAAACGCGCCGGCGAGAACAACGTCAACGAGTCGTAGTACGACGGCCACGACCCGGCCGCGCGTTCACCCGCCTCCAGCACCAACGGCCGCAGCCCGGCATCCATCGCCGCCCGAGCCCCGGCCAGCCCGGACTGCCCGGCACCCACGATCACCACAGGTTCACGAGTCATGCGCCTGAACGTATCATCATATTCTAATATGATGGTACGTGGGTACGACGCTACGCTGGAGCCAACGGAGGGAGTGAGCGATGGCCGCACGCACCAAGAACGAAGCGCAGTCGTGCGCCGCGACCGAGCCGGTCGAACTGGCCGCCACGACCCACGACTTCCTCAAAGCCCTCGCCAGCCCGACCCGGCAACGCATCATGCTCCTGTTCGCCCGAGGCGCCGAACTCTCGGTCAACGAGGTCGCCGACCAAGCCGGCGTCAGCCAATCAGCGGCCTCCCAGCAACTGGACCTCCTCCGCCGCGGCGGTGTAGTCACCTCCCGCCGCGAAGGCAAGGCCGTCCTCTACCGAGCCGACAAACAAGGCAGTGCCGCAGCCCTGGCGGACCTCCAGGCCTACCTCCAGAACTGCTGCTGACCACCCGCGACGGAACTTCGCGGGCAGCGCCGGGTGGGTTGGACTTCGTTAGGCTGACGACATGACCACGATCAAGGATGTTGCGAAGCGGGCCGGGGTGTCCACGGCCGTGGTTTCGGCGGTGGTCTCCGGGGCTCGCGGCAATGTCCGGATGAGCGAGGCGACCCGGCTGCGCGTCGAGCAGGCGATCCAGGACACGGGGTATCGCGTCAACCATGCCGCGAAGTCGCTGAGCCTGTCCCGATCGGGAGTGATCGCGGCAGTGGTGCCGAAGATTGCGAACCCGGTCTTCGAACTGGCGATTCGTGGCATGCATGCGGCCGCCGAGGAACACGGTGACGTGCTGCTGCTGGCCGACGCACTGTGGATCGGGCCGGATAGTCACCTGATGAGCCGGATCGTCGGCACGGGCATGGTTGACGGGGTGTTGTTGCGGTCCACTCAGTGGGGGGCCGAGACCGCTGAGGAGCTCACCAAGCGGTCGATCCCGTACGTGATCCTGCAGAACCCGCGACCTGACGACTCCGTGTCGGTGTGGATCGACGACGCGGCCGGGATCGGTCTGGCCGCGACGCATCTGCTGGGTCTCGGGCATCGCCGGATCGGACTGGTCGGCGGCCCCGTCGTCCCGATCGCCAGTGCCGCCCGGGTCGACGGCTACCGCTCGGCGTTGCGGGCAGCGGGGGTCCGCTTCGACGGGTCGCTGATCAAGCAGGTCGGCTACGAGCCGCCGGTCCTGGCGGCAGCGACGCGCGAGCTCCTGGGCTCGGCCCGGCCGCCGTCCGCGCTGATCATCGACAACATCATCGCGGCACCGGGAGCGATCTCGGCCGTCCTCGATCTCGGCCTGCGGATTCCCGCCGATCTGTCGATCGTCGTGTACCAGGATCTGCCCATCGCCGACGCCATGCGGCCGGCCCCGAGCACGGTCCGGATGCCTGTGCAGCAAGCCGGAATGCGGGCCTACACGACCCTGCGCCGGATGATCGACGGCCGCCGCGTCCAGTCCGCTCAGGTGACGCGGCCGGCGCCGAAACTGATCGATCGAGGATCGACGGCACCGTACGCCGGCTGAGCGCCGTTCTGCCGTGAGCCCACGGTCGCGAGATTCCGAGATCTTGATTAACCGGTGAATCATCGGCATGATGCTCGTCGTAGCTCCGAATCGACCGTAAGCCCATCGCTGCTCGAGGTGGGCTGGACAGGGAATTCCTCATGGTTCACGTCGTGCTCGCCTCCGGTTGGCAAACCGTCAACATCGGCGACGTCGCCCATACGCCAGGCGCGCTCCGGGCCTTTCAGCGCTACGCACCGGAGGCGAAACTGACGCTGTGGGCTCGCAGTATCGACGAGGGTGTACGGCGGATGCTCGGCCGCTACTTCCCGGACGTCGAGGTCGTCGAGGACCGGGTTGTGCCCGGCGAGCCGCTCAGCCCGGATCTGGAGCGGTTGTTTGCCGAAGGCGACCTTTTGGTCCACGGGTCGGGGCCATCGCTCGTTGCCCAGGTGGAGGTCGCCGAATGGCATCGGCGGACCGGAAAGCCGCACGGCATCTTCGGAGTGACAGTAGATCCGCTCCGGCCCTACGGCTCGACGCTGGCCCGGGCGGCGAGCATGATCAGCGCGATCGACGGTGACCTGCTCAGCGAGCTCGAGCGCGAAGTGCTCGACACGGCCGCGTTCGTCTACTGCCGGGACTCGCTGACCGAGCGGTTCCTGGCCGGCCAGAACCTCGGGGCGCCCACGATCGCGTTCGGTCCGGACGCCACCGTGATGTTCGACGTGGTCGACGACGGCGACGGCCAGGCGGTCCTCGCGGAGTACGGGTTGCAGCCCGGACGCTTCCTCTGCGCCGTACCGCGGCTGCGTTTCACGCCGTACCACCAGATCCGGAACTACCCGCCCAAGCCCGAGGATGTTCGCCGGTCGGCCTACAACGCGGGCTATCTGAAGTCCGACCTGGACGTTCTGCGGCAGACCGTGATCGGCTGGGTGCGAGCCACTGGCCTGCCGGCGCTCGTCGTGCCGGAGATGAGCTACGCGATGGAAGTCGCCGAGGCCGAGCTCGCGGGGACATTCCCTGCCGACGTGGCCGGCCTGGTGCACATCCTGCCGCGGTTCTGGGACCTGACCGAGGCGGCCGCGGTGTACCGGCGGGCCGGCGCGGTCGTGAGTATGGAGTGCCACTCACCTCTGATCGCGTTGGCGGAAGGTGTTCCGTCGGTCTACCTGCGGCAGCCGACCGACACGATCAAGGGCCAGATGTACAACGATCTCGGACTGCCGTTCGTCGAGCTGGGACCTGGGGCCGAAGCTGCGGCCGGGAAACTCCTGCAGCAGATCGTCGACGACCGGCCGGCCGCGGCCGAAGCCGCAGGACAGGCGCGGGACGGCGCGCAGGAGCGCGTGCGGGGGATGGTCGAGGCCGCCATCGCAGCGGTCGGCAGCAGGATCCACTGATGTCGTCGGGGATCAAGGTGCGGCCGCGGGCCGGCGCCCATCCCGGTGTGCCTGCCGGTACGCCGGCCGCCCGCGCGACTCGTGTCCGCGGGCAGCTCGCGACCCGATGGCACCGGGACCGGGTGCTGCTCGTGCTCGCCGTACCGGGCGTGATCGTCCTGGTTCTGTTCCACTACCTGCCGTTGCTGGGCAACGTGATCGCCTTCCAGGACTACCAGCCGTTCCTCGGTATCAGCGGATCGGATTTCGTTGGCCTGAGCAACTTCTCGGTCATCTTCAACGGTGACCCGGAGTTCCTGAACGCGCTCGTCAACACACTGATCATCACGATGGTCCAGGTGCTGTTCGTGTTCCCGTTGCCGATCGCGCTGGCCCTGGTCCTCAACTCGATGCTGAACGAACGAGCCAAGCGGCTGACGCAGTCGATCCTTTACCTGCCGCACTTCCTGTCCTGGGTCATCGTCGTGGCGTTGTTCCAGCAGATGTTCGGCAACGGCGGAATGCTGAACGAGTGGCTGCGTTCCGCGGACCTGGGCACCTTCCAGATCATCGGCGTACCGGAGCTGTTCAAACTGCTGATCACGTCGCAGGTGATCTGGAAGGACACCGGATGGTCGACCATCATCTTCCTGGCCGCGCTCTCCAAGGTCGACCTGAACCTGTACGAGGCAGCGGCGATCGACCGGGCCGGCCCGCTGCGGCAGCTGTGGCACGTCACCCTGCCCGCGATCCGGCCCGTGATCGTCCTGCTGCTGATCCTGCGGCTGGGTGATTCGCTCACGGTCGGTTTCGAGCAGATCCTCCTGCAGCAGGGTCCGGTCGGCGCGCAAGCTTCCGAAGTGCTCGACACCTACGTCTACAACAACGGGATCATCGGCGGGAACTGGGGTGTCTCGGCCGCGGTCGGCCTGGTGAAGGGCTTCGTCGGCGTGGTTCTCGTCCTCGGGGCGAACCGGCTCGCCCACCTGATGGGGGAGCGGGGGGTGTACTCGAAATGACCGGACTACTGGAGACCACCGCCGAACGCCGGGCTCGGCGCAACCGTCAAGCGGCGTCGGACGAGCGGCCTGCGTGGATGGGACGGCAACCGCGCTGGGCGACCGCGGCGCGCGGTGCGCTGCTGACCGTCGCCTGCCTCGCGGTGATCGTCCCGTTCGTCGCCGTCGTGATGACGAGTCTGGCGTCGCAACGCGACATCAGCGCGCGCGGTGGGCTTGTCCTCTTCACCAGCGATCCGTCGCTCGCGGCGTACCGGGCCGTGCTGTCGGGAGGAGTGGTGACGCGGGCCCTCGGTGTGTCGCTCGTGGTCACCGTTGTCGGCACTGTCCTGTCGCTGGCCTGCACCATCATGCTCGCGTACGCCCTGTCGCGGCCGGGATCGCTGTTGCACAAGCCCATCCTGCTGATGACGCTGTTCACCCTCTTGTTCAATCCGGGCATGATCCCGATGTACCTGACGGTCAAGCAGCTCGGGCTGATCGACAACCTGGCGGCGTTGATCCTGCCGGTGGTGGTCAACGCCTTCAACGTGATCGTGATGCGGTCCTTCTTCCTCGAGCTGCCCAGTGAGCTGACCGAGTCGGCGAAGCTCGACGGGGCCGGCGAACTCCGGATCCTCACCTCCATCGTCCTGCCGCTCTCGAAGGCGGTCGTCGCGGTGGTCGGCCTGTTCTACGCGGTCGCCTACTGGAATGCGTTCTTCTCTGCCCTGCTCTACCTGCCGTCGCCGGAGAAGTGGCCGCTGCAGCTCGTCCTGCGAACGTTCGTCGTGAACCAGACACCGCTCGGTACGGACGAGCTGTCGGCGTCGACCGAGTCGCTGCCACCCCAGGCATCGATCCAGATGGCGATTCTGGTCATCTCCGTCATCCCGATCCTGATCATCTACCCGTTCATCCAGAAGCATTTCAGCAAGGGACTTCTGATCGGCGCCGTCAAAGGCTGATCGACCGGACGCCCGCCATGAGGAGGGAACCGTCACCATGGATTCGCTTTCGCGCCGTACGTTGCTCAAAGGGCTGTCCGCGGCAGCCGTCGCAGGTGCCGCCGGATCAGCGCTCGGCTGCTCCGCCAAGACGACGACGGGAACGTCCGGCCGAATCGGAGCGGACGTTCTCCCGACGTTCGCCCAGGCCGGGAACGCCGTACCCGCGCTGAAGAGCGCAAGCCCGCTCGGCATGAGCGGGTACTTCGAGTACCCGCCGAACCCCGCGGCGGCGGTCGGTAAGCCCCCGCTGTCGGGTGGCCAGATCTCCGCCCTCACCTACACCTTCGACCCGGTGGCGCCCGGCAAGTCCGACAATCCGCTGTGGCAGGAGGTCGACACGCGACTTGGTGGAAAGCTCGACATCACCTACGCGCCGGCGGCCGACTACGCTCAACGGTTCGCGACGACCGTGGCCGGCGGAGATCTGCCCGACCTGGTGTCGATCTACGGCTCGGTGCAGCAGTTGCCCGCGTTGCTGAAGGCAAAGTTCACCGACCTGACCGAGTACTTGTCGGGCGATGCCGTCAAGGACTATCCGAACCTGGCGGGTCTGTCCACCGATTCGTGGCGCAAGACCGTGTACGGCAACGCCCTGTGGGGAGTGCCGATCGCCCGGGTGCCGATCCCGGCGGTCGCCTGGATCCGCGCCGACCTCGTCGCCGGTACCGGGCTGCCCGCGCAGCCCAAGAACATCGGAGAGTTCAAGGCACTGCTCAAGGGGCTGACCAACGAGCGCAAGTCCCGTTGGGCCTGCGGCGATCCGGGCAACACCCTGACCATGATCGCCGGTTCCCTGGGCATCCCCGGCAACTGGATCGAGGACGGCGGGAAGTTCACCTCCAACATCGAGCTCGAGGAGTACGAGAAGGCACTGGCCGACACCCGCGAGCTCGCCGACGCCGGCGTCTTCCACCCGGACGGCCTGGTGGCGTCCAACAACCAACGTAACGACTGGTTCACCAACGGGACCACGCCGATCGTCTTCGGCGGGTACGCCGGCTGGAGCAAGTACGAGATGTGGGGAGCCGACGTACCGGGCTTCAAGCTCGGGTCACTGCCGATGTTCGGTTACGACGCGGCGAGCAAGCCCGCACATCCTCGGGGGAGTGCGGCTCAGGCGTTCACCGCGGTGACCAAGGCCGAACCGGACCGGGTCCGCGAAGTGCTCCGGGTACTCGATTGGCTCGCCGCGCCGTTCGGATCGTCCGAGTATCTCCTGCGCAACTTCGGGATCGAGGGCCAGACGTTCACGTTCGAGGGCAAGGACCCGATCCTGAACTCGCGTGGCCAGAATCTGCGGCTGGTGCCGTTCGGGTACGTCAGCGGACCGACCCAGGCCATCTACGACCCGGGCCGGCGCGATGTCGCCCAGGCCCGCTTCGACTACCAGGAAGCCGCGCTGCCGATTCTCGCCCCTGATCCGACCCAGGGCCTGTACTCCGAGACCGAAGCGGCCAAGGGTCTGCAGCTGGGCAAGAGCCTGACCGATGCGCGGAACGGCATCCTGGCCGGCCGCGCACCCGTGTCGAGCTGGAAGGCGGCCGTGATCAAGTGGCGCAACGGCGGCGGCGACAAGATCCGGGCCGAGTATGAGCAGGGCTTCTCGGCGGCGGGACCCAAATGAGCCGTCAGCTGCTGGCCCGAGCCGACGAGTTCCTGGCCGCTCGGCCGTATTCCATCCTCGACCGTGAGCCGTCGGACTGGGCCGGAGACGCCCACGACTACTACTCGGTCGGCAACTACTCCTGGCCGAATCCGGAGACAGCCGACGGTCTGCCGTACATCAGGGTCGACGGCCGGCGGAACCCGGACGCGTGGAGCGATCGCTACGACAAACGGCGGTTCCGGCAGACCGTCGCGGCCGTCAACACCCTGGTGCAAGCCCACCTCCGAACCGGCGAGGCACGGTACGCCGGCGGCGCGGTCGAACGTCTCGAACGGTGGTTCCTGGACCCGGCGACCGCGATGCGCCCCAACTTCGCGCACGCTGCCGCGCTGCCCGGTCGGCACGACGGTGCGGCGATCGGGCAGATCGAGGCGACGCTCCTGACCGACCTCCTGGATCACGTCGACCTGCTGGTGAAGGCCGGACGATTCACCGAAGGCCTCCCGCTCTTGCAGGACTGGTTCGCCGAGTTGACCCGCTGGATGCGCCTCAGCGAGCTTGGCCGGCAGGAAGAGTCGATGACCAACAACCACGGCGTCTGGTGGGACGCGCAGGTACTGCGCTATCTGCAGTTCGTGGGTGATCGGACCGCGCTCACCGAGATCCTCGATCGGTTCGGCATCCGGCTGCGCCACATCGCTGCCGGCGGTGCGCTCCCGAGAGAACTGGCTCGTCCCGACTCGTTGCTCTACACCATCTACTGTCTACGAGCCTTCGCCGTCTGCTGCCGAGTCGCAGCTGCTGAAGGCCGCGACCTCTGGAACGCGCCCGCCGAACCCGGCTTCGGCAGTCTCCGCGACGCGTTCCACTTCTGGGCCGGCCACGCAGGCGACGACCGTCGATGGATCTGGCCCCGGCAGCCCGCGGACCTCGACCGAACCGCGCTCTGGCTCGCCGACGAAGCCGCCGCCGTCTACCGGACCCCGGGCCTCACAGCGTTCGCGGAAACCCTGCGAAGCCAAGATCTGCCCGCCCCCGAGATCCCGTCAATCGCAGCCATGGAACACATCCCAACCTGAGAGGAACCCACAATGTTCACGAAGTTCTCGCTCTCGGCCCCTGCTCGAAAAACGACGGTTCTTGCGCTGGCGGTGACCCTGAGCGCTTCGCTGGGTATCGCCGCAGTGACGAAACCACGACCCGCCGACGCGGCAACCACGGCGGTCCCCAGCTACGCGATGGGCATTGCGGGTGCGCCCTTCACGATCGAGAACCCTGGCGGGTGCAATGCGACGCTGGGCGCCGGCGGCAACCTCGTGGAGGGCGGACGCACGATCGAGGGCAGGTGTCAGGGAGCGGGGCTGTCACCCCAGATCACCGGGTCGGACCCGCGGGCGTTGACGTTCCGCACGAACAAGGACTACGTGGTCCCGGGCACCCTCCGGGACCGCACGGAGCTGGCGACGAAATGGGAACTGCCGTTCCACACCGACGTGTGGGTCGGGTTCGACATTCGCATCCCATCGGCCACCGATGACGTGACGGGCAGCGGGGCGTACGTGCTGCAGTTGTGGCAATGCCAGGCGAACCCGATCGGCGGCGTACGCATCCAGTCCGGCGCCGGCAACGGGCACAATCTCCAGTTCGTCCGCCGCGGCGAGGACCCCAACACGAACTACGACATCTCGATGGCAACCACGAACGTCGGGACCAACGACGAGTGGCATTCCTTTGTCATCAGGTATCACGTGGCGCCTTACCACGAGGGTGCGGCGAAGGGGCGGATCACGGTCTTCCACAAGCGAGTGGGAGCGACCACCGTCGAGAACAGGGTCGTGGACCGGGAAGAGTACTTCGGCTACGCGACGCGTGTCAGGTGCGAGGACAACTCCTTCAAGAACGAGTTCAAGATCAAGTTCGGCATGTACAAGGACTACCAGCCGGGCGCGACGTTCCGTTCCGACTTCCGGAACGTGCGGATCGGCGACAGCAAGGAAGCGGTACAGCCCTACAACCGCGGCTGACTCGGCTTGGTAGCCGGCAAACACTCTTACGGGTAAGGGAGAAGACCATGGTGAGGCGACGTTGTGCCGCTGCGGTGCTGGTGGTGGCTCTGGTGGCGACGGTCCTGTCGCCGGGCCGGGCTGTCGCGGCCGGTATGTCCGATCTCGGCGAACTGCTCGACCTGAAGCGTCCGGAACTTGCCGCGGTGGCGGCAAAGCTTGCCGTCGGCAATGAAGCGGACGCGGCCGTGGAGCTCAAGGCGTTCTACGCGGGTCGCACCAACGTTCACTACCCGGCTCCGGCCGAGGGACTGGGCGGTGGCGACTCAGGCGCTGACGAGCTCGCGGCGGGGATCTTCCGGTTCGGCGCCGAGACCCGCAACTTCTACAGCAGCGCCGAGCAGCGGATCGACGTCGACTGGTACGACGCCTGGGGTGGTACTCAGACCACCCCAGGCGGCGCGCAGACTCTGATGAGCGATCTCACGTTCATGCCCAAACTGACCTTCGCCTACGTGTCCGAGAGCGATCCGGCAAAACGTTCGGCGTACGCGGCCGCATGGATGGACATCTCGCTCGACTTCTTCGCCGACGTACAGACCTGGCCGCAGGGCCGCAACCTGTCGGCAGCCAAGCGGCTCGCCCAGCTGGTCAGCGCGTTCTCCGTGTTCCGGTCCGACCCGGGCATCGACGCGAGCGACCTGGTGGCGTACCTGTCCGGCGTGCACGCCACGACGAACTCCCTCGTCGGCGTGATGCAAATACATGTCGGCAACAACTGGTACGTGTCGATGGCCCGCTCCGTTCACGCGGCAGCCGTGTTTCTGCCCGAGTTCTCGGCATCGCGTGGCTGGGAGGGGTTCGCGGTGCGTTCGGCAGAGCGGTTCCTGCGCGCGCACTTGAAGGGCGACGGCGTGTACCGCGAGCCGGCGTTCAACTATCAGGCCTACGTGGCGGACATGCTCAACTCCGTCATCGCCGTGGCCGATGCCAACGGGCGAACCGTTCCCCGTTCGCTCGTCCAGGCGGCGGACTGGATCGCGGATTCGTTGTTCGCGACCCGGCAGCCGAATCTCGAACCCGCGGCGATCGGCGACACGCCCAACGACTTCGCGGGTACGTCGGCCATTCGCCGCAGCGGTTACCGCAACTCCTGGCCCGATTTCAAGTGGGTCGCCTCCGATCGAACCGAGGGGACCACCCCGACGCTGCCGTCCACGGTGTTCCCGATCAGCTTCGCCGTACAGCGCTCCGGATGGGACGCCGACGCGCGGTACATGCTGATCAACAACCAGAACTCCAGCTACACGGCATCGCATCGGCATCCGGACGACCTCAGCCTGGTGATGTCGGCGTACGGGCGTCCACTGATCGTCGACTCCGGAGTGGGGGACTACAGCGCGACCCCGACGAACGACTGGATGCGTCGTACCACCGAGGCGCACAACACCATCGAGGTCGACGGAAAGCCGCAGACCGCCGGCGTCCCCCGCGCGACGTCGCTGTGGCGCTCGAACGCGGGCCTCGACGTCTACCGCGGTACGACGAAGGGCTACCAGCCGGTCGTACACGATCGCGCCGTCTACTTCATCAAGCCCGGCTACTGGGTCGTCTCCGACGACCTCACCGGTGACACCGCCGCGCACGACTACCGGCAGCTCTGGCACTTCCCTGGTGATCCGGTCACCGTCAACCCGAAGACGAAGGTCGCCACGGTCGGCTTCGACACCGTGCCCGGAGCCACACCGGGAGCCGGCGTCCAGCTCGTCCCGGTGGCCCCGGCGGGCGCCGCGCTCACACCCACTGTCCACAAGACCGGCGCCGTACGCGTCGGCGAGCAGGTACTCACGAACGTCGACTACCTGTCGTACGACTGGCGCGCCACTGGGGCGACAGGACTGGACACAGTGGTGGTTCCCGGAAAGGCCGGCGCAGCGCCCAAGGTGGCTGCGAAGCGCATTGCCATGCCTGGGGTGGATCACTCCGTGGCGACCGCGATGGAAATCGGCCTGCCGAACGCGAACGGACGCTTCTACCTTTCGCGGGAGGCGACGCCCTCGTGGAGGGCGTTCGGGGCCGCCACGACCAACGCCGAGACCGCTTACCTCGAGCGTGGTTCGAACGGCAGGCTGACCCGGTACGCGTTGACCCGTGGGTCGGTGCTGGTCGACCACGGTGCCCCCGTTGTCGCCGCATCCGCGCCGGTGTCCGACGTCAGTGTGGAACTGCGCGGCACGGCCGCCCAGATCTCGCTGGGTGACCCGTTCACCGGCAGGCTCACCATCAACGCACCGAAGGTCAAAACGGTGACGGTGAACGGGACCCCGACCGCGTTCATCCGCACGGGCGACCTCATCACCTTGTGGGTCCAGGAGTCGTTCTCCCCGGCACCCGTGCTCGACGAGCAGTTCACCGATGCCGGCCTGGACCGGACCGTCTACGACTTCAACGGATCCTTTGACGGCTGGACGCCGGTGGAGGGCACCTGGGCGCTGACCGGCTCCGGTTCGATGGCGCAGACCTCGACCGCGGACAGTGTGTCGTTCGCGGCGCTGCAGGATGTACCGGATGACATGGTGATGTCCGCGGACATCGTTCCTGGGGTCAGCAGTCAGACGACGGCCCGTACCGGTCTCGCGTTCCGCTACCACAATTCCCGAAACTACTATCGGGCCAACGTGCTCAACTCCTCGTCGGGGGCGACGCTGCAGCTCGTGAAGGTCTACGACGGGAAGACCGAGATTCTCGCGGAGACCGCACTGCCCACCGGCGCCAACGCCGCGCACAAGCTGATCGTCTCCGCGATCGGGAAGCATCTGACCGCCAAAGTCGGCGACACGTCGATCTCCGCGGACGACTCACAGCTGCCGACGGGTGGCGCTGCCGCCTTCACACATCGGCGGGCCGCCACCTTCGACGACATCGTGATCAGGGAAGGGATCGATCAGGCCAACTGGCGAGCAATAACAGGCGCGGTGTCCGTCGCCTCGGGGAAGTTGCACCTCACGCCTCCCGCCGGTGGCAGGGCACACGTCCTCGCCAACTCGACCCTGCCGTCACGCTTCTCCGAGGCGTGCGACTTGGTCGCGGAGACCACGGTCACGATCAACGGATCCGTCGGTAACGCAGGAATCTCGCTGCGGGACACCACGGACTCCTACGGCTACCGGATCCACATCGGCAAGACGGCCGAAGGAGACCGGTACGCGAACATCGTCCGCGAGGCGCACGCGTCGGGTCCGCTCACGCTCGGCTCGGCATCGATCAGCAACCCGTTGACCGGCCCCGTCCGGCTGCGTGCCGCGATCCACGGCGACCGCATCACCGTGACGCTGAACGGCGTCGAGATCCTGAAAGCTCGCGACACCGTAGTCCGCAGTGGCGGCGTCGGACTCTACGCATCCACGGAAAGCACGTTCGAGAAGGTCAAGATCGCGAGCTCCTGCGAGCGATAAAGCCTCCACGTGAGCTGAGTGCTTAGGGGCCGTCGTGGCTGCCTGAAGGTGCCTGATTGATCTGCAGTGGGTCTGTCGCGGAGTCCGCTCTGCCATCGTGAAAGGAAGCCATACATACAAGGGGGATCCATGGGCCTGAAGACTTGGAGTGCGCTCGTGCTCGGGGTTGTAGCGCTGCTCGGAGCGACGACTCCACCCGCGCACGCAGGGGACAGCTACCCGCTTCCGATCACCAACAACTGGAACGGCCGCTGCCTGGACGCGAACGCCAACTACCTCAACCAGAACGGCACACCGGTTCAGCTGTGGGATTGCAACGGCTGGGACAACCAGCAGTGGATCATGCGGTCGGTCAGCTATTACAGCGAGTTCCAGATCGTCAACAAATCCAACGGTCGCTGTCTCGACGCCAACGCCTCCTGGGGAGGCCGCAACGGCACACCGGTTCAGCTGTGGGACTGCTACGGCCCTGGTCAGCACAACCAGATCTGGTTCGTCTATCGCGAGAGCGGCGAGAACCACAACTACACCATCAAGAACAAGGCCTCCGGCCGGGTTCTCGACGCGAACCTCTCCTACATCGGCTCCAACGGCACGCCCATCCAACTGTGGGACAACCTGGGCGCCCAGCAGTACAACCAGCGCTGGCGAGTCTTCTGACCAGAACGGCAAAGCCCCCGTCCGGAACGCATCCAGCGCCCGGACGGGGGCGTGTCCTGGCGATCAGTTCCACTCGAACCCGTCGCTGTGTCCCTGGCCGGCCGACGTCCCAGTTGCGTCCACCGTGGTCGTCGTCGGCTTGATGACATAGGCCCCGGCCACGATCAACGCCGCCGAGGCGAACAATGCTGCAACTCGCCTGATGGTCATTCCAGTTCCCTTCAGTCCGTCGTACAGATCACCGTAGGAACCATCGATGAAATTCCGATGACACACCTGAAGGCGCTCCGTAGGCGGTCCCGCAGATCGTCGACCAATTAGCTGCTACATCAAGGACTCGGTGCTCGCCACGCCCGGGCGGTGGAGCATTCTTTCCCCCGGTAGTGTGTCTTCGGTCGGGCGACCGCTCGACGCGGCTCGGAACTTGGGAAGACTATGCAGCCTGACGATCTGCCTCCGGCGAAGTTCAACACCTCCATCCCGACTGCTGCGCGGATGTACGACTACTATCTCGGCGGCAAGGACAACTTCGCGGCTGACCGCGCTGCCGTCGCAGAGCTGGACAAGGTCGTCCCGAGCACCCGCGCGCTCGCCATCAACAACCGGCGATTCATGCAGCGGGCGGTGCGGGTGCTGGCACAGGAGCACGGGATCAGGCAGTTCCTGGACCACGGATCCGGCTTGCCCACCCAGGACAACGTGCACCAGGTCGCACAGCAGGTCGACGCGAACTCACGGGTCGTCTACCTCGACATCGACCCGCTGGTGAGCGTGCACGGCAGGGCCCTGCTGGTCGAGGACGAGCGCACGACGACGGTCATCGAGGCCGACATGCGCGACACCGACACCATCTTCGACCATCCCGACACCGTGCGCCTGATCGACTTCTCCCAGCCCGTTGGCGTGCTGTTCAACTCGGTGTTCCATTGCATCCCGGACAGCGAGACCGACGGTCCGCCGGCCGTGGTCCGCCGGGTCGCCGAACGACTGGTTCCGGGCAGCTACCTGGTGATGTGCCAGCTGGTCAGCGAGGACCCAGAGATCCGCGACTTCGTCACCAACTTCATGGACCAGGCCACGCACGGGAACTGGGGCCGTGTCCGCCAGGAGAAAGACGTGGCCGAGTGGTTCGAGGGAATGGACATCCTCGAGCCGGGGCTCGTCGAGGTTTCCACCTGGCGGCCCGACGGCGAGGCCGCTCCCGAGCAACAGACCTCGGAGTGGATCGAGTTCGGCGGAGTCGCTCGCCTCCGCTGACCTGCTCGACTGCCGGTCGAGCCCACCGACGCACCGGCTGTGCTTGCTGCTGAACTGCGAGACGCCGCAACCAAAGGCTGCGGCGTCTCGTGGTGTTACGGCAAGGAGCGCGGGCCGCCGGGCTCGAGAGTGTCGACCAAGGCGCCCGAGGGATGAGCCTTGGCGCGGTGACGCTCGGCAGCAGTTGCCTTGCGGGTGTCATCGATGTAGGCGTCGACATCGACGCCTGCCTGCCTGGCGCCTTCTTCGACGACTGAATAGGTCTGCGAAGCCAGCGCGTAGGCGGCGCTGTAGTCGTGGCGGGCAAGCGCGTTCTTCGCGAGTCCGAGCAGGAGATCAGCGCGGCGCAGCTCGTCGTGCGCTCGCTCGGCCCGCGGTGCAGCCAGAGCCCTTGCCGCCAGGTCGTTGGCTGCTTCGTTGCGGGCGGCAGTCTGGAAGCGGTCCATGTTGTCGCGGTCGAACTGGCTGAAGTCCCAGTTCAGGTCGATGTAGCTCATCATCGTGTTCGAGTAGTCGCCGAGCCAGGCAAAGTACGTCGCTCCGCTCGGACCGAAGTCCGCACCTGAAGTGCTGTCGTACCCGTCATGCGGATGGGACAGACCGAGGTGGTGTCCGGTCTCGTGGATGATCGTCGTGGTCAGGCCGTAACCGCTGCTGATGATCGACTCGTTCAGGAAGTTGAAGACGTAGCTCTGCGTGCCGTCCTGGTAGTTGTCGTCGGCGAATCCGAGTGCCGGGGTGTCCAGTTCCGGCGGCACGGCGTAGTTGAAGATCGGGAGCTCGTAGTCGACCTTCCCCTGATCGTCCTGCGTTCGCGCCAGCTCCTTCGTGTTCTGCAGGAACAGGTTGGCGAACGCCGGATAACCCAGCTCGGGGTAGCAGGACTTGTTGGCGAGCAGTAACTCGTAGCAGCGCTTGGCGTCACCGGTGAACGGAAGGTCCTGGCTGTCGTAGCTGAACCTGTTCCGCCAGGCCAGCTCCGAGAGCTCCGACACCACGAGCTTCTTGTCGATGTAGTCGGTACTCGCGTCGACGCCCGGCCATCCCTCGTAGGTGTTGCTGTCGAGGTTCACGGTGTCGGACGGCGTACTCGGCGGAAGCTCGACGGGATACAGCGGTGAGCTGGTGAACAACAGGTCCAGCGCCACGTAGCGCACCAGCTTCGCCAGATCTCCGGTGAGTTCACTCGGTGTGCGGAATCCGCCGGCGGTGTACTCCCAGGCGACCGGGATCCGGTAGTCGGCCTCGTCGTCGCCGTCGAGGTCCGCGTCATCGACGTTCCAGCTTCCCGACGAAGCGTCCGGTCCCGCGGACAGGTCGTGGAACCAGACCCGGCGAGTGCGACCGAGACCGTCCTCCTCGTCCTTCGCGGTCGTGCCACCCCAGGCGACGATCTTCCGGCTGTCACGTTGGGTGCCGAAGTTGTAGCCGGTGTCCGGGTCGGGCTCGTTGGTCTTGGTGTAGACGTGGTACTTGAAGTCCGCCCGGCCGAACCAGTTGATCAGGAAGACGGTGTTCCTGGCGGTGTCGACGCCCGGCGGCGGGTTGTTCGCCAGCCAGCGTTCGACGGTCGGAGCATCGATCGCGACACTCTTGTCGATGGTCCGGACGTTCCTGTCCTGTGCGTTGTAATCCTGCTGGAACTTCGTCAGCGCCGCCGGCCGAGCCAGCTTCGACAACTGGGCGAAGAACCGATCCTGGTACTGCTTCGATGTCGTCGTGACCCGGTAGTCGTACTGATACGTCAGTCCGAGCTCTTCCGTCACGCCGTAGCTCAAGCGGCTACGGACGACGGGCCGCGACGATGCGGGAAGGCCGGCGCGGAGTTGCTGGGGATCGACCTGCCCAGCCTGATAGCCCACCAGGACGACGTTGACGGGCAGCTTCTCGACGAGCTTCGGCTGCCCGCCTGGTTCGAGATGACGCAAGCGCGGCGGGGGAGCACTGTTGGCGGTCGTCGCTGTCATCGTGCTACCGGCGATGACGGCGAGCGCTGTTCCCAGCAGCGCGACCAAGCGGATCCGTTGCATGAATCGGCACCTTTCACGGGCGGGCGGAGCCGACGGCGCACGAGCTCCAGGCATCCGGCCGTCAACTCCCGTCCGCACATGCTTCCACAGCCCACCGCCATCCGCGGAAACTGACCGCTTGATGCCGCTGGCCAGATCTGCGGCCGGAGAAAGTTGTCGCGGGGTTGTCGATTCTGGACGCGGGTCTTCGACGCAGTGGTGAAAGCACCCCACCAGAGGAGACCGAGATGGCAACCGTCACCACCACCCCGACCGCCGTCCCCACCCGTACCCGGACCCTACTGACGGCCGGTGCGGCCGCCGGGCCGCTGTACGTCGTCTGCTGGCTCAGCCAGGCCCTGACACGGGAGGCGTTCGACCTGAGCCGGCATCCAGCCAGCCTGCTCGCGAACGGCGACCTCGGCTGGATCCAGACCGCCAACTTCATCGTCGCGGGACTGTTGTCGCTGGCCGGCGCGGTCGGGCTCCGCCGGACCCTGACCGGCCGGGGCAGCCGCTGGGCGCCGCGGCTGCTCGGCACGTACGCGGTCGGGCTGCTCCTGGCCGCGGCGTTCCCCGCCGACCCAGCCGCAGGCTTCCCGGCCGGAACGCCCGCCGACTACGCCGAGGTCAGTCTTCGCGGCATCGGCCACTTCGTCGCCGGCACGATCGGCTTCACCGGTCTGATCGCCGCATGCTTCGTGATGGCGGCCCACTACCGCAGCACCCGGCGTACCGGCTGGGCCCGCTACTCCACCATCACCGGCATCGCCTTCTTCGCCGCTTTCGCCGGCCTCAGCGCCGGCGCGGGCATCCCACCCACCATTCTCGCGTTCGGCGCCGCCATCGTCCTCGCCTGGACCTGGATCACCGCCATCTGCCTCCACCACCGCCGATGATCGCTGCCCGGCCGCGACATGGCGGCCACCAAGCTGTCAAGCTGGACATCGTGAACTACTTCATCGCGGTCGGCCCGCTGAGTTGCCCATGACGGTGATCGTCAGGCCGGCGCGGGTGGATGACGCCGACGCGATGGCCCGGGTGTTCGTCGACTCGTTCCGGGCCGGGCACCAGGGACAGGTCCCGGCGGACGTGCTGCAGTCCAGGACATACGAGTCGTCAGCCGCCGCGTGGCGACGGGACCTGACCACGCCCTCGCCCGGCGAGTACATCTCGGTCGCGGCCAGCGGCGGCGAGCTGGTCGGGGTCGCGATGGTCGGCCCACCGCACCCCTGGCCGGACGATGACACCGCCCGGAGCGAGGTCCCGACGGCCGAATGCTGGGCCCTGTACGTCGATCCGTCCCACCAGCGGAAGGGAATCGGCCGCCTGCTGATCGCCGACTTCTCCCGTCACCTGGCCGACCGAGGGACCCGTCGCCTGCTGGTAGGCGTGCTCACAGCCAACGCACCGGCCCGCGCCTTCTACGAGTCCCTCGGCGCCGTGCTGATCGGCAGCCGCCCACACCTTGACGAGGGCCAGACCTTCTCCGAGTCCGTCTACGCCTGGCCCGACCTCCCCACCCTAGGTCTTTAGACCGTCCGCAGGGCGCCGGTGAAGTCAGTTCACGACCGCCTTCAGTTCGTCCTTGTGCAGCGACAACCAGGTGTCGAAGGACTGCAGATGCGGGTTGAGTTCCCGTACGGCGTCCAGGTTGCGGTCGCCGGTGAACTCCTCGTGGTTTTCCGCGTAGTACTGGAACATGTTGGCCATCTCGATGGCCATCGGGAAGCCGTAGGTGCGGAATTCGTTCCAGGTGGGGGGTTGGTAGGTGACGGGTTCGCCTAGTGCGGCGGCCAGGTGGTCGGCGTACTGGTGGCCGGTGAGGTGGTCGCCGGCGATGCTGATGGTTTCGCCGATGAGGTCGGGGCGCTTGAGGATTTCCAGGGCGGTGCGGCCGATGTCGTCGGAAGCTACGCCGGAGAGGGGCTTGTCGGACATCGGGAAGGTGATGGTGATCTTGCCGTCGGCGTCGCGCTTCGGCTCCATGCCTTGCAGGAAGGCATCGAAGTAGAAGGTTGTGCGGAGGTAGGTGGTGGGGACGCCGGTGGTGCGGAAGACCTCGTCGGCTTCGCCCTTGGCGTCGAAGTGGGGGACCTTGTAGCGGCCGTCGTCCAGGCTGGGGACGTCGTCGCGGTCGCCGAAGAATTCGCGGGTGTCCTCGAGCGTCGACCACACGAGGTGCTTGACGCCGGCGGCCTTGGCGGCGCGGGCGGCGTTGCCGGCCTGGTCCAGCTCCATCTCGGCGCGGGTGCGGGCGGCCTCTTCGGCGGGGGTGCGCTGGACCCAGTAGTTCGTGACGACGAAGGCGCCGTACACGCCGTCGAAGGCGGCCCGCAGGCTTGCCTCGTCGTCGAGGTCGGCCTCGACCACCTCGGCGCCCTGGGCGGCGAGTGCCTGGGCCGACGGGGACTGCGCGCTGCGGGTCAGTGCGCGGACGGCGTACGCCCCGGAGGCGTCGTCGAGGATGGCGCGGACCAGTCCGCCGCCCTGGCTGCCGGTGGCTCCGACGACGGCGATCAGTTTGCGCTCGGTCATATTCCTGCTCCTTGTGAGAGGTAGGTTGATGTGTCAACTCCAAGACCATCGTAGCGCGTTAGGTTGATGTGTCAACCGGGTCGGGTAGGATGGTGGATGTGGGTAAAGGACCGTGGCTCGACGACGACGAGCAGAAGGCATGGCGCAGCTATCTGCTGATGCGCAAAACGCTCGAGACGCACATGGAGCGGCACCTCCAGCGCGAGTTCGGCCTGTCCGGGTCCGACTTCGAGATCCTGGTGAACCTGTCCGAGGCGGAGACCGGGCGGATGCGCGCGTTCGAGCTCGGGCAGGCGACGCAATGGGAGAAGAGCCGGATGTCGCACCACCTGACCCGGATGGAGAAGCGCGGGCTGGTACGGCGTGAGTCGTGTGACGCGCGGTATCCGGAGGTTGCGATCACCGACGAGGGCCGGGCGGCGATCGAGGCCTGTGCTCCGGAGCACGCGGCCCGGATCCGGAAGTTCTTCGTCGACGTGTTCGGTCCGGAGCGGCTGACCGCACTGGGCGAGGCGTCGGCCGAGGTCGTCGACGCCATCCGCAAGCACGAGTCCTCCGAGTGCCCGCCCGAGGTTCGCGGCCACTGCTGACCTGAGAGCCGTGCTCAGGTAGTTCTCAGCAGAACTTGACGCTCGCTTGAGGGTCTCTTGGAGTGCGGCTGAGGCGCGCGCGACGAGGCTGTCGGTCATGGTCACCACAGCAGCGTTCGACGATTTCTCCGACCGGCGGCGGCGCTGGTTGCGGCGGGCCTCCGTGGCCGCGGCGGCCACCGCCGTACTCGGCATCGGCACGGCAGGTCTGTCCGTCGCCGTCGTCTCCGCCCGGCACGCCACCCCCGCCACCAGCTCGACCGACTCCGGTACGTCGACGTCCAGCGACTCGACCGGGAGCACCTCGAGCGGTAGCGGTCTGGGCACCGCCCCCACCGACTCCACTCCGCAGGGCGGGAGCAACGGATCATGAGCGCCTCCCGGACCTGGACCGCCTGGAGCTGCACGGTCCGCCTGACCGTCGACGACCCCGCCGTACTTGGCGCGGCCTGCGGTGAGCTGAAGGCGCTGATGGATCGCGTCGACAAGGCCGCCAGCCGCTTCCGTCCGGACTCTGAGCTGTCGATCGTCAATCAGCGTGGCGGTGCGATGGTCCCCGTCTCCCGGCTGCTGGTCGACCTGGTCGATGTGAGCCTGATGGCCGCCTCGATCAGTGGTGGCGCAGTGGACCCGACCGTTGGTGCCGCGGTGATCGCCGCCGGCTACGACAACGACATCGAGACCGTACGGCGTCGCCTCGCCGCACCGGCCCCGCTGTCAGCGGCTGTCCCTGGCTGGCAGCACGTGCAGCTCAACCGCAAGCTCGCGCTGCTCGGCGTACCAGAAGGTGCCGCACTCGACCTGGGTGCGACAGCCAAGGCCTGGACCGCCGACCGTGCCGCACTGGTGCTGAGCAAGCGCTATGGCTGCGCAGTGCTGGTCGAGATCGGTGGCGACCTGTGTGCAGCCGGAGAGCCGGCCGAGCCGTGGGTCATCACCGTGGCTGAGCGGGCGGGTGACCCTGGCGTACTCGTCACGCTCGCCCATGGCGGCCTGACCACCTCAACCCGCACCTCACGCTGCTGGGAGAACGGGCACCACATCATCGACCCGCGGACCGGACGGCCGGCTGACGGTCCCTGGCGAACCGCATCGGTCTGGGCGCCGACCGCCGTCCGGGCGAACACCTTCAGTACGGCGCTCATCGCCACCGGCGAGGCGGCTGTCGGGCGACTGACCCTGGCCGGACACCCGGCTCGGATGGTCGCCAACGATGGTGAGGTCACCGAAGTTGCCGGCTGGCCCGCATCGACGCAGGCCGCCTGATGACACTCTGGTACGTCGCCCGCGCGGCCGGTGTGGTCGCCATGATCATGTTCACGCTGGCAGCGGCTCTCGGGATCATCACCTCGGCCAACCGGCACCCGGAGCGCCGTTTCTGGCTCCAGTACGTGCACCGCTCCGCGGCCGTCACCGGACTGGTGCTCCTCGGCGCCCACGTGTTCGCAGTGATCGCCGACAGCAACGTGGCGATCAGTCCGACCGTTCTGATCTGGCCCTTCGGCTCCGGCTACCGCCCGTTTGCCATGGCGATCGGCACACTCGCCCTCTACGGGCTGGTTTTGGCCGCGGTCGCTGGAGCGGCCCGTGGTCGGCTGGCGCAGTATCCAGCCTTCAGTAAGTACTGGCGCACGATCCACATCGCCGCCTCAGTCGGCTGGGCCCTGTCCATCGGGCACGCGCTCCTGTCCGGAACCGACCGCAGTACGCCGTGGATGCTCGGCATCACCCTCGGCTGCATGGTCGCCGTGGTCGGAGCCGGCTTCTACCGCGCGCACACCTATGCGCCACCCAACCTCGTGAGGACCCGATGACGACCTTGCTGCCTAATAACGTGAGCAGAGCCAGTGTGATCGGAGACGCCCGTCTCCTCGCCGGACTCGACCGTGGTCGGCTGGACCGCCAGGCGCATCTGTGGACCCACGGTGCGCAGCCCCAGCTCACCCGCTCGGCGTACGCCGAGCTGTGTGAAGCAGTCGGTCTCAAAGGACGCGGCGGTGCGGCTTTCCCAGTCGCCCGCAAGCTGGCCGGCCTTCCGGAGCGTGGGATCGAGGCAGTGGTCGTCAACGGCTCCGAGAGCGAGCCCGTCAGTCGCAAGGACCGGCTGTTGCTCACCCTCGCACCGCATCTGGTTCTGGACGGCGCCACCGGTCTGGCCCATGCACTGGGCGCACCGCACGTGCTGATCGCCGTCCACGACGCCGAAGCGGCGCTGTCCGTCCGGGAGGCGATCCTCGAACGCGACGACCGATTGGCCATCGAGGTGACCGAAACGCCCGGACGGTTCGTGGCCGGAGAGGCGCGGGCAGTGCTGAGTGCTCTCGAAGGTGGACCTGCGGTACCGCCCGGGCGGAAGGTGCTGCCCACCCAGCAGGGCTACCACCGGCGCCCCACCTTCCTTTCGAACGTCGAGACGTTCGCCCAGCTCGCCGTACTCGCCCGACTTGGTTCGCGCAGCTACAGCAGCACCGGACTGAGTAGCGAGCCGGGCACCCAGCTGCTGACCGTCGCCGGCGCGGTACGACGACCAGGCGTGATCGAGACGCCGACCGGCGTACCGCTGGAGACAGTGCTGCAATACACCGGCGCTGACCCCGGTCCGGTGCTGCTCGGTGGGTACCACGGCCGCTGGGTGCCTCAGACGACCGGCGTCACGCTGCAAGGCACGGGCATCGTCGTGGCACTCGGGACGGAGACCTGCCCGCTCGGTGAGGTCCACCGGGTCGCCCAGTGGCTGGCGAGTCAGTCAGCCGGCCAGTGCGGCCCCTGCGTCTTCGGCCTCGCCGGACTGGTCGACGACTTCGACCGCATAGTCCGCGGCGACGCCTCCGGCTGGTACGACGCTCAGCGGCACCTGGGCCTGGTTCCGGGCCGGGGTGCGTGCGCCCACCCGGACGGCGCTGCCCGGTTCCTCGCCTCGGCCCTCGAGACATTCGACGACGACGTACGACAACACCTGGCCGGCGGGTGCGGCCGCCCGGTGCTAGGCGTTCTGGAGGTCACCCATGGCTAGGCTGGAAATCGACTGGACCCGGTGCGACGGGCACGGACTGTGCGCGACGCTGCTGGGTGGTGACGTAGGTCTCGACGAGTGGGGCTTTCCGGTCCTGAAAGGCCGCGAAATCACCGCTGGTGAGGTACCGGATGCACGCCGTGCAGTCCTGGCCTGTCCGGCGCTGGCACTGCGTCTCGACAAGACTGTTAAGGGTTACTGACCAGTGCCCGGACAGGGCCGTCCCGACATCACACCAGTGACCAAGGTGGACTAATCTCTGAGTGACCGCACAAAGGCGTGCGGCCGGTGCCGGCGGCACCGAATTTGGTCACGTGGAGACGGTGGGGAATGCAGAGCAAGCTGGACGTCCAGAAGGCGGATGTACTCGCCAAGGCGGTGGCGGCGGGGACACACGGTCACGACAAGTCGGCTGATCCCGGCAAGCTGAAGACCTTCCTCGAGCGTTACTACCGGCACGTCGCTGCCGAGGACGTGGCCGAGCGCCAGCCGGCCGACTGCCTGGGGGCGGCCCGGCACCACTACAAGAGCGCGGTCTCCCGCCCGCAGGGCACGGCGAAGGTGCACGTCTTCACCCCGACCCTGGAAGAGCACGGCTGGACCGCCAACGGGCGGACCGTCGTGGAGATCGTCATCGACGACATGCCGTTCCTGGTCGACAGTGCCTCGATGGTGATCACCGCCCGCGACCTCGAGATCCAGCTGCTGATCCACCCGCAGTTCGTGGTCCGCCGCGACGTCACCGGCACCCTGGAGGAGGTGCTGGACGACACCGCCGCCTCGGACGCGCACGACCTGGTCCGCGAGAGCTGGATGCACCTGGAGATCGAGCGGATCGCCGACGTGGCCCAGCACCGGGCCCTGGAGGAGGCGCTGCAGCAGGCGCTGCACGACGTCCGCGAAGCGGTCGAGGACTGGCCGAAGATGCACGAGAAGGCGACCAGCATCGCCGCCTCGCTGGACCCGGCCACCCTGCCCGTCAGCGCGAACGAGGTGGAGGAGGCCAAGGAGCTGCTGGAGTGGCTCGCCGACGAGCACTTCACCTTCCTCGGCTACCGCGAGTACGACTTCACCATGGATGGCGACCAGGGCATCCTGCGTGGCCGTCCGGGGACCGGCCTGGGCATCCTGCGGCCGGACCCGAAGCCGGGCACCGGCAAGCTCCCGCCCGAGGTGAGCGCCAAGGCCCGTGAGCGCAAGCTGATGATCCTGACCAAGGCGAACTCGCGGTCCACCGTGCACCGCTCGACGTACCTGGACTATGTCGGGATCAAGCAGTTCGACGAGAACGGCGACCCGGTCCGCGAGTGCCGTTTCATCGGTCTGCTCTCGTCGACGGCATACACCGAGAGCGTCATGCAGGTGCCGGTGCTGCGGCGCAAGGCGCTGGAGCTGTTCCGGCTGACCGGCTTCGACCCGAACAGCCACAGTGGCAAAGGACTGCTCGACGTACTCGAGACCTACCCGCGTGACGAGCTGCTGCAGGCACCGGTCGAGGACCTACTGCCGATCGTGCAGTCGGTGCTGCACCTGCAGGAGCGCCGCGCGGTCAAGCTGTTCGTACGGCGGGACGTCTACAACCGCTACCTGTCCTGCCTGGTGTACCTGCCGCGTGACCGCTACACGACTGCGGTCCGGCTGAAGATGCAGCAGATCCTCAAGGACGCCATCGGTGCCGAGTCGGTCACCTACGCGGCGTACGTGACGGAGTCCGTGCTCGCACGTGTCCACTTCGTCGTCCGGATGGCGCACGGGACGACGGTCGGCGACTACGACCAGGAGCTGCTCGAGCAGCGCATCATCGAGGCCACCCGGGCCTGGGAGGACGACTTCACCGCGGCCCTGCACGCCAAGGGCGGCGACGGAGCGGTCACCCAGCTGGCCCGCCGGTACGCCGATGCGTTCCCGGAGGCGTACAAGGAGGACTTCGACGCCCGCGTCGCGGTGAACGACGTCGCCGTGCTGGAGGGGCTGCCGTCCGACAACGGACTGGCCATGTCGCTGTACAGCCCGATCGACGAGGAATGGGCGGGGGAGCGCCGGTTCAAGGTGTTCCGGACCGGCTCCGCGCTGTCGCTGTCCCAGGTGCTGCCGCTACTGACCCACATGGGCGTCGAGGTGATCGACGAACGCCCGTACGAGATCCGCCGCGACGACGGCATGGTCTACATCTACGACTTCGGGCTCAAGGCACCGCCGAAGACCGAGGAGCGTGAGGAGCTCCGGCAGCTCTTCTCCGACACCTTCCAGGCCGTCTGGCAGGGCCGGGCCGAGTCCGACAAGCTCAACGCACTTGTACTGCGTGGTGGCCTGAGCTGGCGGCAGGTGTCGATCCTGCGCGCGTACCAGCGCTACATCCGCCAGGGTGGTACGCCGTTCAGCCAGGACTACATCGAGAACACCTTCCTCGCCCACGTGGACGTGGCCGGGCTGCTGGTCCAGCTGTTCGAGACCAGCTTCGACCCGACCCGCGGAGACGCCGACGACCCGGAGCGGGTCGCGCAGTGCGATCTGCTGGAGAAGGAGATCCTTGCGGCGCTGGACACCGTGCAGTCGCTGGACGAGGACCGGATCCTGCGGTCGTACCTGACGGTGATGAAGGCGACGCTGCGGACCAACTACTTCCAGCCGGGCGCCGACGGACAGCCGCGGACGTACATCTCGCTGAAGCTCGAGCCGAAGGCGATTCCCGAGCTGCCGCAGCCGCGGCCGGCGTACGAGATCTTCGTGTACTCACCGCAGGTCGAGGGTGTGCACCTGCGGTTCGGCGCGGTTGCGCGTGGTGGGCTGCGCTGGTCGGACCGGCGGGAGGACTTCCGCACCGAGGTGCTGGGGCTGGTCAAGGCGCAGATGGTGAAGAACTCGGTGATCGTGCCGGTCGGCGCGAAGGGCGGGTTCTACGCCAAGCAGCTGCCGGATCCCTCGGTGGATCGCGATGCGTGGCTGGCGGAGGGGATCGCGTCGTACAAGACGTTCATCTCCGGGTTGCTGGACATCACCGACAATATTGTTGCCGGTGACATCGTTCCGCCGCGGGACGTGGTGCGGTACGACCACGACGACGCGTACCTGGTCGTTGCCGCGGACAAAGGTACGGCGACGTTCTCCGACATCGCGAACGGTGTGGCGAAGGAGTACGGCTTCTGGCTGGGCGACGCGTTCGCGTCGGGTGGTTCGGTGGGTTACGACCACAAGGCGATGGGGATCACCGCGCGCGGTGCGTGGGAGTCGGTCAAGCGGCACTTCCGCGAGATGGGCCACGACTGCCAGAACGAGCCGTTCACCGTGGTCGGTGTCGGCGACATGTCCGGTGACGTGTTCGGTAACGGGATGCTGTTGTCGGAGCACATCCAGCTGGTCGCGGCCTTCGACCACCGGCACATCTTCCTGGATCCGACGCCCGATGCGGCGAAGTCGTTCGCGGAGCGGCGCCGGTTGTTCGAGCTGCCGCGCTCGTCGTGGGCCGACTACGACCCGGCGCTGATCTCCGAAGGCGGCGGTGTCTACCCGCGGACCGAGAAGGCGATCCCGGTCTCGGTCGAGATCTGCCACGCGCTCGGGATCGCGGGTTCACCGGCCCGGCTGACCCCGGCCGAGCTGATGAACGCGATCCTGAAGGCTCCGGTCGACCTGTTCTGGAACGGCGGGATCGGCACCTACGTGAAGGCGGCCGCCGAGTCGCACGGCGATGTCGGCGACAAGGCCAACGACTCGATCCGGATCAACGGTTCGGAGCTGCGGGCCAAGGCGGTCGGTGAGGGCGGGAACCTGGGCTTCACCCAGCTCGGCCGGATCGAGTACGCCGCGGCCGGTGGGCGGATCAACACCGATTTCATCGACAACGTGGCCGGGGTGGACACCTCCGACCACGAGGTCAACATCAAGATCCTGCTCGACACGGTGGTCGCCGACGGCGATCTGACCGAGAAGCAGCGCAACGACATCATCGCGTCGATGACGGACGAGGTCGGCGGGCTGGTGCTGAAGTCGAACTACCGGCAGAACATCGCCCTGGCGAACGCGACCGCGCAGGCCCCGGCGTTGATGCACGTGCACCAGGACTGGGTACGGCGGCTGGAGAAGCAGAAGCTGCTGGACCGCGAACTCGAGTTCCTGCCGAGTGTCGCGGAGTTCAAGCGCCGCAAGGCCGACGGGCGTGGGCTGACCTCGCCGGAGCTGTCGGTGCTGATTGCCTACACCAAGATCGTGCTCGAAGCCGAGCTGCTGAAGACCACGCTGCCCGACGACGCGTTCCTCAAGCACAAACTCGCGTCGTACTTCCCGAAGGCGATCCAGGACCGGTTCGCCGACCAGATCCAGTCCCACCAGCTGCGCCGCGAGATCATCACCACGCAGGTGGTGAACGAGTTCGTGAACACGTCGGGCATCACCGCGTTCCACCGGCTCTCGCTGGAGACCGGTGGTTCGGTCGAGGACGTCGTACGGGCGAACCTGGCCGCGTCCCGGATCTTCGCGCAGCCGGACCTGTTGTCGGCGAATGCCGAGCTGGACAACGTGGTCGACGCGGCCACCCAGACGCACATGCGGCTGGAGACCCGCACGCTCGTCGAGCGCGCGACCCGCTGGCTGGTCAGCAACCGCCGGCCGCCGGTCGACATCCAGGACCTGATCGACACCTTCGGTCCCGGTATCGCCAAGCTCACCACGGCGCTGCCGGAGCTGCTGCGCGGGCGCGAGCTGGCGTTGTTCGAGCACCGTCGCGAGACGCTGGTCGAGAAGGCCGTGCCCGTCGAGGTCGCGACCAGCATCGCGATCCTGCCCCCGGCGTACGCGGGTCTGGGCATCGTCGAGACCGCTTCGGCCGACGACCTCGACATCTTCGAGGTCGCCAAGGTTCACTTCGCGTTGAACGAACGGCTCCAGCTGGGCCTCTTCCTCGAGCGCATCATCGGCCTCCCGCGGACCGACCGCTGGCAGACGATGGCCCGGGCCGCCCTCCGCGACGACCTGCATGCCGTCCACGCCCGCCTCACCCGCCAGGTCCTGGCCACCACGGACGCCAACGCCGACCCCGAAACCAGGGTCATCGCCTGGCAGGACCAGAACGCCACGGCACTGTCCCGCGCAGCCACCATGCTCGAAGAGATCGTCGACACCGAGGGCCCCGAACTCGCCCACCTCTCGGTCGGCCTGCGTCTGGTCCGGACCTTGTTGGCCAACCAGGCCTAGAGATTCGAGCCTCAGCAAACATCTTGACAGAAGGCCGAACCCTCAGAGAAGTTTGATCGCGTCGTGTTACGCCCGACACGACGCAACTCTCTGGGGGAGTGAGGCATGGATTCGTCCCGCCCGAAATCCATCACTGCGGCTGTTCTGGCGCTCGTTGTCGCGGCCGCTGTTCTGCAAGGACCACCGGCCGCCGCGGCCGGTCCGAAGAAGAAGCCGGATCCGGTGTCCGCCGAGAATTCGGTCATCTCCGTATCGGACCGGACAGTGCCGACCCAACTCGATCCGTCCACCGCCGGCACCGCCCGGCCGCAGGCGACCCCGACGAAAGTCGTGTGGCCCACCGCCGGCACCGCAACCGTCGAACTCACCGGCTCCAGCCGCTCCCGTAGCGCTGGGGCCGTTTCCTTGCAACCGGTCACCGGTGGTCCGGAGCAGGTGACCGTCGCGACCTACGACCACAAGGTCGCCGAGAAGCTCGGTGGTCACGGCCTCGCGCTGAAGCTCACCCGCGCCGACGGCAGCCGCCGTTCCGCGCCGGTCGGCGTCAGCGTCGACATCAGCGGTTTCGCCGGCGCCTACGGCGGCAACTTCGAGTCCCGGCTGCGACTGATCGCCAAGCCCGCTTGCGCTCTGAAGACTCCGGCAGCGGCCGCGTGCGCAACCAGCCGGCCGGTGCCGAGCAAGCTCGACCTCGTCAACCACAAGCTCACCGCGACGTTGCCCGCCGCCCAGCAGGGTCTGGTGTACGTCGTCGCAGCGGCACCGAACGGCGAAGCCGGCTCGTACACGGCGACCAAGCTCTCGTCGTCG
Source organism: Kribbella sp. NPDC056345 (assembly GCF_042262745.1). NCBI lineage: Bacteria > Bacillati > Actinomycetota > Actinomycetes > Propionibacteriales > Kribbellaceae > Kribbella > Kribbella sp. NPDC056345. The sequence goes on along the minus strand of NZ_JBHJQQ010000001.1, from coordinate 985,091 downwards.
AGCAAGTGGTCCGTCGGCCTGCAGTCGGGTGATTTCAACTGGAGTTACCCGATCCCGAAGGTCGCCGCGCTCTCCGGCAAGGCGCCGGATCTGGACCTGTCCTACTCGTCGCAGTCCGTCGACGGTATGACCGCGTCCGAGAACGCCCAGCCCTCATGGGCGGGCCTCGGCTGGAACCTCGACACGCCGTACCTCGAGCGCCGGTACAACGGCTGCTCCGACGACGGCGGTGACACCGGTGACCTGTGCTGGGCCGGTGACCAGCTGATGCTGTCCCTCGAAGGCACCTCTTCCGAGCTGGTCAAGGACAAGGCCGCCGGCGGCGATGTCTGGCGCGCCAAACAGGATCCGGGCTGGCGAGTGGAACGCAAGAAGGACGCCGACAACGGCGACAACGACGGCGAGTACTGGGTCGTCCAGACGCCGCAGGGGATGACCTTCACCTTCGGCCGCGGCAAGCAGGCGACCACCGGTACGGCGACCAACTCCGTCTTCACGGCGCCCGTCTTCGGCGACGACGACGGCGAACCGTGTCACAAGAGCAGCGTGGAGGACTCCTGGTGCACCCAGGCCTGGCGCTGGAACCTCGATGGCGTAGTCGATGCCCACGGCAACAGTACGACGTACTTCTACGAGACCGAGAAGAACAGGTACGCCCGCAACGGCGAGTCCGGCAAGTCGACCGACTACATCCGCGGCGGCCACGTCCGCGACATCGTCTACTCCCAGCGCTCCGGCGAAGAGGGTACGACGGCGCCCGCGCGACTGCACTTCACGACCGAACTGCGGTGTATCGAGGCAAACGGTGGGTCCGGCACGTGTCCCGCGTTCGACAAGGACCACGCGTCCTCGTATCCCGACGTACCGATGGACCAGGTGTGCACCGGCAGCTGTACCGGCGACGAGCAGAAGTCACCGAGCTTCTTCACCAACCAGCTGCTGCGTTCGGTCACATCTCAGCGCAATGACGGCACCGACTTCGTCGACGTCGATCGGGTGGACTTTACGTACTCGTTCCCGAAGCCGTCCGATGGGACCAGCGCGTCGTTGTGGCTGGAGAAGTTCCAGCAGGTCGGCCTCGGCGGTTCCGGTACGGAGAAGCTGCCCCCGGTCGTGATCGCGGGTCGCGAGTCACCGAACCGGGTCGACGCCGCCCCCGGGAGCGGCGTACCGAAGCTCGAGAAGTTGCGGGTCACCACGGTCACCGACGAGCTCGGCCGCCGGGTCGAGGTCGGCTACGGTCAGCCGGACGGGTGCACGATCGACAACTTCCCCGAGGGTAAGGCCGACACCAACGCCCAGACCTGCTTCCCGGGCTGGCGTTCGAACGGCGACAGCTCCGGCTTCGGCTGGTGGCACCGGTATCTGGTCAGCAAGGTCACTGTCGTCGACCAGGCCGGCGGCGCGCCACAGCAGGTGAACGAGTACCGCTACCGCGGCAAGCCGTCCTGGCACTACGACGATGACGACGTCACACCGACCAAGCGGAAGACGTGGAGCGACTGGCGCGGGTACGGCTCGGTCGACGTGGCCAAGCTGTCCCAGGCGGGTAAGCCGCTCGAGCTCACCAGGAACCTGTTCTTCCAGGGGATGGACGGGGACCGGCTCGCGAACGGCGGTAAGAAGTCCGTCGACGTGGTCGACTCGACCGGCGGTTCGGTCAAGGACGTGCCCTGGTTGCGCGGGAAGGAACGGGAGACCCAGCAGTTCGCGCTGGACGCCGACGGCAACCCGTCGTACGAGCTCGGTGGTTCGCTGCACACCTACATCTCGGCGCACACGACCCCGATCAAGCCGGGCGAGACCGATGCAGACGACGATGCGCACCTGGTCGTCGAGAGCGAATCGGTGAAACGGGAGACCGTCGTCCCCGAGTCAGGCGGAACGCGCAGCACCCGGACCACGAAGCTGACCACGACGTACGACGAGTACGGCCAGGCGACCGAGGTCCTGGACACCGCCGGTGACGATGTCCGCTGTACGCGCACGAGCTATGCGCGCGACGACGCCACGATCCAGGACTGGATGCTCGCGTTCCCGTACCGGATTCGCACCTACGAAGGCACCTGTGCCGCACCGAAGAGCCTGATCTCGGCCAAGGATCAGTACTACGACGGTTCCGCGACGGTCGGTGGCCCGGTCAGCAAGGGTGACGTCACCAAGACCGTCTCGGCGGTGACCGCCAGCGGTCCGAACGACATCACCAAGACCACCACGACCTCAGCCACCTTCGACGCCTACGGCCGTGGCATCACCGAAACCGACGCCAACGGTCACACGAACAAGACCGCCTACAGCCCGGCGACCGGCCGGCCGGTCACCGTGACCGAGACCAACGCCCTCGGTCAGGCCGAGGTCACGACGATGGACCCCGATCGCCAGCAGCCGTCGACGGTCAAGGACGCCAACAACCAGATCACGTCCCAGACCTATGACCCGCTCGGCCGTCTGGCGACAGTCCGGCTGCCCGGTCAGGCCGCGGACGCTCCCGCGGCGAAGGTGTTCAGCTACCAGCTCGACCCGGACCACAAACAGCCTCCGTTGGTGACCACCAAGGAGCTGCAGTCCGGGACGACCTACGTGACGTCGTGGTCCTTCCTCGACTCGACCGGCCGCGAACGCCAGACCCAAGAGGTCTCGCCGGCGTCGACCGGCGAGAAGCCGAAGACGATCGTCACCGACACCCGCTACGACGACACCGGCCATGTTGCCGCGGAGTCGCTTCCGGTCGTCGTCGACGGTGCTGCGGGGAGTTCGCTCCGAGCAGTGCCGGGTGATCAGGTGATCGAGACGCGGCACAGCTATGACGCCCTCGGGCGTAATACCAAGGCCGCACACTTTGCCCAGGGCAAGGAGTTGTGGAGCACGTCCACCGCGTACTTCGGCGATCATGTGCGGACCACACCTCCCGAAGGCGGCGTCGTGAAGACGTCCTGGATCGACGTCCGCGGTCGCCAGGTGAAGACCGAGGACGGGACCGGGTCGTCGATCGCGGCGACGACGTACACGTACTACCCGTCTGGTCAGCTCGCCAGTACGACGGATCCGGGCGGTCACAAGTCGACGTTCAGCTACGACCTGCTCGCGCGCAGGACCGAGACCGTGGACGCCGACTCCGGCCGGAGCCGTACCGAGTACGACGACGAGGGGAACGTCCTCGCGACCTGGGACGCGAAGACCCTGGCGTCCGGACGGCCGGGCCCGACTCTGTCCACGCAGTACGACGCTCTGGATCGGCCGACCGCCCGGTACGCCGGTCCGGCCGGGACCGGCGAGAAGATCGCCGCCTGGACGTACGACTCGACCGACATCCCGAACGGCATCGGCCGTGGCACCGCGCAGACGACGTACTGGAAGGGCAAGGCGTTCAGCCGGGCCGCCACCGGGTACGACGCCCGCGGCCGGATCACCGGTCGCAAGTGGACGTTCCCGCAGGGTGTGGGCGGCCTGCTGAACGGCTCGTCGTACACGGTGAACTACGGGTACGACGAGGCCGACAACAAGGTCACCACGACGTACCAGGAGCCGGCGCTCGGCAACCCGAAGGAGACGATCACCACCGGGTACGACAATCTGGGGAATCCGACGACGCTGTCCGGTGAGCTCACGGATCCGCTGACCGGTTCCACACATACGGACCCGTATGTCACGTCGACCGGCTACGCGGCGGACGGCAAGCTGGCCGGCCGCGAGTACGCGAACGCGCATCACTCGCTGCGGCGGGCCTACGCCTATGAGCCACAGACCCAGCGACTGTCCCGGATCCAGACCCTGATCGACGACGACAAGGCTGCCCAGGACGACAGCTACACCTGGGATCCGGACGGGAACATTCAGCAGATCACCGACGTCACGGGTCCGAAGTCGGTCGCCACCTGCTTCGACTACGACGGCCTCAACCGGCTGAGCCACAGCTGGACCACGTACCAGACCGACTGTTCGGACGGCTCGTCGGACACCGTCCACGACGGACCGGCCGGCTACAACCAGTCCTGGACCTATTCGCCGGACGGCAACCTGCTGTCGGAGACGACGCTGGGCGTGACGAAGAAGTACACGTACGGCGATCCGGCGCACCCGCACGCGGTGACGAAGGCGGGCGCGGCCGGGTTCAAGTACGACGCGAACGGCGCGATGATCGAGCGGCCCGGCCTGCTCGGTGGACTGGTCCCGACCAAGCTCGAGTGGGACGCCCAGCAGCGGCTCGAGTCCGAGACCAGCACGCTGGTCAGCCAGACGCAGTTCGTCTATCTGCCGGACGGGACCCGGATGGCCCGGGTCGATCCGCTCGGAGTGACCGCGACGCTGTACATCGACGGCCAGGAGCTCACGATCGTCGCCGGTGTCCTCAAGGTGTCCAGCCGGTTCTACGACCAGGCGGGGGTGTCGATCGCGGTCCGCCAGACCCTGGGCAACGTGGTCTGGCAGCTGAACGACCAGCAGGGGTCGGCGCAGATTTCGGTTGCCGACGGCACCAGTATCGCGGCGCGGACCTACTACTCGCCGTACGGCGAGATCCGCAACCTGCTGCCACCATTACCATCCGAGCACGGCTGGCTGAACAAGATCAAGGATCCGACCACCGGGCTGAACGCGCTCGGTGAGCGGTACTTCGACGCGACCCTGGGCAGGTTCCTGTCCACCGACCCGGCGACCGACGGATCGTCCGCCCAGGCGGCGAACCCGTACTCGTACGCCGAGAACAACCCGATCACGTACGTCGACCCGACCGGCCTGTGGAGTCTGTCGGGTGCCTGGAACGCCGTGAAGAGCGGTGTCAGCAAGGCGGTCGACTGGGTCGACGAGCACAAGGGACTGATCACCAACATTGCCGTAGGCATCGGTGTCGGCATCGCCATCGGCGCTGTCTGTGCGACCGGTGTCGGATGCCTGGTCATGGCTGGTGTGGCGGCCGGCGCGGCCGGTGCGGCGGCCGGGTACGGGGTCGATGTCGCCGAGGGGAAGAAGGACTTCTCCTGGGGCGGCCTGGCCACCGAAGTCGGTGTCGGGGCCGCGGTCGGTGGTCTGACCGCGGGAATCGGCGCAGGCGTCGGAGCCGGGGCCAGAGCGCTCGCCAACACGACCGCGGGCAAGGCGGTGACCGCGGCCGCCAGCAAGGCCGGTACGTCGATCGCCAACTCCGCGGCCGGCCAAGCCGTATCGGGCGCGGCGAAGGCCGCCACCGGTGCGATCAAGACCGCCGGCGGGAAGACAGCGGGCAAGGTCGCCGCGGTCGCCCGGCAGGCAACCGGCAGAGTGGCGCCACGCACCGCTCGGGACAAGGCAGTCAGCCCGATCGCGCCGGCGGCCAAGTCACTGAACCGCCCGATCGGGAACAGTCCGACCCAGAATGCCCAGCTGCAGAACGACATCCGGGCGCTCCGGGCGCGCGGTGCCACCGACATGCGTGTCAATCAGCAGCAGGTGAACATCAACGGCGATAGGGTCGGCGTCAATCGGCCTGACCTCCAATACACTCTGAACGGCCGACGGCACTACGCGGAGTACGACGTACCGCCGCCCACCCGGGCGCCGGGGCACAAGCAGCGGATCATCGCGAACGATCCGACCGCCAAGGTGCACCTCTACACGGTTCCCTGATGGCAGCAAGGAGAATGCTGGAGTGATCACCCTCCTGTCCGACCGGTTCGCGCCGACCACCTCGCGGTTCGGGTTTCTCGAGGTGCCGCTCGACGTGGCGGCCGCGGGGCTCGGCGTGTGGCGGCAACAGCTGCACGGCCGCGCGAAGGCGGAACCGGTCGGCGGGAGTCTGGCGGAGATGCTCGGGCGGCTGCCACCACTGACAGGTGGCGTGCGGCCGCGCGAGCTGCTCGTCGGCACGGTGGGAGATCGCTGGACGGCGTACTTCGACTGTGGATTTCAGGGCACCGACGCGGTGAGCACGGTGGGGTACCTGGCTGAGGAACTGAAGTGTCAGGGGCTGGCTATCGACTCGACGCCGCACACAGTGGGTACGGGGCTGGAGACGCCGGGAAGGTACGGCGCGGTGCAGTTCGAGCTGTTCGGGCCGCTGCAGACCGATTTCCTCAACTACGTCAGGACGATCTCGGCCGCGCACGACGGCAGCCGGTGGAGTTTCGAGGCGAACGGCACGGTCCAGGCCTTCGAGGACACGGATCGCTACGAGGCCCGCCGTGTGCGCGACAAGTTCACCTCGGAGATGCTCGCCGAGTACGCGGCCGCCCTCGGCGTCCGCCCGTTCGACGAAGACTTCTACGCCGACCAGGGCGTCCTCATCCAGACTCGCCAGAGGGTGCCGCTCAAAGGCAAGTCGATGACCCTGGCCGACACCCAGCACTACTGGGGCATCATTCCCGGCGTCGCCGATCGGCTTCCGGACTAGCGCTCGGAGACGAGAACGTCCACCGAGTACTGATCCGCGCGGTAGCAGTGGCTGCCGTATTCGACCGGTGCGCCGTCGGAGTCGTAGGCCGAGCGGGTCATCGTGACCAGCGGTTCGGCCTTGGACATGTGCAGGGTACGGCGTTCCTCGGCGGTCGCGTTGCGGGCGCCGATGCGCTGACGGGCGACGGTGGGACGAATGCCGCGGGCGCGGAGGACGGCGTACAGGCCGTCACGTTCGAGGTCTGCCACGGTCAGGTCGTTGAGGGCCGGGGGCAACCAGTTGCGCAGGATCGCGAGCGGCTGGTCGCCGGCGTAGCGGAGGCGGACGATCGAGACCAGGGCCGTGCCGGTGGGTAGGCCGAGCATCTCGGCGGCACGGTCGTCGTGGGCCTCGGTGGTCAGCGACAGTACGTCGGTGCGCGGGGTACGGCCCTCGCGGACCAGGTCGTCGTACAGGCTGGTCAGCTCGGCCTTGCGGTGCACCATCCGGTTCGCCACCGTGGTCCCGATTCCGCGGCGGCGGACCAGCAGGCCCTTGTTGACCAGCTCGGAGATCGCCCGGCGCACGGTCGGCCGGGACAGGCCGAGGCGGTCCGACATGGCGATCTCGTTCTCGAACGGGTCGCCGGGGCGCAGGGTGCCGCCGCTGATGGCAGCGGTCAGCTGCTCGGCGAGCTGGTGGTAGAGCGGCACCGGGCTCGTCCGATCGATGCTGATCGGGAGGGTCGCCATGGGGCCGGATATTACATGGCTCAGGTATGTATGTCTCTACGTGCGAATGTGTTAACAAACTATTGACACGTTTGGTCTGGGCGGGAAAGCTGGCCGCGGTAGCTGCGGGTGCTGCCGGCCAGGGTGTGTGACGACGGAAGAGGGTGGCGGATGCGGATCGGGCTGGTCGGGGTCGGGCGGATCGGTGCGTTCCACGCGTCGACGCTCCAAGGGTTACCGGCGGTGGATCAGGTGGTCGTCGCCGATGCCGATGCCGGCCGGGCCGAGACGGTCGCCAAGGAGCTGGGCCTTGCGTTCGCTCCGGATGTCGCTTCGCTGCTGGGCAGCGGGTTGGACGGGTTTGTCATCGCTGCCGCGACCGGTGCGCACGCGGAGCTGATCGCGGCGGGTGTCGCGGCCGGCGTACCGACGTTCTGTGAGAAGCCGGTCGCGCTCGACCTGGCCGAGACGCAGCGGGTGGTCGAGCTGGTCGAGGCCGGCGACGTACCGGTGCACATCGGGTTCCAGCGGCGGTTCGACGCCGGGTATCAGGCTGCGCGGGCCGCGGTGGAGTCGGGCGAGCTCGGTTTCGTGCACCACATCCGCGCGAACACGAACGACGCCGTACCGCCGCACCGCGAGTACATTCCGCAGAGCGGCGGCTTCTTCCGCGACTGCACGGTCCACGACTTCGACATCATCCGGTATGTCACCGGCCGCGAGATCGTCAGCGCCTACGCGACCGGCGCGAACCGCGGTGAGGCGTTCTTCGGCGAGTACGGCGATGTGGACTCTGCCGCCGCCTTGCTCACGCTGGACGACGGCACCTTCGCCATGGTGAGCGGCACTCGCTACAACGGGGCCGGCCACGATGTGCGGATGGAGCTCCAGGGCAGCCTGGGGTCGATCGCGGTCGGGCTCGACGAGCACACCGCGCTGCGGTCGGCCGAGCCAGGCGTGAACTTCCCGGCCGGTCCGCCGCATCTCACCTTCATGGATCGCTTCCAGCCGGCGTACGTGGCCGAGCTGACCGCCTTCACCGAAGTGGCCGCCGGGACGCGTGACGTGCCGTGCACGGTCCGCGACGCGCTCGCCGCGTTCCGGGTCGCTGACGCGTGTGAGCTGTCCCGGGCCGAGAACCGTGTTGTCACGCTCTGAACCTTCCCATTGCTGCGATAGAGGAGACTGTGCTCGATGACTGACCTGGCTGCCCGGATCGCGGGTGCTCCGATCTCGTGGGGTGTCTGCGAAGTTCCCGGCTGGGGCTATCAGTACGACGCCGAAACCGTCCTGGCCGAGATGCGCGCCGTCGGACTCGCCGCGACCGAGTTCGGGCCGGACGGGTTCCTGCCCGAGGACCCGGCCGAGAAGGCGAAGACGCTGGCCGATCTCGGGCTGCGGGCGGTCGGTGGGTTCGTTCCCGTCGTACTGCATGATCCGGCGCACGATCCCGCGCCTGAGGTCGCTGCTGCGCTCGAGGGGTTCGTGGCCGCCGGTGCGGGGACGCTGGTGCTGGCGGCGGCTACTGGCAGCGATGGGTACGACGATCGCCCGGTGCTGGACGAGACCGGGTGGAGCACGCTGCTGGGCAACCTGGACAAGCTGTCCGCACTGGCTGCCCGGAGTGGCGTGCTGGCGACGATCCACCCGCATGTCGGGACCATGGTCGAAAACGCTGCTGAGGTTGAGCGGGTACTCGACGGATCTTCGATCGGGCTCACGCTGGACACCGGTCACTTGCTGATCGGCGGGGTGGATCCGGTGGCGCTGACGTTGGCTCACACGGATCGGATCAAGCACACGCATCTGAAGGACGTGGACGCCGCGTGGGCCGCGAAGGTGCAGGCCGGTGAGGTCACGTACACGGACGCGGTGAGCGAGGGGATGTACCGTCCGCTCGGGCACGGTGACATCGACCTCGGCGCGATCGTGAGCACGCTGGAACAGGCCGGGTACGACGGCTGGTACGTGCTGGAGCAGGACACAATCCTGCCGGACCGGCCGGCCGACGAGGGCCCGGTGGTCGACGTACGAGTGAGTATCGCGCACCTGCAGGCGATCGCGGAGGCTGTCGGATGAGCTGGGACGCTGCTGCTGTGAGACGGGGAGATTGATGGCGGACGACGTACTGACGATCGGGCGTATTGGGGTCGACCTCTATCCGCTGCAGATCGGCACGCATCTGGAGGACGTGACCTCGTTCGGGAAGTTCCTGGGTGGGAGTGCCACCAATGTCGCGGTCGCGGCGGCTCGGCACGGGCGGAAGTCCGCGGTGATCAGCCGGACCGGGAACGACCCGTTCGGCACCTTCATCCACAGCTCACTGCGTGACCTCGGCGTCGACGACCGCTTCGTGACACCGGTGGAGGGCCTGCCGACGCCGATCACGTTCTGCGAGATCTTCCCGCCGGACAACTTCCCGCTGTACTTCTACCGGTTCCCGAAGGCACCGGACCTGGTCATCAACCCGTCCGAACTCGACCTCGACGCGATCCGGGACGCCCGGATCTACTGGTCGACGGTCACCGGCCTGTCCGCGGAACCGTCGCGCTCGGCACACTTCGCGGCGTGGGAAGCGCGGGGCCGCAAGGCGATCACCGTCCTCGACCTGGACTACCGGCCGATGTTCTGGGCCGACCCGACCGAGGCGCACGCGCAGGTCAGCCGGGCTCTGGAGCACTGCACAGTTGCCGTAGGCAACCGTGAGGAATGCGAGGTCGCGGTCGGCGAGACCGATCCCGACAAGGCTGCCCAGGCCCTGCTGGACCGTGGGCTGGACCTCGCCGTCGTCAAACAGGGCCCCAAGGGCACCCTCGCCCGCACCCGCGACGAACGCGTCGAGGTCCCACCCCACCCGGTCGAGGTAGTCAACGGCCTCGGCGCCGGCGACGGCTTCGGCGGCGCCCTCTGCCACGGCCTCCTGGCTGGTTGGCCCCTGGAAAAGATCATCCGCTTCGCCAACACCGCCGGCGCCATCGTCGCCTCCCGCCTCGAATGCTCCACCGCCATGCCCACCACCACCGAAGTCCTCACCACAATGGGTGAGAACAAATGAACCCACACACAGCCCCACCGAGCCCCGAGCCCTGGCCCCCTTCCTCCCCCCGACTCTCCAAGGGGGCCTCATGACCGACCCCCGCCGCCCCATCCCCGTCCGCCAACCCACCCCGGAGGACCCCACCATCCCCGCCCCCCAGCCCCACCCCGACGAAGCAAGCCCCACCGACCCCACAGTCGTCCACCGGCGCCCCTCCGGCGACGCGAAGCCCCCGCACGCGCCCTCCGCGCAGGCGGGCGCGCTGAGCCCGACGGATCCCACGGTCGTGCAGCGGCGCCCCTCCGGTGACGCGCCGCCCGCGCACGCGCCCTCCGCGCGGGCGGGTGGGGTGAGTGCGACGGATCCCACGGCTGTCCAGCAGCGCCCCTCGGGTGACTCGACGCCTGGGCATGCGTATCCCGCGCAGGCGGGTGGGGTGAGCCCGACGGACCCGACCGTGGTGCAGCAGCGCCCCTCCGGTGACTCGACGCCCGCGCACGCGCAATCCGCGCCCTCCGCGCAGGCGGGTGGGGTGAGCCCGACGGATCCCACGGTGGTGCAGCGGCGCCCCTCGGGTGACTCGATGCCTGGGCAGGGGTATCCCGCGCAGGCGGGTGGGGTGAGTGCGACTGATCCGACTGCGGTGCAGTCGGTGCAGGCGGCTCGGGCTCGGCGGCGGGCTGGGGTGCCGAACGATCCGACGATCGTGGCGCGGGTTCAGGTGCCTGGGGCTGACGACCCGACGACGGTGGTTCCGATGAACGAAGCGGGTGGTACGGCGGGCGAGCCGACCATGTCCGTGGCTGCGAACGATCCGACTGTTGTCGTGCCGGCTGCCACCTACGCCGGTGCCGACGACCCGACTGTCGCTGTGCCGACCAGCCCGTCCGGGGCCAGCGGTCCCGCGTACCCGCCGCCTCCTAGCGTGGTGGCGGCCGCGCCTGGAGTCGCTTACCCGGCTGACGATCCGACGGTTGTCGCGTCGCCCGCTGCAGCCCAGGAGAGAGCTCCGGAGAGCGTTGCCGACCCGGCGGTCGCCGTACCGGCTGCGGTTGAGGAGGCTCGGGTGGTGCCTGCGGTGGACTCTTGGCATCCGGCGACGGAAGGTGGACGGCCGCGTCCGGCCGTGGAACCGGTTGGACGGTCCGAGACACCGCCGGCGCGAGAGGAGCTCTTGGCTCGGTTGAACGAGTTGACCGAGATCCGCGTCCGGCAGCCGGAGCGGATTGCCGAGGCCTGGCAGCGCCGCCGTACTCGCGAACTGGTGGGCACCGACGGTCGTCTCCTGATTGTCGCGGCGGACCACCCGGCCCGCGGTGCGCTGGGTGTCCGCGACGACCAGTTCGCGATGGGCAGTCGCCCCGGCCTGATCGAGCGACTGGTGACAGCTCTCGAGCGTCCCGGTGTCGACGGCGTACTGGCAACCCCTGACGTACTCGAAGACCTCCTGCTGCTCGGTGCGCTGGAAGGCAAAGTCGTCATCGGTTCGATGAACCGCGGCGGCCTGCAGGGTTCGTCCTTCGAACTCGACGATCGCTTCACCGCCTACGGTTCGGCCGCGGACATCGCGTCCCGCCGCCTCGACGGCGGCAAGATGCTGACCCGGATCGACCTCGCCGACCCCGGCACGGTCGCCACCCTGGAAGCCAGCGCGAAGGCCGTCACCGAACTCGCCGAACACAAGCTGATGGCGATGGTCGAGCCGTTCTGGTCGACCCGCAAGGACGGCCGCGTCACGAACGTCCTCGACGCCGACTCGGTGATCAAGTCCGTCCACATCGCCGCCGGCCTCGGCGCGACGAGTGCCTACACCTGGCTCAAGCTCCCGGTCGTCGACAACCTCGACCGCGTGATGGACGCGACCACCCTGCCCACGCTCCTCCTCGGCGGTGACCCCACGGTCGCCCCCGAAGAAACCTACGCACGCTGGGGCAAAGCACTCTCCCTCCCCTCGGTCCGCGGCCTGGTGGTCGGCAGAGCACTCCTCTTCCCACCCGACGGCAACGTCGCCTACGCCGTAGACCAAGCCGCATCCCTCGTCCACGGAGGCCCCGCATGACAGAGTGGTTCAAGCGGGCGGGCAGCACTGCGCGGAACGGCTTCGATGTTGCCGTCACGCCGGGGGACAAGGAGTGGGAGTACAGCGGTCTGTACGTCGCCACGCTCCGCCCCGGGCAATCGGTCGAGTTCGACACCAACGACTGCGAGTACCTCGTGCTCCCGCTCAGCGGATCCGCCGAAGTCGTCGTCGACGGCGAGACCGTACCGCTCGGTGGCCGGGCCGATGTTTTCGCTGGGCCGACTGACTTCGCGTATGTCCCGCGCGGAACTACCGTCGCCGTCACCAGCGCCGGTGGTGCCCGCATTGCCTTCCCGCATGCGAAGGCGGCGAACGACTACCCCTTCCGCCGGATCGGCACCGAGCAGGTGGAGTCCGAGTTGCGTGGTGCGGGCGTCTCGTCCCGTCAGGTCCGCAACTTCGGTACGCCGGGTGTTCTCGAGGCCGACTCGATCATCGCCTGCGAGGTTCTCACCCCGGCAGGGAACTGGTCGTCGTACCCGCCGCACAAGCACGACGAGCACAAGCCTGGTAAGGAGAGCGTCCTCGAAGAGATCTACTACTTCGAGCTGCAGCTCTCCGACGCGGCCCCGGAAGGTGTCCAGGGCAACGACCCGATCGGTTACCAGCGGGTCTACGGCACCGCGGACCGGCCGATCGACGTCCTGGCGGAGGTCCGCAACGGCGATCTGGTCCTGGTACCTCATGGTTGGCATGGTCCCGCGATGGCGCCTCCTGGCTATGACATGTACTACCTGAACGTGATGGCCGGTCCCGGCACGGAACGCGAGTGGCTGATCACCGACGACCCGCAGCACGGCTGGGTGCGTGAGCTCTGGGCCACGCAACAGATCGATCCCCGCCTGCCCTTCGAACAAGCACAGCCTCTCGGAGCCGAAGGAGAAGAGTCATGACGGTGCGTCTCACGGTCGCGCAGGCGTTGGTGCGATTCCTGAGCGTCCAGTACTCGGAGCGCGACGGAGTCCGGCAGCGGCTGATCGCCGGCACCCTCGGCATCTTCGGGCACGGGAACGTGGCCGGTGTCGGCCAGGCACTGTTGCAGGCCGAGCTCGAGGACCCGACGGCCCTTCCGTACATCCTGTCCCGCAACGAGCAGGCCATGGTGCACACGGCAGCCGCCTTCGCCCGCACCCGCGACCGGCTGCAGACCTACGCCTGCACGGCAAGCGTCGGCCCGGGGTCGACCAACATGGTGACCGGCGCGGCCCTGGCCACGATCAACCGGCTCCCGGTCCTGATCCTCCCTTCGGATGTGTTCGCAACCCGGGTGGCAACCCCCGTGCTGCAGGAGCTGGAGAGCTTCGCCGCCGGGGACGTGTCGGTGAACGACGCCTTCCGCCCGGTCTCGAAGTACTTCGACCGGGTGTGGCGTCCCGAGCAGCTCCCGTCGGCATTGCTGAACGCGATGCGCGTGCTCACCGACCCGGTCGAGACCGGTGCGGTGACGCTGGCACTCCCGCAGGACGTGCAGGCCGAGGCCTACGACTGGCCGGAGGAGCTCTTCGCCGAGCGCACCTGGTACGTCGCGCGCCCGTTGCCGGAAGCATCAATTGTCGACAAGGCGGTAGATCTCCTACGGTCCGCGCAGCGGCCGCTGATCGTCGCCGGTGGTGGCGTGCACTACTCCGGTGCCGAGGACGCGCTGCGTGTCTTCGCGGAAGCGACCGGCATCCCGGTCGCGGAAACCCAGGCAGGTAAGGGATCGCTGACCTACGATCACCCGCAGTCGATGGGCGCGGTCGGCTCGACCGGCACGACGGCAGCGAACGCGCTGGCCCGCGAGGCCGACCTGGTGATCGGGATCGGCACTCGCTACAGCGACTTCACAACGGCCTCCCGGACCGCCTTCGCCAACCCGGCGGTGCGCTTCGTGAACATCAACGTGGCGCGCTTCGACAGTGCTAAACATGCCGGCCTTCCTCTCGTCGCGGATGCGCGGGAAGCCCTTGTTTCCTTGGGATCCGCGCTCGGTGACTGGTCCGTGGACAGCCAGTACACCGCGACGGCCACGGAACTCTCAAGGAACTGGGACGGCATTGTCTCGGCACATTACAAGCCCTCCGCCGAGGTGACCGGGAAGCTGGCCGAAGGACTGCTCACCCAAGGCCAGGTTCTCGGTGCCGTCAACGAATTGTCGGCGCCGTCTGATGTAGTCGTTTGTGCAGCCGGATCGATGCCGGGCGACCTGCACAAACTCTGGCGGGCCCGGGACCCGAAGGGATACCACGTCGAATATGGCTTCTCCTGTATGGGTTACGAGATCGCCGGCGGTCTGGGTGTCCGCCTCGGTGCGCCGGAGCGCGATGTCTTCGTCATGGTCGGCGACGGGTCGTACCTGATGATGTCGAGTGAGCTGGCCACCGCAGTCCAGGAGAACCTCAAGATCATCGTGGTCCTCGTGCAGAACCACGGCTTCGCGTCGATCGGTGCCCTCTCGGAGTCACTGGGTTCGCAGCGGTTCGGCACGGCGTATCGCAAGCGCACCGGCGACGGCCGGCTGGACGGCGACTACCTCCCGGTCGACCTCGCGGCGAACGTCCGCAGCTTCGGAATCGAGGTGCTCGACGTACACAGCCGCGACGAGCTGGAGAAGGCGATCCACACCGCCAAGGCGGCCACCGGCCCGATCGCGATCCACGTCACCACCGACCCGCTGATCGGTTCTCCGGACAGCGAGGCGTGGTGGGACGTGCCGGTGAGCGAGGTGTCAGAGCTGCAATCCACGCAGGCCGCCGCGGCGGCGTACGAGGAGAGCAAGAAAGCCCAGCACGGCTACCTCGCACCGGTCGAAGGCGACTGACATGGGCGCGATCAACGTCGGTACGGCGCCGGACTCGTGGGGAGTCTGGTTCGCCGACAACCCGCGGCAGACGCCGTGGACCCGGTTCCTCGACGAGGTCGTCGAGGCCGGGTACACACGCATCGAGCTGGGGCCGTACGGCTATCTTCCGACCGACAAGGCCCAGCTGAAGGCGGAGCTCGACCAGCGCGGCCTGACCATGACGGCCGGGACGACGTTCGAGCAGCTGCACCGCCCGGAGGGCTGGGAGACGACGTGGCGCGATGTCGCGCCGACGGCCGAGCTGGCCGCGGCGATGGGCGCCAAGCACCTCGTCGTGATGCCGTCGATGTGGCGTGACGCGGATGGCAGCATCACCGAGGAGCGCCTCGACCACGCCGCCCAGGCGGCGCACGGCAAGCAGGTGAGCGAGCTCGGTCGCCGGGTCGCGGAGGAGTTCGGTGTCCGGTTGCAGTACCACCCGCACGCGGATGGTCACGTGGACAACCAGGACACCGTCGAGCGCTTCCTCGAGGAGACGGACCCGCAGTACGTCGGCCTCTGCCTCGACACCGGTCACATCAGCTACTGCGGTGGTGACAACCTCGCGCTCATCCGCAAGTATCCGGACCGCATCGGTTACCTGCACCTCAAGCAGGTGAATCCCGAGGTGCTGGCCGCGATCCAGGGGCAGGGGCTCAGCTTCGACCAGGCGATCGAGCGTGGTGTGATGGCCGAGCCACCCCACGGCGTACCGGAGTTCCCGCCGCTGCTGGCGGAGCTCGCGGGCCTCGACGTGGAGCTGTTCGCGATCGTGGAGCAGGACATGTATCCCTGCCCGCCGGACGTGCCGCTGCCGATCGCGGCCCGGACGTTGGCCTATCTGAGATCCCACGGGGGTGGCGTATCGGTGTGATGGCCAGCAGAGTGTGAAACTCGCTGGTCCCAACGCAACTCTCCGCGGGTCGACCGCGGAACATCTGAAAGGCTGGTTGGAGTCATGGTTCGGTGGCACAGGAAGGCAGTGGCCGCGGGCGCGGCGGTCGTGCTCGTCACGGCACTCGCCGCGTGCAGTTCCTCCGGGGGCAAGCAGGAGGAGCAGGGCTCGAGCGGCAACGGTGGCGGTGTCGCGGACACGCCGCGGATGAAGGTCGCACTGATCACCCACTCGGGGCCCGGTGACACCTTCTGGGACATCGTCCGGCGGGGTGCCGAGGCGGCGGCGAAGAAGGACAACATCGAGCTGCAGTACTCCAGCGACCCCGACGGCGCGGCCCAGGCGAACCTGGTGCAGACCGCGATCGACGCCAAGGTCGACGGTATCGCGCTCACCCTGAACAAGCCGGACGCCGTGATCCCGAACCTGAAGAAGGCGGTCGCGGCCGGGATCCCGGTGACGGTGCTGAACGGCGGGCTCGACAGCTGGAAGGGCACCGGCGCGATCGGGTACTTCGGCCAGGACGAGCGGATCGCCGGTCAGGCGACCGGGGACAAGCTGAAGGAGCTCGGCGCGAAGAAGGTCATCTGCGTCATCCACGAGCAGGGCAACGTCAGCCTGGAGGCACGCTGCCAGGGCATCAAGGACAAGTTCGGCGCGGTCGAGAACGTGAACGTCAACGGAACCGACCAGCCGGGCACGCAGGCGACGCTGACCGCGAAGCTGCAGCAGGACAAGAACGCGGACTACGTCGTCGCGCTGAACGCCGGGATCGCGCTGACCGCGGTCACCGCGGCCAAGGGCGCCGGCTCGGCGGCCAAGATCGCCAGCTTCGACATGAGCAAGGAGATGGCCAAGGCGGTCCAGGACGGCACCGTGCAGTTCGCCGTCGACCAGCAGCCGTACCTGCAGGGCTACCTCGCGGTGGACGCGATCTGGCTGAACAAGACCAACGGCGACACCATCGGCGGTGGCGAGGCCACCCTGACCGGACCGGCCTTCATCGACAAGACGAACATCGAGGCCGTCGCCAAGTACGCCGCGGCCGGGACCCGCTGAGGTAGGCGACATGGCATCGACCATCACTTCACCGGCCGCGGCCGACGACCGGGTCTCGGCCCGGTCGATCGGGGCGCGGCTGCTCAGCCGGCCCGAGATCGGATCGCTGGTCGGCGCGGCGGTCATCCTGGTGTTCTTCCTGATCGCCGCACCGCCGTTCCGCGACATCAACAACACCGGCACGATCCTGTACCAGGCCGCGCTGGTCGGAGTGATGGCGGTGCCCGTCGCACTGCTGATGATCGGTGGCGAGTTCGACCTGTCGGCCGGCGTCGCCGTGACGACGTCCGGCCTGACCGCGGGCCTGTTCGCCTACCAGTTCAGTGTGAACGTGTGGGTCGGCATCCTGATCGCGCTGGCCGTCTCACTGGCGGTCGGTGCGTTCAACGGCTGGCTGCTGATGCGGACGGGTCTGCCCAGCTTCCTGGTGACGCTGGGCACCTTCTTCATCCTGCAGGGCCTCAACATCGCGGTCACCCGCCTGGCCTCGGGCGCGGTCGCGTCGAACTCGATCAGCGACATGGACGGTTTCAGTGCCGCGCAGAACGTCTTCGCGTCGGAATTCAAACTCGGCGGGGTGACGATCAAGATCATCATCGTCTGGTGGATCGTGTTCGTCGCGATCGCCGCCTGGGTGCTGCTGAAGACGCAGATCGGCAACTGGATCTTCGCGGTCGGTGGCGATGCCGCGGCCGCCCGCGCGGTCGGCGTACCGGTGAAGAAGGTGAAGATCGGCCTGTTCATGGCCGTCGGGTTCTTCGCCTGGTTCGCCGGGATGCAGTTGCTGTTCGTCCAGAACGGTGTTGTGCAGTCCGGTGAAGGTGTCGGCAAGGAGTTCGTCTACATCATCGCCGCGGTGGTCGGCGGCTGCCTGCTGACCGGTGGTTACGGCTCGGTGGCCGGTGGCGCGATCGGGGCACTGATCTTCGGCATGGTGCAGCTCGGCGTCGTGTACGCCGGCTGGAACCCGGACTGGTTCAAGGCCTTCCTCGGCACGATGTTGCTGCTGGCCACCATCGTCAACCTGATCGTCAAGAACCGGGCGGAGGCACGATGACCACCACGGAGAGCTTCGCGTCCGAGGCCGCGAACAGCCCGACCGCACCGATCGTCCACCTGGAGGACGTCGGCAAGAGCTACGGCAACATCCAGGCACTGCGTGGAGTCTCGCTGTCGGTGCGGCAGGGCGAGATCACCTGCGTGCTCGGCGACAACGGCGCCGGCAAGTCGACGCTGATCAAGATCATCGCCGGTCTGCACGACTACACCTCCGGCACCATGTCGGTGAACGGCGAGGAGCGGCACTTCGCCTCCCCGCGGGAGTCGCTGGACAGCGGGATCGCGACCGTCTACCAGGACCTCGCACTCGCGCCGTTGATGTCGGTCTGGCGGAACTTCTTCCTCGGTAACGAGCTCACCCGCGGGCCGTTCCGGCAGCTCGACGAGCGGGCGATGAAGCGGATCGCCAACGAGGAGCTGACCAAGATGGGGATCTCGATCCCCGACCTGGAGCAGCCGGTCGGCAAGCTGTCGGGTGGTCAGCGGCAGTGTGTCGCGATCGCGCGTGCCATCCACTTCGGCGCCAAGGTGCTGATCCTGGACGAGCCGACCGCGGCGCTGGGCGTCAACCAGTCCGGTGTGGTGCTCAAGTACGTCGTGAAGGCCCGCGACGCCGGGATCGGGGTCATCTTCATCACCCACAACCCGCATCACGCCTACCTGGTCGGCAATCACTTCGTGGTGCTCAAGCTCGGACGGGTCGCGCTCGACACGCAGCGGGCCGACATCACGCTGGAGCAGCTGACCACGGAGATGGCCGGCGGCTCCGAGCTGGAGGCGCTGACCCACGAGCTGCGCGACCTCGCGCCCGACGTACAGGACAAGAAGGAGTAGTGATGAGTGATCTGCGGATCGGCATCGTCGGGGTCGGCGCGATGGGCGCGGACCACGCCGAGCGGATCGTGCGGCACATCTCCGGCGCGCGACTGGTCGCGGTGTCGGATCCCGACACCGCACGCGCCGAGGAACTCGCGGCGCGATGGGGTGCGGCTGCCAACGGCGCGGTGCGGGTGATTGCCGATCCGTTGGAGTTGATCGGCGCGCGGGAGGTGGACGCGGTCATCCTGGCCTCGCCCGGTTTCGCGCATGCCGAGCAGTTGTTCGCCTGTCTCGAGCACGGCAAACCGGTGCTCTGCGAGAAGCCGCTGACGATGGATGCGGCTTCCTCGCTGCAGGTGGTCGAGGCCGAGCACAAGCTCGGCCGTCAGCTCATCCAGGTCGGCTTCATGCGACGCTTCGACCCCGAGTACGCCGCCCTGAAGCAGCTGCTCGATTCCGGGGAACTCGGTCGCCCGCTGCTGTTGCACAACGTGCACCGCAACAAGGCGAACGGGCCCGGGTTCCGCAGCGAGATGATCGTGCGGGACTCGATGGTTCATGAGGTCGACGTCGCACGCTGGCTGCTCGACTCCGAGATCACCAGGATCACCGTGCACAGGCCGAAGCCGACCGCTGCCGTCCCAGAGGGCGTGTTCGACCCGCAGTTCGCCGTGTTCGAGATGGCCAACGGCGCGATGGCCGATGTCGAGGTGTTCGTGAACTTCCAGGTCGGCTACGAGGTCCGTTGTGAAGCCGTCGCCGAGCGCGGGAGTGCAACCATCGGGCTCGGCTCCGGCGTGCTGACCCGCGCTGCCGGGCAGTGGGGTGGCGCGATGCCGGCGGACTTCAGAGTCCGCTTCGACCGCGCGTACGACATTGAGGTGCAGCGGTGGGTGGAGGCTGTGGGCCGGGGCGAGATCGACGGTCCGAGTGCCTGGGACGGGTACGCCGCCGCGGCCGTCTGTGAAGCTGGGGTTGCCTCGCTGACCACCGGCCAGCCTGTGACCGTCGACCTTGCCGACCGCCAAGCCGTTCTCGGCTGACGCTGAAAGAAGGAACCCGAACGTGAGTACTGACATCAAGCGCATCACCCATCTGGTCGGCGGGAGCCCGTGGACCGGTGTCGCCGAGCGGACCAGCAAGGTCTACAACCCGGCCACCGGCGAGGTCACCGGTGAGCTCGACCTCGCCTCGGCGGCCACCGTCGACGAGGTCGTCAAGGTCGCGCACGACGCGTCGAAGGCGTGGGCGCAGACCTCGCTGACCAAGCGCACCCAGGTGCTGTTCGCCTACCGCGAGCTGGTGAACGCGCGCAAGGAGCAGATCGCCGCGCTGATCACCGCCGAGCACGGCAAGGTGCTGTCC
This sequence comes from Kribbella sp. NPDC056345, assembly GCF_042262745.1. Lineage (NCBI taxonomy): Bacteria > Bacillati > Actinomycetota > Actinomycetes > Propionibacteriales > Kribbellaceae > Kribbella > Kribbella sp. NPDC056345. The sequence continues at coordinate 964,879 of NZ_JBHJQQ010000001.1, read as the reverse complement.
GACGCGCTCGGTGAGGTCACTCGTGGCCTCGAGGTGATCGAGTTCGCCTGCGGTATCCCGCATCTGCTCAAGGGCGGGTTCAGCGAAGGTGTCTCGACCAAGGTCGACGTCTACTCGATCCGGCAGCCGCTCGGTGTCAGCGCGGTCATCTCGCCGTTCAACTTCCCGGCGATGGTGCCGATGTGGTTCGTCCCGATCGCGGTGGCCTGCGGTAACAGCGTGGTGATCAAGCCGTCCGAGAAGGACCCGTCGGCGGCGAACGCGATGGCCGAGCTCTGGAAGGAGGCCGGCCTGCCGGACGGCGTGGTGAACGTGCTGCACGGCGACAAGGAGGCCGTCGACCGGCTGCTCGAGCACCCGGACATCAAGTCGGTCTCGTTCGTCGGCTCGACGCCGATCGCGAAGTACGTCTACGAGAACGGCACCAGGAACGGCAAGCGCGTCCAGGCGCTCGGCGGTGCGAAGAACCACATGATCGTGCTGCCCGACGCGGACCTGGATCTGGCCGCGGACGCCGCGGTGAACGCCGGATTCGGTTCGGCCGGTGAGCGCTGTATGGCGATCTCGGCCCTGGTCGCGGTCGAGCCGATCGCCGACGAGCTGATCGCGAAGATCACCGACCGGATGGCGAAGCTGAAGACCGGCGACGGCACCCGCTCGTGCGACATGGGCCCGCTCGTCACCGGCCCGCACCGCGACAAGGTCTCCGGGTATGTGGCGGCCGGTGTCGAGGAAGGCGCGGAGCTCGTCGTCGACGGTCGTGACGGTGAGTTCGACGGCGGCGCCGACGGTTTCTGGCTCGGCCCGACCCTGTTCGACAAGGTGACCCCGGAGATGTCGATCTACACCGACGAGATCTTCGGCCCGGTGCTGTCGGTGCTCCGGCTCCCGTCGTACGACGCGGCCCTCGACCTGGTGAACTCCAACCCCTACGGCAACGGCACGGCGATCTTCACCAACGACGGCGGCGCCGCCCGCCGCTTCCAGAACGAGGTCGAGGTCGGCATGGTCGGGATCAACGTCCCGATCCCGGTCCCGATGGCCTACTACTCGTTCGGCGGCTGGAAGAACTCCTTCTTCGGCGACACCCACGCCCACGGCATGGACGGCGTCCACTTCTTCACCCGCTCCAAGGTCGTCACCTCCCGCTGGCTCGACCCGAGCCACGGCGGTATCAACCTCGGCTTCCCCACTCACGACTGATCGTCCGGCAGGCAGGTGCGGGTGTTCCGTACCTGCCTGCTCAGCCGGCCAGTGTGGTGGCGAGTGCGTCCGCGGCGGTTCCCGGGAGGTGTCCGTGGAGTAGGTCGATGCGGTGCTGTAGGCGTGGAGTCGTGAGAGGGACTGTGGCGGCGGTCGCGGCCAGAGCCGCTGGGAGTACGGCGAGGCCGTGGCCTGCGGTGATCAGGTCCAGGAGGGTGGCCAGGTCGGTGCCGGTGTAGGTGAGGGCTGGGCGGAAGCCGTCGGAGTCGGTGGCGGCGCGGAGGGCGGCCAGGGGTGCGGCGACGTCGGGTGCGTCGATCCAGCGGGCGTCGATGAGGTCTTGCAGCGCGATGCGTCGCCGCTGCGCCAGCGGGTGATCGTTGGCCAGGGCAACGACCAGGGTGTCGTGTGTGACCGCACTGGTCCGCAGGGTGCCGGCGTCGACGAGCAGGAGCGGGTCGGTCGGCGCGGCCACACCGTCGATCAGGCCCAGGTGGTATTCGCCGACCGCCACCCCATGGGCGACCTCGGCACGACCACAGACCGTCAGCGTGACCACGGTTCCCGGGTGCGAACGGCGTACGGCGGTGAGAGCCGTGGCGAGCCGGCCGCCGGCGGCTGCCAGCGGGGATGCGGCGATGGTGAGCGTGCCCGGTGGGTCGCCCGCCGTGCGGTGGACGTCGGCGCGGGCGGCGGCGAGGCGGAGCAGGATCGCGCCGGCGTGTTCGAGCAGCCGCTCACCCGCGGGCGTCGGAGCCACCGGCCGTCGCCCGAGGAGCGGCGTACCGAGGTCGGCTTCCAGCACGGCGATGTGCTGCGAGACCGCCGATTGGGTGTATCCGAGTTCGGCGGCCGCGGCGGAGAACGAGCCGCGTTCGGCAACGGTGACGAAGGTGCGAAGCAGATGCGGATCCACGAGATAAGTATCGCTGATACCCGATGCAGAGATCATCGTTGGCGCTGATGCCGCCCCAGGCCGCAGGATGAAGTCATGAACGCTTATTCCGCACGGATCGCCCTCGTCGGTGATCGTTCGCCCCACGTGAGATCGCATGCGCGGGTGCCCGGTCTGCTGGACCGGCTCCGCGAACGCGACAGCCTCGACCTCGACGTCTACTGGGTGCCGACCGACGAGGTCGACGCCGCGATCAAGGGGTTCGACGGCATCTGGCTGCTGCCGGGCAGTCCGTACCGCGACGAGGCCGGCGCGGTCGAGGCGATCCGGATCGCCCGGGAGAACGGGATCGCGTTCCTCGGGACCTGCGCCGGTTTTCACCATGCGATGCTGGAGTTCGCCCGCAACGTCTGCGGCCGGACGGCCGTGCAGCACGGCGAGAGCAACCCGGATGCCCCGGATCAGTTGATCGTGCCGCTGGCCTGTTCACTCGTCGGCCACGAAGGCATGGTCCACGTGACGCCCGGTACGCGCGCGGCCGACGTACTGGGGGTTGAGCGGTCGATGGAGCGCTACCACTGTGCCTACGGGCTCGACAGCAGTCGGTTGGACGTGCTGCGCGAGCAGGGCATGGTCTTCAGCGCGTACGACGACGCAGGTGATCCGCGGATTGCGGAGCTGCCCGACCACCCGTTCTACCTGGCGACGCTGTTCCAGCCGGAGCTGGCGGGCGATGGCACTCGACCACATGCACTGATCGAGGCCTTCGCCCGCGCAGCCTGCACCAAGAGCTAGCTAGCCAGAGTGGGGCGTGGGCTGAGGCCGGCCGCCAGGTAGGCCTCGTCGATGAGCTGCATCGTGGCGACCGCGTCGTCGGCGTCGGTCGGCAGTGCGGCACCAGTACGGAGGTGGGCGGCGAAGGCCTCCAGTTGGTACGCGTACGACGACTTGCGGCCGAGGTGCTCGACCCAGTGGTCTTCCTTCGTGGTGACGATGACGCGGTCGTCGTTGTGCGGCAGCACGAAGCTTGGTGCGAAGGCTTCACCGCGAGTACCGATGATCTTGCAGCTGAAGTCGAGGGTTTCGGCGCCCATGCTGGTGCGCACTGCGCCGGTAGCGCCGTTCGGGAACTCCAGGTCGGCGTTCAGCCACTCGTCCACCCCAGGTACCCGCTTGCGCTCACCGGCGCGAGCGCTGACCAGACGCGGCGCACCGCCTGCCCAGGGAGCCACAGAGCGCTGGGCGTGCAGGGCGTAGCAGCCGACGTCCATCAGAGCGCCGCCGGCCAGTGGCAGGGACCAGCGTGGGTCGTCCTCAGGCGGCGGAGGCATCACCATGGTGGTTTCCACATGCTGCAGCTCGCCCAGCTCACCCTTGGCGAGCAACTCGTGCAGCCGGCGGGTCACCGGGTGGAAGAGGTAGTGGAAGCCTTCCATGACAGCCACACCGCGCTCTGCCGCAGCGTCGCGCACCAACGCTGCCTCAGCTGCGTTGCTGGCCGAGGGCTTCTCCGTCAGCACATGTTTGCCTGCGGCAATCGCCTTGAGGTTCCAGGGGCCGTGCAACGCGTTCGCCAGCGGGTTGTAGATCGCCTCGACCTCCGGGTCGGCGAGCACCTCGTCGTACGACGCGTGCACGCGTTCGACACCGTGTTCCGCCGCGAACGCAACGGCCCGATCCCGGTCCCGGGCAGCGACGGCGACCAGCCGGGCGCCGGTCAGCCGGGCCGGTTCGGCGATCGCCCGGCCCGCGATCCGGGCCGCACCAAGGATCCCGATACGCAGCGGTTCCATGCTTCTCCTCATCTCAGCCTGTAGCCAGCACAGCCCCCCGAGTGGGCCGGCGGGATGATCCAGAAGGCGACATCCTCCCGTATACAAGCCCCGGCAGATATCCCCGGACCGCCATCCGGACCCGGATTCGGGCACGTTCACTCACCGTTCATGCCGCTGTGTGTCGTGGTAGTTGAACGTTGGGTAATCGGAAGGGATCTGATCAAATCACCGCCCCGGGTCGACTGATCAGGGTGGAGGCTTCAGGATGTGCCCATGAGTACCGTGCAGGTCCAGGTTGATCGGAGCAGTCGGACGCCGTTGCATGTGCAGCTGGCACAGCAGCTCGAGGCGGCGATCCAGGGGGGAGAGCTTCCAGTCGGATCCCGGCTGAGCAACGAGGTGGACCTCGCAGAGGCGTACGGGCTGAGCCGGCCCACTGTGCGGCAGGCGATCGCCCGGCTGGTCGACCAGGGACTGCTGGTGCGCAAGCGTGGCGTCGGGACGCAGGTGGTCGGCAACTCCGGCCAGGTGCGGCGTTCGCTCGAGCTCACCAGCCTGTACGACGACCTGGCCGCAGCGCACCGTAAGCCGGAGACCGAGGTGCTGCGACTCGGCATCGCGCCCGCGACCGCAGACGTGGCGGCGGCGCTGCAGTGTGAGGTCGGAGACCGCGTGCTGCGCCTGGAGCGCCTGCGCCGCGCAGACGGCGAGCCGCTCGCTCTGATGCGCAACTGGCTCCCGCCGGACCTGCTCGAGACCGACCCGACCACCTTGGCCGAGCACGGTCTCTACGAGTTGCTGCGGGCCGAGGGCGTGCGGCTGAAGGTGGCGCACCAGACCATCTCCGCCGTACCGGCATCCCCGGAGCAGGCTCGGCTACTCGCCGAGGAGCCGGGACACCCGCTGCTGGCGACCACCCGGATCACGTACGACGACCACGGTCAGCCGGTCGAGTTCGGGTCGCACCTCTACCGCGCCAGCCGCTACTCCTTCGAGCACACCCTGATCCACCGCTGACGCCAACACTTATCCACAGGTAACTCCGAGCTAGTGGCAATAACTCTCTGTACTTGGGAGGATGGTCGCTCACCGTGACCAATTAACTGCCGCGATGCCCGGGGAGACCGATGACAGCCGACCGACTTGCCGCGCGCCGGTCGGGCTGGGACGGTGCCGTCGAGCTCATCGACGCCCAGGTTCGCGATGTCGTGCGGCGCGAGGGCATCGACCCGCTCCGCGACCCGGGCGCGGTGAACGCGATCGTCGCCACCGTCGTCAAGGAGTACGACGAGCGCAGCCTGACCGGCGTGGTTCCGCCGATCGGTGACATCGAGGCGGTCAGCCGCGAGGTCCACGACCGGGTCGCCGGATTCGGCCCGCTGCAGCGATATCTGGACGATCCGGCGGTCGAGGAGATCTGGATCAACGAGCCGAGCCGGGTCTTCATCGCCCGCGAGGGCCGGCACGAGCTGACCACCACGGTGCTGACCGAGGAAGAGGTCAGCGACCTGGTCGAGCGGATGCTGAAGACGACCGGCCGCCGGATCGACGTCTCGCAGCCGTTCACCGACGCCCGCCTGCCCGACGGCAGTCGCGTGCACATCGTGCTTGGCGGTATCACACATCGTTTCGCCGCGATCAACATCAGGAAGTTCACGGTCCGCGCGACCCGGCTGAACGACCTGGTCCAGCTCGGTTCGCTGACCCCGCACGCCGCGGCCGTGCTGGACGCGTCGGTCGCCTGTGGGCTGAACATCCTGGTCTCGGGCGGCACCCAGGCCGGCAAGACCACGATGTTGAACGCACTCGCCGGCTCGATCCCCGGCAGCGAACGCGTGATCAGCTGTGAAGAGGTCTTCGAGATCAAACTGCCGATCCCGGACTGGGTGTCGATGCAGACCCGGCAGGCCGGCCTGGAGGGGACCGGCGAGGTCCGGCTGCGCGACCTGGTCAAGGAGTCGCTGCGGATGCGGCCGTCCCGGATCATCGTCGGCGAGGTTCGCGGCGAGGAGTGCCTGGATCTGTTGCTGGCTTTGAACTCAGGCATCCCAGGTATGTGCACGGTCCATGCGAATTCGGCGCGTGAGGCGCTGACCAAGATGTGCACGCTGCCGCTGCTGGCCGGTGAGAACATCGGTTCGAGGTTCGTGCTGCCGACGGTGGCCGGCTGTGTCGACCTCGTCGTACATCTCGGGATCGCTGCCGACCGACGCCGTCGGGTGCGGGAGATTCTGGCGGTCAGTGGGCGGATCGAGGATCAGGCAATCGAGACCGAGACGCTGTTCGGCACCGTGGACGGGCGGTTGCGGCGGGCCGAAGGGCATCTGCCGCATCCCGAGCGGTTCCAGCAGGCGGGGTACAACGTGTCCGGTCTGCTCACGGAGTTGCCGTTAGGTGCCGGCTGATGGGGCTTCTGCTCGGACTCTTCTTCGGGGTCGGCCTGCTGCTGATCATCGCGACTTTCGTGGCGCCCGCCGAGGCCCGCGTTGCGCAGGACGGTCGCCTGGTGACGCGCAGCCGCGACCTGCTGGCCAGCGCCGGGGTCGAGGGCGTGACACCGATCGCTTTCATCGGCGCCTGCCTGATCACCGGCCTGATCGGGCTCGTGGTGATGTTCGCGGTGTCGGGTGCTTGGCCGGTCGGTGTGGTGTTCGGTCTGATGGCCGGCGGTGTGCCGATCGCGTTGGTGCGGAGTCGCGCCCGGCGGCGACTGGCCGAGTTCCGCGAGCTGTGGCCCGATGTCGTCGACAACATCGCGTCCGCCGTCCGGGCCGGGCTGTCGCTGTCCGAGGCGCTGGCGCAGGTGGGTGAGCGCGGACCGCTGCCGTTGCGGGAGCCGTTCCGGCGCTTCGGTGCGGACTACGCCTCGACCGGCCGGTTCGCGGAATCGCTGGACAGGTTGAAGGCACGGCTCGCGGATCCGGTTGGTGACCGGGTCGTGGAAGCCCTGCGGATCGCGCGCGAGGTCGGCGGTGGCGATCTCGGTCGGCTGCTGCGATCCCTGTCGACGTTCCTGCGCGACGATGCACGGACCAGGTCCGAGCTGGAGTCCCGGCAGTCCTGGTCGGTGAACGGCGCGCGGGTCGCGGTCGCGGCCCCGTGGCTCGTGCTGGCGATGCTGTCGTTCCAGGGCGATGTGATCCAGCGGTACAACTCGGCAGTGGGCGCGATCGTCATCGGCACGGGCGCCGTGATCTGCGTGCTCGCATACCGGTTGATGTTGCGGATCGGCCGGTTGCCCGAGCCGGAGCGGGTGCTGCGATGACTCCGCTCCTGCTCGGTGGTGTGCTCGGCGCATTGTTCGGTGCCGGCCTGCTCATCGTCGTACGGCGCTTGCCGTTCCTGCGCCGACCGACGCCGGACGCCCGGATCGCGCCGTACCTGCGTGATATCGACGGCTCCGAGGTGTTCCTCGGCGTCGCCGCGTCGAACTCGCCCTTCTACGCGATCCTGCGGCTGTTCGGACCGTCGTTGCGCGCTGGGGCCCGACGGTTGGAGCGCGTGCTCGGCGGTGCGAACTCGATCCGCCGAAGACTCGCCCGTGCCGGGCTGGACCGGACGGTCGAGGAGTTCCGGATCGAGCAGTTGCTGTGGGGTACGGCGGCGTTCGGTGCCGGCCTGGTTGCGTCGCTGGTGGCAGTTGCGTTCGGGATAGGCAGCCCAGTCGGGATGCTGGTCTTCTGCGCATTGCTGGGCGTCCTCGGAGTCCTTGCCCGCGACACCTATCTCACCACTCAGGTTCGCAATCGCGAGCGCAGGCTGCTCATGGAGCTTCCCACGGTGGCCGAGTTGCTGGCGTTGTCGGTAGCCGCCGGGGAAGGCCCGGCCGCCGCGCTCGACCGGGTCGCGCGGTCCTGCCGTGGTGACCTTGCGGACGAGCTCAAGCAGGTGCTGGCTGAGACTCGGGCCGGCGACACACTGGTCCGCGCGCTGGATGCGTTGGCGGATCGGACCGGTCTGATGGCGCTGTCCCGGTTCGCGGACGGTCTGGCTGTCGCCCTCGAACGCGGTACACCCCTGGCCGACGTACTGCGGGCGCAGGCCGGTGACATCCGTGAGGCCGGGCGTCGCGAGTTGATCGAGTCCGGCGCCCGTCGCGAGGTCGCCATGATGGTTCCGGTGATTTTCCTGGTTCTGCCGGTCACCATCGCGTTCGCCTTTTTCCCAGGCGCTGTCGGAATCCGGTTGATTGCCGGATGAAACGAGGAGAGGTCATGTCCCGATTGACGACGATGCTGTGCGTGGCGTTGCTGACGCCGCGGCCTGCGCGCAAGGAACGTGGTGATGTACCGGGATGGGTTCTCATCACCGTGATGACTGCAGGTCTGGTGGTGGCGATCTGGCAGTTGGCCGGTGATCAGCTGGCCAAGATGTTGCAGAACGCGCTGGACTCAGTCACCAACAAGTGATCCAACGACTCAGACGGAGGAGCGACCGTGGATCCGCGGTCGTGGACTTCGTGCTGGTCTCGACGCTGGTGGTGCCGTTGTTCCTCGGCATCCTGCAGGTCGGCCTCTACCTGTACGTGCGCAACACCGTGACCGCCGCGGCCTCGGAGGGCGCCCACTACGCGGCAGTCCTGAACCGGACACCGGTCGAAGGCGAGGCGCGGACCCGCGAGCTGATCAGCGGCGTCGTGAACGATCGTCTGGTCAACTCCGTCGACGCGAGCGCGACCGATATCGACGGTCAGCCGGGCGTCGAGGTCGTCGTCCGCGCACACATGCCGTCGCTGGGTCTGTGGGGTCCGGCGGTCGACTTCAGCGTTGCCGGGCACGCCGTCAAGGAGACCGGCCGATGACGAAGGATGAACGCGGCAGCGCGGTGGTCGAGTTCTCCTGGCTGGCCTTGCTGTTGATGGTTCCGCTGATCTACGTGATGCTCGGCGTCTTCGACGTTCAACGAGCCTCGTACGGCGCGACCGCGGCGACCCGCGCGGCCGGGCGCGCGTTCATCATCGTGCCGGACGGCCTGTCGGAGGACGAGGCCCGTTCCCGTGCGTTCGAGGCGGCCCGACTGGCCATGCGCGACCAGGGCATGGAGCTGACCTCGGACCAACTCACGATCAGCTGCAACCCCGCCTGCCTGCAACCCGGTTCGACGGTCACCGTCACGCTGAACACCAGCGTCCGGCTGCCGTTGATCCCCGACGCGCTCGGCGGCGAACCGCCCGCGATCGCGATCAGCTCCTCGCACACCGAGCCGTACGGCGACTATCGCGAGCCGAAGGGCGACGGATGAACCGCCGGCCACGTGATGACCAGGGCCAGATGACCGTGCTGATCATCGGCTTCACCTTCGTCATCCTGCTGATGATCGTCGTGGTCACCGACGTCTCCAAGGTCTTCCTGGTCCGGCGCGATCTCGACGCGACCGCCGACGGCGCCGTACTGGCTGCTGCCAACGGGCTGGCCGCGGTCTACGCGCAGCCCGCGGCCGACGGCAACGCCGAGCTCGATCCCGACCAAGCCCGCCGGCTGACCGCCGAGTACCTGGATCAAGTTGCCGCGAGCAACCGTTTCGACGGGCTCGACTGGTCTGCCGACGTCACCGGTACGACGGTCACCGTGCGCTTGACGTCGTCGGTCGACCTGCCGTTCCAGCCACCCGGCTTCCCGAGCGCTGCGGATATCGCCACCGAGGCGTCAGCCGTCGTACCGGTTCGCTGAATCAGTCCGGCGTAAGGGGAGCAAGTAGAGGACGAGGACGATTGCCATCGTCACCACACCAGCGATCCCGACCGCGTGATAGCCGCTGACGAAGGCGTGCTTGACCTGCTCCAGCAGTACGCCGCTCGCCTGTTCGAAGCCGTCGACCCAGCTGCCGCTCGCGGAGCCGCCGGAGAGCCGCGCCCGGTAGACGACCGTGGCCAGGCTGCCCAGAATCACCAGGCCGGTGGCGATCCCGATCTCGTTGGCCGTCTGCGCCAGCGATGCCGCCGAACCGGCTCGCTCCTGTGGTGCGTGCGAGATGATGTCGTTCATCAGGAACGGGAACGCGGCTCCGACCCCGGCTGTCGTGAGGACGGCACCGCCGATCGCCCAGGCGATGCCGGATTCGCCTACCGGGAGGAGCGCGAACGGTACGAAGCCGATCGCCATCATCACCAGACCACCGACCACGACACACTTCGGTTCGATCCGATGGCCGAGCCAGGGGCCGAGGTTCGAGGCGGCGATCATCGCGATGGTCGACGGGATCAGGCAGAGTGCCGCCGTCAACGGCTCCAGACCGTGCACCGACTGCAGGTAGAACGCGATGAAGATCGACGTACCGCCCATCAGCAGCGCGGTGAGGAACAGCACCCACAGCGCGCGAGTCACCCCCGGCTGCCGCAGCAACGACAGATCGACGAGCGGGTGCTCGAGGGTGTGCTGCCGCCGTACGAACACGATGCCGAGGGCGAGACCGACCACGCCCAGCCCGGCGATCTTCCAGAGTTCAGTGCCGTTGACGGCCCACTTGAGCGCGGCGACGAGGCTGAGGATCGACACCAGGCACAACGCGGCACTGCGCAGATCCAATCGAGTCTCGGGCTGTGGTTGCGATTCCGGCAGCAGCCGAGGTGCGGCCAGCAGCGTCAGCACCATCACCGGTACACCGAGCAGGAACACCGAACCCCACCACCAGAACTGGAGCATCACGCCGCCGATCAGCGGAGCCACGGCCATCCCCAGCAGGAAGCAGGTCATGTAGGCGCCCATCGCCGAGACCCGCGCCTTCGGATCCGGGAAGATCTGGCCGAGCAGCGCCATCGAGGCCGGCATGATCGCGGCGCCGGCGAGTCCCATCACCGCGCGGGTGACGATGATCATCCACGGCGCGGTCGAGAACGCCGCGACAGCTGACGCGAGCGCGAACACCGCCGCACAGATCACGATCAGCCGGCGACGCCCGATCCGGTCGCCGACGGCACCCATCGTGACCATCGTGCCGCCGACCATGAACCCGTAGATGTCGTTCATCCACAACAGTTCTGCCGGTGACGGGCGCAGATCGGAGGACATCCTGGGCAGCGCCACCCCGACCACACTGACGTCGATCGCGATCAGCAACGACGGCAGGGCCAGTAACGCCAGCGCGAGCCGAGGGCTGCGGGGCTTTGTGGAGGTAGAAGTTGTCATGAGGTTCCTTCACGCAGACTGGGCGATGGGCTGGTAGTGCGACACGACGACCTGGCTGTCGAGAACCGCCGAATCGACCAGCCGGAGGTTGCGCCGCTGGTCGGGAGCGGCGAAGAGTTGACGGCCACCGCCGAGCACGACCGGGTGGACCGCGACGTGGAACTCGTCGATGAACCCGAGCTCGGCCAGGGTTCCGGCGAGCGCGGCGCCGCCGGTGAGCAACAGGTCGGCGCCGGGCGCAGCCTTGAGCGCGCCGACCTCCGCTGCCAGGTCACTGTTGATGACCCGACTCGTCCACTCGTCGCCGTGGAAGCTGTTGGAGAACACGATCTTCGGCGTGGCCCGCCAGAACGGCGCGAACCTGGCCACGTGCGGATCGTCGGTGATCGATTCGGCGTTGGGCCAGAAGCCCACCATCATCTCCCAGACGGGCCGGCCGAACAGCAAGGTGTCGACCCGCTGGTCGAGACGGTCTGAGTACGCCGACAGTTCGGGCCCCATCGTCGGCCAGTCGAACTCGCCGTTCGGCCCGTCGATGAACCCGTCGACCGAGGTGTGGACCCAGTAGATGATCTTCCGCATGATGCTCTCCTTCTGAGGTGTGCTCACCCCTCGGTCGGAGACGACCACGGCTTCTTGACATCGCTCGGCACTGTCTTTCGCATTTCGCCGGTACGGCGTGGGCACCATGGGGGAATGCAGATCGAGCTGAGCGGGCGACGGGCACTGGTATCCGGATCGAGTCAGGGGATCGGGCTGGCGATCGCGACCGAACTGGCGCGCGCCGGAGCGGCAGTCGTGGTGAATGGACGGACCGCCGACAAGACCGAAACTGCGGCCGCGCACGTGCGGAACGACGTACCGGGTGCTGATGTCGTGGCTGTTGCGGCGGATCTGGCGTCGAGTGAAGGTGCTGAGCAGTTGCGGGCGGAGGTTCCGGAGCTGGACATCCTGGTCAACAACCTCGGGATCTTCGGGGCCAAGCCGGTGCTCGAGGTCGATGACGACGAGTGGCGGCGGTACTTCGAGGTGAACGTGCTGTCGGCGATCCGGCTGATCCGGATGTACCTGCCGGGGATGACCGAGCAGGGCTTCGGACGGGTACTCAACATCGCCAGCGACTCGGCCATCGTGACGCCGGTCGAGATGGTGCACTACGGCGTCACGAAGACGGCGCTGCTCGCGGTGACCCGCGGCTACGCGAAGGCCGCGGCCGGGACCGGTGTGACAGTGAACTCGGTGATCGCGGGCCCGACCCACACTCCCGGCGTCGAGGACTTCGTGCACGAGCTGGTCGGCGACGACCAGGAGTGGGAGGACGCGCAGCGGCAGTTCATGAAGGAGCACCGCCCGTACTCATTGATCCAGCGGCTGATCGAACCGCACGAGATCGGCAACCTGGTCGTCTACCTCAGCTCGGAGCAGGCCTCGGCGACCACCGGCGGGGCGCTCCGCGTCGACGGTGGGTACGTCGATTCGATCCTGCCGTAAACCCCTGCCGGCAACGTCCGTGGCGGGTTTCCGCCATGTCGTGGCGGCCCGGGGGAGTAGCACCTTACGGTAAACGAAAGGTCGCTACGTATTGACTGAGGGGTCGCCATGAATCGACGGGTCGGCGTTGTTCTCGCGAGTGCCATCGCGGCCGGGCTCCTCTTCGGATCGGCCGGCCTGGTGGCTCAGGCCGGTGGGTCGTCCGTCCAAGCAGCCTGTACGGCGCCCGCTTGGGCTGAGGGAGTTGCCTACGCGGCGGGTGCCAAGGTCACCTACCAGAGCCGCACCTACCAAGCCCGATCCGCGCACACCGCGCCGCCTGGTTCCGGCTGGAACCCGGTCGCCGCCCCGTCGCTCTGGCTCGACCTCGGGGCGTGCGACAGCACGCCGCCCACCGATCCACCGACGACCCCGCCGCCCAATGCGACCTGCGCGGTGAAGTCGCGCCCGGCCGGCAAGGTGCTGCACGGCTACTGGGAGAACTGGGACGGCTCCTCGAACGGCGTCCACCCGCCCTTCGGCTGGACGCCGATCACCGACTCGCGAATCGGTCAGCACGGTTACAACGTGATCAACGCAGCCTTCCCGGTGATCCTCTCCGACGGCACCGTGAAATGGGAGGACGGGATGGACGCGACCGTGAAGGTCGCCACCCCGGCCGAGATGTGCGCGGCGAAGGCGGCCGGCCAGACCATCCTGCTCTCGATCGGTGGCGCGACGGCCGGCATCGACCTCAGCTCGTCCACGGTCGCCGACCGGTTCGTGGCGACCGTCGTACCGATCCTGAAGCAGTACAACTTCGATGGGATCGACATCGACATCGAGACCGGCCTGACCGGTAGCGGCAACATCAACCAGCTCTCCACCTCCCAGGCGAATCTGATCCGGATCATCGACGGCGTGCTGGCGCAGATGCCGTCGAACTTCGGGCTGACGATGGCACCGGAAACGGCCTACGTGACCGGCGGCAGCGTCACCTACGGCTCGATCTGGGGGTCCTACCTCCCCATCATCAAGAAGTACGCCGACAACGGCCGGCTGTGGTGGCTGAACATGCAGTACTACAACGGCAGCATGTACGGCTGCTCCGGCGACTCCTACTCCGCCGGCACCGTACAAGGCTTCGTAGCCCAGACCACCTGCCTCAACAACGGCCTGGTAATCCAGGGCGTCACCATCCGGGTCCCCTACGACAAACAGGTCCCCGGCCTACCCGCGCAAAGCGGCGCCGGCGGCGGCTACATGTCCCCATCCCTGGTCTCCCAGTCCTGGAACAGCTTCAACGGCCAACTCAAAGGCCTGATGACCTGGTCCATCAACTGGGACGGCTCCAAAAACTGGACCTTCGCCGACAACGTCAAATCCCTCCAGGGCCGTTAGCCGAACAATCCGGGGTTGTCGGTGAGCCAGGTGGTGAAGGGGCGGGCTGTGTGGCCGGTCAGCAGCTCGACGCCTGGCTCGATCGGGTGTGGGGTGCCGACGCGTGAGGCCCAGTAGGCGAACAGGGTTTCGCGTTGGCCGACGTCGCGCATCGGCATCTCGGCACGGGCTTCGTCAGGAGTGAGGTCGACGGCCTCGATCGGTACGCCGGTGGTTTCGGTGACCAGGGCGATCTGGCGGCGGCGGGTCATGGACTCGGGGCCGGTGAGCGGGTAGGCGCGGTCGTCGTGGCCGTGGCCTGGGCCGTCGAGGAGCACCTGGAGTACGGCGTCGGCGATGTCCTGCTCGTGGATCGGGGCCTCCTCGGCGTCGAGGTAGGGGAGGCGGATCTGGCCGGTGGCGCGCACTTGGTAGGCCCAGAACTTGGCGTTGCTCATGAAGGCGCCGGGCTGCATCCGCGTGGTGGCGTAGCCGCCGGAGGCGATGATCCGCTCGGTCCTGGCGTGGGGGTCGTCGGGGCCGCAGGCCGCGGATAGCGAGGAGAGCAGGACGACCTGCTTCACGCCGGCGGCATCGGCGGCGGCCACGAAGGCCGGTGCGGACTCGGGGTCGGCGTACAGGAAGACCTGGCTGACGCCTTCGAGAGCGGGTGCTGGGTCGGCGGGGTCGTACGCGATGGCGGTCGGGCCGAGGTCGGCGGGCTCGCGGCTGGCGATCCGGACGTCCTGACCGGCGGCGGTCAGACCGGTGGTGACGGCGCGGGCGATCGCGCCGCGGCCGCCGGTGACGAGGATAGTCATTGTATGAACTCCAAACATGTAGTCGCTACAAGATTGGGTTCAGTAAAGCAGGATGCTCTACGGTTGTCCAATGGAGCTCGGGCGGCGGGAACGGAAGAAACAGCAGACGAAGGCGGCGATCTCGCAGGTCGCGACGCAGCTGTTCCTCGAGCGCGGGTTCGAGGCGGTGACCGTGGCCGAGGTCGCCCAGGCCGCGGATGTCGCCGTGCAGACCGTGTTCAACCACTTCCCGGCGAAGGAGGATCTGTTCTTCGACGAGAAGGGCTGGTGGGTCGGGCCGGCGCGGGCGATCCACGAGTCCGACGGGGAGCCGCTCGACGTGCTCGAGGCGCACTACCTGGCCATGGCCCGCGAGCGGCTGGCGGTCGGGCACCTGGCGACCTGGAAGCAGTTCGTCCGGACGATCGAGGCCAGCCCCGCGCTGCTCGCGCGGCGCCGGCTGTACAGCGATGAGCTAGTGAGGTTTCTGGCCAGAGTGCTCGAGGAGCGATCCGACAACCGGCTGCGGAACCGCCTGCTCGCGGCTCAGTACGCCGCCGCTCAGAACACGTTGGAGGACGAGCTGATGCGGATCCTTCCGGACAACGCGTCGGCGGACACGCTTGTCGAGGTGCAGCACAAGCTGGAGGAGATGGTGGCGGAGGTGTTCGCCGTGCTCAGAAACGGCATGGGAAACGGTTTAACGGCGCCGAGGGGTTAGCGGGTACGCTGCATTGTTGTGGCTGGACTGGATTTTGACGCTGAGCTCAAGCAGCTCGACGCGACGCTGACCTCGATCGAGAAGGTGCTCGATCTCCCTGCAATGCGTGCGGAGATCGCCGAGCTGGGTGAGGCGGTGGCCGCGCCGGACCTGTGGGACGACCAGGCGAACGCGCAGAAGGTGACGTCACGGCTGTCCAGGCTGGAGGCCGATGTCGACCGGGTCACCGGGTTGCGTTCCCGGGTCGAGGACGTCGGCGTCCTGATCGAGCTCGCCCGCGAGGAGAACGACCCCGACAGCATCGCGGAGGCGGAGAAGGAGCTCGCCTCGGTCGCGAAGCTGATCCAGTCCCTCGAGGTCCGCACGCTGCTCTCGGGTGAGTACGACGAGCGCGACGCCCTGGTCACCATCCGTTCCGGTGCCGGTGGTGTCGATGCCGCGGACTTCGCCGAGATGCTGCAGCGGATGTACCTGCGCTGGGCCGAGCGGCACGGTTACGCGACCGAGGTCTACGACACGTCGTACGCCGAAGAGGCCGGGCTCAAGTCGACCACCTTCGCGGTCAAGGCGCCGTACGCGTACGGGACGCTGAGCGTGGAGTCCGGGACGCACCGGCTGGTCCGGATCTCGCCGTTCGACAACCAGGGCCGCCGGCAGACGTCGTTCGCCGCGGTCGAGGTGGTTCCGGTGCTGGAGCAGACCGACGAGATCGACGTACCGGACGAAGAGATCCGGGTCGACGTGTACCGGTCGTCCGGCCCGGGTGGCCAGAGCGTCAACACGACCGACTCCGCGGTCCGGCTCACGCACATCCCGACCGGCACCGTGGTCTCCTGCCAGAACGAGAAGTCCCAGCTGCAGAACAAGGCTTCCGCGATGGTCATCCTGAAGGCCAAGCTGCTCGCGCTGAAGAAGGCCGAGGAGCGCGCCCACCTGGATTCGCTGCGTGGTGACGTGCAGGGTTCGTGGGGCGACCAGATGCGGTCCTACGTCCTGCACCCGTACCAGATGGTGAAGGACCTGCGGACGCAGTTCGAGTCCGGGAACACCTCGGGCGTCTTCGACGGCGAGATCGACGACTTCGTCGAGGCCGGCATCCGCTGGCGCCGTACCGGCCAGACAGTTGCCGACCAGAACTGACCTCCGCGCCGACTGCAGTAGCTGCTTCGGGCTCTGCTGTGTCGCGTTGACGTTCAGCAAGTCCGCCGACTTCGCGATCGACAAGCCGGCGGGCGAGGCCTGCCGGAATCTCGACGACGCTTTCCGGTGCCGCATCCACACCGAACTACGGCCCAAGGGCTTCCAGGGGTGCACGGTCTACGACTGCTTCGGTGCCGGCCAGGAGATCTCCCGCCGCGCAGGTAAGAGCTGGCGCGAGCAGCCGGGCGCCGACATGTTCGCCGCCCTGCCGATCCTCCGCCAGCTGCACGAACTGCTCTGGTACCTGACGGAAGCCCTTACCTACAAGGGAACCGAGCCCCTCCACGCAGACCTCCGTACGGCGTTCGCCCGCGTCGAGCACGTGAGCCGCACCACGGACCTTGCCGCCGTGGACGTGATGGCGGAGCGTGCCGTCGTCAACGAGCTGCTGCTGAAAACCAGCAAACTCGGCCGCGGCAAACAACCCAAGTCCAAGGACCGCCGAGGCGCCGACCTGATCGGCAAACGCCTCCGCAACGCCGACCTCGCGAACGCCAACCTCCGCGGCGCCTACCTGATAGCCGCCGACCTGACCAACGCCAACCTCCGCGGCGCGGACCTCATCGGCGCCGACCTCCGAGACACCAACCTCGCCGGTGCCGACCTCACCAACACCCTCTTCCTCACCCAATCCCAGCTCAACGCCGCCCAAGGCAACGCTCAGACGAAACTCCCGGCAGCCCTCACTCGTCCGTCTCACTGGTAGCCGGACGCCGCCGTACCAACCGCCACAAGCGATAGCCGAGGTAGCCAATCGCCGCGACACCGATCGCCACCGAGAACTTCCACT
Organism: Kribbella sp. NPDC056345; assembly: GCF_042262745.1. NCBI lineage: Bacteria > Bacillati > Actinomycetota > Actinomycetes > Propionibacteriales > Kribbellaceae > Kribbella > Kribbella sp. NPDC056345. Next base: position 947,521 of record NZ_JBHJQQ010000001.1, on the reverse strand, counting down.
GGCCGGATCCTTGCGCGTAGATCATCGGGGGATCTTCCCGGAGGTACTGGCCGGGGACCTGGGTGCCGACGCGGCCGGGGTTGTTCTCGAACAGGACGTTCGTCCGCCGGATGGTGCCGTCGGTGCTGACGAAGTCGCCGTACGTGCTGCAGCCGCCCTTCTCGTACCAGGCCCGGCACTCCTTGCGCGTCACGGTGAATGTCCCGGCGATGCCCTCGTCGTGGGCGACTCGCAGCATGCTCGGCAGATCGACGATCACGAATACGAGGAAACCCACGGCTACCAACGGATAGACCACGCTGGTGACGACCGAGCCGAGCCTGGTGAGCACGCGGTCGACAGTCCGAGCTCGCGGATTGTCGGGTGCATGCTTCGGCGCCATAGATCCCCCCTTCCACGCCGAATGCTATGCGCCACCCCGTCCCTCCCCGCCCACTGAACCCACCGTGCAGCCTTGGCATCGCGCCACTGAACCCACCGTGTCGACTGGAAACAGATGGCTGCCGGCAATCGCTTGCCGGCAGCACGCATGTTCCACTCGACAGACTGCACCCACTCGACGGACTGCACCCGCTCGGCGAGGGCCGACCGGGCGGCCTTGGGCACGCGTCGACCACGTTCACCTGCGGCGGATGGTTGATTCGTGCGGGGGCCTTGTGTGCGGTTCGGCCATGAATTGGGCGGGCGGGTGACTGAACGGCGCTCGAGGTGGCTACGGGCGGGTGGTGCGGAGTTGGTTGGTTATGGGGGCCATGAGGATGGCTGTGGCGGCTAGGGCGATTGATACTGCGGCTAGGGCGCCGCCGTGGCCCCAGGGGGTGTTGGCCAGGGCCAGGAAGGCGGTGCCTACGGTGGCGGCGCCTAGGGCTAGGCAGGTTTGCTGGGTGGTGAGGAGGATGCCGCTGCCTAGGCCCGCTTGGGCTGGTGGGACCTGGCTGACGACTACGCCGATCAGGGGGATCATGACGAAGCCGCCGCCGAAGCCGATCACCAGCATGGGCAGGGCGAGCTTCAGGACCGTTACGTCTGGCCAGAGCGCCAGTGCGGCGACTGCGAGCAGTACGTAGCCGCCCGCCTGGATGATCCAGCCGCAGACGACCATGGCGACGCCGTACCGGCGTTGTAGGGCTGGTCCCCAGATGCAGGTGATCAGGAAGCCGATGGCCAGTGGCAGGAGGCTCAGGCCGCCTTCCAGGGCAGTCATGTGGGCGCCGGCTTGGGTGGCGAGGGCGAAGACGAACATGAAGCCGCCGAAGCTGGTGAAGAACCCGACGGCCATCACCAGACCGATCCGCATCGCGCGGTGCTGGAGTACCGAGGGTGGAATCAGTGGCGCATGCCCAGCCCGCTCAGCGCGACGCTGGTGCAGAGCCAACAGGCCAACAGCCGGTACGACGGCCGCCAGGCTGAGCCACGTCCACAGCGGCCAGTGGAGTGCGCGGCCCTCGGTGAGGGGGAGTAGGAGGAGTACCAGGGTGACTGCGAGGAGTGCGGCGCCGACGAGGTCCACCCGGTGGGCCGCAGCGGCCTTGGTGTCCGGAACGGATGCTGCGATGGCGATCAGCGCCAGCAGGCCGCCCAGTGCGAGGACGACGAAGATCGAGCGCCAGCCGAGCCCGAACGGGTTCGCGTCGACCAGTACGCCGCCGAGGATCTGGCCGAGCGCGGCCGAGATGCCGTTGGCGACACCGAACAGCGCCATCCCGCGGGCGCGGTGCTCGCCGGTCATCAGGCTGGTGATCGACGCGAGCACCTGCGGAGTGACCGCAGCGGCTGACGCGCCCTGGATGACCCGAGCGATCAGCAGCACCCACACCGACGGTGCGAAGGCACAGATCACGGACGCCACGACGAACCCGGCCAGTCCGCCCAGCAGCAGCCGGCGGCGGCCGAAGCCGTCGCCGAGGCGGCCCGCGACCACCAGCAGGGTGGCGACCGCGATGCCGTAAGCGCCGACGATGAGCTGGAGTTCACCGGCGTTGGCGTGCAGGTCGGTACCGATCGCGGGCAGCGAGACGTTGATCATGAAGAACGAGAGCATCGGCAGCAGCGAGCCGAAGAGCAGCGAGGTGAGCGCCGCCGGTGCCAGCGAGGCTGCCGGCGGTCGGGTGGCGGTGAGCTGGTCAGTCATGAGTACCAGGGTGCACGCGGCTGGATCCTGGTGGTGAGAGCCTGCTGATCCTGGTACTGACACCACCTGGCACCAGCTTGCGCGCCGGTGCACCATAAGACCATGGATGCACGGAGACGAGAGCTCGGCGTGTTCTTGCGCACCCGGCGCGAGCGGATCCAGCCCGAGGAAGTCGGGTTCGCTCCGGGACTCCGCCGCCGTACGCCGGGATTGCGGCGGGAGGAGGTTGCGCTGCTCGCCGGGGTCGGGGTGACCTGGTACACCTGGCTCGAGCAGGGCCGGGACATCAACGTCTCCGCGCAGGTGCTGGAGGCGGTCGCCGGGACGCTGCGGCTGGACCGGCTGGAGCGCAATCACCTCTACACGCTGGCCGGGTTGCGGTTCGGTCCTGCGCCGGGGGAGGACGCCCTGTTACCGCCGTCGATCCAGAAGACGCTCGACGCGGTCTCGCCGTACCCGGCGCTGGTGATGAACGAGCGGTACGACATCCTCGCGTTCAATGACGCCTATTGCCAGGTGGTGCTGGACCTGCGAGAGATCCCGGTCGAGGAGCGCAACATGCTCTGGCTGAGTTTCGTGTCCGACGATTGGCGCTGCCTGTTCGTCGATGCGGAGACCACCAGTCTGCACATGGTCGCCGCCTACCGCGCGGCGCTGGCCAATCATCTCAACGAGCCGTCCTGGCAGGAGCTGACCCAGGGGCTGCTGGCCCGGTCGCCGAAGTTCGCCGCGATGTGGGAGCGGTACGACGTCGCTGCGCCGAGCGCCCAGGTCAAGGTCCTCGACCACCCCGAGGCAGGGTTGTTGCGGGTGGACCCGGCGATCATGTGGCTGTCGCAGGCGAACCAGTGCCGGATGAACGTCTACACCGCCGCTGACGCGGAGACCGAGGTCAAACTGCAGACGCTCGTCACCGCGAAGGTCCCCGCCGGCCGCGGGGCGGTGCGGCCGGCGAGCGCTCGCGTGAGCCCGGGACAAGACTCACGCGAGCAGGTTCTGAACTAGCGGTTCCGGATCCGTTCCCGGATCCACACGCCGGCCGGCTTCAGGACCGACGTACCGGTGAAGGTGCTCCCGGCGCAGGTGCCTTGCTTGAAGACTGCGCCGGAGCGGGAGTCGTCGGAGAAGTTCCAGTTGGTCCAGCCGATCTGCCGGCTGTTCAGGAAGTCCAGGTACTTCTGCGACCAGGTGAAGTCGTTGCCGCCGTCACCGGTGTAGGTCTGGGTGCCGAACTCGGTGACGAAGATCGGGATCTTGGTCGAGGCCCGGGACAGTGCGTCGAAGTACGCCTGCTTGTGCGACGCGGCGTAGAAGTGGAACGTGTACATCAGGTTCGTCGCCCGGACCGGGTTGTTCACGATGTCGGCCTCGGTGCGGCCGTCGGACACCCCGAGCGAGGCCCAGCCGTGGGTGCCGACGAAGACCACACCGTCGGCGTCCTTGGCCCGGATCACCGGCACCATCTGCTCGGCGTACGACTTGATACCGGCCCAGCTGACGCCGTTGGGCTCGTTGGCGATGTCGTAGATGATGTTGTTCTTGTTCTTGTGCCGGTCGGCGATCTCGGTGAAGAAGGTCTTGGCCTTGGACAGGTTGGCGTTCGGGTCACCGGGCGTGAGCTGGTGCCAGTCGACCAGGGCGTACATACCGCGCTTGGTGGCCTCTTCGATGTAGCCGTGCACCATGTCGGTGAACTTGCGCGGGTTGGTCTCGTACCCGCCTTCCTGCACGTACATCGAGATGCGCAGGATGTCGGCCTTCCAGTCGTAGGCCAGCGCGTCGAGCGACGCGGTCTTGATGCAGTTGGCGTACCACTGGATGCCGTGCGTGCTCATCCCGCGGAGCTGCACGGGCTGGTTGTTCTGGTTGCACAACTTCACGCCACAGACGTGCAGCTGGCCGTTGCGGGAGACCGGGGTGTCCGCGGCGGGAGCCGCGGTCGCGGGGGCGGTGGTCGGGATCAGAGTGGCTGCGGTCAGAAGTGCACCGGCCAACAGGGAACGAATCATGGAGGGGTTCCTCCTCTTGCGGGGGCGGGGGGCGGGGTTACTGCTTTACAGATTGCGGTCGATGATCCGCGCGCGGATCCAGATACCGGCTTCCTTGAGCTTCGACGTACCGGTGAAGCTGCTACCGGAGCAGGTGCCTGACTTGAAGACGGCGCCGCTGCGCCAGTCGTCGGAGAAGTTCCAGTTGATCCACCCGATCTGCTTGCTCTTCAGGAAGTCCAGGTACTTCTTCGACCAGGTGAAGTCGTTGGCACCCTCACCGAGGTAGTTCTGAGTGCCGAACTCGGTGACGAACAAGGGGATCTTGGTGGACGCCCGCGACAGGGCGTTGAAATTGTCCTCGTGGTGCGAGGCGGCGTAGAAGTGGAACGTGTACATGATGTTCGAGGCGTTGATCTGGTTGTTCACGACGTCGGACTCGTCGCGGTCGTCAGAGACCCCGAGTGACGACCAGGCGTGGGTACCGACGAAGATCACGCTGTCGGAGTCCTTGGCCCGGATGGTCGGGATCACCTGCTCGGCGTACGACTTCACCTTCGACCAGGAGACACCGTTCGGCTCGTTGGCGATGTCGTAGATGATGTTGTTCTTGTTCTTGTGCCGCTCCGCGATCTCGGCGAAGAACGTCTTGGCCTTGGCGGTGTAGATGTTCGGGTCGCCCGGGTCGAGCTGGTGCCAGTCGACCAGTGCGTACATCCCGCGTCTGGTGGCCTCCTCGATGTAGCCGTGCACCATGTCGGTGAACTTGCGCGGGTTGGTCTCGTAACCACCGTCGTCCTTCGCGACGTACATCGAGATGCGGAGGATGTCGGCCTTCCAGTCGTAGGCCAGGGCGTCGAGCGACGCGGTCTTGATACAGCTCGAGAACCACTGGATGCCGTGCGTGCTCATCCCGCGGAGCTGGACCGGCTGGTTGTTCTGATTGCACAGCTTCAGACCGCAGACACGCAGCTGCCCGTTCCGCGATACTGGGGTCTCCGCTGCCGGCGCCGGGATTGCCGCTGTAGCCGGGAGATTGGGGACCAGAGCGCCTGCCGCAAGCAGTACGCCGGCCATGAGATAACGCATCATTGACTGCCTCCAATGACATCAGGGCGGGGAGGTAGTACTAAAACTATTAGGAAAGTTTCCTGATAATTGAGAGGAACTTAATATCGGCGCTGAGTGTTGTCAACGGGTCGCGCAAAGTGATCGCAACCGATCATGCGGTAGTGCGCTCCGGCCACGCCTGCTTGAGCGCTGACAGCGTGACGACCAGGGCCGGTCGGCGCGAGGTGACGGTCCGCCAGACGGCATAGACGCGGCGGCTCGGCACCGGATGCAGCGGTACGGCGACCACCCCGTCCGGCACCGGCCCTCTGCCCAGCCGCGGCAGCAGGCCGATCCCGATGCCGCGGGCAAGCATCGCCAGCTGGGTCTGGTACTCAGCCACTGAATAGGCGACATCGGGCTCGACGCCGGCCCGGCGCATGGTCCGGAGCAGCCACTCGTGGCAGATCGATCCCGGGATCTGGCAGATCCAGCGCTCGCCGACCAGGTCCTCGGCGCGGACGAACTCCTTACCTGCCAGCCGATGGGACGCAGGCACCAGTACGTCGGCCGGGTCGGAACCGAGTTTGACCCGCGACAGGCCCTCGGGCAGCGCCAGCGGAGTGTTGTGCCAGTCGTGCACCACCGCGAGCTGGGCGTCGCCCCGGTTGACCGAGGCAACGGCCTCGAACGGGTCGATCTCGCTCACCCGTACGTCGAGCTCGGGGTGATCGACGATCAGCCGGCTCAGCGCAGTCGGCAGGAGGCCCCGGGCGGCGGTGGGGAAGGCTGCGATCCGCAGTTTCCCGATCGCCTGTCCACGCTGCTCCTCCAACGTCAGCTCGGCGTCCTCGACCAACTCGAGAACGCGGGCCGCGGTGGCGGCGAGCTGGAGCGCGGCGTCCGTGAGCGCGATCCCGCGGCCCTGCCGCTCGACCAGGGTGGTCCGGGTCTCGCGCTCGAGTTTCGCCAGTTGCTGCGATACCGCGGACGGCGTGTAGCCGAGCGCCTCGGCCGCACGATTGACCGAGCCGTACTGCGCGACGGCGTACAGGGCCCGCAGGCGGCCGAGATCGATCATGTAGCACTCCTACAGAGACAGCGGTAGTAATCGGTGCTGGTGCTTAAGTCTAATCCGGAACCAGACTGGCCGCATGAAACCTCGTGACCTGCTCCTGGCGCTCGCCGTCGCCACCGCCTGGGGTGTGAACTTCGTGGTGATCGAGGTCGGGCTGGAGGAATTCCCGCCGCTGTTCTTCACCGCCCTGCGATTCTTATTCGCGGCCGTTCCGGCAATCTTCTTTCTCGGCCGGCCGCGGGTCGCCTGGCGTTATGTGATCGGGGTCGGGCTCGCGCTCGGCGCCGCGAAGTTCGGGCTGCTGTTCGTCGCCATGGATCGCGGGGTTCCGGCCGGGCTGGCGTCGCTGGTTCTGCAATGCCAGGTGATCTTCACCGTGCTGTTCGCGATCACGGTCCTGCGGGAGCGCCCACGGCCGGCCCAGATCGCCGGGATCGCCATCGCGTGTGGCGGGATGCTGCTGATCATGCTCGACCGCGGTCTGTCCGCGCCGCTCGGCGCGCTCGCGCTGGTGATCCTCGCCGGAGCATGCTGGGGCGTCTCCAACACCATCACCCGGTACGCGAAGCCGCAGGACACGCTGCAGTTCATGGTCTGGGTCAGTGCGGTCGCCGTCGTACCGCTCATGCTGTTGTCGCTGCTCACCGAAGGGCCGCGGGCCGACCTCGATGCGCTGCGGGGGATCGAGCTCACCGGGGTCGGCGCACTGGCGTATCTGGCTGCTGTGGCCACGCTGTTCGGGTTCGGCGTCTGGGGCTACCTGCTACGCCAGTACGACGCCAGCACCGTGGCACCGTTCTCGCTCCTGGTGCCGGTGGTGGGGATGGCGGCCGCCTGGCTGCTGCGCGGTGAAACGGTGGGCGTGCAGCAGGCGATCGCCGCCGTACTGGTCATCGGTGGGATGGCCTGTACCGTCATCAGACGTTCAGCGGGGGCATCTGCCATCCCCGAGCCAGTGACGACTCGTACGCCGGAGCTCCGCCAGCGAAGTATTCGGTGAACTTCATGATCAGCGGGTCCCAGCGGAGCGGGTCGATGTAGCGGTCGTTGCTCATCAGCAGGTCGTCGCGGACCTGCACCTGCTCGACCTTCATCGAGAGTGCGCAGAGGTGTTCCGAGGGGCCGCCGATCGGGTGGATCGCCTCGATCCGGCCCTCGAGCGTGATCGGGCTCTCCTCGACGGTGTCCAGTCCGGTCAGGGCACCCGGCGTACGGGTGAGTCCTGCTGCGGTGAACTTGTCCGGCTCGAAGCGGTAGCCGCGAGCGCGCTTCGAGTCCGACATCTCCGCCGAGCCGGTCAGCAGTGCGATCCGGTCCAAGGCGGCGACCATCGCCGGGTCAACCAGGTTGAGGACGAGTTCAGGGCGGTCGACCAGGTTCTTGACCGTCTGCGAGCTCGTTCCCATCCCGAGCATGGCGTGGTAGCCGAGCCACCAGGCAGAGGACATCGGGGCGAGGTTGGTGGAGCCGTCCGGATTCCGCGTGCTGATCAGGACGACCGGCGTACCGAAGTAGAGGACCTTGGGCTCGACTGTGCGCTTCATGCCCCATAGAACGTCGGAGCGCGCAGATGTGTGAGGGCTACTCGTACGGGTTCGCGGGTGCGGTGACCGACTTGACCGAGCTGACCGTGAGGGCGGCGACGTCACCGTCGACACGCTTGCTCGGCTCGGCCCACTCGCCGGTGACCGTGACCCACTGGTTCTTCGGCGGGGCGGCCTGGCCGCGGGCCTCGACCATGAAGGCCGTGGCGTCGGCGACGCAGCAGGTCAGGCCCATCCGGGTCACGTACCAGCTGCCGTTCTTGGCCGGGGTCACGAAGCCGGTGAGCGAGAAGGAGCGACCCTTCATGCTCTCCTTCTCCCACACCGCCCAGACCGAATAATCGCGGACGGCGAGGTTGACCGGGCCGCCTTGCGGGTTGTCCGCCAGCCAGGAGTTGCTCTTCGGCTGGATCGGCTTCGAGGCCACCGGTGACTGGCGCTGAGCCGCCGCGGCGCCGAGCGCGGGCGGGTCGACGACCAGGAGGGCGAAGATCGGGATCAGGAGCAGCCAGGCCGCGCGCGGAAGGCCGTGGTGGCCGTGCCCGTCGTCCCCGCTGTGGTCGTGCTCTTCTCCCTCGGGCTTCTTGCGGGTGTCCGCGAGGACGTCGGCCACCGCGAGCACGATCAGGATCAGTCCGGCCGCGAGCAGCATCCAGCGCATGCCGGGCTTCACGTACCGCAGATAGGTGTTCGACACCGCGAGCTGCACCACCGCGGCCCCGACGAACACGATCACGAGTCCGGCTACGTTGCGCTTCACAGCAACCACCACCCCACTCCGAGACTTACCAATATCGCGATCACAAACGTGGCGGGCGCGAATCGGACGGCGAACTTCGGACCGAACGTACCTGCTTGCAGGGCGATCAGCTTCACGTCCACGATCGGACCGACGACCATGAACGCGAGCCGCGCGGTGAGCGAGAACTGGCTCAGGCTGGCCGCGACGAACGCGTCCGCCTCCGAGCAGATCGCCAGCAGTACGGCGAGCAGTCCGAGCACGAGCACCGACAGCAGCAGGTTGCTGGCGACGGTGTCGAGCCAGGACCGCGGGACGATCACGTTCAACGTGGCCGCGGCGGCGGCGCCGACCACCAGGAAGCCGCCGGCGTGCAGGAAGTCGTGCAGCATCGACGAGCGGAAGACCTCGAGCTTGCCGGTGCCCTCGGCGTGCCGGTTCTTCGGGATCTTCAGCCAGGCGCCGCCCTTGCCGGTCAGCAGCCACAGCCAGCCGATGATCATCGAGATCGCGATCGAGGCGACCGCGCGGGCCACCACCACCTTCGGCTGCCCGGGGAACGCCACCGCCGTGGACGCCAGGACGACCGGGTTGATCGCGGGCGCGGACAGCAGGAACGCGATCGCGGCGGCCGGCGTGACCCCGCGGGCCATCAACGCGGCCGACACCGGCACCGAGGCGCACTCACAGCCCGGCAGGATGACCCCGGACGCACTCGCGACCGGTACGGCGAGGGCCGGGTGCTTGGGCAGTGCCTTCGCGAAGAACGACGCCGGGACGAACGCGGTCAGCGCGGCCGACAGCAGCACCCCGAGCACCAGGAACGGCAGCGCCTGCACGGTCACCCCGACGAACATGGTCGCCCACGTGCGGACGACCTCGTCGGTGAAGACTCCAGCGAAGATCCGGCGGCCGAACAGGGCCAGACCCACCAGCAGGATCAGCGTCGCGGTGAACGCGATCGACGATCCAGCCGGCTCTTTCGGCGGCTGCTCGGCCTTTTCGTCGACGTCGGCGGGGGCGCTCATGGGCGGAATCCTGACACAACGGAGCGCGTTCGAACGAGGACTCAGCGCGCCGCCGAAATGAAAATCAGCGTCAGATCGGGAAATAGTCGTGATCAGGCCGGATCTCCAGGCCATCACAATTGCCGTGGTTCCGCGGCTTCCCGCGGGGGCGCGAGCTGGTCGGACCAGTTGTGATGGCGTGCAGGTCCGGCTCACCACGCTCGGGCTGGCTCAAGCGTGGCACGCTGGGTTCATGAATGCGCGTGCAGTCAACGACCTGACCGGCCGCTGGGTCCGGAGCCTGGGGCCGGGGAACGCGGTCGTGTCCGGCCTCGGTCTGTGGCCGTTGCTGGCGATCCTCGCCACCGCCGCCGACGAACCCGGCCGCGCCGAGCTCGCGGCGGCTGCCGAGGTGCCCGCGGCTGACGGTTCGCGGCTGGCCACGCAGCTGATCGAGGCTCTCGACGAGTCCGCCGACCTCCATGCCGCGCTCGGCGTCTGGGTGAGCGAGCAGCTCAAACTCGCCGAGACCTTCGGCGACGTCGTCCCGGCTCCGGTCGTCGGGATGCTGACCGGCCGGTCAGCCGTCGACAAGCCGAAGCTCGACGCGTGGGCCACCGAGCACACCGACGGGTTGATCCGGGAGATGCCCGTCGAGATCGACCCGGACGTGATGCTCGTCCTCGCCTCCGCGCTCTGCCTGCGCACGACCTGGGCCCGCCCGTTCACCGAGCAGATCAAGCACCTTCAGGGGCAGTGGGCCGGCTCCTGGCACTGGCTGGAGCGGACCGACCACGACCTCGACTCCGTACGCCGGTACGACGATCTGACCGTGATCACGGTCCGCGGTGACGCGGATGTCGACGTACTGCTCGGTCTCGGTTCCGGGGATGTCGTCGGCGGGCTCCTGGACGCGGCGGGTCGGCCGGCGGACGGCGTACCGGGTAGTGCGTTGATCGAAGGATCCGGCGAGGTCGCTCCGGGGGTGCGGATCGGGAAGACGACGAGCGCGCGGCCGGATGTGCGGTTGTCGCTGCCGTCGTTCCAGGTCTCGTCGTCGCACGACCTGTTGGAGTCCGCGGAGTTGTTCGGGCTGTCCGCGGTGACCTCGAACCCTGGGGAGCGCGGTCATTTCAGTGCGATCAGCCCGGCGCCGCTGGCCATCGGGCAGGCCAAGCAAGAGGTCCTCGCGCGGTTCTTCGCGACCGGGTTCGAGGCCGCGGCCGTGACGTCGATGGCGATGACGCGGGCTGCGATGGTGACTCGCCAGGCCAAGCGGCTGGACGTCGTACTGGATCGTCCCTTTGCTTTTACCGCCGTCCTGCGGGAGTCGCGGCTGCCGATCGTTGCCGGTTGGATCGAGTCGCCTACCGAGGCAGGCCGAACAACCGGTTGAGCAACGCCGACGCCTCGTCGACACCTGTCCTGTCTCCGGTCAACAGCAGGTCGAAGAGCAGTCCGCGGGACGCCGCCAATCCGAGGCGTGCATAACTTGGTGCCTCCTCGGCGGGGATGCCGACTTTGATGCACAGGGCAACCAGTGGTGGTAGCCAGACGTTGATCAGGTCCGCTTTCAACGCGGCTGTGTGTGGTCGATCCTGCATCGCCTGCGCGGAAAGCTCGAAGAACAAGGGACCGTAGATCAACGTTGCCTCGGTCACCTTTCGCCAGAACTGCTCCGACTGCTCGGCGACCGGCAGGTCCGTCAGCTCCTGGAGCAGGTCGCGCTGCTGCTGCTCGACCGCCCGGACCACCTCCGACAGCAACCCCTCGCGGGATCCGAAGTGGTAGATGAGCATCCGATGGCTGGTCCCGATACCGGCCGCGATTCCGCGCAGGCTGGCGTCGCCGATCCCGTTCTTCGCGAAGTACTCGACCGCGTCCCCGAGCAAGGTGTCCCGGCTCACCGCTCGGTGAACTCCTTCAGCTTCTCGGTCTCGGTGGCGATGTAGCGGCGCGTCAGCCCGGCGTACAGCGTGCCGAACAGCCAGCCGAGCGGCCCCTCCTGAATGACCGTCGCCGTCGCGACCGTGCCTTCCGGTGTACTCACCACTCGGTGACCACCTGTTGTCCTGATGCCCGGGGCAGTGGAGACCCACTCGAAGTACTGCCCCTCCACGAGCTCGGTCACCTCCCACACCGCCACCGGGAGCTTCGGCTGCCGGATCCGCGCCCGCGCCCCGAGGTGGATGCGTCCCTCGTCGAGCCGTTCCACGCTCGTGATGGTCGGCGTCCACTCGGGCCACCGCTCGACATCGCTGTACACCGCCCACACCCGCTCGGCCGGTGCCTGGATCGTGACAGAATGATCGAATCTCATGTACCAAATGGTACACGGTAGGGTCAGGGGCCATGGCAAACCAGAACCTTCCCGAGAACGAGCAGGACCCGGGCGCGAACACCCAGATGTTCAAGGCCTTCGTCAGCGAGGGCGCCGCTCCGGCCGAGTCCAAGCCCAACGGCCGCATCCTCGCCGTTGCCGCCGCGGCGGCCCTGCTGGTCGTGGTCGTCGTTCTCATCGCGGTCCTCTGAACCCTTGACCGACCTCCCGGTCGACGTCGTCACGGTCTTCACCGACCCGGACGGCAAGTTCGGCAACCCCTTGGGCATCGTCGCCGGTCACCTCGTCGCACCCGCCGACCGGCAGGCACTGGCTGCCCACCTCGGCTACAGCGAGACCGTGTACGTCGACGACGCGGCCGCCGGCGCCATCCGGATCTTCACCGCCACCGGCGAGATGTCGTTCGCCGGCCACCCGACTGTCGGTGTCGCCTGGTGGCTCCGCAGCCAAGGGCACGCCGTACCGGTCCTGCAGACCCCGGCCGGCGAAATTCCCGTCACCTTCGACGGTGACCTGGTCTCCGTCCAGGCCGACACCAGCTGGGGCAGCACCTGGGACTGGACCGAGCTGGCGACCCCTGCCGACGTCGTCGCCGCAGATCCCGCCTCCTACTCGGCGGGCCACACCTACCTCTGGTCCTGGCAGGACGAGGAAGCCGGCATCCTCCGCTCCCGTGCCTTCGCCCCCGCCATGGGCGTTGCCGAGGACGAAGCCACCGGCTCCGCCGCGACCCAGCTGACCGCCTTGCTGGGTCGCGACCTGCACATCGTCCAAGGCCGCGGCTCGCACCTCTACACCACCCACCTCCCGCCGTCCCAGGCGACGGTCGGCGGCCGGGTTGTATGGGTCGAATAGCCCTCTGACCTGCGCAAACACCGTCCCTGGAAATTCACCAGGTACTTCGCCGAAGTCTGTCACTACCTGCAATTTCATTGACCCGCCGCGAAGACGCGGGTCAGTCTTGCTCCGCCCTCGGCCGACCTCCGAGTGGTGCGCCTCGGGGGAGGTTCGCGTTTTCGGCGGTGCTGAATTCCAGGGGTGAGGTATGTCTTCCAATCGGTGGTCCTTGCGCGCGTTCGTGCGCCCGATCAGCGTCCTTTCGATCACATCGGTGCTGGCTGCGGGGCTTGCAACCATCCCGGTGGTCGCGCAGGCGAAGCCGGAGGTCGCGCCGGCCTCGGCGCGGACCGAGGCCGAGGCCACGCGACTGGCGGCCAAGTTCAACACCTCGGTGGAGGTGGAGGAGAAGACGACGCCGTACACCCGGACCCTCGCGACCGCGCAGGGCACGCTGCAGGCCGAGCTCTCCAACGAACCGGTCCGCGTCCGCAAGGACGGTGCCTGGACCGCCGTCGACACCAATCTGGCTGTCCGCCCCGACGGGCTGATCGCGCCCAAGGCGTCCACGACCGACATCGCCTTCTCCGCCGGCGGTAACGGCCCGCTCGTCCGCTTCACCCGGGACGGCGGGGTCTTCGAACTGAAGGCACCTTGGTTGCTTCCGGCACCTACCTTGGCCGGATCCAAGGCGACGTACGCCGCGGTGCTGCCGGGCGTCGATCTCGTCGTCGACGCGGCCGACAGCAGCTTCAGCTACAACCTGGTTGTCCAGAACCGCGAAGCCGCCTCGAACCCCGCGCTCCGAAGCCTGACCTTCCCGGTCACGACCAAGAACCTCGACCTCCGTACGACGCAGCCCGGGCGAGCGTCGTACGTGGATTCGAACGGCCGCCAGGTCATCACCGTCGGCGAACCGGTCATGTGGGACGCCGGCGGCACCAGCATGAAGACAAAGGTGGCCGCGGCCGCGGCGGTGGAGCGAGGACCGTCCGGCAAGTCGAAGCGCGCCCTGATGGGGTTCGCCGGCACTGCCCGCGGCCTGACGGTAACGCCTGACCAGAAGATGCTGACAGCGGCAGACACTGTCTTCCCGGTGGTCATCGATCCGACCACGAGCATCGAGGTGACCCGCGATCGCAACGGCTGGACCGCTGCCTGGGAGCTGTACCCGACCACATCGTTCTGGAAGACCACGCACAGCCTCGGCGTCGGCTACGAGGGGTTCGAGCAGAACAAGATCGTGCGCTCGTTCTTCCAGTTCGACGTCGCGGCCTTCACCAGCAAGCACATCATCAAGGCCTCGTTGAAGACCTACGAGATCCACTCCGCGAGCTGCGCGGCGCGCTCGGTCACCTTGTCGCGCACCGGAGCGATCTCGACGGCCACGACCTGGAACAACCAGCCCGCGGTCCAGGCCACCGTCGCCAGCGCGAACGTTGCCAAGGGCTACAACTCGTCCTGCCCGGCCGGGGGGGTCGAGTTTCCGGTCACCGCCTCCGTCCAAGCCACCTCGAAGGCCAACGGCAAGATCGCGACCTTCCGCCTGAGCGCCACGAACGAGTCCGACGAGATCGCCTGGAAGCAGTTCAACAGCACGGGCCAGCTGATCGTCGAGTACGCCGCCTACCCGCTCCCGGCGTACGGGCTCGGCGTGGCGACGGACACCGATCTGCCCAGCCCGTGCGCTCCGTCCACCAATCCGACCATCGTGGCGTCCCTGCTGCCGCAGGTCTCCGCCAAGGGCCTGGTCGGGGCCGGCGAGCCCAGCGCGTCGATCTACGTTCAGTTCCAGCTCGTCACCCCGTCGCAGGTCGTGCAGGAGTTCCAGAACGCCGCTCCCGTCACGCCCAACGTCCTGGTCAAGGTGAAGCCGAGGACCGCCCTGACGACCGGAATCATGTACACGTACCGGGCCCGCACGATCCGCGCAGTTCCTGGCCAGACGTTGGTGTCGGCGTGGTCGCCCTCCTGCTACTTCAAGGTCGACACCACACCACCACCGGCGCCAACGATCACGGCCAAGTACAACGGCGTGACACTGACCGACTGCCTGACCAGTACGACGCCTGACGTCTGCCCCGAGGTGGTTCCGTTCGGCGCCAAGGTCACCTACACGATCTCGTCCACCAGCGCCGATGTCACCGCGCTGAGCTACGGCTTCAACGGCAAGATGACCCGCGTCAACGGACGCTCGGTCACGGTCAACCTGCTCACCCCGGGCCAGACCTTGATGACCCTGGGAGCGGTCAGCCACGACGCGGCCGACCACGGCAGTACGACGAGGTACCACCGCATCAACGTGGGACCGGGCCTGCCGGCTTCCGGCGCCTGGAACTTCGACGAAGGATCCGGTACGACGGCCGCCGACGCCTCCGGCAAGAACCACCCGCTGACCGTCACCGGCGCCCAGTTCGATGACGCCGGCCGGGTCGCCGGTTCGCTGACCTTCGACGGCAACAATGCGGGCAACAACCGAGCGAACGTCTCCGGCGCCGCGAACGTTGTCGACACCTCGCAGAACTTCACCATCTCGGCCTGGGCCCGCCCGACCGCCGTGAAGGACGGGGGAGTGGTGGCCGTCAGCGGATCCCAGGCATTCGGCGGCCTCCTGCGCTACGCCACCAACAGCAATCGGTGGACCTTCATGCAGAACGCCAGCGACTCGAGCACCGCGACACAAGCCCGCGTGGATTCACTGGCACCGCCCGTCCTGAATGTGTGGACGCATCTCCTGGGCGTCTTCAACGTGACGGACAAGACGATCTCGCTCTATGTGAACGGCAGGCTGCAGGGGACCGCCGCCTTCGCCCACACGCCGTGGAAGGCCCTGGGGATGGTCGACGTGGGTTCGTACCGGGCCGGCACCAGCGTCGGCGTGTTCGCCGGTGCCGTCGACGACGTGAAGATCTACCCCCGCGTCATGTCCGCGACCGAAGCCAACCGGGTCGCCGATCCGCGCGTCGGCCCGGCCGGCAGCGACGAGCCGGTCGCCTCGCTCGCCGCGAAGTACCCCTTCGACAACATGGTTGCGCAGAGCAACGGCCTCTGGTCGACCGAAGACATCGTGTACGGCCAGAACCTGACGGTCTCCGGATTCGCCGGTTCACCTGACCAGTCCTCGGCGGTCGTCGAGGATCCCGAGCGCGGCAAGGTCCTGGCCACCACCGGAACGGCCTCCGAGCTGCTCGCCGTCAACCGGGCACTGGTCGACGCGTCGGCGAGCTTCACCGTGACGCTGTGGGTGCGGATCCAGGATCCGGCGAAGCGGCAGGTGTTCATCCGGCAGGTCGGGGCCAACAGGGACTCCTGGCGGATCGAGTACCGGCCTGGGACGGACGACGACGCCCAGTGGGTGTTCAGCCGGGCCTCCAGCGACACGACCACCGGCACGTACGTGGAGGTCACCCAACCGACGAACCAGACGACGGCGGGTGAATGGACGGCCCTGGCCGCCCAGTACAGCGCCGCCACCGATCAGATGACCCTGCTGATCACCGACCGGTCCGGCGACGGCGGCACCGCGTCGTTCACTACTCCGTTCCAGGGCACCGCGAACGTCCTCTCGTGGGGACCGCAAGGCGACACGACGTTCGCCCCGCTCAACGCTGCCCTGGATGACCTTCGCGTCTACACCGGCGTCGTACCGCAGCGTCAGCTGTGCGTCGAATTCGGCGGCGACCCGACGCAGTGCTCATGACGAGGACTCGAGCATTTCCTCTCCTGCTCGCCCTGTCGCTGACCGCGGCAGTGGCGGTCAGCGGGCCAGCCGCCTCGGCTGAGACGGCCGGCCCGACGTCGGCCAAGACGGTCGCCGAGGCCAGTCGGCTCGCGGCTCAGTTCAACACCTCGGTGGAGGTGGAGGACAAGACGACGCAGTACACGCGGACTGTCGCGACTCCGCGCGGCACCTTGAGTACTGAGCTTTCCAACGAGCCGGTGCGCGTTCAGAAGGGCGGCGTCTGGACGGCCATCGACACAACCCTGGCACCGCGTGCTGATGGCATGGTGGCGCCCAAGGCGTCGACGACCGACATCGCGTTCTCGGCCGGTGGCAACGGCCCGCTCGCCCGTTTCGTGCGGGACGGTGGTGTCTTCGAGCTCAAGGCACCTTGGTTGCTTCCGGCACCTACCTTGTCCGGTTCCAAGGCGACGTACGCCGCTGTGCTGCCGGGCGTCGATCTCGTCGTCGACGCGGCCGACAGCAGGTTCAGCTACAACCTGGTGGTTCAGAACCGCGAAGCCGCCTCGAACCCCGCGCTCCGCAGCCTGACCTTCCCGGTCAGCACGAAGAACCTGAACCTCCGTACGACGCAGCCCGGGCGACCGTCGTACGTGGACTCCAACGGCCGTCAGGTCCTGACGGTCGGTGAGCCGGTCATGTGGGACTCCGCCGGAACCAGCATGAAGTCGGCGGGCGTCGAACGAGGGCCGTCGGGTCGGGCAAAGCGTGCCTTGATGGGGTTCTCCGGTAGCAAGCAGGGGTTGACGGTGACTCCGGACCAGAAGCTGCTGACGGCGGCGGACACCGTGTTCCCGGTGGTGATCGACCCGACGATGAACGTGACGCGGGACCGCAACGGCTGGACCGCTGCCTGGGAGCTGTACCCGACCACCTCGTTCTGGAAGACGACCCACAGCCTCGGGGTCGGGTACGAGGGCTTCGAGCAGCACAAGATCGTGCGCTCGTTCTTCCAGTTCGACGTCGCGGCGTTCACCGGCAAGAAGATCATCGGCGCATCGCTGCGGACCTACGAGATCCATTCCGCGAGCTGCGCCGCGCGCTCGATCACCGTGTCGCGGACAGCCGCGATCTCGACCGCCACGACCTGGAACAAGCAGCCCGCCGTACAAGCTGATGTGGCCAGTGCGAACGTTGCCAAGGGCTACAACTCGTCGTGTCCGGCGGGTGCGGTCGAGTTCAATGTGACCAACTCGATCCAGTACACCTCGAAGGCGAACAGCAAGATCGCGACGTTCCGGCTCCGGGCGACCAACGAGTCCGACGCGATCGCGTGGAAGCAGTTCGACAGCACCGGCAAGCTGGATATCGAGTACGTCGCCTACCCGCTCCCGGCGTACGAGCTCGGTGCGGCAACTCCGTCCGACTTCCCCGACTCCTGCTCACCGTCGAACGACCCGACGGTCGTTGCCTCCCTTCGGCCCCGGATATCCGCCAAGGGACGGGTCGGTACCGGTGACCCCAGCGCTCGGGTCGTGATCGAGTTCCTCATCCTCGACCCGTCCCAGCGCTCCTGGAAGATGACGAGCGCGCTGGTAGCACCTGGCGTGCTCCAGTCGCTGCCCGTTCCAACGGACCTGTCGGCCGCTTCGCTGTTCACCTACAAGGCCCGAACGCTGTACCCCATCCCTGGTGCGGCACCGCTGGAGTCGGCCTGGTCAGCGCCCTGCTACTTCAAAGTCGACCTCACGCCACCACCTGCGCCGACCATTACCGCCAGCTACAACGGCACCCCTCTGACCGACTGCTTCACCACCTCGACGCCGGACGTCTGCCCCGAGGTGGTGCCGTTCGGTGCCAAGGTGACCTACACGATCTCGTCCGGTAGTGCGGATGTCGTTGCCTTGGGCTACGGCTTCAACAACCAGCTGACCCGCGTCAACGGGCGAACGGTCACGGTGAACATCCTCACTCCCGGGCAGACCCTGATGAACTTCGAGGCGGCCAGCTACGATGCGGCCAACGCCCGAAGCACGACGGCGAGATTCCGGATCAACGTTGGCCCGGGCCTGCCACCGGCCGCGGCCTGGAACCTCGACGAAGGATCCGGTACGACGGCCGCCGACTCCTCGGGCAACAACCGCCCGCTGGCCGTGACCGGCGCTCAGTTCGACGATGCCGGGCGGGTTGCCGGATCGCTGACCTTCGACGGCAAGGACGCCGGTACCAACCGGGCCACAGCCGCCGGCCCGATCGTCGACACCTCGCAGAACTTCAGCATCTCGGCCTGGGTGCGCCTGACCGAGTTCAAGGACGCGGGCGTGGTGACGATCAATGGCACCGCCGGGACCGGTGGAATCCTCCGGTACGCCGCCTCGGTCAACCACTGGGCGTTCTATCAGAACGTCAGTGACACGGCGACCGCAGCCCAGGCCCGGATCGACTCGATCGCACCACCGGTCCTGAACGCGTGGACCCACCTGCTGGGTGTGTTCAACGCGAACGACAAGACGATCTCCTTCTACGTGAACGGCCGCCTGCAGGCCACGGCCGCCTACGGCTACACGCCATGGAAGGCGACCGGCTCGGTCGAGGTCGGCTCCTATCGCCTCAACGCCGCGAAGGGCGTGTTCCCGGGCTCAATCGACGACGTGAAGATCTATCCCCGGGTGCTCTCGGCCGCCGAGGCCAACAGCGTGGCGGATCCGCGGACCGGTCCGGCCGGCAGTGACACGACGATTGCCTCGCTCGCTGCGAAGTATCCGTTCGACAACGTCGCGGCCCGCAGCAACGGGGTGTGGGCAACCGACGAGATCGTCTACGGCCAGGAGATGGCAGTCTCCGGTTTCGCCGGCTCGCCCGACCAGTCCGCGGCGATCGTCGAGGACCCCGAGCGCGGCAACGTCCTCGCCACCACCGGAGCCGCCTCGGAGCTCCTGGCCGTCAACCGGCCGCTGGTCGACGCGACGGCGAGCTTCACGGCGACTGTCTGGGTGCGCGTTCAGGATCCCACCAAGCGACAAGTGATCGTGCGGCAGATCGGCGTGAACAAGGACGCCTGGCGGATCGAGTACCGGCCTGGCGTGGACGACGAAGCCGAGTGGGTCTTCAGCCGGGCGGCGAACAACACGGCCACCGGCCCCTACGTGACAGCGACCCAGCCGACCAACCAGACGACAGTGGGCGAGTGGACGGCGTTGGCAGCGCAGTACAACGCCGCTACCGATCAGATGACCTTGCTGGTCACCGATCGCTCCGGTGACGGCGGTACGGCGGGCTTCACGACCCCGGTCCAGGGCGGCGCGATGATCATCGCCCGGCCGGACGAGACCGATACGACGTACGGACATCTGAACGCCTACCTGGACGACCTGCGCGTCTACACCGGCGTCGTCCCGCAACGCCAGCTCTGCATCGAATTCGGCGGCGACCCGACGGAGTGCTCATGAAACTCAAGCTGAAGACCCGTGCACTTCCGATCCTGGTCGCCCTGTCGCTGACCGCGACAGTGGCGGTCGTCGGGCCGACCAGTTCGGCGGAGGCCAATAGCCCCAACCGGCCGAAGCCGGTCAAGGTCAAGAGCGTCAAGGTCAAGGACGTCCCGCCGATCGCGCCACCGGCCGAGTCGGCCGACCTCCAGAAGGCCGTCGCCAAGACGGCCGAGTTCGCTCATCGTCCGGTGCAATGGCCAGTTCCCGGACGCCAGAGTGTCGTGGTCAACGCCACGACCGACAAGCCGGCCGGGCCGGTGGCCGCACGCTCCGCGAATCGTGCGGCCCCGGCCACGGTCGATCTCGACTTCCTCGACCAGGCGGCCAGTACGCGCGCCGGGGTGAGCGGCGTACTGGTCAAGGCGAGCACGGCCGCCAAGTCCGACGTACAGCTGTCTTTCGACTACTCCGGCTACGAGAACGCGTACGGCGGTGATTGGGCCTCGCGGCTGGAGGTGGTTGCGCTTCCGGCTTGTGTCCTCACGACGCCCAAGGCGCCGGGCTGTGCGACCAGTACGCCGTTGCAGACGTCCAATGATTCGGCGAAGAAGACTGTCACGACCACCGCGCCGCTGGGGGCGCAGCAGTCGGTCTTCGCCATTACTGCCGGTTCGGATTCGAGCGCCGGTGACTACTCGGCGACGAGCCTGTCGGCGTCCTCGAGCTGGTCGGGTGGTGGGTCGAGTGGCGACTTCACCTGGTCCTACCCATTGCGGGTACCACCCGCCGCGGCAGGCCCGACGCCAAGCCTGGCCTTCTCGTACTCGGCGCAGTCGGTCGACGGCCGGACCTCGGCCACCAACAACCAGGTCTCGTGGGTCGGTGAGGGGTTCGACCTGACGGAATCCTTCGTCGAGCGCAAGTACACGAGCTGCGACGAGGACGGGAAGGTCGGCAAGTACGACCAGTGCTGGAAGTACGACAACGCGACGCTGACACTCAACGGCAAGTCCAACGAGCTCGTCCGGGCCTCCGGTGGTGTGATCGGCGCCAGCACCTGGAAGCTCAAGAACGACGACGGGTCGAAGGTCGAGAAGATCATCGGTGCCGACGACAACGGTGACGCTCTCAAGGAGTATTGGAAGGTCACCACCACCGACGGGACGCAGTACTTCTTCGGCAAGCACAAGCTGAAGGCCGGCCTGACTGCCGTCACCAACTCGGTCTTCACCGCGCCGGTCTACGGCGACGACGCGGGCGAGCCCTGCAACACCACGTCCACCGGCTGCAACCTGGGCTGGCGCTGGAACCTCGACTACGTGGTCGACCTGCACGGCAACGCGATGTCGTACTGGTACACCAAGGAGCTCAACAACTACGCCAAGAACGGCGTCGCTTCGCCCGGTACGCCGTACGTGCGTGGTGGATATCTCAACCGGATCGACTACGGCCTGCGGGACGCGTCGCTGGCCGATGGGGTGAAGGCACCGCAGCAGGTCGTCTTCACCGCGGCCGAACGCTGCCTCGCGAACTGTTCGGTGCTCAACGCAACGACCAAGGCCAACTGGCCGGACGTCCCGTTCGACCAGGTCTGCGAAGGCACGACGGCCTGCACCAACAAGGTTTCGCCGACCTTCTTCACCCGCAAGCGTCTCTACCAGATTCAGACCCAGGTGCTGACCGGTACGACGTACCAGCCGGTCGACTTCTGGCAGACCAACCTGACGTTCCCGACACCAGGCAGCAGCAGCGACGGTCGGCCGATGTGGCTGAACGGCATCTCACACAGCGGCAAGGTCGGTACGACGCTGCCTGTGCCGGACGTGACCTTCAAGCCCGTCGGACTGGCCAACCGGGTCGACACGACCTCGGACGGCCTGCCGGGGCTCGTGCGGTACCGGGTCGGCGAGATCAACACCGAGACCGGTGCCAAGGTGATGGTCAACTACGCCGGCAAGGAGTGCATGTCCGGCGAGCGGCCGGCCAAGGACACCAACACCAAGCGCTGTTACCCGGTGAAGTGGAAGCCACCGCTCGAGGTCGAGCGCGAGGACTGGTTCCACAAGTACGTCGTCGACAGCGTCGTGACCTCGGACCAGACCGGCAACGGCGCAACGATGGTCACGCAGTACGTCTACTCCGGCGGCGGTGCCTGGCACTACCAGCAGTCACCGATGCTCAAGGACGCCGACAAGACCTGGTCCGAGTGGCGCGGCTACAGCCTGGTCACGACGTACTCCGGTGACGCGAGCGACACCACCTCCCCGCGCAGCCGCTCCGTCACGAAGTACTTCCGCGGCATGGACGGCGACAAACTCGAAGGCACCACCGCCGTCAAGAACGTCGACGTCACGGACACGACAGGCGGCGTACGGGCCGATGCCGAGCCGCTGGCCGGCAGCCCGCGCGAGCAGATCACCTACCAGCACGCGACCTCCAACACCGAGGTAGCCGGCGTCATCACCGACTACCTCATCACCCAGAAAGCGTCGTACGCCGTCCCCGGCGGCACCCTGAAGTCCACCTTCGTCGGATCGTCCGCGACGCAGAACCGCATCGCCCGCGACGGCGGCCGCCCGAACCTCGTCAGCGCAACGGCCACCACGTACGACCCGGACAACACACTGCCCACCACGGTCACCGACCACGGTGATGCCGGAAAATCCGGCGACGAGACCTGCACGGTCACGAACTACCTGAAGAAGCCGGCATCCTGGCTGCTCGCGCTGCCGATCCGCAACGTGACCTCGACCGGTGCCTGCGACGCGGACTCTGCCAACCCACCGGAGGATCGGGTCCTGACCGACGTCCGGACCTTCTACGACGGCAAGCCCTACGGCGACGCCACACTCGGCGATGCGACCTCTGTTCAGCGCCTGCATCACTACACGGCAGGACTGCCGGTCTACCAGACGACCGGAACGAAGACGTACGACGCTCTCGGCCGCGTCCTCTCCTCGGGGGATGCGCTCGGACGCATCAGGTCGACCACCTACACCCCGGCAACGACCGGGCCGCTGACCCAGAGCGTGGTCAAGCAACCGACGGTCAACAACTACAGCGGTACGCCGGTCAGCTTCAGCACGACCACGACGTACCGGCCGGAGTGGGGTGTGCCGTCGAAGACGACCGACGTGAACGGCAAGGTCACCGAGCTCGCGTACGACGCGCTGGGCCGGCTGACCGGCGTCTGGTTGCCGAGCCAGGCGCCGGCGTCGACGAAGCTCGCCAACACGAAGTACACCTACACGATCTCGAACACCGTGGCCTCGACCATCCGCACCGACCAGCTGAACATCGAGGCGAACGGGTACAACACGGGGTACCAGCTGTTCGACTCGCTGCTGCGCGACCGGCAGAGCCAGTCTCCGGGCGCCGACGGTGGCCGGGTGATCAGTGAGACCCGGTACAACTCCCGCGGTCTGCCGGTCTACACGAACAGCGACATCTGGAACTCAGCAGCGCCTGCGCCGGCTCTGGTTGCGATTCCGAACGCGTCGGTTCCGAACCAGACCTTCAACGAGTACGACGGCTCCGGGCGGAACGTGAAGTCGACGTTCATGAGCATGCTGCAACCGAAGTGGTCGACCTCGACCGTTTACGGCGGCGACATCACGACCGTGTTGCCGCCGTCCGGTACGGCAGCAACGGCGACCGTGACCGATGCCGAGGGGCAGGTCGTCGAGCGGCGCGAGTTCAAGGGCAACACCGCGACCGGCACGCCGGATGTGACCAGGTACAGCTACGACATGGCCGGCCGGATCACCCGGATGGACGGTGCCGGCGCGTCCTGGACGTACAAGTACGACCTCCGTGGCCGCAGGATCGAAGGGGTCGACCCCGACTCGGGCAGGACAACCTCGACGTACGACGAGGCCGACCGGCTGGTGTCGAGCACGGACTCGGCGAACCAGACCATGGTGACGACGTACGACGCCCTGGATCGCAGGACCGGCCTGTACAAGTCGAGTGTTGCGCCGGAGAACCTGCTGGCGGACTGGAAGTACGACAAGACCGGCCTGCTCGGACAGGTCGCGGAGTCTGCCAGTTACACCGCGGGCAAGTCGGGCCCGGCCTACCGGACACTGATCAACGACCGGAACGTGCTCTACAAGCCCACGCAGGTCACCCGGGTCATCCCGTCCGTCGAAGGTATCGAGGTCGACGGCAGCTACTGGACCAACTTCGGCTACAAGCCCGACGGCAAGACCCTGGAGATGACCTCGTTGTCCGCGGGTGGTGGGCTGGGTGCCGAGGACATCCACTACGAGTACAACGCGCTCGGTCTGCCGCTCAAGATGCGCAGCGACCGGATCTACGTGAACGGGACCGAGTACAACCCGTTCGGTGACGTCACGAAGGTCATGCTCGGTGCGAGCTTCGACATGGAGATCAACCACATCTACGAAGACGGCACCCGCCGTCTCGCTCGCACCACGGCCGGCAAGGCGAAAACCTTCTCCGACCACCTGTACACGTACGACCCCAGCGGTAATGTGCTCAAGGATCACAACCTGGTGGACGGCGGCGACGCCCAGTGCTTCACGTACGACGGCCAGCGTCGCCTGACCGAGGCCTGGACACCGGCCGACGCCGACTGCACGCAGGCCCCGAGCGCCATCGGCCTCGGCGGAACTGCGCCGTACTGGCAGTCGTGGACCTACACCTCGATCGGGCTGCGGAAGACGCAGGTCGACCACTCGGTTGCCGGTAACAGCACCAGTACCTACAACTACAACACGGACCAGCCGCATACGTTGGCGAGCGTCACCCAGACCGGCGTGCCGACCAAGTCCTACGACTACGACGCCCGTGGCAACACCACCGTGCGTCCCGGTCAGACGCTGGACTGGGACGAGCAGGGCCGGCTACGCAAGCTGACAGGCTCCAACGGAGACACCAACTACGTGTACGACGCCGAAGGTGCTCTGCTGGTACGGCGCGGTCCCACTCAGACCACGCTGTTCCTGGGCGAGCTCGAGCTCACCCTGGACAAGGCCACCCGTAAGGTCGCCGGCAAACGGCAGTACGGCTTTGCCGGCCAGACCATCGGTGTCCGGTCGGCCAACGGCACCGCAGTCTCGGACATGTCCTGGCTGGTGACCGACTATCACGGCACCTCCCAAGTGGCCGTGGATGCGGATACCCAGGTTGCCACCAAGCGCTACGCCAAACCCTTCGGCGACCCTCGAGGCGCCAGCCCGGCAGCGTGGCCCGACAACCACGGTTTCCTGAACAAACCCGAGGACAAGGACACCGGGCTCACCACTGTCGGCGCTCGTGAATACGACCCGACCATCGGCCGGTTCATCAGCGTCGACCCCTTGCTGGACGCCGGCGATCCCCAGCAGTTGCTCGGCTACACCTATGCCAACGACAACCCGGTCTCCGGCTCCGACCCGTCCGGCATGATCAATGCCCACGACGATGGCGGTGGCGGTGGCGGAGGTGGTGGCGGCACCGTCACCGTCACGACGCCGGAGACACCTGAGGTTTCCACCGGCGACAACGACAACCAGTCCAACGACGGCGGCACCAACAACAACAACGACGACGGCCACAAGAAGAAGAGCGGTATCGGGGGCTGGTTCAAGAAGCGCGTCAACGACGTCAAGGACAAGGTCGACGAGGCTCACGACTGGGCCAAGGACCACGCCTCCGAGATCGGCAACGCCGTCGCCATCGGTGTCGCCGTTGTCGGTGTGGCCGCGTTCTGCGGCGCGACCGCCGGTATCGGCTGCCTGATCGCGGCCGGCGCGGTCATGGGTGCCGCCGGCGCCAGCCTCGGCTACGGCACTCGAATAGCCCTCGACGACAAAGAATCCTTCAGCACCGCCAACTTCGCCAAAGAAGTGGTCGGAGGCGCCGTCATGGGCGCCGCCGGCAGCGCACTGGGCATTGTTGCCGGCGCCGCTGCGGGAGCAGCCGCCTCCGGCGTGGGCAAAGCCCTCGTCGGCAAGACCGCCGGCGAGGCTGCAGCCAAGACCCGCACCCTCTGGCGCGGCGACACCCGGGGGCCGAAGGAGATCTTCGAGACCGGCTTCAAGGCACGCGGAAGCATTGGTAGCCTCAAGGATCACCTGTACGGGAAGCTCGGGGACAAGAGCCGATGGATTTCGACCTCGAAGTCCAGGGAGCAGGCACGCCTGGCCGCGGTCGGCGCTCGCAACGCCCAGACCAACGGGCTGCAGAGGCCCTTCAAGCCGGTCTGGGTCTACGAGATCGCCGACCCGGGTGGCGGCGTGAACGCGCGCCCCTACCTCGGAGGGCTGAAGAACCTGATCCTGCGGACCGAGAAGGAGATCTCGTTCGATCGAGCCATCCCGCCCGAATTCATCAAATCTGCGCGGCAGTCCGGTCCGTTCGGCTGGATCGGAGACTCGATACCGAATCCAGGATTCAGAGGATGAGCGAAGACGTCGACTATCACGAGGTCAGGCCGATCACAGTCTGGATCGACGAGGTGGAGCAGTGCGGCTCGTTGGAGCTGAGCTCGACCACGGACTCGCACTGGACGCTGGTCCTGACGGCTCCCGACGGCCGCACCTGGTCCGGAGCCGGCCAGGGCCTGTGGACAGCATTCGTCGAACTGTGGAGCCGGCTCGAACCACACGGCTACAAGCTGTGCTGTGCGGGTGCCAGGACCGACGCATGGATGCGCCACGGAAGGTCCGTCGACGGCGATCTGGTCGACCTTTGGACCAGACGAACCTTCTTCGGCATCCGCCACCGGGCGTGGCTGTTCGACTATGCCCCGCCCAGCGAGATCAGCACCATCGCAGCACAGGAAGCCCGCTACAGCCGATGGATCGACACCCCGTGGTGGAGGGCCCTCCTCCCGGGTGACCCTGTCCGCTGACAGCGGTTCAGCATCGCAACCGGGGCCGCCGCACGGCGGCCCCGCCAAGGCCCGCGGTGGGGCGCTGGAGAGGTACGCCGAAACATCCGTTGACTCTGTCGGGGTGCGGATGGAGTATGGGTGCTCGGCGACTTCGGGAGGTTTCGGTGGCGGAGGTTGTGCGGGCGGCGTTGGTGCAGACTTCTTGGACTGGTGACAAGGAGTCGATGATCAAGGCGCACGAGGAGTATGCGCGGCAGGCTGCGCAGGCGGGGGCGAAGGTTATTTGCTTCCAGGAACTTTTCTACGGGCCTTACTTCTGTCAGCTGCAGGATCCCAAGTTCTACGAGTACGCCGAGAGTGTGCCGGGGCCGACCACCGAGCGGTTCCAGGCGTTGGCCGCGGAGCTGGGTCTGGTGATGGTGCTGCCGATGTACGAGCAGGAGCAGGCGGGGGTGCTGTACAACACGGCCGCCGTGATCGATGCTGATGGCAAGTACCTGGGGAAGTACCGGAAGAACCATATTCCGCAGGTGAAGGGGTTCTGGGAGAAGTTCTACTTCCGGCCGGGGAATCTGGGGTATCCGGTGTTCGACACCGCGGTCGGGCGGATCGGGGTCTACATCTGTTACGACCGGCATTTTCCGGAGGGGTGGCGGGCGCTCGGGCTCGCGGGGGCGAAGATCGTGTTCAATCCGTCGGCGACGAGTCGCGGGTTGTCGGCGTACCTGTGGCAGCTGGAGCAGCCGGCTTCGGCGGTGGCCAACGAGTACTTCATCGGGGCGATCAACCGGGTCGGGATCGAGTCCGACTACGGGGACAACGACTTCTACGGTACGTCGTACTTCGTGGATCCGGAGGGGAAGTTCGTGGGGGAGGTCGGGCACGACCATGACCCCGAGCTGATCATCAGGGATCTGGATCTCGGCCTGCTGGACACGGTGCGGGACCGGTGGCAGTTCTACCGGGATCGCCGGCCGGACGCTTACGGGGACCTGACGAAGCCGTAGAGGGAGCCAGAATGACGTTGCTGGTCAAGGGTGGGACCGTGATCGGGCCGACCGGGACGCAGTTGGCCGATGTCCTGGTGCAGGGGGAGAAGATCGTTGCCCTGCTCGATCCGTTGTTCAGTGCAACGATCACCCCGGACGAGGTGGTCGATGCCTCCGGCAAGTATGTGATACCGGGCGGGATCGACGCGCACACGCACATGGAGCTGCCGTTCGGTGGTACGGCGGCCAGTGACACGTTCGACACGGGGACCCGGGCGGCTGCCTGGGGCGGGACGACGACGATCATCGACTTCGCCGTGCAGAAGACGGGCGACGTCGTACAGGACGGGTTGGCCGCTTGGCACGCCAAGGCCGAGGGGAACTGTCATATCGACTATGCGTTCCACATGATTCTCGGCGGCGTGGACAACGACGCGTTGAAGGCGATGGATCAGCTCGTCACGGACGAGGGGATCACGAGTTTCAAGCTGTTCATGGCCTATCCCGGGGTGTTCTACTCCGACGACGGCCAGATCCTGCGGGCGATGCAGACCGCGCGGGAGAACGGCGCGATGATCATGATGCACGCGGAGAACGGCATCGCGATCGACGTCCTGGTGCAGCAGGCGCTGGCGCGGGGTGAGACCGATCCGATCTATCACGGGATCACGCGGCCGGCGGCGCTGGAGGCCGAGGCGACGAGCCGGGCGATCGCGCTGGCGGAGGTCGCGAAGGACTGCCCGCTGTACATCGTGCACCTGTCGGCGAGCGGGGCACTGGAGGCGGTGGCGAAGGCGAGAGATGCCGGACGCAACGTTTTCGCCGAGACCTGCCCGCAGTATCTCTACCTGACCCTCGAGGACCAGCTGGGCGCGCCCGGATTCGAAGGGGCGAAGTGGGTCTGCTCGACGCCGTTGCGCAGCAAGCACGAGTCGCATGCGAAGGACCTGTGGAAGGGGCTGCGGAGCAACGATCTGGCGATCGTGTCGACCGACCACTGCCCGTTCTGCATGAAGGATCAGAAGGAGCTCGGCCTCGGTGACTTCTCGAAGATCCCGAACGGGATCGGCGGGGTCGAGCACCGGGTCGACCTGATCTACCAAGGCGTCGTCGACGGGCAGTTGTCGCTGGAGCGCTGGGTGGAGACGATCGCGACCACGCCGGCCCGGATGTTCGGGCTGTACCCGCAGAAGGGGATCGTCGCGCCGGGCTCGGATGCGGACCTGGTCATCTACGACCCGAACGGTACGACGCGGATCGGGGTCGGGACGCATCACATGAGCATGGACTATTCGGCGTACGAAGGGGTCGAGATCCAGGGCCGGGTGGGCACAGTGATCTCGCGCGGCGAGGTGATCGTGGCTGACGGCAACTACCATGGCCGGAAGGGTCGCGGCCGGTACCTGAAGCGCGGCCTGTCGACGTACCTGGTCTAGGGGGCAGCTGTGGACTTCGGAGTGGTGTTCCAGTGTGATCCGCCGGCGTCCGCGGTCGTGGAGCTGGCGCGCAAGGCGGAGGACGCCGGGTTCGACTACGTGTGGACGTTCGACTCGCACCTGCTGTGGCAGGAGCCGTTCGTCATCTACAGCCAGATCCTGGCGTCGACCCGGCGCGTGATCGTTGGCCCGATGGTGACGAATCCGGGGACGCGGGACTGGACGGTGATCGCGTCGCAGTTCGCCACACTGAACGAGATGTTCGGGAACCGCACAGTCTGCGGCATCGGCCGCGGCGACTCGGCCTTGCGGACACTCGGTGCGCAACCCGGCACGATCGCCGACATGAAGCAGTGTGTCGAGGTCGTCCGGTCGCTGGCGCGTGGCGAGACGGTCACCCATCGCGGTCAGGAGCTGAAGCTCGGCTGGGTCAAGGACGGCGCACTCGACGTGTGGGTGGCGGCGTACGGGCCGAGGGCGCTGGCGGCGACCGGTCAGGTCGGCGACGGCTACATCCTGCAGCTGGCCGATCCGGACATCGCGGCCTGGATGATTGCCGCGGTACGGCGTTCCGCGGAGGAGGCCGGCCGGGATCCGGACGCCATCAAGTTCTGCGTGGCCGCCCCGGCGTACGTCGGCGACGATCTCGAGCACCAGCGCGAGCAGACCCGCTGGTTCGGCGGGATGGTCGGCAACCACGTGGCCGATATCGTCGCGCGGTACGGCGACAGCGGCGGCGTACCCAAGGCCCTCACCGACTACATCGAGGGCCGCAAAGGCTACGACTACAGCCAGCACGGCCGAGCCGGCAACACCCACACCGACTTCGTCCCCGACGAGGTCGTCGACCGCTTCTGCATCCTCGGCCCGGTCGAGAACCACCTCGCCCGCCTGGAAGAGCTCAAAGCACTCGGCGTCGACCAGTTCGCCGTCTACCTCCAGCACGACGCCAAGGAACAAACCCTCGCCGCCTACGCCAAAGACATCATCCCAGCCTTTCCCTGAGCGACGCTCGTCGGTATGATGAATAAGTTATATTTGGTTGCATGAGCTGGACGATCAGACTGCACTCCGAGGTCGAGGCGTGGTACCTGGAACTCTGCGAAAGCGAGCCGGAGACGGCTGGCCTGATCGAGCGTGCTGTCGACCTGTTGGCCTGCGAGGGCCCCACGGTCGGTCGGCCGCTGGTTGACCGGCTGAAAGGCAGTCGATTCCACAACATGAAGGAGCTACGTCCGGCATCATCGGGTCAGAGCGAGATCCGAATGCTCTTCGCCTTCGATCCGATGCGTGAGGCCATCATTCTGGTGGCCGGGGACAAGTCGGGGCAGTGGGAGAGCTGGTATCGGGTGGCAGTTCCGCTGGCGGACGAGCGGTTTGCTGAGCATCTGATCGCACTGAAAGCGGAGGAGTGAAATGAATACATACTCCAACTGGGAAGACGTCAAGGCCAAGGCAAGGGCGGTTGACCCGCGGACGCCTGTGGAGCGTGCGGCGGCGAAGCAGGCTGCGCGCGAGCGGACCGAAGCGTACGTGCGCGGGCACCAGCTTGCGGAGATGCGGAAGGCTGCTGGGGTCACGCAGGTTCGGCTTGCTGAGCTGCTTCAGGTCTCGCAGGCGCGGATCTCGAAGATCGAGAGCGGTGAGGTCTCCGGCATCGAGATCATTCGCGCGTATGTGACTGCCCTGGGTGGCACAGTCGACGTGGTGGCGACCCTCGGTGACCGCACCTGGAAGGTCGCCTGAGTCAGACTGCCTCAGGGTTGCCAGTGGTAGGCGGTGGGGAGTAGGTCGGTGGCTGGGACTGAGCGGTTGCCTTGTGGGGTGGGGAGGAGGACTCGGATGCCGGGGTGGTAGTCGACGAGGATCTGGCGGTCTCGGCCGCAGGGGGCGAAGAGGCCGCGGTTTTCGTTGCCTACGGCGACGATGGTGGTGAGGTCGCGGGCGCCGGAGGCTCGGGCGTGGCCGAGGGCAACGAGTTCGGCGCAGGGGCCGCCGGTGAAGTGGTAGAGGTTGATGCCGGCGTACAGGCGGCCGTCGGCGGAGCGGACGGCGGCGCCCATGGTGTAGATGCCGTCGGGGCCGTCGGTGTTCTCGTCGACGGTACGGCGGGCCAGCTCGATCAGCTCGTGGTCTTCGGGGGTGAGGGGGCGCAGGTCCATCAGCCGTTGATCCGCTTCAGTTCGGCTTCGACGACGGACTTGACCGTCTTGATCTCGGTGGCCGGGTCGGAGCCGCTGCGGATGATCCGGTTCAGGGCGTCGGAGTACGCCGTACCGGACTTGGGGGACCACAGGATCGGCGTCTGGGCGTGACCGTGCTCGTTGACGAACTTGGCGGCCTCGGCGGCCGGGCCGGACTTCAGCTTCTCGGCCTTCTCGACGAGTGACTTGCGGGCCGGGATGTGGAAGCCGTACGCCTGGGCGAAGTCGAGCTGCTTGTCGGTCTGATCGACCCACAGCCACTTGACGAACTTCTTCGCCGCGTCGACGTTCTTCGACTTCGAGCTGACGCAGGAGCCGTAGGCGCCGACCGGGACGCTCGGGGCGCCGGTGGTCGCGTTCAGCTTCGGCCAGGGGAGTACGCCGTAGTCGTCCTTCAGCGCCTTCTCGATCGCGGGGAGAGTCCACAGACCGGTGAGCTGCATCGCGGTCAGGCCCTGCGTGAACGCCGACGGGTCGGACCAGTCGGCGGGCGCACCGAGCAGCAGCGCCTTCGACGTGAACAGTTCGCGGAGCTTCTTCAGGGACTCGGCCGCGAGCGGGTCGTCGAAGCCGAACTTGCCGTCCTCGGTCAGGTAGTCGAGACCGACCGACCACAGCGCGGGCCCGCCGAGTACGCCGACGCCGCCGTCGTTCCCGACGAACAGCCCCTTCACCTTGTCGGTGGTCAGCTTCTTCGCCGCGTCGAGCAGCTCGTCGACGGTCTGCGGCGGCTGGACGCCGGCCGCGCTGAGCAGGCTCTTGCGGTAGACGAGCAGTTGCATGTCGGCGACCTGCGGGATCGCGTACAGCTTGCCCTGGTACGACATCCGGCTGATCAGCGCCGGCGTGAAGTCCGCCTTCGCATCACCCGGTACGTCGCTCAGGTCGACCACCTGGCCGGCCTTGATCATGTCGATCGTCGGACCGTTGCCGTACTCGAACACGTCCGGACCCTGCTCGGTGAGCAGCGTGGTGGCCACCTTCTTGTCGTAGTCACCCGGCGACCACTGGATCGTCACGGTCGCGTCCGGGTACTCCTTCGCGTACCGCTCGACCGCCTGCTGGGTGCCGGCCTCGCCGTACTGGTGGTACCACTGCGACAGCGTCACCTTCGAGCCGTCGCCGCTGTCGGGGCGACCTGAGTTGGACCCGCAACCTGCCACGGCGACCGCCGCCAGCCCGCCGCCAAGCCCCAGCACCTGCCGCCTGCTGAACCCACCCATCACGCCGCCTCCAGAACCGTAGGGTCCCTCGACCCTACGACTCCCGGGGCTCTCGTCGCGGGGATTTCCGCAGCGTGGTCGGGCTCCTGAGGAGTCAGGCGTCGGAGAGGCGGGCGATGGTGGCGGAGGCGCGGCGGACGATCGGCACCGGGCCGGCGGGCAGGACGTCGCCGATGAAGGTGTAGTGCTTGAGGATCTCGGGGTCGACGTCGCCGGGGCGGTGCCGGCTGTGGTCGCGGACCCAGTCGATGATGTCGCCCCAGCCGGGCGCCGCCAGCGAACCACCGAAGTGCTGGACGGACAGACCGGCGCAGAGGTTGCCGAAGGCGAGGCGGTGGGCCAGTGGCCAGCCGCGGAGCGTGCCGAGCACGAGCGAGGCGAGGAAGACGTCGCCGGCGCCGGTGGGGTCGTACGAACGCACCGGCAGAGCCGGGATGTGCTCCTCTTCACCGGATTCGGAGTCGATTGCCAGTACGCCGTCCGCGCCGTTCGTGACGACGGCGAGGGGCACCCGCTCGGCCAGCTTGTGGAGCGCGGCCTTCGGGGTGTCGGTGCGGGTGTAGGCCATCGCCTCGGCCGCATTCGGGGTGAAGGCGTGGAAACCGTCCAGTACGTCGAGCACCGCCGGAGACCACTCGTCGGTCGGGTCCCAGCCGACGTCACCGAACAGCAGCGCGCCGGACTGCTTCGCCTGCTGCACCCAGTCGGGCAGATCGTCGGCGACCGGGACGATCGCGGACCGGGTGTTCAGCCCGGGACCGACCAGTTTGCTCGGGTCGCCGGGCGCTTCGTGGGCGTGGGTGACCATGGCCCGGTCCCGGTCGATCGACATCGACACGGTGACCGGGGAGTGCCAGTGGCCGATCCGGCGGGAGTGCGAGAGGTCCACACCTTCCTGGTCGGCCAGGGTCCGCCAGCAGAAATCGGCGTACACGTCGTCACCGAAGACCGCGGCCAGGCCGCTGCGCAGACCGAGCCGGCTGGCGGCGATCGCGAAGTTCGCGACCCCGCCCGGGCAGGACCCCATCCCTTCGGCGAAGATCTCGGTCCCGGTCGTCGGCGCGGACTCCAGTCCGGTCAGCACGATGTCCAGGAACACCGTCCCCTGGACGAACACGTCGTACGCCTCGGGTTCGTCGATCACGGTGACCTCGTTCCTTGTCATTCTGGGACAACTCTCGGCCGACCGCGGGGGCGCGCTTTTTGTCGGTGGCGGATGGAATGCTCCTACGTAACATCATCGACCGGTCAACGCAGCAGAACAGTGGAGGAAGCCGATGGTTTGGGGGGTGTGTCGGTGATTCCGAGCTGGATGGTGGTCATCGGGGTGGTGATGACGGCGCTCAGCCCGCTGCTGGCGCTCGGCGGCGTCGCTCTGGGGGCCTACCTGACCCGCAAGTCCGACCGCGAGCTCGACACCTGGCGGCATCGTGAGGAGACGATGCGGATGGTGCGCTGGGCGGTCGAGCAGATCCTCGACGACGACGAGGCCGGCACGGACGCCGGTGTCGTCACGCTCCGCTCACTGATGAGGTCGGAGCTGTTACAACCGGAGGACTACGACCTGGTCGCCGCGCTGACCGCCGCCGTGGCCATCGACCGCGTCGGCGCGGCCGCGTACGCTGAGATTGCAGACGCCGAGATCGAGGTCGTCGAGGGAGACGATGAGCATGGCTGAGAAGAAGACCGTCACGGTCTCCCGCCAAGCCGTAGAGCTGGCCCGCCTCCACGTGGAGGCAGCCCGCCGCGCCGGCCGCAAACCCGACGCCGCCGTAGCCCGCATCGCCGGCGCCCGCCCGGCCCCCGGCAACGGCCCTACCCCCGCCCCGGCCTGATCCAGCCGGAGTCCACACTTCGCCGTACGCCGGGTATCGGACTCCGTTGTCGGCGGCACGCCCGGGGACCACCTAGACTGACCGCGGCCGCTCCGGTGGCGTACGGTGCACCACGTGGTTACCGTTGCGTCGCTTCCTGTTCCCGACCACGGCCGGATGATCCCGTGATCCGCTTCGAGAATGTTTCCAAGACGTACGAGGGCCAGACCAAGGCCGCTCTGCTGAACGTCAACGTCGAGATCGAGAAAGGCGAGTTCGTCTTCCTGGTCGGTACCTCCGGGTCCGGCAAGTCGACGTTCCTGCGCCTGGTCCTGCGTGAGCACCGGACGTCCAAGGGTCACATCATGGTGGCCGGCAAGGACCTGAACCGGCTGGCGAGCTGGCGGATCCCGCAGATGCGGCGGCAGATCGGGACGGTGTTCCAGGACTTCCGGCTGCTGCCGAACAAGACGGTCGCCGAGAACGTCGCCTTCGCGCTGCAGGTGATCGGCAAGCCGCGCTCGCACATCCGCAAGACCGTTCCCGAGGTGCTGGAGCTGGTCGGGCTCGAGGGCAAACAGGACCGGCTGCCCGACGAGCTGTCCGGTGGTGAGCAGCAGCGGGTCGCGATCGCGCGGGCGTTCGTGAACCGGCCGATGATCCTGATCGCCGACGAGCCGACCGGAAACCTGGACCCGGCGACGTCGGAGGGCATCATGAAGCTGCTCGACCGGATCAACCGGACCGGGACCACCGTGGTGATGGCCACCCACGACGTGTCGATCGTGAACCAGATGCGCAAGCGCGTGATCGAGCTGGAGAACGGTCATGTCGTCCGCGACGAGTCGCGCGGCGTCTACGGCTACCAGCACTGACCGCCGCCGAGTAGGGACTGACTGAACAATGCGTTTGAACTACATCCTCTCCGATCTCGGCATCGGCCTGAAGCGGAACCTGTCGATGACGATCGCGGTCGTCGTCACCATCTGGGTCTCGCTGGCACTGTTCGGCAGCGCGCTGCTGGCCAACGAGCAGGTCGGGCTGATGAAGGGCAACTGGTACGGGAAGATCCAGATCTCGGTCTTCATGTGCACCAAGGACACCGGTGGCCGCGGCTGCTCGGGTGCCGAGGTGACCCAGGACCAGAAGAACCGGATCCGCCAGGTGATCGAGTCGAACCCGGACACCGCGCCCGACGGTGTCTTCGGCGAGTCGAAGAAGGATGCGTTCGCGCAGTTCCAGAAGCTCTACAAGGACTCGCCGATCGCCTCGACGGTCACGGTCGACCAGATGCAGGAGTCGTTCCGGGTCAAGCTCCGCGACCCCAAGCAGTACCAGAACCTGGTCAGCGCGGTCGCCGGCCTGCCGGGTGTCGACAACGTGCAGGACCTGCGGCAGTACCTCGATCCGTTGTTCAAGGCCCTCGAGGGCGTCCAGTGGGGTGCCTATATCTCGGCCGGCCTGCTGCTGATCGCCGCGTTGATGCAGATCTCGAACACGATCCGATTGGCGGCGTACGCGCGACGCCGGGAGATCGGGATCATGCGGCTCGTCGGCGCCTCGAACTTCTACATCCAGCTGCCGTTCCTGCTGGAAGCGATCCTGGCCGCGCTGATCGGCGCGGTCCTTGCCTGCGGCACCTTGTGGCTCGGCGTGTACTTCGTGGTGATGCGACGCGCCCAGGAAACCTTCAAGGTCTGGCAGTGGGTCGGTGCCACCGAAACCTTCCGGGCCACGCTCATCATGGTCGTGGTCGGCCTGGTCCTCGCGGTGATCCCGACATTCCTGACGACGCGGAAATACCTCAAAGTCTGACCCGGGTGACTTATCGTGCAGTAGAAGTCTCATCGCACGACAACTAAACCCAGAGCAAGGGGTCGACCTGTGGTCCCGCACTTCCCCGGTGCAGACCCGCGTGAGCGGGCGAGCATCCAGCGAGACGACAGCACCGGCACCTCGGCCACACCGCGCCCGCGTTCCCGCACGAGATCGCAGGGGCGGCAGACGGTCGTTGCCGCATGCTGCCTTGTCCTGTCCCTGTCCGCCGGAGTCCTGGCGGCGGTTGCGCCTGCCCAGGCGGATCCGCCCGATCCAGCCAAGAAGAAGAAGGAACTCGACGCCCAGATCGGCAAGTCCAAGACCGAACTGGCCGAGGCCTCCGATCAGCTCAGCCAGTCCGTCACGGCCTACACCAAGGCCGACGCCAAGCTGAAGGTCGTCCAGACCCGGTACGCCGCCGCCCAGGGCCGGCTGGCTGCCGCCAAGGCCGCTGATGCCGTTGCCGCGGGCAAGCTCGCGCGCGCCGAACGAGCACTGCGGAAGGCCGTGGCCGATGTCGAGGCAGGGCAGCGGGCACTCGCGGAGAAGCGAGCACTGGCCGGTCGCGCCGTACGATCGGCGTACCAGCAACAGAACAGCCTGGTCGGCCTGAGCATTGCGCTGCAAGGCGCTTCGCCGGCTGATGTTGCCACCGGCATCCAGGTGCAGCGGAACGTGTTCGGCATCCAGAGCAACGCGATCACGAACCTGAACAACGCGCAGGCGCAGCTCGCCAGCCGGCAGGTCAAGGTCGCCGCCGCCGAGCAGTCCGCGGCGGCCGCGCGGGCCGAGGCGGCCCGGACGGTCAAGGACGTGACCGAGCTGACCCGGCAGGTCGCTGCCGACAAGGCCGAGGCCGAGGCGGTCACGAAGGAGAAGCTCGTCCTCTACAAGCGGGCCGAGCGCGAGAAGATCTCCGAGCAGGTTCAGTACAACGCATTGCTTGCCGAGCGCAACCGGGTCGAGCAGATCCTGATCGCCCGGGCCCGCGCCGAGAAGGCCGCGGCCGAGCGCCGCAAGGCTGCCCGGGAGAAGGCCGAGCGCGAGCGGGCCCGTCGCGAGAACCGTCCGCCGCGGCCGGTGCCGAACGACCCGGATGAGGGCGGCGGGCGGCTGAGCATGCCGCTCAACACCTACATCACGTCGCCGTTCGGAATGCGGTTCCACCCGGTCCTGCACTACTGGAAGCTGCACGACGGCACCGACTTCGGCGGCGGCTGCGGTACGCCGATCCGGGCCGCGGCCAGTGGGCGCGTGACCGACAAGTACTACAACGGCGGTTACGGAAACCGGCTGTTCATCTCACACGGAGTGATCGGCGGCTCGTCCGTCACCACCGTCTACAACCACCTGTCTCGCTACAAGGCCCGCGTCGGCGAACGCGTCACCCGCGGCGAGATCATCGGGTACGTCGGTACGACGGGGTACTCGACCGGTTGCCACCTGCACTTCATGGTCTACCAGGACGGTCGCGTGGTTAATCCGATGAAGTGGTTGTAGACGGTCTGAGATACTGGTCGGATGGTGAAACAGACCGGCCAGGAGAAGCCGATCGCGCAGAACCGGAAGGCGCGACACGACTACCACATCGAGGACGTTGTGGAGGCCGGGCTGGTGCTGACGGGGACCGAGGTGAAGTCCCTGCGGCAGGGCCGGGCCTCCCTCGTCGACGCGTTCGCCGCGGTCCGCGGTAACGAGCTGTGGCTGCAGGGAATGCACATTCCGGAGTACAAGCACGGTACGTGGACCAACCACGAGCCTCGCCGTACCCGCAAACTCCTCCTGCACAAGGACGAGATGGCGAAGCTGGTCAAGGCCGTCGAGCAGCAGGGCGTCTCGCTGATCCCGCTGTCGCTGTACTTCAAGGACGGGTACGCCAAGGTCGAGCTCGCCACCGGGCGCGGTAAGAAGGACTACGACAAGCGCCACGCCCTCGCCGAGCGTCAAGCGAGCCGCGAGGCCCAGCGCGCGCTGTCCGACCGCACCCGCCGCCGGGACTAGCCCCCGGGTCCGCTCAGGGATGGCTCCGGGGCGCACCCGATGGGGTGGACGACGTTCGGCGGACACAGTGGAGGCATGTCCACTTCAGAGCTGCGGGTGACGACCGAACAGCGGGATCGCGCCGTCGAGATTCTCCAGGAAATGTACGCCGATGGCCGGGTCGACAAGTTCGAGTTCGACACCCGCCTGGAACTGGCATTGAAGGCGCGGACGCGGGCCGAGCTGAACAGCACGTTCGACGGCCTGATGGCGCGCCCGGTCCCGACCCACGTCCCGGCCGCCTTCAGCCGCCCGGCCCCGATCCAGCGCTACACCGGCGACGGCCGCGGTCTGGGCACGGTCGCCCACTGGCTCGGCTACCCGACCTTCTTCGTCGGCCCCGCCCTGGTGGTCGCCACCGCGGGCAAGCAGAACCCCGCCGTACGCCGGCACGCCGTGGAAGCGCTGAACTTCCAGCTGACCGCGTTCATGGCCTTCGCCGCCCTGGGCATCCTGACCGGCGTGGTCGGCTCGTTCCTGGGCTTCGCCTTCCCGATCCTCGGCGTGATGTGGTTCATCCTGACCGGCGTCGGCGGCATCGCCACCGCAGCCGGCTCCAACTTCCGCTACCCCTTCACCCTGCGCCTGATCAAGTAGGGGAATCCCAGGTGCGCCCAGCTTGTTGGACTTGATAGTGTGGACCTTCCACCTCGGCCTTCGGGCAGCGGTGGGAGTTTGAAAACTCAACAGGGGGTGAACGGTTTCGACTTTGGACGTTAGTTTCAAGAGAAGCGAGCCGAGGATCCAGGGTTATCTCGTAAACGATCTCTGGAAAACAATAACTGCCAACTCTACAGTTCGCAGCAGCTACTCTCTCGCCGCCTGACGGCCTGAGAACTTAACGTAGCGGTCAGCCCGGGAATGCTTCCGGCCCGGTTCCTGGCCTCAGCTAGGAAGCTTGCTTTGTCAACTCGGTCACGGGGTTGGCACGGGACATTTACAGTGACTGAGTCTGTCAGCGACATGTCTGTATGAGCGCTGGGACTGAGAAAACGCCTTAACAGACTGCGCTCGGAGAAGTCTTGAAGCAACGCTGAAGGACGCGGGTTCGATTCCCGCCACCTCCACCCCTTGAAAAGACCGGCCCCCCGGGGGGCCGGTCTTTTGTTTCTCCCCCGCGTCGGGTCCCCGTCGTGGCGCGCTGTTGTCACAGCCTCAAGGCTGGATGCGCTTCTGCAAGGCGAGCGCGTCGGCGAGTTCCAAGCTGCCGATCGCCGTGTAGAGGTCAGCGGCAGACTTCACGCTGGGCAGCGCCTCGCTGACTCGCTCGAGATCGACCAGACAGGTGGCGATCCGCAGATGGGCACGTGCCAGGTCGAGCGGAGTATCGCCGAGCTCGGCAAACCGGAGCGCTTCGCGGAACTCCTTCAACGCGAGGTCGAGTTCGCCCCGTCTCTGGTGCAGTACTCCTCGAGAGCTGTGCATTCTCCCCATGCGGTCGCGATCGTCTTGCTCGATCGCCAGCGGGAGTGCAGCCGTGAGAAGTTCTTCGGCTTCGTCCAGCTGGCCGATCGCCAGCCTGCAGTCGGCGAGATTCAGGAGGTCGCAGAGCTCGGCTACGCGGTCTCCGATCTTCCTTCCGTACTGGTAGGACTCCTCGAGGCGCGCGATGGCCTCGTGATAACGGCCCGCCTTCCGGTAGGCATTGGCGAGACTCCCAAGAGCATACTTACGGACGGGACCGTGCTGCACTCGATCAGCCAGTGCCAGTGCCTGCTCGTACTTGGTGATAGAGGTCTGGAAGTGGCCGCGGTCGTAGTCGATGTCACCAAGTCCTACCTGGGCGTTGACCGCATTGAAATCGTCTCCGATCTCGCGCGAGATCGACAGACTGCGCCGATAGCTCACGCCTGCCTCGTCGAAGTCACCCTGCTCGCATTGAACGTCGCCGAGCCCGAGCAGAGCTCGCAGTTGTCCGGGTCGGTCGTCGATGGAATCGGCCAGGCGCAAGGCCCGCTCATAATGCGTTGCTGCAGTTGCTTGCCGCCCCGTGAGCCGTTGGATCTCACCGAGACCCAACACCGCCATCACCTGGCCCACAACCCAGGAACTGCGCTCAGCGATCGGCAGAGCTTGCTCGTACAAGTCCGTCGCGTCGGCTGATCGACCCCGGATCTGGCTGAAGAGTGCGAGGTGAAGAAGAGTTCGCGCGTGCTGTGAGCCGCCGATCCGCTCGGCGGCCCGTAAAGCCGCCGGGAGAAGGGCGCCCGCGTCGTGCCACCTTCCCCGCGTCTGGAGGTGACGCATGATGTTGTCGATGACCTGCATGGCAAGTTCGTCGCTGGAGGCGGCGACCTTGAGCAGGGTGCCGGTCTCCCGGTCGAGCCAGTTCTCAGCCTCTTCCTTGTCCGTGAGTGCTGACAAGTACAACGCTGATTGCGCCACCTGAGGCCGGCGGCCGGCCTCAGCGGGATGGATGACGTCCATCGCTCGAGCTGCCATGCGCAGGTAGTGGAGCTCGAAGGTACGGACTGCGGTCGCACGCTCGGCTTCGAGCCCTTGCGCGGTGGCTTCGCCGAACGCGTACGTGCGGATCAGATCGTGGAATCCGTAGACGGATGGCTCGTCCTCGATGAGCAGATGGTGGTCGACGAGGTCATCGAGGATCGTCCGGACTGTTCGCACGGGCAGCTGGGAGACCGCCGCAACGGCGTACTCGTCCAGTCTCGGCCCAGGACTGAGACTCATCAACCTGAAGACCAGCCGATGGTCCTCCGCAAGTGGTCGGTAGGACGACTCCAGGACGGCGCCAAGGCCAAAGACGGACTCGGTTGCGGTCAGGGAGCTGTTCTGGTCGGTGAGGCGCTTGGCCAGTTCCTTCAGCGGTCGATGCTCACCTACCGCGCGAGCAGCCGCCATCTCGATGGCGAGCGGCAGATTCCCGCAGAGTCTGACCAGATCGTCGATCTCTTGTTCGTCGTCGCCATCCCCGGCGATGTGGCGGAACAGAGCCCTGGCATCCGCTGTCTCCATCGGCGAGAGTGTGACTGTTCGCGCGCCGGCGATGCCGAGTGACCTCACCCGGCTCGTCACAATCACCGCAGAGCTCGCTTTCCCGGGCAAGAGCGGAACGACTTGCTGAGCGCCGGCAGCATTGTCGAGGACGACGAGTACCCGCCGGTCGGCAAGCATGCTTCGGTACAGGGCCGATCGCTCGTCGAGTGTTTCCGGAATTGCTTGTCCGGGCAGTCCGAGTGACCTCAGCGCCTGACCCAGTACGTCGATGGGATCCGCAGGCGACAGGCCCTTCGTGAACCCGTGGAGGTCGATGAACAGGGTTCCGTCGGGGAACTGCGCTGCCAGCTCGTGTGCCGCCTTGACCGCCAGTGTGGTTTTGCCGCATCCCGCCATACCGTCGATCACGATGATCTCGACTGCGGGACCCCTGGCCGACTCGTTGGACAGAGCCTCGATAACGGCACGGAGTTCACCTTCTCGTCCGGTGAACGCTGCAGTCAGTTGAGGTAGCTGAGATTCATGCCCCCGGCCGGCCGCAGTTCGGTTGCGCCGAGCGGCTTTGAGGAACTTCGCGTGATCATCCGCTCCGAGCTCGAGTGCGTTGACGATCGCGTCGATGGTTTGGCGCCGCGGGTGTTTTCTGGCTGCTCGTTCGAGGAGCGAGATTGCTTTCGGGCTCAGGCCGGCGCGATGTGCCAACTCCTCCTGGGACAACCTCGCGAGTTGGCGGTGTTCGCGCAGGAGCGCGCCGAAACCTTGATCAACCACTTGACGAGTGTAGGGCTGCGGGCGTCCGGGGAAGTCCACGGCAACCCTGGGGACCTGGGTGTACAGAAGGACGGGTAGTGGTGGCTTCGACGGGCTCGCGAGGGCTGACCCTGCGCCTGAAGGGGCCGGTTGGCTGCGACTACTACCCGTCCGTCTGTACGGATCAGCTGGTGCAGAAGGTGGCGGTGAGGAGCTTGCCCAAGGCCTTGGGGAATTCGGTGGTGGGGTTGATGTTCTGGTTGCCCATGGTGACGGAGGCGGTGAGGGTTTTGGTGCCGTCGGGGGTGCTGTACATGATGGCGCCGTAGCCGGCGGGTGGGCTGCCGTTGTGCTGGTAGATGGTGCCGCCGCAGGTGGGGCCGAGGTCTTGGATGAAGAGGCCTAGGCCGTAGCCGAGTTTGCCGTGGGGGTCGCGCATCTGGGCCAGGAGTGGGGCGGGGAGGAGTTTGCCGCTCATCAGGGCGGAGATGAAGGTGTGGAGGTCCTTGGTGGTGGAGATCATGTCGCCGGCGCCGGCCAGCAGGGAGAGGTTCTGGCGGGTGACGTCTACCAGCTTGGTTTTGCCGTTGTGGGTGTAGCGGTAGTAGCCGTGGGCGTGCGGGCCGGGGAGTTGGGTGCGGTTGCCCGGTACGACGGTTCGCGTCAACCCGAGCGGGCGGATGATCCGGCGGCGTACCTCGTCGGCGTACGAGTGGCCGG
Source organism: Kribbella sp. NPDC056345 (assembly GCF_042262745.1). NCBI lineage: Bacteria > Bacillati > Actinomycetota > Actinomycetes > Propionibacteriales > Kribbellaceae > Kribbella > Kribbella sp. NPDC056345. The sequence continues at coordinate 904,903 of NZ_JBHJQQ010000001.1, read as the reverse complement.
TGACCTTCTCGATCAGGAGCAGGGCGAGGGTGTAGTTGGTGTTGGAGTAGTTCTGGTCGGTGCCGGGGGCGAAGCGCGGCGGCTTGGAGAGGGCGAAGCGGACGAGCTCCTCCGGGGAGTAGCGGTGGAAGCGGTTGTCGACCCATTCCTGGCCGACAACGGGGATGCCGGGGACGACGGTGCCGTCGTCGTAGTACTCGCCGGTGTAGGCGAACAGTCCACTGGTGTGCTGCAGCAGCATCCGCGTGGTGATCCGCCGGTCCAGGCCGAGCCGCGGCAGGTAGCCGGCCACCGGATCGTCCAGCTCGACTTTGCCCTCGGCGACGAGCTGCAGGACGACGGTTGCCGTGACGGTCTTGGTGACGCTGCCGACCCAGAACGACCCGTCCGTCGACGGCTTGGCCGGGGACCCGAGCTTCCGTACGCCGGCACTACCGACCCACTCACCCTGCCGGTCGTTCACCCGCACCTGGATCCCGCCGAACCCGGCGTCGACAAACGACTGCATCGCCGCCTGCACCTCCGGCCGACCAGCCGGTACGGCGCTCGCGGCCCCCGGCACCGCCATCCCCGCCAGCACCCCGATGGACACCGCCGCTGCTAAAAACCTCTTCACTCGACTGTTCATGCCAACAACGATTGCGACCCCCACGGACGCCGTACTGACACCGCCCTGACATGGCCCAGGTCAGGTGAGTTGCCAGCTGAAGGGGTGGCCCTTCCAGAGTTCGGCGGTGAGTTTGGTGCCGGTGGGGAGGCCTCGGTCGGGGATCTGGAAGAGGAGAACGCCTTCGGCGGGGGTTCTTGGGGGTGTCGCTGGTCTTGGAGTCGGTGACGTTGCGGAACTCGTCGTCGAGGTAGGCGACGTTGGCGTCCTGGGGGTAGGTGGTGCCGTCGGGGGCGACGAGGGTGAAGTGCTGGTCCCAGAGGGTGAAGGGGTCCGCGGTGATCTTGGTGCGGATGTCGACGCGGCCGTAGACGGTGTGCGGACCTGGCTTGAAGCGGACCGGGATGCCGGGCACGGTCGTCAGCTTCTTGAAGGAGGTCACGGTGATCGTCGCCCTGGCCCATTGCGGCGGGTCGTAGCTGGAGAGTTTGACGTTGCCGAGTTCGGCGACCTCGATGGACTCGCCGATCTTGGCGACCGTGGGCTCGGGGGCAGGCGGGGCCGTCGGGCGGGTGTCGACGGTGGCCGGCTGCGTGATGGGCCGGTTCGTCGTGTACGTGGTGGGAGCGCTCGGGTCGTACCCCGGGATCTTCGAACACGCGGTGAGTCCGAGTACGACGGCGACCAGCAGCGCAATGCCTGCTGTGGCAGGAGGTTTGCTCGGCGACATGGCCGGAACCTACCGCGAAGCCAGGGGCAGGCGGACGTGCACCGACGTGCTGATCCGTGGAGCCACCCGTACGCTGGGTGATCCCCGGGTGCTGTTAGCTGAGAGGTAACGCCGGCTCGCCTACCGACGAAGTGAGGTCAGCAAATGCAGACGATCCTCAACTACCGAGGTGTGCGCCTCAACCAGCGCACTATCAACATGATCGAGGGCGCGGAGTTCGTCTGTGGGTTGACGTTTCGCCTGACCCAGGGCTCCTACAACCCCGGCGGCGTCCAAGGGTCGGCCGGCACGCACGACGGTGGCGGGGCGGTGGATATCGCGCTCAAGGATGCCCGGACGGGAGCGCTGTTCCCGAAGGTCAGGCGGGAACGCATCCGCAGCGCGACCCGGCAGGTCGGGTTCGCGTCCTGGATCCGCGATCCTACCCAGGGGGACTGGCCGTGGCACCTGCACGCGATCGCGATGGGTGACCCGGATCTGTCCAGCGCTGCCCGCAACCAGGTCACCGACTACAAGAACGGCCGCAACGGCCTCGCCTCGAACGGCCCGGACGACGGGCCGCGCAAATGGGTGAACATGACCTGGGAGAAGTGGGAGAAGGCCCACCCGGGCTGGCGGGAGCCCTTCACCGCGGCCCAGTACGAGAACCTGATGAAGGAGATGAAGACCCAGGACATGGCGAACCGCCAGGAGATCCGGGGGCAGGCGCTCTGGATGCTTCGGTACAACGCGCAGACCGTCGACGAGCGTGCGCACGCCCGCAGGGCGTTCGACGACGCGATCGCGGCTGGGCAGTCCCTCGAGCAGGCGCTGGCGGCGGCGACTGCGGTGATGTCGCCGCTCAACGCTGCCCTCGCCGAGGCCGCGAAGAAGAACGGCTAGCGGAGGGGCCGGAAGGTTCTGCGCAGGTCGGCGGTCCACTCGGTGGGGACTTCCCAGGGGATGAAGTGGCCGCCGTGCGGGTGGGCGGTGAGGTTGGTGTGGTTGTACCAGGGAGCTCGGTCGCTGGCGAGGAAGTGGTTGACCCGGGCTTCGGGGGTAGTGATACCGGGTGGGTTCTCGTATCCGACGAAGGTGATTCCGGTGGGCGCCTCGATCGCGGGGTGGCGGTCGTGGGACGGGGTCCAGGGGTAGCGGTTGTTGTTGGCGTAGGTGCGGATCGAGGTGTCGATCGCGTTGCCGGCCCAGTAGATGGTGGCGTGGGTGAGGATGTCGTCGGGGGTGAAGGGGTCGCCGTCGGACCAGCTCTGCCACCGCTCGAGGATCCAGGCGAGCATGCCGGCGGGGGAGTCGGCAAGGCCGAAGCCGAGGGTGCTCGGGTGCAGGACGTGCGCGGCGAGGTGGGCGGCGAACCGGCGTTCGAACGCGATGACGCCGTCGTGGATCGCGGGCGGGAGGTTGTCGGGCAGGGGATTGCCGCCGGTGAGGTCCCAGGCGCGGTCGCCGTTGAAGAAGGACAGCTTGAGGCCCGAACCGATGTGGATGCCGTACAGCTCGTCGGCATACTTGTGGCCGAGCTGACCGGTCACCAGCGCGCCGACATCGCACCCACCCGCGGCGTACTTCGCGTGACCGAGGACGCCGGTCATCAGTTCGTGCCAGACGTCGGCGATCTTCCAGAAGTTCATGTCCGGGCTGGTCGGGGTCGAGAACCCGAAGCCCGGCAGAGACGGGACGATGACGTCGAACGCGTCCGCCGGATCGCCGCCGTACGCGGCCGGGTCGGCCAGTTGGTCGATCACCTTCGACCAGTGCCAGAACGTCCACGGCCAGCCGTGACTCAGGATCAGCGGGATCGGCGCCGGCCCGACGCCCGGCTTGTGCAGGAAGTGCACCGGTACGCCGCTCACGTCGACTCGGTAGTTGTCATAGGCATTGATCGCGCGTTCGGCCGCGCGCCAGTCGTAGCCGTCGGCCCAGTACTCGACGAGCTCTTGCAGGTCAGTACGGCGGACGCCGTAGAACCCGTCCTCGTTCCCGGTGTCGCGCGGCCACTTGGTAGCCCGGAGACGGCGGCGCAGATCGTCGAGAACCTCGTCGGAGACGTGGATCGGTGCCGGTTGCAGGTGCATGGTTGCCTCAGGCATCTGTCGAACGGACAAGAATCGATATTCTTGCAGGCGTCGGTAAGGACACGTAGTGGTGCCGTGGGGGTGCCGGCGGGGATGAGCTTCAGGCGTGAGCCGGGTGGCGGCGATCGACTACTACGTGTCGTTGCCGACGGAGGTGACGGCTAGTTGCTGAGGGGGATGCCGGTGACTACTACTGGGGTGTCGCCGGGGCGGAGGGTGAGGATGGCGGTCTTCTGGCCTTGGGGGAGGTGGCCCTTGAAGACGATGGTGCCCTGTTCGGACTGGCCGGCGGCGAACTGGTCGGGCCAGTTGCTGCGGGAGGCGTCGGCGCGGATCGAGTTGCCTTCGGCGCTGGTGAAGGTCGCGTTGCCGTCGAGCGGGAGGCTGACGGAATCCTTGCCCTTGTTGTTGACGGTCACGCGGATCCGGGTGAAGTGGCTGGTGTTGGTGACGTTGTCGATGGTGATTGTGAGGCCGGCGGTGGTTTTGCCGACCGGTTTGATCAGGCGGTCCTCGCCGGACTCGTTGCCGCTGAGGTAGCCGGCGGCGTACTCGGCTCCGGAGGTGACGGCGAAGCCGCCGACGCCGACCCCGAGCAGGACGGCGCCGATCGCGACGATCACCGAGACGTCGAGCCGGCCTGGTTCGCGTTCGGTGGGGCTGACGGCGTCCAGGATGGCGAACGTCATCGCGCCGAGCAGCGCGAGCGTCGGGGCGATCAGCCAGCGGAGGAGGCCGCCGGGTCCGTCGGCGAGGAACGTGGCGATCAGGTTGATGACCAGGCCGACGGCGAGCATGGCGCCGGCGATCGCGAAGACCCGGGCCAGGCGGACCTGGCCGACCTCGTCGGTGGTCTCGCGGGGACGGCGTTCCGGACGCTTCGCCGGACGGGGTGCCGGGCGGGTCGGGGTCGGTTCGTCCGGATAGCTGGGGTAGTCCGGGCGATCGGCGTACGGGGTGCGGGGTGTGTCGGGCTGGATGATCTGGGCGCGATCGCCGCCGGACAGCGGTGAGCGGGCCGACTCGAGGTAGTCCGCCGATGGGTAGCCGGGCCAGGACGCGCTGTTGCTCGCGTCGGCCGGGTTCGGCTGACTGATGCTTGCGCGGTCGGCCGGATACGGATCGTTGCGCGGTACGGCGTCCGCGGGCGGACCGCTGGGCGCCGCGGTTGGTTTGCTGGGGGCCGGGCGTGGTGTGAGCGGCCTGGTGGGTGCGGGAGGCGGCGGGGTGGTCGACGCGGCGCCCGCGTCGTGCCCGTCGGACGGGCGCGAGTCAGATTCTGCGCCGCCGTACCGTCCGTCCTCGCTGGTGGAGGCCGGCTGCCAGTTGCCCTGGTTCGAGGCCGCGTCGGCTGGTGCTGGCTCGTTCCGCCGGTTCGGGTCGGCGGCAGGTGGCTCGTGGGCGGGTGCACCGGGCGGTGTGGTCGGTGTGCCGCCCTCACGTGAGGTGGGAGCTCCGCCAGGGGGCGGTGGCAGCGCCGCGCCGGCAGCCGCGGGCGGGCTGGGCGTCGGGGCTGCCACGGGGGCGGCGGCGTGCGGGCTGGCGGCTGGTGCTGCCTCAGGGGCGGCGGGCGTGCCGGCGGCTGGTGCTGCTCCCGGGTCGGCGGCGGGCGTGTTGGAGGGTGGTGCTGCCGGGGTCGCGGCGGGTGGTGCAGCGGGGGTGGCGTGGAAGGTGAGGACTGAGCGGCCGATGTGGATCTGGTCGCCGTTGCTGAGGGGGGTGGGGGCGGTGAGGCGGCGGCTGTTCAGGCCGGTGCCGTTGCGGGAGGCGTCGTGGAGGGTCCAGGCGGCGCCGGTGCGGACCAGGCGGGCGTGGATGCGCGAGATCTGGTCGTCGGCCGGGAGGCGGACGTCGGCGTTGGCGGCGCGGCCGAGGGTGATCTCTTCGGCACTGGAGGGCAGGGGCCAGCGTTGCGTGCCGAGCGACAGCGCAAATTCCGTTTCCACCAACACCCCACCCGGCAGCCGACCCCGTCGGCGCGATTCTGCCTTTCCTACCTACATCGGGTCCAGGGCCCCCGCCCTGGTGAGACTCGCAACACTAGTGCACCAAGGCGGTACGGCGCCCTCGCGGGGGAGACCGCCGTACCGAGACCCTTGAGTCCGGAACTAACCAAGTGTCATACGTGGCTCACCGTTCGTGAGACCGGTGCCTGCGATGGCGCAGGTGCCGCCGCGGTTCTGGGTGTAGGTCTGGCGGAGACAGGAGCGCAAAGCCAGTTGGGCCCAGTAGTTGGGGTGCAGGGATTCCTGGATGAAGTAATTCGAGCCGACCGTGGTGACCGTGCGGATCTGGTTGATCCACTCGGTCCTGTCGACCGCGGTGGATTGGGTCCAGGAGCTGAGGCCGACCTCCTCGTAGAGGCCGACGGTCTTCTCGCAGAGGCGGCGGCCGTTGAAGGCGGACTGGAGCTCCAGCAGGCGGATGTTCGCCAGGCCGGACTGGGTGATGGCTGCGCGGACCGTGCTGTTGATGGTGGTGAGGGCGGTGCTGTTCGCCCAGTCGGCGTCCGCGTTCCAGAAGCCGCAGCCGCCGACGCTCTGCCGGGAGTAGCCGGTCTGGCCGTAGCGGAAGCCGCTGCCGTTCGGGATCGGTGACGGATAGGTCTGTACGACGAGGGTCCAGGCGGTGTCGCCGTACCCGGCGTTGCGCATCGCGGTTCGGACGTTCTGCAGCGCGGTGGCGATCTTGCCGCGGACGGCGGTCACGTTCGCGGACGTGAAGTTGGCGAGCACGGACGAATCGTCGCGACAGTAGTCCGGTGCCCACGACGGCGAGAGCAGGAAGTTCTGCACGCACTGCGTGACGATCGCGGCGAAGTTGAAGTCGTTGCCGCCGATCGAGACGGCGACCTGCCGCACGTTGTGGCTGGTCGCGAACTGCTGCAGCGCCTTCGCCTGACCGACCCGGCCGGCGCCGTTGTCGTAGAAGTCGATGCCGGGCTTGAAGTCGTCGCCCGTACCGGTCGCGGTCCGCGCGCCGGAACACGAGAGGTTGAGGCCGCCGACGCCACCGCCGATGAACGCCTCGGCCGAGCGGCTGCGGTGGCATTTCGGGATCGCTTCCGCAGTACCGCTCGCGTTGTCGTGGTAGGCATGCGCGCCGAGCGCGTCGGCGGGTGCCTCGGAGTTGTTGGAGCTGCCGGCCCAGCGGCCGGCCTCACCGGAGATGTAGGAGTCGCCGAGCGTGACGACGTACGGAGTGCCGGTGCCGGGGCCGTCGGCCTGGGCGGGAGCGGCGACCAGGCAGAGCCCGGTCATGGCGAGCGCAAGGATCAGGGCGAGCCGGAGCGAACTGGGCGGATTCTTCACCGGGGGTCCTCTCTTGCTGGAGGGGACCCCTATGTACTCACAGGTAACCGGTGAAGAACAGACCGAGCGTGCTGGCACGTTTGCGTACTGTCACCGCTGGGTCAGCCGTACATCTCCACGCTCTTCGGATACCGCTCCGACCACCAGGCCTTCCACCGGGAGTCGAGCTCGTCGCGGTCGACCTCGCCGTACAGCGAGAGGATGGCCATGGTCGCGCCCTCGGGGTGGAGATCGCCGGGCGGGATGTGGCTGAGTACCAGCAAGCCGTTGCCCCAGGCATCTACTGCGACCCCGGTCTGGTGCTCGGAGGTGTAGAACGGTGACGCCTTGGTGCGCCCGTCCGGCAGGTCGACCTCGGCGGCCGGGAGGCCTAGCTCGGTGATCGGGTTGACCGGGCCGGTGCCGGAGTAGAAGAGCGTGCGGCGCGGCTCGCCGGGGTGCCGTTCGAGCGCGAACTGCAACTGGTGCAGGAACGTGATCCAGCCCTCGGTCACGTCGTCGTAGTACTGGTCCCAGTCGGGGTTCGTGCCCTTCGGAGCCCGGGTCAGCGTGATCCGGCTGCCGCCCTCGACCGGTTCGACGGCGAAGACGTCGCCGTTCCCGATCGTGAGCGTCGTACCGGCTTCGGCGACCTCGGTGAAGTAGATCAGGTCGATCTCCTGCTCCAGACCGCCCTGCGGCCCTTCGAACTCCCAGCCGTGCCAGTGCCGGATCTTCTCCTTGTCCCGCAAGGCGTCCCACACGGCGTCGACCGGTGCCGCCACGGTCACCACAATTTTGGTCATGACTCTCCTTCGGTACGACGGGGTGCCGGGTGGCCGCCGGCGATCAGGCGATAGGGCCGTCCGCCCTCGGTGTCGAACTGCTCGACGACCTGCCGAACGGCCTCGGTCAGGGCGTCGGTGAAGCGGTGCACGTCGCCGGGTTCGGCGAACCGCACCTCGGCTTCCAGGGTGAACGTGAGGAGCCGCTTGCTGCCGGCCGCGCTCTGCATCCGGGCCACGTTCTGCACGGTTCCGGCGGCGACCTCGATCAGATGCTCGGCGGCGTACTGGTCCTGGATCCCGGTGAACGCCTGACCCATCACGGCCGGATCGATCACCAGGGTCGCGGCGCGGAAGATCCGCTCGGTGAACCCGCGCCGCTGCCGCTCCTCCACCAGCTCCACCAGCCCGGCCTTCTCCAGCTCGCGCAGGTGGTAGCCGACCCGTTGCCGCGGCAGCTCCAGCGCGGCCGCGAGCTGAGTGGCGGATGACGGTTCGCGGAGCAGCTCCAGCAGTTGCCGGCGGATCGGCGACAACGCCACCCGCACCTTCTCCGGTTCCTCGACATAACCGAGCATGCGCCCAATCTGACACTTGACAGGAAAATCTGTCAATACACCGATGATCTGCGGAAGGACAGGAGGTGTGGGCGACTTCGGCGCCCCGGCGGCTGCGGCTGAGCGTGCGGGGCCGGTGTAGTGGGCGTATACGTCCTGTCGTTCGGGGGATGGAGTTCGGCTGGGGGAGGATGGCGGCATGTCTGTTGAGGGGCCGCAGTTGCCGGTGGGGACGCAGGTGGTGATCCGGGTCGCGGCGGCTGATGACCGGGGCGGTACGGCGCAGCGTGGGTCGACCGGGCGGGTTGCCGGGATCACGCCGGACGGGCGGTATGCGGTTCGGCTGGTGGATGGGCGGGAGACGGTTGCCCGGCGGGATCAGTTGAGCCTGCGGACGGCGTACCAGGACGAGGCGCTTGAGCTGGCCCAGCCTGATGGGGACCGGCTGGTGCGGGAGCACACGATCTTTGCGGTCGTGGTGGGGTCGCGGGCGTTCGGGCTCGACACTGACGCCTCCGACACCGACACCCGCGGGGTGTACGTCGCGCCGACCGAGTCGTTCTGGTCGCTGGCGAAGCCGCCGACCCATGTGGACGGGCCGGAGCCGGAGTGGTTCTCGTGGGAGGTCGAGCGCTTCTGTGAGCTCGCGCTGAAGGCGAACCCGAATCTCCTCGAGGTCCTGCACTCGCCACTCGTCGTGCAGCAGACCGAGTTCGGGGCTGAGCTGGTCGAACTGCGGGAGGCGTTCCTGTCCCAGCTCGCCTACCAGACCTACTCCGGCTACGTGCTGAGCCAGTTCAAGAAGCTGGAGGCGGATTTCCGGCGAGACGGCGCCCCGAAGTGGAAGCACGTCATGCACTTGATCCGCTTGCTGCTCTCGGCCCGATCCCTGCTGCTCACTGCCGAGTTGATTGTCGACGTGGGTTCCGACCGGGACCGCCTCCTTGCTGTTAAGCGTGGTGAACTCCCGTGGGACGAGGTCGAGAAGTGGCGCCTCGGGCTCCACGCCGACCTGGATGACGCGCTCGGTCGAACGGTATTGCCGGCGACACCGGACGTGCCGCGGGTGGACGATTGGCTGCGATCGGTCCGGAGAAGGAGCCTCGATGACGCGTGACATGCGGATGCTCGACTATGCCGAGCTGCGGAACATCATGGGTGAGCAGCCCTATCCGTTGCTCTTCGCAACAGTTTCCGGTGCCCACCTGTACGGCTTCCCGTCGCGTGACTCGGATGTCGACCTGCGCGGGGTGCATGTGCTCCCGGCTGCCGAGGTGGTCGGGCTGCGAACCGGACCGGAGACGCTGGACCGGACCTGGTTCGAGAACGAGGCTGAGGTTGACCTCGTCACCCACGACCTGGCGAAGTTCGCCCGCCTGATGCTGCGGCGGAACGGTTATGTGCTCGAGCAGGTCCTGTCGCCACTGGTTGTGCTCAGTACGCCGGAACACGAGGAGCTGGTCGCGTTGGCGGGCGGCTGCATCACCAAGTGGCACGCCCACCACTACCGCGGGTTCGCGAAGACGCAATGGGAGTTCTTCGGGAAGACCGGTGAGCTGAAGCCGTTGCTGTACACGTTCCGGGTGCTGCTGACCGGGATCCACCTCATGCGGACCGGCGTCGTCCAGGCGGATCTGCGGGAACTGCTCGACGAGGCGCCGGGCTACCTGCCGGAGCTGATGGCGGCGAAGGCCGAGGCTGAGCACGGTGCCGTGGAGGGGCCCTCGGTCGAGACGCTGACCGCTGACATCGAGGCGCTGCAGGCCGCGCTCGATGAGGCAGAAGCGGTCAGTCGGCTGCCGGAGAGTGCGGCTGCGGAGGCTGGGCTGCACGACTTCCTGGTGCGCGTCCGGCTCTCGCGCTGATTTGCAGCGTTGTAGAGACCCTGGCGGAGGCTTAGGGTACTTACTTAACTTCGTGAAGCATTGACAACAGGGCTGGCGAGGTAAATAGTTTCGTCCTGAAATCAATCAGAAAGCAGAGTGAATCAACAGTGTCGAACATTGAGGTGCTGCAGCTACGGGCTGCCGGGGTCAGTTTGGTGCTGGACTGCTCGGGACCGGCCTTACCGTCCGTGCTGCACTGGGGCGCGGATCTGGGCGAGCTGAGCGAGCGGGCACTGTTGGAACTACGTCGGGGCGCCGGCGCGGTTCAGGACGGGAACGGGCTGGACGAGAACCGGCCGATCGCGATCGTGCCGGAGTACTCGGCGGGCTGGTTCGGGCTGCCGGGGCTGAACGGGCACCGCGACGGGCAGAACTTCTCGGCGAGCTTCCGGATCACCAGCGTCGCGCAGACCGACAACACCGTGGTCGTCGATGCCGCCGACACCGAGGCCGGGCTGACGATCCGCCTGACCGTCGAGCTGACCGACTCCGGGCTGGTCCGCGCCAAGGCGGATCTCACGAACACCGGGGCGACGACGTACACGGTCGACGGACTCCACCTCGCACTGCCGGTGCCGACCGAGGCGACCGAGCTGCTCGATCTGACCGGGCGGCACATCGGTGAGCGGCACCCGCAGCGGCACGCGTTCACCCAGGGCGCGCACGTTCGCGACAACCGCCGCGGGCGCACCGGCGCCGACGCGACGCTGTTGCTGCTCGCCGGCATCGAGGGCTTCGGGTTCCGGGACGGCGAGATCTGGGCTGTGCACACCGCGTGGAGCGGCAACCACCGCTCGTACGCCGAGCGCGGCATGAGCGGGTACGCCGTCATCGGTGGTGGCGAGCTGCTGCTGCCGGGCGAAGGGCGCGTGGCGCCGGAGGGCACCTACAGCACCCCGTGGCTCTACGGCACGTACGGCGTTGGCCTCGACCGGATCTCGGCCCGTTTCCACGAGTACCTGCGGTCCCGCGAGAACCACCCGCAGACCGACCGGCCCGTCGTACTGAACACCTGGGAGGCCGTCTATTTCGACCTCGACCTGGACAAGCTGAAGGGTCTGGCGAACGCGGCCGCCGAGGTCGGTGCCGAGCGGTTCGTGCTGGACGACGGCTGGTTCCGTGGTCGTCGTGACGACCACGCCGGACTTGGTGACTGGTACGTCGACGAGGGCATCTGGCCGAAGGGTCTGCACCCGCTGGTCGACCACGTGCGCGGCCTCGGACTGCAGTTCGGCCTGTGGGTCGAGCCGGAGATGGTGAACCCGGACTCCGATCTGGCCCGCGAGCACCCGGACTGGATTCTTGCCACTGGCAACCGATTCCCGCCGACCGCGCGTCACCAGCAGGGCCTGAACCTCGGCGTACCGGCCGCGTACGACTACATCCTCGAGCGGCTCGACAGCCTGCTGACCGAGTACGACATCGCGTACCTGAAGTGGGACCACAACCGCGACTTCGTTGACGGCGGCAACCAGTTGACCGGTACGGCGGGGATCCACGAGCAGACGCTGGCCGTGTACCGGCTGATCGACGAGCTCAAGCGTCGCCACCCCGGCCTGGAGATCGAGTCCTGCTCGTCCGGCGGTGCCCGGGTCGACCTCGGGATCCTGGAGCGCACCGATCGCGTCTGGGGCAGTGACAGCAACGACGCGCTCGAGCGGCAGACGATCCAGCGGTATACGCAACTGCTGCTGCCGCCCGAGCTGATCGGCTGCCACGTCGGTCCGCCGAAGGCACACACCACCGGCCGCACACAGGCGCTGTCGTTCCGCGCGATCACTGCGCTCTTCGGGCACTTCGGTATCGAGTGGGACATCACGCTCGCCTCGGAGGAGGAGCGGACCGAACTCGCCGGATGGGTCGCGCTGCACAAGGAACTCCGGCCGCTGCTGCACACTGGCCGGGTGGTTCGCGCCGACCGTGGTCCGAACGACTTCCTGCTGCACGGCGTGGTCGCCCAGGACGCCTCCCGCGCCGTGTACGCCGCCGTCCAGCTGACGCAATCCGTCACCTCGGCCGTCGGCCGGGTCCGGCTGCCGGGCCTCGACCCGCAGCGCACCTACCGCGTGTCCCGGATCGCGACGCCGGGTCCGGAACCCCGCTCGCTGCCGGCCTGGACCGAACCTGTCGAGCTGAACGGTGCCGCGCTCGCCGCGGCCGGTGTCCAGCTCCCGGTGCAGTGGCCCGAGCACGCGCTCTTGCTGGACGTGACCGCGATCGACTGACCGCCTGCTGTACCAACGAAGGAGATCCCCGTGACAGCTGCTACCAACGCACCACCTAATGTCGAACGAAGTCACGGGGAGCAGGCGCCGACGCCACGGAAGCGACGGCGCCTGGGAGACCTCAAGGTCGCCATGGTCTTCCTCCTGCCGGCGACCATCGGGTTCGTGGTCTTCTACATCTGGCCGACCCTGCGTGGCGCCTACCTGAGCTTCACCGAGTATTCGTTGCTTGAAGCACCGAAATTCAACGGTCTCGACAACTACGACCGGATGATCCACGACAGCTTCTTCTGGAACGCACTCGGCGTCACCCTCGAGTACGTCGTGATCAACATCGGCGTCCAGACCGTCCTGGCCGTGGCCATCGCGATGGTGATGTACCGGCTGACCCGGTCCATCACCGTCCGGGCCGCGATCCTGCTGCCCTACCTGGTGGCGAACGTGGTCGTCGCCCTGGTCTGGTACTGGATGCTCGACTTCCAGGTCGGCATCGTGAACCAGGGCCTGACCTGGCTCGGGATCGACCCGATCGCCTTCTTCGGCGACTCGAACTGGGCGATCCCGACGATTGCCGGGATCAACGTCTGGCGGCACATGGGCTACACCGCGCTCCTGGTGTTCGCGGGCCTGCAGACGATCCCGTCGTACGTCTACGAGGCCGCCGAGGTGGACGGCGCGGGCGAGATGAAGACGTTCTGGCGGATCACGCTGCCGCTGCTGCGCCCCGTTCTGGTGATGGTCCTGGTGGTCACCATGATCGGCTCGTTCCAGATCTTCGACACGGTCGCGGTGACGACCCAAGGTGGTCCGATCAACTCGACGCGGGTCATCTACTACTACATCTTCGAGCGGGCGTTCACCCGCTTCGACTTCGGTTACGCGTCCGCGATGGCGATGGTCCTGTTCGCGATCCTGGCGATCGTCTCGCTGCTGCAGTTGCGCCTGCTCCGCGCCAAGGAGAGTGACCTCGCATGAGAAAGCAACTCAGTGTAGGCCGGATCCTCGCCTGGGCGTTCCTGATCATCCTGCTGCTCCTGACGCTGTTCCCCTTCTACTGGATGCTCCGTACGGCGCTCTCGAACAACACCGCGCTGGCCGGGAACCCGAGCTCGCTGCTCCCGGTCGAGACCACGCTCGGCGCCTTCAAGCGGGTGCTCGGGTTGTCGACCATCGAGGAGGCCCAGGCCCAGGGTGGTTCCGGTGCCTCGGTCAACTTCTGGCTGTACCTGCGCAACTCGTTGGTCGTGGCAACGATCACCACGGTCTGCCAGGTCTTCTTCAGCGCGATGGCGGCCTACGCGTTCGCCCGGTTGCGCTGGCCCGGACGGGACAAGGTGTTCGCCGTCTTCCTGGCCGCACTGATGGTGCCGCCGATCTTCACCACGCTGCCGAACTTCGTGCTGATCAAGAACCTCGGCCTGCTGAACAGCTTCGCCGGCATCATCCTGCCGGGTGCGTTCATGACGCCGTTCGCGATCTTCTTCCTGCGCCAGTTCTTCCTCGGGATCAGCCGCGAACTCGAAGAGGCCGCGATGATCGACGGCGCCGGGCACCGGCGGATCTTCTTCGGCATGATCATCCCGATGAGCGCCGCGCCGATCGCCACGCTCGCGATCCTGACCTACATCAACTCCTGGAACGACTACTTCTGGCCGCTGCTGGTCGGTCAGCAGGAGAACGTCCGCGTGCTCACCGTTGCCCTCGGCGTCTTCCGCTCGCAGACACCTCAAGGCGGCCCCGACTGGGCCGGTCTGATGGCAGCCACCCTGATCGCGGCGCTGCCGATGATCATCCTGTTCCTGGCCTTCGCCAAGCGCATCACCAACTCCATCGGCTTCTCGGGGATCAAATGATGAACGTGTCCCGCAGGACCTTGCTGAAGGCCGGGCTCGCCGCGCTCGCCGTACCGTCGCTTGCTGCTTGTAACAACGGGGCCGCGGCGCGTGGCCCGGGTGAAGTCATCTACTGGCTCTGGGACTCGGCCCAGCTGCCGATGTACACCGAGTGCGCGAAGGTCTTCCACGAACAGAACCCGCAGTACAGCGTGAGGATCGAGCAGTACGGCTGGGGCGACTACTGGTCGAAGCTGGTCACCGGGTTCATCTCCGAGACCGCACCGGACGTATTCACCTCGCACTCCGCGAAGTACCCGTTGTTCGCGGACAAGGGGCAGGTGCTGGCGATCGACGAGTTCGTCACGAAGGATGCCGTTGACCTGGGCATCTATCAGAAGGGTCTGGCCGACCGCTGGATCGGTGCCGATGGCAAGCGGTACGGACTGCCGAAGGACTTCGACTCCGAGGTCTACTTCTACAACAGCGCGTTCACCGAGGCGGCCGGGATCACGACCGAGCAGCTCAACTCGATGACCTGGAATCCCCAGGACGGCGGCACGTTCGAGGAGATCGTGCGGCGCCTCACCGTCGACTCGAAGGGGCGTCGCGGCGACCAGCCGGGGTTCGACAAGAACAACATCAAGGTCTACGGACTCGGGTACGGCGATGCCGGCGGAGCGGACGGTCAGACCAGCTGGAGCTGGTACGCCGCGTCGAACGGGTGGAAGTACTCCGAGGGTGAACCGTGGGGGACGAAGTTCTTCTACGGCGACCCGAAGTTCACCGACACCATCGGGTGGTGGCGTGGACTCATCACCAAGGGGTACATGCCGACGTACGCGCAGGCCAAGTCCGGGGTCGATGTGACCACGTCCTTCGGTGCGGGGAAGTACGGGATGACCCCGAACGGCTCCTGGATGCTGGGCACGTACCAGACGCTGAAGGGCGTCAAGACGAAGCTGGCCCGGCTTCCGATCGGCCCGATCGGCAAGCGGCTGTCGATGATGAACGGGCTCGCGGACACCATCTGGGCCGGGACCACCCGGCGCGATGCGTCGTGGGCCTGGGTGAAGTTCCTGGGGTCGCAGACCGCGCAGGACATCGTCGCCAAGGCCGGCGTGGTGTTCCCGGCGGTGTCGGCGAGCCTGCCGGCGGCCAAGGCGAAGTTCGCGGAGAACGGCTGGGACGTGACACCGTTCCTGGAGACCGTCGAGGCGGGTGACGTCTTCCCGTTCCCGGCCAATCCGAACGCGGCCGACGTCACCGCCGTGATGACCCCGGCCATGGACGCGGTGATGTCGTTCGAGGCGGAGCCCGCGTCCCTGGCCAAGGCGAACGACGACGTGAACCAGATCCTCTCGGCCAACGCCTAGGGGTTCGCCCCGGTACGCCGTACTCCGTGGGGAGTACGGCGTACTGCGTCTTGTGGGGTGTGGTGCGCCTGCGGGGGTAGGTGAGGAGCCGCCGCCGGGCCGACGCGGTGGGGGGTGCTGTCGCGACACGATCGGTGCAGTTGAACCAACTGCGAGCATCGAGGAGTGTCATGGACGACATGCGGATCGGGGACGCCGAGCGGGAAGAGGCGGTCCGACGATTGGGAGAGCATTACGAGGCCGGACGGCTGAGTGCGGACGAGCACGGCGAGCGGGTCGAGGCTGCGTTGCGGGCCAAGACGAAGAACGAGTTGGGTGAGGTGTTCACCGACCTGCCGTTCGAGCAGCAGGCTCAGGAACCGCGCAAGGCTCGGCCGGTGGGTCCGCCGTTCGGGAAGGTTCCGCTGCCGTTGCTGGTGGCGCTGGGCGCGATCGCGCTGCTTGCGGCCGTTGCCTGCACGGTGGTTGGTGGGCATCCGCCGGTGTTGCTGTTCGCGGCGGTCGTGGCCGGAGTGATTGTGTACCGGAAGCGGCGGATGGCATGAGGAACGTCTATCGAGTGGTCGCGATGCTGATCGCGCTCGCGGTCGGATTGCAGGTGGCGTCAATCGCGCTGGCCGGGTTCACGGTGGCGAAGGATGCGAACGACGGTGCTGCGATCGGGGCCGACTACAGCAACTTCGGGCAGAGCTACCACAGCATCGCCGGGATGGTGATCGCGTTGCTGGCACTGATCCTGCTGGTGGTTTCGTTCCTGACCGACGTGCCGCGGGGCCGGGTGCTGGCCGGGGGCCTCGTCGGGCTCGTGGTTCTGCAGATCGTGCTGGCGACGGTTTCGTTCGGGCTGCCGGCGTTGGGTTTGCTGCACGGGCTCAACGGGCTGGCGATCGGTGCGATGGCCGGAACCGCGATCGGGCGGGCGGCCACGCCGCGGCAGCCCGCGACCAGTGGCTGAGGAGCCGGTGTCCGGCGCCGGGGCCGACTACAAGCCACAGCGTCGATGGGGCCGGTTGGTCGCCTTGGGGATCATCCTGGCGGTACTTGTGCCGCTGGGGTACCTCTGGGCGACCAGCCTCGTCCCCGGCACCTACAACGCGGCCGACATGGGGTACGCCGACTACGGCGGTGGAGCCGCAGGCGGCCACGAGCACCACCAGATGAGCATCGCGGATCTGACCGGGCCCAAGACCGGTACGCCAGATGTGGCGGTCACGCTCGTTGCGCGGAAGGAGAAGAAGGGGCTGGCCGAATACACGGTGAACGGGAGCTCACCGGGACCACTGATCCGAGCCGAGAGCGGTGATCTCGTCGAGGTGACGCTGGTCAACGAATCGGTCCCCGCCGGCGCGACTCTGCATTGGCACGGCATCGACGTACCGAACGCGGAGGACGGAGTCGCCGGGGTCACGCAGGACGCCGTACCGGTCGGTGGGCGGCATGTTTATCGCTTCCGCGCGGATGATGCCGGGACGTACTGGTATCACTCGCATCAGGTGTCGAGTGATGAGGTCAAGGGTGGGTTGTTCGGCCCGATCGTGATCGCGCCCAAGACATCTGGTGAGGTGCTGGCCACGATCCACACGTACGACGGCAAGCGGACGATCAACGGGCAGACGGGTACCCAGCGTGTCGATCTGCCGGCCGGGACGACCGCACGAGTGCGGGTGATCAACACCGACAACGCGATCCTCCGGGTCGGGCTGACCGGAACGCCGTACAAGGTGGTTGCGGTCGACGGGCGTGAGGTGAACGGCCCGACGCCGGTCAGCAAGGGGTATGCGCTGGCCGCGGGCGGTCGGGTGGATCTCGAAGCTGTGGTGCCGGTCGGCGGGATGCGGCTCGTCGCCGGTACGGCGGCGCTGTCGCTCGGGATCGGCCCGGTGGATCCGCCGAGCGTGGAGTTGCCGGGGGAGACGGTCGACCTGCTGAGCTACGGGACGGCGAAGGGGTTCGGACTGGATCCGGCGAAGGCGGATCGGCGGTTCGAGTACCGGATCGGCCGGCGGCCCGGGTTCCTGGACGGCGTCCCGGGGTTGTGGTGGACGATCAACGGGCACAAGTTTCCCGACGTACCGATGTACATGGTGGCCGAGGGTGACGTGGTCCGGATGACGATCAGCAACACCAGCGGCCAAGCACACCCGATGCACCTGCACGGCCACCACGCCGTCGTCCTGACCCGCAACGGCGCCCCCTCAACCGGCTCCCCGTGGTGGACCGACACCCTCGAGGTCGGCAACAACGAGACCTACGAGATCGCCTTCCGCGCCGACAACCCCGGCGTCTGGATGGACCACTGCCACAACCTCCCCCACGCCTCCGAAGGCCTCATGACCCACCTCATGTACGCCGGCTACACCACCCCCTACGTCGTCGGCGGCGACGCCCACAACGAGCCCGAGTAGGAGACCCGACGCGTCAAGAGGCCTGGTCGTCGCGGGTGGCGGGTTGTCGGCGGCGCATGGCGGCGATTCGGGTGCAGGCGGCGTCGATTGCGGCGCGCTGGCTGGCGTAGGAGCCGCACCACAGGGGGTTGTCGGGTTGTGGGAACAGTCCGTCGTCGATGTCCGCGTACCACTCGTCCGACGTACGGAAGATCCGTGCGTGCAGGTGCAGTTGCTCGTCCGACTCGTTCACCGCATCACTCCTGGAGTGAGAACCGTGTACCTCTCCAGGATGTGACTGCGGTACGCCGGAATCCGCCAGCGACACGCGGTCAGGTGACGAGGACCGTGATCCGCTGTGCGCTGTTGTTGGCGAAGCCGCCGCGGTTCCAGGGAGCCTCGATTGGTTGCTCACGGCCACTGCTGTCGACAGCGCGGACGGTGAGCACGTGCTCGCCCGGAGCGGCCTCCCAGTCGTGGCTGAAAGACCGCCAGGCGAGCGCATCGTTGCTAGCGGCATCGAGTTTGGCGGGGTGCCAGGTGACGCCGGCGTCGGTGCTTACGTCGACCCGCTCGATCGGCGCCCAGCCCGACCAGGCCTTGCCTTCGAGTGTGACGGTGCCTGCGGCAACGAATCGGTGCCGGCTCATGAAGTCCGGGAAGCCAGGTGGGACAAGGAGAGCGCGCGGTTCGATCCGGGTGATCGCGGTCCCGAGCTCGCCGGCCTCCTGGCGGATCCGGTAGGCGACCGCGTTCTGGAAACCGTCGAACTCGTGGTCGATCAGCTCGATCGATCGCAGCCACTTCACGCTGGCCATCCCGTACCAGCCCGGTACGACGAGGCGCAGCGGATACCCGTGTTGCGGCGGCAGCGGATCGCCGTTCATCTCCCACGCGATGATCGCCCCGGAGTCCATTGCCTCGCCGAGTGACAGGCCGCGCTGGTAGTCCTGCTCGACCCCGCGCTCGACACCGTGATCCGCGCCGGTGAAGACGACGTCGACGGCATCCGACCGGATCCCCGCATTCTGCAGCAGGTCGGAGAGCAGCACGCCGGTCCATTCCGCCGTACCGACTGCTTCGTTCAGCCACGGCTGGCTGATCGGCCGCGGCTGCAAGGACGCCCGCCCGTTGCCTGCGCACTCCAACGTCACCCGCACGGTTCGACGCCCCATCGCGCGCAACTCGGTCAGCCCGAACGACATCGGTTGCTCGACGCATCCGTTGACCTCCAGCCGCCAGGTCGCGTCGTTCCCCGCTGGGATGTCGTAATGCACCAGCACGTAGTGCAGTCCGGCCGGCGTCACGTCGTACCGCAATGCCTCCAGCGGAATCCCATGGTTACGCGCCGCCAGCTGCAGCTCGTCACCCGTGATCCCCTCACCGGTATCCGCCAGCCGCCCCCGCACACTGAACTGCTCGATCGACATACTTCACCCTAGGACGGTAAATCCCTCAGAGCCAGCCGTTGTCGAGGGCGATGCGGGCGGCTTCGGCGCGGGTACGGGCGCCGGTCTTCCCGATGGCGGCGGAGAGGTGGTTGCGGACGGTGCCTTCGGAGAGGTGGAGTTCCTTGGCGATGTCGGCGACAGTGCCGCCTTCGCGGGCTGCTCGCAGTACGTCGGACTCGCGACCCGTCAGCGGGCTCGTCCCGGCCACGAGGGTCTCAGCGGCGAGCGATGGATCGACCACGCGCAGTCCCTGGTGCACCCGCCGTACGGCGTCGGCCAGCTGAGCGGCAGGGGTGTCTTTGACGACGAACCCCGCAGCTCCGGCCTCCATCGCGCGCCGGAGGTAGCCGGGCCGGCCGAAGGTGGTCACCATCAGGATGCGAACACCCGGTACGGCGGCCCGCAGCGCGGCCGCGGCCTCGATCCCGTCGAGCCCGGGCATCTCCACGTCCAGCAGCGCGACATCCGGCGTACTGGCTTTGGCGGCGGCGATCACCTCGTCACCACGCCCGACCTGGGAAACCACCTCGAGATCCGGTTCGAGCTCCAGCAAGGCAGCGAGGGCCCCGCGGACCAAGGCCTGGTCGTCGGCGATCAACAGTCGAATACTCACACGCCTACCTTTACAGCTAGGCGGAAGCCGCCGTCGGGGGACTGGCCGACCTGGAGAGCGGCGCCGGCTTGGTCGGCTCGTTCGCGGAGGCCCATCAGGCCGTGGCCGGAGGTGCTGCCACCGGGGCCTTTGCCGTCGTCGCGGACCTCGATCTGGCGGGCGGAGAGTTTGATCGTGCAGCGCTTGGCGCCGGAGTGCCGGATGACGTTGGTGACACCTTCGCGGACCACCCAGGCGAAGAGTTCGCGGTTCTCCTCCGGGACCTCGTCCATGGTGGTCGGGAGGTCGGCCTTGATCTCGGCCGCCTGCAACGCGGTCCGGGCCGAGACCAGCTCGCCGGCCAGGCTCAGCTCGCGGTAGCCGGCGACGGCGGCGCGGACATCGCCGAGCGCGGCCCGGGCGAGGCTCTCGACATCGGCGACCTCGGCCGCCGCCTTCTCCGGGTTGACCTGGATCAGCCGTCCGGCCAGCTCTGCCTTCACAGTGATCACGGTCAGGGAGTGGCCGAGGATGTCGTGCAGGTCGCGAGCGAACCGGTTCCGCTCCTCCTGGACGGCGAGCTCGGCCATGTCCTTGCGGGCCCGATCCAGCTCGGAGCCGCGCTGGACCGCTCGGCGCATGGCCAGGACGGCGATGCCACCGAGGAAGATCGCGAACCCGTAGCTACTGTCGTCCGACCAGCCGGGGACCACTCGCATCGACAGCTCCACACCGCCGAGGAGCAGCAGGACGATCAGCACGCTGAGGCGCAGGTCCAGCGAGAGCACCGCGGTCGCGGCGATATAGACCATGCAGGTGAGCGCGGTCTCACCCGCGGTCAGGGTCAGGAGCAGCGCCAGGCCCAGCATCACGGCCAGATAGCCGAGTCGCTGCCACAACGGCGATTTGTCCGGCCGGAACTCCTGCCAGCGCAGGATGCCGAAGAAGCCGACGTACGAGAGACCGAAGGCGGCGAGGTTCAGCAGGCCGAGCAGCCGGGTGATCCCGTGCTGGGTCTGCCAGATCTCGGTCAGTGGCTGGGCCAGATAGACCAGCCAGACGGCGACCGCGAGCCAACCCCACCGGCTGGGCGGCCGGTCGTTCTCGGCCAGCGCGGCCGGCAGGGTTCGCTTCATGAAGCTCACGGTATGCGATCAGGCCCGCGCGGTGTCGGCGCGGAACCGGCGCAAGGCGATGAAGCCGAGCACGACGGTCCAGGCGAGGACCACCAGCAGCGCCTGGGTATCGACCCCGCCCGCGGTCAGGGCGCTCCGCGAGGTCAGTCCGGTCCAGTACGCCGGGGTCAGCTGCGCGATGTGCTTCATCACCGACGGCATCTGCTCGACCGGGAACCACAGTCCACCGAACGCCGCGATCAGCATGGTCGCCAGTCCGGTGATCGGCTGCACGCTGTCCGGCTTGGCGACGTACCCGATGACGAGCCCGATCGCGGCGAACGGCAGGGCACCGAGCCAGGAGACGAGCGCGACCGTGATCCACTGGCCGGCCCCGAGGTGGACATCGCCGACGGTCATCCCGAAGAGGAAGACCACCAGCAGCGGCGGTACGGCGACCAGCAGCGACAGGATCACCTTGCTGATCACGTAGGCCTGTGGCTTCAGTGGAGTCAGCCGCAGTGTCCGGTTCCAGCCGCCGTCGCGTTCGGCCGCGATCACGCCGCCGCTGCTCATCGCGGCGGACATCGAACCGAACATCGCCATACTGACCATCACGTAGGCGATCGCGGAGATCCCGCCCTCGGACGCGTCCTTGGGGAGGTTCAGGCCGAAGACCGCGAACAGCACCAGGGGCATCAGGATCGCGAAGATCATCACCCGCTTGTTCCGCAGGGTGCGGCGGATGTCGAACATCAGGTAGTTGCGGTTCATGCCAGGCTCCCCTCCCCTTGAGACACTGTCTGAGCGCTGATCGCGAGTACGGCGTCCTCGAGGTCGGCCGACGTCACTTCGATGTCGTGGGCGTTGGTGCTGGTGAGCAGGTAGCGCAGGGTGTCGTCGGAGTCCGCGCACTGCAGCAGCACGACGTCACCGCGGGTCTCGACCGTGCGGACACCCGGCAGCGACGCGAGGGTCGTCAGGTCCGCGCCGGGCACGGTGGCCCGGATGGTCCGGCCGGAGACGCTCGCCTTGATCTGTGTAGCGGTGCCGTCGGCAACGACTTTCCCGTTGCGCATCAGGACCACGCGGTCGGCGTACGAGTCGGCCTCTTCGAGGTAGTGGGTGGCGAACAGGACGGTTCGGCCGCGGGCGGTCTCGGCGTGCATCGACGCCCAGAAGTCGCGTCGGGACTCGACATCCATGCCGGTCGTGGGTTCGTCCAGCACGATCAGATCGGGCTGCGGGATGATCGCCATCGCGAACCGCACCCGCTGCTGCTGACCGCCGGACAGAGCTTTCATCTTGCGGTCGTACAGGTCGGCGATCCCGGCCCGGTCGAGCGCTTCGTGGACCGGCATCGGCTTGCTGTGCAGGCCGGCCACCAGGTTCAGCAGTTCGCCGACCTTGGCGTCCTCGATGATCCCGCCGCTCTGCAGCATCACCCCGACCTGCCCCTTGGCGATCGCCTCCTCCGGAGACCCGCCGTACACCTGCACGCTGCCTTGGTCCGGCCGTACCAGTCCGAGCAGCATCTCGATCGTGGTCGACTTGCCGGCCCCGTTCGGCCCCAGCAGTGCGACGACCTCACCGGCCCGGATACTCAGATCCACCCCAGCGACAGCCTGCACCGCCCCGTACTTCTTGGTCACGCCCATCAGGCTGACCGCAGTAGTTGTCGTCATACCAAGAAGCTTCCTGCCGCGGCCTCTGCCATCCCTCGGCCACTCGTCACCACCCGCCCATGACATCCGTCAGCCGCCACCCAGGGTCGCCACTCAGGGTCCCGCTCGGGGGTGGTGCAGTCGGTAAGGACACGTAGAGGTGCTGCATTCGGGCCTGCGCATCGGCGCGGTGCGCTCAGCGGGCAGCGCGTGTGTGGACTACTACGTGTCCTTCCCGACGGGGGAACGCCTGGTTCCGGATCGTTAGCTCCGTGCAACGGTTCGCTTCCGCCGACCCGTTTTGCCTGCACGGCGGCGGATGCGGAGGCGACGGCGATGGGCGTACGGGCGAAGCATGTTGGGCTGGGCGTGGCGATCGTGATGGTCTGTGGAACTGCGGTGGTGCTGCCCCGGGTGCTGGCGCAATCCGAGCCTGGTAAGAGAATTGGGGCGATGGTGGGGCCTGAGATCGTGATGTCGGCGCCGGCGGTGGGCACGCCGGGGTATCCGTGTCAGGGGTTCAGCGGGATCGAGAAGAAGGTGCCGCTGACCGCGTTGATGACCGACACCTTTGCCTGGGGCAACACTGCGCCGTACCAGGTGGGAGACGGAGCCGGCGATATCAGGTGGGACTCCGATCCCTATCAGAACCTGAGTTGGCACCTGTGGCTGCATTCGCTGCGCTGGCTGGGGAACGGCGTTCATGCGATCAAGGCCGGTGACCCGAAGGCGACCGAGCGGGTACTGACGATCGTGCAGGACTGGGTGCGGGACAACCCGTTCTCGTGGAAGCGCAACACGAGTGCGTCGGAATCGACGATGCATCGGACGAATGTGCTGATCTGTGTGCGGCAGTCGCTACTGACACAGCTGAAGGCCAAGACGCTACCGCCGCAGTACAAGTGGCTCGACGATGCGCTGCTGACGCACGCCCGGTACCTGATCGACAACTGGAGCGGTGCGCACAACCACGGGACCGATCAGAGCATCGCGCTCCTCGGCGTGGGATGCACGTACGGGCGGACCGACCTGATGAAGCTCGCTGCCCAGCGCCTGAACAAGGCGGTGCGGACGGCGATCGACGAGCAGGGGTCGACCAACGAACAGGCGGTCGGGTACGCCGACTTCAACTATCGGCTCTGGGGACGCGCCGCGGATCGCTTGCGGGACTGTGGAGTGGACCCCGGGCCGGCGATCGCGAATCGCCGGCGGGCACTCGGGGAGTGGCTGGCCACGGCGACCACCTCGAGCGGATACCTGCATCAGATCGGCAACACCGGTCAGCAGAAACTGCCCAACGTCCCCGGTACGCCGATGGAGTACGTCGCGACCCAGGGCAAGAAGGGAACCAAGCCACGGGCCCGAACCGCGATCTACAAGGCGGGCTACGTGTTCGGGCGAACGGGCTGGGGTGAGAAGCGGCCGTTCGCCGAGGAGTCGACGTACTCGATCCGCTTCGGTCCCGCGCGCAAATGGCACGGTCACCAGGACCACACAGCGGTCACCTACAACTGGAAGGGTCACGACATCCTGATCGACCCCGGGTACGGCGGTCATCAGGCGGATGCCCGGCAGGAGTGGGCCAAGGGGCCGGCCGCGCACAACCAAATGACGATCCCGACCGCCACGGCCAAGAGCCCGGTCACGCGCCTGGTGCGATCAGCCAGTACGTCGAACGCGGACTACTTCGGGTTGTCCGACCAGCCCGCCGAGGGCGTCGACCGGACCCGGGATGTGCTGGTCCTCAAGGATCCTGACCTGGTCATCACGCTGGACCGTGGGCAGTCGAGCAACCCGCAGCGGTACGAGACGCTGTGGCATCTGCCGCCGGGACAGCAGGTCGCTGTCCAGTCGCCGACGACCGCCGTGGCCGCCAAGCCCGGCGACACCTTCCGGACCCATCTCTTCCACATTCCGATCGGCGGCGAGTCCGGGACCACCACAGTCGAAGAGGGGACCAAGAGTCCGCCGCAGGGCTGGTTCTTCAAGGACATCTTCACGGTGTCGCCGGCACCGGTCGTCAAGTTCACGCACACCGGGCAGAACGCCCGGATCCTCTCCGCCGTCGTGCCTGCGGCGGTGGCGGACCAGGTCAGTTACACGATCCGGGAGGCGGGCGCCGACGCCGTACTCGATCTCGTCGTCGGCGCCCAGCGGTCAGCATCAAGATCGCCCCGGACGGGCGGCTGACCCGCTTGCCCTGAGCCGATCAGGCCGGGAGGGTCCAGATCTGGTTGGCGGTTGCTGCGCAGTCCCAGATCTGCAGGCGGGTGCCGTCGGCCGAGCTCTGGCCGGTCGCGTCGAGGCACTTGCCGGAGTTCGGGTTGCGGAGGTTGCCGTTGCTCTGGGCCTGCCAGGTCTGGGCGCCGGTGCCGTTGCAGTCGTACAGCTGGGTGACGGTGCCGTTGGCGGTACCGGCCGCGGCGACGTCCAGGCACTTGCCGAGGGCACGGATCGTGCCGTCGGTGCTGACCGTCCAGGTCTGGCCGGCGCCAGTGCCACAACCCCAGAGCTGTACGGCGGTGCCGTTCGCGCTGTTGCCGCCGGCAACGTCTACGCACTTGCCGGCGATGCCCTTGATCTGACCGGTCTTACCGGTCGGCGGGTTCTGGGTGCCGCCGGCCGCGTCGAAGATGGCGCTGAGCAGCGAGAGGCTGCCGGTGGCGTCCTGGGACAGCTCCCAGTTCATGATGCCGCCGGCGTTCGCGACCGCCCACTGGGTCTTGCGCTTGATGGTCGGGATGCCGTTGTAACACTGCTGACCGCCGTTGTTGTAGCAGTCCACGTTCGCGTTGTTCGGGTTCTGCGCGACGATGTCCTTGTAGGCGACGTAGGTCGGCCGGCTGTAGAACGGAACGCCGAGCACGGTCTTGGCCTTCGGCAGGCCGCGGTTCTTCCAGAAGTTCGCAGCGCCGATCGACCAGTCGTAGTTGGCGTGCGGGCTACCGCCGTCGTACGCCATGATGTTCAGCCAGTCGACGGCGTTGAAGACGGCCGGCTGGACGCCGTTCGCCGTACCGCCCTCGGAGACGACGGCCGCGGTGAGCAACTTGCCGTTGTTGTGCAACGTGGTGCTCAGCTGCTGCATCAGCAGCGTGAAGCGATCGCCCGAGACACCCGGATCCGGGTACTCCCAGTCGATGTCGACACCGTCCAGGTTGTACTGGTTGATGGCGCCCATGACGGCGTTCACGAAGGTGGTCCGGGAACCGGAGTTCGCGGCCAGCTGCTCGAACGCGGAGTCGTTGCCGTTGTTCCAGCCACCGATGGCCAGCGACACCTTGACGCCGTTCTGGTGCGCGAGGCTGACCAGCTGGTTCAGCTTCCCGGGGTCGGGGATGGCCTGCAGTGAACCGTTGGAGTTCGGCAGCGCGAACGAGTAGTTGATGTGGGTGAGCTTGCTGTACTGGATCGCGGTGACGCTGCCCGACCAGGACGGCATGTAACCGACACTCTTGAATCCGGGTGGCAAGGCCTCGGCCGCGGTGGTGGCCGCCGGCGCGGCCTCGGCCTCCGGTGCGGAGACGGTGCTGCCGATCAGCCCGGCCGTGCCGGTGACCAGGGCGAGGGCGGCAATCGCAAGGCGACTTCGGGAAAACTTCATGGGGGCGGTGTCCTTTCGGAGGGACCCCCGGGCAGCAGCCAGCGAACGGTCGACTCGGCACCTTCCGGGGGCGGTTGTTGCGAAGGCGAAGATAAGTAAAGATCTGACCGAAGTGCCGTTAGTTTCCTGCGTCAACCCAGTCGCGTCAAGGCGTCACGACATCCGAGAATGCGCATTCTCACCGCCCCCGGAAAACCTCGCTGGGAAAGCGGTACCGGGTTAGGACAACGCTTGCCGGGTCAGCTTTTGCTGAGGGTTTGGAGGCCCTGCCAGAGGAGGTCCTTGAGGGTTCGGGCGACCTTTTGCGGGGTGGGGGGATTCGGGGTGCGGGTGCGCCAGATGGCGAGGCGCTCGGTGGCGCCGGAGATGGAGTGGGCGAGGATCTCGATCTCGTCGTCGTCCGTCGGGCGAGTGGGTGGGAGGTTCAGGCGGACCATCGCGGCGATCAGTTCGACGAAGGCGTTGCGGACCTCGTCGGTGGTGGCGGCCATCGGGCCGGTGGCGAGCATGCCTTCGTCGATCAGGACTGACCAGGCCTGCGGGTGCTCGTCGAGGAACTGGAACCAGGCCACGAAGCCGGCGTAGAGCGCGTCCTCGGCATCGGTCGCGGCCATCACGGCGTCCGAGACGGTCTCCAGGAGCTGGGCGCGGAGGCGGGCCAGGCAGGCGAGGAAGAGGCCGTCCTTGGAGCCGTAGTACTGGTAGATCAGCGGTTTCGAGACTCCGACCGCGGCGGCGACGTCGTCCATCGAGGTGCCCTGGTAGCCGCGTTCGCCGAAGATCCGCTCGGCGGCGGCGAGGATCTCGCGCTCGCGGGCGGCTCGGTCGCGACGGCGCTTCGGGGGCTGCTCAGTGGTGGACGTCACTTGCACAGCGTAACTGACTCCGAGTAACTTACTAAGAGTAAGTTCGTCCACAGGGAGGTCTGCGATGGAGAACAAGCACCGGATCGTGGTGATCGGCACCGGGTTCGCGGGGATCGGGATGGCGGTCCGCCTGAAGCAGGCCGGGTACGACGACTTCGTCGTACTGGAGCGGGCGAACGACGTCGGTGGCACCTGGCGGGACAACACCTACCCGGGCTGCCGCTGCGACGTACCGTCCCATCTGTACTCGTTCTCCTTCGCGCCGAACCCGGAGTGGTCGTCGACGTTCTCCCCGCAGCCCGAGATCGAGCAGTACCTCCGCGACGTCACCGATCGGTACGACGTTCGCCGGCACATCCGGTTCGGTCACACCGTCGAGTCCGCGAACTGGGAGGACGGCGAGTGGCGGATCCGCACCGACCAGGGTGATTTCGTCGCCCGGTTCATGCTGTCCGGGATGGGTCCGCTGGCCGAGCCGTCGGTCCCGAAGCTGCCCGGGATCGAGGACTTCGAGGGCGAGGTCTTCCACTCCGCGCGCTGGAACCACGATCTCGATCTGGCCGGCCGCAAGGTCGCCGTGATCGGCACCGGTGCGTCGGCGATCCAGTTCGTCCCGGCGATCCAGCCCGAGGTCGAGGAGCTGCACCTGTTCCAGCGGACGCCGCCGTGGGTGATGCCGCGGCCGGATCGCAAGATCAGCGCGGCCGAAAAGGCGATCTACCGCCGGTTCC
This sequence comes from Kribbella sp. NPDC056345, assembly GCF_042262745.1. NCBI lineage: Bacteria > Bacillati > Actinomycetota > Actinomycetes > Propionibacteriales > Kribbellaceae > Kribbella > Kribbella sp. NPDC056345. The sequence goes on along the minus strand of NZ_JBHJQQ010000001.1, from coordinate 877,136 downwards.
CCCTTGTGCAGAAGGCGGTTCGGGCCGCGATCTACTGGGGTCGCGAGTCGATGGTGCTCGGCTTCGCCAAGCTGCCCGCGATCATGAAGCAGGCGCAGAAGGTCGCCGAGAAGCATCTCCAGCATCAGATCCGCGACCCGAAGCTGCGTGCCAAGGTGACGCCGGACTTCACCCTCGGCTGCAAGCGCGTCCTGATCTCCGACGACTACTACCCGGCCCTCGCTCGCCCGAACGTCGACGTGATCACCGACGGCGTCGCCGAGGTGACCCCGACCGGCATCGTCGACAGCGCGGGCGTGAAGCACGAGGTCGACACGATCATCTACGGCACCGGTTTCCGCGTCACCGACCTCCCGGTGATGGACATGGTGCACGGCCGCGATGGGCTCTTGCTCCGCGACGCGTGGTCGGACGGCATGGAGGCCCACCTCGGTACGGCGGTCTCCGGCTTCCCGAACTTCTTCCTGCTGATCGGCCCGAACACCGGCCTCGGCCACAGCTCGATGGTCTTCATGATCGAGTCCCAGATCGCCTACATCCTGGACGCGCTGCAAACGATCGACGCGCAGGGCCTGCGGGAGGTCGAGGTCCGGCCGGAGGTGCAGCGGGCGTTCGTCGACGGCGTCCGGGCCTCGATGAAGAACACCATCTGGACCCGGGGTGGCTGCACGAGCTGGTACCTCGACGCGCAGGGTCGCAACACCACGCTCTGGCCGTCATTCACCTTCCGGTTCCGGCAGCTCACCCGGCGCTTCGATGCGGACGAATACCGGACCCTCGCTATGTGACATCGTGCGTGTTACATTCGATCAGTCAGATAGCTGATCGGAGGGGCCGCCGTGCTGGACCTGCTGGTACCGCTGCACGGGATCGGCGGTCGCGGAGACCTGCCGGTGCCGCTCTGGCTGGCGATCTACTCGGCCGGTGCCGCGGTGGCCGTTTCGTTCTTCGCGCTCGCGGCCTTCTGGTCACGCCCGCGCTTCGAGACCACCGGCGGTACGGCGCTCGCCCGGCTGACCCGTCTCGTCGATGCCCGCCTGGTGCGCTGGTCGCTCAAGTTGGCCGGCCTCCTGGCGCTCGGGCTGCTGATCGGTGCGGCCTGGTTCGGCAGTGACTCTCCCGCGGAGAATCCCGCGCCGACCTGGCTATATGTGTGGATCTGGGTCGGCATCATCCCGCTGTCCCTGCTGTTCGGCCCGATCTGGCGGCTCGCCAATCCACTGCGCACGATCGCGAGCCTGGTACGGCGTACGTCGTACCGGCGTCTTCCCGACCGGATCGCCTACTGGCCGGCGGTTGCCGGGCTCGCCGGGTTCCTCTGGCTGGAACTCGTCTATCCGGACGCCTCCGAACCGATCGTGGTCGCAGCCTTCGTCACGGTCTACGCGGTGGTGAATGTTGCCGCAGGCATCGTTTACGGGCCGGCGTGGTTCGGGATCGGCGATGCCTTCGAGGTGTACGCCGAAATCCTGGCGCGGCTGAGTCCGCTCGGTCGCGGGGCCGACGGCCGACTGGTGATCCGCAACCCGTTGGCCGGGCTGGCCACCATGCCGCAGCGGCCGGGGATCGTCGCGTTGCTCTGCCTGCTGCTTGGTTCGACTGCGTTCGACGGGATCTCGCGTTGGTCGGCCTGGACCAGCCGCACCGCCGAGCTGAACCATGTCGTTGTTTACACCGGGGGCTTGATTGTCGCGGTGGCGATCGTGACCGCGCTCTTCGTGCTTGCCGCTCGGGCCACCGGTACGGCGGACATCCGGCCGGGGGCGGTCGGGGAAGCCGGGCTGCCCGGAGCGTTCGTGCACTCGCTGGTCCCGATCGCGATCGGGTATGCGGTCGCGCACTACTTCTCGTTCGCGATGTTCCAGGGGCAGGAAGGTGTGCTGCTCGCGACCGATCCGTTCGGGCGCGGCTGGGATCTGCTCGGTACCAGCGGGATGCGGATTGATTACGCATTCCTCGGTACCGGGGTGATCGCCGGCGTACAGATCGGTGCGATCGTGCTCGGACACGTACTCGGGGTCGTGTCCGCGCACGATCGTGCGGCCGGTCTGTTCCGGCGGCGGCAACTCCGGCAGGCGCAGTACCCGATGCTGGCGGCAATGGTCGCCTTCACCGCCGGCGGGATTGCGCTGGTGACAGCCTCATGATCGTGCTGCACATGGGCGGCATCCCGGAGACCGCGATGGTGCTCGGACCGATCCTGCTGATCATCGCCTTCCTGCGCATCGCCCGCAGGAACGAAGCCGCACCAGGCGACGACGACGACTGGGACGCCGACCTGGGCGACCTCCCGTCGAGGTAGAACGACCGCGCATCGGCCGGCTGATTGCCCGAAGGTGCCGACCCGCGGCCTAGCTCCAACCGCCGAGGTGGTGCAGCCGTCTGTCCTTCCACAAGTCGCCAACACTTTGGGGGAGTAGACCAATGCGAAAGATCATCAGCGGTGTCGCGGCAACGATCGCGGCCGGCGGAGTCGTGCTCGGCGGGGTCGCGCTGCACAGCAATGCCGGCACGACGCAGACGACCACCCAGCAGGTTCCGGCGGTGAAGTTCGTGAAGCGCGACTTCGACTGCTTCGCGCATGTCGGTTGCACGGCGAGTGCACAGTTGCCGAGTGCCTGGAAGCAGGTGAACCTTGCGAAGTACCGGACCCGCTTCGCCGACAAGGCGAATCAGACCGCCACGTTCAACACCAGCTACGGCGCCAAGGTGTCGACCGCGCAGGCGATGAAGAACAAGCAGGTGGCGCTCAAGGGCACCCGCGGTCTGCGCATCGTCAGCACCGCGACGACCAAGCTGAAGTCGACCTCGGGTCAAGGCCCGCTGACCGTCAGCACGATCGTCTACACCTACCAGAGCGGCAAGACCACCCGCTGGGTCGCCACTCGCTACATCGGCACCTGGGGCTACCCCGACGCCGCCATCGAGCTGACCGTGGCCGGCTCCCCGAAGAACTCCAAGTTCCTCGGCACTGTGCTGCTCAAGGCAACCACCTCGGTCGAGACTCGCGGTTGACGGCAACTATTCCGCCGGTGGCTGCGTCTGGTTCCGTGCCGGGGTCCACAACGGGCCCGGCGCGGAGCTTTGAGGGGTTCACATGCAGAAGAAGCGTTTCGCCGTACTGGCCGGGGTGGGGGCCACGCTGGGGGCGGCCGGTCTGGTGCTGGCGACGATGCTGCCGAGCTCGGCGGACATTTCCGGCGAGCAGACGACCACGAAGGTCGAGGCGACGAGTGCGGTCACCTACACCTGGCGCAACTTCGAGTGCTGGAAGCCGAAGGAGTGCCACGCTTCCGCCGTACTGCCGAAGACCTGGAAGGCTGTCGACCAGGGTGACAGCAAGACCGCGTTCCAGGATCCGACGGCGAACAGGATGATCAGGTTCAACCTGTCGCTCGGGGACAAGGCTCCGACCACCGTGGTCGCCGGCCAGCGAAAGGTCGCCGCGCTCAAGGGGACGCCCGGGCTGAAGATCCAGAACGTCTACACGACGACGATGCAGTCGAACAACAACCAGGGCAAGATCACCCTCACCACCGTCGTCTACACCTACCGGAGCGGCACGACCACCCGCTGGGTCGCCACCCGCTACTTCGGCCAGCACGGCAGCAACCAGGCCGAGCGCGAGATCACCGTCGGCGGCGCCCCCACCGACTACAAACTCCTCGGCACCGCCCTCCTGAAGGCCACCCAGTCCTTCGCCCTCGCCGGCTGAGCGACTCCACCGAAGCCCGGGCAGCCCACCAGGCTGCCCGGGCTTCGGCATGCTCAGCCCGTGGAGGGGAGTTGTTTGGGGGCTACGCCTAGTTCTTCGTAGGCGACCAGTTCTATTTCGCGGCCCATGGCTTCGCGGAAGGCGGCGACCAGGGCTTGGCCGGCGAGGGGGATGATGCCTTCGAGGGTGCGCTGGATCTCGGGCCAGCCGTCGGGGGGTAGGCCGGCGTCGGCGAACTGGCGCCAGACGGTGCTGCGGAAGAGTTCGACGTACACCTTGGCGACGGCGTCGGCGTGGTCGAAGAGCTTGGGGAGCATGACGAGGATGGCGTCCAGGGGGACGCCGAGTTTGATCACCTCGAGGCCGGTGCGGAGCAGGTCCGGGTTCGGGATCCGGAGGCGGTCGCCGTCCTCGCGTTCGGCGATGCCGAGCTCGATCAGTTTGTCGATGGTGGCGGGGTCGTGCGGGATGCCGGCGCGGTCGGCGAGCTGTTGTTCGGTGATGACCTCGGGCTCGGTCGGGGTCCAGGGGTTCACCAGGGTCTCGAAGACGCCGAGAGCCATCGCGCCGTCGGGCAGGTCGCTGAGCATCCGCTCGACGGCGGCCAGGGTGTAGCCCTTGTCGAGCAGTTCGCGGACCAGCGTGAGTCGCGCCACGTGGTCCTGGCCGTAGTAGCCCGTGCGGCCGACCAGCCGGGGCGGCGGGATCAGTCCACGCCCGGCGTACGCCCGGACATTGCGCACCGTCATGCCCACCTTGGCGGCGAGCTGGTCGACCGTGAGCTCCTCGTCTCGTTCCACTCTTGACAGTCTTCCAGATCGGACGTTACATGGAAGATGTAACATCTGCCATGGCGCATGCTTGATGTCCCGAAGGAGCTCCACGATGGCGATCCCCTTGGCCACGACCGGTACGGCGACGTTCGATCAGATCGCGATCGTGACCGGCGTGGTGGGACTGCTGTACGTCGCGCTGGCCGTCTTCCTGTGGCGGGAGCGGACCGGGCGCGTCACGCTCGTCGGCAGGCTCGCGGACACCATCGGGAGGCTGGACGGAGTCCCCCGGTGGGCCGCACTGTCGCCATATCTCCATGTCGTGTCGCTGCTCGCCTGCGCCTTCGGCGTCTGGTGGGATATCGCCGTCCACATCGACAAGGGGCGCGACACCGGCCCGTTCGGTACGCCGGCGCACTATCCGATCTTCTTCGGCATCCTCGGTGTGATCGTGACCGGCGTGCTGCCGATCGCGCTCGCCGGGAAGCCGCTGCCGGCCCGGACGATCAAGCTCACCAAAAGCTGGCGGATCCCGTGCAGCGCCGCGCTGATCCTGTTCTGCGGCACGTTCGCGCTGATCGGCTTCCCGCTCGACGACACCTGGCACCGGCTCTTCGGTGAGGATGTCACGCTCTGGGGCCCGACCCACCTGCTGATGATCGGCGGCGTGGTCTTCTCGATCTTCGCCCGGCTGCTGGCGGTCGCCGAGGTCGAGCAGCTGATGGGGATGAACAAGCGCCGCCTCTTCCAGGAGGTCGCGTCGGTCGGCGCGCTGCTGATCGCCTGGGACCTGTTCAGCACCGAGTTCAACTACGGCGTACCGCAGTTCCCGCTGATCCTGCACCCGCTGCTGATCGCCTTCGGCGCGGCGATGGCCTTTACCATCCTGCGCGCCCGCCGCGGCCCCGGGATCACCTTCGGCGCGCTCGCGATCTTCCTGATCGTCCGCGGCATCATCGCCTGGGCGGTGGATCAGCCGCTCGGCGAGATCCTCGGCCACTTCCCGCTGCTGATCGTCGAGGCGATCCTGGTCGAGGCCGTGGCCCTTGTCCTCGGCAACAAGAACCGCTTCCGTCTCGGCCTGGTCGCCGGTGCCCTGATCGGGACCGTCGGCGTGATCGCCGAGTACGCGTGGAGTCAGGTCTGGATGCCGATCGCCTGGCCGTCGTCGATCCTCCCGTCGGCCCTCGGGTACGGCGTCGTGGTCGGGGCCGGTGCGGGTCTGGTCGGCGCTTGGCTGGCCACCCGGTACGCCGAAGTCGCGGGCGAGAAGCGGGCTACCGACGTACGGAGCACGCGGCCGGAGGCCGTTCGCCGTACCCATCAGCTCGGCGCGGTCGGGCTGGTCGCGGTCGTTGGAATCATCTTCTTCTGTGTACCGCGGTCGGCCGAGCCGGGCGTGACCGGGACGGTGTCGTTGGAGCGGGTCGCCACTGGGGCCGAGCCGACCGCGTACGTCACGGTCAAGCTCGACCCGGCCACCGCGGCCGACGATGCGCGCTGGTTCGAGGCGCTCTCGTGGCAGGGTGGTGGGATGGTCCTGCATCCGATGCAGAAGGTTGCTGATGGCACCTATCGGTCCGCGGACGCGCTGCCGATGTACGGCAAGTGGAAGTCGATGATCCGGCTGCACACCGGCCAGCGCGACCTGACCGCGATGTGGGTCTACGCACCCGAAGACGCGGCGATCGAGAAGCCCGCGATCGAGGTGTCCAACGGTCAGACCGTTGCCTTCGTCAACGAGCAGGAGACGTTGCGTCGCGAAGAGCGCACCGACGTGCCACGATGGATGTGGAACGGCGGCTACGCCCTGCTGGGTGTGGTCGGTCTACTGGAGATCGCCGGTATCGCCTGGCTGGTCGGGCGCGGCGCCCGTGGTGGGCGGCTGCGCGCGGCTCATCTGGCGGCCGGTGAGCGGGAACGGGAGACTGCGTGACGATCCAGGGTGTGTCTGATTTCGGGCGACTGGGTGTAACGACAACCGACGGCATTCATCTGAACGTCGAGACCACCGGACCGGCCGACGCGCCGGTCACGGTGCTGCTGGTGCACGGGTGGACGTGTTCGACCCGCGCCTGGCACCACCAGGTCGACGATCTGCCGCGGATTCTCGGGGCGAACGCCGTACGGGTGGTGACCTACGACCACCGTGGTCACGGGCGGTCGGATGCGGCACCGCCGGGATCGCTGCGGATCGAGCAGTTGGCCGATGACTTGGTGACCGTGCTCGACGAGGTCGTCGGTGACGGTCCGGTCGTGTACGCCGGGCACTCGATGGGCGGGATGACGTTGATGGAGCTGGCCGACAAGCGGCCGGATCTGTTCGGTACGCGGATCAAGGCGGCGGCGCTGGTCAGTACGTCGTCCGGTCAGGCGGCTCGGGGTGCTTTCGGTATCCCGGTGCGCTTCGAGCCGGCCGCCGTACGGATCGCGCCGCGCGTCGCTGCCGTGGTCGGCACGCGAGTGGACCGCCGCGCCGAGCGACTGGCGTCCGCGGCCGCTGCTGCTGCGGATACCGCTGTGGTCGCTGCCGAAGGGGTAGCTTCTGCAGTCGCTGACGCTGCTGGACGTGCGGCGACGACTGCCGCCGGCGCCGTCGAAGGTGTGGCGGTGAGTGCCAGTGGAGCCGCGGGACGAGTTGTCGGCGGGCGTGAGATGGCCCGTGCCGCCCGGGCAACGTGGCCGCGCTGTTGCAACGTCCCGCGCTGCGGCAGGTCGTGTTCGGGAAGAAGGTCGACCCGGCCGAGATCGCGATCTTCCAGCAAGGACTCGCGCTGCTGCCCGGAGCGTCGTACAGCGGCTTCTTCGAGGCGATCCTGCAGCATGACCGCGCCCACGCCCTGAAGGTGCTGGACCAGATCCCGGTCGAGGTCATGCACGGCACCCGCGACCGCCTCCTCCCGCCGCGACACGCGAACCGGATCGCCGCCGAGCTCCCGAGCGCCCGCCTCTGGATGTACCCCGGCGCCGGCCACATGCTCCCCCAGGAACGCCCCCGCGACGTAACCCACCGCCTCGCCTCCCTAGCCCGCAAAGCCCTCGCCTGACCCCAGCAATTTCGCTGGCTAGGCACTCAAATCGGGGGTTCTACACCCTTAACCACGGTGCGGAACCCCCAAGTGCGGTGCCTAGCCAGGCAAATTGGGCGGGGGCGCTCGGCTGAGGGGTCAGTCTCATTTCGCGCCGCTGTGTCGGGCGGAGCTCTAGGGTCGGGGGTATGCAGCTGCTCTCGGATGTTGTTGTGGTGGATCTGACTCGGGCGCTGGCCGGGCCGCATGCGGGGATGATGCTCGGGGATCTCGGGGCCCGGGTGATCAAGGTCGAGACGCCGGCCGGTGGGGACGACAGCCGGGGGTGGGGGCCGCCGTTCCTGGACGGGGAGTCGACGTACTTTCTGTCGGCGAACCGGAACAAGGAGTCGGTGACTGCGGACCTCAAGTCCGACGAGGGCAAGGAGTTCCTGACCAGGCTCGTGCGGAAGGCCGACATCCTGCTGGAGAACTTCCGGCCCGGGGTGCTGGATCGGCTCGGGTTCTCGGTCGAGCGGTTGCATGAGCTGAACCCGGGGCTGATCGTGGTGTCGATCACCGGGTTCGGGCATGACGGGCCGGAGGGCGGCCGGGCCGGGTACGACCAGATCGCGCAGGGCGAAGGCGGTCTGATGAGCGTCACCGGTGACGCCGAACCGACGAAGGTCGGTGTCCCGATCGCCGATCTGCTGGCCGGCATGTACGGCGCTTATGGCGCGCTGGCCGCGTTGCACGAGCGCTCGGTGACCGGGAAGGGCCGAGTGGTTCGGACGAGCCTGCTGGCCGCGATGGTCGGAGTGCACGCGTTCCACGGGACGAAATGGACGGTCGCCGGACAGGTGCCCGGGCGGGTCGGCAATCACCATGCGCAGATCGCGCCGTACGGGATGTTCCGGACGGCGGACGACAGTGTGCAGGTGGCCGTCGGGAGCGAAGGGCAGTGGCGGACGTTCGCGCCGATCGTCGGGCTGGATCCGGCCGACCCGCGGTTCGCGACGAATGCGGAGCGGGTCGGGAACCGGGATGAGCTGATCGCGGTGATCGAGGCGGCGTTCGCGGCGGCGCCGGCCGACAAGTGGCTGGAAACGCTGGCTGCGCAGGGGATTCCGGCCGGCAAGGTGCGTGACATCCAGCAGGTGTACGAGTGGGACCAGACCTTGTCGCAGGGACTGCTGATCGACGTCGAGCACCCGACGCTGGGCTCGATCCAGCTCCCCGGCCCGCCGCTCCGCTTCGACGACCAGCCGTATGCCGGTGCCCGCGAAACCAACCTCGCCCCGCCGCGGTTGGGCGAGCACGACGAGTCCGTCCGGGCGTGGCTCGAGCAGTAGGCCCGGACCTGCAGGCCATCACAACTGCCGCGCCGCGGGGCGCGTAGGCGGGGGATGACCCGCGCGGCACCAATTGTGATGGCCTGGGCGTCCGGCCCTATTCCATCCAGATCGAAAAGCTCCCGCCTGCTCAGTCCCCCGACGAAGCTGGGTCACGGTTCGGGCGTGCCGGTCGGTGAGGGGTTGACGGGCTGCGACGGTGCGGCATAGCGTCCGGGAAATCGATTACTGACCCCGACGGCGGAGGCCCCATGAGCGGGAACGCTGCCCTGGTCCGGATGGAACGGATCGGGAAGCGGTACGGCGGTGTGCAGGCGTGCCGGGCGGTGGATTTCACCCTCGGCGCGGGTGAGGTGCATGCGCTGCTCGGGGAGAACGGCGCGGGCAAGTCGACGCTGATGAAGATCCTGTCCGGTGATGTCACCGACTTCGACGGGCAGATCGAGATCGACGGGACACCGGTGTCGTTCGGTGGGCCGACCGACGCGCAGGCGGCCGGGATCGCGATGATCCACCAGGAGCTCGACCTCGTCCCCGGACTCTCCGTCGCCGACAACATCTTCCTCGGCCGCGAACTGCGCACCCCGCTACGAACCGTCGACCGCCGCCGGATGGACCGCGAGGCGCGCGCTCTGCTCGAACGCAGTGGCGTCCGGATCGACCCGCGCCGCCCGGTCGGCGACCTGCGGGTCGGTGAGCAGCAGCTCGTCACGATCGCCAAGGCGATCTCGCTCGACGCCCGGGTGCTGATCATGGACGAACCGACCTCGGCCCTGACCACCACCGAGGTCGAGCGGCTCTTCGAGGTCATCCGCGAACTCCGCCGGGCCGGTGTCGGCATCGTCTACATCTCGCACCGGATGGAGGAGATCGCCCAGGTCGCCGACCGCGCGACCGTCCTTCGCAACGGTGAGATCGTGACCAGCTTCGACCCACGCAAACTCAGTACGGCGGAGGTTGTCGAGGCGATGGTCGGCCGCCCGGTGCAGACCATGTTCACCACCCCCGACACCGACACCGGCGACGAACTGCTCCGCGTCGACGACCTCAAGCTGACCGCCCGCCGCCCGCGACCCGGCCGCCGCGACCCGGACGGCATCTCGCTCACCGTCCGCGCCGGCGAGATCGTCGGCCTGGCCGGCCTGCTCGGCGCAGGGCGGACCGAACTGCTCGAGACCTTGTACGGCGTCGCTCCGACCGGAACGCGGTCGGGCCGAATCTTCCTGCAGGGTAAGGAGATTCGCCCCCGAAGCCCGCGGCAGGCGCTTGCCCACGGCATCGGTCTCGTCCCCGAAGATCGACGCGCGTCGGGACTCGTGCTGTTCCACTCGATCCTGGCGAACACCGTGCTGTCGAGCCTCCCGGCGTACGGGCGGCTCGGGGTGATCGTGCGCCGTCTTGAGCGGGCGGCGTCCGTGAAGATGGCGGATCGGTTGCGGCTCAAGTTCGGCCGGCTGCAGGACGAGGTGGGGACGCTGTCCGGTGGCAACCAGCAGAAGGTCGTGTTCGGCCGGATGCTGCTGACCGAACCGAAACTGCTCCTGCTCGACGAACCCACCCGCGGTGTCGACGTCGGCGCGAAGGCGGAGATCTACCGCCTGCTGGGCGAACTCGCCGGCCAGGGCCTCGGCGTACTGCTCGCCTCGTCCGAGCTTCCGGAGCTCATCGGCGTCTGCGACCGCGTCGTCGTACTGCGGGACGGTCGGGACGTGGCGTCGTTCAGTACGGCGGACTCGGGTGAAGGTGATCTGTTGGCAGCCGCGATGGGAGAAGCAGCAGTGATCGGAGATGTCCTGTGACCGAGAAGCCTTCGGTGGTGGCGACGCTGTTTCGGTTCCAGAGTGTGTTCGGGCTGCTGGCGGTGTTCGTCGCGGCGATCATCTTCTCGCCCCGCAAGAACGGCGCGATCCTGTTCGTCAGCGCGGACAACCTCGCGAACGTGGTCCGGGCGGTGTCCGAGATCGGGATCATCGCGGTCGGCATGACGTTCGTGATCCTGATCGGCGGTATCGACCTGTCGGTCGGTGCGGTGCTCGGTCTAGCGGCGGTCGGGTCCGCCGTCCTGATGGTCGAGAACGACTGGGGCTTCATACCGTCGGTCCTGCTGGTGCTGGTGATCGGCCTGATCTTCGGAGCGCTGCAGGGCGTCGCGACCGCGATGATCGGGATCCAGTCCTTCATCGTCACCCTCGCCGGTCTGCAGATAGCGCGCGGCCTGGCGCGGATCTGGTCCGGCGGTCAGGGCGTCGCGATCTCGTACGGCGACGGTCCGAACGAAGCGCCGGCCTCGTTCGCACTGCTCGGTGAGCGGACGTTCGGCGGACTGGTCCCGATCCCGGTGCTGATCTTCGCGGTGGTCGCGATCGCGGCCGTGGTCTTCTTGCGGGTCAGCGCGTTCTCCCGGCACCTGTACGCCGTTGGTGGGAACGAGAAGGCCGCCCGGCTGTCCGGCGTACCGGTGGTCCGGGTCAAGATCGCGGTCTTCGCGATCTGCGGTCTGCTGGCGTCGCTGGCCGGCATCGTGCACGCGGTCCAGCTCAACCAGGGCAGCCCGAACGACGGCATCGGCTACGAGCTGGACGCGATCGCCGCGGTGGTGATCGGCGGTACCAGTCTGGCCGGCGGCCGTGGCTCGGTCGCCGGGACGGTCGCCGGTGCGCTGCTACTCGGCGTACTGAACAACATCCTTGCCCTGAACAACATCGACTCGAACATCCAGCTGTTGATCAAGGGTCTCGTGATCGTTGCCGCGGCTGCGCTGCAACGGCTCCGGCCCGCTTCGTGAGGAAGGTTCCCCCATGCGTTCTGTGCAGATTTCACTAGTCGCTGTTGCCGCCTTGGTGCTGGCGAGTTGTGGCACCACCAGCGACCGGACCTCGGACAGCCCGTCGGCCGGTTCGTCGAAGTCCTGCAAGGGGGCCGACGGCAAGTACACGATCGGGATGAGTCAGGCGAACGTCGCCGAGCCGTACCGGCAGCGGATGGACGACGACATCCGGGCGGCGGCCAAGGAGGTGCCGCAGTTCGACGTGAAGTTCGCCGACGCGGCGCAGGACAACGCCAAGCAGGTCGCGGACGTGGACAACTACATCACCCAGCAGATCGACCTGCTGATCATCAGCCCGAACGAGGCGAAGCCGCTGACCGCGGTGGTGAAGAAGGCGTTCGACAAGGGCATCCCGGTGATCGTGCTGGACCGCAAGGTCGAGGGTGATGCGTACACCGGCTTCATCGGTGGCGACAACGTCCAGATCGGGTCCGAGGCCGGCAAGTACGTCGCCGAGAAGCTTCTCCCGAACGGCGGCAGCATCGTGGAGCTGAAGGGACTCGCCGGCGCGACTCCGCAGGCTGAGCGGCACGAGGGCTTCGTGGACGCGATCAAGGGGAACCCCAAGATCAAGATCATCGCGGACGCGAGCGGCGACTGGTTGCGAGAGAAGGGGCAGGCGCAGATGGACGCGCTGCTCAAGGCGAACCCGAAGATCGACGTGGTCTACGCGCACAACGACCCGATGGCCGAGGGCGCGTATCTGGCGGCGAAGGCGGTCGGCCGGGAGAAGGAGATGAAGTTCATCGGTATCGACGCGCTCCCGATCCCGTCCGGCGGTATCAAGGCCGTCGAGCAGGGCCGCCTCAGCGCGACCTTCACGTACCCGACCAACGGCAAGGAAGCGATCACGGCCGCCAAGAAGCTCCTGGTGGACTGCGGCACGATCGACAAGTCCCAGATCCTCCCGACCCGCCTGATCGACAAGGAGAACGCCGCCAAGATCTACGCCGAGGAGAACCCCACCGGCTGAGCTGGCGACGCTAACGACAGGAGGTGTGCGCCGGATTCGGGCCTCGGCGCCCGGGTCCAGGCGTGCGGAGGGGTATACGTAGATACCTACTACCTGTCGTTAGCGGTGGGAACTGGCGCGTTCGATCAGGCGGGCGCCGAGGGTGGTGACGGTGGGCGGGCGGGTGTTGTCGGCGATTCTCGCCAGGAGCAGGCGGGCCGCCTCGGTGCCGATCTCGTACGCCGGTTGGGCGACGACTGTCAGTGGGGGATCCAGCAGCTCGGCCCACGGGGCGTCGTCGAACGCGACCAGGCCGACGTCCCGGCCGGGGCGGAGGTCGAGTTCCCGGAGGGCTTGGAGGACGCCGACGACCATGGCGTTGTTGGCGACGAGCAGGGCGTCCGGCGGATCGGGTTGGGAGAGGAGGCTGACGGCGGCACGGTGGGCCCCGGCGGCCTTGTACTCGGAGCGTCGGACCAGCTTCTTCGTGGTCTTCACGACATCGCGATAGCCGGCCAGGCGGTCGTCGGCGGTCCGGACGCCGGCCGGGCCGGTCAGGCATCCGATCCGTTCGTAGCCTTGGGCAACCAAGTGCTCGGTCGCCTCCGCGGCGGCGAGGCGGGTGTCGACGAGGACCAGGTCGCTGGCGTGATCCGGGAGCGGGCGATCGATGGCGACGTACGCGGTGCCGCGTTCGGTCAGTTTGGTGACCGACGTCGCCGGACCGCTGGGGGAAAGGATGACGCCGGCGACCCGCTCCTGGATCGCGATGTCGATGTACCGGTTCTCCTTCTCGGCGCTCTCGTCGGAGTTGCACAGGACGACCGAGTAGCCGACCTCGTGCGCGATGTCCTCGACACCGCGGGCGATCGCGGTGAAGAACGGGTTCTCCACATCGGAGATGATCAGGGCGACCACGGCCGCCTCCTGACGGCGCAGGTTCCGGGCCGGGCCGTTGGGCTGGTAGCCGAGCTCGGTCGCGGCCTGGCGGACCCGCGCGGCCAGCTCCGGGTCGACGGTCGCCTTCCCGTTCAGTGCTCGTGACACGGTCGCGGTCGAGACCCCCGCCCGCGCGGCCACATCACTGATCGTCGGCACAGTCCGCACCCTAACCGCTCGGGTAATGGATTTCCCAGAGGTCTGCCGTGCACTTTACTTACGGAACCCCGGCGCCTTACCAGTGACATGAGAGGATCACCCGCGTGACTGCCATGCCGAGTGTTTCGTACTCCATCACCGTTCGCCTCGAGGTGCCCGCGGGCGGTTCGACGGTGAGCAAGCTGACGACCGCGGTCGAGCAGGCCGGCGGCCTGGTGACCGCGCTCGACGTGACCGCGTCCGGCCACGAGCGGCTGCGGATCGACGTGACGTGCGCCGCCGCCGACACCGAGCACGCGGGCCGGCTGGTCGAGGCCATGCGCGCCGTACCGGGCGTCGAGATCGGCCGCGTCTCGGACCGGACCTTCCTGATGCACCTCGGCGGGAAGATCTCGATGGAGGCCAAGCACCCGATCCGCAACCGTGACGACCTCTCGATGATCTACACGCCGGGGGTCGCGCGGGTCTGCCTGGCGATCGCAGCGAACCCCGACGACGCCCGCCGGCTGACCATCAAGCGGAACACGGTCGCCGTGGTCACCGACGGCTCGGCCGTGCTCGGCCTGGGCAACATCGGCCCGAAGGCCGCGCTGCCGGTGATGGAGGGCAAGGCCGCGCTGTTCAAGCGGTTCGCCGACATCGACGCCTGGCCGCTCTGCCTGGACACCCAGGACACCGACGCCATCGTCCAGATCGTCAAGGCGATCGCGCCGGGCTTCGCCGGGATCAACCTCGAGGACATCTCCGCGCCGCGCTGTTTCGAGATCGAGGCCCGGCTGCGCGAGGAGCTCGACATCCCGGTCTTCCACGACGACCAGCACGGTACGGCGGTCGTCGTCCTCGGCGCGCTCTACAACGCGCTGCGGGTGGTCGGCAAGGACATCAGCGACGTGAAGATCGTGCTGTCCGGCGCCGGCGCGGCCGGGACGGCGATCCTGAAGCTGCTGATCGCGGCCGGGGTCAAGGACACCTGTGTCGCCGATATCGGCGGCATCATCCACACCGAGCGTGAGGGCCTGTCGCCCGAGCTGCGCTGGATCGCGGAGAACACGAACGCGGCGCAGTACAGCGGTGACCTGAAGGGCGCGCTGGCCGGGGCCGACGTGTTCATCGGGGTCTCGGCACCGAACATCCTGACCGGTGCCGACATCGCGACGATGGCGGAGAAGTCGATCGTGTTCGCGCTGGCGAACCCGACCCCCGAGGTCGACCCGACCGAGGCCGGCGAGCACGCGGCCGTGGTCGCGACCGGCCGCAGCGACTACCCGAACCAGATCAACAACGTGCTGGTCTTCCCGGGCGTCTTCCGCGGCCTGCTCGACGCGCAGTCGTCGAAGGTGTCGATCGAGATGGAGCTGGCCGCCGCGAAGGCGCTGGCCGGGGTCGTCACCGACGACGAGCTGAACGCGACGTACATCGTGCCGAGCGTCTTCCACCCCGAGGTGCACAAGCGCGTAGCGCACGCCGTACGGGAGGCCGCCGGTGGCAAGGCGCCGGCCGCGGAGCTCTTCCCGGACGACTCACCGGTTCTATGACCTCGACGGTTGCGGGGGCGACGGGTACGTCGTTCTCGGTGTGGGCGTGGCGGGTCGCGTTCGTCGCGGCCTGCGCCCTGCAGCTGTACGGCGTGTACTCGCCAGGTGAGCCGGGTCCGTCGGAGCTGTTCCCGGGGGTCGACAAGGTCGCGCACTTCGGCCTGTTCGCCGCGGTGGCGTTCACCGGGCTGAACGTCGGCGTCCCCGCGCGTTGGCTGCTGGCCGTGCTGGCGGCCAACGCGATCGGCAGCGAGCTCGTCCAGCACTACTTCCTGCCGCATCGCGATGGTGACGTCTTCGACGCCCTCGCGGACCTGCTCGGGGTCGCTGCAGGTGCCTGGATGGGGTGGGCCGTGGTGCGCCGAACCGCGCGCACGACATGATGGGGGTATGACGGCCACGACCCTCACCGGCTCACTGCTGGTGGCGACCCCGTTGCTCGACGAGCCGCCGTTTCGCCGATCGGTGATCCTGCTGCTCGATCACGACGACGACGGCGCGCTCGGGGTGGTCTTGAACCGGTCGGCCGATCTCACCGTCGACCGGGTCCTCCCGGACTGGTCCGACACGGTCAACGAACCCGGTGTGCTCTTCATCGGCGGCCCGGTCGGCACCGACAGCGCGCTGGCCGTTGCCGAGGTCATCGAGTCCGCCGACCCGCCCGGCTGGCGTGAGTGCTTCGGCCGGATCGGGCTGGTCGATCTCGACGTACCGCCGGAGCTCCTGGCCGGGGCGATCCAGCGGATGCGGATCTTCGCCGGGTACGCCGGCTGGGCGTCGGGACAGCTCGAAGGTGAGATCACCGAAGGCGCGTGGTACGTCGTCGAGTCCGAACCCGACGACGTCTTCGGCCTCGACCCGGACACCCTCTGGCGCCGCGTCCTGCGCCGCCAGAACGACCAGCTGGCCTACCTGGCCACCTACCCGGACGACCCCACGCACAACTGAGCGGCTACTCGTCGCCCTTGCCGTCGCCGTCCCCGGGGTTCAGCGACTCCCAGATCTCCTTGCACTCCGGACAGACCGGAAACTTCTGCGGATCGCGACTGGGCACCCACACCTTGCCGCACAAGGCGACCACCGGCGTCCCCATCACCATCGCCTCGGTCAGCTTGTCCTTCGGCACATAGTGCGAGAACCGCTCGTGGTCCCCACCCTCCAGAGGCTGGGTCCGCTCATCGACAACGGTGTCCGCACCCGGACTCAACTGCGTGCTCATCCCCCGAGTGTAATCCGCCCCACCAGCCACAGGTACTTATCCACAGGTCAGACCCGACCGAAGGGGGTGTTGCCAGGGGCGGCGAATCTGTTCTGTCGGTGATGTCGGGTAACGTTCCTGTACGGCGTACTTGTCGTCGATTCGGGGGAGTTCCGCCTGTGGAAATGCACGTGCCTGGTGGATCGGGCGTGCTTCCTCCGGCCTATCCGGACCGTGCTGCTTGGGGTACCGCGAGCAAGCTGCGGGCCTGGCAGGCGGAGGCGCTCACGCAGTACATGGAGACCAATCCGCGCGATTTCCTGGCGGTCGCGACGCCGGGAGCCGGTAAGACGACGTTCGCGCTGACGGTCGCGGCCGAGCTGTTGCATCGGCGGGTGATCGACCGGATCACGGTGGTGACGCCGACCGAGCACCTGAAGGTGCAGTGGGCCGATGCGGCGGACAAGGCCGGGATCGCGATCGATCCTGCCTTCGCCGGGCGGCGCGGGAAGACGAACAAGGACTTCACCGGGGTCGCGGTCACGTATGCCGGGGTCGCGGTGAATCCGCTGGCGTTCCGGGTCCGGACCGAGCGGTTCAAGACGCTGGTGATCCTGGACGAGGTGCACCACGGTGGCGACGCGCTCAGCTGGGGTGAGGGAGTGCGGGAGGCGTTCGAGCCGGCCACCCGCCGGTTGTGCCTGACCGGTACGCCGTTCCGTAGCGACGACAACCCGATCCCGTTCGTCACGTACGAGCACGGGGCCGACGGGCACGCGCGGAGCAAGGCCGACTACACCTACGGCTACGGTCACGCGCTGCGCGACCACGTCGTACGGCCGGTGATCTTCATGTCGTACTCGGGTGAGATGCGGTGGCGGACCAAGGCCGGTGACGAGGTCGCGGCGCGGCTGGGTGAGCCGCTGACCAAGGATCTGACCGCGCAGGCGCTGCGGACCGCGCTCGACCCCACCGGCGAGTGGATGGGCGCCGTACTGGCGGCCGCGGACAAGCGGCTGACCGAGGTGCGGCGGCACATGCCGGATGCCGGTGGTCTGGTGATCTCCGGCGATCAGAACTCGGCCCGTGCCTACGCCAAGACCCTGCGCGAGATCACCGGGCAGGCGCCGACCGTCGTGCTGTCCGACGAGAAGGCCGCGAGCAAGAAGATCGCGAAGTTCTCCGAGGACGAGTCGCGGTGGATGGTCGCGGTCCGGATGGTGTCCGAAGGTGTCGACGTACCGCGGCTGGCGGTCGGGGTCTACGCGACGCCGACCTCGACGCCGCTGTTCTTCGCACAGGCGGTCGGGCGATTCGTGCGAGCGCGCAAGCGGGGTGAGACGGCGTCGGTGTTCGTCCCGTCGGTGACCCGGCTGCTGAGCTTCGCCGCCGAGATGGAGGTCGAGCGCGACCACGTCCTCGGCCGCAAGAACAACAACGAGGACGGCGACATCTTCGCCCTCGAGGACGACCTGCTGAAGAAGGCGAACGAGGCCGAGGGCGCCAGCGACGAGCTCGACGCGAAGTTCGAGGCGATCGGGTCGGATGCGAGCTTCGACCGGGTCGTCTTCGACGGCGGTGACTACGGGACGGGCGGCGATCAGGCATCTGACGAGGAGCTGGACTTCCTCGGGCTGCCAGGCCTGCTGGAGCCCGACCAGGTGCGCGACCTGTTGCGCAAGCGGCAGGCGAAGTCGATCGCCGCGCAGAAGCGGTCGCAACGCGGTTCCGGTGACGAGCGCGAGGATCCGACTCCGACCGAGCTCGCCACCCACGAGCAGATCTCCCTGCTGCGCCGCGAGCTCAACGGTCTGGTCGCCGCCTGGCACCACCGCACCGGCCAGCCGCACGGCGTCATCCACAACGACCTGCGCCGCAAACTGGGCGGTCCGGCCGCCGCCCAGGCCTCCTCCACGCAGCTGAAGGAGCGCATCGAGCTCATCCGCGACTGGGCGAGCCAGCGCCGAGCCTGACCTCGTTCGACTAACGCCCCACCCGGGTTCCGGGTGGGGCGTTTTTGCGTGCGCGAGCTGTTGACCTTCCGGACGAGGTGCTGCAACATGCGACTACCGTCGTGCAAGAAATTGGCAAGGTATTGAAAATTTCAGATCACACGGTGCTGTCCGTCTATCCGCCCTCTGACGGAGGAGCCCTTTATGCAAGGGAAGAAGAGTCCTGTCCGCCGGATCCTGACCGGGGTGCTGGTGGCGGTGGTGGTCGCAGTGGGTCTGGTGCCCGCTGCGACCGCGGCCGTGACCGCGAACCTCGCCAAGACCTTGTCATCCAGCAGTTCGGTCGGGGGATACCCCAGCACCAACGCCGGTGACGGCAACCAGAACACGTACTGGGAGAGTGCCAATAACGCGTTCCCACAGTGGATCCAGGCCGACCTGGGCTCCACCACGGACGTCAACCAGATCACCCTGAAGCTCCCCAGCGGCTGGGGTGCCCGCACCCAGACCCTGTCGATCCAGGGCAGCACGAACGGAACGACGTACGGCACGATCGTCACCGGTACGGCGTACAACTTCGGCGCCGGCAATGTCGTCACGATCGACTTCGGTACCACCGCGGCGCGCTACGTCCGGCTGAACTTCACCGCGAACACGGGCTGGCCGGCCGCCCAGCTGTCGGAGTTCGACCTGGCCGGACCTGGTGGCGGGCCCGTCGAACCCCCGACCGGTACGGATCTCGCGGCGAACAAGCCGATCGAGGCCTCCAGCGCGGTCTTCAACTTCGTCGCCACGAACGCGAACGACGGCAACGTCGGCACCTACTGGGAGTCGAACGGCTTCCCGTCGACCCTGACCGCCAAGCTCGGTGCGAACGCCGACCTCAGCTCCGTGGTCGTCAAACTCAACCCCGACTCCGTCTGGGGCCCACGCACGCAGAGCATCGAGGTGCTCGGCCGTGAGCAGTCGGCGACCGCCTTCACCTCGATCAAGGCGCGCGCCGACTACCAGTTCAATCCGAACAGCGGTGCCAACACGATCACGATCCCGGTCACCGGCCGGTACGCCGACGTACGGCTGCAGGTCTTCTCGAACACCGGCGCCCCCGGCGGCCAGGTCGCGGAGTTGCAGGTCTTCGGTGCCGCGGCCCCGAACCCGGACCTCACCGTCACCGCGGTCGACTGGTCCCCGGCCAGCCCGTCCGAGACCACGCCGATCACACTCTCGGCCACGGTCAAGAACTCCGGTACGGCGGCCGCGCCCGCCAGCAGCCTGAACTTCCTGCTCGGCGGCTCCGTCGCCGGTACGGCGTCCGTCGGCGCACTCGCCGCCGGAGCCTCGGCCACGGTCACGGCCAACGTCGGAACCAAGCCCCAGGGCAGCTACACCGTCGCAGCGGTCGCCGACGCCGGCAACGCGGTCACGGAGCAGAGCGAAACCAACAACACGCTCCAGGCCACCAGCCAGCTCCAGGTCGCCCAGGCCCCCGGCCCGGACCTCCTGATCACCGGCATCACCTCAACCCCGTCGGACCCGGCACCGGGTACCGCGGTCTCCTTCACAGTTGCCGTGAACAACCGCGGTACGACGGCCGCCGGCGCCAGCACGACCCGCGTGGTGGTCGGCTCGACGACGTTGAGCGGTGCAACCGGAACGATCGCGGCCGGCGCCACGGCGAACGTCGCGATCTCGGGCACCTGGACCGCGGTGAACGGCGGCGCGAACCTGGTCGCCACAGCCGACTCTGGGAGCACGGTCGCCGAGACCAACGAGAACAACAACACGTTCACCAAGGCGATCGTGGTCGGCCGCGGCGCCGCCGTACCGTACACGTCGTACGAGGCGGAGGCAGCGGCGTACACGGGTGCACTCCTGACCACGGACCCGCTGCGCACCTTCGGTCACACCAACTTCGCCACCGAGTCGTCGGGCCGCTCGTCGGTCCGGCTCAATTCGACCGGTCAGTACGTCGAGTTCACCTCGACCGTGCAGACCAACTCGATCGTGGTCCGCAACTCGATCCCGGACTCGGCCAACGGGCAGGGGATCGACGCCACGATCAGTCTGTACGTGAACGGAACGTTCAAGCAGAAGCTGAACCTGTCCTCGCACTACAGCTGGCTCTACGGCAACAGCGACGGCCCCGAGGCGCTGACCAACACCCCGGGCGGCGACGCCCGCCGGCTCTTCGACGAATCGCATGCCCTGCTCGGTACGTCGTACCCGGCCGGAACGAAGTTCAAGTTGCAGCGCGACTCCGGCGACACGGCGTCGTACTACATCGTCGACTCGATCGACCTCGAGCAGGTCGCCCCCGCCCTCTCGCAGCCGGCCGGCTGTACGTCGATCACCCAGTACGGCGCGGTGCCCGGCGACGGGATCGATGACGCGGACGCGATCCAGCGTGCGGTCACCGACGACCAGAACGGCGTGATCAGCTGCGTCTGGATCCCGGCCGGGCAGTGGCGGCAGGAGAAGAAGATCCTCACCGACGACCCGCTGAACCGGGGTCAGTTCAACCAGGTGGGGATCAGCAACACCACGATCCGCGGTGCGGGGATGTGGTACTCGCAGCTCTACTCGACCATCGAGCCGCAGAACGCGGGCGGGATCAACCACCCGCACGAAGGCAACTTCGGCTTCGACATCGACAAGAACGTGCAACTGTCGGACATCGCGATCTTCGGCTCCGGCCGGATCCGCGGCGGTGACGGCAACGCCGAAGGTGGCGTCGCGCTGAACGGCCGGTTCGGGACCGGGACGAAGATCAGCAACGTCTGGATCGAGCACGCGAACGTCGGCGCCTGGGTCGGCCGCGACTTCGACAACATCCCCGAGCTGTGGGGTCCGGGTGACGGGCTCGAGTTCTCCGGGATGCGGATCCGCAACACCTATGCCGACGGCATCAACTTCGCCAACGGCACCCGCAACTCCAAGGTGTTCAACTCGTCGTTCCGGACCACCGGTGACGACGCGCTGGCGGTGTGGGCGAGCAAGTACGTCAAGGATCAGTCGATCGACATCGGCCACGACAACTCGTTCACCAACAACACCGTCGCGCTGCCGTGGCGCGCCAACGGCATCGCGATCTACGGCGGGTACGGCAACAAGATCGAGAACAACCTGATCTACGACACGATGAACTACCCCGGCATCATGCTGGCCACCGACCACGACCCACTGCCGTTCTCGGGGACCACGCTGATCGCCAACAACGCGCTCTACCGCTGCGGCGGTGCCTTCTGGAACGAGGACCAGGAGTTCGGCGCGATCACGTTGTTCCCGTCGAATCTGCCGATCCCCGGTGTCACGATCCGCGACACCGAGATCCACGACTCGACGTACGACGGAATCCAGTTCAAGACCGGCGGCGGTGAGATGCCGAACGTGCAGCTCACCAACATCCGGATCGACAAGTCCAACAACGGTTCCGGCATCCTCGCGATGGGCGGCGCCCGCGGCAGCGCCACCCTGACCAACGTCGTCGTCACGAACTCCCGCGACGGTGACATCGTCAAGGAGCCCGGTTCCACCTTCACCTTCACCGGGCAGTAACGCTCTCCGGCCTCGCACCCTGCTGCCCCAGGGTGCGAGGCCCTTGAGCCGTCCGACAAACTTGACCCGTGAAGCGGCTCGTGCGAGTACTGCGGCGAATCTTCGTCGTACTGGTGGCCATCTGGCTCGTGATCACCGGAGCGTCCTTGACCTACAACTTCGCCACCCGGGAACGCGCTGAACCGCCACCTGGACTGCGGTTCGTCCAGACCGCGGACCTGCAGACCCGATACGACTCCTGGGGTACGACGGGGACTCCGATCGTGCTCGTCCACGGCGCAGCCGAGTCGGTGGAATCGTGGTCCGCACTGGTGCCCGTGCTGGCCCGCACGCATCGCGTCTACGCGTACGACATCACCGGCTACGGCTACAGCGAACGCAAAGCGCCGTACACGATCGAGCACCTGGCCGCCCAGCTACTCGGCTTCATCGACGCGATGAAACTCACCAAGCCCGTCCTGGTCGGCCACTCCCTGGGCGCCGGCGTAGTCGCCGAAGCAGCCCTCGAACAGCCCGCCAAGGTCGGCGGCATCATGTTCCTCGACGGCGACGGCCTCCCCATCCCCGGCGGCGGCCCACCCCGAGCCGTAGTCGACACCCTCATCGTCGACCCCTACCGAACCAGCGCCCTCCGCCTGGTCCTTGGCTCCGACAGCCTCATCCGCAACATCTACAACGACGCCTGCGCGGATCGCTGCGCCCCACTCACCCACGACGAGATCCAGGTCTGGACCCGCCCCTTCCGCCAAGAGGGCGCCGAGAAAGCGTTGTGGCAAATGGTCGGCCGCGACTTCCCCTCAGTCCAACCCGAGCGCCTGGCCCTCCTCAAGAACTCCCCAGTCGCCAAAGCAGTCCTCTTCGGTGCCCTCGACAACCAAGGCGGCTCCGCCGAGCAAACAGCCACCCGAGTAGGCGCACCCCCACCCACAATCCTCCCCAACCAAGGCCACCTAACCCTCATCTCAGCCCCCGTTGAAGTAGCCGCCGCCATCGAAGAACTCGCAGCCCGCAGCCAACCCACGCGGTAGTCAAGCCCTCGCGGCGGCTGCCGGGGGCTGCGGTGGTCCTGTCGGTCCGTGTCGGGAAGGACACGTAGTAGTCGGTTCGAGGGCGTTCCGACGCAGACGGCCAAGCGTGAGACGCGCCGTGGGCGACGAGTACTACGTGTCGTTACCGACGAAGCGGCGTCAACCTTGAGCCTGCGTGGAACGGCGGGACGGGCGCGGAGAGATGCCACCGTCCGTGCGGAAGACGGCTGAGGACAGGGCGCCGGCCGACGATCACGCTCGGCTGGGAGTACCTGCCGGGGCCGCATCCTCCCGTCGTCACCCCATCCCGATCCGGCCCGCCGCACTCCGCCGCGTGGGGGATCAAGCGAGGGACTGAGTGCCGATGACGTCTAACAGGCGGAGGGCTTGGTCTGAGGGGGAGCCGGGGTCGGCTGTGTAGAGGACTACTCGTTGGTCTCGATCGGGGACTACGAGGACTTCGCAGATGACGTCGATGCGGCCGACTTCGGGGTGCAGGATGGTTTGGCAGAGGGTTTGCTGGCGGGCTACCTCGTGGTGCGACCAGAGGGCGGCGAATTCGGGGCTGCCTGCCAACAGATCGGCGATCAAACCACCTACCCCGGGGTCGTCGGGGTAGGTGGCGGAGGCGGCGCGGAGGTCGGCGGCGGCTTCGCGGGCGAACTCGCGGGTGGCTTCGGGGCTGAAGTGCGACTGGTCGCCGTGCAGGAAGCGTTGGCGCAGGAGGTTGCGTTCGCGGGGTGGGAGGGCGGAGAAGTCGGTGAGGAGGGCGGCGGCCTGGCGGTTCCAGGCCAGTACGTCGTACTTCGCGTCGAGGACGATTGCGGGGAGGTCCAGGCGGGCGATCATGCGGAGGATGCCGTCGCGGACGTCGGAGGGTGGGCCTGGGGGTGGGCCGGGTTGTTCGCCGGCCAGGCGGAAGAGGTGGGCTCGTTCGGCGTCGCTCAACCGCAACGCTCGGGCCAGGCCGGTGAGGACCGGGCGGGACGGGCGCGGGGCGCGGGCCTGCTCCAGGCGGGTGTAGTAGTCGGTGGACATGGTGGCGAGGGTGGCGACCTCTTCACGGCGGAGGCCCGGCGTACGGCGGCGGAGGCCGGCGGGTAGGCCGACATCGGCGGGCGTCAGGCGCTCTCGCCGTACCCGGAGGAACTCGGCCAGCTGTGTTCGGTCCACGCGTCCATGGTTGCAGGCGGCGGGAACGCCAGGCAGGGACTGCCGATCCCAGGCTCGGCTCGCTCTGCCACGCCCGGCGTCCCGGCACCAGCCTGGGGCCATGACTGAGAAGAAGATTGCGCTTGTCACGGGCGCCAACAAGGGCATCGGCAAGGAGATCGCACGGCAGCTCGGGGAGGCCGGCTACCAGGTGCTCCTCGGATCGCGCGACCTGGGCCGCGGCGAGGAAGCAGCCAAGGACCTCGCCGGTACGACGGCCATCCAGCTCGACGTGACTGACCCGGAGTCGGTGCGGGCGGCCGCGGACCGGATCGCGGCCGAGTACGGGCGACTGGACGTGCTGATCAACAACGCGGCGATCATCCCGGCCGGGGACACCGCGGTGTCGGAGGTGGCGAGCGACGTACTGCGGGACGGGTTCGAGACGAATGTGGTCGGACTGGTCGCGGTGACGCAGGCCATGCTGCCGCTCCTGCGGAAGGCCGAGCAGGCGCGGGTGGTGAACCTGTCCACCGGACTGGCTTCGTTCACGCTGGTCGGCGATCCGGATTCGCCGATGTCGACTCTGCGGATCGTCGGCTACAACGCGACCAAGGCAGCGGTGAACATGGTCACCGTCATGCTCGCCAACGAACTCCGCGGCACCGGCATCCTCGTCAACGCCGCCGACCCCGGCAACTGCGCCACCGACATGGGTGGCTGGGACGCCGCCCGCACCCCGGCCCAGGGCGCTGCGGTGGCGGTTCGGTTGGCCACCCTCGACACCGACGGACCCACCGGCCAGGTGCACGCCGAGGAAGGCCAACTCCCGTGGTAGATCGCTAGATAAGGACGCCGGACCAGGCGAGGGCTTGCTTCAGCAACTGGCCGCGGCCGCCTTCGAGGTCGGCCAGGAGAGAGGGGGCCAGGGCCTCTTCGGGGGTCAGCCAGGTGAGTTCGAGGGCGTCCTGGCGGGGGTTGCACTCGCCGGTGACCGGGACGACGTAGACGAGGGCCACGGCGTGCTGGCGGGGGTCGTGCAGGGGAGTGAAGCCGGGGAGCGGGAAGTACTCGGCGACGGTGAACGGGACCGGACTGACCGGGAGGCGCGGGAAGGCGGCGGGGCCGAGGTCCTTCTCGATGTTGCGCTGGAGGGCGTCGCGGATGGTCTCGCCGTGGAAGACGCGGCCCGAGACCAGGGTCCGGACGATCTGGTTGGTCTGGGTCGAACCGCGGAGCAGGACGCCGACGTGCTCGATGTTTCCGGACGAGTCGACGCGGGCCGGGACGGCCTCGACGTACAGGATCGGGACCCGGGAACGGGTCTCCTGCAGGGCCAGATCGGACAGCCAGCCGGGGTTCGGGTCAGGCGTACGCACAGAAGTCACAGGGACATCTTGTCCTAGGGCCGAAATGCCTCTCGGTAGCGGGTTGGACTCAGACCGAAATGGGCGCGGAAGCGGCGGGTGGCGTGGCTCGGGTCGGGCCAGCCGACGAGGGTGCCGATGGTGGCGATCGGGAGCTCGGTCTCGATCAGCAGGCCGGCGGCGCGCTCGGCGCGGAGGCGCTGCAGGTAGGCCATCGGGGACACCGCGATGGCCCGCCCGAAGAGGCGGACGAGGTAGCCGGGGGCAAGGTTCACGGCGGCGGCGAGGTGGTCGAGGGTCCAGGCCGCGGCGAGGTCGGACTCCAGTAACCGCATCGCATGCTGTACGGCGGGGTGCGCTGCCGCGGGCGAGGTCGCGCCGGAGAGCAGCCCGAAGACGTCGGTCCCGAGATAAGCGTTGCGGACGACCAACCCGGAGCACTCCGAGTACCCGTGCCACTGCCCAGGCCGCAGTACGACGATCGACCCGGCCGACAGCTCGCGCGACCCATCGGCTGACACATGGACGGCGGTGCCGGCGACCACCACCGCGATCTCGAAGAACGCGTGGCTGTGCGGTGCGACGTCAGCGTTCACCTCGAGCAGTTCCTCGGCGACGGGCAGCCGGGGGTCTCCGAAGACGTCACTGCTCAGAATCTTGTGCATGAGGTCAATTCCAGTCAAGGAGTGGTCAACAGTCGTCTGGTCGCCGGTTCCGCTGTACGACGAGGCTGGATGCACCAGCTGCCAAATTCAAGGAGCCGTGATGATCGACGACAAGTCAATTTCTGCCTACCGCCGGGACGGCGTGGTCCGGATCCGCAACGTCATCACCCCCGAGGAGGCGGCGAAGTTCCGCGACGCAGCCCTCGAGGAGAGCAGCAGGGCGAGTGACTACGCCCCCGGCTCTGCGATCTTCAACCAGTACGTCAACGTGTGGCAGCAGAACGACGTACTGCGTGAGCTGACCCTGCATCCGCGGGTCGCTGCGGCTGCGACTGCGCTCGCCGGAGTGCCGCTCCGAATTTGGCATGACCACCTGCTGATCAAACCGCCGCACAACGGGGCGGCGACCGAGTTCCACCAGGACGCGCCGTACTGGCCGCACAGCGGTTCGCGGCAGTCGCTGTCGGCGTGGATCGCGCTGGTCGACGTACCGGTCGAGCGCGGTTGTATGACGTTCATCCCGGGCTCGCACGACCACCAAGGACTGCGTGCCCAGGACCTCGCGGATCGCGACGACCTGTTCCGTGTCGCACCCGATCTGCGGTGGGAGGAACGGCTGACGATCCCTCTGAAGGCCGGCGACTGCACCTTCCACAACGCCTACCTCGCGCACTCCGCGACCCCCAACCTCACCGACGACCCGCGGATCGCGCACGTGACGATCTACGTCGACGCGGAGACGACGTACACAGGTGGCGGGCATGTCGTCACCGATGGTCTCGGTCTCACCGCAGGTCAATCGTTGGAGCACGCGAACTTCCCCGAGGTCGGCATGACATAAAGTGCGGATTCGTGCCGCTTCTCACCGACATCCGACCGCTCCGGGAGTCCGCCGATTTCCGCCGGTTGTGGATCGGGTCGACGGTGTCGCAGCTCGGTCAGCAGATGACCGCGGTGACCGTGTCGATCCAGGTGTACGCGCTCACGCACTCGACGTTCGCGGTCGGGCTGGTCGGCCTGTGCTCACTCGTGCCGCTGGTCGTCTTCGGCCTGTACGGCGGCGCGATGGCCGACGCGATCGACCGCCGGATGCTCGCGCTGTTCTCGTCGGGCGGTCTCTGGCTGCTGTCGATGGTCCTCGTCGTCCAGTCCCAGCTGCACTGGAACCAGACCTGGGTCCTGTACGGCGTCGTCGCCTGCCAGTCGGCGTGTTTCGCGGTGAACAACCCGGCGCGGGCGGCGATCATCCCGAGGCTGATCCGGCCGGAGCTGCTGCCGGCCGCGAACACGCTCAGCCAGGCCGCGTTCAACCTGGGCTTCACCGCCGGACCGCTGATCGGTGCGGCGGTGATCGCCTGGCACGGCTTCGCGGCGGCGTACCTGGTCGACGTGATCACGTTCACGGCGGCGCTCTACGCGCTGTTCCGGCTGCCGCCGGTGCCGCCGACCGGGCTGGTACGGCGGGCCGGGCTGCGGTCGGTCCTTGAGGGGTTCACGTTCCTGCGTGCCGCGCCGGCCCTGCTGGCGACGTTCCTCGCGGACATCCTGGCGATGGTGTTCGCGCAGCCGCGGGCGCTGTTCCCGGCGGTCGCGGGCGGGTTCTTCGCCGGGGGAGTGCGGACAGTCGGATTGCTCCAGGCGGCGCCGGCGATCGGCGCGCTGATCGGGGTGCTGTTCTCCGGCTGGGTGACGCGGGTCCGGCGGCAGGGGGTCGCGATCGTGGTCGCGATCACGGTGTACGCGACGGCCGTCGGCTTGTTCGGCCTGGCCCGAACGATCTGGCTGGGGGTCGCGCTGCTCGCGTTGTCGGGGGCGGCCGACATGGTCAGCTCGGCGTACCGGAACACCGTGCTGCAGTCGGCGGCGCCGGACGCGATGCGCGGGCGGCTGCAGGGTGTCTTCATCGTGGTCGTGGCCGGTGGGCCGCGCCTCGGAGACTTCGTCGCCGGTACGTCGGCCTCCCTCACCACCCCGACCATCGCCCTGCTCGGCGGCGCCGCGGTCTGCATCGTCGGCCTGCTCATCCTGCTGGCCCGCAACCGCCCGTTCCGCGTCTACGACTCCGAGGTCCGAGCCCTCAGTTAACCGCCGGTGACGAGCTTGCCGAGGACCTTGGGCCAGGAGGCGGCGTCCGGGTTGATGCGTTGCAGTTCCTTGTCCCCGACGGTGACGATCTTGCGGGTGCCGAGCGGCTGCTTGAGCTTGACCGGGGTCAGCGACACATGGTTCGCCGGCGGGCACGGCGTGTCGGCGTCGATCACGGCCGTGATCTGGTCGTCGTCCTCTTCGACCTTGAGATCCATCGCGCACTCGATCGACGTACCGAACAGCAGTGTGTCGTTCTCGTACTTCGGTGGGTTCTGGATCCAGCGCAGGTATTTCGGGTTCTTCTTCTCCACCACCTGGTAGACGGTGACCGGCTGGGGCTTGTCCTCGGTCGCAATGCCGGCGCCGTCACCGATGAACGTCCCGAAGATCATCGAGATGCACGGGTCCTCGGCGGGCTTGCCGTCGATGGCGCCGAACGCCTGGGCGGCGGTGTAGCAGCCGTTGGACTCGCGGTTCAGGCTGACGTTGAAGCCGACCAGCGCGAGCGCGCCGACCACCAGCAGCGCGGCCAGCCGCCGCCGCGACTTGATCTGCTGCGCCCCGAGCGTCCCGGCCGGCTGCCCGGCGTCGGCCTGGTCGTCCTCCGGGTACTGACGGAACAGGTTCAGCACCGTCTTGGTCCACTGCGGATTGATCAGCGTGGGAATCGCGTAGAGCAGGATCAGCCCGACGATGACGGCGATGGCGGGGAGGAGCGCCCAGTAATTTCGCACGTCAGCAAGATACGGGGTCGACGGGTTCCTCAGGTAAAAGCGGATAGGCTTCTCAGGTGCCCGCAGAGACCTCCCAGACGCTCGACCGGGGACTCACCGTCCTCGAGTTGCTCGCGGACGCGCCGGACGGTCTCTCGATCACCGAGTTGGCCGCGGCGCTGCGGGTCAGCCGGACGGTCGTCTACCGCCTGGTGAACACCCTCGAGCTGCACCGGCTGGTGCGCCGCGACAGCGAGGGCCGGGCCCGGCTCGGTCTCGCCGTCCTGCACTACAGCCGCCGAGTGCAGCCCACGCTCCGTGACGCCGCCCTCCCGGTCCTCCGCTCACTGGCCGAAGACACCGGCGCCACCGCGCACCTGACGGTCGCAGACGGTGACGAGGCCCTGGCCATCGCAGTCATCGAGCCCTCCTGGACCGACTTCCACGTCTCCTACCGGATGGGCTCCCGGCACGCCCTCGACCAGGGCGCCGCCGGCAAGGCAATCCTGGCCGGCCGCCGTAAACCCGACCCCGCCGGCCGCCCCTTCGTCGTCACCTCCGGCGAACTCCAGGCCGGCGCCCAAGGCGTCTCCTCGCCGGTCCTCGGCGTACCAGGCGTCGAAGCCTCCATCGGCGTGGTCGTCCTCGGCAAACTCGACCGCGACTTCGTCGGCCCCCGAGTAGCCCGAGCCGCCGTAGAAGTAGCCAAACGCCTCGCCTGACCCACCCGCCGTACCCCGCCACACCACCCCGCCGTACTCCCGCGTCTCCGCAGGCCCGCCTTTGCTCGCCTGCCCCGGGTGCATTTGAACGGATATCCGTCCGTGTTGCCCCTGCTCAGCTCGTATACGGCGAGAGAAGGGGCAACACCAACTGATATCCGTTGGTGTTGCCAGGGGCGGGGGCGGGCGTTCTTGGCGTGGGGTGCGGGTTAGGCGGGGCGGGTGGCGGCCTGGACCAGGGGGAGGACGCGGTGGGGGATTTGTTCGGCCAGGGCGATGACGGTGCTGGCTCGTTGGATGCCGCGGACTTTGACGACCTGGTCGATGACTCGTTGGAGGTCGGCGTTGGAGCGGGCGACGATGCGGCACCAGAGGTCCTCGGCGCCGGTGATGGTGTGGACCTCGAGGACTTCGGGGATGCGGGCGAGGGCGGCGGCGACGCCGGCGTGGCCGGAGCCTTGCTCGATCTGGAGGGTGGCGAAGGCGGTCACCGGGTAGCCGATGGCGGTGGTGTCGATGTCGGGGCCCCAGCCGCGGACGACGCCGTCGCGGTGCAGGTGGTCGAGGCGGGCCTGGACGGTACCGCGGGCGACGCCGAGCCGGCGGGACGCCTCCAGTACGCCGACCCGTGGCTCGGCCGCGAACAGCTCCAGGATCCGGGCATCCAGTGCATCCACCGACATGACGCCTCCCGCGATGGTCAGACTGACCAAATAGTCCAGCAGAGTCACCAGCATACTGCGCAAACTGACCAGTGAAACAAGGAACTGTTGCGCAACCTGCATGCCGACTACCAGGCTCGGCGTACTGAT
The DNA here is from genome assembly GCF_042262745.1 of Kribbella sp. NPDC056345. Taxonomy (NCBI): domain Bacteria; kingdom Bacillati; phylum Actinomycetota; class Actinomycetes; order Propionibacteriales; family Kribbellaceae; genus Kribbella; species Kribbella sp. NPDC056345. The sequence continues at coordinate 846,624 of NZ_JBHJQQ010000001.1, read as the reverse complement.
CCGATTCTGGAGGAGCCACCGATGACCAGCACCGACCTCACCCCCGCAGAGCTCGACGCCGATCTCGACCTCGACCAGCTCAAGCAGCTCGTCGGCCTGGTGCCGTACGACGAGAGCACCGACCCGTTCCCGGTGACCGCGATGGACGCCGTGGTGTTCGTCGTCGGCAACGCCACCCAGACCGCGAAGTACTACCAGCTCGCCTTCGGGATGGACCTGGTCGCCTACTCCGGTCCGGAGCACGGCAACAAGGACCACAAGGCGTTCGTGCTCAAGGCCGGATCGGGCCGGTTCGTCATCACCGGCGGCGTCGCCCCGGACAGCCCGCTGAACGACCACCACCGCAAGCACGGTGACGGTGTCTCCGACATCGCGCTCGAGGTGCCGGACGTGGACAAGTGCATCAAGCACGCCCGCGAGCAGGGTGCGACCGTGCTCGAGGAGCCGAACGACATCAGCGACGAGCACGGCACGGTCCGCCGGGCGGCCATCGCGGCGTACGGCGACACCCGGCACACGCTGATCGACCGCAGCAACTACCACGGCCCGTACCTGCCCGGGTTCGTCGCGGCCGAGACCCAGGTGCAGCGCCCGGAGGGCCACCCGAAGCGGTTGTTCCAGGCCATCGACCACGTGGTCGGCAATGTCGAGCTCGGCCTGATGGACGAGTGGGTCACCTTCTACAACAAGGTGATGGGCTTCGTGAACATGGCCGAGTTCGTCGGCGACGACATCGCCACCGACTACTCGGCGCTGATGAGCAAGGTGGTGGCCAACGGCAACCACCGGGTCAAGTTCCCGCTGAACGAGCCGGCCATCGCGAAGAAGAAGTCGCAGATCGACGAGTTCCTGGAGTTCTACGACGGCCCCGGCGCGCAGCACATCGCCCTGGCCACCAACGACATCCTGCGCACCGTGGACATCATGCGGGCCAACGGCGTCGAGTTCCTGGCCACGCCGGACTCGTACTACGAGGACCCGGCGCTGCGCGAGCGGATCGGTCACGTGCGGGCGCCGATCGAGGAACTGCAGAAGCGCAAGATCCTGGTCGACCGCGACGAGGACGGGTACCTGCTGCAGATCTTCATGAAGCCGCTCGGCGACCGGCCGACGGTCTTCTACGAACTGATCGAGCGGCACGGCTCGCTGGGCTTCGGCAAGGGCAACTTCAAGGCCCTGTTCGAGGCGATCGAGCGCGAGCAGGAGCGTCGCGGCAACCTGTAATCGCTTGCCACTGGCAACGGGCGGCGGCGAAACACCGCGTGTACGGCGTGTCGCCGTCCGATTACCGGAATGACTGTTGAGGCAGGGGTTGTTGGCGTAGTGTGCGTTCCTGAACGCGCGTCGGGGCGTGTGTTCAGGAAGGGTTTCATCATGAGGACTCTGGGCATTCTGCTCAGCACCGCCGGCCTGGCCGGGGTGGGCGCGATCGCGCTCGCCGTGGCGCCGGCCCAGGCAGCCGAAGCCGCTGCTTGTTCGGGTGCACGATCCATTTCGTCCGCGCAGATGCTGCGTGATCACCGTCCGCCGAGCTGGGGCTCGGTCCGGTTGATGCGCGACAACTGCTCGCAGTACTGGGCCGAGGTCGTGATGGATTCACGACTGCCCGCCAACGCCAGGGCCAACGCGTTCCTGGTGCAGTACGGCGGCTCCAACAACGGCCGCGTGCTCAGCTGCAACAGCAGTGGTGGCAACGGCCAGATCGTCCAGGGCCAGCGCACCTGTCGCACGCCCAAGGTGCGGGCCACCAACAACAACATCAGTTTCGCCGCCATCGGGCGCGAGTATCACAACTACGGCGGCGGCTACGAGGAGATCTCGGAGAACGCCACCGCCAAGGCCCGCTGAAAATCAGGACACGGCAACCCACCCGCCACGGCACTCGGACCACTTAGGCTCGCAGTATGAGTGAGGTGCTCGAGGAGCTGCGGCGGGTGTTGCCGCCCGAGGCGCTGGTGACCGATCCGGACCGGATGGAGAGCTACCGGTACGACCGGGCCATGTTCTGCCCGGCCGGGATGCCGATCGCTGTAGTCCTGGCCCGGGAGACCGCGCATGTCCAGGCAGCGGTCAAAGTCGCCGCCGCCGCCGGCGTTCCGGTGGTCCCGCAAGGAGCGCGATCGGGGCTGTCGGGTGCGGCGAACGCCCTCGACGGCTGCATCGTGATCTCGCTGGAGAAGATGGACAAGATCCTCGCGATCGAGCCCATCGACCGGTACGTCGTCACCCAGCCGGGCGTGTTCAACGCCGTACTGTCCCGGGCGGTGGCCGAGCAGGGGCTGTTCTACCCGCCGGATCCGTCCAGCTGGGAGTTCTGCTCGATCGGCGGCAACCTCTCCACGAACTCGGGCGGTCTGTGCTGCGTCAAGTACGGCGTCACCACCGACTACGTACTCGGTCTCGAGGTGGTGCTGGCGGACGGCCGGATCCTGCGCACCGGCCGGAAGACCGTCAAGGGTGTCGCGGGGTACGACCTGACCAAGCTGATCGTCGGCAGCGAGGGGACGCTCGGCATCATCACCGAGGCGACCCTGGCGCTGCGTCCGGAGACTGCCCGCCCGCGGACGATGGCGGCATTGTTCAGCAGCGGCGTCGCGGCCGGCGAGGCGATCGTGGAGATCATCCGCAGCGGGGTCTCGCTGAGCCTGCTGGAGATCATGGACCGGACGACCATCGCCGCGGTGAACTCGTACAAGCGGATGGATCTGCCGACCGAGGCGGCCGCGATGCTGATCGCCCAGTCCGACGCAGGTGGTGAGGCGGGCGCGGCCGATGTCGCCGCGGTGGCCAAGCTCTGCCGCGACAACGGTGCGATCGAGTGCATCGAGGCGGACGACCCGGCCGAAGGCGAGCTGCTGCTGGAGGCCCGGCGGGCCGCGCTGGTCGCGCTCGATCAGCTCGGTACGACGATGATCGACGACGTCTGCGTTCCGCGGTCCCGGCTGGCCGACTTCATCGGTGCGGTCGAGGCCCTGGCCACCGAGCTCGACATTACTGTCGGTGTCCTGGGGCATGCTGGTGACGGCAACATGCACCCGACGGTGGTCTTCGATCCGACCGACCCAGGCCAGGCCGAGCGGGCGCAACAAGCGTTTGACCGGATCATGGAGGTGGGGCTTGAGCTGGGTGGCACTATCACCGGTGAGCACGGCGTCGGCGTACTGAAACGAGCCTGGCTGGCCGAGGAGATCGGTCCGGTCGCGGTCGACGTGCACCGCGCGATCAAGGCCGCGCTCGACCCGCAAAACCTGCTCAATCCCGGCAAAGTGGTGGAGAGCTGAGGGCTGTGACCCAACCGCAACGGAACTGCCGGGGCCATTCGACGTCCATGGCCGTCGAATGTGACGTGAGCCCAGCACTATGGAAGGTAGTTGTCTGAATCTCCCGGGGGAATCGATGAGGCAGGGTAGGAGGCGCCCTATGCGTATGCAGCGCCTGCTCGCCCCTGCCGTCGCGGCCGTGGTGGCACTGGCCGTCCTGTCCGGCTGCGGGAACGGCAGCGGCCTGCGGGTCGAAGGCGCCGAGCCGGCCGATGGGACTTCGGTGAGCCCGCGGGTGGCTGCGCCGTCAGCGACCACCTCTCCCAGCGTGCGCGCGAAGCCGGTACCGCCCGCTCCGCTGACCGAGATCCGGACCAGATTGCTCGCCGACAAGGGGCTCGACAGCCACTCGCGGGCGATTCTGGTGAAATGCACAGTGATTTCGCGTTGCCTCGGGCCTGGTCCGACCGTTGATGTTATGCACAACGGTGTTCACCAGCAGGTCGTCTACATCCACACCCTGGAAAAGTTCGTGTTCGGCGCCTTCCTGATGGCGCTCGAACCGGCTGGCCCTCGGCGGGTCTGGACCCTGAAGGTGGATCAGCCGACGATCAACGCTAATCCCCAGGGCGACCTGGTGGTCGCATCCGAAATCTTCCAGCCGAATGACAAGCCCTGCTGCCCCTCCGAGGGCAAGGTCGAGGTCTACCGTTGGGACGGTCGGCAGATGACCATGGTGAGCTCGACGGACCAAAAGGGAGACTGAAGTTCGGTGGTACCGGAAGAACCGGCAGCGCGCATTCTCATGGTCGAGGACGACGCGGTGATCCGTGAGGCGACACAGTTGACCCTCGAGCGGCACGGCTACGACGTCACCACGGCCGAGGACGGCCTGGAGGCGATCGAGCGGTTCGAGAAGATCCATCCCGATGTGGTGATGCTGGACATCATGCTGCCCGGGCTGGACGGGATCTCGGTGTGCCGCCGGATCCGGGAGACGAGTACGGTCCCGATCGTGATGGTGTCCGCGCGCGGTGACGCGCTGGACGTCGTACTCGGGCTCGAGGCGGGTGCCGACGACTACGTCACCAAGCCGTTCGACACCCAGGTCCTGGTGGCCCGCCTGCGGGCGGTGCTGCGGCGGGCGGTCTCCGACCCCGAGCGCCCGGCTCCGGCCGCGGGCTCCGGTGTGGAGTCGTTCGGCGACCTCGAGCTGGATCGGGAGGCTTTGGAGGTACGCCGCAGTGGCGCGACCGTCCAGTTGACGCCGACCGAGCTCAAGTTGCTGATCGAGTTCGCGAACAACCCGGGTGTGGTGCTCAGCCGGTCCACGCTGCTGCAGCGGGTGTGGGACTACGAGTGGGGTGGCGACGGCCGCCTCGTCGATGTCCACCTGCAGCGTCTGCGGACCAAAATCGGTGCCGACCGCATCGAGACGGTCCGCGGATTCGGATACAAGCTCAGGGCGTGACATGGGCCTGAGGGGCAAACTCGGGCTCATCTTCCTGCTGGTCTCGGCGCTGGCGATTCTGGTGCTCTGCGTGGCGGTGTACACGCAGGCCCAGTCGGCGCGCCTGGACCGGACACGGAGTTTCGCCGACGAGCGGCTGCAGCTCGCGGCGCAGAGCTACGACCAGACCGAGATCCCGGTCTTCGGGTCGAAGGTGGACGATCCTCAGTTGCCGGCGCAGTTGCGGTCGGCGGTGCTGGAGGGGAAGCGGGCGACGTTCAAGACCGGTTCGCCGAACGCGAAAATGTGGGCGGCGGTGACGGTCAAGGACGGCAAGATCCTCTCGATCGTGCAGGACTACGAGACCACCGACGACTCGATGCGGGCGCTGCAGCAGGCGCTGATCGTCGGCGGTCTCGGCACCGTCGGCCTGGTCGCGCTGGTCAGCGTGATCCTGGCCGGCGGCCTGTCCAAACGGATCGTGGCCGTCGCCAGTACGGCGCGCCGGATCGCCGCCGGTGATCTGGACGCGTCGGCGACCGAGGCGGTCGGCAAGGGGAAGGACGAGGTGTCGTCCCTGGCCGCGGCCCTGGACACGATGGCCAGCTCGCTGCGCGGTCAGCTGGAGGCGGAGCGCCGGTTCACCGCCGACGTTGCCCACGATCTCCGTACGCCGGTCACAGGGCTGACGACTGCGGCCGAGTTGCTGCCACCCGGCCGGCCCAGTGAGCTGGTCCGGGACCGGGCGAAGGTGCTGCGCCGGCTGGTCGAGGATCTGCTGGAGATCGCCCGGTTCGACTCGGGCGTGGAGCAGGCTGATCTGGAGCTCGTCGGACTCGGGGCGTTCGTCGGGTCCGCGGTCGCCCGGTTGCGGATGCAGCAGTCGCTCGCTCCGGACAGCGTCGTCGTACAGGTGAACGGGAAGGACGAAACAGTCTCGACCGATTCCCGCCGGATCGAACGCATCCTGGCGAATCTGATCGTCAACGGGTTGCGCCACGGCCGCCCACCGATCGAGGTGACGGTCACCGGCCGGATCGTCGAGGTCGTTGACCACGGCAACGGCTACCCCGAGGAACTGATTGCCGAGGGCCCCCGCCGGTTCCGCTCCGGGATGGCCGAGCGTGGTGTCGGCCATGGTCTCGGTCTCACCATCGCGGCCGGCCATGCCAAGGTGCTCGGCGCCGAGCTCACGTTCGGTACCGCGCCGGACGGCGGAGCGCTGGCTCGGCTTGTCCTTCCTGCGTTGGAGAAGGACCTGTGACGAAGTCTTAACACAACCTCTTGCGGAGTCCGGGCGTCTCCTCTGGTGAAAGGCTCACCGAGGGCCTGGACAACGAGGGGAAAACAAACATCATGCGCAACCGTTCGCAGTTCGTCCGTCGTACCGCCGCCGCCGTCGCGGGTATCGCTCTCGCCGCCACCGGATTCGGGGTCGCCGGCGCGCTGCAGGCCAACGCCGCGGACACCAAGCCGGTCGCAGTCACCCAGCCGGCCGTGGCCAAGTCCGTCACCATCAAGGCCGACAAGACCACCGCCAAGGCGTGGGCCAAGGTTTCGTTCACCGGCAAGACCACCGGGATCGCCAAGGGCACGGTCGTCCAGGTGCAGCGGCTCGAGAACAACAAGTGGGTCAACTTCCCCGCCACCACCAAGGTGACCTCGAAGTCCACCTACTCGGTGTGGGTCCAGAGCGGCCGCGTCGGCGTCAACAAGTTCCGCGTCGTCGCCGCGAAGACCGCCAGCGCCCCGGTCTCCGTCACCATCACCAAGTGATCTGAAAACACCAGCGGCGCCTGGCTCCCCTCGGGGAGAAGCCAGGCGCCGCTTGTTTGTCGCCTACCGCGTGCCGTAGACGTTCAGCTCGGCGGCCGATCCGAAGACTGCCCCATTCAAGGAACTCGTTCCGACGAACTTCACGTAGCGGCCGGCGACAGCCGTGAAGTCGACCCGCTGCACCGCTGTGGAGTCGGGAACTGCCCGGTCGCGACCGGCGAGCCCCAGCTCTGTCCGTCCGCACTCACATAGATCTCGTAGCCCTTGAACATGCCGTTCGTCCCCGACTGCCGGGGCAGGTAGCCCAAACCGTTCACCTGGTACGTCGACCCGAGGTCGAGCGTGAGGTGATGCGGGAAGGTCGCCGGCGTGCTCACCTCGGACCACGCGGAATGCCAAAGGGTGCTGGGATTCCCGTCCAGCGCAGCGGTCGCCGCACCGCCGGTTCCGCTGTCCTCACTGCTCACGTCGGCGACCTTGATCCGGGACTGCGGCACGATCCCCGGCGGCAGCACTGTTGCCTCCGCGGTCGTCACGGACCGGCCACCCGTTGCCGTCAGCACGTACTTTCCTTCGGCCGTTCCCGCCGGCGGAGTGACATCCCACGTCGTCTTCACGGTGGCCCCGGCGGCAACCGAGCTGTACGTCGCCGGTGAGGTCGCCGCGATCGTCCACCCTGCCGGCCCGGTCAGGCCGAGCGTGATGTCGGCCGCGGCCACGACATCGTTGTTGGTGAACGAGGTCGTGATCGTGTTCGCCTCACCGGAGACCAGGCCGCTCGTCCCGGTCACCGCGACCGACGTGCAGTCGGCCGGCTCGGAGGTCGCACCGAGGTCGGTGATCGCGAAGTTGTCCATGATGAAGTCGGTCTGGTTGCCGCCGTCGCTGAGCTTGCGCAGCCCGACCCAGTTGTCGCCGCCACACCCGGCCACGAACTCTTGCCCGAACGTCGCCTTCGTCCGCTGCTCACCGATCGGGATCGCCTTGATTTCAACAGCATCCGGCCGATCCACACCATGCACCCAGGCGTACTGCCCGGCCCGACCACTCGCGTAGTCGAAGCTGACCTTGTACTTGTGCCCCGGCTGGAAGTTCACCGTCCACGGCACTGTCCGGTAGACGAGGCCCTCGTTCTCCTCGTGCGACTTGAGCGACCACTCGCCATCCAGTACGTCGTCGACCAGCTTCCCGTTCCAGCCGGCCTGCGTGTACGGCGCGTGCTTGCGGGCGAGCACGGTGCGCGGATCGGTCACGCCACCGGCGTCACCCTTCACGAACGGTCCCCAGCCCTGATCGACGTTCTCGAAGCCTTCCGTGGTGGTCTTCGTCGTCTCGACCACCCGCACGTCGTCGATCCGCACCTTCGCCGCACCGGCTGCGGCGGTGATGCTCAACGAAGCCGTCGAACCCTTGGCGGTGAACACAACCCGCGCCCGTTGGTAGTAGGCCCCGTGCTTGTCGTCCGAAGCGACCTGGTTCTTTGCAGTCGACCGAACCACCACATTGCGAACACCGTCCACAGTGATCGTGGTCGGGCGGGACTTGCCCGGTTCGACCTCGATCCACGCCGACGTGCTGTAAGTCTTGCCAGCAGTCAGACCGGTGATCTGCTGCCGCACCGACGAGGAACGTGTGCCGAGCGAGGCAACATGCTGCCCGTTCGGCAGCGTGTCGATGGTCGCACCGCCAGAAGCGTTCCAGGCTTGCAGGTTGCCGGCGTTGAAGCCCGGGTCCTGCAGATGGGTGCCATCACCCCAGTACGCCGGTTTCGCAGCAGGCGCGGCGATCGGGTACAGCACGTACGGCTGGCCGGCGACCGCGTTCAGCGTGACGGAGCCACGCCGTACCGGCACTGTGCCGACCTGGACGCGACCGGCGTCGGTCAGCTTGTAGACGCCGAACTTCGGGGCCCATGCCAGGGCCGAGGGGACCTGCCAGGTCGTGCTGCCGCCGGTCGGGTTGTAGTGGTAGAGCTTCTTGTTCCCGTCCCAGGGCAGCAGGTACTTGTCACCGTCGAGCACCTTCGCATTCCCGACGTACAGAGTGCGCTTGCCGTCGGCAACCGTGCCACGGACGCCGCCGGTGAAACTGATCTCGCCGGGATTCCAGTCGCTGATCTTCTGCTGCTGCAGGAACTTCGTCGGCAGGTTCTTCTGCCAGATGTTGGCGTAGAACTTGTTCCAGTCGACCTCACCGGTCCAGCCCTCGAACTCGACCAGGCTCGCCTGGCCCAGGATCGGGTCGTTGTTCCAGACGTCCTTCTCGTGGTTGCGGACGAACCGGATGATCTGCGAGTTCAGGCCCTTGTTGGTCGCGCCGCCGTAGTCGAGATCGGTGGCCCAGTGCGACCACAACGAGGTGCGCTCGTGCCGATCGGCCCACTCGGTCGCGATCTGCCATCCCTGATCTCCGAGCTGCCGGGTCAGACCGTCGGCGAGCCAGCCGGATTGGTAGTAGACGTCGATGTAGAGCTCTTGGAGGTTCTTGTCGGTCTCATCGCGCAGTTGCTGGAACCGCTTGACGATGTTGCCCGAGGCAAGGTCTGGTCGTTGCTTGATGTAGTAGCTCTGGTTCAGCCAGTTCCAGCCCTTGGCGTTCTTGTCGACCAGGTCCTCGCTGAAGGCGTTCGCCTCCGGGTACGACTCGGTCGCGTTCACGTGCACGCCGAAGCCGGCATTCCAGCTCTTGCCCTTCTTCAGCAGGGTGTTCAGGTCGGCGAGCCCACCCGCACGGAGGTTGTAGTTGCCGCCGTAGTCGGGGTGCGCGGAGTCGTGTCCCTCGGAGCCGTAGCCCTTCAGGATCGCCATCTGTCCGAGCCCGTCGGTGGCCAGCGAGATCCGCTTGACATCGTCCAGCGTGCGCAGGAACGGATGGGTCGCCTGGCTCGCGAAGTTGAACGGGATGTGCGTGATCACCCGGTCCTTGACCTGATCGCCGCCCTTCGGCTCGGTCATGATCGAGCGGAACGCGAGCGCACCGTCCTGCCAGTCAACGACCTTGTCCTTGTTCGCATCCGGAGTCACCACGACCTTTGCCCACGGCAACGGCTCCGTGTACGGCGACGTGTCCGCGCGGTAGGTCCATTGACCACTCCACACGCCGACCCGGGTGCTCCCGTCGGTCCCCTTCCGCGCGCGATGCCAGAGCCGCGCCCCGTCGTCGACCGACTGCCCGGACGGCTTGTCGTAGACCGAGTTCGACTCGATCCCCGCGGCCAGTCCACTGGTGTTCACGAACGCGTACGTCGCTCCGACCGCCGCTGCATCGGCTGGCGTCGTACCGGTGACCGGCGTGATCTTGTCCGCGGTCCGCGTCGAGTCCGGGTCCAGCGTGGTGAACGCTGTCGTCGCCCCGGCATCCGTACTCGCCACCGAGACCAGGTCGTGGTCCGGGATGTCGATGGTGTGGACGCGGCTGCTCTCGGTGTCACGAACAGCGTCGATACGGAACGTCGTGACCCGACCGGCCAGGCTCAGACTCGCGTCCAGCTCAACCCCCGGCAGCGCGTCGAACGCCAGCTTGTACGACGCCGTGCCGCCACTGACCGTCGGCGCCGCGGCGAGGTGCGCGGTGCGCGCGACCCCGTCGATCGTGACCGCCGACAAGGCCTCGGCGCGCCCGGCCAACGCCTGGCCGGACGCGTTCTCGACGTACTTGATCACGCGCGGGAAATCAGCTCCCACCGTGACCGTCAACTCCGGCGACCGCAGCGTCAGGTCACTCGCTGCCTGGGCCCCCGTCGGGACCGTCAGGACCCCAGCGACGAGGACCACCGCACACCCCACTGAACGTTTCATGCGCAGAAAGTTCGCACGTAAGCGCTAACTAGTCAAGAGAAACGAACACTAATGAACAAAGCAGTGGGTAGTGGCGAGATGGTGAAAAGGCACCGTTGTGCAGGTGTTAGGTGTTGCTTTCAAACAACCGACAGTGCTGGACTGACTTCCCCCTGTAGCAAAGGCGATCCCTGAGCGAAAGGCAGACCATTCATGACCCCCACTGCGTTCGACCTGGACATCGATGTCATCCCGGTGTCCGACCCGACCCGCCACGAGCCGGTCGGCCCCGATGAGGCCCAGCAGGTGGACGAGAAGTGCAGTCTCACGCCGGGCACCGTGAACACCTATCCGGTCGGCATCGCCGCATGCTGGCTGTGCTGCTGACAGGCGCACGCTGACCGAGCGCACGCCCGGTCCGGGACTGTTCCGGGCCGGGCGACCCGCTGTCCTCCGCCTGTCGGCCACCCGCCGCGGCGCTGTCGCCGATGCTGATCCCACCAGCCTCGACGAGCTGCGGCACGCCATTCGCGCGCTGGCCGCCGATCCCTTGCTGACCGAGGCGATCGCCGTCTCCAGCGCCTCGCTGGCCGCGAGCCTGGACCGGATCGACGACCTCGACCGCGCGAAGCTCGAGCGTGTCCTGCTGGCTGTGAGCCGCTACCAACTCCGGGCCGGCGGGCGTCCGACGCCGTTCGGACTGCTGGCCGGCGTCACGCGAGTCACCCTGGAGGACGACGCCAAGGTTCGCATCGGTACGGCGCATCAGCGCGTCGCACACGCGGACGCGGGCTGGCTGCACCTGCTGGTCCGCGACCTGTGCCGGGAGCCGGCCAACCGGCAGACGCTGCGCGTGGTGGTGAGCAACCTCGTCGAGGTCCGCGGTGACCGAGTCGTCCTCCCGTATCTGCGCAAACTCGACGCCGGCACTACCTCGGGCCGTGCCCTCTCGATCGCCAACGGCGCAGCCGTCCAGGCTGTCCTCGCCGCGGCCCAACAGCCGATCAAGTACGCCGAACTACACGCGCTGCTGTTGCGCGACATCCCCGAGGCCACGCCACAGCACGTGGACACGCTGCTGGGCGGCCTGATCGACCGCGAGATCCTGCTGACCGACCTCACCGGACTGACCCTCGGTGAGCTGGCCGACCGGCTCGATGACGATCGGCTCCGCCCTGCCGCTCGTCAGCTGACCGCGTACGCCGAAGGTCACGGCAGCTTCGGCGAGCTCGTCACCGCGATGCGTGAGCTCGTACCGAGCGAGCGGCCCCCGGTGCAGGTGGATCTGCGGATGGACGCAGACGTCGTCCTGCCGGCGGCGATTGCCGACGACGCGGCCCGGATCGCCGAAGTGCTCTGGCGGCTGGCGCCCCACGGTGAGGCGCTGCCGAACCTCAAAGCGTTCCACCAGGAGTTCCTCGAGCGGTACGGCGTGGATCGCGTCGTACCGGTTCGGCAGTTGCTCGATCCGCATCTCGGGCTCGGTGCACCGTCGGAGTATCGGCAGCCGCCGACCGAGCGGAACAAGATCCCGATGCCGGGGAATCCCTACCCGGCCTGGCGGGACGAGCTCCTGGGGGAGTGGGTCGCAGAGCTCGACGGATGGGAGCTGGAGCTCGACGACGCCATGATCGACCAGCTCGCCGGTGAACAGGACGACACACCGCCGGATTCGCTCGACCTGTGTATGCAGGTTCTGGCCGAGTCACCGGACGCGGCCGCGCGGGGTGACTACCTACTCGTCTGCGGCGCCGGAGCAGGCGCGGTGAGTGCCGGGGCCATGTCCGGCCGGTTCGCCGACATGCTGGACCTGACGGCCGAGCTGCAAGAGCTCGTGGCGGCTGACCAGGACGCCCCGGTTCCGTTCCAGCTGGAGTTCCAGCCGGCCGACCCGAGGTTCGGCAACGTACTGAGGGTGCCGCGGCTCTTGCCCGCGCTGTCGGTCGGGACGTTCGCCGAAGGTGCGCTGGGGATCGACCAGGTGCGGGTCGGCAGTACCGGCGAGCGGTTCTACTTGGTGGCCGAGGGCATCGATCGGGAGATCACTGTCATCCGGCCACACATGATCAACATGGCCACCGCCGCACCGAACGCGGCCCGCTTCGTCGCCGGAGTCGCGCTGGCCGGTCGACGCTTGTGGACCCCATGGCAATGGGGACGCCTTGACGCCCTCGCGCGACTGCCACGGGTCAGCTACGGCCGCACTGTCCTGGCACCGGCCCGCTGGCGGGTGCCGCGGGGACTCACCGGATCCGGACTCGACCGCTGGCGGACCCGGCAGCAGGTGCCGGACCTCGTCCGGATCACCAGCGGCGACAACCACCTCGACCTGGATCTCCGGTCGCCGATCCACCGCCGGATCTTCGAGGACGAACTCAAGCGCACCCGGATCATCACCGAGTCACCACTCGAGTACGGCGGCTTCGGCGTCACCGCGGGTCATGCGAACGAGCTCGTCGTACCGGTCGTTGCGCGCGCTCCGCGCCCCGCCGTACCGCGGACGAGGGCGTGGCAGACGACCACCGGCAAGCGGCATCGGCCGGGTGGCGAGTGGATCTCGGCCAAGGTCTACGCGCAACCCGACAGTCATGACGGGTTGCTCGCCAAGCAGGTCCACGCCCTGCTCCGACGGCTGCCTGGTGGTGTCGATAGCTGGTTCTTCCTTCGCTACAAGGATCCTGACGCACACCTCCGGTTGCGTTTCCATGGCGCCGAGGTGCTGCCGGTGCTCAACGACTGGGCCGAGGAAGCGGCGGCCGCGGGTGCGCTGCGCTCGCTGGTCCTGGACGAGTACGAGCCCGAGGTCGCCCGGTACGGCGGTCCGGATGCCATGCGGCCCGCCGAGCGTCTGTTCCAGGCCGACAGTGCGGCCGTGATCGGTCAGCTCCAGCTCCGGGCGGTCCGCCGGCTCGACCTACCGATCGAGACGCTGGTCGCGGCGAACCAGGCCGATCTGCTCGCCTCCCTCGGTGACTGGGACTGGCAGCACTGGGTCCTGAACGCGTTCCCGATCGCCTTGTCGAACGACGTCCCACCGGCACACCGGAAGGCGGCGATGCCGGTCATCGACGAGCCGCCGGCCGACGTCGTACCGCTGTGGACACCGCGACGAGCGGCCGCCCGCGAGTACGGCGAACTGATCGGAATCGGCACGAACGACGTACAGCATCAGGCGATCGGCGCGGTCCTCCATCTGCACGCCAATCGGTTGCTCGGGACCGATCGGGCCGCTGAGCACCGTGCGTACGGGCTGCTGCGAGCGGCGGTCCGTCGGCAGGTTGGGCGGAGGGAGCATCGATGACCCGGGAACGCGCGGCAGGTATCGCCGCCGAGCTGGCCGACCGGCTCCGGGATCCCGATCGGGTGATCGCGGCAACAGTTGCCAACGGCACCGAGGTCGAGATCGGCAATGTTCCTTGCCCGCCGTGGGATCCGCCGACGTTGTCGCGTGGACCGGGCGCGCTGGCGATCCTGTTCAGTGAACTCGGGCAGGCCGAGGATGCGCATCGCTACCTTCGGCTGACCATGGATGCGTGTGCGCAGTTGCCGCTTGACGGACCGTTCGAGGGACTCGGGTCTCTGGTCTCCGCGGCACGCATCGCGGGCGGCGCCTATGAGCCGTTGCTGGCGCGACTCGACGCGCGGGCGGCCGAGCAAGCGCGGTACCTGATCGCCGCCCACGCGGCGGCACGTGGCGCGGGCCGGCCGACCACCGCCGGCGTGGTCGATCTGATCGGCGGCCTCACCGGCATCGGCCGCTATCTGCTGCACCGCGGTTCGGACGCGCTGCCCGACGTACTCAAGGCCTTGGTCACGTTGACCGAACCGGTCGAGGTCGCCGGGGTGAAGGTCCCGGGCTGGTGGTACGACGCGACCTCGAAGACCGTGGTGGGTGCAGGGTTCGAGCACGGGCAGCTGAACTTCGGCCTCGCGCACGGCATCCCCGGCCCGCTCGGTCTGCTCGCCCTGGCCTGGACTGCCGATGTCCGGGTCCCGGGTCAGGCCGAAGCGATCGCGGCGATGGCCGACTGGCTGGTCGAGTGGCAGGAGGTCGATGCCTTCGGCCCCTACTGGACCGGCCACATCAACCTGGACTACTACGTCAACCGGGTGCAGCAACCGAAGCCGGCCCGGGCGTCCTGGTGCTACGGAGCGCCGGGTATCGCCAGGTCGCTCGAACTCGCGACCAAGGCCTTGAATCGCCCGGAGTGGGAGTCGGCCGGGCTGGACGCCGTCCGGTCGCTCGTCGCGCGGCCGATGGACGACTGGGCGGTGACCGATGAGGCCTTGTGTCACGGCTGGTCCGGCCTGCTGCACATGTTTGCCGGCCTGGATCGTCGGCATCCCGGCGAGTTCACCGCGGTCACCGAGACCATTGCCGAGCGGCTGATCACGGCGTACAACCCGGACACGCCGTTCGGCTATCGCTACTACCAACCGATGGCCGAGCTGTGGCTCGATCTGCCGGGGCTCCTGGAGGGTGCCGCTGGGATCGCGCTGGCGCTGGATTCCTATGCGCGCAACGCGGATCCCCGCAGCGAGTGGGACACGTTGTTGCTGCTCAACTGACCGCCGGGGTGATCCGTCCAGTGACCTCGCCGAGGCCGATCGTGCCGGCGCGGGCGGTGATGGTGACCTCGTCACCGTCCTGAAGGAAGGTGTAGTCCTTGCCGTCGACAGTGATCGGTTCGCGGCCGGCTTTGGTGAGCTCGATCAGGGAGCCGAGCTGGTCCTGCTCGGTGCCGCTGACGGTGCCGGAGGCGTAGAGGTCGCCGGTGCGGACGGAGGCGCCGTTCACGGTCATGTGGGCGAGCATCTGGGCGGGTGACCAGTAGATGTCGCGGTACGGCGGGGTGCTCACCAGGTGGCCGTTGATGCGGACCTCGAAGGTGATGTCGTAGTTCACCAGGCTCTTGCCGGCCAGATAGGGCAGCACGGGCGGATCCTGGGTCGGCAACTCGACTGTCGCGGATTCGAGCGCGTCCAGCGAGACGACCCAGGGGGAGATCGAGGTGGCGAACGACTTGCCGAGGAACGGGCCGAGCGGGACGTACTCCCAGCCCTGGATGTCCCGGGCGGACCAGTCGTTCACCAGGACGACGCCGTACACGTGCTCGCGGAAGTCGTCGACCGAGACCGGCTTCCCCAGTGCGGACGGTGTTCCGACGACGTAGCCGAGCTCGACCTCGATGTCGAGGCGCTGGGACGGCCCGTACGTCGGTGCTGCGGCGTCGGGAGCCTTGCGCTGACCCGACGGGCGGACGATATCGGTGCCGCTGGCAACGACTGTGCCGGCCCTGCCGTGGTAGCCGACCGGGAGGTGTTTCCAGTTGGGGAGCAGGGGTTCGGCGTCCGGGCGGAAGAGCCGGCCGAGGTTCGTCGCGTGCTGCTCGGAGGCGTAGAAGTCGACGTAGTCGCCGACCTCGATCGGCAGCAGCATGGTCACCGCGGACTGCGGGATCAGGTGCGGTTCGACGGCGTCGCGATCGTTGACCAGGTCGAGCAGCCAGGCGCGGGTCGCGCGCCAGGCCGGCCGGCCGAGCGCGAGGAAACCGTTCAGGGTGGGCTGGGCGAACAACTGCGCGCCGTCCAGCATCTGCGCGGACGCGACCGGTGCGAGGTCGATGATCTGGTCGCCGATGGCGGCGCCGATCCGCGGCTCCTCGTCACCGTGCCGGAACACGCCGAGCGGCAGGTTGTCCGGCCCGAACGGCGATCCGTCCGGGATGTCGATCCAGCTCACAGGCCCTCCATCAGGTTCAGCGCGGTCAGGTCGGCGCGCGGCTCGTCGATGCTGCAGGATCCGAACGAGTGGAACCACCGGCGGGTCCCCGTCGCCTGCGCCTCGGACAGGTCACGCGCCTGCGCGGCGAGCGCCGTACCGTCGCGCGAAGCCAGTACGGCGGCCACCTCGTCCGGCGCGGCGCCGTCGAGTGAGGCCCGGGTCGCCAGCAGCACGTTCAGGAAACCGTGGTGCTCGAAGCCGGTGTCCGACGCGGTGTGCCGGACGGCGTTGTGCAGACCGGCCGTGCACTTGAAGGCGACCTCGCGGTCGAGGCAGGCCGTGATGTAAGCGGCGACCTGCTGCTCGGTCGGGAACAGGTCCGCCTCGAGGCCGCCGGTGCGCAGCTTGGCGTGGTACCCGTGCTCGGCGATGAGGTCGAGGGATCTCTCCCAGTTGCCGTCCATCCCGGTCTCGATGTACGCCTGCTCGTCGTCCAGGTACTCGTCGCACATACGGACGACGCGGTCGGCGTTCCAGGACATGTCCTCGGACAGCCGCAGCCGCACCTCGATGCCGGCCAGCTCGACGTCGGGGGAACGGCGGGCCCACATCACCGCGGGCTCGATCGCGCCGGCGCCGCCGGTGACCACGACCGAGACGCGAAGGGGGTCCACGGCCGCCTCGGCAACCTTCATCAGGTCGGTGTCGGTACACACGAAGGTGCCGACGAGTTCGGCGTACGGCGCGGCGCGGTGCGCGTGGTGGGCAGTGACGGCCTCGGTCAGCGGGAGCTCGCCGGGTGGGAACATCGCCGCGTCGTCGACCAGGTGCCGGTACAGGGCAGGGACGGTTGACATGGCTCCGAGCCTAACGGATGCTTTCGGTAAGCGGACGCATGCGTTCGATTATCGTACTCGGGAGTCTGAAGAGATGACGTTCTACCGGCAGGTCGGGGAGATTCCGCCCAAGCGGCACACCCAGTTCCGGAACGCGGACGGTGGTCTGTACTACGAGGAGCTGATGGGCGAGGAGGGGTTCTCGTCGGACTCGTCGCTGCTCTACCACTCCGGTGTCCCGTCGGCGATCGTCGATTCCCAGATCTGGGAGCTGCCCGATCTGGCCACGGTTCCGAACCACCCGCTGACGCCGCGGCACCTGAAACTTCATGAGCTGTTCGGTGACACGTCTGCCACCAATGTGGTCGAGCAGCGGCGGCTGGTGCTGGGGAACGGCGACGTACGGATTTCGTACGTCGTTGCCGAGCAGCCCTCGCCGTACTATCGCAACGCCATCGGCGACGAGTGCGTGTACATCGAGAAGGGCACGGCCACGGTCGAGACCGTGTTCGGGGTGCTGCACGCGGTCGAGGGCGACTACGTGCTGATCCCCCGCGCCACGACACACCGCTGGCTGCCCGGGCCGAACGGCGTACACGCCTATTGCATCGAGGCGAACTCGCACATCGCGCCGCCGAAGCGGTACCTGTCGCGGTACGGGCAGTTCCTGGAGCACTCGCCGTACTGCGAGCGAGACCTGCACGGGCCGACCGAGCCGTTCACGGCCGAGGGGACGGATGTCGAGGTGCTGGTGAAGCACCGCGGACATGGTCCGAGCGGGATCGTGGGCAGCCGGATGACGTACGCGACGCATCCGTTCGACGTGGTCGGCTGGGACGGCTGCCTGTACCCGTACACGTTCAACGTGAGCGACTACGAGCCGATCACCGGGCGGATCCACCAGCCGCCACCCGTGCACCAGGTGTTCGAGGGCTACAACTTCGTCATCTGCAACTTCGTGCCCCGGAAGGTCGACTACCACCCGCTCTCGGTGCCGGTGCCGTACTACCACTCGAACGTCGACTCCGACGAGGTGATGTTCTACTGCGGCGGCGACTACGAGGCCCGCAAGGGCTCCGGCATCGCCCTGGGCTCGATCTCCCTCCACCCCGGCGGCTACGCCCACGGACCCCAACCCGCCGCGATCGAGGCAAGCCTGGGCGCCGAACGCTTCGAAGAACTAGCCGTCATGGTCGACACCTTCCGCCCGTTGGAGTTGGGTGAAGGCGGCCTCAGCGTCGACGACGGCGTCTACGCGTGGACCTGGGCAGGCCGCCGCAAAGAGTCGTGACACCCGCCCGGGTCGGCGGCCGGACCTCCGGGATGGGATTCTTACCGGATGAGCGAGGAGGCGGGGTTCGTCGTCGGGGTCGACCGGCAGGCGGTGATGCGGCGGCGTGAGATTGTCAGCACGGTGTTGCGCCGGGGGGCCTGGGCGACGCTGGCGATCGGTACCATCGGCATCCTTGGTGCGGTCTACGTGCTGATCACGCTGCGGTATTCGGGGCTCTGGCCGTTCGCCGTCCTGCTGATCCTGGCCATGCTGCCGCTGGTGGTCAGCACCGTATTCGCCCTCCGCCTCGACGCCGAGCGCCAGCGCTGGTACGCCGCTTTCCCGCTCCAGCCGGTCGCGATGCGGATGTCCGAGCGTGGTCTCGAACTCGCGTGCGACGGGGCCGGCTACCCGGTGATGCTCCCGTGGGGGACCGTCCACGGCTTCCGCCAGAAGAAGCTGTTCGGTCAGTACATGCTCGAGCTGGCCCTCGCACCCGGTGTCGGCGCCACGACGGCCGGCGTACGGGGTCTCGACCAGCCCGCCGTACGCGCCGTCGTCAAGCCCAGTCCGCTCCTGCACCCGATCGGCATGTTCCTCGTCAAAGCCCTGGACCAGCCGGTCCACGTCATCGACCAGGCCCTCCAGCACTACTCAGCCGGCACCGCCGCCGTCCGCCACTGAATCAGCAGGGGAGGGCTTTGAAGGTGTAGCCCTGGCGGTGGAGTTTGGTTAGGGCTCGGTCTAGGGCGGTGAGGGTTTGGGTGCGGTTGCCGCCGCCGTCGTGCAGGAGGACGATGGCGCCGGGGAAGGCGCCGGCCAGGATGCGGTGCTCGATGGCGGCGGCGCCGGGCTTCTTCCAGTCGTAGGTGTCGACGTCCCAGAGGACTTGGCGCTGGTGGTTGGCCTTGGCGGTCGCCTCGACCGAAGCGTTGGTGTCGCGGAACGGCGGGCGGAAGCACTTCGACTTCACCCCGGAGAAGATCTCCTGGCGCATTTTGGCGGCTGGGAGCTTCGTGAGCATCGGATGGTCCCACGTGTGGTTGCCGATGTGGTGCCCGGCGGCGCGGGTCTGCTCGACCAGGTCCGGTCGCTTGGCGGCCTCGACGCCGAGTACGAAGAACGTCGCCTTGGCGTGGTGCCTGCGCAGGATCTGCAGGACCTTCGGAGTGAAGCCGGGGTGGGGGCCGTCGTCGAAGGTGAGATACAGCACCTTGCCGTGTTTGGTCAGGTTCCAGTCGTCGGCGGGCTGCTTGGTGTGCGGCGACTGCCCGTGGCGCTTGGGCCCCGGCGGCGCCGGCTTGGCCGCGATCGGGCTCCCGCTCAACGGGCCTGCGGCCACCGTGCGGACGGCAGGCGACGACGCCGTGACGGGTACGTCGGAAGGCTGGGCGGCCTGGGCGAGAACGGCACCGCAAAGCAGGGCGGCGACCAACGGCAGAAGCTTGCCGGGCGGCTTGGTCATGGGCTGCATCTTTCCTCAGCGCAAGGGCCATTTCCGAATCGGGACTGGGGGCGTGTCGCGCGTAAGGTGGCGGAGGCCAGACCCGACGATGCGTGAGGCAGACGAATGACGGACAGCGGTGAGCGGACCACGATGACGAGGCGGACAGCGATCGGTGGCGCGGCAGCGCTCGCGGCGGCCGGCTTCCAGGCAGCCCCGGCGTACGCGGGTAGCGGACACGGCCACGACAAGACCGTGCGGCTGAGTGTGCTCGGCACCACGGACCTGCACGGCAACGTCTTCAACTGGGACTACTTCAAGAACGCCGAGTACGACGACTCCGCGCACAACGACATCGGCCTGGCGAAGATCTCCACGCTCGTCACCGCCTACCGCGAGCAGCTCGCCAAGGACCGGCACGCCCCGCGACCGCTGCTGCTGGACGCCGGCGACACCATCCAGGGCACCCCGCTGTCGTACTACTTCGCCAAGATCGAGCCCATCACCGGCGGCCACATCCACCCGATGGCCGCCGCGATGAACGCGATCGGGTACGACGCCGCCGCGCTCGGCAACCACGAGTTCAACTACGGCCTCGACATCCTGCGCAGGTTCCAGCAGCAGCTGAAGTTCCCGCTGCTCGGGGCGAACGCGCAGGACTGGACGACGGGGCTGCCGGTCTTCCCGCCGTACGTGCTGAAGAAGGTGCACGTTCCCGGCCGGGCACCGATCACGGTCGGTATTCTTGGCCTGACGAACCCCGGGACCGCGATCTGGGACAAGGCGGTCGTCGAGAACAAGATCAAGTTCGGCGGGATCGTCGAGCTGGCCAAGCTCTGGGTACCGCGCGTCCGCAAGGCTGGTGCCGACGTGGTGATCGTCTCCGCGCACTCCGGCATGGAAACCTCTTCGTCGTACGGCGACGCCCTGCCGGTCCCGGAGAACGCGTCGATCCTGATGGCCGAGACCGTGCCTGGCATCGACGCGGTCCTGGTCGGTCACGCTCACCAGGAGATCCCCGAGCGGCTGGTGACGAACAAGGTCACCGGCGAGCAGGTCGTGCTGACCGAGCCGCTCAAGTGGGGGATGCGGCTGTCCGTGATCGACCTCGACCTGCAGCACGTCCGCGGGTGCTGGAAGGTCGTCAGCCGGCACAGCCAGGTGCTGAACGCGAACACCGTCGCCGCCGACCCGAAGGTCGTTGACGTCCTGCAGAAGGACCACGACAAGGTCGTCGGTTACGTGAACTCGAAGATCGGCACCTGCAAGGAGGCGATGTCCGCGGCGACCGCGCCCTGGGAGGACACCGCCGCCCTCGACTTCATCAACTTCGTCCAGGCCGACGCGGTCTCGAAGGCCCTCGCCGGTACGCCGCAGGCGGATCTGCCGGTGCTGGCGATCGCCGCGCCGTTCAACCGGGCAGCCAAGATCCCGGCCGGCGATGTCTCGGTGCGCGACGTGGCCGGGCTCTACATCTTCGACAACACCCTGCTCGGGGTCACGATGACGGGCGTCCAGATCAAGGCGTACCTGGAGTTCTCCGCGCGGTACTACAAGCAGGTCAGCGGCCCCGGCCCGTTCCCGTCCAGCGAGGTCACCAACGCCCCGACCCCGACCGCGCCGCCCGGGACACCGGACTACAACTACGACGTGATGGGCGGCCTGGCCAAGCCGCTCACCTACAAGATCGACATCGCCAATGCGGCCGGTTCCCGGATCCTCGACCTCCAGTACGGCGGGGTCGCGGTCACCGACGACCAGCAGTTCGTGGTTGCGGTGAACAACTACCGTCAGTCCGGCGGCGGCAACTTCCCGCACGTCTCGAAGGCGCCGGTCGTCTACAACCGCCAGGTCGAGATCCGGCAGCTGATGATCGACTACGTCACCGCCACCGGCGAGGTCGACCCGGCCGCCTTCCACACCACCGACTGGTCCCTCGTCTCCAACGGCGCCCCCATCGTCGTCAACCCATGAGGTAAGAACGCGTCGTACCCGGACATCAACCGGGTATGACGCACTTACTCACAAGGGGGGCTGTGCGTGTGACTGAGCCTCCGCCGGACCCCCGGCTGGTCCGTTTCGAAGAGCTGTTCACGTGCCACCACGACGACGTACTGCGGTATTTCGTGCGGAGGCTCGATATCCGCGCCGATGCGGCCGACCTGGTGGCCGAGACGTTCCTGGTCGCGTGGCGCCGGCTGGACGACGTACCGAAGGGGGAGATCCTGCCCTGGCTGTACGGCGTCGCCCGGCGTGTCCTGAGCAACCATCGCCGGGGTGAGTCCCGGCGGCACGGCCTGGCCAACCGGCTGCGCGACGACCTGCGCACCGCCGTACCGGATCCTCAGCCGGTAGCCGTCGAGGCTGCCGAGGTCTTCAAGCAGTTGTCGGACACCGACCGTGAAGTGCTCTCCCTCGCTGCCTGGGAGGGCCTGGACACCACCCAGCTCGCCGCCGCGCTCGGTTGCTCGCGGAACGCGGCCATGGTCCGCCTGCACCGCGCCCGCCGCCGGCTCGTGCGCCTCCTGGACAACACCCCGGCTGGAGCAAAGTCATGACCAATTCCCTGGACTTCGTCCGCACCCTCGACCCGACCGCAACCGCCGACCCCGCCACGCAGGTCACCCCGGAAACCCGAGCCGATCTACTCCGCGGCATCACGGCGACCCCGGTGCCCCTCAAAAGCCCTCGCCCAGTACGGCGTCGCCTCGTGCCCGTGCTCGCCGCCGCAGCCGCGGTCGCCGCGATCACGGTCTTCGTGGTCCACGTGCCGGGTGACAACAACCAGCCACCGCAGGCCCTCGGGGCGGCGCTGTCCTTCACCACCGAAGGAGACGTGATGAAGGTGCGCGTCCTCGATCCGGAGGCGGATGTTGCCCGGTACAACGAGGAGTTCAAGCAGCACGGGCTCAACATCACCCTGCGGCTGCAGCCGGTGTCGCCGTCGATCGTCGGCCAGGACATCGCCATGTCGGGCACCTCCGACGACCCTGTGCAGATCACCCCCGGCCGCTATCCCAAGGGCTGCAAGGGCACCCCGGCATCCCCGTGCGTGCCGGAGTTCACCGTCCCGCTGAGCTTCCGCGGTCAGGCCGATCTGTACGTCGGCCGCACCGCCAAGCCCGGCGAGGCCTACTCCAGCGCCGGCGACATCACCGGCCCGGGTGAGGCTCTGGAGGGTGTCGACTACAAGGGCCGGACCGTCGGCTACGTCCTCGGCAAGCTCGCCGAGCGCGGTTTCACGGCCGAGTACCGGGTCGGTGAAAAGTCCGAGGAGTCTGCCTCCGCGCCACCGAGCTGGGTGGTCCAGGGTGCTGTTCCGAGCTCGGACCAGCACGTGATCCTGTTCGTCGAGACGCCTTAACGGTAGGCGGCTTCCAGGGCGTTGCGTTTGCCGACCATGAACCAGAGCAGGCTGCCGATGAACGGCGCGATCACGATGAAGACGATCCAGACCAGCTTCATCCCGCCCGAAGCCGGGGAGAACAGGGCGCTGAAGAAGGCGCCGACCACCAGCAGGAAGTAGGCGGCCAGCACGGCGATGATGCCCGCGCCGCCCAGGAAGCCCCAGATCTGGTCGGTCGAGTTGGTGGTGTGTGCGATGAGGGTGAGCATGCCTCCAGCATCTCGGGAACGGGTGCTGGAGGCATCGGCCGAGGAGCGCAATCTGCGGTAGTACGAAGGTGTTAGACGCTGGGCCGAACGTCGGTGGCGCTACGGTTCAGGTATGCGGCTCGCGTGGTGGGACGGTAAGCGCCGGATCCTGGCGTTCGACGTCCTGTTCGCGTTGCTGGTGGCAACTGGTCTGGTGCTGGAGATCACCAAGAACAGGGAACTGAAGTGGTACACGTTCCCGCTCGTCGCGGTGCCGTTCGCAGCGATGATCGTCCGGCGGCGGTTCCCGTTGCTGTTCATGGCGATCACGCCGGTGGCACAGTGGTGGCCGAGCGTGCAGGTGACGATCGCGGCGTACACCGTTGCCAGCCGCAAGGGTCTGCACTGGCAGACCGCGGTCTCGTTCGTGTACGGCGCTGCTGTGCTGGTGATCTGGCCGTTGAACCGCCAGATCAGCATTCCCGAATCCATCGGCTACATCGTGTTCTTCGACCTGGTGCCGATGCTTGTCGGGCTCTGGATCTACCAGCGCCGCGCACTCCTGACTGCGCTGCGGGAACGTGCCGAGCAGGCTGAGCGCGAGCGGGACCTGCGCTCCGAGCGCGTGGTCGTCGCCGAACGTCGCCGGATCGCCCGCGAGATGCACGATGTCGTGGCGCACAGGGTCAGCGCGATCGCCCTGCAGTCGGGGGCGCTGACGATGACGGCTCCGGACAAGCAGACCGAAGAGGTCGCGGAGGTAATCCGCAAGACCAGTACGGCGGCGCTCACGGAGCTCCGGGAGATTCTCCAGGTGCTGCGGGACGAGCTGCCCGGTGAGCCGGGACACGTGGCTCCCGCGCTGGACGCCGTACCGGTGCTGGTGGCCGATGCGGTCGACACCGGGCTCAAGGTGAATCTGACGCTGCCCGATCCGGTTCCCGAGGTCTCACCGGCGACCGGGCGCGCGGCGTACCGGGTGGTTCAGGAGGCGCTGACCAATGCCACCAAGCATGCGCCCGGGGTGGTGGTGACCGTGAATGTCACGGTGGACAAGGAGAATCTGACCGTTGAGGTGAGCAACCCGCGCGGTGTCCAGCACACGGAGGTGCCGGGTTCGGGGTACGGGTTGCTGGGGATGCAGGAGCGGGTTTCGCTGGCGGGTGGCACACTGCGGACCGGGTGGGACGACGGTGTTTTCAGAGTCCAGGCAAAGCTCCCGGTGAAGGTGGCGGAATGATCAAGGTGCTCCTGCTCGACGACGAAGGGCTGGTCCGCAACGGGATCCGGCTGATCCTCCAGGCCGGTGGGACCGCCGAGGTCGTTGCCGAGGACACCAATGGCGCGAACGTGGTCGAGCTGGTCGAGAAGTACCGGCCGGACGTCGTGCTGACGGACATCCAGATGCCGCAGGTGAACGGGATCGAGGTGACCCGGCGGGTGACCGCACTGCCGGATCCGCCGCCGGTCGTCGTACTGACCACGTTCGATCTCGATGAGTACGTGTACGAGGCGTTGCAGGCGGGGGCGACGGGGTTCCTGCTGAAGGACATCGCGCCGCGGGCGTTGGTCGAGGCGGTCGAGCAGGCCGTGCAGGGCGACTCGATGCTCTCGCCGCGGATCACCAAGCGGCTGATCAGCTCCTACACCGCCCACCCGGCACCGGGCCCTGCTGAGGTCGGCGACGATCCGCTGAAGGACCTGACACCACGCGAGCGTGAAGTGGCGATCGAGGTCGCCGAAGGGCTGAGCAACGCGGAGATCGCCGGCAAGCTCGTGCTCAGCGAGTCAACGGTGAAGGTGCATATCACCCACATCATGGCCAAGCTCGGTCTCTCGAACCGGACCAAGCTGGCCCTGCTGGTGCACGACCTCGGCCTCGCCTAAGACCTCAGGATGACGCCCGGTCCCACCTGAGGGCCGATGATCGCGGGCCCGGGACTGCCTAGTTTTCAAGGCATGTTCAAACGTCTTGTTGCGACAACAGTGGCAGTGTCCCTGCTCGGTCTTCCCGCGGAGGCCGCGCCGGCACCAGGAAATGCGGGGGTCGGTGACACGGTCTGGCCCGAGTTGGGGAACGGCGGGTACGACGTCCTCGACCAGCGGCTCGACTTCCGGTTCGCGAAAGGTCTGAGGTCGTACACGGCGACCACCCTGCTGTCGGCGCGGGCGACCCAGGATCTGAGCGCGTTCGACCTGGATCTTCTCGGGCCGAAGGTGACCGGTGTGCAGGTGAACGGCGCACCGAGCACGTGGCGGTCGGCACCGAACGGGGAGTTGGTGATCACGCCGGCCGAGGCCGTCCGCAAACACGGGCGGTTCGTGGTCCGGGTCGACGTTCGCAGTGACGTGACCGACGTGACGAAGACCAGCGCCCTGCCGCCCGGTCTGATCTGGCACGAAGGCTTCGTGCAGGCGCTCAACCAGCCGTCGGGCGCGCGGAAGATCCTTGCCGTCGCCGACCATCCGGTGCAGAAGGCACCGGCGACCTTCTCGATCACCGCGCCGGCCGATCAGAACTCGGTGGCCAACGGCAAGCTGCTCAGTGTCCGCTCGAGTGGCGGCAACACCACCCGCGTGTTCCGGGAGCAGCGCAAGATCGCGCCGGAGCTGTTCCAGATCGGGGTCGGCCCGTTCACCGTGCTGAACCGGAAGGGTCCGCACGGCCTTCCGATGCGGTACGCCGTACCGACCAAGCAGCTCGCAGAGATCGAGCCACAGCTGAACTCGTTCGACACCTCGGTCCGGTTCCTGGAGCAGCGGCTCGGCAAGTTCCCGGGGGCCGAGGCCGGGGCCTACATCACTCCGCTCGGCGGCGAGCTGGAGACGCAGGGCCTGACCATGCTGACCGCGTCCCACATGACCAAGGAGGGGTTCGAGCAGAACGGCACCGATGGTGTCGTGCTGCACGAGGTCGCGCACGAGTGGTTCGGCAACTCCGTGTCGCCGCGCCGCTGGTCCGACGTCTGGCTGAACGAGGGCCACGCGGTCTTCTACGAGGGCGAGTACAGCGAGATCACACGCGGCGCGAAGGTCGTCGACTCGGCGAAACACGCCTATGAGGAGCGCGGGAACGCGATTCTCGACAACGGCCCGATCGCGGCGCCGGACCCGGCCAAGTGGACCGGGGACTCGGCCGAGATCCGCCCGTACGGCGATGCGGCGTACGCCGGGGGAGCGCTGGTGCTGTTCGCGCTCAAGCAGCAGGTGGGTGCGAAGACGTTCGAGGCGATCGAGCGGGCCTGGGTACACCGGTACGCGAACTCGACCGCCGGGACCGAGGACTTCATCCGGCTCGCCTCGTCAGTGGCCGGTGAGGATCTCGGCCCGTTCCTGCGGTCCTGGCTCTACGGCAAGACCCTCCCCGCCATGCCGGGGTATCCGGACTGGAAGGTGGGTCCGGCTTAGGGCCCGCTGGTGAGGAGCGCGGCGAGAGCGCGAGCGAACCGCTCCGCGGAGACAGGGCCGGCCGGGCGTCCGTAGTACTCCTCGGCCAGGAAGAAGCCGATCATCGCGGACAGCATCACCTGGGCCGCCGCCTCGGGATCGTCGCGGACGGCCTGAGGCGGCGCCAGGGACAGTACGTCGGCCATCCCGGACTCGATGCTGGCCTCGAAGGCGGTCGAGCGCAGCCGCTCGACCAAATCCGGGTTCCGCCCGCGTTCCCACACCAGGATGTGGATGAGCGGACCGAGCTCGCGCAGGAAGTCCAAGTCGGCCCGGAGCCGCGTGGCGAGCAGTTCGGTGGCCTCGCCGTCGGCCTCGGCGCGGGCCGGCGGCACCCGGTCGCGTGCTCGGGTGAGCTCCCGGTCGACGAGGGCGTCGACCAGCTCGGTCTTGTTCCGGAAGTGCCGGTAGAAGGCCCCGCTGCCGGCGGCGAGGCCGGCCGCGGCCTCGATCGCGGTGACCGGGACCGCGGCGACACCGCGCTCGGCGAACAGCGCGAGAGCCGCGTCGATGATCCGGTCTCGGGTGCCAGTAGCCACAGCGCAACTGTAGACGTAAGAGTGCTCTTACATTACCGTCGGGTATCCCGCCCCCGACTCTCCGGAGAAGTGCCATGCATCGTCTGGTCTTCAGTCTCGCCCTGGTTGCCGGTGCCCTCGTGGCAACGCCGGCGACCGCCACTGCCGCCACGGCTTGCGCGCCCACCGGCGGCACCGTCACCCGCAGCTTCTTCCCCGCCTCCGCCCGCTCCTACAATCTCCGGGTCCCGGCCGGTCTGACCGGCAACGCCCCGCTCCTGCTCAGCCTGCACGGGCTCGGCTCGGCGCCGTTCTTCCAGGAGCAGGCGACCGGCTGGACCGCGACCGCCGACGCCGAGAAGTTCATCGTGGCCTATCCCGCCGGTGACCCGAACTGGAATCTGGCGGTGGGTTCGCCCGACGTCCGGTTCCTCCGTGACGTCGTCGACCGGATCGCCGCCGAGTCCTGTGTGGACCGCTCCCGGGTGTACGTCGAGGGTGGCTCCCTCGGCTCGTGGATGAGTCAGCGGGCCGCGTGCGACGCCGCAGGCACCTTCGCCGCGGCCGCGGGATTCATGGGCGGGTCACCGAACACCTTCGGCGGTTGCCGACCCAGTCGGCCGATCGCGGTCGCGCTCTTCCATGGCGAGAGTGACCCGCTGATCCCGGTCGCGGAGGGTCGCCGTACCCGGGACGAGTGGGTCGCGCGGAACAAGTGTTCGCCGGTGCCCGTGACCGAGCCGGTCAGCGACGGTACTGCCCAGACCTACCGAGGTTGCGCGGCCGGTGTCGCGGTCAGCTGGCGCTCGTACCAGGGCCTCGGTCACGCGTACCCGTCCGGCCCGGCCGGCGCGGACTTCCGCGAGCGCGCGTGGCGATTCCTGTCCGCCCACAGGCTGCCGTGATGAAGCGGATCCTGCTTGCCCTCGTCGCGTTACTGGTCTGCATCACCACGACAACCGTTCCCGCACGGGGCGGAACGGCTGTCCTGCCACCGACGATCCCTGCGGTGCGTGAGTGGCATCCCGGAGGCGTCGGCTACACCTTCACGAGCAGCAGCAAAGTGGTCGCGGTCTCGGCGCTGGCCGGTCCGGCTCGGCTGCTGGCCGAGGATCTTGCCAAGGTGATGAACCGTCCGATCGGCTACGTCGTCGGCGGCCCGGCGGCACCGGGCGACATCGAGCTGCGGCTGGGTACGTCGCCCGGCGGTCCCGAAGGCTATGTGCTGCAGATCGGGCAGGTGCTTGGCGTCGAGGGCGCCCTGGCCGGGGTTCGGCTCGGGACCCGGTCGGTGGTCCAGTTGCTCCGCCAACAGAGCCGCCTGGCCGGTGGCCAGGTGCGCGACTGGCCGACGTACCAGGAGCGGGGATTTATGGTCGACCTCGGCCGGAAGTACCTGAGTCTTGAGTGGCTGCGCACGCAGATCCGCGAGATGGCCTATCTCAAGCTCAACTACCTGCATCTCCATTTGTCCGACGAGCACGGCTTCCGGCTGGAGAGCGCGACTCATCCGGAGATCACCGCCGAGCAGCACTACAGCAAGCAGGAGATCCGGGAGCTGATCGAGTACGCCGGCCGCTACGGCATTCAGGTCGTCCCGGAGCTCGACTTCCCGGGGCACATGCAGACGATCCTCGCCGCTCATCCCGAGCTGAAGCTGGTCGCGGCGAACGGGCAGGTCCAGCACGGAAATATCGACCTGTCGCAGCCGGCGGCGTACGACCTGATGCGCGACCTGATCACGGAGTTCCTGCCGCTTTTCCCCAGCCGTTACTGGCATATCGGCGCGGACGAGTACGTGCAGAACTTCGCCGAGTACCCGCAGCTCGAGCGGTACGCCAAGCAGCGCTACGGACCGGCGGCCACCGGTCAGGACGCCTATCTCGGCTTCGTGAACTGGGCCGACGAGATCGTCCGGGCGGCCGGCAAGACCACGCGGATGTGGAACGACGGCCTCGTCCGGACCGGCGGCACGCTGACGGTGAACCCTGCCGTTGTCGTCGAGCACTGGTCGATGAGCGGGCTGACGCCGTGGGCCGGCCCGGCGTGGCGTCCGGCCGAACTGGTTGCCGCGGGCCACAAGGTGATGAATGCTTCGATCACGCCGACGTACTACACCGTGGGTGGGCTCGGTGCACTGCTCAACACCGCGCCGGCGATCATGTACGACACCTGGGACCCCGGCTTGTTCGTCGACGGCAGCAGGCTGGCGGACAGTCTCGGCGCCAAGCTGCACCTGTGGTGTGATCAGCCCGATCGGCAGAACGAGCAACAGCTGGCCGCGGAGGTGTACCCGCGGCTGCGGGTGATGGCTCAGCACACGTGGCGAAGTCCCACGCCGCCGTTCTACACCCAGTTCGCCGGGCGGATCACCGCTGTTGGCTCAGCGCCGAGCTCTTGACGGCCCGAAAGGCTAAGTGATTTAGTCACTTTGTGACTTACTCAGCATCCGAGGCGCCCCCCAGCCTGTCCGACCGGTTGACCGAGTCGATTCTCGGAATCATCCGGGACGGCGGGCTGGGCCCCGGTGACGCCATCCCGTCGGCCCGCGAGCTCGCGAAACGTTTTGCGATCACCACGCCGACCGTCCGGGAGGCGCTGCGCAAGCTGGAGGCGACCGGTGCGGTCGAGTTCCGGCACGGCTCCGGGACGTACGTCGGCCCGACCATCAACAACGTGGTGCTGGCCAACCCGCACCGGCCGCCGATCACCAAGGAGTCGGTGCTGCAGCTGATCAGCGCCCGCCTGGTGATCGAACCGGCCATCGCGGCCCAGTCGGCGCTCGCGCGTCAGTCGGAGAACCTCGAGCGACTCGAAGCGGCCGTCACGAACGCGCTCGTCCCGCCGGGCGGACCGTCGTTCGCACTGAACTTCCACATTGAGCTCGCCGCCGCGTCCGGGAATCCGCTCCTGCAGGAGGTGCTCGCCTCGCTGCTCAAGGTGCGGGTCCGCGAGCAGCAGCAGATTCGTGCGCTGTACGACAACCGCACCCGCGACCACGAGGAGCACGTCGCGATCGTGGCGGCTGTCCGGGCTGGTAATTCCGAGCGCGCCGAGCGCCTAACCCGTGAGCACCTCAACAACATCCGCGCAGCAGTAGAAGCCGCCGCTGCCCTCGACTCCCCGCCCGCGCTCGGCTCCGCAGCCGTATCCGGCTCCACGCCCGACACGGGAGGCTCCGATGCGGCTCGCTGAAATGACCACCGACCAAGCCGCCGCGGCGGTCCGCACGGCACCGCTGGTGATCATCCCGGTTGGTGCGCAGGAGCAGCATGGTGGCGGCATGGCGATGTCCACCGACACCGTCCGAGCAGTTGGAGTCGCCGACCGCGTAGCCGAGCGGCTGGCCGGCCGAGCAGTGGTGGCACCCGTCGTACCGTACGGCGTCTCGCCGCATCACCTGGCCTTCGCCGGAACCATGTCGTTGTCCCCGGCAACCTTCATGCAGGTGCTCCGGGATCTGATGGCCAGCCTGCAATCGCATGGCTGGAAGCAGTTCCTGGTGGTGACCGGGCACGGCGGCAACAACGCCGCGCTGTCCGTCCTGGCGCAGGAGTACCTCCGCGAGGACCTCACCTTCATCTGGACACCGGTCACCGAAGTGGTGGCCGACCTGATCACCGGTGTCAGCGAGGTGCACGGCCACGCAGGAGAGGCCGAGACCGCGCAGATGCTGTATCTGGCCCCGGAACTCGTCCAGGCCGACCGCCTGGAACCGGGCGCCACCACGCTCCACGAGCTGTCTGTCCCAGCCCGGCTCGCCCGTCGCGGCCGGGGGCCGCGGCTGTCCGTCGGGTTCGACGAGTACCACAAGCGTGGCGTCCTGGGTGACCCCCGAACCGCCACTGCCGAGGCCGGCCGTCTCCTCGTCGAGACCGCCGCCGACCGCATCGCCGCCTTCGCCGACGAACTCCTCTCGGCCTAACCCCCACACCCCACCCCCGCACCGCCCGTATCCCCCCGCTCCCACCAAATGGGGCTGGGGCGGTGGCTCGCCTGAGGAGGCACCCCTGATGAGATTCGCATGCCCGAAAACCCTGCGCCTGAAGACGGTTGGCGCGATTGCGGTGGCGGCCGGCCTGGTGACCGCCGCTACTGTGTTGCCGACGGCAACTGCAGCGACCGCCTCCCGGACCGCTGGCTGCGGCAAGGCCGCGGCCACCGGCGACTACTCCGTGCAGAGCGGCGGTCTGGCGCGCACCTATCGGCTGCACGTGCCGGACAACTACCAGCCGTCCAAGGCTTATCCGCTGATCCTCGTCTTCCACGGCCGGGGCAAGACCGGCGCGCAGACCGAGGCGTTCTCCGACCTGTCGAAGCTCGATGCGGTGGTTGCCTACCCCAACGGGGTGCTAGGGGACGAAGCCAAGCAGGCCTGGCAAGGAGCGCCGTACGCGGCCAAGGGTGTGGACGACGTGAAGTTCACCGCCGACCTGCTCGACCAGCTGGCAGCCAACTACTGCGTCGATACCCGGTCCGTCTACGCGACGGGTAAGTCGAACGGCGCGGCCTTCACCGGCATCCTGGCCTGCCGGATGGCCGACCGGTTCGCGGCGATCGCACCGGTGGACGGCGCGTTCTACATCGAGGGCGGTCGCTGTGCTCCGAGCCGGCCGATCCCCGTTCTCGACATCCACGGCACCGGCGACACCACGATCCCGTACGGCGGCGACGGTCAGCGCGATCTTCCCGACGTACAGACGTGGGTCCGGGACTGGTCGGTGCGCAACCACTGCGATCAGGATCCGCGAGTGTCCCAGCAGGGTGACGATGTCCTCAAGTTCACGTACAAGGACTGCGAGGCGGACGTGGTGCACGTCGCCGTCACGGATGGTGGACACAGCTGGCCGGGTTCCGACGCGACGTCGGGTCCGGGGTATGTCACTCAGACCTTTGAAGCGCACGAGCTGATCGGGAAGTTCTTCAAGGAGCACCGGCGATGAGCACCGCAACCGATACGAAGGAGCTGCCACGCCTGATCCGGGCGATGGCCGTGATCGAGCGGGTCGGCAACGCGCTACCGCATCCGTTCTGGCTGTTCTGGATCCTGTCCGCGATCCTCGCGGTGGTGAGCGCGATCCTGGCCGCGCTGGACGTGTCGGTCGTCTCGCCGAAGGACGGCAAGACGGTCGCGGTCCAGAACCTGCTGTCCGGTGACGGGCTCCAGATGGCCGTCTCCACCGCGGTCTCGAACTTCGCCGAGTTCCCGCCGATGGCCACCATCGTGGTCGTCATCATGGGTGTCGCGCTGGCCGAGCGGACCGGCTTCCTGCAGTCGCTGATGAAGGTGACCGTCTCCCGGGTACCGACCTCGATGGTGGTCTTCGCGGTCGCCTTCGCCGGCACGATGGCGCATGTCGCGTCGGCGGCGGCGTACATCATCCTGGTCCCGCTCGGCGGGCTCGCCTTCCGGGCGGTCGGCAGGTCACCGATCCTCGGCATCGTGGTCGCCTACACCGCGATCGCCTCCGGGTACGACGCCAGCCCGATCCCGACGCCGAACGACGCGATCTTCGCCGGGATCACCGAGGCCGCGGCCAAGACCGTCGACCCGAATGCCTCGGTCTCGCCGTTGTCGAACTGGTTCTTCAACATCGCGTCGTCGGTGCTGCTCGCGCTCGTCATCACGCTCGTCACCAAGCTGGTGCTGAGCAAACGAGACGACTTGGAAGCCGATCCGGATGCCCCTGGTGACGATCCGGACGCGTTGACGCTGTCGTCCCGCGAGAAGACCGGGTTGCTGCGGGCCGCCATCGTGTTCGGGCTCGCCGCGGTCGCGATCGTCGCCGTACTGGCGCCACACAACTCGCCGTTGCGTGGCGAGAACGGCAGCATCGTCGACTCGCCGTTCCTGGACGGGATCGCGATGGTCGTCGCGGTGCTGTTCGGGCTGGTCGGCATCACGTACGGCGTCACGGTCGGCGCGATCGAGAAGGCGGCCGACGTACCGAGGTTGATGGCCGAGGGGATCAAGCAGATGGCACCGGTGCTGGTGCTGTTCTTCGCGATCGCGCAGTTCCTGGCCTACTTCAGCTGGAGCCGGATCGGTGACCTGCTGTCGGCCGAATCGGCCCGCTGGCTGGGTGACCTCGGTGCGCCGACGATCGTGATCTTCCTCGGCATCCTGGTCCTGCTGACGCTGATCAACATCCTCGTCACCAGCGGCTCGGCGATGTGGTCGCTGACCGCGCCGATCCTGGTCCCGATGATGATGCTGCTGGACGTGCCGGCCGAGACCACCCAGGCGCTCTTCCGGATCGCCGACTCGGGCTCGACCGCGATCACGCCGATGAGCCCGTACTTCGTGATGGCGCTGGGCTTCCTGCAGCGCTATCGCAAGAACGCCGGCATCGGCACGCTCGCGTCGTACACGCTGCCACTGGCGCTCGCGATGACGGTCGCCTGGACGCTGCTGTTCCTGGCCTGGTGGGCGCTCGGGATCCCGCTCGGCCCAGGCGCTCCGGTCAGGTGAGTGTGACCCCGGCAGCACGCAGGTCGCTCAGGGCTTGCTCCGTGCTGCCGGGGGCCACACCAGCGGTCAGGGCGGTGAGGACCGTCGTACCGAAGCCTTCGACGCGGGCGTCCAGCGCCGTCGCCCGCACGCAGTAGTCGGTGGCGATCCCGCAGACGTCGACCTCGGTGATACCGCGGTCGCGCAGCCACTCGGCAAGCCCACGACCGCCCTCGTGGGACTTGCCCTCGAACCCCGAGTAGGCGGCCGCGTACTCACCCTTGTCGAAGATCGCGTCGAACGGCTGCGGATCCAGATTCGGGTGGAAGCTCACCCCGTCCGTCCCGGCCACACAGTGCCGTGGCCACGAGTTCACGAAGTCGGGCTCGTCGGAGAAGTGGTCGCCCGGGTCGATGTGGTGGTCCCGGGTGGCCACGACGTACTGGTAGTGACGCTCGTCCGGCTCGGCCTCGTGCCACTTGTGCACCAGCTCGCCGATCCGGAAGGCGACGTCCGCGCCACCGCTGACCGCCAGGCTTCCGCCTTCGCAGAAGTCGTTCTGCACGTCCACCACAATCAGTGCCCGAGTCATGTCCCCAAGGTACAGCCGGTTACTGCTGGAGTAGCGCACCTCCGGTGACGCGGATGATCTCGCCCTGGATCGCGGGCGTCCGCGGCGAGGTCAGGAACAGGATCGTGTCGGCCACCTCGGTCGTGTGCGGCAGCCGCCGCGCACTGAAGGCCTTGGCGATCTCGTCGGTCGCCTCCTGCGGAATCACCCGGTGCTTTCCGTCCTCGAGCGTGATCCCCGGCATCACCACATTGACCAGTACGCCGTCCGCGCCCAGGTCGTAACTCAGGGCAGTCATGAATCCGTGCAGCCCGGCCTTGGCAGCGCCGTACGGCCAGGAACCTGGCAGCGGCCGCAGGGTGACGTCGGTCGACACCAGTACCAACCGCCCGGCATCCGACCGCCGCAATGCAGGCGCCACCTGCTGCACCAACCGGAAGTTGCCTTCAAGGTTCGCCCGCAGCACCTCGGTCCACCAATCCTCGGGCGCGTCCTCGATCTTCTCCGGCCGCCCGTGGAAGCCCAGCTTGCCCCAGTTGACCGCGTTCGCCACGGCCACGTCCAGCCCGCCCCAGCGCTCGATCACCGCCGCCACCGCAGCCTCGATCGACCCCGCATCATTCAGATCCATCGGTACGGCGAACCCCTGCCCGCCGGCCTCCTCGACCTCCGCAACCACCTCCGCAGCCGCCTCCTTCCGCGACCCGTAGGTGATCGCGACCCGAGCCCCCTCCCGCCCGTACCCGATCGCCGCCGCCCGCCCGATCCCGGACGAACCCCCAGTCACCAGCACCGCCGCACCCTGCAGACCCAGCTCCATGAACGCACCCCATGAGATAGTTAGTCGGCTAATACTGAAAACTTAGCCGACTAACTATCAGACTGCAAGCGTCCGGAGCGGTGGTCGGGGTTCACGAGGACCGGGTAAGGATCTTCTGCGTGCGACGAGAGGCTACGAAGACGGCAAGAACCGTCACGGCAACGATGTAGGCGGTCGAAGGAACGAGCGACATGATCGGTGCCGCCGAGACAGTTCCACGAACGAGGCTGATCGCATGATAGAGCGGGGTCAACTCGATCAGGACAGAAATTGCAGGCGGGAGGGACGAGACCGGTACAAATACTCCCGAGAACAGGAACAGCGGCAGGATCGCAAGACTCAGGAACTCAAATTGCTGCCTTCGGCGAATCAAGGTGGCGATAGCGATCGATATGGCACTGAAGTAGACGCCGAGGAAGCAGGCGACGACAGCTGTCAAGAGAACCCGCGGCATACTCATTTGCGCCAAGAATGCCACCGCGACAACGAACGGCAGTGCGTAGGCGATCGCCCGGACAGAGGCGCTGAGAATCTCCCCGCAGGCTATGTCGTAGGGCCGTACCGGCGCAAAGGATGCAACCCGGTAGATACCGGACAAGTGGAGTTTCACAAAGAATCCGTAGCATCCGTCTGCCACGGCCCCGTTCATCGCCGAGACCGCCAGCAGCGCAGGAGCGACAAACTCGGCATAGCTCGACGCGTCATCACCGACCAGTCCGTGCACCGACGCTCCCAGGCCGTAGCCGATGCCGAGCAGGAAGAGAACCGGCTCGATGACCCCCGTGGAGAGTGAGATCCACGAGCGACGCTGCACGGTGAGGTTGCGTTCCAGGATTGGAATCCCTCGAGGGAGAAGCGGCATCGTCTACACCTCCAGCCTATTTCTCAAGGCCGATCTGGACGCCACGGCGCCGGCGGCCATGATCGCGGCGAGATAGGCAATTCTCAGTACCACACCGAGCGCGGACTCGTCCGCTCCGGTTGCCAGCGAAGTCCCGTGCGTGAGAGGTGACACGACGGCGATCTGACGAAGCGGCGCAGGTAGCTGATCGTAAGGAAAGAAGGCTCCCGACAAGAAGGTCATGGGCAGCACGACCAGTCGGGAAACCAAGGCGAGGGTTGCGTCGTGATTCACCCTGACGGCCAGTGCGTACAGCACGGTGGACATCGACATGCCAACTACCAGGCCGGACGTGAACCACCGGGCGGCGGCCGAAAGAGAATCGTGGAGAAACAGCTGGGCTATAGCTGTGTATATCAAGCAGGAAAGGACTAGCCGAAGCCATACGAATGAAACGTGACCAAGACCGATCTCACCGGCAGTCATCGGCGACGTGCGCATCGTCGCATAGGTGTCGGTCCATTTCCAGCATGCCACGACAGGATTCACGGTTGCCGCGACTACCAGCTGCAATGCAAATGTCGGAATCAAAGCAGGGGCAAGATGATCGATGTACGAATCAGAGCCGAACCGGGTTGCGTCGACATGACGCCCGAGCAATTCGCCGATGGCCAGATAGTAGAGCAACGGTGTGACAATCGTGGTCGCCAAGGTTGCGAGGAACATTCCGCGATAATGGAGAGCGTGGTATTCGATCGCAGCGAGCGTTCGCGCAATGCGACCGGCCGGCGTCGCGCTCACCCGGCCCCGTCCCTGAGGCCGCGACCACTGATGGTCAAGAATACGTCTTCGAGCGTCGACTCCCGAACTGCGATGACGGAGTCATCGAGATCCGGAACCAGGTACTGCCGCAGTCTTGCGCGAACTTCTTCGGGGCGCTCGGTGTAGACGAGCCATCTGGTCGGAAGTCGTTCGACCCTGGTGTCGTCGAGAACAGCCAGAGCGGACGGAATGTCCTCCTCGATATATGGAATCTCGACGATGTACTTGTGGGTGTGCTCCCTGACCAGCGCCGCACTCGGTCCATCGGCCACCACCCGTCCGGAGTGCATGAAGATCACTCGCTCCGCAAGTACTTCGACCTCTTCCATGTAGTGGGTGGTCAGGAGGAGGCTGATGCCGGACTGGCGGATCTCGCGCAGCGACTCCCACAGGTCACTTCTTGCCTGGGGATCGAGGCCGGTCGTCGGCTCGTCCAGC
This sequence comes from Kribbella sp. NPDC056345, assembly GCF_042262745.1. NCBI lineage: Bacteria > Bacillati > Actinomycetota > Actinomycetes > Propionibacteriales > Kribbellaceae > Kribbella > Kribbella sp. NPDC056345. The sequence continues at coordinate 809,582 of NZ_JBHJQQ010000001.1, read as the reverse complement.
ATCAGCAGAGCAGGCCGGTTGATCAACGCCCGCGCTATCACCAGGCGGCGCTGCATTCCTCCGGACAAGTCGGTCACCTTGTCGCGCGCACGGTCGGCAAGGCCCATCCTGGCCAGCTCCGAAGCTGCCCGTGCCCTCGCTTCCTGCCGCCGCAGGCCAAAATAGCGAGCGTAAACGAACAGGTTCTCCTCGGCGGAGAGCTCCAGGTCCAGACTGGTATTTTGAGGGCACACGCCGATTCTCTGGCGTATGGCAATCCCATCTTTGCGCACATCCATACCAAGAACGTGCAGCGTTCCCGAGGTAGGCGGCGAGACGCTGCATATCATCCGCATCGTGGTTGTCTTTCCGGCGCCATTCGGACCGAGCAGTGCCACCGACTCGCCCTGCTCCATCGTGAAGCTGACACTGTCCACTGCAGATCGTTTGCCGAATCGCTTCGAAAGGGTGCGGGCCTCAATTGCCGGTGACACCATTGCTGTCCAATCGGTCGCGGGCACCTTCCAGTCGCCACCCGCCGGCCGGGCGGACAGGCGATGGCCTTCACTTGGCCCAGGACGGTGCGCCGGGGCCGGGCAGCACCCCTGGCGAGCGGCTCTGGAAGATCAGGTCCAGCTCCCGGCGCCATTCTTCCATCCCCAGGAACTCTTCCATCTGGGCCTTCTGTGAATCGTCGAGCCACTCAGATACTAGCGCCGCAAAATGTCTCCTGACCAGATCCGGCGAGTAGCGCTGCCAGCTCTGCTCAGCAAGTGACGCTGCACTCTGCCGGGCTCGTTCAGCGGCGTCCAGAAACTCTTCTCCGCCGAAGTCCGAAAAGGACCTGACGCGAACGAGCGAGTCCAGGATCTGGTTAGTGCCAGAGGTGGACTCCCGGACGACGACAGGCGTGCCGAGGCTCAAGGGCTCAGCGACCATACGTCCCCACGAATCCAGCTCCGAATTGACAAGAACCAGGTCGACCGCCGCATAGAACCCGCACATCCAGTCCCATTCATCGCGTTTACCCACCCGGACCCGGACGCGGTCCAGACCGCGGCCCGGCATTCGGCGCCGCCACGAGGCGTACACATCGGCTGCCGTCTCGCCGCCCTGGCCCAGTACCGTACACAGCAGAAACTGATCTTCGGTTGCGGTCTCGGCGAAGGCTGCAACGACTTCTTCCATACCCTTGAGATGCTGGCGGGTGCCACCGACGCCGAAGGCGATCGCGTCGTGCGGAATGTCATATTCGGTGCGGACCTCAAGCGCCGGCACAGCATGGGCCGACCTTGGTTTCAGCGCCAGCGGCAGAGTTCCGACCGGAACATTCTGCAGCTCTGGAACGAGCTCGCGCAGGCCCGCTCTATTCCAATCGCTATACGCGTAGGAGATGATTTCGTGGCCAGTTGAATTCATATCTCTGACCAACGCCGATGGGTCACTTCCGAACGAACTCCAGATCTGGTGGAGTCCGGCGTCCTTTCCGAAGTACTCAAGCTTCCAAACCACTTTGGTTCGCGGTGGCAGCCGTTCGAGAAGATCCACGTTGCATTTGAAGAAGTTGCCCAGCCGGAGGATCAGTGGATCATATTCCAGCACCAGCGCGGCAAGTTCTGAGAACGGCCGTCGGTCATGGCAGAGCAGGTCCAGATTCAGAATGAAGTTTTTGTATTGTTGAACCGGCATTCGCTGCCTCCGATGCTTTCGCCGTGCGGTGACTTTGTGGATCAATAGCGGACCATTGTCGAGCGTAGGCGCCGTGAAGTGCTGTGTGTGACTGCGGAAGATGCACAGTTGGACAGCGCTCGGGCTGTGCGAGCAGGGCTGTTGACGGAGGTCGCGGCCGGCCGTGACAGTTGGTACGGATCCGCCTTCAGGAGGAAGATGAGGGATTCAGATCGTGAAGACGCTTCTTGTCAATCCGCCGACGCTCCACAAGATGCAGACGTTCGAGGATCTGAACTCGGTCGCTGAAGTCGTCCAGGTGCCTTACTATCAGCGCCTCGTGTCCTCCGACGTCGGCACGTCCAGCCGGCGTTCGACATTCCCGGGCGAGCATCTGGGGCTACAGAGCATAGAGGCAAGTCTGTCGGCAGCGGGGCGTGAAGTGGAATTGCTCAACGCGTGTGCGGAGATGCATTCCACCCTGAAGCAGGCATTGGACGCGATACTCGCGTCGGCGCCGGACGTCGTTGGGTTCTCCGGCCCGGTGAACGTGGTCGGTGAGAATGCCTGGTTCGCGCGGAAACTACGCGAGCACGGATTCGCCGGTCACATCACGATCGGTCACGATTTCGCGACGCTGAACGACGAACTGTTCCTGCGCACCTTCGACAACTTTGATTCAGTTGTTCGAGGTGAAGGGGAGCAGACTATGGTCGAGTTGCTCGATGGATTGGAGCTGGGGGATCTCTCGGGTGTGCCGGGCCTGACCTATCGCGATGACCGCGGGCAGATCGTCCGGAATCGCCCGCGGCCGGCCATTGCCAACCTCGATGACCTCGCGTGGGCCAGCCGCAGTGATACCTCCCAGGTCCTCGATTGCCGGATGTCGGCCGCTCTGTGGACCCAGCGCGGCTGTGCCTATCGATGCAACTTCTGTACGACCGGCGAGGTGCCGGACCAGCTTGGATTCCGTGGCTCTGATCGTTGGCGGCGGCGGTCCGTCAAGTCTGTGGTCGACGAACTCGAGAATCTTCAGTCGAGGTTCGGGGTCGATCACGTCACGATTGTCGATGATCTCTTCCTCGCCAAGGGCGAGACCGGGACGTCGCACGCCCGGGAATTTGCCGAAGAAGTTCTCGAGCGCAAACTCGAATTGACGTTCATGATCGACTGCCGAGTCGACGGTATCGACCGGGAGGTGATGGCCCTCCTGGCGCGAGCTGGACTCCGCAAGGTTTTCGTGGGCGTCGAGTCGGCCTCCGAGACTGCGCTACTGGACCTGAACAAGCATTACCACCCCAAAATCATCCGGGAGAGGTTGAGCATTCTCGATGAGCTCGGCGTCACCACCGCCGTAGGCTTCATCTTCCTCAACCCCACCGATTCGTTGGCCGGCCTCCGCTCCAGCTTCGACCTCCTGGTCGACCTCGACCTCCGGACACCGCACCACTTCTTTTCAAGTCTGAAGGTGCATCCGGGCACGACACTCGAGCGGCAACTGCGTGCAGCCGGCCGCCTTGAAGGCACTTTCCCGTTCTTCAAGGCCGTGTATACCGATGCGCGCGTCGCGCGTGTCGCGCGCATCCTTGGTGAGGTGGCTGCACTGACGAACGTGGGTGGGACGGCTCTGGATGCCGAGACCTTCTATCACGCGTTCGTCAGATGGTTTCCGACGCTGCTCGAGGCCTGTCAGGACGGCAGCGGCGACGATCGCGAAGTTCTTGGCTCACTGCTGGCTGAGCTCGGCCTTCCATCGGCACATCTCGGCGAATGTGCCCACGATGCTTGAGTGCAGGAGGCAGTGATGCGCATCGGACTCCTCGCGCCGACGAGCGCCTCCGTTCCACCTGCTGGTTACGGGCCGATCGAATACATGATAGATGTTCTCGCGCGGGGCCTGTCCGAAAAAGGGCACGACGTGATTCTCTGGGCGTCACGCGACTCGCAGTGCCCGGTTGAACTGCGGGGAATTGTGCCGCAAGCGAAGCGGAACCGGACCGCCGGCCGCCAGAAGTCGTCCAGGGCGGTAGATCTGTCGCATGTCGAGTATGCCTACCGCAGCTCGGACGACCTGGACATACTCCACGACCATACGCTGCTGGGGCCGCCGATCGGCGCTCGTCATACCGGCTGCCCGGTAGCGGTGACCTGGCACGCTCCTTTTGGGCACGCAGCCGATTTTGACGAAGTCTATACGCAAGCGGCAGGACTTCCGGCTGTCTTTCTCTCCGCCGCGCATGCCCAGACGTTTCCTTTTCATGGTGACCATCGCATCATCGGGAACCCGGTTGACTTCGAGAATTTTCCGGCCGGGAACGGCGACGGAGACTACTTCATCTTCTTTGGCCGGATGTCGCCTACGAAAGGCGTTCACCTGGCAATCTCGGCAGCCAAATCCGCAGGCGTACGGCTGTTGATCGCCGGCCCGTGCACGAGTCCCGACGAGCGCAAGTACTTCGAGTCTGCTGTAGCGCCTGAGCTCGATTCTCGCCGGGAATACCTTGGAGCTGTCTACGGTCACGAGAAAGCCAGGCTGCTCGGCGGCGCTCGCGCGCTCCTTGCTCCGATTCAATGGGATGAGGCCTTCGGTATCGCTGTGGCCGAGAGTCTCGCTTGCGGAACGCCCGTCCTAGGTACCTCCCGTGGCTCGTTGCCAGAGCTCGTGCTGGCGGGGGAGACCGGCGCACTATGTGACGACGAGGAAGCTCTTGTGGTTGCCATGCATGAGGTCGGCAAGTTGTCGAGAGCGGCTTGCCGGCGTTATGCGCTCGACCACTTCTCTCCTGAGCGTTTCGTCAGTGCCTATGTGGAGTTCTTCGAGTCGATCCTTCACTCCCGTTCACATCGCTGAGCGGCACTCCGCCGGGCGACCGGCCACCGGCTGCCCGGAGCCTGCCTGACCTGCGTGTCCGGTACTGTCCCGCGCGGGGGATTCATTCGACTGCTTACTGGTGGGGGATCTTGTGAACATCGACTTCGGGGCCGATTCGACGTTTTCGTGGTACGTCGTGCTGCTGTGCATCAGTGGCGTGGCGATGGTGGGTATGGCGCTCGTGAAGAACTCCGGGCAGTCGGACGGGGCGCGGATCCTCGGCGGCGTGGTCGGCGCGGCCTTCCTCGGGTACGGCGTCTTCCTTGGCTTCATCTCCGAGGGGGACAGCTACTGGATGTTCTTCCAGGCGTTCTTTCTGCCGGCGATCCTGGTGGTCAACTTCGTGCGTGGCGCGCTGGCGCGACGGTCGCAGGTCAAGCAGGACTGATCGAGTTGCGGGTTCTGCGGCGGGCCGATCATCGGCGGGTGCTGTGGAAGAACGGGCTGGGGCACACGTACGAGGTGGCCCGGTCCGCGGGGGCCGACGTCGATTGGCGGCTGAGCTTCGCGGTCGTCGAACGGCCGGGCCCGTTCTCCAGCTTTCCCGGTATTGATCGCATCATCACGTTGGTGGCCGGTCGGCAGTTGGCGCTGACGATGCCGGGCGGTGAGGTGCAGGTGCTGCGGCCGTTCGAGCCGTTCGCGTTTCCTGGTGAAGCCGAGGTTCAGGGTGAGCCGTCGGGCTCGACGATCAACTTCAACGTGATGACTCGGCGGGGTCGCGCTGCGGCCGCGGTGGCGTGTCAGCGGATCGCCGGCGAGCAGAACCTCCAGGGCGCGGACTTCCTCGTGGTGCTGGACGGTTCTCTGACCGTCGACGGTGTCGTGCTCGGTCCGCGTGACGTGGTCTGCGATCCGCCTGATGGACTGACGGTCGCCGGTGCGGGAGTGGTGGCGCTCGTCCGCATCACCTGAGGGCAGACCTCGTGGGTAGTCCGGGCAGGCTTCGCTTGTGGGCCGGGTGATCGCGGCGGGGTGTAGATAGCTTGCCGGCATGGTTCAACTCGTCACCGAAGGACCCGAGTACGACGCCGCTGTCGCGATCTGGAACGGTGCTGTCGGCAACCGCCCGGTGGTGGTCGCGATCTGTACGACGACTGCCGACGTACGGGAGGCGATTGCCGTGGCCCGCGAGCGCGGGTTGCCGCTGTCGGTCCGCGGCGGCGGTCATGACTGGGCCGGCCGCGCGCTTCGGGACGGCGGTCTGGTGATCGACCTGACCCGGATGCGGCAGGTCTCGATCGAGGCTGGTGTGGCGACCGTGGGCGGTGGTGCGACTGCTGAGGACGTCGCTGCGGCTGCGGATCCGCTGGGGCTTGCGGTGGCGACAGGGACCGTTGGCACGGTTGGATTGCTGGGGCTGACACTCGGTGGGGGCTACGGTCCGCTCAGTGGGCGCTTCGGTCTCGCGGCCGACAACCTGCTGGGCGCGGAGGTCGTGCTTGCCGACGGGAGCGCCGTACAGGCTGATGGCGAGCTGTTGTGGGCGTTGCGTGGTGGTGGCGGCAACTTCGGTGTGGTCACTTCCGCCCGGATCGCCGCGCACCCGCTGGCCGAGGTGCTCGTCGGGTCGTTCGCCTTCCCGTTCGAGGAGGCCGAGCAGGTGTTCCTCCGGTACGGCGAACTTCTCGACTGTGGACCTGATGAGCTCACCTCGGTGATCGCCATCGTTACCGATCCCGAGGGCAATCCGCTGGTCTCGGTGGCGCCGACCTGGTCGGGGGATCTTGCCGAGGGCAAGGATGTCCTCGACGGGTTCGCCGCGCTCGGTACTCCGTTGCAGGCGGAGGTGAGTGTGAAGTCCCCGCTGGCGAAACTGCGCGAGTTCGATGGTGCGTTCCCGGATGGAGTTCGCTACGCGATCCGCACTCGCAACGTCACCGGCTTTACCCCGGAGGTCGTGACGGCGTTGCTCGAGGCGTACGCCGCCCGCACCTCGCCGGGCACGTTCATCAACATTCATCACTTCCACGGCGCCGCGAGCCGGGTGCCGATCAGGAGGTCCGCCTTCGGTCTGCGGGACGACCACTTCATGCTCGAGTTCATCGAGGTCGGCGGCGATGGCCGGTGGGCGCGGGCGGCGAGCACGCTGCTGGCGCAGTACTCGCTGCCTGGCGGCTACCCGAATCTGCTCGGTCCCGACGACCAGTCGCAGACCGCCGCGGCTTACGGCCCGAACGCCGCCCGGCTGCTCCGGATCAAGCACCGCCTGGACCGGCGCGGCGTCTTCACCGCAACGGCGCTGCCGGCCGGTGTATCAGGCGACCCGGGCGCGGACTCCGAAGAATAAGCCGGTCGGTGCCGGCGGCTTTGTGCTGCATTCGTGAATTACCCAAACAAACGCTCCGCGTAAACAATTCATGACATTGGGCTATTGCTCGATGCCGAGTGTGCGTGCTTGCATTCCCCCAGTAATCGGTCACCAATTTCCTGAGGGGGGAATCCGATGCCACGTCTGTCTTTGCCCGCCCGCTTCGCAGCAAGTCTGTTGATGCTGGCGGGTTTCCTCACCGTTGTTTCACCCGCGGATGCCGCGGTCCCGGACCGGAAGGGCTGGGCGCTGTGGAACCAGACCGCCGGCGCCGTCGTGCCGAGTGGTACCTGGCCGGCCGGGAGTTCCGTCATCCCGATCTCGCCAGGCCGCTACCAGGTCAAGCTGATCGGCCAGGGCGCGCCACAGGGCGTCGTACACGTCACCGCGATCAACACCACGCCGCACTGGTGCCAGGCTGAGAACTGGGGTCAGTCCGGCGCCGACGAGATCATCAACATCCGCTGCTACCGGGCCGGTGGCGCGCTGGATGTGTCGAGCTTCAGCGTCTTCTTCGTCCGCGCCTCCGGTGGTCCCGCGCCTGGCCCCTATGGGTACGTCGACTCGTCCGCCACCGGCGCGCTCTTCAGCCAGTACAACTCGGCCGGCGCCGGCAACACGTCGACCAACCTCGGCGTCGGTCAGTACCAGGTGAAGTTCCCGGGCCTGGTGGCCGGTGGAACCCTCGACGGCAGCCTGCAGGCAACCGCGGTCAACCCGCAGCAAGGCGCCCGCTGCAAGATCCGCAACTGGGTCTCCAGCGGTAGCGGCCAGACCGTCAACGTCCTCTGCTTCAACGCCGCCGGCGCCCTGCTGAACACCCGCTTCACCCTGACCTACCAGCACAAGGTCTCCCTGTACGGCGCCGCCGTCCCACCCAAGTACTACGGCTACTTCCTCAACCAGCCACCCGCCGGCCCGCCCTCCACCAACCTCAACTCGATCCTGGGCCTAGGCGCCAACACCATCCTCCCCGCAGGCACCGGCCTCTCCCTGGTCACCTTCCCGCGGATCGCCTTCACCCAGAACACCGTCCAGGTCACCGCCCACGGCTCCAACTCCAACTTCTGCGGCCTCAACACCTTCTGGACCAACAGCACCTCAGGCCCCGACCTCATAGTCCGAGACGTCAACTGCTTCACCAACGCCGGCGCCCCGATCAACACAGGCTTCACCGTCAGCGCCAACTCGATCCTCTGATCCACCGTGGGGCCCGCACCTGCAGAGGTGTGGGCCTCAACGCACGCCGGTCCAGATGATGCGGTCGGCGAAGGCACCCTTGGTGGTGGCTTTGTCGTGGCGGATCTTGTCGAGTTGGGGCTCGGTGAGGTTGAGGTCGGCGGCCAGGGCGTAGACGACTTCGAGGATGTCGGCCAGTTCGTCGGGGGCGTCGTCGTCGGTGGCCGCCAGGAACTCGGTGACTTCTTCGGTGAGTTTGGTCCGGAGGCGGTTGCGGTATTCGGCGGGGTCGGCGGTGTAGTAGGTGGGGTCCTCGCCGTGGGAGCGGATGATTTCGGGGATGCGGTCGCGGACTAGCTTGCTGGTGTTGGTCATCTGGGCAGCATGCCAGCCACTGGGGACAGTTCTCGGACGTCAGGCCAGGTTGGCGGCTTTCAGGAGAAGGTCTCGGACTGCGGTGGCGGGGACTGGGCCTTCGGGGGCCAGGGTGGGGTCGGTGCTGAGGAAGACTGGACCGTCTTCGGGGTTTGAGGGGAGGCGGCCGTGGGAGCCTCGGACGGGGGAGGGGTCCAGGGGGACTACCTGCATGGTGTAGCGGAAGCCGAGTTTCTTGCGGAGGAGGTAGGAGGCGGCTCGTGGTTTGACCAGGGGGTCGGTGGGGTCGAAGAAGAGTTCGGCGGGGTCGTAGCCGGGTTTGCGGTGGATCTCTACCGCTCGGGCGAAGTCGGGGGCCCGGGCGTCGTCGAGCCAGTAGTAGTAGGTGAACCAGGAGTCGGGCTCCGCGACGACGACCAGTTCGCCGGCGCGCTCGTGGTCGAGGCCGTGGCGTTTCTTGCCTTCGGCATCCAGTACTTCGGCGACACCGGGCAGCCCGGACAAGAGCTTCTGCACGGCCTCGATGTCGGCCGGCTCGCGCACATACACATGGGCGATCTGATGATCGGCGACCGCGAAGGCCCGCGAGGCAAACGGGTCGAGATACTCCATCCCGTCCTGAGTGTGCACCTCCAGCAAACCCTCGCGCCGGAGCAGGCGGTTCACGTCGACCGGGCGGCTGACATCGGTGATCCCGTACTCCGACACCACAACAACCGTGGCATCACGGGCAGCGGCATCGTCGAGCAGCGGCGCCAGTACGGCGTCCAGTTCGATCGCCGCACGCGTTGCCTCGACGGACGAAGCGCCGTACCGCTGCAAGTCGTAGTCCAGATGCGGAACATACGTCAGCAGCAGATCCGGCGAATCCGTCGCGAGGATGTCCCGCGCCGCGTCCACGATCCACTGACTCGACTTGATGCTTGCAGTCGGCCCCCAGTAGTTGAACAGCGGGAAGTCACCCAGTCGAGACGTCAGCCGATCGTGCAAAGCGACCGGCCGCGTGTAGCAGTCCGGCGACTTGCGCCCATCCGCGTAGTAGATCGGCCGCGGCGTCACCAGCAGATCGGTCTCCGCGCCCATCGCGTACCACCAGCAGACGTTCGCCACCTTGTACGACGGGTCGCGCCGGCGGGCGATGTCCCAGACCTTCTCACCCTGGATGAGCCGGTTGTGCTGCCGCCACAGGAGCACCTCACCAAGATCCCGGAAGTACCACCCGTTCCCCACAATTCCATGCGAGGAAGGCAGCGTGCCGGTCAGGAACGTCGCCTGCGCCGAACACGTCACCGCCGGCAGTACCGTCTCGAGATTCCTTGTCAACGGCAACGACCGCAACCGCGGCATCTTCCGCAGCAGCCGCGGAGTCAAGCCGACCACATCGATGACAACGACCTGCCGGGTCATACGGCCTCCAAACCAAGAGCAGTGATGCGCGAACGCAGCCAATCCAGCTCACCGGCGATCCCCTCGGCAAGCTCCGCCGTGTCACGAGGTGACGACGGCAGCACGGACCAGGTGTAGGTCTCCGACTCCAAATGCAGCGTCCGCGGGTGCTCACCGCCCACCAGGTGAGCGAGCGATTCCTCCAGTACGTCGGTCGTGCTGCTCAACGGCGGTCGCGGCGCCGCATGGACCGGCACATGGAAATGCACCCGCCAAGCATCAGCACCCGCCAACTGATCAAGCGCATCCAGATTGTCGATCCCACGACCACCCCGCTCCCGCGTCTGATGCAGGAACTTCGGTTCGGCAAACTCGGCGAGCAACCGCCGCGCCTCCGCATCACCCGGATCAGCCACGTGCAGAGCCGCCGACACCTGGCTCTTCACCACCGGCACCCCAGCCCGATCCAGCACCGCAAAGGCCGTCGCCGGGTCCTCGAACTGCACCGCCAGATGACACGTGTCGAGACACAACCCGATCCGCCCGCCCGCGCCGTACGGGCTGAGCCACTCCGCACCCTGCGGCACCATCTCGATCACACACCCCGGCTCGGGTTCGAACGCGACCCGGATCCGTCGCCCGGTCGACTCCTCGGTACGCGCCAGATGCATCTCCAGCCGGCTCACCGCCGCCCGCGCCAGCGTGTCCTGGTCGACCGACCACGGGTCCCGCCACGCCAACGGCAGCGTCGAGATCGAGCCGTAGGCGGCATCCGCCGGCAGCAACTGCGCCAGTACGTCGACCAGGTTGCGCGTGTAGTGGAGTCGTTCGGGCTGAGTCCAGTCGGGCAGATACACCTTCTTCCCGACCACCTCGTCGTGGAACCCGGCGTACGGGAAGCCGTTCAGTGTCACGACCTCCAGGCCGTTGCGCAGCAAGGCCTGCCGCAGCCGATCCAGCGCCTGCGAAGAGTTCGCAAGCTGCTCGGCGAGCTCAAAAGCGAGCCAGAGACCGACCCCGAGAACCGGTACGTCGAGCTCCTTCCGCACGAGCGCCGAACAGCTGTCGAGCTGCGCGATCACGCCGTCGAGATCCTCGGCCGGGTGGACGTTCGTGCAGTACGCGAGGTGGATGAGCGAGCCGTCGGGATGCCGGAACCTCATGCCGGTGCTCCCCGCAGGATCGAGTTGCCCGCATAGGTTTCGGCCGGTTCGACCGAGCTCAGGTCGAGTCGGCCGGACTGCCCGTAGAAGGCGATCGGGTTCCGCCAGAGCACCTGGTCGACGTCGTCATCGGTGAAGCCCGCGGCGAGCATCGCCTGCCCGGTCGCATACGTGCGCAGCGGATCGGAGCGGCCCCAGTCGGCGGCCGAGTTCACCAGCATCCGCTCGGTGCCGTACCGCTGCAGGATCGCGACCATCCGATCCGGATCCATCTTGGTGTCCGGGTAGATCGAGAAGCCCATCCAGCAACCCGAGTTCGCGACCTCTTCGACCGTGACCTCGTTCAGATGGTCGACGGCGACGTACGACGCCGCGATCCCCGACTCCCGGACCACGTCGAGCGTCCGCGTCGTACCGGTCGCCTTGTCGCGGTGCGGGGTGTGCACCAGCGCGGGCAGCCCGAACCGGACGGCGAGCTCGAGTTGGTGCGCGAACACCTCGTCCTCGGCCGGCGTCATCGAGTCGTAGCCGACCTCGCCGACCGCGACCACCCCGTCCTTGGCCAGGTACCGCGGCAGCACCTCGAGGATCTCGCGGCACCGCGGATCATTCGCCTCTTTCGGGTTCAGGGCGATCGTGCAGTGGTGCTTGATCCCGTACTGCGAGGCCCGGAACGGCTCCCAGCCGATCAGCCCGTCGAAGTAGTCGACGAACGACGCGGCGCTGGTCCGCGGCTGGCCGAGCCAGAAGGCCGGTTCGACCACGGCCTGGACGCCGTGCGCGGCCATCGCCGCATAGTCGTCGGTGGTCCGGGACGTCATATGGATGTGCGGGTCGAAGATGCGCATCGGTCCAGTCACCTCTCGGTCAGGTACGGCGTGAGATCGGCGGGTACGGCGCGGCCTGCGGCCGTCCGCTCGGCCGCGAAGTCGGACATCATCCGGAGCAGCTCGGCGTCCACCCGGTCCGGCAGACCGTCGACCTCGGCCAGCGGGATTCCGGCGAAGACACACTTCAGGACCGCGTGCCGAAAACTTGCCATCGGCAACTTCTCGGTCGCGTACGGCGACCCGAGTGCGGCGGTGATCAGTCTCGGATCGTTCGTCCGGATCGCGTCGTCCAGCAGCTCGACACCACGCACGCTCATGGTGGTGGCGACCTCGTCCAAGGCGAGCGCCTTGAGGACGGCACGTTTCTCGGCAGCATCGCCGTACCGATAGATCTCGGCGATCTCGGCGGCGCTCGCTCCGGCGAGCAGGACAGCGCGGGCGGCCTCGTCGGTGGTCCAGCCGTTGCCGAGCAGTTCGCGACCGACGATCCGGCCGACGGCCGGGAACACCTCGGCCAGGGGCTGGTCGCGGAGACCGGAGACATCAACGGGAAGGTCGGCGGCCTTCATCGTTGTGCCTCGCGGATCTGTGCATTTTTCAGGAAGGTGATGGAGTCGCGCGCGATAGTCGGCGCGGCGTGTGAGTGCCGGGGGAGCTCGACCGCGACGAGACCGGTGTACCCGACGTCGCGCAACGCGTCGAAAACCGGTGGGAAGTCGACCTCGCCGGTCCCGAACTCGAGGTGTTCGTGGACGTCTCGGACCATGTCGTCGATCTGCACATTCACCAGGTACGGCGCTCCGGTGCGGATGCAGTCGGGTGGTGACTGCGGCTCGTTGCAGACCAGGTGCCCGATGTCGAGGGTCAGTCCGAGGGCATCGCTGCCGACCTCGGCCTGGAGTTTGAGATAGCCGGCCAGGTCGTCGACGAGCATGCCGGGCTCCGGTTCGAACCCGAGCCGCACGCCGCGGTCGGCGGCGTACCCGGCGAGCTGTTCGCATCCGGCGACGAGTCGCTGCCAACCGACAGTCGGCTCCACCTCCGGCGGCAGGATGCCGGACCAGAACGAGACCGCCTCGGCCCCGAGGTCGGCGGAGATCTGGATCGCTCGCTGCAACAGGTCGATCCGCTGCTCGGCGCCATCGGTGTGCAGCAGGGTCGGCGCGTGTTTGCGGAACGGATCCAGCACGTACCGAGCACCGGTCTCGATCACCACGCTCAGCTGATGCCGCTCCAGCAACCGCCCGACCTCAGCGGTCCGCTCCCGCAACCACGGCCCGAACGGGTCCAGGTGGTTGTGGTCCAACGTCAGCGCAACCCCGTCGTATCCAAGGTCCGCGATCACGCTCAGCGCATCGGCCAGCCGATGGTTCGCAAACCCGTTCGTCCCGTAACCGAGCCTCATGTCGACGACACCTTCTTCGCCAACGCCTTCACCAACGGAAACGCCAACGCCAACCCAGCCCCCAACCGCGGCGCCCCCGCCCGAGCAACCCAAGCCGCTTGCAATGGCACCAGCCCATGAATCCCAGCCCCCACAGCCCCCCGAACATGCGCAGCATCAGGCTCCCGAGCCGCAGCCAACTGAGCCGGCACCACCCCCCGCGCAAACCACCCAGCCAACGCAGCCGCCGTAGCCCACCCGAGCCTCAGGTGAGGAGCACGTGGTTGTGGGGTGGAGGCGAGGAGGGTTAGGGCGGCGGTGGTGGCGAGGCTAGCTCTGGCGGGGGTTGGTGTGCCGCCGTGGACTTCGCCTCGGGACAGGGTGGTGACGGCGAGGATATGGGCGCCGACGGCGAGCGCGGGGGCGAGCGCACGCCGCCGTTCAGCGCCCGCACCGACCAGTACGTCGAGCGCCCGGGCGGAGGCCATCACCGCCGGGCCCGCGATCGTGTTCTTCGCGACCACGTCATACGTCCACGCGGTGGCGGCCAGCGCGGCTGACGTGGCGAGCGTGGACCGGCCGCCACTCAATGCCGACAGCACGAGCCCACCCGCGGTCAGCCCGGCTGCCAGGTTGAACGCAGTCTGCGCAGGCACCCGCCCCGACGGAATAGGCCGCTCCGGCCGCTCGACCGCATCCAGCTCCCGATCGGCCCAGTCGTTCAACGCCATCCCGGCCCAGTAAATGCAGATCGACGAGGCCGACAACCCAACCGCCCGCCCAACCCGCAGATCCCCAACCGCCGCAGCCCCGGCCAGCACATCCCCAGGCACCGTCAACCCAGCCGGCGCCCGCACCAGCTCCACCAACGCCCTCAACATGCCACACCCCCGCGACTGAACCCACCGTGCCCCCGCGACGGCACGGTTCGCACAGTCGGGGGATGGGTGCAGAGTGGCGCCAGTCGCGGGGTCATCCGTGGGCCCACTGGACTAGGGCGTCGTACTGGGTGGGGAGCGAGTGCTCGGTGGAGTCGATGGGGTCTTTGAAGTAGAAGCTGAGGAAGGGCATGGGGCCTACGTGACCGCGTTCCAGAGCCAGGGCCGACAGTCGGGCCAGGTCCAGGACGAGGGGAGCGGCCAGGGCGGAGTCGCAGCCTTGCCAGGTGAATTGCAGGGTCATGCGGACGCCGAGGAAGCCGGAGAACAGGATGTGGTCCCAGGCGGTCTTCCAGTCGCCCATCGGATCCACGTAGTCGATGTGGACCTGGCCGGCCACGTCCGGGCCGAGCATGTCGGTGAGACCGCGTTCCTTGGACACGTTCTTGGACTCAGCCGCGCGTGGATCGGCGAGGGTGGCGCCGTCGCCGCCGCCGAGCAGGTTGGTGCCGGACCACGCGTGGACCGGCAGAGCGCGGGCGGTGAACATCGGCGCGAGCACGCTCTTCACCAGCGTCTCTCCGGTCTTCGCGTCCTGCCCACCGAACGGCATTCCACGCTCAACAGCCCAGTCCCGGATCACCTGCGGCCGGATCGAGGTCGACGGCGTGAAGTCGATGAACGGGGCCCCCGCTTCGAACGCAGCCAGCGCCGCGACACAACTCGCCGGCAGCGGATTCCCGCTCCGCAGCGCTTCCCGCAGTACGGCGACGTCGTCGTACCCGACCTCGTACGGCGGCTCCGTCGAGGCCACGTTGATGGCCACGACCTGGTCGAGGTCGTTGCGCAGGCGGAAGGCACGCAGATCCTCGGCCATCCGCGTGATCAGCTCCGCCTGGTTGGCGGCGACCGGGAGGACCACCAGGTTCCTCTCGGCCGCGGCCAGTTCCGCGGCGATCAGCCCGTCGAGTCCGGCTGGAAGGACCCCACCGGCGACGAGTCGCTCGACTTGTTTGCTGAGCGGAGTGTCGGTGACGTCATGACCACCGAAGACCAGACTCTCGATCGGCACCAGCCCGGCACCGCTGAACGCAGGCCCGGCGGTGACCACTCCGGCCGGTGGCGCGCCGTGGGCGAGCGCGGCCGCGCCTGCCACGGTCGTGGTCGCGACCGATCCTCGGGCTCCGAACAACCAGACACCAACGCGTGGACGCATGGAAGCTCCTCACGCCACGGATGGTGATGGACGGCGGACTATCCGTGGCAGTGGGGACTCTAAGGTCCAGGAATGCTTCCTGGGAAGCAGTTGTCCCGACTTTGTTGGGTCAACCGCCGAATTAAAGCGTCGCGGCCGCACCGGCGCGGTCGGCCGACGGCGGTACGCCGAACATCCGGCGGTACTCGCGGCTGAACTGGGACAGCGACTGGTAGCCGACCTCGTGCCCGATCCGGGCGATCTCGGTTCGGGTGGACAGGAGCGCGAGCCGGGCGCGCTGGAGCCGGAGTGCCTTCTGGTACTGCAGCGGGCTCAGCTGGGTGACCGCGCGGAAATGCCGGTTCAGCGTGGAGACGCCGGCCCCGACCCCGGCCGCCAGCTCGTCGATCCGGAGTGGCTGATCGACGTTCTGCTGGATCCAGCGCACGGCCGCCGCGACGAGCGTCGTACCGGATTCGGTGTCGCCGAGCTGGCGGACGAGCGACTGCTGCGAACCGGTCAGCAGCCACCAGTGAATCTCCCGGATGATGCCCGGGGCGAGCACCTGGTAGTCAGTCGGCCGACGATGCAGCCGGAGCAGCCGGGTGATCGCATCGAGCAAGTGCTCATCCGCCGTACTGACCGCCAGCCCCGGAGCGGCACGGGTCGCCACCCGGCGGAGCTCTGGCGGTCCCTCGAGCAGCAGCTCGGCGATCAGCGCGGCCCGCAGCGGCATCCCCAGCCCGACGAACGGCGTCTCCTCCGACGCCTCGGTGACCCGCCCGATCATCGGCAGATCAACCGTCACAATCAGGAACTGCCCGGCCCGGTAGTCGTAGATCTGCTCGCCGACCGTCGACTGTTTGGCGCCCTGCAGCACGAAGGCGACCGTCGGGTTGGTCGTCGAACCCATCGATTCGGTCATCCGCGAGTTCTGCACCAGCGTCATCCCGTCGACCTCGATCCACCGATCCGGGGCACCGGTCATCGCCAGCACCAGATCCCGCAGCGAGGTCAGAGCGTCCATGACCCCAGTAAACCCCGCCTTGCCCGATCCCGGCCGCGAGGGAGCGGATCAGGCAAGAACCCGGTCGGATCGTGCTACCAAAGCCGCCGCACCGCAAACAATGCCGGCCAGGCACCGATGATGCAATTCGCCGGCGTCGCGCATTCCCTTTATCCGTCCTAGTGGTACCGATTCTCATTCGAGGGTTTGAAAAGGCCTTGAAATCATGGGGATTTCCCCCATCCCGTGGATCGGGGTTCGGTGTTCTACTGAGGGTCGCGGTGGGCCCGCCGTTTCCTGTAATGCCGCCCGACAAAGAGGGGAAACCGTCATGGAGAAGGTCGAGACCACGCCGGAACCGCGCAAGATCATGGTGCGCCGGCTGGAGAAGCTGGAGACCACCGCGATCATCGTGACCGATCCGGGCTGCCGCAACGAGGTCTGCGGCTAGTCACCAGTATCAGGACCGGGGCGTGGCGCCGACCACGCCCCGGTTCGCGCGCTTCTGGGGAGGGGCTCGATGGAGAAACCGCGGATCAAGGGGATCCACAAACCGGCGCGACTGACGCCGACGCTGGTGTCGGTCGGTGGCCGGCAGCAAGGGATCGGCGCCGAGATCGACGACGAGGACGGTGTGGTCTGGCGCTTGCTGGGCCTGATGGACGGAAGCCGAACACGCGTTGAGATCATCGAAGCCTTGGGCAACGACCTGACGGCAGCCGAGGCCGCCGAAGCGATGCAGGCGATCATCGACGCCGGGTACGTCGAGGACGCGGCCGCACCACCTCCGGACAGTCTGAGTCCGGAGGAGGTCGACCGCTACGACCGCGCGCTCACCTACTACGCCTGGGTCGACCTCACTCCGCGCCCGTCCCGGTACGACGTACAAGCCCGGCTGAAGGCGAGCAAAGTCGTCGTACTGGGTCTTGGTGGTACCGGCTCAGCGGTTGCTGCATCACTTGTCGCAGCCGGGGTGGGCGCGGTGCATTGTGCCGACTTCGACGTGATCGAGGCCGGCAATCTGACCCGCCAATTGCTGTACACCGAGGACGATCTGGGCAAGCCGAAGATCCCGGTCGCAGTCGAACGTTTGAGCAAACTCAACAGGCATACGGTCGTCACCGGCGAGGAGCTCAAGGTCGATTCGGCCGACGCCGTCGCCTACCTGATGGACCAGGGCGACCTGCTCATGCTGTGCGCCGATCAGCCGATGCACACGATCCGCGAGTGGACGAACGCGGCCGCACTCCGCACCAAGACCCCGTGGATGCTGGCTCAGTACGCCGGTCCGATGGCCGTCGTCGGCCTGTTCGTGCCGGGGGAGACCTGCTGCCCGGATTGCCTGCCGAGCGTCCGGGACCGGCTGCGGGATCAGTACGGTCAGGAGCCCGAGGACCTGTTCCCGTTCACCGGCCACGCGGTGATCGCGCCGACCGCCAACCTGACCGGCCACCTCGCCGCACTCGACGCGGTCTACCACCTCGGCGGTATCCCGACCACGACCCGCGGCCTGATGTACCACCTCAGCCTGACCGACCTGACCTACCACTACACCGTCCGCCCGACCCCCGGCGCCACCTGCCCGACCTGCGGGTGGCGATGAGTACGGACATGAGCCTCGCGCATGTCGTCGTACGGAAAGAAGGCGAGGACGAGTACGTCGTCGGCGATCCGGCCAGCGGCAACTTCGTCGTCGTACCGGAGCTCGGGGCCCGCCTGGTCGAGCTCTTCGTGGCCGGCCGGACCGTCGAGGAGGCGGCCGCGCAGGTTCACAAAGAGACCGGTGAGGTGATAGACGCCGCCGACTTCCTGGAGGTACTGCGCGACGCGGGGATCACCCGATCCGCGGAAGGGTCCCAGCACTGGTCGATCTCCCGTATCCCGGCCCGCTGGGTACGGCCGTTCTTCGGGCCGACCGCCTGGGTCGTGTACGGCGCCTGCCTGGCCATCACGCTGGTGATGTTCGTGATCGAGCCGTCGCTGCGACCGACGTACGAGGACACGTTCGTCTTCCCCGACATCGTGCTGAGCCTGCTGGTCACCAACGTGGTCGTGATCGCACTGACCTTCCTGCACGAGATCTGGCATGCCTTCGCCGGCGCGGCCGTCGGCGTACCGTCCCGGCTCCGGCTGGAGCGGCGCGGGATCTTCCCGGTCCTCGAAACCGACCTGTCCGGCCTGTGGGCGCTGCCACCGGCCAAGCGCTACGGCCCGTTCCTCGCCGGGATGGCGATCGACAGCGTCGTACTGGTCCTCGCGGTCGCCCCTCGTTACGCGTGGTCGCGCGGCTGGATCGACCTGTCGCCGCTGCTGATCCGCATCCTCGCCATGGTCGTCCTGAGCCAGGTCGCCAAACTCGCCTTCCAGACCCTGGCCTACCTCCGCACCGACATGTACCTCGTGATGGCCACCGCCACCGGCTGCGGCAACCTGCACCAGGTCACCCGGTTGTCCTTGAAACGCCTGGTACGCCGTCTCACCCCCGCCGAGGCGAATGTCCTGAGCACGGCCCACGACCGCGATCTCCGGGTGGCCCGCTGGTATCGGCTGCTGTATATCACCGGGCTGATCTGGATGGTCTGGTTCGCCGTTCACTTCATCGTGCCGAGCGCGAAAGTCACCTTCGGCTGGGCGTTCGGCGTACTGCTGCAGGCACCGCCGTTCAGTCTCTACTGGCTGGAAGGCCTGATCCTGCTCGCCTTCACCTCGCTGAACGTCTTCCTGCCGCTCGGTGTCGCGATCCGCAACCGGCGAAGGGCGGCCGCAGCATGAAGAAGCGCTTCGGTCTCGCCGTCGGCATCCTCGTGACCACCCTCAGCGTCCTCACCATGTCCAGCTTCGCCTTCGGCGTCCTCCTCGGCCAGTTCAACGACCGCAAAGCCCTGCCCTGCCACGAGATTCCGGGCACTCCCCAACCCTCCGAAGGCAACCGTCACCTCGCGTACCACAACGCCCCGCACGATCCGTACAAAACCATTCCGCCCACCTCGGGCCCACACTCACCAAGGGTCGTCATCCCCGGCATCTACCGAGCGCCCATCCCACCCGAGCTCCAGGTCCACATCCTCGAACACGGCCACGTGCTCCTCCAGTACGCCGCCGGCACCAGCCCCGCCGACATCGACCGCCTGGAACGCATCGGCCGCCGCCACCCCCGCGACGTGATCGTTGCACCCTACCGAGACCTCCCCACGGGCATCGCTCTGACAGCCTGGCAACGCCTGGACAAACTGGATGCCCTGGACAACAACCGCATCGAGGACTTCATCACCAAGGTCGCCGGCCGCTACGACCACCAATGGCGCAACGGAGCCACCGACTGCCTCACCCCCTGAGAGCGTCCAGCTTCTTCCGGAGGGCGTGGCTGCGAGGCGGGACATGCTCGTCGGCCAAGGCGATCGCCTGGCTGAGGTGATCGACGGCGGTGAGCGAATCACCGGCCGCCGCGGCATGATCAGCGAGGCCTTCGTGGGCGGCGATGACGTACACATGGTCCTTGTCCCTCATCGCCCCATCCAGGACAGGCCCGAACCACTCCAAGGCGCTGTCCGCGTCGCCTGCTGCCAGCAGACTGTTCCCGAGGTGCAGTTCCATGGCCCAGACGGTGAGCTTCGAGCCGGTCTTCTGCGCCGCTTCGTGGGCCTTCCGGTGCAGATCGACCGCGCGCGCGAGATCGCGGCCGCTGTCGCGGTAGACCGCACCGAGTGCGCCCAGGGCCCAGGGCAGACTGAACTTGTTGTCCAGCTCGACGGCAAGCTCGTACGCCGAGGTCCCGGTCGCGATCGCCTCATCGACTCGGTCCAGGGCCAGGTAATTGATGCTGAGACTGGCCAGTGTGTCGGCCAGTAGGCCAGTGGGTTCGAACCGGCGGAAGGCAGCCACGGACTCCTCATGGGCGACGACTGCTGCCTCGAAGTTGAACGCATTGCCGTGCAGCATGCCAATCGAGGACAGACTGGCTGCGAGCAGCCGGTCCGCGCGCAACTCTCGAGCCAGCTGGGTTGCTTCCTCCAGCACAGTCAGGGCCTCGCCGTACGGGTCGAGTGTCCGCAGCGCACTCCCCAGACCGGACAGGATCCGAGCACGGAGTAGGAGGTCGCCGTCCGCGGGCAACCGATCCAGGGCTCGCCGCAACTGCTCGGCGGACGGCCGGGCCCCACGCTGCGGACGGATCAAGCGGCCGCGAGCGAGCAGGATCCGCGCCTCGGCTTCGCGGTCGTGAAGCGTGCCGGCGGCCACCAGCGCCAGGTCGAGGACCTGGTCCTGGTGCTGGATCTTTCCGCGACGCTCCAGATAATTGACCACGGACAGAGCTAGCTGCCAGGTCCGGACGTGGTCGTCGGTCGTGGCCGCGTACTCCACCGCTGCCGCCAGGTTGTCGGCCTCCGCGTCGGCCCAGGCCTTCGCCTCCTTGAGCGTGGCGTGCGGTGGCACGGCTTGTGGCGGGCGCGGTCCAGGATCGAAGTAGCGCATGCCCTCCTGCTCGCAGAACGGGTGGAAGCAGGCCTGGAGGTAGTACTCCAGCAGGCGGTCGCGGGCGGCTGTCCGGAACTCCGGTGCATCGGTGGATTCGGTGAGATGGGTGGCGTACTCGCGGAGGAGGTCGTGGAACTCGTAGCGGCCAGGGGCTCGCTGGACCAGCAGATTGGCGTCGACGAGCGACTCGGCGAGATCCGAGGCCTTGTGCGGGTCGAGTCCGGTCAGCGCAGCGGCGCCGTACTGGTCGAGGTCGCGGCCGGGCAGCAGGCTGAGCAGCCGGAAGAAGTTCTGCTGGTCGGGCGGCAGTTGTTCGTAGGAGAGGGCGAACGCAGCGGAGATTCCGAGCCCGTCGGCGGTCAGTTCGGAGAGCCGACGGCCGACACGGTCGAGGCGCTCGTTGATGTGGGCGACGGTCCAGGTGGGGCGATGTCGCAGGCGGGCACCGGCGATCCGGAGCGCGAGTGGGAGGTTGCCGCAGCGGGCGATGAGACCGTTGCTTGCAGCAACATCTTTGACCGTGCGGTCGGCACCGACCAGTTGAGTCAGGAGGGCCGTCGCGTCGGGTGCGTCCAGCAGGCCGAGATGTAGGCGTTCGTGGACGTCGAGTCCGGTCAGCTGACTGCGGCTGGTGATCAGTGCGCCGCAGGTCGGTGAACCCGGCAGCAAGGGGACGACCGTGCTGCTGTCGAGGGCGTTGTCCAGCACGATCAGCAGTCGCCGCCCGGCCACTGTCGCCCGCCACAACGTCTGTGCTTCCTCGAGATTCGCCGGGATCGCTGTCGCGCCGACCCCGGCGCCGACGAGCAGGTGGTCCAGTGCGGACTTGACGTCGCGTGGACGGTGACCCGGCGTGTGACCGTGCAGGTCGGCGAACAGCAGACCGTCGGGGTAGTGGGCGGCCAGTCGGCGCGCGGCGTGCAGAGCCAGCGCCGTCTTCCCGGTGCCTGCCATCCCGTCGATGGCCGCGATCGGCGGTGCCGACCTGCCACTGCCGCCGAGAGCCTGGGTCAGCCGGCCGAGTTCGGCCTCCCGTCCGACAAAGACAGCGCCCGCGTACGGGAGTTCGTCGCGCGTGCGAGCCGCCTCCTGGTTGCGGAGGACACCCTGCTGGATCTCGCGCAGCCCCGGGCCGGGCTCGACGCCCAACTGGTCGACGAGTACGTCGCGCGCCCGTCGGTAGACGTCGAGTGCGTCGGCCTGGCGGCCATCGGCTGCCAGAGCTCGCATGAGTTGGCCGGCCAGGCGTTCGTCGAAAGGTCTGGCGGCTACCGCCGGGACCAGTTCGGCGACGAGCTCGGCGGTCCGGCCACGATCCAGGTCGAGGTCGACGCGGTCGGCGAAGACTCGGTCATGGCGTTCGAGCAGCCGGCGCCGCTGCGCAGCAAGGTACGGACCGGGAAGCCCGGACAGCGGTTCGCCACGGAAGAGCGCCAGAGCTTGGTTGTACGCCGCGGCTGCCGCGTTGAGGTCACCGCGATCGCGGAGTTGGCCCGCGTGCGTCGCGATGGCCTCGAACTCGGTGATGTCGAGGGCGTCGGGCGGTAGCCGCAGGACGTAGCCGTTCGACGTATGGTGGACGACATCGACCGGGAGGGTGCGGCGGAGACGGTATATGTACGGCGGGAGGACCTTGAGGCCGGTGCCCGGTGGGTTGTCGTGCCAGACCAGGTCGAGGAGATCCTCCGGTGTGCAGACCTGATTGGCGCGCAGGGCCAGGACGGCAAGGAGGGCCTGGAGACGATGGGCGCCCACGGTGATCGGCTCGTCGTGGTGCAGGATTTGTAGCGGGCCGAGGATCTCGATGCGTAGCTGCCCGGTCACTACAACAGTCTGCCTGGTGAGGGGAGCAGTGTCGTGGCTGCGTCTCGCTCAGTGGGCGCCGCGATGGAGTTGTGCCGCGACCTCTGCGACGACTGCGATGGCCAGATCTGCGGCGGTGTCGTCGGTGTTCTCGGGGATGAGTTGGTGGATGGTGCGGCTGAGGTGGAGGTCGAGGGCGGTGATGCGTTGCTGCCTGGCCAGGGCTTCGGCGTGGTCGACGTCGTGGTGGACGATCTGGCTGGCGCCTTCGGGTGGTAGTGGTGCGAGCCAGGCGTGTTCGGGGGCGATGACGGTCTTGGCCGGCAGGAGGGCGAGTGCGCCGCCGCCGGTGCCTTGGCCGAGCAGGATGGCGAGGGTCGGGACGGTCAGCGTGGCCAAGGTGGCGATGCATTGCGCGATCTCACCGGCCAGCCCGCCTTCCTCGGCGGCGGGGGAGAGTTCGGCACCCGCAGTGTCGATGACCGTCACCAGCGGCAGGCCCAGCGACTCGGCCAGGTTCATGCCGCGGCGCGCCTGCCGGAGGGCGGCCGGGCCCATCGGCTTGGACTGCGAACGATCCTGGCCGACGACCACACACGGCTGACCGTCGAGCCGGGTCAACGCGACCAGCACACTCGCGTCCGGCTCGGTCAACCGCACGGTCCCGGTCGCGCCGTACCGGAGCAGGTCGCGGACGCCGGCGCGCTCGGGCCGCCGCGTGCGCAGGACCGAGGCCCAGGCATCACCAGGATCGATCGATCCGGTACGGCGCGGAAGTTGCGGCGCGACCGGTGGATCGACCAGTACGGCGAGCGCCCGGTCCAGCAGGACCGGGAGATCGGCCGTCGCGACGACACCGTCGATCACGCCGTGCGCAGCGAGATTCTCGGCGGTCTGCACACCTTCCGGGAAGGCTTGTCCGTTGAGCGCCTCGAATACCTTCGGGCCGAGAAACCCAATCAGTGCACCAGGTTCGGCCACGGTGACATGCCCGAGCGAACCCCAGGAGGCGAACACGCCGCCGGTCGTCGGGTGCCGCAGATGCACGAGATACGGCAACCCGGCCGCCTTGTGCGCCATCAACGCGGTCGAGATCGAGATCATCTCGACGAACGCCGGTGCACCCTCCTGCATACGCGTCCCACCGGATGCCGTCGACGCCACGATCGGCAGCCGCTCTGCGGTCGCGCGGCGGATCGCGGCCGTGATGCGCTCCGCGGCAACCCGCCCGATCGACCCGGCCAGGAACGCGAACTCACTCACCAGTACGACGATCGGCCGCCCGTGCACGCTGCCACGCCCGGTCAGCACGGCCTCGTCCGTACCGGCTCGTTCGGCCGCGCGGCGCAACTGCGCCTGGTACTCGGGATCGGCCACCTGCACGGCCGGCTGATCCCAGGACTCGAACGAGTCGGTGTCGAGGAACGCGTTGATCAGACCGCGCGCGGTACTCACCATCCCGGGGCCACCAGCGCCGCCCAGACGAGCAGCGGTCCGACGACGACCACGATCACGCTGTAGGTCAGGATCTGCTTGTAGTACACGGGTTCGGTGATCGTGTCCGGGCGGTTCGCGAGCATCAAGGCGCCGTTCGTGGAGAACGGACTGACGTCGACGATGGTCGAGGCGACCGCGAGTGCGGCGACGAACAGGCCGGCGTTCAGATGGCCGTGGGCGATCAGCGGCAACGCGATCGGGATGATCACCGGCAGCAGCGCGGTCGAGGAGGCGAACGCCGAGACCACACCGCCGACGTAGCAGAGCACGAGTGCGCCGATCACGGCCGCACCGAGCCCGGCGGCCCACTTGCCGACGAACTGCGGCGAACCCGCTTGGGTGAGGATCGCGGCGTACGTGCTGACACCGGCGACCAGGAGGACGGTCGGCCAGGCGACCTGCTTGGCGGCGTCCTTGTTCTTGATCGGGGAGAGGATCGCGAGGATGACCGCGGCGGTGATCGCGACGAACCCGATGTTCTTGTCGAAGGCCAGTGCGACGACCGCGACCCCGACGAACGCGATCAGGGTCAGGATCTGATCGCGGCGTGCGCCCTGGGGCTCGTCGCCGGTGCGCTCGGGCAGCTCGAGCTGGTCGGCCCGCTGGGCGAGCAGCTTGCGGCCGCCGAGGACCACGAACAGGATGGTCGCCATCACCAGGTTGACGGCCAGGCTGGAGAAGAAGACGGTCAGCTCGCTGTTCGGCAGGCCGTTGTCGGCCATCACCGAGTTGGTGATCGTGCCGTAGATGCTGATCGGCGAGAAGCCGCCGCCCTGGGCGCCGTGGACGACGAACATGCCCATCATCAGCGGGTTGATCTGGTACCGCGCGGCGAAGCCGAGGGCGATCGGCCCGATGATCGCGCAGGCCGCCGGGCTGGCGGCACCGATCGCGGTCAGTACGGCGGTGACCGCGAACATCACCCACGGGATCAGCGCGACCCGCCCGCCGACTCCTCGCACCGCCCCCGCGACTATCAGGTCGACGGTGCCGTTGTTCTTCGCTATCGCGAACAGGAACGTGACGCCGATCAGGGTGAGGACGAGATCACCGCTGATCCCGGCCAGGATCTCCTTCTCCGACAGGTGCAGCGAGTACATGCCGACGAGCCACGCGGCGACGTACGCCAGCGCGCCCATGTTGATCGGCAGCACCGTGCCCACCACGAACAACGCGACCAGCGCGAGGATCGCCACCCATTCCGGTCCCATTTCGTGCCCTACCTCACAGTAGTATTGGCTGAGTGGCCTAGCCAATAGTCCAATGAGCCATCTGTCAATACAGTGGGGGCATGGACTTGCCGCCACCTCCCCGTCCGGTGCCGCGCTCCCGCCTGTACGAACAGGTGGCCGACCAGATCCGGACCTGGATCAGCGAGAACGGGTTGCAGCCGGGGGACCGGCTGCCGCCGGAGCGTGAATTGGCGCAGCGGCTGGGCGTGAGCCGGGCGACGCTGAGCCAGGCGCTGGTGGCACTGGAGGTGATCGGCGCGGTGCTGGTCCGGCACGGCGATGGGACGGTGCTGACCGAGCGGGCCCGGACCGGGCCGGTGATCGAGGCGATCCGGGCGCACGCCGACCGGCTGCCCGAGATCATCGACGCGCGCGACGCACTCGAGTCGAAACTCGCCGCGCTCGCCGCAACCCGCCGTACCGATGCCGACCTGGTCGCGATCCGTACGGCGCTGGCCGATATGGAGCGGGACATCGCCGCGGGCGGACGCGGCGTGGAGGCGGACGAGGCGTTCCACGGCGCGGTCACGGCCGCGGCCCAGTCGTCGCTGCTCGCGCAGATGATGGAGACGATCCACGACCTGATCCGCGAAACCCGCCTGGAGTCCCTGTCCCAACCCGGCCGCCCGAAGGACTCACTCGCCGGCCACCGCAAAGTCGCCGAAGCCATCGCCGCCGGCGACCCCACCGCAGCAGCCCTCGCCATGCACGAACACGTGATGCTCGTGTCCGACGTAGCCCTCCTACGGGACAACCAATGACAGGCGCTGAGCATCTTGCAGTGATCGCTGCGGGTCTCGGTGCCGGAATCCTCACGTCGACGGTGGGTGTTGCGTCGTTGTTGAGTTTTCCGGTGTTGATTGCGCTCGGGATCCCGCCGGTCGTCGCGAACGTCTCGAATACGATCGGCCTGCTTCCCGGTGCGTTGTCCGGTTCGTTCGGCTACCGCCGCGAGTTGCGTGAGGTACCGCGGCCGGTCACCATCGCGGTGGTCGCGATCTGCGCGGTCGGTTCGATCGGCGGCGTCGTACTGCTGCTCGCCTTGCCACCCGGCGTCTTCGCTGCCGCGGCGCCGTGGCTGATCCTGTTCACCTGCCTGATCGTCGGCGCCCAGCCGCGCATCTCCCGCTGGCTGCGCGCCCGCAGCGATCACCCGCACGCACTGCGGACTTCGATGTCCCCGGCAACGTATTTCTTCACCGCCCTGACCGGCGTGTACGGCGGCTACTTCGGGGCCGGCGCCGGCGTGATGATGATGGCCGTGCTCGGGCTGGGTCTCGACCTGGAGCTGCGCGTCGTCAACGGCCTCAAAACCCTGTCCCTGCTGGCCGCGAACGTCGTCGCCGGCTCCATCTTCGTCGTGATCGCCGAGGTCGACTGGACCGCCGCCGCCCTCCTTGCCGCCGGCTCTATCGTCGGCGGCTACCTGGGCTCCCACCTCGGCCGCCGCATTCCCGGCGGCCTCCTCCGCGCCCTGATCGTCATCGCCGGCATCACCGCAGCGATCCTGATGCTGCGCTAGATGAACTGGACGAACGGGAGCACGAAGAGCACGCCGCAGATGATGCCGTTGATCCACTTGTGGCTGAACAGGATCGCGACGAACTCGCGGATCGTTGCCGTCGGCCAGTAATAGCGCGCGGTCGGCGACCCGACCACCTGACCGTTGACCTTGACCTTGCGGGCGGTCAGTGCGGCCCGGAAGGCGTGGAAGTTGTTCGTGACGATCAAGCACCGGTACTTCGGGACCCGGGCGACCATCAGTTCGCGGCTGAAC
This sequence comes from Kribbella sp. NPDC056345, assembly GCF_042262745.1. Lineage (NCBI taxonomy): Bacteria > Bacillati > Actinomycetota > Actinomycetes > Propionibacteriales > Kribbellaceae > Kribbella > Kribbella sp. NPDC056345. The sequence continues at coordinate 782,571 of NZ_JBHJQQ010000001.1, read as the reverse complement.
AGCAGGTTCTCGGTGGTCGAGGTCGACCGGTCCTCCCGCAGGATCCGGTCCGCGGGAACCCCGTGATCGACCAGGTACGTCGCCATCGCGTGCGACTCGGGGATGTCCTCACCCGGGCCCTGGCCGCCGGAGGTGATCAGCATCGGGTTGCGGCCCTTGCGGATCGCGCGGTCGTAGACGAGCTTGCCGCGGTCGAGCCGGCTGGCCAGCAGCGGCGGGACCCGGGAGCCGCGCAGCCCGGAGCCGAGCACGATCACGAAGTCGATCTTCCGCGACGAGCGGACCCGGCTGTAGACGAAGGCGTAGATCAGGAAACAGACGAACAGGAACGAGACATAGGTCAGCACCCCGGTGATCGCGGTCAGCAGCGCGGACAGCGGCCGGAAGTCGATCAGGTAGGAGATGACCCCGAAGATCACCAGCCCGAAGATCCCGACCCCGGCCGCGAGCGACAGCAGGTTGGCCGGGCGCCGGCCTTCGCGGCGCAGCATCGTGACGCCGTTGATCACCAGGAACACGGCCAGCACGGCGATCGTCACCGGGATCAGGAAGAGGATCCCGTAGACCAGGACCTCGGCCAGGCCCCGGCTCACCGACTCGACGGCGAAGATCGCGCCGAGCCCGGCGAACATCAGGGCCAGCACCAGGAAGATGCTGTTGCGGAACAGCCGCCGGTCGTACAGGAAGCTGATCAAGAAGATCAGGAACCAGAACCCGGCGATCGAGAAGCAGATGGTCATCGGGCGCCATCCAACCATCGGACGGCGCCCGATCACCTCACGCCAGGCTGGTCAGTGACGAAATCGATGCTTTGTGCAACCGGGTGATCACGTTCTTGGTCTTCGGGTCCGAGCGGTACTTGTAGGCGCCGGACTCGAACACCAGGTAGGCGCGGCCACCGAACTCGGTGATGCCCTCGGACATGCTCGGCGCCCGGAAGCAGGACAGCTTGGCCTTGTCCAGATCCGGCTGGCCCCGGCGCACGACGTACAGGTTGCTGAGCTTGTCGCGCCCGAACGACGTGCTGTAGACGAAGTGCGACTTGGTGACGAGCAGGCCCTGGGTCTTGGTCGGGACCTCCCAGGCCCGGTTGACCGTGACCAGCGAGCCGTTGGCCTTGATCTTGTACTCGTACATCTTGTCGCGGCCCTTGTCGTTGAACTTCCCGGCCCACAGGGAGTCCCCGTAGCTGGTCAGGAACGACGCGCCGTAGACCTTGCGCTCGGCGCCGACCGGCTTGATCGTCGGCGTCCCGGCCTCCTTCATCTTGGCGGCGAGCGTGGACAGCTTGTACTTGCGGATCCCGTTCGTCTTGCCCTGGACGAACGCCCAGCCCATCGACGTGGTGATGCCGCCGCCGTGCGTCTCGTCGATCTTGACGTCGCCGACGACCTTGTTGGTGGCCGGGTCGATGCCGACGATCAGCGACGGCTGCCCCGGGTGGTACATCGTGACCAGCAGCAGGTTCTTCTTGCCGGACCAGTTCCACCAGGTGCCGATGCCCTGCGGGATGTACTTGCCCAGGTGCGGCAGCGAGGCGCTGTTGCTGAACCGGGCGTCGTACTTCTTCGAGGCCGACGGGCCGTCGTAGAAGTCCGAGCTGCCGGCCTTGGTGTCGCAACTGATCGCCCGGGTCGCGGCGGCGGTGGTGGTCGTCGCGGCCTGCGATGCTTCGGGGCCGGTCAGGGCGACCGTGGTGGCGGTACCGGCGGCCAGCAGGCCGGCCAGGCCGAGGCTGAGCGCGACCCGGCGACGGGTCATGTCGAAACGCAAGGTGATTCCTCTCCGAGAGACGATTCCCCGACCTTAACGTCGAGGGGTGTGAAAGAGTCAGCTGGGACCGGTACGACGGAAAGGGACGCGCCGTGGTTGCAAACTGGGCCGGAAATGTTGAATTCTCCAGTGTGCTCGAGCGGCCACGATCCGTGGCCGAGCTGCAGGAGCTGGTGGCTCGCTCCGAGAAGGTGCGGGTGCTCGGCACCGGGCATTCGTTCAACCGGATCGCCGACACGCCCGGCACGCTGGTCAGCATCGCGGACCTGCCGAAGGTGCTCGAGATCGGTACCTCCGGCGTGACAGTGTCGGCCGGTCTGCGGTACGGCGAGATCACCGCGGCCCTGCAGGCCCGTGGCCTGGCGCTGCACAACCTCGGCTCGCTCCCGCACATCTCGGTGGCCGGCGCCTGCTCGACGGGGACGCACGGCTCCGGCGACACGAACCGGCCGCTGGCCGACGCCGTCTACGCGATCAAGTTCGTCGATTCGTCCGGCGAGCTGGTCACGCTGACCCGCGACGACCCTGACTTCAACGGGGCGGTCATCTCGCTGGGCGCCCTCGGCGTGATCGTGAGCCTCACGCTCAACGTGGAGCGGACGTACGAGATCAGTCAGGTCGTGTACGACGGCCTGCCGGTGCGGCGACTGCAGTCGGACTTCGACAGGGTGATGAGCAGCGCCTACAGCGTCAGCGCGTTCACCGACTGGGTCGATCCCGACGTGATGGTGTGGCGCAAGCAAAAGACCGCGTCGTACGAGCGCGAGTGGCTCGGAGCGAAGGTTGCCGACGGCCCGCGGCACCCGATCAAGGTGATGCCGGCCGACTACGCGACCCAGCAGGGCGGCGTACCGGGTCCTTGGCACGAGCGGCTGCCGCACTTCCGGCTCGAGTTCACGCCGAGCAACGGGGACGAACTGCAGTCCGAGTACTTCGTTCCGCGGGCGCGTGCTGCCGAGGCGGTCGAGATCTTGCGGGCCCTCGGCAAGCAGTTTGCCGAGGTCATCCAGGTCTCCGAGGTGCGGACGATTGCCGCCGACAACCTCTGGCTCAGCCCGAGCCAGGGGCGGGACACGGTCGCGCTGCACTTCACCTGGATCCAGGACGAGGCCGCCGTACGGCCGGTCCTGGAGGTCTTGGAAGAGGCGCTGGCCCCGCTCGACACCCGTCCGCACTGGGGCAAGGTCTTCGCCGCCGATGCCGCCACCCTCGCCGCGCGTTACCCGAAGGTGGGCGACTTCATCGCGCTGGCCGGCCGGTACGACCCGGACGGCAAGTTCCGCAACGAGTACCTGGACACCTACCTGCCCAGGTGACCTCTCAGTGGCACATAACTGACGAGAGCAAAGAGAAACTCGGCGGCAACCGGAGTGGTTGGTCCAGGCAACATGAGCCCACCACAGTGACTGAATGCCCCCAGTTGCTGACGCTCTGTCCCGGACCAGGCCATTGCTGGTGCGGCTGCATTTCTATGCCGGCATCCTTGTCGGCCCGTTTCTGCTCGTCACCGCACTGACCGGTTTCGTGTACGCGCTGGCGCCACAGATCGAGAACGCGCTCTACCGCGACACGATGTTCGTGGACAGCTCCGGTACGACGGTGCCGCTCAGCGAGCAGGTCACGGCAGCTCGGGAGCGGCAGCCAGATGGCACGTTGCTCGCCGTACGTCCGGCCGCCGGGCCGGGTGACACGACCCGGGTCCTGTTCGACGGACCCGGCCTCGGTGAGTCGGAACGCCTTGCGGTGTTCGTGAATCCGGCCACCGCCGCGGTCACCGGTGAACTGACTGCCTATGGCTCCAGCGGTGCGTTGCCGTTCCGGACCTGGCTGTCGCATCTGCATGCGAACCTGCACCTCGGCACGCCCGGCCGGCTGTACAGCGAGCTCGCGGCCTCGTGGTTGTGGGTGGTCGCGCTGGCCGGGCTCGTGCTGTGGTGGACGGGCCGCCGGACCGGATCCCGGGTTCGGGTCGAACGCACCGGCAGCGCGCGACGGCGTACCTTGTCGTGGCACGGTGTCCTTGGCACCTGGGTCATCGTGGGGATGCTCTTCCTGTCGGCGACCGGCCTGACCTGGTCGACCTACGCCGGCGAGAACGTGGGAGACCTGCGGGCGTCGCTGCAGTGGAAGACACCCACGGTCAGTACGGCGCTCACCGCGGCGGATCATGTTGGTCACGAGGGTCACCAGATGCCCGGCGGGTCGGTCGATCCCAAGGCCGACCAGTGGGATCAGGCCCTGCAGTCGGCGCGATCCGCCCAGCTGGACGGTCCGCTCGAGATCACCGCGCCGAAGAAGGCCGGTACGTCGTTCACCGTCCAGGAGATCGGGAAGGCGTGGCCGACGCAGGCCGACGCGGTGGCCGTCGATCCGATGTCGGGCAAGGTGGTCGATGTCGTCCGGTTCGCCGACTATCCGCTGGCGGCGAAGCTTTCGCGGTGGGGGATCGACGCCCACATGGGTGTGCTGTTCGGAGTGGTGAATCAGGTCGGGCTGCTGATCGTCGCCGGAACTATCGTGGCGATGGTGATCTGGGGCTACCGGATGTGGTGGCTGCGCCGGCCGACCAGAAGCCACTCGCTCCGGTTCGGCCGCCCCGCCCGCCGCGGTGCCTGGCGTGAGCTGCCGATCCCGGCCTTGCTCACCATCCTGGTGCTGGCGGTGGGAGCCGGCCTCTTCCTCCCGCTCCTCGGCCTGTCCCTCGCGGCCTTCGTGGTCGTCGATCTGGCCATCGGCTTCTACCGCTGGCGCGTCGCTGCACCGCAGCCCGCGAGGGAGAGCGACGAGCTACTCGTGTGAGCCTCGTGCGGACCCCCAGGCCATCACAATTGCCCGCTGCGCTCCCTGGCCCAGCGTGGAAGGTCATCGCCCGGCCAGTTGTGATGCTCTGGCGGTCCGGACATCAGTCGCGCGGGTCGCCTTCGAGGGTGGTGGTGAGGGTCCAGAGGTGGTTGCGGAGCTGGCGGCGGTCTTCGGCGGACAGGCCGGCCAAGGCTCGGCTGCCGGCGCGGTCGTAGATGTCCTGGACGGTTCGGGCGAGCTCGGCGCCGTGGTCGGTCAGCTCGATGGCTACCTGGCGGGCATCGGTAGCGTTCTTCACGCGGCGGACCAGGCCGGCCGCCTCCATCCGCTGGGTGGTCTTGGTCGCGGTCGGCACCTCGACGTCGAGGACCTTGGCCAGCTTCGCGACCGGCAGCGAGCCGTGATGCAGGAGCTTGGCGAGGACCAGCTCCTGACCGGTGTGTAGTCCGGTACCGACCAGCTCGGCCGCAACCGCCTTCCGGGCGGCGCGGTCGGCGAACCGCAACGCGATCAGCACGTCGCGGGGTCCGGCCGGCGAATCAACCGGCCAGCTCTCGTCCAGCGCGGTCATGTGTGGCTCCGCGGGGTGAAGGGGTTCTGCGCGGCGAAGTCGCCGACGTACTGGGTGGCGAGGGCCGGCTCGCCGCGGCTCAGCTGGCTGGCGAAGCGCGGGAGCTCGTCGCGGACCTTCAGGTGGTGGGCCTGCGACTCGGCGGGGGTGGTGCGGCCGACGATCTCGCCGCCCTTGACGAGCGGTCGCAGCAGCTCGCGGTCGTCACCGTCGTCCTCGGGGCGGCTGCCGACACCGATCAGCTCGGCCTCCGCGACACCGGCGCTGGTCCGGCGGCGGAGGGCCCACTTCCGGCCGCCGATCGACATCTTGTCCGGGCTCTTCTTCGCCACCGGGAGCAGCTCGCCACTCGCATCCTCGCGGGCCACCAGTTTGTAGACGAACCCGCAGGTCGGATAGCCCGAGCCGGTGACGAGCGACGTACCGACGCCGTAGCCGTCGACCGGTGCCGGCGCGAGCGCGGCGATCTGGAACTCGTCCAGGTCCGAGGTCACGATGATCCGGGTCTTGGTCGCGCCGAGCGCGTCCAGCTGCTCGCGGACCTGAGCGGCCAGCGACGGCAGGTCGCCCGAGTCCAGCCGTACGGCGCCCAGCTCGGGGCCGGTGATCTCGATCGCGGTCCGGACCGCCGCGGCGACGTCGTACGTGTCGACCAGCAGGGTGGTGCGTTTGCCGAGGGCATCCACCTGCGAGGTGAACGCCTCCTTCTCGGTGTCGTGCAGCAGGGTGAACGAGTGCGCCGACGTGCCCGCGCTGGGGATGCCGTAGCGGCGGGCGGCCTCCAGGTTGGAAGTGGTGGCGAAGCCCGCGATGTACGCCGCCAGTGCGGAGGCGACCGCGGCCTCCTCGTGGGTCCGCCGGGAGCCCATCTCGATACACGGCCGGCCGCCGGCCCACCAGGTCATCCGGGACGCGGCCGAGGCGACCGCGGAATCGTGGTTCAGGATCGACAGGAACACGGTCTCCAGGAGCACCGCCTCCGCGAAACTCGACTCCACCACCAGGACCGGGGAGCCGGGGAAGAAGATTTCGCCGTCGGCGTACCCGGAGATATCTCCGCTGAAGCGGTAGTCGGCCAGCCAGTCGGAGGTAACCTGGTCGACAACACCCCGATCGGCCAGGAAGGCGATCGCTTGCTCGTCGAAGCGAAACTGCTCGAGGGCGTCGAGCAGCCGGTTCACCCCGGCGACGACGCCGTAGCGGCGGCCGTCGGGCAACCGGCGGGCGAACAGCTCGAAGACCGAGCGGCGCTGCGCCGTGCCGTCGGCCAGGCTGGCCTGCAACATGGTCAACTCGTAGTGGTCCGTCAGGAGCGCGGTCGAGGTGTTCACAAGGGCAGCCTATTGCGAAGCCGCCGTACCTATTTGCGAGAAGACCGGGTCTAGTGGAAAGAATGGGTCAGTGACCACCGCACCGAGCGAGCTCGAGAGCCCCGAAGTCGACGAGGCGATCCAGCTGAGCCCACCGTGGGTGACGATCGTCTGGAACGATCCGGTCAACCTGATGGACTACGTCACCTTCGTCTTCCAGACCTACTTCGGCTACTCCAAGTCCAAGGCCGAGAAGCTGATGATGCAGGTCCACGAGGAGGGCAAGTCGGCGGTGTCGAACGGTAACCGGGAAGCCATGGAACGCGACGTCGAGGCGATGCACTCCTACGGCCTGTGGGCCACCTGCGAGAAGTCGTGACGCGGTTCCGCAAGCGCCGCAAGATCGTCGCGGTCAGCTTCGCCGAGCACGAGGCCGACATCCTCGCCAACCTGCTCCGCAACCTGGTCGAACTCCTGTACGACGGCATGCCCCCGCGCGCCACCCAGTCCAGCGACCCGCTCGCCGCCCTACTGGACTCCGACGGCCCCACCTCCCCGCCCGAGGACATCGTCCTGCAGCGCCTCTTCCCCGACGCCTACGGCTCCGACGACATGGCCTCCTCGGAGTTCCGCCGCTTCACCGAACGCGGCCTGCGCGACGGCAAGATCACCGACGCCAAACGCGTCCTCTCCGCTCTGGAGGAGTCCGGCGCCGACGAGATCGCCCTCGAACCCGACGAGCAACTCTCCTGGCTCCGGGCCCTCAACGACCTCCGCCTGGCCATCGGCACCCGTCTCGACATCAAAGACGAAGACGACCACGCCACCTGGGAAAAGCTCCCCGAAGACGACCCCCGCCGCCTCACCTACGACCTCTACGACTGGCTCGGCTACCTCCAATCAGCCCTCCTCCACAACATGCGCTAACGCAAGGACACCGCCTCCGGCGGCGCGCCTCCGCTGCTGCCTTGGCACTGCTCACAGGGCGTAGCGCAGTGCGGCAGCCAATCCTCCGACCGGCATTCGGCAATAGCCGCCTTGCAGTGACTTGGCGGTCTTTCCCAGCTCGGTGATCGGCACATACCTCGGCTCGGAGAACTCGAGCAGGCAGGTGACGTCCGAGATCCAAGGCCAGCGGTTGGCGTTCTCCTCGGAATACCCAGCGTCGCGGAGAACCTGGGGGTCGTAGTAGGCGAGCTTGTCGACCTGCAGAACCGCAGTGCACGCCTGCTGGGCCTTGCCGTACACGACGACAAGGTCGCCGACCGAGAACTTGGCTCGCTTGCTGTTGCTGATCCAGTCGCCGGGCTCCCAACCGTGTCCGGCATCGTCGACTGCTTTGATCCAGACGCTGACGTCCGTGGCGAGCTCGAGCAGTTCGTCGCCCAGATCTACCCGCGCTTCGGCTTCGGCCGTCTGTCCGGGCGGCCTGGAGATCTTGGCGGGCAGCTCGGCTGCCTGCTGCTCGCATTCCCGAATCAGTTGGGGAGTCACGATCTCGGCGGCGTCGTACCACACCTGATAGATCTCACCGGCCGCCGCTTGTTGCCGCGGAGACAGTGCGACTGTGAGCTCCGCGTTGGCAAGGGTGCCGACGCCGAGACCTGCCGCGGTCAGATTGGCTGATCCGACGAAGCCACTGGCTTCGGTCAGGAAGAGCTTCGCGTGGAGGTTGTCGAGGTGGCGGATCTCGGCCCCCGCCTCGAGCAGGCACAGCAGGCCCGGCAGGTGGAGGCTGCCGTAGGCCACGGCGACCGGGTCCAGGCGTACCAGTACCTGCCATTCGGCGGCCGATCGGAGCGCAAGATCCTGCAACCAGAGAAGTGTGCTTGCCCCGATGTAGGGGCTGGCGAGCTGGACCTTCTGCTCGGCGGCCTGGAGCGCCGATCGCAAGGTCGGTTCGAGTGTGGTCAGCAGGTCGTCGCCGGTTGTGCTCATGTGGTCCCCCCACTGCGTTGTCACCGAAACCTGATCTTGTCGATCGGCTCGGTCGACGTACAGAGCGCGCGCCATGAAAAATCCGGTCGGGTCGCTGCCGTGCGCGCATACGATGCGGGGGTGAGTTATCCGAGGACTGGTGGCAGGGTGGGTGGGGGGCCGGACTTTCCTGAGGTTGAGGGGGAGGTGCTGGCGTTCTGGGAGGCGGACGATACGTTTCGGGGGTCCGTCGAGCGGCGGACGAAGGACGAGTTCGTTTTTTATGACGGGCCTCCGTTTGCCAATGGGTTGCCGCATTACGGGCATCTGCTGACGGGGTATGTGAAGGATCTGGTGCCGCGGTACCAGACGATGCGGGGCTTCCGGGTGGAGCGGCGGTTCGGGTGGGATACGCATGGGTTGCCGGCTGAGTTGGAAGCCCAGCGGGTGCTGGGGCTGAAGACGAAGGCGGAGATCCTCGAGCTGGGGATCGAGAAGTTCAACGCGACCTGCCGGGAAGCGGTGCTGAAGTACACCGACGAGTGGCGGAGTTATGTCACGCGGCAGGCGCGGTGGGTGGATTTCGACAACGACTACAAGACGCTCAGTCCTGACTACATGGAGTCGGTGATCTGGGCGTTCAAGACGTTGCACGACAAGGGGCTGGTGTACGAGGGCCTGCGCGTCCTCCCGTACTGCTGGAACGACGAGACTCCGCTCTCCAACCACGAGCTGCGGATGGACGATGACGTCTACCAGCAGCGGCAGGATCCCTCGGTGACGGTCGCGGTCGAGCTGGAGACGGGGGAGCGGCTGCTCGCCTGGACGACCACGCCCTGGACGCTGCCGAGCAACCTCGCGATGGCGGTCGGGCCGGACCTCGACTACGTCACGGTGAAAGACGACGAGGGTCGCCCGATGATCCTCGCCGAGGCCCGACTGCAAGCCTATGGATTCACCGACGTCATCAGGCGGTTCAAGGGCAGCGAGCTGATCGGCAAGCACTACACCCCACTGTTCGACTTCTTCAAAGACACCCCCAACGCCTTCCAGATCATCGCGGCCGAGCATGTCACCACCGACGACGGGACCGGCGTCGTACACATGGCTCCCGCGTACGGCGAGGAGGACCAGCTGGCCTGTGATGCCGTCGGAATCCCCACGATCCTGACCGTGGACGACGGGGCCCGGTTCACGAGCGTGGTCCCGCCGTACCAGGGCCTGCACGTCTTCGAGGCGAACCGCCCGATCATCCGCGATCTCAAGGCATCCGGCGCCCTGATCCGCGAGGACAGCTATGTGCACAGCTATCCGCACTGCTGGCGGTGCCGGAATCCCCTGATCTACAAGGCGGTTTCGAGCTGGTTCGTCGAGGTGACGCGGCTCCGCGACCGGATGGTCGAGCTGAACGAGGACATCACCTGGACCCCGGAGCACGTGAAGCACGGGCAGTTCGGCAAGTGGTTGAGCAACGCTCGCGACTGGTCGATCAGCCGGAACCGCTTCTGGGGCAGCCCGATCCCGGTCTGGCGATCGGACGATCCGGCGTACCCGCGGGTCGACGTGTACGGCTCGATCGCCGAGCTGGAGCGTGATTTCGGGGTCGAGGTCACGGACCTGCACCGCCCGTACGTCGACCTGCTGACCCGGCCGAATCCCGACGACCCGACCGGGAAGTCGACGATGCGCCGGGTGCCCGACGTACTGGATGTGTGGTTCGACTCGGGGTCGATGAGTTTCGCGCAGGTGCATTACCCGTTCGAGAACACGGACTGGTTCGAGAGTCACTTCCCGGGCGACTTCATCGTCGAGTACATCGGGCAGACGCGTGGCTGGTTCTACACGATGCACATCCTCGCGACGGCGCTGTTCGATCGGCCGGCGTTCAAGTCGGTGCTGAGCCACGGGATCGTGCTCGGCAGCGACGGGCAGAAGATGAGCAAGTCGCTGCGGAACTACCCGGACGTGCGCGAGGTGTTCGACCGGGACGGCGCGGATGCGATGCGCTGGTTCCTGATGTCGAGCCCGATCTTGCGTGGCGGGAACCTGATCGTCACCGAGGAGGGCATCCGCGAGGGTGTCCGGCAGGTGCTGATCCCGCTGTGGAACGCGTGGTCCTTCTTCGCCCTCTATGCGAATGCAGCCGGTATCGAGGGGCAAGCGACCAAGCAGCCGACGGATCTGCTGGATCGCTACCTGCTGGCCCGGCTGCGGCTGTTCGTCACCGATGTCCAGGAGAAGCTGGATCGGTACGACATCGCTTCGGCCTGTGACGCAGTCAGCGAGTACGTCGATGTGCTCACGAACTGGTATATCCGCCGCTCCCGCGATCGCTTCTGGGCGGGTGAGCAGGCGGCGATCGACACGCTGTACACGGCGCTCGAGACGCTCTGTCGTGCGGTCGCGCCGCTGCTGCCGTTGGTTGCCGAGGACATCTGGCGCGGACTGACGGGGGAGCGGTCGGTGCACCTGACCGACTGGCCGACCGTCGGCGACCTGCCGGACGATCCGGAGCTGGTGGCGCAGATGGAGCGTGCGCGGGAGGTGTGTTCGGTCGCGTCCGCGATCAGGAAGGCGGCCGGGATCCGCGCACGCCAGCCGCTGGAGAAGTTGACCGTGGCAACGTCTGCCGACCTGCAGGCGGTGACGGGGTTGATCGCCGCCGAGGTAAACGTCCGCCAGGTCGTGCTGACCTCGGTGGACGCGGTCGACGCACCCGTGTCGCAACAGCTGACGGTGAACGCACGTGCGGCCGGACCGCGGTTGGGGAAGGCCGTGCAGACGGCAATCAAGGCGTCGAAGGCGGGAGACTGGTCGGTCTCCGTGGACGGGGTAGTGGTTGCCGGGGGCATCGAGCTGGCCGAGGGGGAGTACACCCTGACGACGACACTGGCGACCGAGGCGGCTCCGGGCGGGTCGGCGGGTGGTGCGGCCGCGTCGTCGAGTGGACTGTTGCCTGGCGGCGGTTTTGTCGTCCTGGACACGACGATCACTCCGGAGCTCGAGGCTGAGGGTACGGCGCGGGACGTGATCCGGTCGATCCAGCAGGCCCGGCGCGATTCGGGGCTGGAGGTGACCGATCGCATCCGGCTGACAGTGACCGCGGAATCCGCGGTGGCTCGAGCCGTCGAGACGCATCGGGAGCTGATCATGCGCGAGACGCTGGCCACCGACCTCGCCGTACAGGAGGGCTCTGAGTTGGAGATCGACCTCAGGTCCTAACCTAGGCCGCATGGAGACGCGGAAGCTGGGACGGACCGGTCGGGATGTAGGCGTGGTCGGGCTCGGCGCCTGGCAGCTGGGCGCCGACTGGGGTTCGGTGGACGAGAGCGAGGCCCTCGCCGTACTGCGGTCCGCGGTGGAGGGTGGAGTGACCTTCATCGACACCGCCGACGTGTACGGCGACGGCCGGAGCGAGCGGCTCGTCGGTCAGATCCTCAAAGAACATGAGGGCCTGACCGTGGCGACCAAGATGGGGCGCCGGGTCGAGCAGCTCCCGGAGAACTACAACCCGGCCAACTTCCGCGCCTGGAACGACCGCTCCCGGCAGAACCTCGGTGTCGACACCATCGACCTGGTCCAGCTGCACTGCCCGCCGACCCCGGTCTATTCCACCGACGCGGTCTTCGACGATCTCGACGCGATGGTCGACGAGGGCCGGATCGCGGCGTACGGCGTGAGTGTCGAGACCTGCGCCGAAGCGCTCACGGCGATTGCCCGGCCGAACGTGGCCAGCGTCCAGATCATCCTGAACGCGCTCCGCCTGAAGCCGCTCGACGAGGTCCTCCCCGCGGCCCAGCAGGCGGGCGTCGGCATCATCGCCCGCGTCCCGCTCGCCAGCGGCCTGCTCTCCGGCAAGTACGACGAGAACACCGTCTTCGCCGCCGACGACCACCGCACCTACAACCGCCACGGCGAGGCCTTCGACGTCGGCGAGACCTTCTCCGGCGTCGACTTCAGCACCGGCCTCGAAGCCGTCCGCCGCCTGATGCCCTGGCTCCCCGCCGGCGCCACCATGGCCCAGTTCGCCCTCCGCTGGATCATCGACCAGCCCGGCGTCTCCGTCGTCATCCCCGGCGCCCGCAACCCCCAGCAGGTCGCCGGCAACATCGCCGCAGCCGCCCTGCAACCACTCTCCGAAGACCACCTGACCGCCGTACGAGAGATCTACGACGAGCTCATCCGCCCCCAGATCCACAACCGCTGGTAGCCGCCTGTCCGCATGCTGGACTGACCCCCGCCTTGGCGGGGGTGCCGCTGCGCGCGCCGTACCGTTGGTGGTGTGTTGATCATCGACCAGGCGACGTACGACGCGATCCTGGCGCATGCGCGGCGGGATCATCCGGATGAGGCGTGTGGCGTGGTGACCGGGCCGGAGGGGTCGGGGCGGGCGGAGCGGTTCGTGCCGGTGCCGAACGCGGCGATGTCACCGACGTACTACGAGTTCTCGTCCGAGGATCTGCTCAAGGTGCACAAGGACCTGTGGGAGCGGGACGAAGAGATCGTGGTGACGTATCACTCGCACACCGCGACCGAGGCGTACCCGTCGCGGACGGACATCGCCCGGGCCGAGGAGCCGAACTCGCACTACGTCATCGTCTCGACCCGGGACGGGGCCGAGCAGCAGAACTACGACGGTCCGGTGGAGTTCCGGTCGTACCGGATCGTCGACGGCGTGGTCACCGAAGAAGAAGTGAAGATCGTGGCGGACTACAGCGAATCAGACAGCAGCGAACTAGGAGACAACTGAGATGGCGATCGAGCTTCGCGTCCCGACCATCCTGCGGACCTACACGGGTGGCGAGAAGGCGGTCAACGGCGACGGCGCCACGCTGGCCGAGTTCATCGACAACGTGAACGGCGACCACCCGGGCCTCAAGGAGCGGATCGTCGAGGGTGAGCCGGAGGAGCTGCGCCGGTTCGTGAACGTGTACGTGAACGACGAGGACGTCCGGTTCACCGGTGGGCTGCAGACCGGGGTGAAGGACGGCGACGTGGTCGTGGTTCTGCCTGCGGTGGCCGGCGGCTGACGATGCGTTTCGACAGCCTGCTCGACTCGGTCGGAGGCACACCGCTGGTGGGCCTGCCGAAGCTGTCGCCGTCGGCCGATGTCCGGTTGTGGGCCAAGCTGGAGGACCACAACCCGACCGGTTCGATCAAGGACCGGGCGGCGCTGCGGATGCTGCTGGACGCGGAGAAGGACGGCCGGCTCCGGCCGGGCAACACGATCCTCGAGCCGACGTCGGGCAACACCGGGATCTCGCTGGCGATGGCGGCCAAGCTGCGCGGCTACCGGATGGTCTGCGTGATGCCGGAGAACACCTCCGAGGAGCGCCGGCAGATCCTGCGGATGTGGGGCGTCGAGATCATCTCGTCCCCGGCCGCCGGCGGTTCGAACGAGGCGGTCCGGGTGGCCAAGCAGGTCGCCGCGGAGCACCCGGACTGGGTGATGCTCTACCAGTACGGCAATCCGTCGAACGCGGCCGCCCACTACGACGGCACCGCGCGCGAGATCCTCGACGACCTCCCGTCGGTGACGCACTTCGTGGCAGGCCTCGGCACGACCGGCACGCTGATGGGTGCCGGCCGCTTCTTCCGTGAGCACAAGCCGGAGGTCCGGATCGTCGCCGCCGAGCCGCGGTACGGCGAGCTCGTCTACGGTCTGCGCAATCTCGAGGAAGGCTTCGTCCCGGAGCTGTACGACGCGACCCTGATCGACGCGCGGTTCTCGGTCGGCCCGCGGGACGCCGTCCGGCGGGTTCGCGAGCTGCTCGACAACGAGGGCATCTTCGCCGGCGTCTCGACCGGCGCGATCCTGCACGCCGCGCTCGGCCAGGCGGCCAAGTGCGTGCGTGACGGACAACGGGCCGATATCGCCTTCGTGGTCCCCGACGGCGGCTGGAAGTACCTGTCGACGGGCGCCTACGAGGGCACGATCGACGAGGCGGAGGACCGCCTCGAGGGTCAGCTCTGGGCCTGAGAAGTCGTGACTGCTATGGGGATTTGAAGAGGATCCGGCGGCCGATGCGGGGATGCACGCCACGTCCCTTGCAGCTGGTGCAGGGGCGTTGTGCGTAGCTGAAGACGCCACCGTGGTGACGGCCGGCGCCCTTACAACGGTTGCACTTGGCATTCGGGTGCAGCGACAGCGAGACGACGTACAGGAAGAACGCCGCCATCAGCATCAGCAGCAGGACTCCGGTCGGCCCGAGGGACGACGCGATGTCCGCGGCGGTGCTGTTGGGTTCGGCAGCCTGATTCGCGGCCTGCCCGGAGGCGGAGACGTGATCAGGTTGCGGATTCGGTCCGGCGGTGCTGCTCAGCACCGCGACGAAGTGGTGAGCCAGACTCATGGCTGCTCGAGGGCGGATCGTACGAACATCGGTCCAGAGTGGCGCGGATCACGTCCGTTGGCAATTACATAACGTAAAGATGTGGACAAGGTTCGGCGTGTCGTTTCTAGAGATGGGACGGGGTGTCTACTAGAACGACCCGAATCCGGCCCTGGTTACGGGCGCCGGGTGGCTCCCGGCGCGTCCCCGATAGAATGCGTGGCGTGACAGATGCGCCGGTGGGGATCTTCGATTCAGGTTTCGGCGGTCTGACTGTCGCCCGCGCCGTGCTGGATCAGTTGCCGCACGAGCCGATCCTCTACCTCGGTGACACGGCCCGGCAGCCCTACGGGCCGAAGCCGATCGCCGAGGTTCGTGAGTATGCGCTGGAGTGTCTGGATCACTTGGTCGAGGCCGGCGTGAAGATGCTGGTCATCGCCTGCAACTCGGCCAGTGCCGCGATGTTGCGTGACGCCCGCGAACGGTACGACGTACCGGTCGTCGAGGTGATCCTCCCGGCCGCCCGGCGAGCCGTTGCCGCGACCCGCAATCAGAAGGTCGGCGTGATCTGCACGCGCGCCACCGCGCAGTCGCTCGCGTACGACGACGCGTTCGCCGCGGCACCGCAGGTCGAGCTGATCACGAGGCCCTGCCCCAAGTTCGTCGACTTCGTCGAGTCCGGCGTGACGTCCGGCCCGGAGTTGCTCGAGGCGGCTCACGAGTACCTCGATCCGCTGGTCGATGCCGGCGTCGACACGCTCATCCTCGGCTGCACGCACTACCCGCTGCTCACCGGCGTGATCCAGTACGTCGTCGGCGACGCCGTGACCCTGGTCAGCAGCGCCGAGGAGTGCGCCAAGGATGTGTACGGCGTCCTGACCAAGACCGGACTGCTCCGCTCCGACTCGCTGGCCGAGCCCAAGCACCGTTTCGTCACGACCGGCACCCCGTCCGAGTTCGAGGTGATCGGATCGCGCTTCCTCGGCCCGGTGCTCTCCGGGGTAGACCAGTTCGCCTGGGTTCGCTAAGCGCTTCAGGCGGTGCCCCAGATGTTGTCCTCGGCACCGGTTCCGGTCGTGACCTCCCCGAAATCTTAGCCAGGTAACCCGTTCGGCGGCCCGGCGACGCGACGAGTTTCCCTGCGAAGCCGGCAACCCGCCGGTAATCTTCAAGATATGAAGCTCACCGTGCTCGGCTGCTCCGGGTCCGTCCCCGGGCCGGACTCGGCCGCCTCGAGCTATCTGGTCACTGCCGAGGACTTCCACCTGGTCCTCGATCTCGGCAGTGGTGCACTCGGAGCGCTCCAGCGGCATATCGCCGTCCCGCAGATCGGCGCGATCGGCCTGTCCCACTTGCATCCTGACCACTGTATGGACCTGTGCGGCCTCTATGTCGCGGCGAAGTACGCGCCAGGTTCACCGATTCCCCGCATCCCCGTGTTCGCCCCGCCCGGAGCGGCGGAGCGGATGGCCCTGGCCTATGACCTCCCACTCGATCCAGGGATGGAGGAAGAGCTGGATTTCCATACCTGGCAGGACGTTCAGCAGATCGGCCCGTTCACGGTCCGGACCGCAGCCATGGTGCACCCGGTCCCGGCGTACGCGATCAGAGTCGAGTACGGCGGCAAGGCGCTGGTGTATACCGGAGACACCGGGCCGAACGACGCACTGATCGAGCTCGCCCGTGGTGCCGACCTCCTGCTGTCCGAAGCGGCCTTGCAGGACGAGAATCCGAACAACCCGACCGACCTGCACCTGACCCCGTCCGACGCCGGCGAACACGCCAAGAAGGCCGGTGTGAAAAAGCTCGTGATCACGCACGTCCCACCGTGGTACAACCGGGTGACCCAGGCGGAGAACGCGCGCCGCACCTACTCGGGACCGATCGAGGTTGCGACGCCCCATGCAGTTTTCGACATCTGACCACGTCCTGTTGTGGACAGCAACAACCGGTACGGCGACCTCTGCCGCCGCGCCGGTGATCATCCTTCATGGCGGCCCTGGCACGTGGGACGACCATGCGCGGCTCGCGGCGATGGTCGACGATCTGACCGTCGTGCACCGCTTCGACCAGCGCGGCTGTGGCAGATCCGGCATGTCCGAGGAACTGTCGATGGCCCGAAGCGTGCAGGACATCGACGAACTGCGGGCGTTCTGGGGCCACGAGAAGATCGTTGTCATCGGCCACTCCTTCGGAGCCACGCTGGCGGTCACCTATGCCGCGATGTACCCCGATCACGTGGCCGGAGTGGTCTACCTCGACGGCGTCGGCATCGGTGACTGGCGAACCGGCGACCGAGAGGTGCGCGAGCGCCGGATGACGCCCGAGCAGCTGGCCCGCCTGGACGAGCTGTCGGAGATCCGCCGGGACGGGGCCTCCGGGCGGATCCGCACTCGGGACGAGGAGATCGAGTTCCGCGTGCTTGCCTGGTTCCCCGACTTCGCGGACCCCGAGCGCGCGATGGAGTGGGCCCTGGAGGACGCCTCCGTCGATCTGCCGATCAGCTGGGCCGTGAACCGCGCCCTGAGCAACGAAATCAACAGCTGGCCGGACAGCCGTAAATCCGACGACGTCGCCGCGATCCCCGCGCCGATCACGTTCATCCACGGCGAAGGCGACCCGCGCCCGCACACCGCCGTACAGGCTTTGGCTGAACACGCCCAGCAACCGTCGTTCCACCTGATTCCGGACGCCGGTCACTCACCGTGGCGCGAGCAACCCGACGCCATCCGCGAAATCCTCCGCTCGGTGGTCCTCAAGACACCCTGACCGACATCGTCGCGCCCGGGATCGGCATCGACAGCGCTTCCGCCTCGATCGCAGCCCGCTCAGCCGGCGAGAGCCGACCGGCGACGCGCAGCTCGATCGCCCCCTGCCGCCGGCCCCAGGCGCCACGAATCTCGCCGTCGAGCATCAGCCCATGCGGGTGATGCCAGTCGTTCAACTCGATCCGGGACTTCTGCCCGGGCCCGGCGAACAATCCGTAGCGGTCAGCCCCGAACAACCGCAGATCCGAAGCCACCAGAAACCGTGCACCCGTCACAGCAGGCGCAGTCCGTACTGCGTCCTCGTCGGAAGCCAGGATCGCCGCGGCCCGTCCCTCCAGCTCAACGGGCAGCAACTCGTCCTCCAGCCAGCTCCAGACAGTCCGCGCATCCGGCCGCGACAGTCCGGCCCACCACCCGAAGGTCTCCGCAGTCGTCGGCCCGAACGCGCGCACATGTCGCCGGCACAACTCCAGATGAGCCTCCCGAAAGTCGATCTCCGGGGCCGGCACCTCCCGCGCGTACAGCGCACTGGTCGTCCACCGCAGTACCACCCGCCCAGTCGCACACGCACCCCGCAACTCCGGATGCCCATGCCGCTTCTCGACCCCCGCAAACTCCCCGCAGATCCGCTCAGCCAACTCCGCCACCGACTGCTGCTCCGCAGGATCGAGCGGCATCCGCCCAATCGTGAACACGCCGAAGTCATCCGCAGGCAGCACATAGACGGCAGCCCGCGGGCTGTACGTCTGAACCAACCCCGGCGCCTCCCAGGCCGACGGCTCACAGTCCGCCACCCGCGCATGCATCCCGATCAACGCATCCCGAGGCGCAGTGTCCTGCAACCCGAACCGCGCCGCCTCCACATAAGCCCCCGCCGGCAACCGCTCGCCCAATCGATTGACCGCCAGCCGATACCGAACCGCCTGCTGACGATCGATCTGGAGCCGCGCAGTCATACCAGCTGTCTACCAGCCCGCTCCGACAGCACGAACGACAGGAGGTGGTCGCCGAATCGGCGCCGGCAGCGCTGAGCCCAGGCGTGGCAAGGGATATACGTAGACGCCTACGTCCTTGTCCTTCGTGCCGCGGCTAGCAGGCCGCTCCGACCGCTTGCCGAGCTGGGATCGGAGCGTCACCGACCTGCAAACCGAACTCCGCGGCCGCGGAGCCGCCGCGGATGACGAGTTCCGCGAAGCCCGTTCCGGAGCTCCCCGGGATCAGGCCGGCCGTATTCCGCGGTACGGCGGTCAAATGCGGATAGCGACTGACCTCGACGTACTCGGTGCTGCCGTCGGCGCCGCGTCGAGCGACCCGGACCGACGTGCCGAGAGTGAGGTCCTCGGGTGGGCAGTTGAACTTGCAGTTGCCGAAGTTGTCGATGACGCTCACGATCGGTCCGTCGTCCGGAACCTCCGGGATCGCGGTCAGCGTGGAGGGAACCGGGCGGCCGTCGACGACCCATCTCGCGAGCAGCGGCAAGTACCACAGGCTGCGGAACTGGGTGGTGATGATTCGCTCGGATTCCACCGGGTCGAAGTCCAACGCCGTCAGCACCTCGGCGATATCGGTCACCTGGACCTCGGTGATCCCGAGCTCACGCCGTACCAGGTCGAGTGCTCGCGGGGTGATCGTGCTCGCCACGAGCTGTTCGCCGTACCAGAAGAAGCAGAACGGGACGCCGTTCGGCCAATGACCGTCACGAGGTGCGAGGTTGAGCAGGGTGATGGTCGGGTGGCCGGGCCCGCCGAGGGATTCCGTCGATCTCAGACAGTCGAGCAGGGTCAACGCCGCGAACGCCTCGGGATCGGGGCCGTCGAGGGCGATGATCGTGGGGGACTGGCCGAAGAGGGCGCCGATGCGGGTGCTGAGGCGGGCGCGGGCGTTCCCGCCGACACAGTCGGTCAGGTAGGTGATCGGGTACATGCGAGGTCTCCTGGGGTGTGGTTGCAGACATGAGAAGAGGCCCCCCGACAGGGAGGCCTCTCGCTGCAAGCACACGTGACTACGCTGCCGAGGATCCTCCGTATCGAGGGCTCAGCATTCGCATGATGTTCCTGGTCACGTCGCCGATGCTACCTCACCGCACCTGACCGTTGTCGAAGTAGGCGATCAAGGCCGGATCGAGCTCCGGTACGTCGATCGGTACGCCGTTCGACCGCAGAGAGTTCGTGGCAGCGACGCCGGCGGCGACTGCGGCGCGCGCGGCGACCGGGGAGGTCAACGTTGTACCGCCGTCCCGGACGAAGTTCAGGAACTCGTTGACCAGGTGCGGGTCGGCACCGCCGTGGTGGTCGCTCTCACCGGCGATCTCGACGACCAGGTCGGCGTCCTCGCGGTAGCCGGAGCGGCGGCTGTTCCAGACCTTCACCACGCCGCCCGCGGTGTCGCCGAAGTTCTCCAGGCGGCCGTGGGTGCCGATGACCGTGTAGTTGCGCCAGTAGTCCGGCGTGTAGTGGCACTGCTCGTAGGTGACGAAAACCCCGTTGTCCAGCAGGAGGTTCGCCATCGAGAGGTCCTCCACGTCCATCACCGGCGCGAGTCCCTTCTGCTCCAGCGGCGGCCAGTTGTCCGAGCTGACGAAGTCGGAGAACCGCTGGCCGGTCCGGTCGAGCCGGTCCTCGATCCCGCCGTACAGGGTGAGCGCGCCCATCGCGTTGACGCGCCGGGTGTACCCGTTCGCCAGCCAGTGCATCACGTCGATGTCATGGGCCCCCTTCTGCAGCAGCAGGCTGGTGGTCCGGCGACGGTCTGCGTGCCAGTCCTTGAAGTAGAAGTCGCCACCGTGGCCGACGAAGTGCCGGCACCAGATTGCCTTCACCCCGCCGATGGTTCCGTCCTGGATCAGCTGCCGCATGGTCTGTACGACGGGCATGTGGCGCATGTTGTGACCGACGTACAGGCGGGCGCCGGACTCGTAGGCCGCCTGCAGGACGCGGTCGCACCCCTCGGTGGTGATCGCCAGCGGCTTCTCCACGAAGACCGGGACGCCGGCCGTGAGAAAGTCGATCGCCGGGCCCTCGTGCAGGTCGTCCGGGGTGGTCAGGAAGACACCGTCGAGCTTCTGCTCGAGCAGCTCGGTGTGATCGGCGTACGCGGTCGCCTCGGGGTACTTCGCCAGGGCCAGGTCGCGCTGTGCGGCGGCCGGGTCGGCCAGGGCGACGATCGCGCTGCCCTCCCCAGGGCGGTGGGCGTGTCCCGCGAGGTAGCTCCGGGCACCGAGTCCCACCACGCCGAGTCGAAGATCAGTCATCAGCCAGCAACTCCTGCACATAGTTGTTTGAATCACCCTAACTCCGAGCAGTTCCGTCCTTCAATCACCTGTCCTCTGTGTGGAATTGCCTTCCTGGTCACCCAGTCGACAGCGGTACCTCGCCCCGTGTCGCCACCATGACGGAATGTGAGCCTCCACTACGTGGCACTGGGGGACTCGACCACAGTTGGTGTCGGGGACCCGATGAACGGCAGCAGTACGACCGACCTTTCCGGTGCCGGTGCGCGCCCGGGGGAAGGGTGGCGGGGCTGGGCCTCGCTGCTCGCTGACTCCTTGGGCAGCTCCCACCGTGTGACGTTCTCCAACTTCGCGACCAGTGGCGCGACCAGCGATCTGGTCGCCACCCAGCAACTCCCCGAGATCGGCAGCGGGCCGATCGACATCGCCTCACTGATTGTCGGTATCAACGACACCCTGCGGTCCACCTTCGACCCGGGCCGCGTCCGCGACCACCTGCACGTGTGTGCCGAGGAGCTGACCGCGCGCGGCGCGCTGCTGCTCACTGTCCGGTTCCACGACCATGCCAAGATCTTCGGCCTGCCGAAGTGGATGGGCCGGCCGCTGTGGCAGCGGATCGAGCAGGTCAACCTCGTGTACGACGACCTGCACAGCCGGTACGGCGGGATCCGGCTGGACATGGCCGATTACCCCGAGGTGTATCGGCGGGACTTCTGGAGTATCGACCGGATGCATCCGGGGGAGCGTGGACACCGCAAACTCGCCCGGATGTTCGCCGACGAACTGAGCAGGCGGGGCGTGCGGATCGACGTACCGCCGAATCTCGATTGTGCCTACAAACCGCCGAGCAAGTGGGCCGACACCGTCTGGATGGTCAAGGAGGGCGTCCCGTGGCTGGGCCGCCGCGCCGGCGACCTGCTCCCGTTCGTTGCCCGGATGGCCTTGTCGCAGCGTCGCCCCGCCTCCGGAGCTCTCACCAATGCGGAGGTCCAGCGTCTGGAGGCATAAAGTTGCAGCCATGGCTCGCATCGACGGACGTACCCCTGACCAGCTTCGCCCGGTAACCCTGACGCGGAAGTGGCTCGACCACGCCGAAGGGTCGGTGCTGGTGGAGTTCGGCAAGACGCGGGTGCTCTGCGCGGCGAGCGTGACCGAAGGTGTACCGCGGTGGCGGAAGGGTTCCGGGCTGGGCTGGGTCAGCGCGGAGTACGCGATGCTGCCGCGGTCGACGAACACGCGCTCGGACCGCGAGTCGGTGAAGGGCCGGATCGGTGGCCGGACGCATGAGATCTCGCGGCTGATCGGGCGTTCGCTGCGTGCGGTGATCGACTACAAGGCGCTCGGCGAGAACACCATCCTGCTGGACTGCGACGTACTGCAGGCCGACGGCGGGACGCGGACGGCGGCGATCACCGGCGCGTACGTCGCGCTGGCGGACGCGGTCTCGTACCTGCGTGATCGCAAGCTGCTGAAGAGCGAGCCGCTGACCGGGACGGTCTCCGCGGTGTCGGTCGGGATCATCGACGGCGCCCCGATGCTCGACCTCTGCTACGAGGAGGACGTCCGGGCCGAGACCGACATGAACCTGGTCATCACTGGCGACGGCAAGTTCATCGAGGTCCAGGGCACCGCCGAGGGCGCACCCTTCGACCGCGCCGAACTGGACAGCCTGCTCTCCCTGGGTCTCGCCGGTTGCGCCGACCTGACGAAGCTCCAGCAGGAGGCCCTCGGATGACCAAGGTTTTACTTGCCTCGAACAACAAGAAGAAGCTCGAGGAACTGCGCCGGATCCTGACCCCGATCGTGCCGGGGATCGAGGTGCTCGGGCTGGGCGACGTACCGGCGTACCCGGAGCCGCCGGAGACCGAGCCGACCTTCGAGGGCAACGCGTTGCTCAAGGCACACGCCGCGCTGGCCGCGACCGGGCTGCCGTCGATCGCCGACGACAGCGGGATCTGCGTCGACGCGCTGAACGGGATGCCCGGCGTACTGTCGGCGCGCTGGTCCGGCCCGGCCAAGGACAACGACGCGAACAACCAGCTCCTGCTGGGTCAGCTCGAGGATGTCCCGGACGAGCGGCGGGGCGCGTCGTTCGTGGCGGCCGTCGCCTTCGTGCGGAAGGGCGCAGCCGACGAGCTGGTGCTCGGTGAGATGCGCGGCTCGGTGATCCGTGAGGTCCGCGGTACCGGCGGTTTCGGGTACGACGTACTGTTCCAGGCCGACGGCTACGACCGGACCACGGCCGAGTTGTCGATCGAAGAGAAGGACGCGATCAGCCACCGCGGGAAGGCCCTGCGCGCCCTGGCTCCGATCGTGGCGAAAGCATTGGGGGTCTAGCGCATGTTGTTCGCAGGACGTGACAAGGAAGGCGTCGAGGACGGCTGGATCACCTCGGCCTACCGCCGCTGGTCCGAGCCCCGCGTGGTCGAGGGCCGCATCTACCGCACCAACGCCGGCCGCATCCAGATCGACAGCATCAGCGAGATCAACCCGGCCCTCATCGCCGACAACGACCCCGACGTCGCCCGCGCCGACCGCAGCAACGCCGGCGACATCCTGCGCCGCCTCCGCGGCGACGAGTCCTGGCCGACCTTCCTGATCCGCTTCCACCTGGTCAAAGGCCCGGACCCCCGCGAAGAGCTGGCCGCCCAGTCAGATCTGAGCGACGAGGACATCACCGATCTCACCGACCGCCTGGCCCGCTTCGACGCCGCCAACCCCCACGGCCCCTGGGCGGTCCAAACCCTCCGCCTGATCCAGTCCAAACCGGCCACCCGAGCAGCCGACCTCGCCGCCGACCTCGGCCGCGAAACCGCCCCCTTCAAACTCGACGTCCGCAAACTCAAGAACCTGGGCCTGACCTACAGCCTAGAAACCGGCTACGAGCTCACCCCCCGCGGCACGGCATACCTGAAGACGCTCGACTAGCACCCGTCGATGCTGCAGGAGCCGCCGAACGCGGCGGCCACCTGCTGCTCGGCCTGGGCGTCGAGGATTGCCTTGCGGAGTTCGAAGGGGGTGGGTACACCTTCGATGCGGGTGCTCCCCACCAGAATGGTCGGGACCGACTGGATCTGGTGGGCCTGGGCTTCGCGGAGGGCGTCTTGGTGCTGGGGCTGGTAGGTGCGGTTGTCGAGGGCCTTGCGGAAGGCGGGGGCGTCGAGGCCGATCTCCAGAGCTAGAGCTTCGAGTACGTCGGGGTCGCCGAGGTCCTGGTCTTCCTGGAAGAAGGCCTGGAACATGCGGTGGGTGTACTCGGTGCCCTTGTCGTGGGCGGCGGCGTACTGGTAGCCCTCGAAGGCCAGGTGCGTGTAGGGCTGGGGGGACACCGTGGGGAGGGTGATGTCTACGCCCAGTTGGCGGGCCATTGGGTAGACGGCTCGGGCCCAGATGGCGGGGAGGTACTCGTCCTCGGGGCGGAGGGTGGGGTGCGGGTGCGGGCGGAGTTCGAACGGCATCCACTCGATGTCGACGTACAAATCCTTGGTCGCTTCTTCGATGGGGCCTTCGGCGAGCATGCAGAAGGGGCAGACGTAGTCGGAGAAGATCTTGATCTTGACCTTGTCGGTCATCGCTGGGCACCTTTCCGGCCGGACATGAACTCTTCGAACGGCGCCTCGTGGCCGTCGATCGGGGCGTGCGTCACCTGGATCGGCCAGGTGGTGGGGTCGGTGGCGAAGATCGAGTAGGAGCTGGAGTAGTTGAAGCCGTAGGCCTCGGCGGTCTTGCGGTCGGCGGCGAACACGATGTGCTCGATGTTGAAGTAGAGCGCGGCCATGTAGCACAGGGCGCAGGGTTCACCGGAGGCGATCAGGGTGGCTCCCGCGACGCCGAACCGGCCGGACTTCTTGGCGGCGGCGCGCAGGGCGACGACCTCGGCGTGGGCGGTCGGGTCGTCGTCCTCGAGGACCCGGTTGAAACCGGTCCCCAGGACGTGGCCGTCGCGGACGACGATGCCGGAGAACGGGATACCGCCTTCGGCGACGTGGCTGCTGCTGATCCGGACGGCCTCCTCGATGTGAGGAGTCAGGTGGTCGAGAAGGTCAGTTGACATCAGGCGCATGTCCTTTGGGAGGGAGGGAACACCCGGAGCGGCCCGTCGGCTCGGACGGGAGCGAGTTGCCGCTCCGGGTGCGTCGAGGGGGTTGCGTCAGACGCCGGCGTTCTCGGGCTCCTGCGTCGGCTGCTCGACGGGGGTCTTGGGGGCGTCGAACTTGTCGGCGAGCTTGAGCCAGATGACACCGAGGACGATGAGGCCGAGCCACAGGGACTGCACGAGGGTGAGGCTCTGGTCGAAGAAGACCGGGCCGAGTGCTGCCGCTCCGGCCGCGCCGATTCCTGCCCAGACTGCATAACCGATCCCCACCTCGATGGTGCGCAGCGCGGCGCTCAGCGCCCACAGGGTCAGCAGGAAGAAGACGACGGCGACCAGGGACCAGGTCAGCCGGGTGAATCCGTGGCTGCCGCCGACGGAGAGCGCGTAGCCGATTTCGAACGCACCGGCGAGCAGGAGCATCAGCCAGGACTTGGCAGCGGAGGGGGACGTCGAGGACATCTGCGGAGTTCCTTTCGTAGAGGGAGGGAAGTACTACGCTGCGCCGCTGAGCTGCAGCCCGACGACGCCGGCGATGATCGCGGCGATGCCCAGGCCCTTGCGCCAGCTCAGCTTCTGGCCGAACACCAGGACGCCGAGCACGGTGATGCCGATCCCGGAGATCGAGGTCCACAGGGCGTAGCCGACGCCGACGTTGAAGGTCAGCAGTGCCCGGCTGAGGAAGAAGGTGCCGAACGCACCACTGACGAGGGTGATGATCGTCCACTTGCGGTTCTTGAAGCCTTCGGCCTTGCCGGCCGCGATGGCGACCACGACCTCGAAGACGACGGCGATACCGAGTAGGAGCCAGTGCATGAAATGTCCTCCGTTGAGTTGCTTGTACATGCAAGCGTCTGGCTCAGACTGTACGCCAAACACTTGAGCAAGGGAAACCCCGAGAGGTTGCACGAGCATGTACTCTGATTCAAGAATCAATCGAGGAGGACCGTGCTCCATGACAACCTCGCAGCTGGCGCCCGCGCGCACATCCGACCGCAGCGCCTGGGATCGTGTGCTCACGCTGCACGCTCACGTCGAGCGTGAGCTCGCCGCCGCCCTGCAGGGCCGGCACGGTATCGGCCTGTCGGAGTACCGGTCCCTCGAGCATCTCGTCGCCTCCGAGACCAGCGAGCTGCGGATGCAGGATCTCGCCGACAAAGTAGGCCTCGGCCAGTCGTCGATCACCCGCCTGGTAGGGCGTCTGGAGGCGGCCGGCTTCGCCTTCAAGGACCTCTGCCCGTCGGACAAGCGAGGCGTCTACGCGGTCATCACCGACGAAGGCCGCAAGCGGTACCAGTCCGCCCATGCCACGTATGTCGAGGTCCTCTCGGCAGCCCTGAACGCTTTTGCCGCCGACCCGCAGCTGGGTCCCACGGTCCAGGCGCTGCGCACCTCGTAGTACTGCGCGCTCTGCCCCCCGTTCGCCCTCCGGCGTTCGGGGGTTTTTGTTTGCCCGCACAAGCACCAATGATCCTGCTCACTACGACTTCGCCAAGTAGATGCTTGACCAAGCATGTACCTCGCGGGATACCTTCGGGATCGCCGCCACCGGATTCGAACATTCGAACGAGTGGTGTGCGCGTCCAGAGTTCTCCCTACTGCGAGGAATTCCGCCGTGCCATCGCCCTGCCTGGCCGAAGCCGTCGCCGTTCACGGCCACCTACGACCCCACGAAACCGCCCTGGTCTCCGCTGACCGCACCGTCACGTACGGCGAACTGGGCGAGCTCACGCAGTCCTTCCGGCAGAGCCTGCTGGAGCTGAACCTGCCGGCCGGAAGCACGATCTGCGTCCCGGCGCACAAGTCGCCGGAGACCATCGCGCTGCTGCTCGCCGCGTTCCTCGAGGGCCTCGTCGTACTGGCTCCCGCACCCGATCTCGGCGCGGCCGCACTGGCCCGCCTGGCGCAGCAGGCCCGCGCCACCCATGTCCTCACCCCCAGTAGTGTCGCCGTCGCGATCGATGCCCTGACTGCGGACGCGGTGCAGGCCGACGAGCAGGAGGCGACGGGATTCGCAGCGGCGGATCCGGCCCGCACGTGTCTGCTTCTCACCACCTCAGGCTCCACCGGCACCCCGAAGATCGTGCCCATCGCGGCCACCGGCTTCGACGCGTTCGCCGCCTGGGCCACGGAGGAGTTTGCCCTTACTGACAATGACGTTGCGCTCTCCTACGCACCCCTCAACTTCGACCTCGCACTCCTCGACATCTGGACCTTCCTGCAGCTGGGAGCCCAGGTCGTGCTGGTCGACCAAGGCCGAGCGACGGATGCGCCGTACGTCGAAAGCCTGGTCGCGGACGTCACCTTTATCCAGGGCGTCCCGATGCTCTACCGCCTCCTGACAGAAGCCGGTGCTGAATCGATACCTTCCCCACCCCACCGCCCCGGTCGGTTCGCCACGGTCCGCGAGGTGATCTTCACCGGCGACAGCGTGCCGGAGTCCTTGCTCAAGCCGGTCCACGACGCCTTCCCGAACGCCAGGTTCCACAACATCTTCGGCTGCACGGAGACCAACGACTCGTTCATCCACGAGGTCGACCCGGCCACGGTGACCGGCAAGATGCCGATCGGCCGTCCCATCGCCGGAACCGACGCCCTGATCCGCGACGGCGAACTGTTGGTGGCAACGCCGTTCCAGACCGACGGCTACCTCAACACCGCCTTGAACGCGGAGGCTTTCGAAACAATCGAGGGCCGCACCTTCTACCGCACCGGCGACCTCGTCACCCGCGACGACGACGGTCTGTACAGCCTGCAGGGCCGTGCGGACTGGCAGGTGAAGGTCCGGGGCGTGCGCACCAACCTGCAAGAGGTCGAGCGCGTGATCTCCGCGCACCCCGATGTGATCGAGGCGGTCGTCGTACCGCTGCCCGACGAACAGGCCGGCGTACGGCTGCACGCCCATGTCAGCAGGCGCCTCAGTAGCGCGCTGACCGGCCTGCGCCTGCGCACCCATGCAGGTCAGCACCTGCCTCGCCATGCCATTCCCACGTCCGTGCACATCACGGACGACCCGATGCCCCGCACGTCCACGGGCAAGCCCGACCGAAACCTGATCAAGAGCAACCGCCTGAAGGAGATCCACCAGTGAACAGCCAGGACATCGCCGCCGAGATCCGTGCCTACGTGGTCGCGGAGTACCTGGCCGGCGAGGACACCTCCGACCTGACCGGTGACTACGCCCTGATCGACGCGGGCGTCATCGACAGCCTCGGGCTGATCCGGCTCATCTCGCACCTCACCGAGACCTACCAGGTCTCCTTCGACGACATCGAGTTCGGCCCGGAGAACTTCCGCAGCCTCGACGCGATCGTCGCCCTGATCGAAACCCACTCCGTTACACCCGTCCAGTAGAAAGAGAAAGCAAGAACATGATCGTGCGCAGCATCGACACCATCGCCCCGGTCGAATGGGGTAATGGCCTCAGCTACCGCGTCCTCACCCAGGCCGACGGCATGGGCTTTGCCATCTGCGACACCCTCGTCCGGCGCGGTACCACCAGCGCGCTGCAGTACCGCGCGCACCTCGAGGCCTGCTTCTGCATCGGCGGCTCGGGTGAGGTCGTCGAAAAGGACGGCACCCGCCACAAGATCGTCGAAGGCACCATGTACGCCCTCAACGAGCACGACCCGCACTACCTGATCGCATCCGAGGACGAGGACCTGCACCTGATCTCCGTCTTCAACCCGCCGATCAACGGCGACGAGAAGCACACCCTGTCCGCGGACGGCTTCTCGCAGTACTGAGTACCGCCCCCGCCGGTGGTTGCCCAGCGCAACCACCGGCGGGCCCACCCCGCAGTTCGACCCCGAGGACACCTCTTGAACGACGACCTTTTCCACCTCGCCACCCCGTGGGCAGATCAGCTCAACGCCGGCCTGCAGGAGTCGGACGCCGCCGGTGCCTTTCCGCAGGACAAGTGGAAGGCCATCCAGGACTCCGGGATCCTGCGGACCCCCTTCGACACCGAGTTCGGCGGCAGCGGCCGTAGCCTGACCGAGACCATGCGCACCCTGGAAGGCCTCGGGTACACGTCGCGCGACGCGGGCCTGTCCTTCTCCACGTCCACCCAGATCGTCTCCGTCGGCATCCCGATGCAGCGGTTCGCGACCCCGGAGCTCAAGTCCCGGTACCTCCCGCGGATCGTGGCCGGTGACCTGATCACCGCCCACGCGATCACCGAGGAGACCGGCGGCTCGGACGCGACGAACGTGTCGACCGTCGCGCATCGCGATGGTGACGACTACGTCATCAACGGCACCAAGATGTTCATCACCAACGCCCCGATCGCCGACCTGTTCCTGCTGTACGTCCGCACCGGCAACCCAGGCCCGTTCGGCTTGACCACGCTGCTGGTCGAAGCCGGTACGCCGGGCCTGTCCGTCGGACCGACGATGGACAAGCTCGGTCTGCGCACCAGCCCGATCGGCACCCTCGCCTTCGACGACCTGCGCGTGCCGGTGGCCAACCGGATCGGTGCCCAGGGCGCGGGATTCCTGGTCCTGGACTACGTGATGAAGCGTGAGGTCCTCTTCGGCTTCTCCCTCACCCTCGGCGAGATGACCCGCCGGCTGGAGGAGACCGTCGAGTTCGCCAAGAGCCGCACGCAGTTCGGGCAACCGATCGGCAAGTACCAGGCCGTCTCGCACAAGCTCGCGGACATGAAGATGCGCGTCGAGACCGCCCGCAAGTGGCTGACCGACACCGGCGCCAAGGTCGAGGCCGGGCAGGACGCCGCCTTCGATCTGGCCGCCACCAAGACCATCGTCTCGGAGGCCAACGTGCAGACCGCGCTCGACGCAGTCCAGATCCACGGCGGTCGCGGGGTGCTCACCGAGTTCGGGATGGAGCGGGAGCTGCGGAACTCCATCGCCGGGACGATCTACTCCGGCAGCTCCGAGATCCAGCGCAACCGCATCGCCACCCTGATGGGCCTTTGAGGAGTTTCCATGACTGCTGACCTGAACGAGCTGACCCGGCCGACCGAGTTCCTCGACTACGAGACCGACGAGGTCCAGGCCTTCGTCGACCACGCCGTCAAGGACCGCGCGGCCGACCCGGCAACCATCGCGACCGAGCTGTACTACGCCGTACGCGACGGAATCTTCTACGAGGTGTACGACGCCGACCTTTCGCCCGAAGGCTTGAAGGCGTCGAGCACTGTCCGGGCCAAGTCCGGCTTCTGCCTGCACAAGTCCGCGGTCTACGCGGCAGCTGTCCGCGCCGTCGGCATCCCGTCGCGTCTCGTGTACGGCGATGTCCGCAACCACCTGGCTTCGCCGCGTCTGATCGAGCACATCGGCGGCGACGTGTTCTTCCACGGCCTCACCCAGGTCCACCTGAACGGCAAGTGGGTCAAGGCCACGCCGGTGTTCAACAAGATGCTCTGCAAGCTGTACGGCATGGAGGCCCTGGAGTTCGACGGCACCAGCGACAGCCTCTACCACCCGTACGCCGACGGTGGCGGGTCGATGGAGTTCCTCACCGACCACGGCACCTTCGACGACGTCCCGTACGACTTCGTCATCACCACTATGCGTGCCAAACACCCCAACTTCCTGTCGGGCACCGGCACGGTCGCCGGCGGCAGCCTCGCCGCGGAAGCACAGTAGGGAGACGCGGATATGACCAACGCACCACTCGACGGCTGGGACGCGAGTACGCGGATCGGAGTCGTCGTACCGCATGCCGATGTCGGTCCGGAGGCCGAGCTCCAGGCCATGGCTCCTGCTTCGGTGTCCGTTCACGGATCGCGGATCCACTTCGCCGCGATGCGGGCCGGTGGCGAGATGGACGAGAAGATCCCGCACGACCCGGTCCGCGCGTTCGTCGAACCGCCGTTCCTGGATCAGGCGGTCGAGCTCGTGGCCGCGGCCCCGCTGCACGCTCTCGCGCTCGGGTTCACCTCGTCGAGCTATGTGCTGAAGGCGAAGGGGGAGGAGGAGCTCTACGAACGACTCGCCCCCGTCACCCGCGGTTTCCCGATCACCGGAACGACCAAGGCGGCTCGGGCGGCGTTCCACGCACTCGGTGCGCAGAAGATCGCGATCGTGAATCCGCCGTGGTTCGACGACGTCCTGTCGGAACAGGGCGCGGACTACTTCCGTGAGTTCGGGTTCGACGTCGTACACCACGGGCCGTGCGGCCTGCCGTCGAACCAGAAGGCGATCACGCCGACCAACCTGTCGGCCTGGATCCGCACCACGGTCGCCGCGCACCAGCCGGACGCCGTACTCGTTGCTGGTAACGGCATTCGCGCGGTCGGCACCATCAAGCCCCTTGAGGAAGAGCTCGGCTTCAACGTGGTCACCGCGAACCAGGTGATCATGTGGCATGCCCTGCATCTCGCCGACGCCGCGGATGTCGCCGCCGGCATCACCGACTACGGGCACCTGTTCACGACCAAGCCGTGACAACAGCCAGGGCCGCGCTCTTCGGGATCGTGAAGAGCGCGGCCCTGCTGTGTTGTCAGGCGGCGCGACGCAGTTGGCGCACTGCCAACTGCTGATAGGTGTACGCCGTGGAGACCAGCGTCATGTGGTGATGCCAGCCCGGGTATGAGCGGCCCTCGAAGTCCCGCAGTCCGAAGTCGCGCTCCAGGCGGCCGATGGTGGTCGCTGTCGTTGTCTGCGCGTCCACCAGTGCGAGCAGTTCGCCGAAGGGACGGTTCGTCATGTTCGTCAGCCAGAGCCCGCCGGGCCGGCCACGGTCGTCCTCGGGACGTGCGAACAGCCGGTAGGTGCGCTGCAGACCCGGCCGGGTGTGGGTGCGCGGCAGGTAGACGAGACCGGACGGGTGCGGGGCGTGGCCGGCGCGTCCGTCGATGAACTGCGCAGCGCGCACCGGCGCGCCTTCAGCACACTGCCGAGCGGCCAGGTGACTGCCGGGCTGGAGCAACAGGTTGTCCGGTACGGCGACCACGAAGTTGTGCCCGCGTTCGACGAGCCCGCGAATCATGGCGGATGTGTCCAGATAGCCGACCAGGTCAGCCACCACCGGGAGCGAATCCTCGGCCGCGTGCAGGCCCAGTCCGTTGGTCAGCTTCACGGTGTTCTGGATCGCCGAGGCCGCCGTCGCGTTACCCGGGATGCGTGCCTGTCGGCGACGTGCGGTGTCCGACCATT
This sequence comes from Kribbella sp. NPDC056345, assembly GCF_042262745.1. Taxonomy (NCBI): domain Bacteria; kingdom Bacillati; phylum Actinomycetota; class Actinomycetes; order Propionibacteriales; family Kribbellaceae; genus Kribbella; species Kribbella sp. NPDC056345. Next base: position 750,652 of record NZ_JBHJQQ010000001.1, on the reverse strand, counting down.
CCTCGGGGATCAGCAGGTTCCAGGCCACCGGCAGGTCCCCGGTGCTCGACGACAGGAAGGCTCCGATGCCGATCTGGCAGTTGACGGTCCGCCCGGTCTGCCGGATGAACCGGCGGTGCACACCACAGGACTGCCCGCCGCGCTTGGGGAGCACGACGGGTGCGATGGTCCAGCACCGCGGCCGGGTGTGCCGCTCGACCCACTGGGTGAGCTCGGTCTGGATGGGTTCCCATTCCCAGGGACTTGCATTGACGAACTGATGCAGGGCCTGCGCCGCGGTATCGGAATCGGTGACCGCGGCTGCCATCCGCCGTACCGACTTCTTGCCCGGTGTCGTGAGGAGGCCCTGCACGTACACCTCGGCCCACCGCCGCTGATCGGCCCTGGGTATTCGTCTGAACAACTGGTCGGTAAATCCGTCGAGCGTCGTCGATTGCGCAGCGATCACTATGGTCCTCCCCTGAGACCCACCGGGGCTGATGGGCACCCTCAAGAGAATAAAGAACAACCGCTATGTTTTTTAGGTCGAAGCGGGCATCTCGCTGCAACTTCACCATGTTGCCAAGCCGTGTTCCACAAAAGCTCGCCGGAGTTAGCGCTTGGGTAATTGCGCGGTCACTGTATGGGTATTCGGCCAAGCGTTTGGATGGATTGTTTCGACCTGAATTGAATAGTTTCCGGGCTAGCCCAGTTGATCGCGGCGACGGGTCAGATAGGCGGCCTCGGCCGTGTTGCCGGCCAGGGCGATCGCCTGGTCGTAGGCAGCCCGTGAGTCACCGCTGCGGCCCAGCCGGCGAAGCAGATCGGCCCGCGTCGCGTGGTAGGCGTGATACCCCGACAAGCTCGGTTCCAGTTGGTCGATGACGCCCAGCGCTACCTCCGGCCCGTCCAGCTCGGCCATCGCGATGGCTCGGTTGAGCGCCACGATCGGCGAGGGGTCCACGCGGAACAGTTGGTTGTAGAGCGCCACGATCTGCGACCAGTCGGTGTCGCGGACATCGCGCGCCGAAGTGTGGACGGCGTTCACCGCGGCCAGGATCTGGTACCGGCCGGGAGCGACGCCGGCGGCCAGGCGTTCGCGGACGAGTTGGTGGCCTTCGGCGATCAGGTCGGCGTCCCAGGCCCCGCGGTTCTGCTCGCCGAGCGGAACCAACTCCCCGGTCGCCGAGACACGCGCCGTACGGCGGGCTTCGGTCAGCAGCATCAACGCCAGCAACCCCGCGACCTCGCCGTCGGCCGGCAACAGCCCACGGATCAGGCGGGCAAGCCGGATCGCCTCGGCGGTGAGGTCCGCGCGGACCGGATCGGTATCCGGCCCGGTCGCCAGATAGCCCTCGTTGAAAACCAGGAACAGCACCGCGAGTACGCCGGTCACCCGCGTCGGAAGATCCTCCGCAGCCGGTACCCGGTACGGGATCTTGGCCGCCTTGATCTTCGCCTTCGCCCGGGTGATCCGCTGGCCCATCGTGGTCTCCTGCACCAGGAACGCCCGCGCGATCTCCGGCACGGTCAGCCCACCGACCATCCGCAACGTCAACGCCACCCGCGCCTCCGGAGCCAGCGCCGGATGGCAGCACGTGAAGATCAGCCGCAGCCGCTCGTCGTCGATCACCCCGAGAGGCTCGGCAGGTTCGTCGTACGCCATTTGAGCCTCCTTCTGCCGATCGTCGCGCTTGCTCTCCCGCCGGAGCCGATCGATGGCCTTCCGGTTCGCCGTCGTCGTCAGCCACGCGCCGGGATTGGGCGGTACGCCGTCGCTCGGCCACCGCTCGACCGCCACCGCGAACGCTTCGGCCGCAGCCTCCTCGGCCACGTCCAGGTCCCCGAACCGCCGCGCGAGCCCGGCGACCACCCGTGCCCACTCCTCGCGGTGGACCCTCGTGATCGCGTCGCTCACCGAAGCACTCATCTCGGCATCCCTACACCCCTGCAACGAAGCCCGCTGTCCACTTTCGACAAGCTAATGCACCGGGGGCACGAATAAGGTTGGGGGATGGCAACGGTCAGGCAGTTTCAGGTGACATTCGACTGCGCGGATCCTGAGCGGGTTGCGCGGTTCTGGTGCGAGGTGCTGGGTTACGAGGTGCCGCCCCCACCGCCGGGGTTCGCGTCGTGGACCGAGTTCAACGACTCGCTCCCGGCGGAGAGCCAGGGGTCGGCGTTCGCGTGTGTCGACCCCAACGGGGTGGGACCGCGGCTGTTCTTCCAGCGGGTCCCGGAGGGGAAGGTCGTCAAGAACCGCGTGCACCTGGACGTGCGCGCCGGGACCGGCCTCGTCGGCGACGAGCGGCTCGCCGCACTACAGGCCGAGTCCGACCGCCTCGTCGCGCTCGGCGCCGTACAGGGCCAGATCCTGTACGCCGACGGCATCAACGAGTCCTGCATCAACATGCAGGATGTCGAAGGCAACGAGTTCTGCCTGGACTAAAGCAGGTTTGCTGCGGTGATCTGGCGCAGGTGGACCAGGATGTCGAAGGACTTCTTGAGGGACAGGCTCACCGGTTCTACCGGGTAGTCGGTGCCGTACTCGCGGGTGAGGCGGTCCGGGCGGATCCAGCGGGCGGCCGCTGGGGGGAGCGTGCGCAGGTCGACCAGGTAGTTCCCGGGGACCGCGGCGAGGGTTTCTTCGTTGCTGCCGGTCGGGGGCGGGCCCAGGGTGACCACGCGGAGCGGCCGCGCCGGGTCGCGCGGGTCATGGGCGTTGAACGACCCCTCGGTGAAGGTGGTACCCAGCGCGACGTATCCCCGGCCGAACTGCTCGCGGAGGAACTGCCCCTGCACCTTCGGATAGTTGTCCGGCTCGTACGCCTGGGTGGCGATGTGACCGTTGTGTGCCGACAGCACCGTCTTGCTGCCGGTTTCCCGGACCCACCAGGCGACGTTGTCCGCCATCACCTGATCGCGGAACAGCATCGACTTCGGCGCGAGCTCCGGGTCGTCGAGGTCGAACGAATAGATCTTTGCTACCTGCCAGACGGTCCGTGCGTGCTGGACCGCCCAACGCTGCTCACGACCGCCGGGCACCGAAGACACCAGCTGAAGGGCCTTCCGCGCGTCCACCTCGAGTTGCCGGCGGGCGGTGAGGGACTTCGCCAGGTACTGCTCGGTCCACTCCTTCGCCTCGGCCGTCGACCGGATCCCGCCGTACAGCCTGGACACCGTCGCCGCGAGCCGCGGCCGTGCCTTCCGGACGAACTCGACGACGCGATCCGGCACCTCAGGCCCGACGTACCCGAGATCGTCACCCATGAACCGGACCTTGCGTGCGTGCGTCTGGTTGTACGAACGCATCCACTCGATCAGGTCGAGGTACTCCTGGGTGTTCCAGAACCGGTACGAGTCCTGGAACTCGCGCCGCATGATCTCGCGCGGATCGCCCGCTCCGGTCACCACGTACCGGTCCAGCGCGAGCCCGGTGCTCCAGGCCGCCTCCAGCGCGAACGTGGTGAAGCCCTTCTGCTCGACGAGCGCCTGGAACGCCCGGTGCTTGAACGTGAAGAACTCGTGCGAGCTGTGGGTCGCCTCACCGATCCCCACCACCTGGGCCGAGCCGACCTGCCGGCCCAGGATCGCCAGGTCGCTGAGATCGCCACCGGGTTCGACGGAGACGATCGGGTGCGCGACCTTGGCCAGGTCGGCAGCTGCGGGATCGGTCAGGAGTCCGCCCACTAGCGCGGTCAGTACAGGAAGAATCATGAGTTTCATCGGGCCCCTCCTAGGGTCGCTTCGACGCTAGGAGTCGCGTGCTCCGATCACACTGGAGCCTGCGCCCGATCTGGGGTGGCGCGTACGCCACCATCACCGCTGGTTGTGCCAGAGGCGGGACTCGAACCCGCACGCCCAAGGGCACCGGCACCTAAAGCCGGCGTGTCTGCCGTTCCACCACTCTGGCGAGGGGAATGGCTCCCCTAGGACAGACATCCTAGGGGAGCGGGTGACGTCAGCGGCTCTGCAGGGCGTCGATGAAGACCTGGCGGAGGTCGCTGGGGTTCTGGGCGACGTAGGAGCGGCCGCCGGTGGCCTGGGCGAGCCGGCTGAGCTCGTCGGGGTTGGCGTCCGGGCCCATACCGAGGGCGATGATGCGGACCGGGCGGTCGGGGTCGTTCAGGCTCTGGAGGCTGCGGATCGTCGCGTCGAGGTCGGAGCTGCCCGGGTCGTCGTTCTTGCCGTCGGTGAACAGCAGGATCGAGTTGACCGCGTTCGGGTCGTAGTTGCTGCGCACCGCGCGGACGGCAGCGATCGCGGTCTCGTAGAGGCCGGTGCCGCCGTTCGGGATCGGCTTCTGGACCTTCAGGACGTTGCCGATCGTCTTGCGCTGCTTCGGCGACAAGGGAGCGATCGGCACCAGCTTCTTGTAGTCGGCGCCGTCCTGGCCGTTGTTCGAGGAGAACGTCCACAGGCCGAGGGATGCGGTGTCCGGGAACAGCGAGAGACCGCCGGTGGCCGCCTCGATGGTGAGCTGCATCCGGGTCTTGTTGCCGACCTTCTCCGCCATCGAGCCGGAGACGTCGATCACCGCGAGCGAGTGGGTGGACAGTGAGAGCCGGCTCCAGGTACCGAGCGTGCGCTCGATCGCGTCGGCGTTCGGCTTCGGGAGCTGGTCGACCTCACCGACACCACGGCCGCCGCTGAGCTGGCCGAGGAGCTGGTCGCGGAAGCCGGCCTGGTCGCGGGCCTGGCCGGCGACGTCGCCGATCATCTCCGCGCCGAGTGTCTTGGCGGCTTCGGTGGCCTTGGCGGTGTCGCCCTTGGCCGTGACCACGATCGGGTAGTCCAGCGAGAGCGTGCCGGTGGCGGGCATGACGGCCTTGAGCCCGCCCTCGGGGTGCTCTTCCTGGTACTTCACGAACGCCTGCTCCGAGGCCGGCACGATGACCGTGCTGCCCTCCTGGGCCGCGCGGCCGAGGAGTGGGTTCACATCGGTGTAGGGCTTGGGCATCGAGCCCAGCCGCTGCGCCAGCGGTACGACGACGTTGTTCACTGTGGTGTTCGACGTCGAGGTCTGCTGCCGCTCCGCCTGGATCGCCAGCAGCGCGAGCGCACCCGGCGACGTACCCAACGGGTCGAGCAGGGCCGGCTGGGCGCCGGCGAGGGCCCGCAGCCAGGACGAGGTGTCGGCGAAGTTGGCGTTGCGGCCGACCAGGACCATCGGCGAGCTGGCCACCGACGGTACGGCGACGGACGGGACGGTCTCGCCGTCGTCGGCCTGGGAGACCCAGAGTGAGGAGTCGGGGATCCACAGGTCGGGGCGGTCGTCGCTACCGGTCGCGAGGTTCCGGGCGACCTTCGACGCCGAGGCGCCGGTGATGGTGAACTGCAGACACGGGACGCCGTCCTTGCCGCCCTTGGCCGACAGCGACTTGGCCGCGGTCTCGAGAGCGGGCTGCAACTCGGGCGCGGTGGTCAGCTTGACCTGCGCCGGATCGTCGCACGCCTTGCCGCCGAGAATCCCGTCCGCCCCAGCCTCCGAGCCGAAGGACCGGACCACGAAGACGCCGCCGATCGACAGCACCAGTAGTCCGACCGCGGTGATGTACACCGGCCGGCGGTTGTTGTTGCTCTTGTTACTTCGCGTTACCGCAGAGGAATGCTTTCCCATCGCGGTTGGTCCCTCCCTCCCAGAGGCTCACTGCGCGCGCAGAGTACCCGGTTTGGGCAGGTCAGGGCGAAGTTCGCAACGAACCGAAACGGCTTCTCCGGAAGACTGCAACAGCCTCCGGAGTACTGCTCGTTCACAGGAAAGCGGGAAAACTCACGGTGGGTGATGCTCCAGCTGCGGACCGCTGAACTACCGGTGTGATCCAAATCACACCGACGTGCCCGGGGCCCAGACCGTTGTACGGACTGTTCACATGAAACGGTCGAAGGTTTTCCTCCGCGGAAGACCTCCGGCCGGTGAATCGGCAACGGCGTTCTACAGCCCCAGATCGCGCCGGAGCTTGGCCACGTGCCCGGTCGCCTTCACGTTGTACTGCGCCACCGCGACCTTGCCGTCCGGGTCGATCACGAACGTCGACCGGATCACCCCGGTCACCTTCTTCCCGTACATGGTCTTCTCACCGAAGGCGCCGTACGCCGTCAGCGTCTCCCTCTCGGGATCGCTCAGCAGCGGGAACGTCACGCCGTCGCGCTCCCGGAACTTGGCCAGTTTCGCCGGCTTGTCGGGGGAGATCCCCAGTACGGCGTACCCGGCGGCCTGCAGGGAGTCCAGCGAGTCGCGGAAGTCGCAGGCCTGCTTGGTGCAGCCCGGGGTCATCGCGGCCGGGTAGAAGTAGACGATCACGTTCTGGCCGCGCAGGTCCTTCAATGCGACCTCGTTGCCGTCGGCATCCTGGAGGGTGAAATCAGGTGCGGCATCGCCGACGGACAAGCGCTCGGACATCAGGCCTCCACGGATCGAGTGAGATGCCCGCAATGTTACGTGCGTGAAAACTCTGACCACGCCTCAGGGGGCACACCTTCCGTTCCAGGTGCGGACATGGCTGTCGTGGGTGAGGATGCGGAGATGAACCGCGCTTCTTCCCGCCCCGCGGAACCGCAGTTGTTCGCCGGATACCTCGATCCACGCCGGCCACATGCCGACGCGTACGACGAGATGTTCGATCCGGTCGATGGCGTCCGGACGGCGTACAAGCGGTTGCACGATTCCCTCAGCCCGTTGCAGCCGGCGGACCTGACGACGCGGTCCGAGGCGCTGGACCGGGCCCTGGTCGATCAGGGCATCACGTTCAGCCTGTCCGGCCAGGAGCGGCCCTTCCCGCTGGACCTGGTGCCGCGGGTCATCACGGCTTCGGAGTGGGCCCGGCTGGAACGCGGGATCGTGCAGCGGGTCCGCGGGCTGGAGGCGTTCCTGGCCGATATCTACGGCGACCAGCAGATCGTGAAGGACGGCGTACTGCCGCGTCGGCTGATCACCTCCTGTGAGCACTTCCACCGCCAGGCCGCCGGCATCATCCCGCCGAACGGCGTCCGGATCCACGTGGCCGGTATCGACGTGGTTCGCGACGAGCAGGGCGACTTCCGGGTGCTGGAGGACAACCTGCGCAGTCCGTCCGGGGTGTCGTACGTGATGGAGAACCGCCGGACCATGGCGCGAGTCTTCCCGGACCTGTTCGCCAAGCACCGGGTGCGGCCGGTCGGCGACTATGCGGTCCACCTGCTCAGATCACTCCGAGCTGCGGCCCCACCAGGAGCCACTGATCCGAACGTCGTCGTACTGACACCAGGTGTCTTCAACTCGGCGTACTTCGAGCACTCGCTGCTGGCCCGGCAGATGGGCGTCGAGCTGGTCGAGGGCCGCGACCTGTTTGCCCGGAACAACGTCATCTACCTGCGGACCACCGAGGGGGAGCAGCGGGTCGATGTGATCTACCGGCGGATCGACGACGAGTTCCTCGACCCGGTGCACTTCGTACCGGACTCCGTGCTCGGTGTCGCGGGCCTGGTGAACGCGGCGCGTGCAGGCAACGTGGTGATCGCCAACGCGATCGGAAACGGTGTCGGTGACGACAAGCTCGTCTACACGTACCTGCCGGAGATCCTCAAGTACTACCTCGGTGAAGCACCACTGCTGCCCAACGTGGACACCTACCGCTGCTGGCTGCCCGCTGAACACGATGAGGTGCTGGACCGGCTCGACGAGCTGGTCACCAAGCCTGTCGAGGGTTCTGGCGGCTATGGCATCGTCTTCGGACCGGACGCCTCGCCCAAGGAGCTCCAGGCCCAGCGGCGCCGGATCAAGACGAATCCACGGGGGTGGATCGCGCAGCCCGTCGTACAGCTGTCGACTGTGCCGACGAAGGTCGGTGGACGGCTCAAGCCGCGGCACGTCGACCTGCGGCCGTTCGCGGTGAACGACGGTGACTCCGTCTTCGTCCTGCCGGGCGGACTGACCAGAGTGGCGCTTCCCGAAGGCAGTCTGGTCGTCAACTCGTCGCAGGGCGGCGGCTCCAAGGACACCTGGGTTCTGGCGCCACGTGCTTCGACAGGGGTCTCCGAGCTCGGTGGCGCAGGGCTCGGTGTGACATCAGAAGACGCGGCTACTCCCGAGCGCGGTCCGGAACTCAATATCGCCCAGCAGCAGCAACAGTGATGGGGAGGTGCTGACGATGCTCGCACGCAACGCCGAATCGCTGTACTGGATCGGCCGGTACGTCGAACGCGCGGACGACACCGCGCGGATCCTCGACGTCTCGGTGCACCAGCTGCTCGAGGATGCCTCGGTCGATGCCGACACGGCCAGCCGGACACTGCTCCACGTCCTCGGTATCAATCCGCCGGACGGCGTACCGCTGGACGTGTGGGGACTGACCGAGCTCGTCGCCATGTCACCGGAGACCGGCTCGATCATCTCGTCGATCTCCAGTGCCCGGGAGAACACCCGCGTCGCCCGGGAGGTGGTGTCGAGCGAGCTCTGGGAGTGCATCAACGCGACGTACAACGCCGTACCGGAGCGGCAGCGTGCTGCGCGGCGGATGGGACCGCACGGGTTCCTGAGCTTTGTGGAGGACCGGGCGGCGACGTTCGCCGGGTTGGCCGACTCCACGATGAGCCGCGACGACGGATGGCGGTTCCTGGTGCTGGGGCGCTCGGTGGAGCGGGTCGACATGATCGTCCGGCTGCTGATGTCCCGGGTGGGTGACAAGCCGACGTCTCCCGGGTGGGTGACAGTACTGCGCTCTGCGGGCGCTCATGACACGTATCTGCGCACGTACCGGGGTGCACTCGATGCGTCCCGGGTCGTGCAGTTCCTCCTGCTCGACAGGCTGTTCCCGCGGTCGGCGTTCCACGCGCTGCTGCAAGCCGAGGCGTGCCTGGAGGAGCTCGACCGCGGCCCGACGGCCCGGATCGGTACTGGGGCCGAGGCGTCCCGGTTGCTGGGGAAGGCGCGGAGCGATCTGGAGTTCCTGCGCCCGGCTGAGCTGCTGGACAACCTCACCGGCCGGCTGCAGGCGTTGCAGACCACAGTGCGCGAGGTCGGCGAGGCAGTGTCCCGGCAGTACTTCCACGCCGTGCCGTGGATCGAGTGGAACAACGCGGAGGTGAACCTGTGAAGTGGCGGCTCCGAGTTGTGCACACAACTGGCTACCGGTACGACGGACCCGTAGCCCAGTCCTATAACGAGGCAAGGCTCACCCCGCGCAGTGACGACCGGCAGAACCTGATGGTGGCGCGGCTGGACACCGTCCCCGCGACCCGGGCCTACAAGTACACGGACTACTGGGGCACCGAGGTCAACGCCTTCGACCTGTTCACCGCGCACACCGAGCTGAAGGTCGTGGCGTCCTCCGTGGTCGAGACGACCGGACATCCGCTCCCCGAGGTCGATGCGTCCTGGCACGAGGTGCGGTCCGCGGAGTGCGTCGATCTGTACGCCGAGTACCTCGAATGGACCAGCTACGTGCCGAAGCACCGCGAGCTGACCGCTGTGGCCCGCGGACTGCGTAAGGGGCGGACTCCCCAGGAGACAGTGCTCGCGGTGTCCAAGTGGGTGCACGACACGCTCAAGTACCAGCGCGGCACCACAGGGGTGCACTCGTCGGCGATCGACGCGTGGCAGGCCGGTGAGGGCGTGTGTCAGGACTACGCGCACCTCACGCTCGCCATGCTGCGTGCTGTCGGTATCCCGAGCCGCTACGTCTCCGGCTACCTCCACACCAAGCCCAACGCGGCAGTGGGTGAAACAGTCGTCGGTGAGAGTCATGCGTGGATCGAAGCCTGGACCGGTGAGTGGTGGGGCTTCGACCCGACCAACGACCTTCCGATCGCGCACCGGCACGTCTGGGTCGCCACTGGCCGCGACTACGCCGACGTGTCCCCGTTGAAGGGCATCTACTCGGGCGGCGCGGCGACAGCAATCGAGGTGACAGTGGACATGACGCGGTTAGCCTGAACCCATGCGGGCGATGACCATCACACCGGGCAAGGCTGATTCGGCGCAGTTGGGTGAGGTGGCAGAACCGCCGGCCACTGACGGTTCAATCCTGGTAGAAGCCCTGCTGACAGGCATCTGCGGGACCGATCTGGAGCTGGTGTCCGCACACTTCGGATCCGGTCGGCCGGGCTCTGACCAGCTGGTCATCGGTCATGAGTCGCTAGGCCGGGTCCTCGAGGCACCTGCGGGCTCCGGCTTCGCAGAGGGTGACCTGGTCGCCGGAGTGGTCCGCCGGCCGGACCCGGTGCCCTGTCCGGCCTGTGCACGCGGTGAGTGGGATTTCTGCCGCAACGGCCGCTACACCGAGCGCGGGATCAAGGAGCTGGACGGGTACGGCGCGGAGCGGTGGCGCGTCGACCCCTACTTCGCCGTACCGGTCCCGGCCGAGCTCGGAAACCTCGGCGTACTCGTCGAACCGACCAGTGTGCTCACCAAGAGCTGGGAACAGATCGATGCGGTCGGACGGCGGTCCTGGTACGGCCCTGAACAGGTCCTCATCACCGGGGCCGGGCCGATCGGGCTCCTGGCCGCCATGGTCGCCCGGCAGCGTGGGTACGACGTGCATGTGCTCGACCGGGTGACCGACGGCCCGAAGCCGGAGCTGGTCCGTGCACTCGGGGCGAGCTATCTGACGGACCTCAGCCAGCTGTCCGTCGTACCGGATGTGATCATCGAAGCGACCGGTGTCGGGCAGGTCGTGTTCGACTGCGCCAAGCTGCTGGGGCCGGCCGGGGTGATGTGTCTGATCGGCATCTCGCCGGGGCCGGCCTCGATCGACGTACAGCTCGATGCGCTGATCCGGCAGCTCGTGGTGCGCAACGTCTCGGTGATCGGCGTGGTCAACGCCGCCAAGCGGCACTACGCCGATGCGGTGGACGTGCTGCAGGCGGCTGATCCGGACTGGTTGCAGCGCCTGATCACCAGGACCGTCCCGCTGTCCGACTGGACCTCGGCGCTGGCCCGGGAGCCGGACGACATCAAGGTGGTCGTGGACATGCAGGGCTGACCTGCGAGGATGGGGGTATGTCGGAGACGAAAGCTCGGACCGCCGAGCAGATCGAAGCGGACATCGCCGCCACCCGGGCCCGGCTGGCCTCGACCGTGGACGAGCTGGTCGACCGCGCGCACCCGAAGAACGTGGCCCTGCGACAGGTCGAGCAGGCCAAGTCCCAGGTGTTCGACGAGACCGGGCAGCTGCGCACCCAGAAGGTCGTCGCGGTCGCCGGTGCTGCCGTCGGCGTCGTCGCCGTGCTGCTGCTGATCCGTCGCCTGGTGGGACGCCGGTGACTGTTCGCAAGAAGCTGACCGACGACAAGCTGCCGGTCCGGATGCTGCACGACCGCGTCCTGGTCTCGCTGGAGGCCGAGGGCGAACGCAAGTCGTCGGCCGGCATCCTGATCCCCGCCACCGCCCAGATGGGCCGCCGCCTGGCCTGGGCGAAGGTCGTCGCGATCGGCGCCAACGTCCGCACCGTCGAGGTCGGTGACCGGGTCCTGTTCGACCCGGAGGACCGCGCCGAGGTCGAGGTCCGCGGCGACGACTACATCCTGCTGCGCGAGCGCGACCTGCACGCCGTCGCCTCCAACCGCCTCGAAGACGGGCAGACCGGCCTCTACCTGTGAGGTGACAGGACCAGGTCGCGCACCTGCTGCCCGATCAGCGGCACGAACTTGAAGCCGGTGCCGGAGAAGCCTGCCGCGACCGTGATCGGCCCGGACCGGCGGATCACGAACTCCGCGGCGGGTGTGTTGTCGTACAGGCAGCTGATGGCCGTCGTACGCCCGGTGTCGAGGCCGGGGAACGTGGAGTCGACGTACCGGATCAGCTCCGCGTCGCGCTCGGGCTCCACCTGGAAGTCGCGAGTGTCCGGGTCCACCTCAGGTCCGGTGGCGTGCAGACCGACCTTGACGCCAGAGCCCGCCTCGAACAAGCCATAGCTGCGAGCACTCTGATCTACGAAGCTGGGCCAGACCAGGTCGGACGAGACCGGTGTGAAGAAGCGGGGCTGCTCCTGCGTCACCCGGAACGGCGGTAGCGCGACTTGGCCGGTCAGCAGCTTCGGAGTCCATGGACCGGCAGTCACCACGACGTGCTGCGCTCTGATCGCTCCACCCGGTACGTCGAGTTCGACCAGACCGTTGTGTCGCCGGAGCGCCTGCACTGGCGACTGCCCGCGGAACTCGGCGCCGTACCGGGCGGCCACGGTCTGCAGGGCCTTGACCGTGCGATCGGCGTACAGGCGGCCGGAGCCGGGCTGGTGGAGCACCGGAGTGGTGAAGCGGATGCCTGGCCAGCGTTCGGCGGCGGCCTCGGCGGTCAGCACCTCTCCTGTTGCAGCATGTATCGATCTGAAGGCCTCGACGCGGTCGTCAGTCACCTGGAAGTCGATACCGCCGGTCACCTCGAGCAGCGTCTCACCGGACTCCGCTTCGAGCTCCCGCCACAGCGGCCGGGTCCGCTCGGTCAGCTGAGCGACGTCGGCGTCGTCGGCGGCCGCACGGAACAGTCTGGTGCCGCCGTGCGAACCACCGCGGTCGTGGCCAAGTGTGTACTGCTCCAGCACGACGACCTCGCGGCCGGCGGCGGCCAGTGCTCTGGCCGCCGCCGATCCCATCGCGCCCGCCCCGACCACCGCTACGTCGTACGTCATCCCTCCAGTCTGGAGGTCAGAAGCTGTTCGGACCGAACCGGAAGATCGCGAGCACGACGGCGAGCACCAGGATGACCACGTTGATGATGACCGGCTGGTTCTCCTTGCGGCGGCCGTGGGTGATGATCGCGCCGATCATGATCACCGCCAGGCCGACGGCGGCCAGGGGGGTCAGGATCGGGGCGATGTCGAGGAGGGCCGGCAGGATCAGGCCGATCGCGCCGAGCACCTCGGCGGCCCCGATCAGCTTGATGGTTCCCGGCGAGAAGTCCTCGACCCACTTCATGTTCGGGTTCGCCAGCAGCTTGGCGTGCGACTGGGCCAGCTTGTTCGCGCCGGCGGCCAGGAAGAAGGCGGCCAGGACTCCGGCCAGGATCCACAGAAAGACGTTCATGGCTCACTCTCGGTTATGAGTTGATGTATCAACTCAAGGTAGACCCTCAAGACTTGAAGCGTCAACAAATCGCGTAAACTGGCGGCGTGGCGGAGAAGAACGAGGACACCCAGTGGCTGGAGCCCGATGAGCTCGCGGCCTGGATGTCGCTGGCCGGACTGATGTTCAAACTGCCCGGAGCGCTCGACTACCAGCTGCAGCGGGACTCCGGTCTGACCCATTTCGAGTACCTGGTGCTTGCCGGCCTCTCCGAATCGCCGGACCGGTCCCGGCGGATGAGCGATCTGGCCGGATTCGCCAACGGCTCGCTGTCGCGGCTGTCACATGTGGTCAAACGGCTCGAGCGACGCAGCTTCGTCGTACGGCGCCCGGCCGAGGACGACGGCCGGATCACCGTCGCCACCCTGACGGAGGCCGGCTACGCCTTCCTGGTGGACGCAGCGCCCGGACATGTCCGTACCGTCCGCGAGTATGTGATCGATGCGCTCGCGCCGGAGCAACTCGCTCAGCTGAAGGCGATCGCCGACCAGATCCTCCAGAGAGTGGACCCAGGCAAGCCGTGCAGTGAATGAGCGGGGGAGAATGGCGGAGTGAAATTCGAGACCTCCAGCCGGTTGCCAGACTTCCCGTGGGACAAGCTCGCCCCTTACAAGGCCAAGGCGGCCGCCCATCCGGACGGCATCGTCGACCTGTCTGTGGGTAGTCCGGTCGACCCAGTGCCCGCACTGGTGCAGAAGGCGCTGGCTGACGCGGCGAACGCGCCGGCGTACCCAACCACCCTCGGTACGGCGTCGGCCCGCCAGGCTGCGGTCGACTGGCTGGCGCGTCGGCTCGGAGTGGTCGGCGTGGACCCGCAGTACGGCGTCCTGCCAGTCATCGGGACCAAAGAGCTGATCATGATGCTGCCGACGCTGCTCGGCGTGGGCGCTGGGGACACAGTGCTGATCCCCGACCTGGCCTACCCGACCTACGAGGCCGGTGCGGCGCTGGTGCGCGCAACCAGCGTGCCGGTGGCGGACCCGACGGCGTACGACGGCGGTCCGGTCCGGATCGCCTACCTGAACTCGCCACGCAACCCGTCTGGTCAGATCACGCCCCCGGATGACCTACGGCGGGCTGTCGAGTGGGCGCGGGCGAACGACGTACTGCTGGTGAGTGACGAGTGCTACGCCGAGTTCGGCTGGGATGAGAAGCCGGTGTCTGTGCTGCACCCTGACATCTGTGGCGGGAGCTTCGACAATCTGCTCGCGGTGCACTCGCTCTCCAAGCGCTCCAACCTGGCCGGCTACCGGGGCGGATTCGTCGCCGGTGACGAGACGGTGGTCGCGGAGCTGCTGGCAGTCCGCAAGCACGCCGGGCTGATGGTGCCGACGCCGATCCAGGCGGCGATGGCTGCTGCGTTCGCCGATGACGCCCATGTGGACGAGCAGCGCGAGCGCTACCTGCGCCGCCGTACCCTCCTCCGCGACGCGCTCACCGGCGCCGGCTGGAACATCACGCTGTCCAACGGTGGTCTCTACCTGTGGGCGGACCACCCGACGTACGACTCCTACGCCTCGGTGGCAGCCCTGGCTGAGCACGGCATCCTCGTCGCGCCCGGCACCTTCTACAGCCCGGACGCCGATCACCACATCCGGGTCGCGCTGACCGGTACCGACGAGCGCGTCGAGGCGGCAGCCGCCCGTCTCAACAGCTCAGTCTGAAAGATGTATTACCTTTCAGTATTTCTTCGCTTACACTCCCAGAATGGGTGAGTTCGAGCGGTACGGACGGCTGACCGCGGGCTTGGATGCGCCGTTCGCCGTGGTGGACCTGGCCGCGTTCCGGCGGAACGCGGACGATTTGGTACGTCGAGCCGCGGGGACCCCGATCCGGGTCGCCTCCAAGTCGGTGCGGTGCCGTGCCCTGCTCACGGCCGCGCTGGAGCGGCCCGGGTTCCATGGGGTGATGGGCTACTCGCTGCCGGAGGCGCTCTGGCTCGCTGAGAACGGTGTCGACGACATCCTGCTCGGCTACCCGACCACCAACCGCACTGCGCTGCGCGAGCTGGCCGCCAATCCCGAGGCGGCCGCGAAGATCACGCTGATGATCGACTCGCCCGAGCACCTCGCGTTCATCCGCTCCGTGACCGCTGGTGGCGGCGCCAAGATCCAGGTCGCGCTCGACGTCGACGCGTCGCTGCGGGTCTTCGGCCAGCACCTCGGCGTACGGCGTTCGCCGCTCCGCACCCCGGATGACGTCAGCGCGCTGGCTCGCCAGGTTGTCGCCGACGATGCGTTCGAGCTGACCGGAGTGATGTTCTACGAGGCGCAGATCGCCGGTCTGCCCGACACCTCCCCAGCTGTGCGCTGGGTGAAGCGCCGCTCCGCCGCTGAGCTCGCAGACCGGCGGGGTGCGGTCGTCGACGCGGTCAAGCAGCTCGGACCGCTGCGGATCGTCAACAGCGGTGGCACCGGCAGCCTGGAGATCAGCAGCGCCGATCCGGCCGTCACCGAAGTCACCGCCGGCTCCGGTCTCTACGGTCCGACCCTGTTCGACAAGTACGACGTCTTCCAGCCCGAACCCGCGGTCGCGTACGCCCTCGACGTCGTACGCCGTCCAGCCCCGCGGATCGCCACCCTCTTCGGCGGCGGTTACGTCGCCTCCGGCCCCGCGAAGAAATCCCGGCTCCCATCACCCGCGTGGCCGGCCGGCCTGAAGCTGCTGGGCACAGAAGGTGCCGGAGAAGTGCAGACTCCGGTCCTTGGAAAGTCCGCCGACGGCCTGCATCTTGGAGATCGGGTCTGGATGCGCTACGCCAAGGCGGGGGAGATGTTCGAACGATTCGAGACCGTCCATGCGATCGACGGCGAAACCTTGACCGAGCTGACGACGTACCGAGGTGAGGGGCGGAACTTCGGATGAGTAGCACCTGGCGGAACTGGGCCGGTACCGAGGCGGCCACCGGTGTCGAGGTCCTGCGACCGGCCTCGGTCGACGAGCTTGCGGCGTCGGTCAAGGCGGCGGCCGAGCAGGGGAAGAAGCTCAAGGCCGTCGGCTCCGGTCACTCGTTCACCGGTTGTGCCGCGCCTGAGCAGGTGATGGTCCGTCTCGACGGCCTGTCCGCGATCACCAACGCGGACCAGGAGTCCGGTCGCGTCACCGTCGGCGCCGGGACCGGTCTGCGCAAGCTGAACGCCGGCCTGGCCGCGTTCGACCTCGCGATGGCGAACCTCGGCGACATCGACAAACAGACCATCTCCGGTGCGATCTCCACCGGCACGCACGGGACCGGCGCACGCCTCGGCGGCATCGCCACCCAGATCGCCGCCCTCGACCTGGTCACGGCGGACGGCTCGGTCCTGCACTGCTCCCCGGAAGAGAACGCGGACGTCTTCAACGCGGCCCGGGTTTCGGTCGGCGCGCTCGGCGTGATCAGCTCGATCACCCTGCAGACCGTCCCGGCGTACCTGCTGCGCGCCCAGGAGATGCCGCTCCCGCTGGCCGAAGTGCTCGACGGTTTCGATCAGCTTGCCGACGGCAACGATCACTTCGAGTTCTACTGGTTCCCGCACACCGAGATCGCGCTGACCAAGCGCAACAACCGAGTCGCCGCGGGCGTCGGGCCGTCACCCGTCAACGCGATCCGCGGCTGGGTCGACGACGAGCTGCTGTCCAACCGCGTGTTCGAGCTGACCAACCGGCTGGCGATGCGACGGCCGGCGCTGGTGCCGCGCATCAATCGGCTCGCATCCCGTGCCCTGTCCGCCCGCGAGTACGTCGACGCGTCGTACAAGGTGTTCGTTTCCGAGCGCAACGTGCTGTTCCGCGAGTCCGAGTACGCCGTACCGCGCGAGCACGTGGTCGAGGTGCTGCACCGGCTCCGGGAGTGGATCGACAACTCGGGCCACCATTTCCCGTTCCCGATCGAGGTCCGGGTGGCCGCGGCCGACGACATCTGGCTGTCCACCGCCTCCGGCCGCGACACGGCGTACATCGCGATCCACCAGTACCACCGGCTGCCGCACGACAGCTACTTCGAGGCCTTCGAGCGAATAGTCGCCGAGTACCAGGGGCGCCCGCACTGGGGCAAGCTGCACACCCTCGGCGCCGACGACCTCCGCGCCCGCTACCCGCACTTCGACGACTTCCTCGCCGTGCGCGATCGGGTCGATCCCACCCGCACCTTCAGTAATCCGTACACCCGCAAGGTCTTTGGCGACTAGCCTGCCTTCCATGAGTGCTTCGGAGGGATTGCAGCCGGTCGACGAGGACTGGCAGAAGGCGCTGGCCGTGGTCGCGCATCCGGATGACCTGGAGTTCGGGTCGGCGGCGGCGATCGCGCGCTGGACCGCACAGGGCAAGGAGATCGTGTACGTCCTGCTCACCTCGGGCGAGGCTGGGATCGACGGGATCGCACCCGACGAGTGCGGCCCGCTGCGGGAGGCTGAGCAGATCGAGTCGTCGCGGATCGTGGGGGTGTCGGCGGTCGAGTTCCTGGGTCAGCCCGACGGCACGATCGAGTACGGCGTTCCGCTGCGCCGCGTCATCGCCGAGGTGATCCGCCGGCACCAGCCGGAGATCGTGATCACGAACAACTTCCGCGACACCTGGGATGGCGACGTACTGCTGAACCAGGCCGACCACATCAACACCGGCCGCGCCACGCTGGACGCCGTCCGCGACGCGGCCAATCGCTGGATCTTCCCCGACGCCGGTGAGCGCTGGGCTGGCGTCAAGCAGGTCTGGGCGGCCGGCTCGCCGAACTCACGGCACGCCGCCGACACGACCGACACCTTCGCGATCGGTGTCGAGTCCCTCAAGGCGCACAAGGCCTACATCGACGGCCTCAACTGGCCGCACTTCGACGCCGAGGAGTTCCTCGAAGGGACGTCGCGCCCCACGGGCACCGCGCTGGGCACCAAGTACGCCACCCGCTTCGAGGTCTTCACTCCGTAGCGGCCGCTCGGCTCAGTCCGTCGGCAGCTCGTGCGCGGCGCGCAGGTGCGGCGGGTTCGGTTTCGGCCTCCGCGGTTCGCGGTCACCCGCGGGATCGCCCGGACCCTGCGGACCGATCCACGAACGCACCAGCGTGCGGCCGTGCTTGCGCGTGACCCGGTGCAGATCGACGCGCTCCACCTCGGTGGCCGCGATGCCGAGCTGGAACAGCGTGCGCTGGGCCATCGCGTAGGCCTGGTCCTGTTTGCGGGCCGAGGTCTTGTGCTGGAGAACGATCGCGACCTTCCCGTCGGGCAGCTCGTCGAGTCGCTGGAACCGCAGACCGCGGTCGAGCGGGTACGAGGTGAGCGACAGGGCGACGTACTCGGGCTCGGTCAGGCGGCGTACCGGCTTGGCGTGAGCAATCACTTCGTACCTGGACATGCTTCGATCATGCGTCGCCGGACGGCGGAATTCCAGGAGCTCGGGTCAGAGGTCGAGAATCCGCTGCGCGTCGGCCAGCACCGCCGGCGAGGCCAGCGACTGCCAGCGCGGGATCTGCTCCTGCAGGAACGGACGCAGCTTGGGCTCGAGCTTCGGTGCGTGGTCGAGAACATCGAGCTCGTTGACGATGGTGAGGTCGACGAACTCCCGCAGCTGCTCGCCGCCCAGCTCCTCCGAGGTGCCGGTGAAGCGGTCGGTGACCGTGCGGTGCTCGGCCAGATCGCGCCAGCTGGTCTCCCGGTCGCAGGCGCCGTACCGATAGACCAGCAGCTCGGCCTCCGGCCCGATCACCGACTCGAGCACCGGACGCTCGGTCTGCCAGTCGAACAGATGGGTCGGGAACCCGTCCGTCCCGTACGCCGCGTGGGCCAGCCCGGCCAGGATCAGCGTCTCGGACGCGCCCAGCGTGGTGAGCCGCTTGGCGACGCGATGCAGATGCACATAAAGGCTGCCGCCGGCGTGGTCGATCTCATCGGCGCCGCGGACCAGCAACAACGAACCCAAGTCCTCGAAAGTGCTCATCTGACCCCTTCTCGGCGCCGGCTCAGGCACCAACCGTAAGGCCACCGGCGGCCGATCGCCCACCACCCCGGCGTGCCGATTCGGTCACACCTCGTTCATCCGCTGTTCCCGCCCAGGGGAACCCCCGGAGCGCACCCCGGACCGGCCCCTGAAACCCGCGCCGCACCCTTTCGCGCGGGCCCCGCGGCGCGCCACGATTTCCTCATGAGCAACACCGCAGCCC
Organism: Kribbella sp. NPDC056345; assembly: GCF_042262745.1. Lineage (NCBI taxonomy): Bacteria > Bacillati > Actinomycetota > Actinomycetes > Propionibacteriales > Kribbellaceae > Kribbella > Kribbella sp. NPDC056345. The sequence goes on along the minus strand of NZ_JBHJQQ010000001.1, from coordinate 731,508 downwards.
GCTGGACCCTGATCGCAGTCTTGGCCGTGCTCACGCTCCTGACGATCACCATCACCACGCGCCTCGACGGCGCCCTCGACAAGCCGGCCCAGTTCACCGGACAGTCAGCTAGTCGGTGACGTGATCGGCAGCAGCACCCGGCTGGTCTCCTGGAGCAGGAGCGGCAGGTACGGGTTCGGGTTGTGCACGGCCCACATGAGCGCCAGCTGATTCGGCGGCGCGTCGACCAGCGGAAGCCACACCAGCCGCGGATGCGCGAAGTACGTGACCGTCGACGCCGGCGCGATCCAGCACCCGTGCCCGGCAGCCACCAGGTGCAGGCACTCCTCCGGAGTCCGGCCCTCCGGCCCGAACACGGCCCGCGACCCGTCAGGCCGCGGATCGATGAACCAGAAGCTGACGACCGCTTCGGGCATCCCCTCGCGCGGCCCCACGACCGGTACGTCGGCCAGGTCCGCAATCGTCAAGCTGTTCCGCGCAGTCAACGGATGCCCGGGCGGTAGCGCGACCCAGCGGTCCTCGGCGAACAGCGGGTGAATGACGAACCGGGGATCGTCGCCGATCGGCAGCCACAGGAACGCAGCGTCGGCGCGGCCTTCGACCAGTGCCTCGATCTCGTCCGGCAGGGTGTGCGAGGCGATCGGCTGCACCTCGAGATCCGGTGCCTGCCGAAGCAGTGCGGCCTCGACCGCGGGCATGAAATGCGCGGTGCTCTGTGCTTTGAACGCGATCCGCAGTGGTTCGGACCGGCCGGCCCCGACCATTCGAGCCTCGGACATCATCGCCTCGGCGGAGGACAGCAGCGCCGCACCCTGTTTCAGGACGACCTGGCCGGCCGGAGTGAGCTCGATTCCCGACGACAGTCGCACGACGAGCGGCGTACCGACGACCCGCTCGAGCTGACGGATCTGCCCGCTGACCGCCTGCTGGGTGAGGTTCAGCCTCCGGGCGGCCCGCGTCATGCTGCCGTCCTCGGCCACGGCGGCCAGCGCCTGCAGGAGGCGCAAGCTCAGGTCCACACCAGCATCCTGCCACAACGATTTCTTGTGACGTCGGTAAAAAGTCTCTGTTTCCGTTCGGTCCGATCACGCCGGACGATCGGAACAAGGCGACTTGATGGGAGAAAGTAAGTATGACGCTGCAGGGGAGAACCGCGCTCGTCACCGGCTCGTCGAAGGGGCTGGGCCGGGCGATCCTGCTCCGGCTCGCCGGGCTGGGTGCGAACGTGGTGGTCAACTATTCGCGCGACGAGAGCGCCGCGGCCGAGGTTCAGGCGGCCGCGGAGGCGCTCGGGGTGCGGGCGATCACGGTCGCGGCCGACGTGTCCCAGGTGGACGGGATCCAGCAGGTCTTCGACGCCGCGGCCGAGGCGTTCGGCCGGATCGACATCGTGGTCGCGAACGCGGGGATGGAGAAGGTGAACGTCCCGGTCACCGAGGTGACCGAGGAGGACTTCGACCTGCTCTTCCGGGTCAACACCAAGGGCCCGTACTTCGTCCTGTGGGAGGCGGCCCGGCGGATCGCCGACAACGGCCGGATCGTCACGATCTCGTCGAACACCACCACCGTCCCGCAGCTGGGCGTCGGTCTCTACGGCACCAGCAAGGTGGCGACCGGGTACCTGGCCCGCGTGCTCGCCCTCGAACTCGGACCACGTGGCGTGACTGTGAACACCGTCGTACCAGGTCCGATCGACGGCGCGGGCATCTTCACCGACCCGGCGAACGACGAGTACAAGAAGAGCCTGGTCGCGATGGTGCCGATCGGGCGCCTGGGTACGACGGAGGACGTGGCGGGGGTGGTGGCGTTCCTGACCAGTGACGACGCCGGCCTGATCACCGGACAGCAACTGGTCGCCGACGGCGGAATGCACTGAAGGGGTTTTCGATGACAATGCGAGCAGCTCAGGTACAGCAGGCCGGCGGACCGTTCGTGGTGACGGACGTGCCGATTCCCGAGCCGGGCGCCGGGCACATCCGGGTGAAGGTGTACGCCTGCGGGATCTGCGGTGGTGACGCGATCCCGCGCAACGCGCTGTTCGGAACGGTCCTGCCGCGCATCCCCGGCCACGAGATCGCCGGCGTGGTCGATGCGGTCGGCGAGGGCGTGACGCTCTGGACGGTCGGTGAGAAGGTCGGTGTCGGCTGGTCCGGTGGGGTCGACTTCACCTGCGAGTTCTGTCGTCGCGGCGACTTCACGAACTGCGTGCAGCACACGATCGTCGGTACGTCGTACGACGGTGGCTACGCCGAATACATGGTCGCCCCGCAGGACGCCGTCGCCCGGATCCCCGAGGGGCTCACGTTCGAGGAAGCGGCCCCGCTGATGTGCGGCGGGATCACCGCATTCAACGCACTCCGGCACGCCAAGGCCGGACCGGGCGACCTGGTGGCGATCCAGGGTGTCGGCGGCGTCGGGCACCTGGCGATCCAGTTCGCCGACAAGATGGGCTTCCGGACCGTCGCGATCAACCGCGGCCGCGACAAGGAAGCCTTGGCCCGTCAGCTCGGCGCCGACGAGTACATCGACAGCACCGAAGGTGACGCGGGTGAGGCCCTGAAGGCCCTCGGTGGCGCGGCCGCCGTACTGGCCACCGTCTCGCGCGCCGAGCTCCAGAGCGACCTGGTGAAAGGCCTCCGCCCGAACGGCCAACTCATCGTCCTGGAAGGCTCCGACCCCATCCAGGTCACCGGCCACGACCTCGCCGACAGCCGCCTGACCGTCTCCGGCTGGTACTCCGGCGTGGCCCAGGACTCCGAGGACACCCTCAACTTCGCCGTCCTCAAAGGCATCCGCCCCATCATCGAGACCTACCCCCTCGAAGAAGCCGAAGCCGCCTGGCAACACCAGCCCAAGGCCAACCTCCGAATCGTCCTGAAAACCCAACCTGGGGCATGATGCTCATCGATGAGGTTGTTGCTGAGTTCCTGGTTCCTGACGCCTGACAACCGGCCGTCGGTGCTGTCCGGCGGCCGGGCGGGGATCGTGCTGAATGCGCTTGATGGGTACGGCGTCTCGCGCGCCCGGGACTACGCTCGGGAGAACCGCACCCTGGAGTCCTTGGGGTACTCCTGTGAAGAGCTCGATCTGCGTGAGTACTTCGCAGGACCCGAGGAACTCACTGAACGCCTGGGCGGCCTCGACCTCGTCTGGGCTCTGGGGGGCAATGCGTTCGTCCTGGCTCGGGCCATGACGCAGGCCGGATTCCGCGATGCCCTTCAGCAGCAGCTGCATCGACCGGAGTTCACGTACGGCGGGTACTCCGCAGGAGCTTGCGTCACCGGACCGGACCTCCAGGGGATCGAACTCATCGACGACCCAACCGTCCTGCCCGAAGGCTATTCGCCGACTGTCGCGGCGGAGTGCCTCGGTCTGGTGCCGTTCCGGATCGTTCCGCACTGGCGATCCGAACATCCCGAGACGGAGGGTGCGGAGCGTGCCGCCGCCCATCTCGCCGAACGCGGCCTGCTGCACCGCTGCCTGCGCGACGGAGAAACGCTCAGCGTCGACGACATCTGAAAGACCGCAGCCCAGGCGCGCGGGGCACCTGGGCTGCGGGGGCGATGTGCGTCCTGGGAAGAGAACGAGCATCGGCAGGTCATGGTCGCCAGGGAAGGTGGCTGCCAGGACCGGAGAGTCCGGCCGGCGAGGGCCAGACAACGGGTGGGTGGATCAGGAGAGGTCGGCGAGCGCCTGGCGGGCGGCCTCGAGCTCGGCTTCGAGAGCGGCGACCTTGGCGGCCTGCTGGGCGCGGGCCTCCTCGATGACCTCGTCGAGCGGGGTCGAGAGGTCCTCGTGCAGCTCCTTGGCGGCGCGCGAGACGGCCGCGGCGGCAACAGCCACGCCACGGGCCAAGTAGGTCGAGCCCTGCTTGAGCTCGGCGGTCCATTCGCCGTCGGCGGTGCCGGTGACGGTGAGCGTCAGCTCGATCGTCTTGCTCTTCTTGGCAGCGGTCTTCTTCGCCGGCGCCTTCTTCGGGGCCGCAGCCTCGGCGTCGGGGGCCGAGGTCGCCTCGAAGGATGCAGCCGGGGTGGTGTCGGCGGTGACGGGAGTGTCGACGTCGTCCGACGGCGCTTCTACTGCCAGAGTGTCTACAGTCATCGTTGCGGCGATCTCCTTAGTAACGTCGCCCGCGGTGAGCGGGCTGGCACTGTGCGAACATTAGAACATACGTTCGACCCCAATGCCAACCTGCCCGCGTGTCGCTCAACCTAAGACTTGGTCTCCGAGCGATCGCCCGACCACTCCAGGTGGAAGGTTCCCTCGGCGTCGACGCGCTTGTAGGTGTGCGCCCCGAAGAGGTCGCGCAGACCCTGGATCAGTGCCGCCGGCAGGCGCTCCGCACGCAGACCGTCGTAGTACGACAGTGCCGCCGAGAAGCCCGGAGCCGGTACGCCGGCCGTGGCTGCGGTCGCGACCACGCGCCGCCAGGCGTCCTGCCCGTTGGCGACGGCGTCCTTGAAGTAGTCGTCGACGAGCAGGGACGGCAGGGCCGGGTTCCGGTCGTAGGCCTCCTTGATGCGGTCCAGGAAGCGGGCCCGGATGATGCAGCCGCCGCGCCAGATCGTCGCCATCGCGCCGAGGTCGACATTCCACTCGTACTGCTCCGAAGCAGCCCGGATCGCGTCGAAGCCCTGCGCGTAGGCGACCAGCTTGGACGAGTACAGCGCGTGCCGCACGTCCTCGATGAAGGCGTCCCGATCCACATCCAGCTTCGCCGACTCCGGCCCCGGCAGTACGCCGGCCGCCGCCTCACGCCGTACGACGTCGCCGGACAGCGACCGTGCGAACACAGCCTCGGCCATGCCGCTCACCGGGATACCCAGGTCGAGTGCGGACTGCACAGTCCAGCGCCCGGTGCCCTTCTGCTCCGCCTGGTCCAGTACGACGTCCACGAACGCGCCGCCGGTGGTCGGGTCGACCTGGCTGAGGACGTCGGCGGTGATCTCGATCAGGAAGGACTCGAGGTCGCCGGTGTTCCACTCGCGGAACACGGCGGCCAGCTCGGCCGGGGACAGGCCCAGCACGCGGCGGAGCAGGTCGTACGCCTCCGCGATCAGCTGCATGTCGGCGTACTCGATGCCGTTGTGCAGCATCTTCACGAAGTGGCCGGCGCCGTCCGGGCCGACGTGCACGCAGCAGGCCTCGCCGTTCACGTGGGCCGAGATCTTGGTCAGGATCGGTCCCAGCGCCGCGTACGACTCGACCGAGCCGCCGGGCATGATGCTCGGGCCGTTCAGCGCGCCCTCCTCGCCACCGGAGACGCCGCTGCCGACGAAGTGCAGACCCTTCTCGCTCAGCGCCTTCTCGCGGCGCCGGGTGTCCAGGAAGTGTGCGTTACCGGCGTCGATGACGATGTCACCCTGGTCCAGCAGCGGGACCAGCTCGTCGATCACGGCGTCGGTCGGCTCGCCGGCCTTGACCATGATGATGATCTTGCGCGGCTGCTCGAGCGCCTCCACCAGTGCGGGCAGATCGGCGGCGGGGGTGAAGTCACCCTCGTGCCCGAACTCCTCGATCAGCGCGTCCGTGCGGCCCTGGGACCGGTTGTGGACAGCGACGCGGAACCCGTTGCGCGCCAGGTTCCGGGCCAGGTTGCGCCCCATCACGGCGAGGCCGGTGACGGCGATCTCGGCTTTCTCAGAGCTCATCGAATCTCTCCCGCAGTCTCAAGTTGTGTGCGGACCCATCTTTGCGCGCCCGGCAAGCGGTCGCCGCAGCGGCCCGGCCAGCGGACACCCAACTCCTCGAAGCTGAGCCCTTCTCAAGCCCGGTCCCACGATGGTAGACACTGAGAAATCGATTTCCCGCCATCCATTCCGCCGGAGGGCTCGCCCATGTTCCGTCGCATAGTCGCGGTGGTCGCCGCCGCCGTACTGATGCTCCCGACCACCACAGCCACCGCCGGTACGACGCCGCTCCCGAGCGGTAACGGTCCCGTCGGATGGGACGTCTACCGTCACCTGGACCGCCTGCCGGAACTCCAGGCCGGCGTCCGCACCAAACAGTTCTCCAGCTTCGGCCGGGACGGCACCAACAACGACGGCTTCGACGGCGCCTTCTCCTGCCTACGTACGTCGGAAGCCGGGTGCGTGATCGCTGAGGACAGCGGCCCTGGTGAGGTCGCTTCCATCTGGTTCACCCGCGACGAAGGCAACGTGACCAAGACCGGCACCATCACTGTCGAGCTCGACGGGAAGCAGGTGCTGCACGGTTCCCTGCAGGACATCGTCGACGGCAAGCTCGGAGCGCCGTTCAGCTATCCCTTGGTCGCGAACGGAGTCCAGAGCAGCGGTGGCGTCTACATCCGCGTCCCGATGCCGTACCGGTCGTCGATGCGCATCACCACCCAGAGCAACCCGTACTTCTACCACGTCGACTACCGCGAGTTCCCGGACGCGAAGGGCATCCGCACTTTCGACCCAGCCGAGAAGGCGGAAGACGTACTGGCGCTACTGAATGCTGCTGGCACGAAGGACCCGAAGCCCGCCCAGCCGAACAGCCGAACCACCAAGACACCGATCAAACTTGCCCCAGGCAAGCGAGTCACTCTGGCGGACACCTATGGCCCAGGTGAGATCAGCGCGCTCCGGCTGAAGCTTCCGGAGATCGTCGGTCTGGAGCTGGAGGAGTTCGCGGACGACGGCCGTGCGTTCACCGGCAGCAGTAAGTTCACGATGAAGATCGACCCGGCCAACACCGGGGTGAAGCTGACGCGCCGGATGGACCTCCGGATCGGCAACCAGCGGGCGAAGATCCTGGTCGACGGCGTCGAAGCAGGGGAGTGGGCACCGCTGAAGGCCGCCGGTGCTCAGTGGCACGACCAGACAGTCGACCTCCCCGCCGCACTCACCGCGGGCAAGTCGCAGATCACCATCACCAACCAGTTCATCTCCTCCGACCTCGACTTCAACGAGTTCACCTACTGGGTCGATTCGCCGCAGCGGACGGACACCCTCGACGTCGGACCGAACCATGTCGCCGACGAGCAGGCGCACAGCTACGAGATCACCAAGCAGGCCTGGAGCGGTGCACACACCATGCCGTACGCCGCCACCCCGGCCGACGGTGCGCGCGTCAAGCCGAGTGACTCCCTGCTCGCCGGTGTCCGCGTCGAGGTGACGATCGACGGTCAGAAGCGCGTCGACGCCCCGATCGGTGAGTTCTTCGGCTCCGGCCTCGGTGAGAACCCGGTCCGCTCGCTCTTCTTCGCCATGGACCCCAACGGCTGGTACTCCGCCTGGTGGCCGATGCCGTACGTCGCCCGTGCCACAGTCAGCCTGGTCAACAAATCGGCGTACCCGCTGACCGGTCAGTCCGAAGTCACCGCTGCCCGAAACGCGCGCAAGGCGGTCGATCTGGTGACCGGGAAGACGGGCTACTTCAGCGCGATCTCGAAACGTGGCGAGACCATGCAAGGCAGCGACTGGACGTTCGCGCAGACCTCGGGGCGTGGCAAGTTCGTCGGCGTCGTCCAGACCATGGAGGGATTACTTGCCGACGGCAACACGCGCGGCTACCTCGAGGGCGACGAGCGGGTGTACGTCGACGGTGAGCGGACCCCGGCGATCCACGGGACGGGGACCGAGGACTACTACGAGTCCGGCTGGTACTTCAATGCCGGGACCTACTCCACGCCGTTCCACGGGAACTCCGCCCACGAGGTCCAGGCCGGCTTCTGCAAGTACGAATGCGATGGCGCCTGGCGACTGCACATCACCGACTCGATCGCCTTCCAGAACCAGCTCGACTTCGGGATCGAGCACGGTCCGCAGGACGACCATCCGGGAATCTACGGCTCCACGGCGTTCCTCTACACGTCGGCGAAGTTCGGCGCTCGGGAGACCGATCGCATCAACGTCGAAGGGGCCGAGCTGACCTCCGTCTACGAAGGTGATCACGACGATGTCGCGTTGACCGATCAGGTCGGTCAACGGCTGCGCTTCACGGCGAAGATCGACCCGGCCAACCAAGGCGTGACGCTTCGAAGGACCAGCGATCAGCAGGTCGCCGGACAGTCCGCACAGGTATTCGTCAACGGCAAGGCCGCAGGTACGTGGTTGCAGCCGCTCGGCAATACACACCAGCGCTGGCTCGACGACAACTACCAACTGCCCGCCACCCTTACCGCCGGCCGGTCGACCCTAGACATCGAGCTCCGTCCCACCGGCCCCTGGACAGCCAGCCGGTACGTCGTCCAGTCGCTCGTCACGCCGTACGTCGACCTCCGCGCACCCGCCGCGGTCACGGACCTGCGGGCGACCGGCCAGACCGGCAACGCGATCAACCTCAGCTGGCAGGACGCATCTGACGAATCAGGTGTCGCGCACTACAACGTGTATGGGACCAAGGCGGTCGGGGAGAAAGCGCAAGGTGGGGAGACGTTGCTCGGGAGCACGCCGCTGCCAGGCTTCGTCCATCGTGGCCTCGGACTCCATGAGACGTGGTCTTATCGCGTGGCGGCGGTCGATCTGGCGGGGAACGTGGGGCCTAGGTCGGCGGCGGTTGAGGGGACGAGTGGGAATGTGCTGCGGGTCGAGGGGGAGGCGATGCTGCCACCTGTCTCTTCAAGTGTGCCGGTGGATCCACAGGGCAACTGCTGCGGCGTGAGCTGGTCAGGCGGCGCGCAAGCGTGGATCCACGGCACCAAGTCAGGTGACAAGACCGTGCTCGCGTTCACCGTGCCAATGGCCGGCAGCTACGAGCTCAGCGCCGTACTGACGAAGGCCGCCGACTACGGCATCGTCGATCTGCAGGTCGACGGGAATCCGGCCACGAGCTTCGACGGGTACGTCGCGTCCGGCGTCAGCACGCAGCGCGTCGGTCTCGGCACCCGGCAACTCACCGCCGGCAAGCATCATCTGACCATCACGCTGACCGGCAAGAACCCGGCCGCGACCGGCCATCTCGTCGGCCTCGACCTCCTGGACCTGGAATTGAACAGCACCCAGATCACGCCGTACACGAAGACCGGCACAGTGGTTGCGGCCGGCAAGTTCACCAAGATCTACGATCCGAGCACGGGTGAGACCGGCCCCTGGTACTACAACGACCACACGCTGATCCAGGATCGCGCGACCGGCACCTGGCACGTCTACGCGATCACACATGCCGAGCCGGCCAATCCGCTCGACGAGAAGAGTTTCGGGCACGCCACGGCGCCGACGCCGAACGGGCCGTGGACCAAGCAGCCGCCTGCGTTGGTTGCGGATCCGAACGCCGGTGAGAGTCACATCTGGGCGCCGCATGCCATCTACGACAACGGCACCTACTACCTCTTCTACGCGGCCGGCACGCCGGACCACACGGCGTACCGGATGCACCTCGCGACCTCCACAGACCTCAAGACCTGGACGCGTGATGCAGCCAATCCCTTGTTCACCGATGGTTTCGACGGTCGTGACCCGATGGTTCGCAAGGTCGGCGACCAGTGGGTGATGTACTACACGGCCAACTCGACGCCGTCCGGCGGCAACCACATCGTTGCCTACCACACCAGTACCGATCTGAAGCACTGGTCCGCGCGGCAGACCGCGTTCCAGCATCCGGCGACAGGCACGTACGGCGGTCCGACGGAGTCACCGTTCGTCGTCCAGCGGGGGACCGACTGGTACCTGTTCGTCTGCTGTGACGGCGGCTACGAGTCGACAAAGGTCTACAAGAGCAAGGATCCGCTGCACTTCACCGTCGACCAACTCGTCGGCACGATCCAGGCGCACGCCGCGGAGGTCGTGCAGGATGGCGACGACTGGTACGTGACTGGTGCTGGTTGGGGGAAGGGCGGGCTGTTCCTGGCGCCGCTCGACTTCGCACGGCAAGAGGTGACGAACGGGCACGTGGTGAGCAACGAGCATTACCGCGCCACGATCCAGACCAGTCCGCGAGCGGCGATCACCAGTCTGGAGGTCGATCCCACGGGCCAACGCCAGTACCGGGCGGCGCTCGACTCGACGGGTCGCGCGACCGCGCCGTACCTGGGAGTTGGTGGTTTCGGCGCTACTGACATCACCGGACCGGCTGCCCAGGTCGACGCCACTGACACGAGTCTCAAGCTGACCGGCATCCCGTTCGGCGACGAGCCTGTGACGGCTGACTGGACGTTCGATTTCGGCGCTCGGACTTTCGACACCGGGTTGTCCTGGAAGGTGAACGGGGCAACGAGTGCGTCGCTGTGGGAGGTGGCCTTCAATGTCGATTCGGCCCTTCCGGATCAGGGCGATCCCGGCGGCTTCGGGCGCGAGGGCGATGTCCCCGGTCTCCCGAAGTGGTCAATGGCGACTGGGCCCGGTCTGAGCCTCGTGACCGCGCACCACAAAGCCTGGTCCAACGACAACCACTGGTACGACCCGGTGAGCGACGGCGTCGCTTGGCAGCCGCTGTGGCAACCCGGCGGCCGCGCTTGGCCGCAGGGTACGTACGACGGTGGCACCTGGCGGGTGGGCTTCTCGGGGACCGAACGGGACGTGACGTACGCGAACACCTTGGCGGCTACGCTCGGTGGATGACCACGCTCAGCCTTGATCCCCGCCGTACGGCGCTCGTCCTGATCGACCTGATGCCGCGCATCATCGCTCTGGATACCGCGCCCCTGAAGGGAAACGAGGTGCTGGTGCGTTGTGTCGCGCTGGCTGAGGCGACCCGTTCAGTCGGCGGTCTGGTGGTCAATGTCCGGGTCGAGCGCCCTGGTGTTGACCACCAGCCGGAGGGCAGCGGCTTCGCACCCGAGGTCGAACCGCAGCCCGGCGACATCGAGATCGTCAAGAACACGCTGGGCGCCTTCGGTCGCAGCAACCTCGACGCACAGCTCCAGCGCCGCGACATCAACACCCTCGCCCTGGCCGGCATCGCCACCAACTTCGGCGTCGAATCCACCGCCCGCGCCGCCGACGATCTCGGCTACGAGACCGTCTATCTGACCGACGCGATGACCGGTCTCGACGCGGACGCCCACGATTTCGCCATCAGCCACATCTTCCCGCGGCTCGGCACCCTCTGCACAGGCACGGAGTACATCGCCGCTCTCAGCTGAGGTTCCACTGGTGGATTCCTGAACCGGCACGTCTCCCATTCCGGTCGCGCCCGTAATCAGGAGAGCCCTACCTCACCCGTCAGGAAAGAAGTTGGCAGCCTGCCCCGTCCGATGGGGCAACCGTGTTCATGCACCGCTTCGGTTCGGTTCACCACGCGTTGTCCGCTGCTGGCGACAGTCCACCTGACTGACTGCTCTGGGGGAGAGGTTGGAGGGGCGAGGTGGGGGTGCGGATGCAGTTTCTCGAGGATCCGCGAGGAGGTGAACGGCTCTGGCGGTTGCTGTCGGGGAACAACCGGCCCCTCGCGATGGGGCGCGGCGGGCGCGAGTCCCCGCAGGAAGAACTGGCCGCGGTACGGCGGCTCGCGCGCGACGCGGAGCCGGCCCTGCGGCGGGATCCGGAGGGACGGTGGCGCTGGGAGCTCGTTGCTGACAACGGGCCTGATGTCCGCTGCCCCGGGGTGTTCGCCCGCCGGATCGACGCCCGCCGGGCATTCCATCGATTCACGCAAGCAGTTGAGCTGGCCGAGGTCACATCCGGGCACCTGACGCAACGGGAGCAGCGGTGAGCGAATCGGCCCTCGAGCCGGCAACTGAGCCGGCGCCGCGCAAGCTGCGGTCGTCGCTCGCACCCTCCGACCTGATCTTCCGGCTGGTCGCCCGCGGTGGCGGCGGCCTGGTGCTGCTGATCACCGGCGGGATCGGCATCTTCCTGGCCTACCAGGCGAAACCGACACTCCAGACCTACGGCTGGAAGTTCTTCACCGAGCAGTCCTGGCAGCCCGAGGCGAACCAGATCGGCGTCGCCGCGATCCTGTTCGGAACCGTCGTGGTCGCCACCATCGCGATCGCGATCTCGTTCCCACTGGCGGTGGCGACGGCGCTCTACATCACCGAGTGGGCACCGCGAGGGCTGAAGAAGAGCTTGGTCGCGGTGGTCGACCTGATGGTCGCGGTGCCGTCGATCGTCTACGGCCTGTGGGGCTTCTTCCTGCTGCAGCCGCGCGTCATCCATCTGTCCCGCTGGATCACTGACTTCTTCGGCTGGATCCCGATCTTCAAGGTCGACACCGATCCGGACGCTGCAGTCTTCGACGGAGCGACGTACGCGTCCTCGGCCTTCATCGCCGGGATCGTGGTCGCGATGATGGTGATGCCGATCGCCTGCGCGGTGATGCGCGAGGTCTTCGACCAGACACCGGCCGGTGAACGGGAGGCGGCGCTGGCGCTCGGATCGACGAGCTGGGGTGTGGTCCGCGCCGTGGTGCTGCCGTTCGGCCGGGGCGGGATCATCGGCGGCACCATGCTCGGCCTCGGCCGCGCGCTCGGCGAGACGATCGCCGTGGTGATGATCGTGTCGCCGCTGTTCGAGATCAACTGGCACGTCCTGCAGTCGGGGTCGATCACGATCTCGTCGATGATCGCGCTCCGGTACGGCGAGGCCCAGGGCTCCCAGCTGAACGCCCTGATGGCAGCCGGCCTGGTGCTGTTCGTGATCACCCTGATCGTCAACCTGATCGCCGGCTTCGTGGTTGCCCGCAGCCGCAGCGGCGCCGGAACGGAGATCTGATGGCCACCCTTGTGGAAGAACCAGTACGCCGGCAGCTCCGGATTGTGGATGTCGAGGACCGGGCCGGGCTGATCGGGTCGGCGGTGGCCGGGTTGTCGCTGACCTGGCTGCTCTACAACCGGATCCTGCCGACCGAAGGCACGCTCGGTTTCATCGTCTGCTGGTGGCTATCGTTCACCGCGCTCTACCTGCTGTACACGGGGCTGAGGCGCGGGCGAGTCGTGCTCACCGATCGCTTCGCCGTACTGCTTGCCCACAGTGCCGCAGCGCTCGTCGGCATCGCGCTGTCGACGGTGATCGGTTACACGTTGATCCGCGGCGCCCGGGCGTTGATCCACACGAACTTCTTCACCCAGGACCTGCGGACGGCGGGACCGCTCGAGCCGCTGAGTAGCGGTGGCGCACTGCACGCGCTGGTCGGGACGCTGATCCAGATCACCATCGCGATCGCGATCACGCTGCCGCTCGGCATCCTGTGCGCTGTCTATCTGACGGAGGTCGGTGGTCGCGCGTCGCGGCTGGTGCGTTCGGTGGTCGAGGCGATGACCGCGCTGCCGTCGATCGTGGCCGGCCTGTTCGCGTACGTCGTACTGCTGATCGGATTCGGGATGCGGTTGTCCGGATTCGTGGCAGCGATGGCGATCTCGGTGATGATGCTGCCGATCATCGCGCGCTCGTCCGAAGTCGTGCTCCGGCTGGTGCCCAGCGGGCTGCGGGAAGCGTCACTGGCGCTCGGGGCCACCCAGTGGCGCACGGTCTGGTCGGTGGTGCTGCCCACCGCGCGACCGGGTCTCGCCACCGCGCTCGTGCTCGGTACGGCGCGGGGCATCGGCGAGACCTCCCCGGTGCTGCTGACCGCCGGATTCACGACGTACATGAACCTGAACCCGTTCTCCGGGCCGATGGTTTCGCTGCCGTTGTTCACCTTCAAGATGTCGCAGTCGCCGGAGCCCAACTACATCAGCCGGGCGTTCGGCGCCGCGGCGTTGCTGCTGGTTGTGGTGCTGCTGCTGTTCGCCTTCTCCCGCTGGATGGCCGGTCGCGGCCGGTCCGGATCCCGATGAAAGGACCATTCATGCGACGGCTCGGTGCCTTCGTGCTCGCCCTGCTGCTGACGCTCGCGTCGGCGGCACTCCCGGCGTCGGCCGGAAGGACGGCGTACGCGCCGATCTACGGCAGTGGGTCGACCTGGTCGCTGAACGCCGTGGACCAGTGGATGCGCGATGTCGAACCGCTGGGGATGCGGGTCGAGTACGGCGCCGGCGGGTCGTCGCGCGGCCGGCTCGACTTCGCGAACAACCTGGTCGACTTCGCGATCAGCGAGATCCCGTACCAGGGCAAGGACCCGCTGACCGAGGCCGACGACAGCTCGCACGGCCGGGCGTACGCCTACATGCCGATCGTTGCCGGTGGCACCGCGCTGATGTACCAGATCCAGATCCGCGGGAAGCTGTACCGCGACCTGCGGCTGTCCGGAGACACCATCACCAAGATCTTCACCGGCAAGATCACCAACTGGAACGATCCGCAGATCACCCGGGACAACAACGGCAAGAAGCTGCCGAGCAAGAAGATCATCCCGGTGGTCCGCTCCGACGGATCCGGTACGACGGCGCAGTTCACGCTCTGGATGAACACCCAGCACAAGGCCCTGTGGGACGGCTTCTGCCAGTCCACCCAGAACCGGAAGTGCGGCCAGACGTCGTACTTCCCGACCACGAACTTCCCCGGGGTCAAGGCACAGGGTGGCTCGGCCCAGTCGGCCGGGTTCATCGCGGCTCCCTATGCCGACGGTGCGATCGGCTACGTCGAGTACTCGTACGCGCTGGGCAAGAGCTATCCGGTCGTGAAGATGAAGAACAACGCCGGGTACTACACCGAGCCCAACTCGTACAACACCGCGGTGGCACTGACCCGGACACAGATCGAGACCAACACGAAGTCGCCGCTCTACCTGACCCAGAAGCTGACCGGGGTGTACAACAACCCGGACCCGCGGACGTACCCGTTGTCGTCGTACTCCTACATGATCCTGCCGACCGCGAACCTCAGCGCCGGCAAGGGACAGACGCTTTCGGACTTCGCGGCGTACTTCCTGTGTCAGGGCCAGCAGAAGGCGGCGCCGCTCGGCTACTCGCCGTTGCCGCTGAACCTGGTGCAGGCCGGCTTCCACCAGATCGCCCGGGTCCCCGGCAGCAAGGTCGGGGCGACGAACATCAAGAAGTGCGGTAACCCGACCTTCGACGGCAAGAATCTGAGCCGCAACGTGCTGGCGACACTCGCTCCGCAACCGTTGCCGTGCGACCGCGATGGTGCTGGTCCGGCGGTGAACGGCAAGTGCGTGACCGCGAGCAATAACGGGAACGGGAACAACGGCAACAACAACAACGGCAGCAACAACGGAACTGGCAACAACACCGGGAACGGCAACACCAACGGCAATACGACTGGCAACGGGAACGGCGATCAGCCGACCCAGCCGGGGCAACAGCCGAGTAGCGGCCCGACCGGTGGAGCAGTGGTCGATCCGGAGACCGGTCAGGTGATCAATGCCGGCGGTCAGAACAACGGTGGATATGTGCCGACCGGCCAGGTGACCGACCTGAACGGCAACCGGGGCAGCGGTGACATGCTCCGCAACCTCGCGCTACTGGTCGCGGCTGAGGCGCTCCTACTACTCCTGGTCCCGACCCTGGTGTCCCGGCACCTGCAGCGTAAGCGG
Source organism: Kribbella sp. NPDC056345 (assembly GCF_042262745.1). Taxonomy (NCBI): domain Bacteria; kingdom Bacillati; phylum Actinomycetota; class Actinomycetes; order Propionibacteriales; family Kribbellaceae; genus Kribbella; species Kribbella sp. NPDC056345. Next base: position 716,187 of record NZ_JBHJQQ010000001.1, on the reverse strand, counting down.
GCCGGCCAGTGACCGTGGCCGTCTCCGCACCGTTGCGGATGGCAACCAAAGCTCGCGCCGAGCTCGCGCTCCGGCCACAGCTGACGTCGGATGCGTTGCGGCTGTTCGCGCTCGGAATCCTCGTGTTCGTGATCTACGTGCTGCTCCTCGGCGCGCTGCAGTACAACCGCGCGCAGGACGTCGCGTACGACAAGATCCGCGGGCAACTCGCCGAGGCGACGGCACCGATCGGCCCGGGCATCCAGTACGGCGCTCCGGTCGCCGTACTGGACATTCCCGGCCTCGGGCTGCGGCAGGTGATTCGCGAGGGTACGACCGGGTCGATCCTGATGCAGGGACCGGGGCATCGGGCCGACAGTCCGTTGCCTGGCGAGGCTGGTGTCGCAGTCATCTACGGTCGTGCACTCAGTTACGGCGGCCCGTTCCGCGCCGTACCGAAGTTGGGGCCTGGTGCGCGGTTCGAAGTTGTCACGGGGGAGGGGCGCTTCAACTACGAGGTGAAGGCTGTGCGACGGGCGGGGGATCCGTTGCCTGCGGTGCTGCCGAGTGGCGGGTCTCGCGTCACGCTTGTCACCGCTGAGGGTGCGCCGCTGCCTTCGAAGACGGTGTACGTCGATGCTGAGTTGGTCGACGGCGCTGCACTACCCGACCCGGGCGGACGGTTGGCCCGGGTCGCGGACTCTGAGCAGGCGTTCGGAGTGAACCTGTCCGGTGTGCTGACGCTGGTGCTGTGGTTACAGGCACTGATCGCGGTCGCCGTCGGAGTTGTCTGGTTCCGGTCCCGGATCGGTCGCTGGGAGTCCTACCTGATCGGCGCGCCGGTAGTCGTCGCGCTGGTGTGGCGTGTGTTCGAGCAGATCGCCGCCATGCTTCCGAACCTGATTTGAGCAGATCAGTTCCTGGAGGGGAAAACGATGCTCTACCGATTAATTGCCTCCGGCAATGCACGAATCCACCGGACCGTGGTCGGTGCTGCGCTGCTCGCTGCGCTACTTGCCACCACCCCGGGGGTCTCGTCCGCGGTAGTCACCACCAACCATCAAGAGCGCGAAGTGGCCACGGCGGCGGGGGAGAACGACAGCCGGGCCACAGCAGAGCGGTTGTACGGCGTCGGTACGGCGACCGTGCATGGCACCCTCTCACCGGCTCCGGTCGCACTGGCTGCCGGTGACGAGGACAACGGGTCGATCGCCTCGGCGACGGCCACCGGGATCGGTACCGGCGCTGTCCGGGCCGTGACCACCAGCGGGACACTTGGCGACGGGCCGCACGGTGTGCTCGGTGACAAGACCAACGACTTCGACTTCTACCAAGTGGCTGGTGTCTCTGGGCAGACGCTGACTGTCAGCACTGACGGTTCGCCGGCGTCCACGAACACGGTTGTCGGCCTGTACGACGCGGCCGGGCAACTGCTCGCGTCGGACGACGACAACGGCGCCGGTGCGCTGAGCAAGCTGCAGTACCCGGTGAGTACCTCCGGCACCTATTACGTCGCTGTGGCCGGTAAGAGCGCGGCTGGCGACTTCCCGACCGACCCGCAGAACTCGGGCAGCGGCCTAGGCGGTGCCGACACCGGCGCCTACGAGCTCCTGATTGCTGCGGCTCCGATCGACCGCGACTTCTACGCCGTCAAGCTGGCCCCGGGTGACGTCCTCGGCACCGCTCTCGGTGCCACCGGCGACCGGCTGACGGTGTTCCGGCCGAACGGTTCGGTTGCCGTGGGCACCGATCTGCACAGTCTCGGCAGGCTGCCGGCCGCCTCCACGCTGCCGCGTGGTGCGGTCGACCTGGCGGTCGTTGCCGACCAGGCCGGTTGGTACGCCGTCTCGGTCACCGACGGTTTCGGCCCCTACGACCTGACGCTCGGGGTATCCCGGCCGGCCGTCGACGAGGCTCCGCAGACGGTCTTCCTTGACTTCGATGGGGGTTCGATCGACCTCGCGCCACTCGGTGGCACGGGAGTACGGCAGCTGTCCGGACTGACGCCGTACCTGACCAACTGGGGTCTGACCGCTGCCGACGAGGCCGCTGTGATCGCCAAGGTGACGGCGACTGTTCGGGAGAACCTGCGCGCTGACGCCGTCCGCGCCGGGTACGACGTCAACCTCCGGATCCGCACCAGCGCCGATGACACCGACACCTTCGGCAGCCCGAACGTGAGCCGCGTGGTGATCGGTGGCAAGACCGCCGAGTCCGGAATCGGCCGGATCGGCACCGCTCAGTCCATCGACCCGGGCAACTTCGCCCATGAGGAGACCGCACTCGTCCAGCTCGACCGGATCAGCGCGGCCACCGGCCCACTCAGCCTGAACACTTACCTCACCGCCACCTCCGACCGGATCGCGTTCATCGGCACGGCCCTGGGCAATCTGGCCAGCCGCGAACTAGGTGCCCTGTACGGCGCCGCTCCGGCCGACCCGGCGAGTACGACCAACACCCTGATGGATGCCGATGGCAACTTCCCCGGCCTGTACGGCGTGGGTCCGGACGGCCTCGGTGGGACTGCCGATGACATCGATGTCGACTATCGGACCGACACCTACAACCCGGCAACCGGCCTGATCGGGAGCCAGAACGCGCTCAATGCGATTGCTTGGGGGATCGGTTTCCCCTGCTGAGAGTGACAACGTTTCCGGCTAGCCAGCGGGTCATGTCCGGTTAACCGAACAGCGACCTGCTGGTGACCCCGGCACGATGAATTAGGGATGTGACCGCAAACCGGCACCGCGACCACACCAGGGTCGCGAAAACGCTTGTGAGGAAGGGAATTCCCCTAATGCGTTTCACCCGCACCGCCCGTGCCACCGCGATCGCCGCTGCCGCGGTCGCGCTGGTCGCCACCTCCGCGCTGACCGCCGCGGCCGACCCGACGTTCGCGCCGGACGCGAACGACATCGTCCTGGTCGGCTCGGACACCAGCGAGAACGTGCTGAACGACCTCGCCGCCGTCTACAACGGCCGGACGCCGACCCCGTCGGCCAAGCTCGCCTCGTGGGACGCGACCGGCACCTCGCCGATCGCGCTGCGCTCCGGTACGCCCACCGTCACCCGGCCGAACGGCTCCAGCGCCGGTATCGCCGCGCTGTGCTCGAACGCCAACGTCTCCGCGGCGCGCTCGTCGCGTGGCCCGGCCACCGGTGACTGCGCCGGTCTCGCCTTCCTGCCGTTCGCCAAGGACAGCGTCCGCTGGGCCGCGCACTCCGGCGTCGCCGCGGTCACCTCGCTGACCGACGCGCAGCTGACCGGTATCTACAACTGCACCATCACCAACTGGAACCAGGTGGGCGGACCGAACCAGGTCATCCTGCCGCTGATCCCGCAGGCCGGTTCGGGTACCCGGGCGTTCTGGGCCACCCAGGTCGGCATCAACGCCGGCAGCCTGCCGTCCTGCGTCAAGGACAACGTCGGCGGCTCGCCGGTGCAGGAGCACAGCCCGACCCTGATCAAGGCCAACGCCGGTGCGATCGCGCCGTTCTCGATCGGCCGCTACAACCTGCTCACCGCGACCGAGAAGAGCGGCACCTTCCGCGGCGACGTCGCGGCCGCCGACTCCGCGGCGTACGACCGCAACCTCTACAACGTCGTGAAGACCGTCAGCGGTTCGGTTCCGGCCGGCCTCGCCGACGTCTTCGGTGACGGATCGGGCTTCTCCTCGCTCGGCACCACGCCGTTCATCTGCGAGGACGCCGACACCGACCCGGCCACCACCACCGCGGGTGACGTCGTCACCGCCAACGGCTTCCTGCCGCTCGGCGACGCCGCCAACGGTGGCACCTGCGGCGTGCTCTGACCTCTGCTGCAAACGCAACAACCCCCGGTGGGTGCGGAGCTTTCCGCGCCCATCGGGGTTCAGGCTTGAAAGGAAGGAACGCCGTGAGGCCCAAGAAGTTCACGATGATCGCGGGTGCGTGCCTGCTGGCGATGTTGTCGCTGGTGCCGGGATCGGCCGTCGCCGCGGACGAAAAGCCGCCGCCGGATCCGACGGACGCCGCGCTGGTCGCCGAGCCGTCCGCGAATCCGGTGACGCTGCAGCGCGACGGCGTCAGTGTCACCGCATCCAGGACCGGGAACCTCACCCGGCAGATGATCTCGGTGTCGTGGAAGGGCCTCGACCGGTCTCCGACGAACTTCATCTACCCCGTGGTGGTGATGCAGTGCCGCGGCATCAATCCGAGTCGCGAGGACTGCTGGATGGGTTCGGTCGCCGACAACGGCGATGCGCAGGGCACGAACAAGCTGCAGGCCAAGGCGACGTACTACGCGCCGGTCGAGACCTCGGACTGGTACAGCCAGCCCAAGACGCTGCCGGCCGGTCCGTTCTTCTCGGTGCCGTTCCGCAAGGTCGACGCCAAGGATGACAAGAAGGATCAGTACCAGGGCTGGCGGAACGCGCTGAACGGGTTCTGGAACACCATGCCCCTGCTGATCCCGCCGGACCCGGAGCACGGCCTGGGACCGATCGACGACTTCACGCCGGGGACCCGGAACTTCCGGCGCGGGGTGACCCAGGCGGACGGCACCGGTCAGGTGCAGACCTGGGTGAACACCGCGGTCGAGAACCCGTCATTGGGCTGCTCGGACAAATCGCCGTGCTCGCTGGTCGTCGTACCGGTGCGTGAGCGTCCTTGCCGTCCGGACGCGCCGCCGTTGACGGTCAGCAACTGTGCCAAGGCCGTCGGCCAGGCCGGGATCGGGAACTGGCAGCTGCTGGCCAACTGGTACGAGCGGTACATCTTCAAGCTCTCGTTCAGCCCGAGCCTGCCGAAGTGCGTCGGCCGCACCGATCAGGCCAAGTTCCTCGGGTCCGAACTCACCGCCGAGGCCATGCGCCGCTGGGTCCCGGCTCGTTGCCAGAAGGACAGTCCGGCGGCATTGGACTTCACCCGCGCCTGGGAACCGGATTCGATGCGTCAGCTCGGGTTGCGTGACCCCGCCTCACCATCGAAGTACGCCGCGGATGCCGCCGTGGTGAGCGAGCCGGCGACCCCGGACGACCCGGTCTCGAGCGATCGCAAGCTCGGGTACGCGCCGATCGCGACCACCGGCTTCGCCATCGGCTACACCCTCGACCAGAACCAGGGCGGCACCACCAGCCCGGTCACCGATGTGAAGCTCAACCAGCGCCTGGTGGCCAAGATGCTGTCGCAGTCCTACCCGGGCAAGTTCCGCCCGAACACGGACAAACTGCCGGTCAATCCGAACACCGGCAGCAACCCGGCGAACATCTTCAAGGATCCCGAGTTCCAGCAGCTCAATCCCGGAGCGACCGGTTACGCCGGAGCCAACGCGGCCGAGGGCACGCAGCTCGCGATGCCGACGGCCCGCAGCGACGTGTTCCTCGCACTGACGCGCTGGATCTGGGCCGACCCGACCGCCCGCTCCTTCCTGCAGGGCAAGGCGGATCCGTGGGGGATGACGGTCAACAAGACGTACCGCGGCTGGGAGTTGCCCACCGACGACTACAACCAGAACGACGGCTGGCAGGTACCGAAGACCGGTGGCGACTGGGCAGGTTTCCAGCCGCAGACCCTCTGGGCGCAGAACACGAACTCCTGGGCGAACGGCTCCGACATCACGATGTCCGGCTGGCCGCTGACCCAGAGCCCGCAACTGCGGGACACGAGCAACCCGGACAGCGGCTTCGCGGGCAAACGGGACAACGCGCAGAACTTCGGTGAGCGGCACATCTTCGTGCTCTCGGTACTGCCTGAGCTCGAGAAGACCGGCGTACGGGCTGCTGACCTGCGCAACAGCGCCGGCGAGTTCGTCGGGCCGACGGTCGAGTCGATGGGGTACGCCCTGGACGGTGCGATGGCGGACAAGAACTCCGGGGTCTGGAAGCTCGACTACACCGCGATGGACAAGCGCGGCTACCCGGGCACGATGATCAGCTACGCGGCCGTGCCGACCTCATCGCTGCCGAGCACCCTGGCCCAGCGGTACGCCGACAACCTGCGCTGGATCAGCACGCAGGGGCAGCAGTGGGGGCAGGAGGCCGGGCAGCTGCCGGACGGCTACCTGGCGCTGACCCAGGAGATGCGAGACCAGGCCGGCAAGGTCGCCGACGCCGTCGGAGCCCAGACCGGTACGCCGCCGATCCCGCCGAAGGACCCGGTCGACGACCCCAAGGACCCGACGCCGACCGATCCACCGACCAGGCAGCCGAACCAGAACACCAACAGCCCGGACGGCAACGGTGGCGGTGATGGGAAGACGCCGACGCCCACGCCGGGCCCGGCTAGTCCGTCCGGCGGGCCGAGTCAGCCGCCGGTCAACAACTCCGGAACCAAGCCGGTCGCTGCGACAACCGGTGAGTCGCTCGGCTGGCTGGCCTGGGGTCTGCCCGCGCTGCTCGCTGCCGGCCTCGCGGCCGGGGTCGCGTCGCCGGGAATCCGGGTGATTGCACAGCCGGGACACCCGGTACGGCGCGGTCTGGCCGCGGGTGGTTCGTACCTGGCCGGGCTACTGCGTCGGGGGCGCCGCCGTGGCTGACCTGACCATTCGATCGGAAGGACTCGCATGACGTCCCTACTGCCTGTCGTTCCCACCGCGGCGAACGACGAGACGACCGTGCTGCCGCCCGTCAGCGGCGGCAGCATGCTGGAGAGTGATCGGGTCGCGGCGTGGTTCGGGAGCCACAAGGTCCTGGCCGACATCTCGTTGCGGATGGAGGCCGGCCAGGTCACTGCGCTGATCGGCCCGTCGGGCTGCGGCAAGTCGACGTTCCTGCGGATCCTGAACCGGATGCACGAGCTGGTGCCGAGTGCGTCGCTGGCCGGGCGGGTGCTGCTCGACGGCGACGACATCTACGAGCCGGAACGGCGGATCACCGACACCCGGAAGCGGGTCGGGATGGTGTTCCAGAAGCCGAACCCGTTCCCGGCGATGAGTATCGCGGAGAACGTCACGGCCGGCCTGAAGCTGACCGGGACCCGGGTCCGCGGCAGCGAACGGACCGACCTGATCGAGGAGTGCCTGAGCAAGGCCGGGCTGTGGAAAGAGGTCCGGGACCGGCTCGGTTCCCCGGGTGGCGCGTTGTCCGGTGGGCAGCAACAACGGTTGTGTATCGCACGATCGCTGGCCGTGCGACCCGACGTACTGCTGATGGACGAGCCGTGCTCGGCACTCGACCCGACGTCCACGCGGCGGATCGAGGAGACGATCCATGAGCTGCGCCGTGAGGTGACGATCGTGATCGTCACGCACAACATGCAGCAGGCCGCGCGGGTGTCGCAGACCTGTGCGTTCTTCCTTGCTGAGCAGGGGACTCCGGGCGTGATCGTGGAGTCCGGGCCGACGACGAAGATCTTCTCGACGCCGGAGGACGCGCGGACGGCGGACTACGTGGAGGGGCGGTTCGGATGATCACGCGGGGCGATACGTGGCGGATCAAACTGATCGCCGGCTGGGCTTGTGCGGCACCGCTCGGAGTGATGGCCCTGGTGGTCGCATCCGGTGGTGGTGGCACTCCTTCCCAGCTCGTGGTCGATTCCCATGCGCTGACTGGGTTCATCGACCAGCCGGCGGACCTGCCACCGGGACCGGGGGTGGATGGGCAACTGCCTGTGCTCCAGCCGGCCGACGTACCGGAGACCGGGACGACTGATGGGACGGTGCAGCCGATTCCAGGGATCGCTGGTGATGCGTCCGGAATCCCGGGGACTGTGCTGGCGGCGTACCAGCGGGTTGCTCAGGATGTGAGCGTGGCACTGCCCGGGTGCCATCTGACGTGGCCGTTGCTGGCCGGGATCGGGAAGGTCGAGTCCGATCATGCCGGCGCCGGGAAGGTCGATGCCCAGGGCAACACCCGCGGCCACATCCTCGGTCCGGTGCTGGACGGCGGCCCTGGCATGGCCGCCATCTCCGACACCGACCAGGGCCGGTACGACGGGAACACACAGTGGGACCGGGCGGTCGGGCCGATGCAGTTCATCCCCGGCACGTGGGCCAGTTTTGGTGCCGACGGCAACGGTGATGGCGTGAAGGACCCACACAACGTCTACGACGCGGCCCGTGCCGCCGGGAACTACCTGTGCTGGGGCGGGGCGAACCTGGGCGATCCGCAGGGTCTCGTGCGGTCCGTGCTGCGGTACAACCACTCGATGGAGTACGTGTCCACGGTGCTCCGCTGGATGCAGTCCTACAGCCGGCAGACCGTCCAGGTCCCCGACTCCGAGGGCGTCATCCTCCCGCCGGCGAATGACCACCAGGGCAACGCCGACAAACCCGTCCCCACCCCCACGCTCCCCACCCAACCCACCGGTACCCCCACAGTCGTCACCCCACCCATCGTCCTCCCGCCGCCCCTCAAACCGCCGCCCGACCAACCCCAGTCCCCCAAACCGCCGTACCAGCCACCCGTCCACCCGACCACCCCGCAACCAACCCCGACCTCCACGCCCACCCCAACCCCAACCCCGACCCCCACGCCCACCCCAACCCCCACGTCCACCCCGACCCCGGAGCCGCCGCCGACTCCCACCCCAACCCCGACGCCGACGCCGGAGCCCCCCGCCCCACCAGCCTGAACGCCGGACCGCCAGGCCATCACAATTCCCCGGAATCCTCCCCGCCCCGCGTGACCACCTCCCCACCCTCCAGTTGTGATGGCCCCCAGGTCCGCACCCCCACGCGCCCCCACCCAACCGCCCCCCGCGACCGAACCCCCGGTGCCCGCGGGCGCCCCTCGCGACTGAACCCACCGTGCCCGCGGATGCCTCCGCGACTGAACCCACTGTGCTCGGGGGTGGTCGAGTGGCGGTGGTGTGCCGTTGGCAAACCTTTGCGGGCGACACGGTGCGGACTGTCGGTGGAATTCATGTGTGCCGCGAGTGGGTCCAGTGTGGGTTAGGGGGTGGGGTGGGTTTGGTGCCAGGTTCGGGGGCCGGAGCGGATGACGAGGGGGATTGAGGGGTCTACTGGGTGGGTGGGGTCGGTTGTGCGGGTGTTGTTGATGGTTACTGCGCCTTGGTGGATGAGGCGGCGGAGTTGGGAGCGGGTGTCGTGGGGGCGGATGGCGGTTAGGAGGTCTAGGACGGTGGCGACGGGGTGGTCCAGTACGACGGTGGGGATGTCGGTGGGTTGGGTTCGGTGGGTGAAGGTTTGCTGGAAGGCCTTCAACTCAGCGCGGGCGGTTCCGGCGCCGTGGTAGCGGGTTACCACGGCTGCGGCCAGGCGGAGTTTGGCGTCTCGGGCTGCGGGGCCGCCGGCTTCTGCTGAGGCGGCGAGGGCGGCGACGGTGTCGAGGGGGAGTTCGGTGTAGACGTGGGCGTAGGGCTCGACCAGGTGGTCGGGGATGCTCATGAGTTTGCCGAACTTGTCCCGCGGGGTGTCGGTCAGACCGATGTAGTTGTTCAAGGACTTCGACTGTTTGGCGCGGCCGTCGAGACCTGGGGTGATCGTGGTGGTGATGACGACCTGCGGTGGCATGCCCAGGCGTTGCTGGAAGTGGCGGCCGAGTTGCTCGTTGAAGAGCTGGTCCGAGCCCACGATCGTCAGATCACTGCGCATCGCGAAGCTGTCGTAGCCCTGCAGTACCGGGTACACCAACTCGTGGACGCCGATCTCGCGTCCGGCCTCGACCCGCGCCCGGAACATGTCCCGGCTCATCAGTTGTGCCTGCGTGACCTGGCTGAACAGGCCGAGCAGTTCCGCGATCGGCATCCCGTCGTACCACTCGGAGTTCCGCCGAACCTCGAACACCGAAGGCTCGGTCCGCAGTACCAGCGAGACCTGCTCCAGGAACGACTCAGCGTTCGCAGCAATCGCATCAGGGGTCAGCACCGGGCGGGTGTCGGAGCGGCCGGTCGGGTCGCCGACGCGGGTGGTGAGGTCGCCGAGCAGGAAGACGACCTGGTGGCCGAGGTCCTGCAGCTGGCGCATCATCCAGAGGTTGACCGCGTGCCCGAGATGCAGGTCCGGCGCGGTCAGGTCGACGCCGTACTTGATCCGCAGCGGCCGGCCCGCGGCCAGGCGGTCGCGCAGGTCGGCTTCGCCGACGATGGAGTCGGTGGTACGGCGTAACCGGTTGATCACGGTCAGCGGATCGTTCATGCGGGGTGCTCCAAAGGAAGAATGAATGGAGACACCCAGCGACAGCGCCTCCGGCAACAGAAGAGGAGGCTCTGGATGGAGCGAGGTGGGTACTACCGAACGCCGGCTCCTCCCAGAGCCGGTCGATACGCCACGCCTCGCAAAATCATGCGACAACGCTAACACGCACGCATTCGGCCCGCAGGCCGATATCCGCATACCCTCGTGGGGTGACGCAGGAGCTGGTGGTACTGCTGGACGAGCACGGCCGGTCGATCGGGACCGAGGCCAAGGCGACGGTCCACCATGCCCATACACCGTTGCATCTGGCCTTCTCCAGTTACGTCGTGGACGACCTCGGCCGGGTGCTGATCACCCAGCGCGCCTTTGGCAAACCGACCTGGCCCGGTGTCTGGACGAACAGTTGCTGCGGGCACCCGCTCCCCGGTGAAGCGATCGAGGACGCCGTTGTACGGCGGCTGTCCGACGAGCTCGGAATCAGCGACGGTACGGCGGAGCTCGTGCTGCCCGAGTTCCGCTACCGCGCCGAGATGCCGAACGGCATGGTCGAGAACGAGGTCTGCCCGGTCTACCGGGTCCGCTGGTCCGGTGAACCGGAGCCCGCTCCCGCCGAGGTCGCGGCGTACCGCTGGATCGAGTGGTCCGAGATCCGTGCCGTCCCCGGGCTGTCTCCGTGGGCGGAGCTGCAGCTCGACGAGCTCGACCAGCTCGGCCCGGAGCCGGCCGGCTGGGCGATCGCCGACGAAAACCTGCTGCCGCCGGCTGCCCGTCCCTGATACAACCGTCAGCATGGTGGATATCCGGCCCGTGCTGACCGACGCGGACTACGAGGCCTGGCGGGACGTGCGGATCGCGGCGATGCCGTACGAACGCTGCCCGAGCGTGGCGGAGCTGCTCGAGTTGAAGCGTCCGGAGCGCCTGCTGCTCCTGGCCGAGGTGGACGGGAAGGTCGTCGGGCACGGTCTCGCCGATCGCTCGTCGGAGGCCGGTCGTGCCTTCGTGGGGGCCCGCGTCCGTCCGGAGGCTCGTCGGCAGGGTGTCGGCACTGCCGTGCTGGGGCCGCTGGTCGACCATGCCGTTGCTCAGGGCTACGAGTTCGGCGGGGCCAGTGTCGACGACGAGGGATCGTTCGCCTTCGCGCAGCGGTTCGGATTCACCGAGACCGGACGTCAGGTCGAGCAGCTCCGCGCGATCGGGCACGAACCGCGGCCGCCCGCACCTACGGCGTACCGGATTGTTTCGGTGGCGGAGCGGCCGGAGCTGTGGGCGCAGGCCTACCAGCAGGTCGCGCTGCCGACGTTCCCCGATATGGACCTTGCTTGGCCGATGCAGGTCACGGCCGAGCAGTGGGAGACCGAGTGGATCGATGATCCGGCGGCGATGTTCCTGGCCCTCGACGGTGACGAGGTGATCGGGCTCGCCGGCCTGATCCCCGATCCGGACCAGCCGCAGCGCGCCGAGGTCGGCTACACCGCCGTTCGGCGGGACTGGCGTGGCCGGGGTGTTGCGTCGACGCTGAAGCGGATGAGTGCCGCGTGGGCTGCGGAGAACGGGCTGACCGAGATCTACACGTGGACGCAGGAAGGCAACGAGAACATGCGGAAGCTGAACGAGCACCTCGGCTTCCGCTACGGCCTCACCAGCATCACCGTCCGAGGCCCCCTACCGTTCCAGGTGTCGGAGTAGGGTGCGCCCCGGGGCAGCGGAACATGGGTGCAGGGCAGCTACACCTGCGGCCCGCGGACAAGGGTCGCGCGCGACTATTCCTGCAGCTGGCGGCGTAGCTAGGTCTGCAGCTCGCGGTACAGCTCGACCCCGGACCACGCTCGCCGCTCGACCTCCGCCTCGCGGATGAGAGCGACCAACCGAGCGTTCACCGGCGCGGTCCGACCGAGCTCGGAGGCCAGGCGGACGACCTCGCCGTTCAGGTAGTCGATCTCGGTGGTCCGGCCGGCCTGCAGGTCCTCCCACATCGAGGTCCGGGCCAGCGGGTCGATGGCGAGCATCGCGGCGGCGAGCCGGCGGAAGAGGAAGTTCGGCAGCCGCAGGATCATCGGGAAGCGGCGCATCGGGACCCGCAGGATCTGCGCCGGCTCCAGCCCCTTGGCAGCCAGCAGGTCCAGGGTCTCGGCTTGTGCCGCCGCCAGGCACCGCCGGAACGCCCGATCCGACAGCTCGTCACGCAACGGTACGTCGGCCAGCGCGTTGATCGGGTTGTTCAGGTTCAGCAGGAGCTTCGCCCACTGCACCGGCAGGATGTCGTCGTGCTGCTTCAGCGGCAGCCCCGCTTGCTCAAAGGCACCGACGTACGGCGTCAACGCGGCGTCCCGCTGGATGTCGAGCGCGCCCTCGGTGCCCTGGTGGAAATGCCCGCCGCCGTTGTTCAGCACATTGAACGGAACCATCCCAGTCAGCACGTGCTGCTCAGTGAGCCGTTCTGCCAACACAGAGCCGTTCCGGATCCCGTTCTGGAAGCTCACCACCAGAGCACCCGGTTTGAGCACCCCGGCGAGCTCATCCGCCGCAGTCGCCGTCGCGGCTGATTTCACCGTCACCAGCACCAGATCCGCCTCGGCCGCCGCGGCCGGCGTCGTTTCGTACCGCACCGCTCCAGGCTCGACCCGCAGGTCCGCGGCCAGGTAGTCGGTCAGCCGCAGGCCGTGGGCAGCTAGCTCGGCGGCCATCCGCGGCCGCCCGACGAACGTCACCGGGCTCCCGCTCGCCGCCAGCCGTCCGCCGACGTAACAGCCGATTCCCCCAGCTCCATACACGACGATCGCCATCCCAGGAGGTTACGCTGTTGGAATGGCGGAGGGGGATCTGCTGGCGTTGGCCGAGGCCAAGGCCACCGAGGGCCGGGTCGAGGAGAGCATCGCCTTGTATCAGCAGGCGGTGGGGCTCGAGCCGTTGCTGGAAGCTGCCCACCGCGCGCTGATCTCGCTGCACCTCATCCAGGGCGACCGCGCGGCCGCCGTACGTCAGTACGACGCCCTCACCGAGATCCTCGCCGCCGTCCAGACCACCCCGAGCCCGCAGACCACCGCCCTCCTGTTCTAGTGCAACCGGACTCGAGGGTCGAGGAACGCGTAGGCGACATCGACCAGGATGTTCGCGACCACGACCGCTGCCGACGCGAACAGCACGATGCCGATGATCACCGGTAGATCCTGCTGGTTGATCGCGGTGACCACGGTCTTGCCCAGCCCCGGAAGGCTGAATACGGTCTCGGTCACCACCACGCCACCGACGAGCTGCCCGAGGTCGATCCCGAACTGTGTGACCACCGGCGTGAGTGCGCTGCGCAGCCCGTGCCGGACGACCACCCGACTCTCCCGGATCCCCTTCGACCGTGCGGTCCGGATGTAGTCCTCGCCGAGGACATCGAGCATCGAGCCGCGGGTCAACCGCGTGTACGTCGCCGCCAGCAGCAGGGCGAGCGCGATCCACGGCAGCACCAGGTGCTGGAACCAGGCCCCCGGCCCGTCGCCGAACGCCGTGTACCCACCGGCCGGGAACCAGTCGAAACCGGCGAGAGTCAGCTTGAAGTACAGGAAATACAGCAACAGCAGACCGAGCAGGAACGACGGGAACGAGTAGAAGAACAACGCGAACATCGTCAGTCCGCGATCGGCCAGCGACCGCGGATGCACGGCCGAGATGACGCCGTTCGTCACGCCGAGAAGCAGCCACAGTACGGCGGCGCCCAGGGCCAGTGACAACGTGACCGGCAAGGCCTGCCCGATGATCGTTGTCACCGGCACCTGGTGGTAGTAGTCGTACCCGAGGTCGCCCTGGACGGCGTTCGTGACGAAGTTCAGGTACTGCTTCCAGACCGGCAGGTCGAGACCGAGCCGGTGCTGGATCAGCGCGATCGTCTCCGGCGTCGCCTGCCGGCCGGCCAGGGTCTGCGCAACGTTGCTGGGGGCAATGAAGAACAGCGCGAAGATGGCCATCGAGATCAGCCACAGCACCAGCACCCCGTGCCCGAGACGGCGGAGCAGAAAACGAGCCATCACAAGCCTCCTAGGTCCGGTCGGCGCGCGGATCGAAGGCATCCCGGACGCCGTCGCCGAACAGGTTGAACGCCAGCGTCGTGATCAGCAAGGCCAGACCGGGGAAGAGGATGAACCACCAGGACGTCGTGTAGTAGTTCTGCGACGAGTTGATCATTCCGCCCCAGTCGGCGGTGGGTGGTGGCAGTCCGAGCCCGAGGAACGACAACGTCGCCTGGGTCACGATCACCACCGGCACCAGCAACGTGGTGTAGACGATCACCGGGGCCAGCACGTTCGGCAGTACGTCGACGAACATGATCCGGCCGTCACTCGCCCCCAGCGACCGGGCCGCCTCGACGAACTCGCGTTCCCGCAGTGACAGCACCTGGCCGCGGACGATCCGGGCCACCGAGGCCCAGCTGAAGAAGCCGATCACCAGCACGGTCACGGTCAGACTCGGCCCGGTGATCGACACCAGGGCGATCGCCACCAGCAGGAACGGGACCGACAGTACGACGTCGATCAGTCGCGTCAGGATGGTGTCGGTGATCCCCCCGAGGAACCCCGCAGCAAGCCCGAGCACGACTCCGACCACGACCGTGATGGCGGTCGCGAACACCCCCACCAGCAGCGACACCCTGGCGCCGTACGCGATCCGGACCAGGATGTCCCGGCCCAGGTCGTCGGTGCCGAACCAGAAGGTGCCGTTCGGCCCGCGCGGCAACCCCTCCGGCGTCAGGCCGATATCGCGGTACTGCTCGTTCGGCGGATGCCCGGTGATCGCGGCGAACACCGGCGCGAACACCGCCATCAGCACGATCAGGATGATCACGACCAGCGAGATCATCGCCACCTTGTCCCGCCGCAACCGCCGCAACGCCAGCACCAGCGGGCTGCGGCCTTCGATCGCCTTCGGCTCGTCGACCACATCCACGAGCTCAAGAGCGGCCGTCATGATGCCTTCAAGTCTGGTACGGCGGTGGACAGGTCCTCGCCGAGTGTCAGCGGATGGAGGCACGCCGTCCGGTGGTCGTCCGTGTCATCCAGTACGGCGATCATCGGGGGCTCGGTCGTCGCGCAGTCGGCTCGGGCCTTCGGGCACCGCGTGTGGAACCTGCACCCCTCCGGCGGGTTCGTCGCGGCCGGGATGTCGCCTCCGAGGATGATCTGTTCCCTGCTGTCGGCGGTGTCCGGGTCGGCGACCGGTAGCGCCGACAGCAGGGCCCGGGTGTACGGATGCCGGGTCTGGCCGAACAGTTCGTCCGTCGGTGCCAGCTCGGCGATCCTGCCCAGGTACATGACCGCGATCCGGTTGCTCACGTGCCGGACCACGGAGAGATCGTGCGAGATGAAGACATAGGTCAGGTCAAGTTCCCGCTGGAGATCGGCCAGCAGGTTGATGATCTGAGCCTGGATCGACACGTCCAGCGCGGAGACCGGTTCGTCGCAGATGATCAGCTTCGGGCGCAGCGCCAACGCACGCGCGACGCCGATTCGTTGCCGTTGGCCCCCGGAGAACTCGGCCGGGAACCTGTTGTAGTGCTCGGGATTCAGGCCCACGAGCTCCATCAGCTCCTGGACTTTTCTCTTCCTGGAAACCCCGGACGCGATCCCGTGGATGGCGAACGGGTCACCGATGATCGATCCGACCCGGCGGCGCGGGTTCAGTGAGCCGTACGGGTCCTGGAAGATCACCTGGATCTCCCGGCGGATCGGCCGCATCGCCCGGCGGGACAACGTGCTGATCTCGGTGCCCTCAAACGACACCGAGCCCGAGGTCACGTCGTACAGATGGGCCATGCAGCGGGCCAGTGACGACTTGCCGCAGCCTGTTTCGCCGACCAGTCCGAGCGTCTCGCCTTTGAACACCTCGAGGGATACCCCGTCGACGGCGTGGACCACCTCCTTGCCATGCGTCGGGAATTCCTTGCGGACGTTGTCCACTTTCAGCAGTACGTCGTTCATGACGCGATCGCCTCGCTTGCCTGAACAGGGAGCCAGCAGGCCGACTGATGCCGGGGGCCGATGTCGGCCAGCGGCGGGGCCTCGGTGCGGCACTTGTCGAACACGTGCGGGCAGCGGGACGCGAACGGGCAGCCCTTCGGCAGGCTGATCAGACTCGGCGGGCTGCCGGGGATCGGGGTCAGCCGTTCGCCGCTGCGCGTCGGCAGTGACGCGAGCAGTCCCTGGGTGTACGGGTGGTGGTTGCGATAGAAGATGTCCCGGCGCGGTGCCCGCTCCATCACGGTCCCGGCGTACATCACCACGACCTCGTCGGCCATCTCGGCGACCACGCCGAGATCGTGGGTGATCAGGACGATCGCCGTACCGAACTGCTGCTGGAGCCGGCGCATCACGTTCAGGACCTGAGCCTGCACGGTCACGTCGAGGGCGGTGGTCGGCTCGTCCGCGATCAGCAGCGCCGGGTCGAGGGCCATCGCCATCGCGATCATCACCCGCTGCCGCATCCCACCGGAGAACTGGTGCGGGTAGTCGTCGATGCGCTCCTCGGCCCGCGGGATACCGACCAGCGTGAGCAGCTCGGCGGCCCGCTTCCGGGCTGCCTGCTTACTGATCACGCGGTCGTGGGCACGGATCATCTCGACGATCTGCCAGCCGATCCGGTAGTGCGGATGCAGGCTCGACAACGGGTCCTGGAAGATCATCCCGATCCGGGCACCCCGCAGCTGACGCAGTGTCGACTGGTCCGCGGTGATCAGGTCCGTGCCGTCGAAGTACGCCGTACCGGACACCGTCGCACCGCGCGTCAGCCCGGTCACCGTCTGGGTGGACACGCTCTTGCCGGAGCCGGACTCGCCCACGACCGCGAGGGTCTGTCCGGCCTCGACATCGAACGACAGGCCCCGGACGGCGCGGACGGTACCGTCCGGGGTGTCGAAGGAGACCTTGAGGTCTCTTACTTCAAGCAGAGCCATGAGGTTCTATCCGCCCTGCTTGTCCTTGGAGAGCCAGACATTCGTCGGATCGAAGTTCTGCAGGGAGGGCACGTAGACGGCGTTGTTCACCTGGGAGGCGTGGTAGTTCGCCTGCTTGTTGTTGGTGAGCGGGAAGAACGGCGCCTGGTCCATCACCCGCGCGTCGGCCTTGGCCCACAGCTCGGCGGCCTCGTCCTCGGTCTGCGCCTTGGCGGCTTCCTGGATCAGCTTGTTGGTCTCGGCGTCGTCGTACAGACCGAAGTTGCTGCCGACCGGCGGGAACGCCGCCTTGCCGTAGAACAGCGGCTTGAAGAACGACAGCGCCGCGTTGCCGTACCAGTCCGCACCCCAGCCGGCCAGCGACAGGTCCCAGACACCCTTCTGGGCCACGGTCGGTACCTGCAGGTACTTCACGTAGAAGTCCGAGTTCGGCGACGGTACGCCGGTCACCGTGATCCCGGCCTTCGTCAGATCCTGCTGGATCGTCTGGAAGGCCTTGCTGCTGCCCTCGGCCGCGTTGCGGTACAGGAACTTCAGGGTCAGGTTCGGGTAGCCGGCCTCGGCGAGCAACTGCTTGGCCTTGTCCGGGTCGTACGGGTACGGGTCGATCTGCTTGGAACCGACGATCACATCGGGCAGCACGTGGGTGAGCGGCGGAGCGAGCGTCTTGCCGCCGAGCACCTGCAGGACATGGTCGCGGTTGATCGCGAAGTTGATCGCCTGCCGGACCTTCGGGTTCGCCAGCGCCTTGTTGTTGTTCGGCGAGGCGGTGTTGTAGATGACGTACGGGTTGGAGCCCGCGGTGTCACCGATCTTCAGGTTCGGGTCCTTCTTGGCCTGCAACGCCGGCAGCTGCGACGGCGGTGGCGCGACATCGAACTCCATGTCGGCATTCGGCGTACCGGTCTGCAGTTGCTGCTGGATCGAGTCCTGGGTCAGGCCCTGGGTGACCACGACCTTGTCGACGTACGCCTTGCGGACCGGGTCGCTGGCCGGGTCCCAGGCCGGGTTGCGGGAGTACGTGATCGACTTGCTCGGTACCCACGAGTCGACCTTGTACGGGCCGTCGGCGGGGAAGTTGTTGCCGAGTTCCGTGCTGGCCGGGAGGTACTTGAGCGCCTCCACCGGAGCAGGGGAGAGGGCCGGCAGCGTGAGCATGTCGACGAAGTAGCTGGCCGGCTGGGTGAGGTGGAAGACCACCGTGCTGTCGTCCTTGGCCTCGACGCCCGGCAGCGGGGTCTTGTCGATGTATTCCTGGATTCCCGCCACCGTCTTCGGCGCCTTGGCGAACCCGTCGGCGAACTTCTGGTAGCCCTCGATCAGTTCGGCGAAGTCCGGCGAACCGCCGAAGGGCTGGACCGGGTTGGCGGTCCGCTTGAAACCGCGGACAACATCGGCCGCGGTGACCTGGCGGGCCGGCGTCGTGCCCCACTTCACGCCCGGGCGGATCTTGATCGTGTAGGTCTTGCCGTCCGCGCTGATCCCGCCGTTCGCGGTGGTCGGGATCTCCGGTGCGATGTCCGGGACCGGCGTGGTGTTCTTGCCGTTCAGCTCGGCCGGGTAGGTGAACAGCTGGCGGCTCCACAGGCGCAGGCTCAGGTAGCCGACGGAGTAGTAGCTGATATTCGGATCCATGTAGTCGACGTCCTGTGCGCCGAGCATGTTCAGCGTTCCACCTCTGACCGGTTCGCCCGCCGTGCCCGATCCGGTCGGCGACGAGCCGTTACTGTTGCAGGCGGCGAGCACCAAGGTCGCCACGACGGCCAGGGATACGGCCGCCAGCCTCTTTCGAGCCATGTGTCCTCCTCCAGGACTGGATGCCGCCGAAGTTAGGACTTCCGGACCCGGCCGGAACGGCGATCACCCAAGCGTCAAGGACTTGTCATCTGGGTCCGGGGGGAACATGACGGATTCATGACAGCCGTAACGACCGTGCGGACCGCTGGTGAGCGACACTGGTCCCGTGGCACACAGCCTGTTGCTGGTCGACGACGAGCCCCGCATCCGCCGGGTACTGCGGCTCGCCCTGGAAGACGAGGGCTACGAGGTCGCGGAGGCGGCCAACGGGCTCGACGCGCTCGCGGCGCTGCGCCGGCAGCCACCGGACGTGGTCCTGCTCGACATCATGCTGCCGGACCGGGACGGGTTCACCGTCTGCCGCGAGATCCGGCGGACGAGCGACGTACCGGTGATCATGGTGACGGCCCGGACCGACAGCCACGACGTGGTCGCCGGGCTGGAGGCCGGGGCGGACGACTACGTGACCAAGCCGCTGGTCGCCAAGGAGCTGTCGGCCCGGATCCGCGCGCTGCTGCGCCGGGTCGAGCCTGCCAACGCGCGGCAGCCCGACGTACTGGTCGTGGGTGATCTGACCATCGACGTACCGGGTGCCGAGGTGACGCGGGGGGACACGGTGCTGCCGCTGACGCGGACCGAGTTCAAACTGCTCGCCGAGCTGGCCGGGGCCGAGGGGCGGGTGCTGTCCCGCGAGCAGCTGCTCTCCAAGGTCTGGGGCTACGGGTACTTCGGCGACAGCCGGATCGTCGATGTCCACATCCGGCGGTTGCGGCTGAAGATCGAGCACGACCCGGCGAGCCCCACCCACCTGGTCACCGCCCGCGGTCTCGGCTACCGATTGGTGAGCTGAGTGCGGCTCCTGGGCAGCACGAGTCTGCGCGGGCGGGTGACGATCGCCTACGGGTTGCTCGCGCTCGGACTGTCGCTGGTGCTCGCGATCGTGACGTGGAGCATCGTGTCGAACTACCTCACCGAGCAGCGCCGGGAGTCTGCGATCAGCCAGACCTCCGACAACGCGGCCGCCTTCCGCTTCGGTCTGTACGGCGCTTCGTCGCCCTGCACGCCGGCCCGGTTACGCGTGGAGTGCGGGCCGGCGGAGCCGCGACCGGGTGTGACGGTGATGGACGTGCTGAACAGCCTGCCGACGAGCGACTCGGCCGCCTCGATGGTCTATGTGAACGGTGAGTGGTACTCGCTGACCGGCCGCCCCACGGACCTGCCGCAGGACCTGATCCTCTCGGCCCAGACGGGGACGACGGCCGATCAGCGGATCGTCGTGGGCGGTCAGCGGGTGCTGGCGGTCGGCGTTCCGCTGCAGCAACCAGGGAATGCTCTCTTCCAATGGCATCCCTTGGACGGGTTGGACGACACCCTGCAGACGCTGCGGGTCACGCTGATCGCCGCGACGATCGCCACGCTGCTGGTCGGGCTCGCGGTCGGACGGCTGGCCAGCACACTCGCACTTCGCCCGCTGGCCGAGCTGACCAAGGTGGCGGATGCGGTCGCTCGCGGTCGGCTGGACGCGCGACTGGATGCGGAGCAGGACCGTGACCTCGGCGGTCTGGCGCGGTCGTTCAACCAGACCGCGGCCAATCTGGAACGCCGGGTCGCGGCGGACGCGCGGTTCGCCGGTGACGTGAGCCACGAGCTGCGGACTCCTCTGATGACGATGCTGAACTCGATGCAGCTGATCCAGAACCACCGCGCCGAACTACCGGAGGCCGTGCGGGAGCCGGTCGACCTGCTCGGCGACGACCTCGACCGCTTCCGCCGCCTGGTGATCGACCTGCTGGAGATCTCCCGCGACGACGGCGGCGACCGTGGCAGCCGCGAGATTGTCCGCATCGCCGACCTGGTCCGTGCCGCCGCCGACGGTACCGCCGGCCGCCCGATCACCACGGTCGAACCGCCCGCCGAGTTCCTCGTGATGCAGGCCGACAAACGCCGCCTCGAACGCGTCATCGCCAACCTCGTCGAGAACGCCGAAGACCACGCCGGGGGCTGCAAAGGCGTCACCGTCGGCGCCGGCGGCCTGGGGGTCGTCATCACCGTCGACGACGCCGGCCCCGGGATCGCCCCCGAAGACCGCGCCCGCATCTTCGAACGCTTCGGCCGCGGCGAAACCAGCGGCCGCGGCCGCGGCGTAGGCCTCGGCCTGGCCATCGTCGCCCGCCACGTCGAGTGGCACCAAGGCACCATCCACGTCACCACCAACCCCACCGCCGGCGCCCGTTTCGTCATCGAACTCCCAGCCAAGTAATTCGGCTGACGGCTCCTGGGGTGCTCGTTTACCCTGGGCGTATGGCTACTTGCCTCTGTGTCTAGGTGTGCGACCCGCTTCCGTACCCGAAGTGTGCCCGCATGCCTTCACAGAGAGTCATAGTCATGATCACCGTCAGTGGTGTAGATCTTCGCGTCGGCGCTCGTTTGCTGCTGTCCGACCTTTCCTTTCATGTCGGCCCGGGGGACCGGGTCGGCCTTGTCGGGCGCAACGGCGCCGGCAAGACCACCTTGCTGAGGACGCTCGCCGGGGAAGAGCGTCCGGCCGCTGGGACCGTCACGGTCTCCGGATCCGTCGGCTACCTGCCGCAGGACCCGCGGGCGGCCGACCCCGGTACGACGGTCACCGATCGGATCCTGTCCGCCCGTGACCTCGACACGGCCATCCGCGACCTGCGGAAGGCCGAGGCAGCGATGAGTACGGCGACCGGTCCGGCCCAGGAGCGCGCCATGGCGGCGTACGCGCGGGCCGAAACGCGATTCCAGGCCGGCGGCGGTTATGCCGCGGAGGCCGAGGCGGCCCGGCTTGCCGGGGGTGTCGGTCTGCCGGTGCGGGCGCTGGAGCAGCCGGTCGGCGAGTTGTCCGGTGGGCAGCGGCGCCGGGTCGAGCTGGCCCGGATCCTGTTCGCGCAGCACGAGACGTTGCTGCTCGACGAGCCGACCAACCACCTGGACGCCGACTCGGTGGTGTGGTTGCGGTCGTTCCTGCTCGGCTACCCGGGCGGGCTGATCGTGATCAGCCACGACCGGGAGTTGCTCAAGGCAACGGTCAACCGGGTGTTCCACCTGGACCCGCAGCGGACCACGATCGACGTCCACAACACCGGCTGGAACAAGTACCTGCAGCAGCTCGAGCTCGACGAGCGGCGCCGGACCCGGGAGCGCAACACGGCCGAACGCAAGGCCGCGATCCTGCATGCCCAGTCCCGCAAGATGATGGCCGGTGCGAACACGACCGTGGCCGCGCGCAACATGGCCCGCCGCGCCGACAAACTCCTGTCCGGTCTGGAACCGGCACGCCGTACCGACCGCGTGGCCAAGATCCGGCTGCCCGAACCGGCACCGTCCGGCAAGACACCACTGACCGCCCAAGGCCTCAAGAAGGCGTACGGCGGCCTCCAGGTGCTCGACGGTGTCGACCTGGCAATCGATCGAGGCAGCAGGGTTGTCGTACTGGGACTCAACGGTGCGGGCAAGACCACCCTGCTGCGGCTGCTCGCCGGCCGGGAGGAGCCGGACGCGGGCCGCGTCGTACCGGGTCATGGGTTGCGGCTCGGCTACTTCGCGCAGGAACACGACACCCTGGACCTGGCCGGCACGGTCCGGCAGAACCTGGCGGCGGTCGCGCCCGGCCTGACCGACGGCGAGGTCCGGAACGTGCTCGGCTCGTTCCTGTTCAGCGGCGACGACGTGGACAAGCCGGCCGGCGTACTGTCCGGCGGTGAGAAGACCCGGCTGGCCCTGGCCGGCCTGGTCCACTCCGGCGCCAACGTCCTGCTACTCGACGAACCGACCAACAACCTGGACCCCGCCTCCCGCGACGAGGTCCTCGGCGCAGTCGGCAGCTACCCAGGCGCGATCGTCATGGTCACCCACGACGAAGGCGCCATCGAAGCCCTCCGCCCCGACCGGGTCCTCATCCTCCCGGACGCCGACGAGGATCTCTGGTCCGACGACTACCTGTCCTTGGTCTCGTTGGCCTGAGACTCGGATAGTTTCGGCCTCGTGCTCAATCGTTCGAGACTGGCGGCGCTGGCCTTTGTGCTGGCGTCGCCAGGCGCCGTGTCCGGTTGTGGCGCGGGCTGCGGGGCCGAACTGTCGGTGGACCCGCTGACAGTCGTCGGCCACGGTCGGCCGACCGTCGACCTGTCGCTCGCAGCACGGCTGACCGACGACGGCGATCCGGTCGTCGGCGCCAAGGTGGAGTTCTTCGCACTCGGCCCGAACGGCGTTCTCCTCGGAACCGCTACCACCGGCCCCGACGGCGTCGCCCGCCTCGATGCCGAGCGAGCCCTGGGCCCCGACTCCATCAACGGCCGCCAAGCTCCGACGTGGACCAGCTATGCGGCGCGCGTCTCCGTCCTGCAGCCAACGGACACAGCTGCCAATGCAATCTGCGCCAAGCAGGCCGAAGCCCCCTTCAAATTCACCCCTTGACCCTCACTCAAGTTTGGCTCAAGAAGTCTGGCGGCTGGGGTGTTTAGCGTGACCTCGCCGCGGTGCCCGCCGTGGCATCGCCCTGCGGTGCGTTGCGCACCGCATGCTCGCCGATTTGTGAGGCTTACATGTTCGGTCGCCCGCCGTCTCGCCGCGCGCGATGGCTTTCGTTCGCTCGCGGCACCACCACCTTGCTCACGGCCGTCGCCCTGCTGGCCACGGCTGCCCTTCCGGCCCGGGCCGGTGACGAGCCGCCGGACGGCGAGCTCCCGCCGCTCGCGTGTCCGACTTTCCCCGGTGATCCCACCGCCCAGGACGAGTTCGAGGCGTACCGGCTCGCGCTCGCCTGCAACCGCAACGTCGAGGTGCTGCCGTTCCGCGATATCGACCGGCAGGCGTTCGCGACGCCGGCCGGCCTGCTCGACACGCAGATCGCGGTCGAGCCGTACTGGGTGCAGAACAGCGCAGGCGCCTGGGTCGACATCGACCCGACGCTGGCCGCGCGGCCGGACGGTTCCGCGCAGGCGGCCGCGACGGTGATCCGCATCGAGACCGGCGCCGGTGGTACCGCGCCGTTCGTGACTGCCACCGACCCGGACGGCGGCGTACTGTCGTTGACCTGGCCGAAGGGTCCGCTGCCGAAGCCGACGATCAGTGGCGCGGTGGCGACCTATCCGAACGTGCTTCCCGACGTGGACCTCGCCGTACAGGCTGAGGCTGTCGGCTTCTCCTGGGTGCTCGTGGTCAAGACGCCCGAGGCGGCAGAGAACCCGGAGCTGAAAACGATCCGGGTCGGCATCACCACGGTCGGGCTGACCGTCGTGGAAGACCCCGAGTCGGGGCGCATCGACGTACTGAACGCTGACGGCGACGTCGTGTTCGAGGCCGGCCAGGGCATCATGTGGGACTCCTCGCCCGCCGGCGCGACCGCACGCAAGCAGACGGCCAACGCCGCGACTGCAGACCCCGGGCGGATCGGCGACGTCGACGTCCAGAAGTCCGCGACGGGGCTCACCCTGGTTCCGGACACCAAGATGCTGGCCGACCCGGACCTCAAGTTCCCGCTGTACATCGACCCGCCGTTCACCTCGACCCGCAAGGCGTGGGCGAACGTGTTCCAGGGGCGTCCGAGCCAGGGCTGGACGGGAGACAGCAGCTGGCCGCGGTCCGGTGGCATGCGGGTCGGCAACGACACCTGGAGCACCTGTGGTGACGGTTGCGGTCTGTGGCGCTCGGTGGTCAAGCTCGACATCGGCAAGCTGAAGGGCAAGTACATCGACTCGGCGAGCGTCAACATGCTCCAGACGCACACCGGCGGCTGTGGCGACCAGGGCCTGCAGCTCTGGCGCACCGGCGAGATCTCGAACGGGACCTCCTGGAAGAGCGTCAACTGGTGGTACGGCGACCCGTTGCAGTCGAAGACCGTGCCGTCGTCGAACCAGACCGGCTGCTCGGGCAATTCCAACGAATGGGTCGAGTTCGACGGCTCGAACGTCAAGAAGCGCATCCAGTCGGCGGCTTCCAACAAGGACTCCACGATCTCGTTCGGTGTGCGGTCGTCCAACGAGTCCTCCCGGGACGCGTGGCGGCGGATCAAGGCCACGAGCGTGAAGCTGCACGTCACGTACTTCATCTACCCGCCGCATCCGGACCGGCTGACCGTCGACGGCACGGGCTGCGACCCGACCCTGTCCGGGTCGCCGTGGATCAACGAGCGGAAGCCGACCTTCTCCGCCCGGGTGAAGACCTCGGAGTCGGACTCGGTGTACTGGAGGTTCCGGGTCCACCCGGCGGCCTCGACGAGCGAGGTCTACTACTACCGCACGCCGAACCCGGTCGCGGCGTCCACGCAGTCCAGGAAGAGCACCAAGTCTTTCGCCGACGGACCGTACCGGTGGCAGGCGCGCAGTGACTCGCGCCAGTACGACGCAGTGAACTCCGGCTACACGAACTACTGCTACTTCCGGGTCGACGCGACCGTGCCACGGGTGCCGGATGTGACCGGACCGACGGGGGCCGTCACCGAAGGCTCCAACGTGACGATGAACATCACGGGCGGCGATCCGACCGTGAACGGGTCCAGCTCGGGCCTGAACCGCTACGAGTACTCGTGGAACACCGACACCTTCGATCAGAGGTTGCCCGGAACCAGTACGACGCGGCTCGGCAGGCCGGCCGTCGCCGCCGGCCGGCATGTCCTGTACATCCGTGCGGTCGACAATGCCGGCAACAAGTCGAAGCACAGGGTGTTCACGTTCTTCGCCGGCCGCAACATCCCGAAGACGCCGATGGCCGCCTGGCCGCTCGGCAGTGACCTCGTCGACGACACCAGCCACGGCAAGAACATGAGCGTTCTCACCGGCGATCCGGCCTTCGCGGCCGACCCCGTCGACCCGGCCAACTCCGCCGTCGAGTTCGACGGAAACGACTGCCTGAAGGCACCCACCGCGATCCGCACGGACGCGGCGTTCACCGTCGCCCTGTCGGTCCGCATGGACGCCATGAACAGCGGATACACCAAGCTGCTTGCCCAGGGCAACACGAGCCACTCGATGTACCAGATCCAGCACAACGCGGCCGACAACACCTGGTCGTTCTCACTCCTTGACGCACCCGGTGACACGTACGGGTGGAAGAGCATCACCGTCCCCAACCCGGTTGCCCTCGGCAAGTGGTTGCGTATCGTCGCAACGTACGACCCGGACGCCGGACTGTCGCGGATCTACCTCAACGGCACCCTGGCCGGGGAGAAGGCCGTGAGCTTCACGCCGTGGAACGCGACCGCCTTCTTCAGCCTCGGCTGCCTGCCGACCTCGAGCGGCGGCGCTGCCCACACGTTCACCGGTGCGGTGGACAACGTGGGCGTCTGGCAGGGACTGATGACCCCGACCGAGATCACGAACGGAGCGAAGCTCCCGTACGGCGAGATCGCGCACTGGGATCTCCGCGGCGACGGCACGGATTCCAGCAGCTTCGGTCGTGACCTGACCCTGCCGGCCTCGGCCCAGCAGTCCTTCGACCCGTTCGGTCGCCCCGATGGTGCACTGGTCCTCGACGGCCAGTCGTGCGCCACGACGAGTACGCCGATCATTCCGTCGGACACGCCGTTCGGCATCGGTACCTGGGTCAAGCCCGGTCAGGTGACCGGTGGACGGCAAGTGCTGTTCTCGCAGGCGGACTCCGCCGGGGACGGCTTCGCCATGATGATCACGGCCGACGGCAAGTGGGAGCTTGGTTCGCTGTCCCAGATCGGGTTGGCGACCATGGGCACCAGAGCGGCCGGGGGAACGTACGTCCCGCCGAAGGCCGGCTGGCAGTACGTCGAGTTCCAGTACCACGGTGATGGGAAGTGGACCGCGAGTGTCGACGGCCGGGAGGGTATGACGTGGACCCGGGGCCTGCCGGGTCGTGCGGACGCGCCGCTGACGATCGGCTGCCATGACAGGGGTCAGGGGCAGAAGGACTTCTTCAAGGGCCTGCTGCACGACGTACAGGTCTGGCGGGGCGTCAAGCCCACCGCTTCGCTGAAGGAATCCGCTCCCGCGGAGGTCGCGTCGTGGTGGTCCCTGGAGGAGACCGGTGTCGACGAGACCGGTAAGGGCCGCAACCTCACCTTCAGCCGGCAGCCGCAGTACAACGACGGCTGGTGGGACAACCCGGACAGCGCTCTTGAGCTGGACGGAACGAACTACGCGGCGACGACCACGCCGGTGGTCAACACCGACGAGTCGTTCACGGTCGGAGCCTGGGTGCGACTCGATGCGCTCGACGCACACCAGACGATCGTGGCCGCATCCGGTGCGAACAACACAGCGCTGCGGCTGCGGTTCAGCACGACCTATCAGCGGTTCGAGTTCGGCATGGCAGCGGAGGACACCGCCAGCGCCACAACCCACTGGACGAGTGGCGGCCCGGCTCCCACGGTTGGCACCTGGTACTTCGTTGTCGGCAGCTACAACCTGCGCACCAAGATGATGCGCATCTACGTCGATGGCGAAGAGGTCGGGAGCACGACCGGCCCGGCCGGCCCGTGGAAGGCCGCGGGGCCGCTGGTGATCGGCGCCGGTGACACGACGACCGGCTCACCGAGCCACTACTTGAAGGGACGGATCGACGACGTCGTGGTCTGGCACAGCACAGTCTCCGCCAAGGGAATCAAGAACATGTTCGGCACCAACGAGACGGTGGTGAGCTGACGATGCGCAATCTCAAGGTCAAAGCCGGCGCTGTCGCGACCTCGATGGTCCTGTCCCTGCTGGTGCTCTCGTCGTCGGCGTTCGCCAACCTCGAGCGCAGCCCGCAGACGTTCTCCTCGACACCCGTCGAAACCGTCTCCGGTGCCGGCTCCGCCTTCGAGGACGCGGCCAGGGACTGGTCCGGCGAGTCCGGCGACGCGGCCGGTGACGCCGACGACGGCAACTGGTCGGCCACCGACCTGACCGCGTCCGGGGCCTGGTCGCAGGGCGGCTCGTCCGGCGGATTCAGCTACAGCTACGACATGCGGGTGCCACCCGCGGCGGGGCCGACTCCGTCGCTCGGGCTGTCCTACTCGTCCGCCGAGCACGACGGGCGCACATCCGGGACCAACAACCAGGCCTCGATGGTCGGTGACGGCTGGTCCGCGTCGCCGAGTTTCATCGAGCGCACCTACACCAACTGCGCCGACGACAAGGGCGGCAACCAGGGCGACGACCCGACCGGTGACCTGTGCTGGGAAGACGACTCGCCCTCGATCACGGTCAACCTCGACGGGGTGAGCACGTCGCTCGTCCTCGACGACACCACCAAGAAGTGGAAGGCCGCGGACGACGTCAACTGGCGCATCGAGCACTCCGGATCGCGGGCCACCGCGAGCGGCGCGACCACCGAGCAGTGGACGATCACGACCACCGACGGAACCAAGCACCACTTCGGCTCCGTCGCCTCGTCCCGCTGGACGGTGCCGGTGTTCGGCAACCACTCCGGCGAAACCTGTTACAAGGCAGGCGATTTCAAGGGCTCGCGGTGCAACCAGGCATACCGCTGGATGCTCGACAAGTCGGTCGACGTGCATGGGACCTTCTCGCAGTACACCTACGAGACGGCGACCGGCCGGTACGCACCGGCGGTCGACTCGGACACGCAGGCGACGTACATCCGTGAGGGCTGGCTGAAGACCGTCGAGTACGGCCTGCGCACCTCTGTGAAGACAGCCAAGGTCGAATTCACCACGGCGGACCGCTGTCTGGCGGACTGCCGCGAGACGAACGGCGATCCGAAGAAGTCCAAGTGGCCGGACACCCCGTGGGACCTGACCTGCAAGTCGGGCGTCAAGTGCGAGGAGTACTCGCCCGCGTTCTTCTCCGGCAAGCGCCTGGCGGCGGTCACCACGTATGTTGCCTCCGGCACCGGATACTCCGCGGTCGACTCCTGGACCCTGACCCACGAGTTCAAGGACTACGGGGACAAGGAGCAGGTCGTCCTGTGGCTGGCGGCGGTCAAGCACACCGGCCACGTCGGCGGTACGGCGTCGACCCCGCCGATGGAGTTCGGCGGCACCTTCCTGCCGAACCGCGTCGACACCGGGGAGTCGTTCCCGGGGATCTGGCGGCCGCGGCTGACCTCGATCAAGAACGAGACCGGCGGCGTCACGACGATCAACTACACCGAACCGGACTGCCGCCCCGGCAGCATGCCGGCCAGCGCACACCAGAACAACCGGCGCTGCTACCCCGCCCGCTACACCCCCGAGGGCCTGACCGAGCCGGTCGACGTGTACTTCCACAAGTACGTCGTCCGTTCGGTGGCCGAGTCCGACGCGACCGGCGGTGGTGACACGGTCTGGAAGTTCTACGAGTACTCCACTGACGGCGGTGGCACGAACGCACTGTGGGCCTGGAACGACGCCGAGTTCGTCCAGAAGAAGGACCGCGACTGGAACCAGTGGCGAGGCTACGCCCAGGTCGTCACCCTGACCGGCGACCCTGCGGACCCGGGACCGCAGCTGCGATCGCGGTCCCGCTACTACCGGGGACTGGACGGCGACCGGCTGCCCAACGGCGAGAAGCGCGCGGTCACGGTGACCGACGCTGCCGGCAACACCGCTCCCGACCACCGTGCCCTCGCGGGCGCCGAATGGGAGTCGGCGTCCTTCGACGACACCACCCTGATCGGAACGGAGACCAGCTGGTACTGGACATCCCGTACTGCCAAGCGCACCTACGACGGCGGCTCGATCGAGGCGTGGCTGACCGGCGAGCGCCGTACCGACAGCCGCACACTGCTGGCTGCCTCAGCTTGGCGAACCACCCGCACCGAAACCGTCTACGACGACCACGGTCGCGAGGTGCAGGTCGCGCAGCACGGCGACGTCAGCAAGACCGGCGACGAGCGCTGCGTGCGAACGACGTACGTCGACAACACCGCCGCCTGGCTGCTGGAACCAGTGTCAACGACGGAATCGGTGTCGGTCGGCTGCATGGTCGCGGCGAACCGGCCGGCTGACGTGGTCGGCTCCGTGCGGGCGTACTACGACGGCAGCACCTCGCTGACCGCCGCGCCGACCAAGGGACTGATGACCCGGGCCGACGCGCTGGAAAGCTGGGGTGACGCGGCGGAGTACAAGACGGTCGGCACCTCGACCTTCGACGCCCTCGGCCGTCAGCTGACCGCGACCGATGCCCTCGGCAACAAGACCACCACCACTCTGACGCCGAGCGCGGGCGGACCGCTCACGTCGACGGTCACCAAGAACGCGCTGGGACACACCACCACCACGAAGCTCTCGCTCCGGGGGACCGCCACCGAAACGGTGGACCCGAACTCCCGGCGTACGGTCGCTTCCTATGACCCGCTCGGCCGACGGACCGCGGTCTGGCTGCCCGGACGGGACCCGGCGACGGAGGGCGCCAGCCAGAAGTTCACCTACAACCTCTCGCAGACCGCTCCGGCCACGATCAAGACCGAGCGGATGATCCACGACGGCTCGTACCTGACCAGCATCGCGCTGTACGACGGGCTGCTCCGCGAGCGCCAGGTCCAGGCGCAGACCGACGGCGGCCGGCTCATCACGCAGACCGTGTACGACTCGTACGGGCGGCAGCGGTACAGCTCGGGACCGGTGTACAACAACGGCTCCGGCCCGACCGGGCAGCTCGTCCGGATCAGCCGGTCGAACGACCTGTCCCGCACCGAGCTCGTGTATGACGGCGCCGGCCGGGTCACCGACGAGGTGTTCGTGGTCAAGGACCGGGAGAAGTGGCGGACGTCGTACCGGTTCGGCGGCGACCCGGCGAACTGGAAGACCACGGTCGTTCCGCCGGAGGGCAGCACGGCCACCGCGACGCTGGACGACGCGCTCGGTCGCACCGTCGAGCTTCGGCAGTTCCACGACCGTGGTGCGGCCGGCGCGTTCGACGCAACGAAGTACTCGTACGCCGGCAACGGCCAGCTCCGCCAGGTCACCGACCCGGCGGCCAACAAGTGGACCTACGAGTACGACCTGCGCGGGCGCCGTACCGCGTTGCACGACCCGGACACCGGGACCTCGCGGACGACGTACAACTCGGCTGGCCAAACCACCACGACGACCAACGCGAACAACGAGACCCTGACGTACAAGTACGACGCGCTGGGCCGGCCGACGCAGGTGCTGTCCGGATCCACGCTGCTCACCGAGCGCAGCTACGACGCGGCCGAATACGGGATCGGGATGCCGCACAAGTCGACCAAGTGGGTCGGCGGACAGGCATGGACGACCGAGACCGCCAAGTACACCCCCGAAGGCCAGGCCAAGCAGGTCTACTCGCACCTTCCCGCGGCTGCGGGAGCGTTGGCCGGCTCGTACTGGCAGGCATTCACCTACAACGAGGACGGTTCGCTGCACACGTACGGCGCGAAGGCCGCGGGCAGCTTGGACGAGGAGGTCATGACGCAGTCGTACGACTCGATGGGCCGGCCCGGACGGGTCACCTCATGGGGCGACGACTTCGGGTTCGGGCAGGTCTACGTGGACCAGGCGGTCTACTCGCCGTACGGCGATCTGCTGCAGCGCAGGCTCGGTGACCCCGCTGATGTCAGCGGGACCTCGGGGCAGACCTGGCAGACGTGGATCTACGAGGAAGGCACCCGCCGGCTCTCGCAGTTCTACTTCGACAAGGACACCGCGGGTGAGTTCGACGGGTCCAACTACGGGATCGCAGCGTTGTCGTACCAGTACGACAACTCGGGGAACGTGCTGTCCATCAAGGACGATCCGGTACACACCTCGGACAAGCTGGACCCGGAGACGCAGTGCTTCCAGTACGACTACCTGCAGCGGCTCACGGATGCGTGGGCGCAGGCGGGTGCCGCGGCCGCCTGTGGCACCGAGCCGACGGCTGTCGGTGGACCGGGCGCGTACCACTCGTCGTACGAGTACGACGTCGTGGGCAACCGGAAGAGCGAGACGCAGTGGACCCCCACAGGTCCGGTGCAGAAGAAGTACTCGTACACCGGCGCCGGCGAGGCGGGACCGCACGAGCTGACCGATGTCAGCTCGACCGGTGGCGCGGCGACCGCATTCACCTACAACAAGGCCGGCTTCACCACCGGCATCGATCGCGGCGGCAAAGTGGATGTCCTGAACTGGACCCCCACCGGACGGCTGGACACGATCAAGTCGGACGAGGGTACGGCGAAGTTCTTCGACAACGCCGAGGGCCAGCGGATCCTGCGCGCGGACGCCAACGGCGATCTGACCGCATGGGTCGCGGGCTACGAACTGACCTACACGAAGGCGACGAACAAGGTCGAAGCCACCCGCTACTACAAGCACGGCGAATCCGTCGTCGGCGTCCGCAAGGGCCTCGGAGACATCCAGTGGCTCGCCGGTGACCACCACGGCACCAACCAATGGATCGTCAACGGCGACACGCTGACGGCAACCGTCCGCAGACGAGACCCGTTCGGCAACGTCCGAGGCGAAGCTCCGCCGAGCTGGCCCGACCAGCGAGGCTTCGTCGGCGGCATCGAGAACGACGACGTAGAGCTCACCACAGTCGGAGCCCGCGAATACGACTCGACCACCGGCCGGTTCTTGTCCGCCGACCCGATCATGGACCTGAAGGACCCACAACAGATCAACGGCTACGCCTACGCCAACAACTCTCCGATCACGAGGTCGGACCCCAGCGGGCTGAAGAGCCTCAAGAAGGTCAATCGAGGAGCGACACCCCACAAGAAGAAGACGAAGAAGCCGCAGAGCAGCGGCCATCAGAAGAAGCCCAAACGCTTCAACGACCCGGCGGCAGCCGGCCGCGGCGGCCCAAAGCCGCTTCCACATGGGCTGCCGGGCGACCAGCGGCGGCCGAAGCCAGGCCCGCGGATGGGCCCGCCGATGGGGCCGAGGCCGGGTGGACACGGTATGCCTGTCGACAAGGAGTTCGACACGATCCTCGCCTACATGTTCGGCGAGATGGACGCCAACGCCGACACCGCGATGTCGGTGGACGAGGGTTGCAGCGGCAACTACTTCTCCCGCACCGCCTGTGACGCCGGGACGTTGGCGTGGTGGGCAGGGATGGTGTGGAAGAACCATGCCTGGGACCACAAGCCGATGATCGCCGAGTACATCAACTTGGACCCCGACAACGACGACACGCGGTACGTGAACGTCCCGGGCACCAACTACCGGATGCGATACGACGTGTGGTCGAACATCCACTACGGCTATGTCGGCTCCGCCGCAGGCATCGGAGGCGACACCCTCATCGCCGGTTCGCACGCGTCCGTTGCGGGGAGAACCGATGCTGCCGACGACTTTGCCGTGCAGATGGGGATCGACCTGTGGAACGAGTACGGCGAGGATATGACCGAGGACGACCTGAGGGGGTACATCGAGGACAACCTCGATGATTTCCACGACCTCGAGGGCAACAGCATCCACGGTGACGGTCAGAAAGCCGGGGTCGAGTGCCGGATAGGGCTGTCGAGTTGTTGATCTGAGGGGGCGGGGTCAGCCCCGCCCTCTTCGTACGCGGTTGACCGGAGCGGCGATCCGGTCGGCCAAGGCTCGGTGCTCACGTGCGCTCTCGGTTTCTCCGAGGCCCGCGTGGGCATCGGCCAGTGCGATCAACGCCAGCTCGTGCCGCGCCGGCCACGGCATGGCGGCGTAGCCGGTGACCGCCTCCGTCGCGTGGCGGAGCGCGGTGCCGAATTCGCCCAGTCCGTTGTGGACACCGGCGAGTACGAGGTTCACGAAGGCCTGGAAACCGCGGGCGACGTTCGGCTGTTTCCTGCGGGCCTCGGCGATGAGCTCGCCGGCCCCGGAGTATTCGCCGAGCTCGACCAGCACGCCGGCGAGGTAGGACAGGACCTCCGGTTCGTAGGAGACCATCTTGCGGCTGCGCGCCTGTCTGACCTCCTCCTCGTACACGGCGCGTGCCTCCTCCGCGCGGCCGCTGTGCAGGAGGATCTGGGCCTGTACCTGCATGCACCACAGGTCGAGATGGCCGTACGAGCTTCCGCGGGCGATGGCGGCGGCCGCGTCGGCGGCTGCCATCGCCCGCTCGAAGGTGCCGCGGTTGAAATGGATCTCCGCGGTGGACAGCTCGAGCCTGAGGCGGTCCTGGGAGGCGAGAGCGTTCTCGCCGAGTGCTTCGGCGCTCCGGACGTAGGCCTCGGCCTGATCGAACCGGCCGAGCCTGACCAGCACCTGGACCATGCTGCTGGTGAAGATGAGCTGAGACCGGGAGTTGCCCGACGCGATGGCGAGGTCGACACCGCGGAGGAACGCCGCGGCCGAGCCAGCCAGGTCACCGTGGTCGAACAGGTAGATACCGAGGTTCCCGCTCGCCACGGTTCGCTCCACATCGCTGAGCGTTTCGGCGAGGGCGAGCGCACGGGTGCCGAGCTCGACCGCGGCATCGCTGTCGCCGTTCGCACGGAGCACGGTGGCCTCCATGCTCGTCATCCGGAACAACCCGACCTCGTCCGCGGCCGCCTTCGCTCGGCGGGCGGCGGCCTCGATGAACCGGTGGACGCGGTTGATGGAACGCCATTCGTTGATGGTGTTGCGTAGCGGGAGAACGACTCGCCACAGTCTCGGGTGGTCCTGCAAGGCTTCGCAGGCGAGGAAGACGTTGGTTTCCTCGTCGGCGATCGGCTGGTAAGCGCGGTCGTGGTGCCAGTCGAGGAAGTTGTCGATGAGTGTCGATCGGTCGTGTTCGCTCAGGTCGCGTTGACCTGTGCGCGCGGCGTACAGGCGCACCAGGTCGTGCATCCGGTAACGGCGCGGCCGATGTTGCTCCACCAGATGTGCGGTGACGAGTCGCCGCAGCGCTCGCAAAGTGTCGGTCTCGGAGGCGCCGGACACCGACGTGATCAGCTCTTCGGAGAAGTCCTCGCCGGGCAGCATTCCGAGCCGGGCGAACAGGTCGCGGGCGTCTTTGCCGAGGACGCGGTAGGACAGTTCGAGGTTCGTGGTGACCGTTGCGGAGGGGTCGCCGTCGACGGCCAGTACGTCGAGGCGGTCGCGCCGTTCCAGCTCGTCCACGTAGTCGGCGATCCGGGTGGTCGGTTCGCCGGCCAGATGGGCCGCGGCGATGCGCAACGCCAAGGCGAGGTGCCCGCAGAGCTCTGCCAGCCGCTCGGCCGCGTCCTGCTCTGCATGGACTCGGTCCGCGCCGAGGATGCGGGTGAGCAGTTCCATGGCTTCGGGCCGGCCGAGCGTGCCGACGGGGACGGGGCGGGCGTCGTTCAGTGCGATCAGTCCGGTGAGGCGGTCGCGGCTGGTCACGATGGTGAAGCAGCCTTTGCCAGGAAGAAGCGGCCGTACCTGTTCGGCGTCGCGCGCGTTGTCCAGAATCACCAGTACGCCGCGATCGGCCGTGGTCGTCCGGAACAGCTCGGCGGCCGCATCGACGTCGTCGGGGACTGCCTCGCCCGGCAGATTCATTGCCCCCAGCAACCGTCCGATCGCGTCCCGCGGTTGCACCAGTTCGCCTTCGTCGAAGCCGCGGAGATTGACGTAGAGCAGCCCGCCCGGGAACCGGTCGACCATCGAATGGCCCCAGTGGACGGCCAGCGCGGTCTTCCCCGCGCCACCCGGACCGACCACCGCGGCGAGTGACGCAGCTTCCGCGAGCTGGTCCAGCGCTTTGAGTTCGGCGGCGCGGCCGGTGAAGCCGCTGATGTCCGAGGGCAGCTGGATCGGCGCAGTCGACAGATCGAGCGCTGGATCGTGGTTCAGGATCTGCAGATGAAGGTCGCGCATCTGCGGCGACGGATTGGCGCCCAGCTCGTCGCGCAGCCGGACCCGAATGGCCTCGAAGCGGGCCAGCGCGTCGGCCGGTCGGCCACTGCGGTAGTAGGCCAGCATCAGCAGCTCAGCGACCGATTCGGCCGATGGCTCAGCGTCGCTAAGTGCAGCCAGTTCACCCAGTACGGCGGTGTGGTGGCCGGCGTCGAGTTCGGCGGTGTACCGCTCGGTCAGCAGCTCGAGCCGTTCGGCCGCAAGTGCCGCGCGGGTCTCGTCGGCCCACCGCCCGCTGAGCCCGGCCAGAGCCTCAGTCCCGACCAGCTCACTGGCTCGGCGCCAGATCTCCAGGGCTTCGGCAGAACCCAGCAACTGGGCCTCATCACGAAGCGCCCGAACCGCGTGCAGGTCGACGTCGCGCGGTTCGATGTCGAGGACGTAGCCGTGCGATCCCGCGCGCCGGATCGCCGCGCCGGGGATCGGTTTGAGCGCGGTTCGCAGGCGCGCGACGTACGAGTAGAGAACGTTCAGGACGGCGTCAGGCGGGTCGCCGTCCCAGACCCGGTCGATCAGCTCGGACTGGGCGACCGGCGTACCGGGTCGCACAGCAAGCGCTGCGAGCACGCACGCGAGTTTGGGTGCGCCGAGGTGGGTCGTGTCGATCATGATCGGGCCGAGCAACCGGATCCTGGACGGGGGAGGCGGCATGCGCGGACGGTAACAGTTCCCCGGCCCCTCGCACCGCCCGATGCCCGCCCTCTGGGACCGCTCCCAGACCCGGCATCCTCCGAACGACAGGACGTATAGGTCTAGTAGATGCCGCCGCCACGCTCACCGACGGCAGCCCAGACGACCCGACGGGCGTATACGTCCTGTTCTTCGGGCTCCAATGAGGCGCCGGTCACGCAACTGGCGCAGCTGGATGCGATGGGTTAGCGTGGACATATG
Source organism: Kribbella sp. NPDC056345 (assembly GCF_042262745.1). Classification (NCBI taxonomy): domain Bacteria; kingdom Bacillati; phylum Actinomycetota; class Actinomycetes; order Propionibacteriales; family Kribbellaceae; genus Kribbella; species Kribbella sp. NPDC056345. The sequence goes on along the minus strand of NZ_JBHJQQ010000001.1, from coordinate 679,807 downwards.
AACAGTTCTGCAGATGTGCAGGGTCTGGACGAGTGCGCGGTCCGGCTGGTTGATCCGGAGCGGGTGACGAGCGTCAACGCTCGGATGCCGGCCGAGGACGACATCGTCGACACTGCCGACGTCTTCAGTCTGCTCGGAGATCCGCGCCGACTGAAGCTGCTGGTTGCGCTGCTCGATGGTGAGCTGTGCGTCTGCGACCTGGCCGCCGTGACCGGGCTCAGTGAGTCGGCGACTTCGCATGCCTTGCGGCTGCTGCGCGCGCACCGGGTGGTCGCCGTACGGCGGGATGGGCGGAACGCGTTCTACCGGCTGGACGACGCCCATGTGCGGATGCTGGTCGACCTCGCGGTCGCGCATACCGAGCACACCGACGCGATTCACCCGGAGCGCTGAGATGGCTGACGCTGGACACGGGCATGGCCACGGCCATGCGGTGACGGGGAACGCGGACCGGAAGCTGCTGAGTGGTGCGCTGGCGCTGATCGTCGGCTTCATGGTGGCCGAGGTGATCGTCGGGTTCGCGGCTGGTTCGCTGGCGTTGATCACCGACGCCGCGCACATGCTGACCGACGCGATCGCGATCGTGCTCGCACTGGTCGCGATCCGGTTGTCCGCGAAACCGCCGCGCGGCGGCTTCACGTACGGGTTCAAGCGGGTCGAGATCCTGTCCGCCCAGGCGAACGGGATCACCCTGCTGCTACTTGCGGTGTACTTCGTCTACGAGGCCGTCGCCCGGATGATCCACCCGCCCGAGGTGAAGGGTGCGCTGGTCCTGATCACCGGTGTGGTCGGCATCGTGGTGAACCTGTTCGCGACCTGGCTGATCAGCAAGGCGAACCGCTCGAGCCTGAATGTCGAAGGCGCCTTCCAGCACATCCTGAACGACCTGTTCGCGTTCATCGCGACTGCGATCGCCGGTCTGGTGGTCCTCTTGACCGGCTTCGCCCGGGCGGACGCCATCGCCGCGCTGGTGGTCGCCGCGCTGATGCTGAAGGCAGGTGTCGCGTTGGTGCGCGACTCGGGCCGGATCTTCCTCGAGGCCGCTCCGGCGGCGATCGACCCGCAGGCGCTCGGCGTCGAGTTGTGCGCGATCGAGGGCGTGGTCGAGGTGCACGACCTGCACGTCTGGGAGATCACCTCGGGTGAGCCGGCCGCCTCAGCGCACATCCTGGTTGCCGAGGGGCTGGATTGTCACCAGATCCGGGTTGGGATCGAGGCGCTGCTGGCCGAGCGGCACGGGCTGACGCACTCCACCCTGCAGGTCGACCATGCGAGTGGCGACGAGATCGACGCGCACTGTTCGGACGCGCACGGCACCGTGCACCGCTCGATCACAACCGCTGGACGAGGACCTGACCTGGCCAGTCCGGGGCATTGACCCGTTCAACGCTGAAGGTCCCGTCCCGGGTGAAGCCCTGCGCTTCGTAGTACCGGATCAGGGCGCCGTCGTTCCCCGCGAAACAGTCGAGCCGGATCTGGGTGATCCCGGCGTCACGGGCGAGCTTGCGGGCGTGATCGAGCAGTACGCCGCCGATGCCGTGGCCGGTCAACTTCCGATCGGTGACGAGGAGCCGGACGAAGATCTCCGGTACGTCGGCCGCCGGGACCGGTGGTTTGGCGGTCCCGATCGCGAGTGCGCCGACCGGGCGACCGTCGTACTCGGCGATCCAGAGTGCGCCATCGGTCGCGAACCCGGTGATCTGCTCGATCCGCCACGGGCTGGTCGAGTGCGGCTGTGTGCCCCACTGGTCGGTCCGCCCCTGCGCGACCAGCCACTCGGTCGCTCCGTCGAGCAGCGCGAGCACCGCCGGTACGTCGTCGCCGCGGCCGGGCCGCATCGTGATCTGCACAATTTTCAGGATAGATGTCGAAAGCCGTCTGGCAGTCTCTACCTAGTGGTGTAGAGAGGAGCTCAAAGTGAGCGCACAGAAGCTGGACAAGACCTTCACCGCACCGCTGCAGAAGAGCCCGGCCAAGGGTGGCTGGACCTACGTGCAGCTGCCGGGATCGGCGGAGTACTTCGGGACGCGCGGGCTGGTGAAGGTGCGCGGGACGATGGACGGGCACCCGTTCGAGAGTTCGTTCATGGCTCTGGGTGACGGCACCCACAAGCTGCCGGTGAAGGCGGATCTGCGCGCCGTACTGGCGAAAAACCCTGGTGATGAGATCACTGTCCACCTCACGGAACGGCTCTGAACCGGCCAGGATCTCGTGGCGGCGGTCACAATCTGTCATGTTCTGAGTAAGGACTCTGTGAAGAATCGCTGCTGACGGCCTCCTCGGCTGTGGTTCATCCGGTCCGGACCGTAAGTTCGGATGCGGGTGGTCCGTCGAGGTTTGGGGTGAAGGAACGTGCAACGGGGCTCGCGTGGTGTGCCGTCGGCATGCCCTCACGCGCCGGAGCTGACATCGTGACGGCGCTGAACAGGGTGCTCGGTGTCGCCGGGGTGGCCGTCCTGCTGGCTGGGATCGCGCTCGGCTTCCGCTCGGTGTCGTCGAGTGGGACCAACTGCGGCTCGGCCTTCCGGACCGCGGCCGGGATCACGCCGATGACCTGCGACAGTGCGCTGAGCAACGCGGGCACGCTGGTCACCGTGGTGATCGCTGCCGGGGTGGCGCTCCTGGTGGGCGCACTCGCCGTGAAGAAGATCTCGGCCCGCGTCGGCGGCTGAATTCGGGTGTGCCCTGACTTGGGAAGATGGCGGGGATGACTATCGAACCCTTCCGGCTTGCCGTGCCCGACAGCGAACTGGCTGACCTGCGGACCCGCCTCGACCTGGTCCGCTGGCCCGACGAAATCCCCGACGCCGGCTGGGAGTACGGCGTACCGCTGGCGTATCTGCAGGAGCTGGTCGCCTACTGGCGGGACACCTACGACTGGCGAGCGGCTGAGGCGCGGCTGAACGAGTGGCCGCAGTTCACCACCACGATCGATGGCGCCCGGGTGCATTTCGCCCATCTCCGCTCGGACGCACCGGATGCGATCCCGCTGATCCTCACGCACGGGTGGCCCGGGTCGATCGTCGAGTTCACCGAGGTCGCCGGACCGTTGCTGGAGTCGTTCCACCTGGTCATCCCGAGCATCCCCGGTTTCGGGCTGTCCGGTCCGACCCGCGACCGTGGCTGGGAGTACCAGCGGATCGCGCGTGCCTGGGCGGTGCTGATGAGCGAGCTCGGCTACGACCGGTACGGCGTTCAGGGCGGCGACTGGGGTGCCGCGATCTCGCGCGAACTCGGTCGGATCCACCCCGAGCGGGTGATCGGCGTACATCTCAATCTGATCCCCGGCGCCGGGGCGACCTCGGAGCCGACGGTTGCCGAGTTGGAGCCGCTGGATCAGGCTGAGCGGGACCGGACCTGGGCGTCGTGGCGACGGTTCCAGGCGTGGTCGAAGGAGGAGCAGGGGTACGCCGATCTGCAGTCGACCCGACCGCAGACACTGGCCTACGCGTTGACGGATTCGCCGGTCGGGCAGCTGGCGTGGATCGCGGAGAAGTTCGTGGCGTGGAGCGATCCGGCGAGCGAGATCGACCGTGATCACCTGCTCACGAACGTGATGCTCTACTGGCTGACCCGGACAGCGGGGTCGGCGGGCCGGATCTACTACGAGCGCGCGCACACGTCGTACGGGGAGCTGACGTCGGCCACCCCGACCGCGCTGCTCGACCTCGCGCACGAGAACTTCATCCCGTTGCGGCACAAGGTCGCGCGGACCGACAACCTCGTCCGCTGGACGAGTCACCCGCACGGCGGACATTTTGCGGCCATCGAACAAGCGGCCGTTTTCGTCGGGGACGTACGTGCGTTCTTCACGAACCTTTCCTACAGTAGGTAGTGACAATCGGCTGGGGGGCCATCAAACTGGCGTTGCTGATAAGGGATTACCGGCATTTTTCGTGACTGACGAGTGCCGGAATCAGATCGCCATGGGGGGCGGGGGCCGTGATCCGAGTACTGCTCGGACACCGGGGCGCATTGCTGCGTGGAGCATTGACCACGGTGTTCGAAACTCAAGACGATCTGGAAGTCGTGGCGGTCATCGACCACGCGGACGACGTGCTGCCGGCGTCCGTGCGGGGACAGCCCGACGTGATGGTGCTCGACGCACACCTGCCAGGTGCCGTCGGCATCGATCTGCTGGTGCGGCGTTCGCCGGCCGGCGGAGTGCTGGTGCTGTCCGACGGGGATCTGTCGGCCGCCGCGAGTCTGCAGCTCGTCCGGCAGGCACCGCGGGTGGGGTTGGTCGCGACCGATGCATCACCTGGTGAGCTGGTCGGCGCGATCCGGCAGATCGCGCGCGGCGAGGCGGTGCTGGATCCGGAGCTGATGCTGGCCGCGATCCGAGTCAAGGACAATCCGCTGACCGATCGTGAGTGTGAGGTGCTGCGGCTGGTGACCACCGGCGCGACTGCTCAGGAGGTTGCGCGGAAGCTGTGTCTGAGCTCGGGGACTGTGCGCAACTATCTGTCCCGGATCCTCACGAAGACCCAGGCGCGGACGCGGATCGAGGCGATTCGCAAGGCCGAGCGGGCGGGCTGGATCTGACGGACTAGGGTTGCGGACATGGGTTTCACCGGTTTCCCGGCGGCAGCGCTGGACTTTTACGACGACCTCGAGATGGACAACAGCAAGACCTACTGGACGGCGAACAAGCACGTCTACGAGGAGTCGGTCCGGGCACCGATGGCGGCTTTGCTGGCCGAGCTGGAAGCCGAGTTCGGTAAGGCGAAACTCTTCCGGCCGTACCGCGATGTCCGGTTCGCCAAGGACAAGACGCCGTACAAGACACACCAGGGTGCGTTCATCGACCTGGCGCCGGCCACTGGCTGGTACGTCGAGGTGTCGGCTCCCGGGGTTCGGGTCGCTGCGGGGTTCTACGAGGCGAACTCCGAGCGGCTGGCGCGGGTTCGGACTGCCATCGACGACGACCGTCGTGGCAAGCAGCTCGAGGGACTGCTGGCCGATCTCACCGCAGACGGGTGGACGGTCGGTGGCGATCGGCTCAAGACCAGCCCTCGTGGTTATGACGCCGAGCACCCGCGGATCGAGCTCCTGCGGCACAAGTCCCTGACGGTCACCAAGTCCTACGGTTTCGAGCCCGTCATCCACACGCCGGAGTTGGCCGACGCCGTCCGCGCTGACTGGAAGGCCACTCAGCCTCTTCTGACCTGGCTGATCGACAACACCTAGACCTGTGCCGACCCGGTCGCGGGGAGTGACGCGCCTCACTGACTGAACCAAATGACGAATTTGGTCAGTGTGTCTATTCTGAAGACATGACCACAACGGAACGGCAGCGCCGGGCACTGGTTGTTGGGCTCGGCATCAGCGGCACTTCGACAGCACTCGCGCTCCTCCGGGCCGGCTGGACGCCGGTTCTGATCGAGAAGGCGCCGCAGCGGCGCTCCGGCGGGTACTTCGTCGGACTGTTCGGCGCGGGCAAGACCGCGGCCGAGCGGCTCGGCATCCTGGATTCGTTGCACGACCGGACGGCGTTCGACGGGCGGAACTACGACGTCGATCGGTTCGGTGAGTGGCGAGCCGGGTTCGGTTTCCGGGACATCCCGGGTGACCCGTGGCTGATGGTGCGCGGGGATGTCGAGCAGGCCGCGTTCGAGGCGCTGCCCGCCGGGGTTGAGGTCCGCTACTCGACGGTGCCGACCAAGATTGAGCAGGACGCCGACGGTGTCGACGTCACGCTGACGAACGCCGCTGATGGCAGTAGCGTCACTGAGCGGTTCGATCTGGTCGTCGGCGCTGATGGTCTGCGGTCGACGGTTCGCAGGCTGGCTTTCGGGCCGGATGAGCGTTACCTGCATCGGCTCAACTACATGATCGCTGCGTTCCAGCTGCCTGGTGGGCTCGGCAAACTCGCGCTGCACGACGGTCTTACTCTGCTGGAGCCTGACCGTTCGCTGTGGGTGTTCCCGTTCGCCGACCACGCGCCGACCGTGCTCATCGGCTATCAGACCGACGACGTGGATGCCGAGTTCAGCGAGCCTCCGGCGGCGCGGGTGCGCAAGGCATTTGGGCCAGAGCCGACGGGCGACGTACTCGGCGCTGCGCTGGAAGCACTGGAGGCCACTGACGAGTTGCTGTTCGACTCGGTTGAGCAGGTGCACATGGACCACTGGCACCAGGGGCGCGTCGTACTGGTCGGTGACTCGGCCTGGTGCGTGACGCTGTACGCCGGCATGGGTGTCTCTGCAGGATTGGCCGGAGCGGATCTGCTGGGGACCATGCTCGGCCGGTACGACGACATCGGGCGCGCGCTGTCCGAATGGGAGAGCCAACTGCGTCCGCACATGGGCTACTACCAGCAGCTGGGCTTCCAGCAGACCGCGGTCTTCACACCCAACCGCAAGCAGATCACCGTGCGGCGGCTGATGATGCGGGGGATGACGATGCCGGTAGCCTCGCAGGTGCTGCGCTTCGTGCGGACGCACAACAAGTCCGGTCGCATGAAGGATCTCGATATCGCCCGGGTGTGAACGGAAGGACCATCATGGCTGTACTGGCCGAGCAGGATTCCGGCAGCGCGGCGCGCATTCTCGGCGCCGCCCGGGAGCTGGTGCTCAGACGCGGCGTCAAAGGACTGACGGTCGCGGAGATCGCGGAGCGGGCACATGTTGCCAAGGGCACCATTTACCTGCACTGGAGCACCCGCGAGGATCTGCTGGTCGGTCTGTTCGGCCGGGACTTCCTTGCTTCTCTCGATCACCTGGGTGCCGAGCTCACCGCTGACCCGGAGGTCGCTCGCCCCAGCCGGCTGCTGCCGATGCTGATCCGGAGCACGGTTGATCATCCGTTCATTCGCGCGCTGCAGATCGAAGACGACGACCTGCTCGGCGCGCTCACCCAGCATCCGCGCAGTGCCTCGCTGCTCGAGAATCTCGGTCCCGCTGCGCTGATGCGCGTCGCGCTGCCGGTGTGGCGCAAGCACCACCTCGTGCGCACCGACTGGAGTTTCGACGACCAGGCGTATGCATTGCAGGCACTGATCCGGGGCTTCCTGACCATCTCCGTCGAGCAGCAGGTGCTGGCCCATATCTCCGTGGACGATCCGGCCCGAGTCATCGCCGCCGCGGTGACTGCCCTACTCGGTCCGGAGGAGCCCGGCCCGGGCGACGTCCGCGCCACGGCCGACGCGGCCCTCGCCGAACTCGCGACCAGGCGCGAAGCACTCCTGGAATCCATCGGCAAATAACAGAGGAGCCAAAAACCTTGCCCAGCAACAGAATCGTCCGGCTGAACGGTATCGACATTCACCTCGCTGAGCAGGGCGAAGGCCCCCTCGTCCTCCTACTGCACGGCTTCCCCGAAACATCACACTCATGGCGCCACCAACTCGAAGCACTCGCCGACGCCGGCTATCACGCCGTCGCCCCGGACCAACGCGGGTACGGCGCGAGCGACCGCCCGGACGCCATCGACCAGTACTCGATCTTCCACCTGGTCGGCGATGTCGTCGCGCTCATCCACGAACTGGGGGAGGAGCAAGCCGTTGTCATCGGCCACGACTGGGGTGCGATCGTTGCCTGGAACACCGCGCTGCTGCGGCCGAGCGTCGTACGAGGTGTTGTCGGTATCAGTGTGCCGCCGATCCCACGGGGTGCGTTGCCGCCGTTGACCGTCACCGAACAACGCTTCGGCCCGGACTTCTACCAGAACTACTTCCAGGAGCCCGGTATCGCAGATGCCGAGCTGGGCAACGACATTCCAGATGCACTCCGCCGAATCTACGCCGGCGTACCTGCTCCCGAACCAACCTCAGGTTTCGCCGGCCGCTTCCTCAACCCGTCAACGCTGCCTGCCTGGCTCCCCGCCGAAGACCTCGCTGTCTTCGTCGATCAGTTCACCGCCAGCAGCTTCACCGGCGGCCTCAACTACTACCGCAACCTCAACCGCAACTGGGAACAAACCGCAGCCTGGCAAGACGCCCCGATCACCCCGCCCTCGCTGTACATCAGCGGCGAGAACGACGGCGTCCGCTTCCTGTACCCCCTGGACGACACCGCCCGCGCCATCGTCCCGAACCTCCGCGGAGCAGTCGACATCCCGAACTGCGGCCACTGGACCCAGCAAGAACAACCCCACCTCGTCAACACCGCCCTCCTCGAGTTCCTCAAAGGACTCTGACGCGTACGACGGGAATCCGTCAGACGTCGTCGAAGTCGCGGCGGATGCCGGCGAGGATGTCGCGGGTCTTGTTCGGCGGCGGTGCTGCGACGCAGAGGGCTTCCATCGTTGCCGTGTACTGGTCGAGGTCTTCCAGCTTGTCCAGGTAGAGGGCGCTGGTGAGGTGCTCGATGTAGACGACGTCGGCGAGGTCGGGCTCGGGGAAGCGCAGAATGCTGTAGGCGCCACCGGTGGCTGCGTGGCCTCCGGCACCGAAGCCCATCACCTGGAGGGTGATGTTCGGCAGGTGGCTCATCTCGATGAGGTGGTCGAGCTGCATCATCATCGTCTTCACGCCGCCGATCGGCCGGCGCAGTACTGCCTCGTCGATGACGGCCCACAGCCGGACCGGGCTCGGACGGGTGAGCACGTCCTGGCGGCTGGTCCGCAGGGTGACGCGACGCTCGACCTCTTCGGCGGTGACCAGACCGCGGCCCAGCTGAACGACCGCGCGGACGTAGTCCTGGGTCTGCAGCAGACCGGGCACGAACTGGAGCTCGTAAGAACGGATCAGCGCAGCGGCCGACTCGAGACCCAGATAGGAGTGGAACCAGCTCGGCAGCACATCGCCGTACCGGTGCCACCAGCCGGGGTTGTTGGCCTCCCGGGCCAGGGCAAGCAGGCGCTCGCGCTCGTCACTGTCGTCGAGGCCGTAGAGGGTGAGCAGGTCGCGGACGTCGCGCTCCTTGAAGCCGACGCGGCCCAGCTCCATCCGGCTGACCTTCGACTCCGAAGAGCGGATCTCCCACCCGGCGTCCGACCGGCTGATCCCGGCGGCCTCCCGCATCCGGCGCAGGTGCGCTCCGAGGATGATGCGGAGCGCCGTCGGTCCGCTTTGCGCGCCCGACTCGTTCACACTCACCTCCGGCCCCCAGCGGCTCAGTCCTCAGCTACCCCAACGCGATTCCGGGGTGAACCGGTCCCGCAGGCAGACATCATCGCATGCCCCGACCTGAATCTGCCGAAGTTCTTACATAAGCCACGCGAATCGCCATCGATCGTGACTCAGGGTGATTCGGGTCGCGGCTGCGGTCTCCCAATTGTCAAGACAAATCTACCGCCCGACAAGCCTTCGAACGGTGTTCGCCGGCACCTCGGGGACGCCGGATCACGCCTGAAGGGGCCGATTTGGGTCTCGAAACGGAAAACGTGCGGATGCACGTGCATCGGGCGCTTGCATTCGCAGCGTGCCGACGCCATGATTGAATCATGCACAGAAGGTGAGCTGGATCTCGCAAACGGTGACGGCATACGGGCCGGCATCGCGAGAACCGGCAGGCCGGTCCTACAGATCGCTGGTGACGAGTGCACCGGCATGACTGGTTGGGGAACCCGAGTCGATGATTGACGACGACAGTGAGGTAGCCGAGCACACCGCCTATGCAGGCGGACGCGCGCCCGACGAGCTGACTGAGCGGGAGATCCAGGAGCTGGTGGCGCGCTGCCCCGAGCAGCAGCGCTGGGCCTTCGAAGGCTGGTTGCGCGGTGTCCGTCAGCTCGACGGTGACCCCATCGTGAGCCTGGCCCCATGAACACGGACCGAGGAGGTCGGAAGATGGTACGGATCTGGCTGGGAGATCATCTGATCGCTGAGTACCTGGCCGAGCCTGACCGTGCCTCCCGGTACCAGCGCGTGATGACGCCCAAGTTCACCGGTCTGCGGATCACCGTGGACAACGCCGCCACCGGCAAGGCGTCCGAGCTCCCGAGCAGCGAACAGCTCTGGCCGCTCACCGTGCAGTAAAGGCAGTAGCAGCAAGCATTCCCGGTAACACCGAAGGCCGGTCCTCCCTCCGAGGGCCGGCCTTCGACGTTGCCGGCGCCGTACCGGCATGAGGGCATGGAAAAGGGCCCCTTCGTCACTCGCCTGGCGAAGGGGCCCTGGCTTTTTCCGGGCTAAGAGGTTCAGACGAGGTAATCGAACTCCCCGTCCTGGGCGCCGCCCAGGAAGGCCTCGATCTCCGCTTTGGTGAATACCAGCGCCGGTCCGTCGGTGTGACGCGAGTTCCGCATCGCCACGCCGCCGCCCGGCAGCTTCGCCACCTCAACGCAGTTGCCCTGAGGGCCGCTTCGCTGGCTCTTCCGCCAGGTCAGGTCCTCGATGGAGTCGCCGGGCATGCCGTTGTAGATAGCAGTCATCAGCTGCACCTTCCGTACGTCCTTGGCATATGCACGTGCATTTGGGCTTGCATTTGCATCGTACACGTTTAGGGGTCTCGTGTCCGCTTCCTTACTTGCTGTCACCGTGTCGCGCTCAAACGACCGTTCGACCCGCCGTTCGGTCGCGGTCAGTGAGCGAAACCGGGCCCTGCGAAGTGGGTGCATGCGATCCCGCCAGGTGGGTACGGGCAGCAGGCAGGCATGACCGTGGTTCAGCTAAGAGCCACGCCGTGACGAGAACAGTCGCGAGGTCATCCGATGAGCATCACCACCACCGTGCAGTGTTCGACAGCGGCCGATCGGGCCGCCCGTGAAGCAGCCACCCGGGATCTGATGGAACGCCGGGCCGCCAGCACCGACGAGGCCGAGCGGCAGGAGCTGCTCGAAGAGGTCGTCGAACTCAACCTGGAGATGGCGCGCGGTATCGCTCGCCGGTTCCGCGGCCGGGGCGCCGAGGCCGACGATCTGGAGCAGGTCGCCTATCTCGGGCTCGTGAAGGCCGCACACCACTACCGGCTCGAGGCCGACACGCCGTTCATCGGGTTCGCCATCCCGACCATCCGCGGTGAGGTCAAGCGGTACTTCCGCGACTGCGCCTGGACCGTCCGGATCCCGCGCCGGCTGCAGGAGATGCAGGGCACGATCGCCGGCAAGCTGCCGGAGCTGGAGCAGGAGCTCAACCGCGAACCCACCCCGGCCGAACTGGCCGAGTGCCTCGACGTCGACGTGACCGAGGTCGAGCAGGCGATGGCCGCGAAGGGTTGTTTCAACGTGCTGTCCCTGGACCGCCCGGCCGAGACCGACGCCGACCTGACCCTGGCCGACGTGGTCGCGGACTCCGACGACAGCAGCATCGACCAGCTGGAAACCGTCGAGATGCTGCAGCCGATCCTGTCCGACCTCAACGATCGCGAACGCCGGATCCTGCACCTGCGCTTCGTCGAAGGCTGGACCCAGTCCGAGATCGGCAAGGACATCGGCGTCAGCCAGATGCAGGTCTCCCGGGTCCTCCGCAAAACCCTCGACGACCTCCGCACCAAACTGACCCCCCTCCCCACCGCCGCCTAACCCCCACCCCTTGCCCCCAGCAACCACCCCCGCGGGCCCATTTCGCTGGCTAGGCACTCAAATCAGGGGTTCAGCACCCACATGACGGTGCTGAACCCCCAATTTCGGTGGCTAGGCAGGCAAATGGGACCGGCGTGGGGCGACTCGCCTTGGAGGGGGTGGTTACTGGGGGCGGTGCGGGCGGCACAATGGGGGAAGAGTGGAAGGGTCGGTGGGTTGGCGTTCGGGATGATCAGGACGGTGCCGGCGGACGCGGCTGCGATTGTGCGGGCGTATCCGCCGATGGTGGTCTGCTTTGCGGCAGCTCTGACCGGCACGGCCTTGGTCTTCGACGTCTTCTATCTGGTCGCCAGCCCGGGGCTGACGTTGGCGCTTGTCTATACAGTGCCGGTTCTGGCGGGGCTGATCGCCGGCTTGGTGGCCGCGGCCGACGATGTCGGGCTCGAGCGGCGGGTGTTGCTCCGCACGGTCGGGGTGGCCGTTGCCGTCGGCATCACCAATGCGGTGGTGGTGGCCATGCTCGCCGCGATGACCCGTACCGGCCCATCGGACTGGGCGGCCGGTTTCCAGTCGATCCTGTTCGCCGGGTGCACGGTCTTCGCGGTCGCGGTGATGATCGTCGCCTGGAGCCGGTTGATCGACGCTCTCGGCATCGAGCTCCGCACCAAGCTGCGGCGCCGTGCGGTCCGGCCCCCGGTCGCGGCTGCCGCGGTGGCGGTCGTGCCTCGCGCTAGCAAGGAGTCGGTCGCCCGAGCGGAAGCGCCGCGGGCGCCGACGCCTCCGGCAGTAGTAGAGGAGAGGACCAAGCCGCTCTTCGTCCCGCCGCCACCCAAGGTGGTCGACCTGGACGAGGCGCGCCCGGTCACTCCATCCGCCCCGGCGGGCGGGGGCCACGCCGATCGCCTGACACCCCGCCCACGTCGTACGACGCCTCGCCGTACCAACAAGCCCGGTAGACGACCGGGCTACTAGCAGCTCTCGTCGGTCGCTGGCAGGTTGCCGCTGAACAGGTAGGACACAACCTTCTGGTCGGCGCACGCGTTGCCGTACTCACCGAAGACTCCGTGCTTCCGTGCGTTCTGCACGGTGAGCACGCGAGAGTTGCTGATGCTCTTCCGTAGCGCCGCGGCGTTCGCATAGAGGGTCCGCGGGTCGTGTTCGGCCGCGACGATCAGCGCGTGCTCGGAGTTGGCGATCTTGGTCGGTGCCTCTTGTGGCTGCACCGGCCAGAAGGCGCACGGCGAGATGCTCCGGGTGAGCGGCGCGTAGTGCGGTTCGCGGGCCCGGTGCGCCTGGATGTCGCGCCAGTAGACCTGCGGATCGCGCGGAGCCGCTCGGTCGCCACAGACGATCGCAGTCTGGGCGCTGATGGTCTGCGACATCGCGGGGGAGAGGATTGCATCGAGGAGCTCGCCCAGGTCGGCGCGCGGTTCCACCGGCCCGTCGATCGCCTTCACCAACGTCTGGACGAGGACGGCAGCGTCGGCGCGCGGAGTCTCCCGGTCGTCGTTGATCGACACGAACAACAGCATCGGCAGCAGCCCCTCGCCGATCTTGTGCCCGCCGATCTCCAGCTCGGTCGTCCGCACGTGGCGGTAGACGCGGTCGATCGAGGCCAGCACCTCGCGGGTGGTCGCACCCAACTGGTACGTCGAGTTCCGGGCAGCTGTCCAGGACGCCCAGGCCCGCAGGTTGTCCTCGTTCACCGGGCCGTTCCCCTGGAGGAGGCGCGGTCCGAACGTCAGCGGGTTCACCGGCCCGTCCAGGACGACCCGATCGGTCCGCCCCGGGAACAGCTGCAGATAGACAGCCCCGAGATAGCTGCCGTAGGAGTAGCCCAGGTACGAGATCTTCTGCTCGCCGAGCGCGACCCGGACCTGATCCATGTCGCGTGCAGTGTTCCGCGTGTTGATGTACTGCAGCATCGAACCGGCATTCTGCGTGCAACGCTTCGCGATGTCCGCCTGGATCGCCACACTTTCCCCGTACGACGCGCGCGTGCTTCCGCCTGCCCACGGCCAGCCGGCGAACGGCAGCTTGCAGTCGATCGGCGTCGACCGACCGACGGACCGCGGATCCAGCCCGATCAGGTCGTACCGCTTGCCAACGGTCGCCATCACGTCCGGCCGGTCCAGCGCCGCGCTCAGGCTCGGACCGCCAGGCCCGCCGTTGTTGATGACGAGCGCGCCGATCCGATCACCGGTCGCCTTGATCCGCGACATCGCCAAGGTGATCTTCGGTCCGCTCGGCCGGGTGTAGTCCAGCGGGACCTCGAGCTCACCGCACTGCGCCCCGGCCTCGTCGAGGGCGTTGCCTTCGGCATCGTTCGCGTTCAACGCGCACTGATGCCATTCAATAGGCGCCGCCTGCGCGACAGCCGTCGTACTGGTCGATGCGGCCAGGAGCGCCAGCGCCAGCAGTAGTTTCATCGTCCCCTCCTTGAAGTCACTGCAGACGCTAGAGCTGGACTCCGGCGCCTGCAGTGGCCCAAGGACCCTGATCGAGGTAGTTCCGGCGCTACCCCGCGACTGCCCGAAGGTGCCAGGGGCCGGTGCCCGGCGCGTGCTGGTAGAGCCACGTGCCCTGCATCAGTACGACGAGTTTGCCGGCGGAGTCGGTGTAGAGAACCGGGTCGACCGGGGCCGGGGCGGCCTGGTTTGTGTCGGCATCGCGGATGATCGTGGCGTGCCACGGGTCCGAGCCGGGGATGTCCTGCCAGCCGTGCAGGATGCGGCTGTCGGTGGTCCGGACGAAGTACGTCAGCTTGCCGCTGTTGTCCATGCTGATCACCGGATCGCCGGCGAGCTGCACGGTCTCGATGCCGTCCGTATCGGTGGTCGGCGGGACCACGGTCGACTGCCAGGTGTCCGCACCCGGAGTCGACTGCCAGCCGTGCTGCAGTTTGCCGTCGGTGCCGCGAGCGAAGTACACGAGCTTGCCCGAAACATCGAGACCGACCGAGGGGTTGCCGACGATGCCGGTCGCCGCCAGCGTGCTGACCACCCACGGACCGGTACCCGGTGCGGCCTGTCGCCCATAGCGCAGTTTGCCGTCGGAGGTGCGAGCCAGGAACGCGATGCGGCCGTGCACGTCTTGCGAAACCACCGGGTCGCCGTCGAGTTGTACGGCGACGCCCGCACTGTCCCGAATGATCGTCGCGTGCCAGGCCGCGCTCCCCGGCTGGTCCTGCCATCCGTGCAGCAGCCGGCCGTCGCTGGTCCGGACGAAGTACGTCAACTTGCCTCGGGCATCGATCGCCGCAGCGATCCGCCCGACCGGCTGTACTGTCTCGACCCCGTCCAGGTCGGTGGTCGGCTCGATAGTTGCCGACAGCCACGGTCCTGCACCCGGGGTGCTCTCCCGACCGGCGCGCAGCTTGTTGTCCGGCGTCCGCGCGAAGTAGTACGCCCGCCCGATCGAGTCGGCCGCTGTCGCAATCGGTACGCCGGGAACGACGCCACCCGGTGGGTCGATCGTGCCGGTCTGCCAGGTGGTCGTGGCGGGGCCGGTCTGCTCGGTCAACTGGACCGCGCCGTCAGTGGTCGCCTCGAACCGCATCAGCCGCCCGGTCACGTCCTGACCGATCGACGACCCCGGGCTCGTGGTCGCCCCGACCACCTTGTTGTACCGGTACGGCGTGAACGTCTTGAAGTAGCTGTTCGTCCAGATCCGTTCCTCGGCGATATGGCCGAAGTCGTACTCCTCACGCACCTTCGGCCGGGTCCGCGCCGTGTCGTACCACCCGACGAACAGACCGACGTGGTTCACCCCACCCGATCGCCGCAACAACGCGTCGCCCGGCTGCAGATCGTCGTACGTGATCTGCCGCATCACCGAGGGCAGCGTCGACGTACTGAGTGAGCTGCTCAGGTGCCAGGCCATCGACAGGAACCCCGAGCAGTCGCGGCGGTAGCTGCCGAACTCGTTCACATGTGGGCTGCCGTTGTCCTGGCTGTACGGCACCTTGTCGCGGATCCACGACGCGGACCGCAGCAGCATCTCCTGCCGCGAGATCGGGCCGTTCGCGACACTCTCTAGCTGCAGATCGCGGGCCTGCGCCGTACCCGGAGCGACCAGAGTGGCTCCGAATATCAGTACGGCGGCCGCGAGGAGGCGGATTCTCATGCCTCGATGGTCGCGGCCAGCCCTGTCGGCGTGAACCTGTTCGAACACCCTCGAACACTGAGTAGACCAATGGGAGACTGGGTGCCGTGTGGGATCTGGTGATCGTCGGCGCCGGACCGGCCGGGGCCGCGGCCGCTCTGGGCGCGCTCGCGGTCGACCCGGGGCTGTCTGTATTACTAGTGGACCGCCACGACTTTCCCCGCGACAAGACCTGCGGCGACGGGATCGCTCCGCACGTCTTCGACCTCCTGGCTGCGGTCGGCGTGACCGGGCTGGTGGACGACTGGACCCCGGTACGGCGCTTCGTGCTGACCAACGGGGTTGTCGGAGTGAAGCGCGATATGGCCCGGCCGAACTGGGTTGTCCCACGCGCTGTCTTCGACCACCGGCTGGTGGCGGCTGCCCAGGCAGCGGGTGCTGAGTTCGTTCGCCGCCGAGTGCGCCGACTCGACCTCGGGGCGCTCAGGGTCGAGGACCTGGAGGCTCGCTGCGTGATCGGTGCGGACGGGGCGCACTCCGTCGTACGGCGGGAGCTCGGCGTACCGCCGGGGCCGGTCGCACTGGCGATCCGCGGGTACGCGCCCACTCCGCCGGGACGTGCCGCCAGTCAGGTGATCGCGTACGGCGCCGGCCGGCAACCGTCGTACGCCTGGTCCTTCGATCGCGGCGACGGTCTGTCGAATGTCGGGTACGGCGAACGCCTCGCCGCCGACCGTCCGCATCCGACCCGCGCCGAGCTGTTCACGCAACTGGAGGCTCTTCTTCCTGGCGCAACTGCGGGCGGTGGCGAGTGGCAAGGTCACCATCTGCCGCTCACGGGCTGGTCTTGGCGACCGACCAAGGGGCGGGTTCTGCTCGCCGGTGACGCGGCCGGTCTGATCAACCCGATGACCGGCGAGGGGATCTACTACGCGATCGCGACCGGTCTCCTCGCCGGACGTGCCGCCGCGGAATCCCTGCGTGGCAACGAGTCTGACCCCAGTCGCCGCTACGACCGCAGCGTCCGCAAACTCCTCGGCCGGCACATCCGCCATACGGCGCTGACGGCCTATCTCACCAACTCGCCGCACGTGCTCACCCGTGGCATCCGCGCGGCCGCGGCCGATCAGGGTGTCTTCGACGACCTGGTGGAACTCGGCCTGGCCGAGGGCACGGTCACTCCCCGCCTGCTGCGAGGACTGCTCGCTGCTCGGGGGACAGCCGAGCAACTGCCGCGACGTCCAGCGCGGTCTTGATCCGGTCGACCGGCCAGTCCAGTACGGCGGCCAGCCGGTCGGCGTCGAGCACCCGGCCGGCCTCCCGGTACGCCGCGAGAATCGTCAGCGCATCGTCGATGACGGCGAACCCGGGCCCGCCGCTCATGTCGTCGGCGAGCTGATGGAAGAAGTCGGCCATCAGCGCGAGCCGACGACCGGCCGGACTGTCGGAGCCGAACAACTCGATCCCCTCGGTCGCGATCTCGGCCCAGCTCTCATTGGTGCGTGAACTGGCCTGCCACGCCTTCTGCCAGACGTCTTCGGCCATCACATAGTGCTGCAGCCGGCGCCGCGGATCAGCCTCGCGATGCAGCATCCCGACCTGCTCCAGGTAGCCGATGGCCTTCGAGATCGAGGCCGGGCTGACGTGCAGCGAGGCGACGAGCTCGGCCGCGGTCAGGCTGCGGCTCTCCGCGGTGTAGAGCTGGACGAGAACGCGCGCCGCCATCCGGGGGACTCCGCCCTCGACCATGATCGCGGCGAACCGCTCGGCGTACTCATGGGTGTCACCCGTCGGAGGCGGGCTCTGCGGCCGCAGCCGGCGAGCCCGGAACGAGGTGGCGTAATGCGCATGATCGGCGCGGTACGCACGCGCGCCACCGTTGCGGGCGATCTCCCGGCTGATCGTCGAGGTCGGCCGGTCGAGCTGCCGCGCGATCTCGGCGTACCCAAGTCCTTCGCTCAGGCCGGCCGCGATCGTCCGTCGTTCCTGCTGGGTGAGTCGGCCACCTGGCATGGGTTCCTCCGCGAGCCTTCATCTCTAGTCATTGCAACATCAGTGCATTCACCGTCATATGATTGCACAGATCCCGCTCGGTGAGCTTTCCTGCAGGATAAACGCAACGTAGCTTTCGGGTATGAGTAAAGGCATAGTGACGGTCGACGGGCTGCGGATGCGGTACGGCGATGTCGAGGTTCTGCATGAGGTTTCGTTCGAGGCTCGGGCGGGGGAGGTGCTGACGCTGCTCGGGCCGAACGGGGCTGGGAAGAGCACCACGATCGAGATCCTCGAGGGCTTCCGGCTCCGCTCGGCCGGCCGGGTCGAGGTGCTCGGGACCGATCCGGGTCAGGCCGATGAGAGCTGGCGGGCGCGGGTCGGGATCGTGCTGCAGTCCTGGCGTGACCACGGCAACTGGCGGGTCGGTGAGCTGCTGCAACACCTCGGTTCCTACTACACGCCGTACGCGACGGCCGGAGCTGTGCGGCCTTGGCCGACCGGCGAACTGCTCGCCGCGGTCGGTCTGACCGAGAGAGCGGATCACAAGATCCGAACGCTCTCGGGTGGTCAGCGGCGGCGGCTCGACGTGGCGATCGGCATTGTCGGGCGGCCTGAGTTGCTGTTTCTGGACGAACCGACAACCGGGTTCGATCCCGAGGCACGGCGTGAGTTCCACGAACTGGTGAGCCGGTTGGCCGCGGAGTACGGAACGACGATCCTGCTCACCACCCACGATCTCGACGAGGCCAGCCGGCTCGCGGATCGGATCATGATCATGACCAGCGGCCGGATCGTCGCCGTCGGGACACCGAGCGAGCTCACGGCAGCCATTGCCGGTGCGGACGAGGTGCGGTGGAGCGTCGATGGGCAGCGATTCCACAAGCAGATCGCTGACTCCACGGAATTCGTGCGCGGCCTGTTCGCCCAGTACGGCGAAGAGCTCCGTGAACTCGAGGTCCGCCGGGCCTCGCTGGAAGACACCTATCTCGCGCTGGTGCGCGGTCAGGAGGTTGCGGCATGACGCCCCGAGGCGCAGCGATCCGAGCCGGTTGGCGGCGCGGACTGATCGAGTTGCGGCAGTCGTTCACCAATGGGCCCGAGTTGGTTAGCCACTTCCTGTGGCCGGCGCTCACCCTGGCTGCACTGTTCTTCTTACGCCACCGCGACTTCGGATCGAGCGGGTTGCTCCTCGGTGCGCTGGCCCTGCCGAGCATTCTCGGCATGAACGCAGCGATGGGCATGGTCGCCATGAGCCAGCAGTTGACGGCCGATCGGGAGGACGGCACGTTGCTGCGGGCCAAGGCGACACCGCACGGCATGCTCGGCTATCTGATCGGCAAGGTCGTCTCGGTGGCCGGCTCCCTGCTGGTGGATCTCCTGATCGTCCTGATCCCGGGACTCATCATCGTCGGCGGTCTCTCGGTCGATACCTCCGGCTGGCTCACCCTGATCTGGGTGCTTTTACTTGGGATGATTGCAACGCTGCCGATCGGCGCGGTCCTGGGATCGGTCTTCACCAGCGCCCGGGCGCAGGGCCTGATCCAGCTGCCGATGCTCGGGTTCATCGCGATCTCGGGCATCTTCTACCCGCTGACCGCGCTGCCCACCTGGCTCGAGTGGATCGGTCAGCTGACCCCGATCTACTGGATGGGGCTCGGGATGCGGTCGGCACTCCTGCCCGGCGAAGCGGTCGTGGTCGAGGTAAGCCAATCGTGGCGGCACCTCGAGACGGCCGGCGTTCTCGGCCTCTGGGCCGTGGCCGGGCTACTGCTCGCCCCGATCGTCCTGCGCCGGATGGCACGCCGCGAGTCCGGATCAGCGGTCGCCGACCGCCGCGAACGAGCACTGCGAAGCGCCGTCAGGTGAACCCCAAGGCCAGGTGATTGAGGCTCACTGCATGAGCCGGTACGACGCTGAGCCCCGGCCAGCCATGCACGGGGCCAGCAGGTGGTTGGGGGGTGCTCAAGGTGAGTCGGCCGGTCGACCTTGAGCACGGTTCAACCGTTCGGGGCGGGCGGCAGGTGGTTGGTGGAGTCTCAAGGTGGCGCCGGACCACGATCTCGGGTCCCCGGGGCTGGTCGGCGTGAGTTACACGGTAGTTTTTCGGCGCATAGACCCGAAAAGTCACCGCACAACGCAAAACCCCCAGCATCACGCACCCCAGCCACAGCCCGTCAGCCCCAGGCAAGGCGAAACCGCGGTCACCGGACCTCGCCATCCGGCTCAGCCATCTGCGGTGGCTCACCCTCTGGTTTTGTCGGCCGTCTTTGGCGGTCGAGTGGGCTGAGGCGCGAAAGTTCTCGGCCGGGGACGTGCGCTGTGGTTGATCGCCGCGTCCGGCCGATCTGAAAGAAAGCATGGCTGGGCGCCGCGGTGGCTGGGGTGGATGGCGAGGTCCGGTGACCGCGGTTCCACGTTGCTTGGGGTTGCCGGGCTATGGCTGGGGAAGGTGAGTCCCGGCGCGTGGAAGTGACCGTTGCAGGAGGCTGGGGTGGATGTGTGCCTGCCTGGCACAGTTTTCTCCCCATCCGGTTCGCGGAAGGGGTCGGCACGGCGTCCTCCTAACGGCCGAACACCCGGAGGCGGGCAAACCGGTCCTTCGGCCGTTGGCTCGGGGTGGTTGACGTCCGAACATCCGGAGACGGGGGCTCCCGTCCCTCGGGCGTTGGCTCGGGGTGGTGGTTAGCGTCCGAACATCCGGAGGCGGGCTCTCCGGTCCTTCGGACGGTAGGTGGGGGTGACGTCCGACGGTTCGGAGAGCACGGCTGCGGGGGTTGCGGGCGTGTGGCGGGGGAGTGGGGTATCGGGGTGGCTGGGGTCACCGGGTGGGCTTCAGGTGAACCGGTTAGCTCGGTGGATCGTTGGTACTGGTTGGTACCCCCGGAGGAGCGTTAGGAATGAGTGAAGATTGGGCGTCCAGATGGGCCTGGGCTTCAGCCTGTGGTGCTAGGCGCGTTAGATTTGATCAAATCTGACAAGCGTCCAGGGAGCGTGAGCGTGCATGCAGGGTCTGACCACCGCGATTCGGTCGGGCTTGTCTGCCCTCCTTCCGGGGCGGCCGAGTCTGCTGAGCCTGTGGCGAGGTCCGGCGCGCGGCCTGCTTCAGGGGCTGCCGAGAGCTGGGCAGTGCTGAGCAAGGTACTCGGCGCGGCGGGGGTGCTTCTGCTGCTGACCGGGTTGTTCCTCGCTACTCGACCGCTGCACGTCGACAGTGTCAGTTGCGGTTCGGTGTACGCGCCGGACAAGGGCATCACGCCGATGCAGTGCGACACCCGGCTGGACCAGCGGATGAATCTGGTCGCCGGTCTGGCCGGTGGCGGGCTCGTCATCGCGGTGGCCGGGTTCGGGTTCGCGGCCGTCCGGGAACGCCGTACCCAGGTCGGTTCCTGACTCTCTTTGCGGACTAGGCCTTAAGGCAAAGGTATACAGGCGACCAAAGACCTCTAGGGTGGCCTGTATGAAGAAGGCCTCCGTGGTGACGATGGCTGACGTCGCCCGGTCCGCGGGGGTGTCGACCATGACTGTGTCCAACGTCGTCAACGGTCGGCCGCGGGTCGGTGCGGCGACCCGGGAGCGGGTGCTGGCGGCGATCACCGAGCTCGGCTACCAGGTGAACCTGGCCGCGCGGCATCTGCGCGCGGGCCGGACCGGTGTGATCGGGCTGGCCGTGCCTGAGCTCGAGCGCCCGTACTTCGCCCAGTTGGCCGGCCGGCTCGCGGATCGCTTCGATGCGCACGGTCTGCGGATCGTGATGGAGCGCACCGGCGCGAGTCGCGAGGGCGAGCTCGAGGCGGTCGCGTTCTCCCGGCTGCGGATGTACGACGGCCTGATCCTCAGCGTGGTCGACATCGACCCCGGGGAGTTGTCCCGGCTCAACACCGATGCGCCGGTGGTGATGATCGGCGAGCGGGCACTGCCCTCGCGGTTCGACCATGTGCGGATGGACAACATCGGTGGTGCCCGGATGGCGACCGAGCAGCTGCTCTCGACCGGTGCCCGGCGGGTGGCGATGATCGGCGGTGATCCGTCCGGGAGTGCGACCATGCCGGGCCTGCGCGCGAGCGGTTACGCACTCGCGCACGAGGAGGCCGGCGTACCGGTCGATCCGTTGCTGAACGTGCCGTCCAACTTCGGGCTGCGGGACGGGTACGACGCGATCCGGTCGTTGCTCGATCGCGGTATCTCGTTCGACGCGGTGTTCGCGCTGACCGATGTGGTGGCGATGGGAGCACTCCGGGCGCTGGCGGATGCGGAGCTCCGGGTGCCTGCCGACGTCCAGGTGATCGGGTTCGACGATCTGGACGAGGCGGCCTATCTGGTGCCGTCGTTGTCATCGATCAACCCGGGCCACGAGCAGATGGCCGAGGAGATCACCTCCCGCATGCTGGCGCACCTCGGCGGTGCCGAGCCGGCGGGTCCGCACGAGCTGACCGTCCCGGCACGCCTGGTGCTGCGCGGTACGACGAGATCAGGCCAGGAGGCCGGCGATCTCCTGTAGTTGCTGGGGTTTCAGCGGTCCGAACTCGAGCGCCCGAGCGTTCTCCTCGGCCTGAACGACCGTCCGGAATCCGGGGATCGGCACTGTCCGCGGACTGCGCGCCCACAACCAAGCCAGCGCGCCCTGGGCCAGGGTGCGCCCATCGCTCTGCAGCACCTCGCGGATCGCGTTGACTTTCTCCCACCACTCCGGAGCCGGTACGCCGCCCTTGTCGAAGAAGCGCAGCCAGGACGGCGGCAGGCTGCGGATGTCCGCACCAGTGGCCGGCCTGGTGGCGTCGCGCCGGCCGAGGATGCCCATCCCGAGCGGGGTCCGGTTGATACTGGCCAGGTCGGCCTGCTCGCAGAAGGCGAAGAAGTCCGCGGCATCGTGCAGGACGCTGGCCTCGTGCTGGATCGCCGAGCAGTGGGTGCCTTCGGCAAACAACTTTGCACTGTGCAAAGTGTCCGTGCTCCAGGCATAGCTGCGAATGAGGCCTTCGGCAACCAGTTCCTCGCAGGCTGCTCGCAGCGGCAGTGCCACCTCGTCGCTGGTGTCGAAGTGCAACTGGTAAAGATCGAGGTAGTCGGTGCCGAGGCGGTCCAGCGAGGCCTGAACGGCCTTGCGCAGGTACTCCGGCGATCCGTCCTGCTCGTGCATGACTCGCGTTGTCTCGTCGAAGGTGTTGCCCCACTTGCTGGCGATCACGACCTGGTCCCGGCGGCCCTCCAGCGCTTTGCCGAGAACGCGCTCGCTGTGCCCGGCGCCGTACACGTCGGCGGTGTCGAAGAACGTCACGCCGAGCTCGATCGCGCGCCGGATCGCCCGGATCGACTCCTCGTCGTCGACCTCGCCCCACCCGAGCGGGTCGCCGGCCGGATTGCTGAACGGACCGCCGATCGCCCAGCAGCCGAACCCGACCGGGCTGACCTCGATCCCTACTCGTCCCAAGCTGCGCATCTCCATGGCGTTCAGCCAACCAGTCAGCCCGTTATTCGTCCAATAGTTGTTTGAAGGCATGTTCATGCATGAAACGCATGAACACCGAGCACTGGACGAGTTGTTCACCGAGGGTTTACCTTGGCTCGGACTGTTAGGTAACCTTCCTAACAATTCTCTCCGGCACGCCCCACGGAGGTTGTATGTACCTAGCCGGAACCCGGGCCGCTGACCAGGCCGCTGCCCGGGCGACACCAGAGCGCACGGTCCTCGGCCGGGTCCCCGGGACCGTCGTTGCGCTGGGCGTCGTCAGCCTGGTGACGGACATTTCCTCGGAGATGGTGACCGCGATTCTGCCGCTCTACCTGGTCTTCGGACTCGGTCTGAACCCGCTGCAGTTCGGGCTGCTCGACGGCCTGTACGCCGGTGCGACCGCCGTACTGCGGTTGGTCGGTGGGCATGTCGCCGACCGCTGGCAACGTCTGAAAGCCGTTGCAGGCATCGGGTACGGCGTCTCGGCAGTCGCGAAACTGGGGTTCCTGGTGGCCGGTTCCTCGGTGCCCGCGATCGGCGCCGTACTGGCCGTCGACCGGGCCGGGAAGGGCATCCGCACCGCACCGCGGGACGCCTTGATCTCGCTGAGCAGCACCCCCGAAACCCTCGGGCGCTCGTTCGGTGTCCATCGGACCATGGACACGATCGGCGCCGCTCTCGGCCCGTTGGCGGCGACCGCGGTGCTCTGGGCGGCGCTCGGCAACTACAACGCCGTCTTCGTCACCAGCTTCTCGTTGGCAACCTGTGCCGTACTGCTGCTGATGGTTCTGGTCCCGAACCGGACGCGGCTCAGCACCGAGCCGGCGAAGAACAAACCGTCCTTCCGCACCATGCTGGGTTTGTTGCGCGAGGCAAGCTTCCGGCGCTGCTGTGTCTGGGCCGCGGCGCTCGGGCTCTTCACCGTCACCGATTCGTTCCTCTACCTGGCGCTGCAACGCCGGTGGGACATCGACGGCCGCCTGTTCCCGTTGCTGCCACTCGGTACGGCGGGTGCGTTCCTCCTGCTCGCGATTCCGCTCGGCCGGCTCGGCGACCGCATTGGTCGCTGGAAGATCTTCATCGCCGGACACCTGGCGCTGGTCGTCGCGGTCCTGCTGGTCTGCGGTCCGATCGGCAACTGGTGGCTGGCTCTCGCCTTGCACGGAGCGTTCTACGCAGCCACCGACGGCGTACTGCCGGCAGCCGCCGGCCCGATGCTTCCCAAGGAACTTCGGGCGTCGGGGCTCGCCGTCCTGCAGACCGGTCAGGCGTTGGCGCGGATGGTCTCGGCCGTCACCGTCGGACTGCTCTGGACGTTGTGGGATGTCGGGCCTGCCCTGCTCCTGTTCACTGCGGCCCTGCTGACGGTGACCGTCGCCGCGGCCGTGATCCGACCGTTGGAGGCTGCACGATGAGGAAGATCATCGCCCTGATCGCCGGATTCGCCGTACTGCTGGGTGGTGCCGTCGCGTACGTCGTCTCCGCGCGACATGGCGGTGCCGCCGTGAACGCCGTACCGGTGAGCACCGGGCAGACGCTCGCCCTGGAACCGTCGACGCTGTTCTTCCGCAATCTCGCCGACGGGCCGGACCGGGGGAAACTCGCGGCCGTCCCGGCAGCCGATCCGGCAGCGGCCAGACGTGTCGGGGACTTGTCCTGCGATCGGTTCGCCGCAGCACGGGGTACGGCGATCTGTCTGCGGCTCAAGCCGGACTCGTTACCACCGCTCACCGACCTGATCGTCCTCGACGCGAACCTGAAGGAGGTCTACCGCGAGCCGCTCCCCGGTACGCCGAGCCGCGCCCGGGTCTCGCCCGACGGGCGGACCGTGAACTGGACGCTCTTCGTCACCGGTGACTCCTATGCGGCCACCGGCTTCTCCACCCGGACCGGCTTCTACAACCTGGATACCCAGCGCATGATCAAGTCGGTCGAGACACTGCCGATCTTCGTCGACGGCAACCGCTACTTCGCCGCGGACGTGAACTTCTGGGGGATCACGTTCAGTGCCGACGGCAAGCGGTTCTACCTGACCATGGCCAGCAAGGGCAAGACGTACCTGATCGAAGCCGACAGTGTGAAGTACTACGGTGAAGCGATCGCCCGGAACGTCGAGTGCCCGTCGCTGTCACCGGACGGCCGCCGGATCGCCTACAAGCAAAAGGTTGCCACCGGCAAATGGCGGCTCGCCGTCCTCGACCTCGCCACCCGCAAGGTCACCCACCCACCGGACGACCGGCTGCTCGACGACCAGCCGGTCTGGCGCGACAACAACACCCTGCTCTATCCACTCCGCGCCGCCGACGGGACCACCGACATCTGGTCCGTCGGACTGACCAAACCGCCCACCCTGCTGGTCCGGCATGCCACCAGCCCGTCCCTCGGCGGCGGCCAGAAGCCGTGAGGTCCGCCGAGTCGTCCAGGTCCGCAACGCCCACGGAGGTTGTCATGAGTAAACGAATACGCCGGTTGTCGGCACTGCTGCCACTGGTTCTGGTCGCCGGGGTCGGCGTCTCAGCCGCTACCGCCGGCACCACGGCAGACGTCCTGCTGTCCCGGGGACAACCCGTCCTCGCGTCCAGCATCGAGGACGGCACCTTCCCGGCCGAGAATGCGGTCGACGGCAACACCACGACGCGGTGGGCCAGCGTGGAATACGTTGATCCGCAATGGATCTGGGTCGATCTCGGTCAGGCGGCCGACGTCCACCGGGTCAAACTCAACTGGGAGGCGGCCTACGCGTCGTCGTACCGGATCGAGGTCTCCGACGACGGCACGAACTTCACGACGGCGAAGTCGTTGACCGGCCAGAACGGCGGGACCGACGACATCACCGGACTGACCGGTCACGGCCGGTACGTCCGGATCGTCGGCACGCAGCGCGGCACGGCCTGGGGGTACTCGCTGTTCGAGCTCGAGGTCTACGGCGTCACCGATTCCACCGGTGACACCGAGGCGCCGACGGTGCCGGCCGGGCTGGCGAGCAGCGCGGTGACCGCGAACTCGGTCGGGCTCAGCTGGACCGCGTCGACCGACAACATCGGGGTCAGCGGGTACGACGTCCTGCGCAACGGCGTCGTGGTGGCCACCTCCACGACCACGTCGTACACGGACACCGGGCTGACGGCGGACACGTCGTACAGCTACAGCGTCCGAGCGCGTGATCTGGCCGGCAACGTCTCGGCGGCCAGTCCGGCGATCACGGTGAAGACGAGCACGGGTGGCGGCACCGGTGCCTTCGTGCTCGCCGCCGCCGGTGACATCGCCAAGCAGTGCACAGCGTCCAGCTCGTCCTGCATCCACCCGAAGACGGCGAAGATCGTCGACTTCATCAAGCCGGCCAACGTCGTCACGATGGGCGACAACCAGTACGACGACGCGCACTTGTCGGACTTCCAGAACTACTACGACAAGTCGTGGGGCCGGTTCAAGAGCATCACCAAGCCGTCGGCCGGTAACCACGAGTCGTACTCCTCGCCCGCGTTCGACGGGTACGAGCGGTACTTCGGCACGATCGCGAAGCCGAACGGCAAGCGGTACTACAGCTGGGACAAGGGCAACTGGCACTTCATTGCCCTCGACTCGAACGACTTCGTCAGCGGCGGTTCGCCGTCGGCCCAGATGACGTGGCTGAAGGCCGACCTGGCCGCCACGAACAAGGGTTGTGTCGCGGCCTACTACCACCACCCGCGCTGGAGCACGGGTGCGCGAGGCAGCGTCGGCGACCCCGCGCTGTGGAAGGTGATGACCGACAACAAGGTGGATCTGGTCCTGAACGGGCACGACCACCACTACGAGCGGTTCCACCCGCTGAACAGCAGCGGTGCCCGCGACGACGCGGGCGGAACGGTCGAGATCATCGGCGGCATGGCCGGCGCCAGCCCGTACGAGCTCGGTCCGGCCAAATCCATCACCGCCAAGCGGATGGTCGCTTACGGCGTACTGAAGCTGAACATGACCGACAACTCGTTCACCTCGACACTGCTGGGCCTGAACAACGAGGTTCTTGACAGCAGCCCGACCCGCACCTGCCTCGCGAAGCCCTGATCTTCGCTCTCACCACCGTCCTATTCGCCGGGCCTGGGGCTGCTCGGCGAGTAGGACGGTCAGGGGTTGTGCTGTAGCCGTACGGCCAGGGCGTGGTTCATCGCCACGAACTGCGGCTCGATTGTCTTGCGCAGCATCGACCGGAGGAACGGTACGGCGATACCCCGGAACTCCTCGTCGTGGATCAGCCGGGTGCGCTCACCCGGCAGATCCTCCAGCCGGTAAGTGTGTTTGCCGTCGAACAGACCGCCGAAGCCGACGCGGCTGAGCCAGGTGAGCTCCCGGTTCGGTTCGACGACCAGCACCTTGGGGGTGAAGGTGCGTTCCTTGCCCTCGGTGTCGCGGATGCGGGTGGTGACGGTCGAGCCGGCCGTCAGCTCACCGGTCAGCGAGAAGATGAACGGATTCCACTCGGAGTACGCCGCGTTGTCGGTCAGCACCCGCCAGATCTCCGTCGGGGACGCGTCGAGGTCGATCGTGGTCCGCAGTGCGAAAACCTTGGTCATGATCGGGAACCGTATGCGGACCTGCAGGCCATCACAACTGCAGGCGCCCACCCGCCGGCACGCTCAGCCGGGTCCGGCCGCGCCATTTGTGATGGGCTGGGGGTCCGCGCGATGGTCTGCCCGAAAGGCTCCTCCTGCCCGCGAGCGGCGGATTTAGGCTGACAGGGACCTGGGGAGGAACGCGTATGACGCAGACGGCCGACAGCGGGATCGACGAGTTGCGGACCACGATCGACGGGGTGGTGGTCGGGCCGCGGGATGCGGCGTACGACGATGCCCGGCGGGTCTGGAACGCGGCGATCGATCGGCGGCCGGCCCTGATCGCGCAGTGTGTGAGCGTCGCCGATGTCCGGACGGCCGTCCTCTTCGGGGTGCACAACGGACTGGAGATCTCGATCCGCGGCGGCGCGCACAGCATGTCCGGTGCAGCGGTCGTTGACGACGGATTGATGATCGACGTCAGCGCTCTCAACAAGATCACCGTCGACCCGGAGACGAAGCGCGCTTCGGTCGGCGGCGGCGCCTTGCTATCGGACCTCGATGCCGCCACGGCGGAGTACGGACTGGCAGCGCCGGCCGGGATGATCAGCCATACCGGAGTCGCTGGGCTCACGCTCGGCGGTGGGATGGGCTATCTGACCCGCAAGTTCGGGCTCAGCCTCGACAACGTGCTGTCGGTCCAGATCGTCACCGCCGACGGCCGTGTACTGCGTGCCGCTGCCGACGAGAATCCCGAGCTCTACTGGGCCGTTCGTGGTGGTGGCGGCAACTTCGGGGTCGTCACCGAGTTCGAGTTCCAGCTGCATGAGATGGCGCCGATCGTCCAGTACGGGCTGCTCTGGTGGGACCTCGACCAGGGCGCCGACGTACTGCGGCTTGCCCGGGACCTGGTGCCGAACCTGCCGCGCGAGGTCACCGTGATCATCGGCGCGCTCAATGCGCCGCCGGCCCCGTTCGTACCGGCCGAGTACCAGCTCAAGCCCGGCTACGCGCTGGTCGTCGTCGGCTTCGGGGGCGTCGAGCAGTTCGACGAGATCGTCGGTCAGGTCCGGACGGCGCTGCCGCCGACGGTCGAGTTCACCACCCCGATGCCGTTCACCGAGGTCCAGAAGTCGATCGACGAGCCGAACGCCTGGGGCTTCCACTGCTACGACAAGGGCGCCTATCTCGAGGACCTCACCGACGAGGCGATCGAGGTGATCACCGACCACGTCGCGCGGAAGGTGTCGCCGCTGTCGAACACCCTGTTCTACCGCCTCGACGGCGCCTACTCCGAGATCGGTGACGACGACACCGCCTTCGGGGGCGGCCGCTCACCGCGGTACGCGGTCTTCCTGGTCGCGATCTCGCCGACCGCCGAAGGCCTGCCACCGGAACGCGACTGGGTGCGGGCGTTCTGGGACGAACTCCAGCCGCACACACTCGGCCACGGCAGCTACGTCAACGCGATGGCGGAGTACGACGCCGACCGGGTGCGGGCGTCGTACGGGGAGCAGAAGTACGCGCGGTTGCAGGAGATCAAGACGGTCTACGACCCGGGCAACGTGTTCCACCGGAACATGAACATCAAGCCGTTATAACAGTACTTATATAAGTGCTGTTACGATGGCTCGGTGGATGATCCGACAGAACAGAGTCAGTGGCGGGCGCTCCACCAGTTGCTGGGGCGAATGGACAGTGAGATCGGCCGGGTCTATACCGACCGGGACATTCAAGGGCTGAAGCCCAACTACGTGATGGAGCTGCTGCGGCTCCATCTGCGCGGGCCGATGACGATCACCGAGCTGGCCGAGTCGGTCGGCCGGACGCATTCCGCCCTCAGCCAGAAGGTCGCCGCGATGCGGACGGCCGGGTTGGTGCAGACCGAGGCCGGACCGGACGCCCGCGCCAAGGTGGTTGCGCTGACTCCGAAGGCGCAGGAGCTGGCCGGGTTGCTGGCGGCGGAGTGGCGAGCCACCGAGGCGGCCATCGCCGAGCTCGAGGCCGAGCTGCCGTACCCGATGAGCCAGGTCGTGCGCGATATCGAGGAGGCGCTGGCCCGGAAGAGCTTCTATCAGCGTGTGACCGAGAAGCTCGCCGAATGAAGGGCGTGCTGATCGACCTGGCGCCATTGCGGGCCTCGCGTCCGTTCCGGCGGCTGTGGTGCGGCCAGGTGGTGTCGATCTTCGGTGCGCAGCTGGCTTTCGTCGCGGTGATGTTCCAGGTCTGGGACGAAACGCACAGCACGGCCTGGACCGGCGCGATCGGTCTCGCGCAGGCGTTGCCGCTGATCGTGCTCGGCCTCTTCGCCGGGGCAGCCGTCGACCGGTTCGAACGGCGGCGGTTCTATCTGGTGATCACAATCTGCCAGCTGATCACCGCACTCGTGATGGCGAGTCAACTGGTGATCGGTTCGGTGCCGGTCGGCGTACTGCTCGGATTGGTCTCGATGCAGTCCGCCCTCGGGGCCGCGTCCGGTCCGGCCGCCCGAAGCATCCTCCCGCAACTCCTGCCGCGCGAACTGCTGGCCGGCGGTATCGCGCTCAACCGGATCGCCTTCCAAGGCGCGATGCTGGTCGGCCCGGCTGTCGGTGGAGTGATCGTCGGCGCCTGGGGCCCCAGTACGGCGTACCTGGTCGACGCGTTGACCTTCACCGCTGCCCTGTACGGCGTCCTGGGTCTGCCACTGCTCCGGGTCAAGGGGGAGGTGCGACCCGGGCTGCGTGGGGTGACCGACGGACTGAGGTTCGTGGTGTCGACGCCGGTGATCCGGGGTGCGTTGATCACGGATCTGGCGGTTACCGTGCTGTCGATGCCGATCAGTCTGTTCCCGGCGTTGAACGCGGAGCGGTTCGGTGGTGATCCGCGAACGCTCGGGCTGTTCCTGACGGCGATCGCGGTCGGGGGAGTGGTCGCCTCGGTGCTGTCCGGTTCGTACACCCGACTGCCGCGCCCTGGGATCGTGATGCTGATCGGGGCCGGCAGCTGGGGAATCGCCCTAGGTCTGTTCGCCTTCGCACCGAACCCGTGGTTCGCCTTGGCCTTCCTGGCCGTCGCAGGTGCCGCTGACACGGTCTCGGTCGTTGCCCGCAGCACCATTGTCCAGCTGAACACCCCGAACGAGCTGCTCGGCCGCGTCGCCGCCGCCGAACAGATCGTCGGCAGCGCCGGCCCCAACCTCGGCAACGTCCGCGGCGGCGTCACCGCCCAGTTCACCTCCCCCTTCACCGCCCTGCTCTCGGGCGCCGTCCTCTGCGTAGCCGCAGTCGTCGCGGTGGCCGCGACCACGCCGGGTCTGCGAAAGGCCGTCGTACCGGTGCATTCATCAGACTGATATCCGGTCTCCGTCTTGTGGCGGATCTGCGCTGACAGGGTTCTCTTGGAGGATTGGTGACATGACTGCGCTGACCTTTGACGTGCCCGCTCCAACAGGCCCTGACCGGACCGGCACCAGTGCGCTGCACTTGGCCGACGGTCAACGGGAGCTGATGGTCAGTGTCTGGTATCCGGCCGGCGCGGAGGCCGACGGTGAGGTCGCTCGCTACATGCCGCCGAAACAAGCACTCGCCTGGGATGAGGATCTGCGACTGTCCGCCGATCTCGGCGGAGCTCCGGGCTTCGTCGATCTGGCCAAGGTGCGGACCCACTCGCTGATCGATGTACCGGTTCGGCCGGGAGTGCACCCCGTCGTGCTGTTCTCGCCTGGCTACTACCACAGCCGCTTCCAGAACACCGCGCAGCTCGAGGAGCTCGC
Source organism: Kribbella sp. NPDC056345 (assembly GCF_042262745.1). NCBI lineage: Bacteria > Bacillati > Actinomycetota > Actinomycetes > Propionibacteriales > Kribbellaceae > Kribbella > Kribbella sp. NPDC056345. The sequence continues at coordinate 648,567 of NZ_JBHJQQ010000001.1, read as the reverse complement.
CAGTCATGGCTACGTCGTGGTCGCGATCGACCACACGCACGAGACGCCGGTCGAGTTCCCCGGCGGTCGGCTGGTGCCGGGCACTGGCGAGCCGATTGCGACGACTCCGGCGTACAGGTCCGCGATCGCTTCGCGGGTCGCCGATACGCGGTTCGTCCTCGATCAGCTCGCCACGTTCCGCGCGGGCGTCGAGGTAGATGCCGACGGCAAGCTGCTACCGCCTGGCCTGGGGGTTGCGCTCGGTCTGGAGCACATCGGGATGTTCGGCTTCTCGGCCGGCGGCTTCACTACCGCGAGCGCGATGCTCGTCGACCCGCGCATCGCGGCCGGCGCGGACCTCGACGGGCCACTGGCCGACGACAAGATCGAGTCCCCCACGAGCGAGGTCTCCGAGCGCGGCCTGGACCGGCCCTTCCTGTTGTTCGGCTCGGGGGACGACGACCTGTCCTGGGCGCAATTCAGCAAGTCCCACCGGAGCTGGAAGCTGAACCTCCAGCTCCCCGGCGCCACGCACAACGCGTTCACCGACCTCCAGTACATCTACGCCGACCTGCTCCGCCAACTGGTCCCGAACGACCCCGACCTCCGCCAAGTCGCCCTGAGCCGAACCATCGGGACGGTCGACCCCCAGCGCAGCATCCTGGCCCAGCGGACCTACCTGACCGCCTACTTCAACAAGTTCCTACGCCTCGACCCGGCACCCCTGTTGAACGCCCCATCCCCGGACTACCCCGAAGTCACCTTCGTCTAACCCAGCCGCATCAGCACGAAGGGGACGGTGTCGCCCGGCAGCAGGTAGGTCTCCACCTCGACAAACCCATGCTTCTCGGCGAACCGCACTCCGTCCACGTTGCTGGCCAGGATGTGAGCCTCCACCACTGCCCCCTCAGCCCGCTCCATGCAATGCCGATACAACGTCTCCCCGAATCCACGCCTCCGGTACGCCGGGAGCACCCGCGCGATCACCGTCACCGCAGCCGTCTCCTCCGACGGCGGTCGCACAGTCGAACACCCCACCAGCACCTCACCGTCGTACGCCACCTCAAGCACATTGCGGGTAGCGCGCTCCCGAACCTCGTCGACCGACAGCGCCGCAGTCGGGATGATCTCGTTGTGCACCCGCTGCCAGTCAAGCAACGTCACCTCGTCCTGAACCCGCACAATTCTCAACGTCATGACTGCAGATGCTGGCACGTAGTAGCGTCTCTGTCGTGCGGATTCTCTTTGTCGGGAACAGTTTTACGGCGCGGAACAACCTGCCTGGGCTGTTGAAGGGGTTGGCTGGGGCGCGGGGTATCGAGGTTGAGTCGACGCTGATCCAGGCCGGTGGGGCCTCGCTGCGGCAGCATTTGAATGCGGGGAAGGCGTTGGCGGCGCTTGCGGGCGGCGGGTACGACGTGGTCGTGCTGCAGGAGCAGAGCACGTTGCCGGTGAAGAGTCCGGAGCGGTTCCGGGAGAGCGCGCGGGACTTCGATGCCGCGATCAAGGCGGCCGGGGCGCGGACTGCGCTCTACCTGACGTGGGCGCGCCGGAACGCGCCGGAGACCCAGGCTGCCCTCACGAGCGCGTACGGCGGGGCTGCGGTTGAGCTGGGTGCGACGCTGATCCCGGTCGGGATGGTGTGGGAACGGTTCCTCGCCACCCATGACGAACCCGTGCTGCATGACCAGGACAACAGCCACCCGGCCCTGGCCGGTAGCTACCTGGCGGCGTGCGTGTTCCTGATCACCTTACTGGCGGAGGATCCGGTCGGGATCGACGTGCCGGTGAAGGGCCTCGATGCGGACACCGCGACCCTCCTCCAGCAAGCGGCTTGGGATATCTGCGAGGGGCTAGCGTCCGCCGAGTAGCCCACCGAGGACGCCGCCGACGCCACCGTCCTGGCCGCTCTGGGTGCCGCTGCCAGTCCCGCCGATGGCGCCGCCGGGCGGCTCCTCGGACGGCTGGACGACGACGAAGCCCTGGCCGGCGAAGCTCATCGTGAACGCCTCACCCGTGGTCCGGCCGAGCAGGGTACCGAGGCCGATCTGGTCGGCGCGCTGGTAGCCGGTCTGCAGGTTGGTCGACCAGGCGATCGCGGCCTGCGGGTCGGCGTACGTCGGCTGGTCCACCGTCAGCACCACCGGGGTTCCCTTGCAGGTGATCGCGAGCCGGCCCTGGCCGGAGAACGTGCAGTTGAACAGGCCGGCGTTCGACATCATGCCCATGCCCTGGACGCGCTGGATGTCCCAGCTCAGCGTCGGCTCGAACGCGAGCACGTTGGCGCCGTTGATGCTGAGCCCGTCGTGCGGGCCTTCGAGGTCGATCAGATAGACGTCGGAGGCGCGGTCGGCGAGGAAGACATCGCCCTGCCCCTTCATCTTCATCAGCGGGATACCCTCGCCGGTCAGCTTCTGCTTGATGAACTTGCCGATCCCGCCGGACCCCTGCGCCTCGAACTGCACGTTGCCCTGGTACGCGACCATCGCACCCTGCCGCGCGAACACCTCGCCCCGCAGTTCGACCTTCAGCAGCTTCGAGTTCTGCAGCCGCAGTCCCGGCTGCGCCGACTCCTGCTCCTGGTTCTCCGCAGCGAACAGTTGACTACGCACTGACCTACCCCCTCCTGAGAAACAACCCCGAGCGTAGGTTCGGACGCACCCCACGCCGCCGCGGATCCATGGATCCTGCCCCAATTGCAGCCTACTCTGCCCTTACGAGTCGAGGGGATGTGCGGATGCGGTTTGTGTTGCTGACCTGGGGATCGCGCGGAGATGTCGAACCGCTGGCGGGACTTGCGGTCCGGTTGCAGCAGTACGGCGCTGAGGTCGTGCTGTGTGCACCACCCGACGAGGAGTTCCAGGTGCTACTGGACCGGGCCGGCGTACCGCTGGTCCCACTGGGCCCGTCGGTGCGTTCGGTGGTGAACAACCCGAAGCCGCCCACCCGAGAGGACGCGCTCCGGTTGGCGCCCGATCTGGTCGCTGCGCGTTTCGCCGTACTGCCGAAGCTCGCGCAGGGGGCCAAGGCGATCGTCGCCACCGGGCTGATGCCGGCCGGCGCCCGGGACGTGGCCGACAAGCTCGGCATCGGGTACGCGTTTGCCTCGTTCCACACCCTCGGGCTACCGGCCGCGAAGACGAATGAGCTGTACCTCGAGGCGCTGAACAGCAATCGGTCGGCCATCGGCCTGCCACCGGTGGACGACGTACGGTCATATGTCCGCACCGAGCAGTCGTGGCTGGCTGCAGACCCGACGCTCTGGCCGGCCGATGTGGACGACGTTCTTCAGATCGGTGCCTGGACGCTGCCCGACCACCGTCCGCTCCCGGCTGATCTGGAGGCCTTTCTCGATGCCGGCGAACCACCCGTGTACGTCGGGTTCGGCAGCATGGCCGCTCATGCGCCGAAGGACATCGCCCGCCTGACGATCGAGGCGGCCCGAGCTCACGGGCGTCGGGTGTTGCTGGGGCGCGGGTGGGCGGAGCTCGCGGCGATCGACGATCGGAAGGACACGTTCGAGATCGGCGAGGTCAACCAGCAGGCCCTGTTCCCGCGGGTGGCCACGGTCATCCATCACGGTGGTGCCGGGACCACCACGACCGCGGCCAAGGCCGGTACGCCGCAACTCGTCGTACCGCGCCTCGTCGATCAGCCCCGGTGGGCCGCGCGAGTTGCTGAACTCGGTATCGGCTACCAGGATTCGGATCCGACGCTCGAGTCGTTGAGTGCGGGCCTCAGCGTCACCCTGGCGCCCGAGACGCTCGCTCGGGCGCAGGCGGTGGCGCCGACCATCGACACGGACGGTACGACGCGCGCCGCCGAGCTCCTGGTTAGCTGAGCTGCGCGTTGATCTGTTCGAGGACCGTGATCGGCGCGAGCAGAGTCGCGTCGTCGAGCGGTGCTCGGCCGGTGGCGAGCAGCTCGAGGAAGACCTTCAGACCGGGTACGACGTACTGCGCGTCGAGCCGCACGTCGTGGCTCACGAGTCCCTCGCGGCCGACGATCTCGGCGTGGAACGGGACGCGGCCGGTATCGGTCGGCTTCACGAGTTGGAGCGTGACGAGGACGCCGTTGCTGCGGTAGCGGGCGATGACGGTTGCTGCTGTTTGCTCGACCTGGAGGTCTTCGGGCTCGCCGGGGGCGAGGCGCTGGGCGAGGTCGGCGGTGTGGATGCCGTAGAAGAAGATGCCGCTGTACTCGCTGGCGGGATCGGCCGGGCCGGTCACGGTGATCGCCTGGAGTTCGCCGACCTGTTGGGTGCCTTGGGCAAGGGTTTCCGTGTCGGCGAGCCAGCGGACGGCCGAGTACGACGTGACCGGGGTGCTGGTGCGATTCGCGGCATCGATGATGGCCCGGGCGTCCGCCGTACTGGCTGCCATCGGTTTGTCGACCCAGACCGGGACACCGGCGTCGAGGAACGGTACGGCGTGCTCGCGGTGGAGCGCGCCATCGCGGTTGGTGACGATCAGGGCGTCGACACTGCCGATCAGCTCGGTGGACGTCGGGACGAGCTGCGTGATCGCGCCGGCGGCGGCAAGCGCACGGTTGTGCTCGTCATCGGAGCCCACGAGAGCCACGATCCGGGCGGCGTCAGTGATCGGGTGCACGTTGAGGTGGTGGACGATCTCGCGGGCATGGCTGTTCTCGGTCCCGACCAGAGCGATGCGGAACACGTTCATTCGTCCAACTCGACTGGGCGCCCTCGGCGCGCGGACTCGTACACGGCAAGCACGGTCGCCAACGAACGCCGCCCATCAGCCAACCCGACCGCCGGCGCCCGCCCCTCAGTCACCGCCCCCACAAAGTCCCGATACTGCGCCAGATGCGCCAACTCCACCGCACTCCGCTCTCCAACCAGGCCCAAGCCCTCACCCACCGCACCTGCGGTGGTTAGAGCGACTAGGCGGTCGTCGTCCATGGTGGCTGTGCCGCGGTCGCCGTGGATCGACAGGCGGACTGGGCTTCCGGGGTAGGCCGCCGTACTGGCTAGGAGTACGCCGATGGCGCCGCTCTCGAAGGTGATGGTGGCGGCGGCGACGTCTTCGACCTCGATGTTCTCGTGGGCGAGCTGCCCAGTCCGTGCGCTGACTTGGACCGGCTTACCCAGCATCCACACCAGGAGATCCAGGGCGTGGATGCCTTGGTTCATCAGGGCGCCGCCGCCGTCGATGGCGAGCGTCCCGCGCCAGCCGTCGCCGTCGTAGTACGACTGCGGCCGGTAGAACGCGGACTCGACGATCCCGGACGTGATCCGCCCGAGTGCACCGGAGTCGACCGCGTCCTTGATCGTGCGTACCGGTTCCTGGAAGCGGCGCTGGCTGATGACAGACACCGTCAGCCCGGTCTCCTGTTGCACGGCGATGAGGCGGTCGGCCGCGGCGAGCGTGATGTCCACCGGCTTCTCGACCAGCACGTGCTTGCCGGCGTACAAGGCTTCGATCGCGGCGTCCGCGTGCAATGCACTGGGCAGACAGATGCTGACGGCATCGACCTCGGCGTACGCACTGGCCGCTGTGGCGTAGGCGCGAGCGCCGTACTGGTCGGCGAGCTGTTGCGCACGGTCGAGGTCGTGGTCGACGACCGCGACGAGATCGTCGTCGAGGGCTTCGATGAGGCGGGCGTGGACGGTACCGTTCGCACCGGCACCTATGAGGGCGAAGCGCATAGGACCTCCTTCGGTCAGCTCGTCCAGGGCAGCGGGAGGTTGTCGCTCTCCGCCGATTGCTGGGCGAGCAGGGCGAGTCGCGTGACCAGCAGGCTGTGGCTGGTGGCGATCTCCGGTTCGTTGCCGGTGGCAAGTGCTTGCAGCGGGAGCTCGGCCGGGCGGTGGCCGGGCGGCAGCGGGACGTCGTACGGCGGCTTCTCGGTGGTGGTCAGGATCAGGCGGTGCCGGGCCCATTGGAGTTCGGCGGTGCCTTCGGTGCCGATGAGCTTCATCCGGTAGTCGCCGTGCAGGGGAGAGGCCGCGGGCGTGAGCCAGTCGACGCCCGCAGTGATGAGGACGCCGGGGCCGGTGAGCGTCGCGGTGCCGTAGCGGGGGAAGTCCGGTTCACCGGCGAGGGCGCCGCTGACGGTGCCAGTGGTGAGGCCGGTGAAGTAGAGGGCCGCGTCGATGTCGTGGACGGCGAGATCGTTGAGGAGACCGCCGTACCGGCTGCGATCGAAGAACCACTCCGGACGGGACGGGCGGTTGAGCTTGTGCGGGCCGGCCGAGACGACGCCATGGATCGTGCCCAGCTCGCCGGACCGTACGAGCTCGATGGCCGCGAGGGTCTCTGGGTAGTAGCGCTTCTCGAGCAGCAGGGCGACATGCCGGCTGTTGCGGTGCGCGGCTTCGGAGATCGCGGTCAGATCGGCGAGCGACGTACAGAGAGGTTTGTCGGACAGGACATGGGCGCCGGCGTCGAGGGCATCCACGACAGCACGGCCACGGTCGCCGTAGATCCCCGCCACCATCACAACATCCGGTCTGGTCTCCGCAAGCATCCGTTGGTGGTCGGTGAAGACCTGCGCGCGATAGGGAGCGGCATACCTCTCGGCGACAGCGCGGTCGGGGTCAGCCACGGCCACGAGCTCGAACTCGTCGTACCGGTCAACCTCAGCAGTCACGTACGCCGCATGCGGATGGGCGGCGCCGGCGATCGCAATCCGGATGGTCATGGTGAGGTATTCCAGCACGCAAGCGACAGCCACCGCCCAGCGGGTGCGAGCCGGCGCTCGCTGTGGTGAGCGTGGCGGAGTTGGTGCTGGGGTTATACGTCCTGTCCTTCGGGGGATGGAGGGCGTTGGCCGAGGATGAGGGTGTTGCCGTCGGGGTCCTGGGCTCGGGCTATGCGTTCGCCCCAGGGCTGGTCGGTCGGCTCCTCGAGGATGCGGGCGCCGGTCTGGCGGATTCGCGTGGTGATGGCGTCGCAGTCATCGACGTAGAACCAGAGGGCGATCGAACCGGCGGCGGGCTGGTGGTCGGGGTCGTGGCCGAGGCCGAGGGAGGCCTTGCCGACGTGGAGTCCGACGTAGCCGGGTGGGCCCTCGGGTGGGAAGCGGTAGTGCTCGGTCGCGCCGAGGGCGTCGGTGTAGAAGGCCAGTAGCCGGTCCAGGTCGGCGGTGGTCACGATCGGGAACACATCGTCGGCACTCATCAGGGTGTCCTCCTTCGCAGGTCGGTTACCTGAACCCGACGAACAGGCTGCGCCCGAATCGACAGCTGCCCACCATCACTTTCCGTCGGAGTTGTTGCGGCCTACTCTGAAAGTGGCGGTGCTGGGACGCTGGCCGGGATCGCTTGATCTCGGCCTGAATTGGGCACTGGAGCAACATGCAGGGGTACGTCGAGGTGCGGTATTCCCGGGTCTGGCGCGCGGCTGTGGGGGCGCTGGCCGGGATTGGTGTGCTGGCGGCGCTGGTGCTGGTGTCACCGGGGCCGAACTTGGCGACGTTCTTGCTCGCCGCCTTCATGGCCGGTTCAATTTCGATCAGTTTCGGGTTGTCCTGTGAGCGTCCGCCGGCCCAGGTGTTCCGGCAGGCGCCGCAGTGGGCGGCGCTCGCCGGTGTGAGTACGGTGGCGAGTCTCGGGTACGGCGTGGCCGCCGGATCCGAGGTGTTGCTCCTGATCCTGCTGGTCGCCGGGACGTCGCCGCCGGTCGCTGCCTGGCTCGGCTGGATCGATCCGACGCCGCAGACCAAGGTCAAAGCACCAGTCAAGCGGATCGTGGTGGAGCCGACCGACCTCGCGCTCCCCGAGCTGGAGCCGGCCGATCAGCTGAGCGAGCTGTCGGCATCCGAGCTGTGCCTGGCCTGGCGCCGCAGCTTCACCGAGCTGCAGCGATCCGAGCACTGGGCCGCGACGATCGACGTACGGCGCGCTTATCTGGACGAGCTCGAGCGCCGGTTCCCCGAGGAGTTCGCCGCGTGGATGGCGTCCGGGCCGCGCGCGGCCAGCGACCCGGGGCGCTTCTTCAACCACGGCGCCGACCGTTAGAACACCTCCCGCAAGTGCGCGCCGATCAGCTCGACAGCATGCCGGCCGGCCGAGAGGACGGCTGGGAAGTTGAGGAACGCGTGCATGGTGTCGGCGTACTCGACCAGTCTGACCGGTCCATCGAGACGCTGGGCATAGCGCCGGGCGTCGTCCCGGAGAGGATCGCGGCCGGCGGCGAGGATGAGGGCGGGCGGGAGTCCGGCGAGGGACTCAGCACGCAGCGGTACGGCGGGCGCCGGGAGTTCGCCGGTGGGGAAGTACTGGGCGGATGACCAGCGACCGGGGGCGATGCTGAGGAAGGTCCCGTTGAACAGCCGGTACGACTCGGTGTCCTGATCGTGGTCGAGACTGGGGTAGCAGAGGATCTGATGGTCGGGGAGCGGACTGCCGTTGTCCCGGGCAACGAGACACGCTCCGGCAGCGAGCGCGGCACCGGCGCTCTGACCACCGACCGCGATCCGGCCGTCGCCGTTCAGGTCGACGCTGTGTTCGCGGATCCAGCTCAGGGTCTCGACGGCGTCGTCAAGCCCAGCTGGGTAAGGGTTCTCCGGTGCCAGTCGATAGTTGAGGGAGACAACAACAACGTTGCCGGCAGCAGCGATCCCGGAGGTCGCGTACTCGATGTCGCGGAGGTGACCGCCGATGAATCCGCCGCCGTGCAGCCAGAGAACCACCGGCGCCGGTCTGGTGGTGTGAACCGGTTGATACACGCGCGCCTCGAGTGCGCGTCCCGGCAGGTCGATCCGGAGATCGCGCGGGTTCGTCCGCGGATCGACGGTGCCGGCCAGCTCGGGGTCCGGGAGCTCCAAGCGATCCTTCAGCAGAGCCTCGTAGGGATCGAGCTCAGGACCGGCCGGCTCGTTGGCCAAGCGGTTGAGCAGAGCCTGGGTCTCACCGGCGAAGACCAGGCTGTCGATGCTCTCGGCAACTAGCGTGTTCATGCGGCCTTCAGGTGACGCGCCGCGTGCCCGAAGACCCCGTGTCCTGGCGGAGTCGACACGTACTCGGTCAGCGCCCCGATCCCACCGTCGTACCCGCCGCCCGTTGCCGGATCGTTCCACGCAGCGTCGTCGTACTGCTCGATCTCGGCCAGCAGCGCAGCGCCGACGCTGCGGTAGCGATGCAAGGTCAACTGCGGCGGGAGGTGCCGACCGGCCTCGACACCGCCGACATTCAGCGCGCTGCCGATCTCGGGGGTCTCCCAACGCGGATCCAGACTCCAGTGCAGTCGCCTGTTCCGGGCGTCGCACAGGACGGCGAGGGTGATCTCGTCCCACATCAGCACATGGCCGACGAGGTCGTGCAACGAGTCGCAGAAGTGGCCGAGCGGTCCCGCGCTCAGCTGGTACGGCGCTCGCAGTTCGTCCTCGGTCAGCCCGTCGACCGCAGCCAGCAGCAGGCCTTGGTCCTCCCGCAACAACTGGGCCGCCTCGGCGGGTGATGTCTTCGCAATACGCATGCCCTGACCAAACCACCGCTTCTGCCGCGGACCCCGTCGATTGAGCGAACCGCTCAATCGGTCAGGCCGAGATCGGTGAGGATCTCGATCACCGGCCGGTTGGGCGGGGCTGCGGTGGTGAGGCCACGGATGCAGGCGGTCATCACCATCAGGAAGTAGTCGTCGCTGGAGATGGCCGGCAGTTCCGCGTGGACGGGTGCGAGGACCTCGTCGGTCGCGAGCAGCGCGTAGACCTTCTCGAGTTCCCGTTGCTGCGGGCCGCCGTCGTGGTACGGGCGGTGCCGCTCCTCGGCGGCGGTCAGGTTGATGGCGAGGGAGGCGACCGTTCCCGACAACATCACCGCGCCGGCAGCGCCGTACCCACGTCGTCCGAGCGCCTCGACCGCCTCGCGCTGGAGCCGCAACCCGGAAGCACCGCGCGGGAACAGAGTCTGCATGTACGCCGCCAGTCCGGGCCGGTCGAGGACGAAGACGCGGATCTGCTGGGCGAACGACAACAGGTGGGCGTCCAGATCGTCGGCCGGGTCGTCGACGATGTGCAGTGCGGCGAGGACCGCCTCGCCGACGACCGACTCCAGGCCGAACTTGCCGTCGACATGGCGGTACAGCGCGGCCGGGGTGACACCGAGCGCGCCGGCGACGCCGTTCACGGTGAGGTTCGCGAGGCCGAGGCGCAGCCCTTCGCGCTCGATGTCCGTGAGCCCGATCTGGGCCTGCCGGCCACCGGTCTTGCGCCGGGGCGAAGTCCCTGTCACAACCCTCCTCCGAGTCTGCTGACCCCTAAGTTATGGTACTAACTTAGATCTGCACCGTGACCTACGGTGACTGTTCCTACTCTCCCCAGGAGATCATGGTGAGTGAGCACCGCCCCACCCGGAGAACTCTGCTCAAGGCCGCCGGCGGACTGACCGTCGCGACCGGCCTCGGCGCCGGAACCATTCTGGCTACCTCCGCCGCGGCCAGCGCCGCCGACTTGCATGTCGTCGACAGCAACCAGTCGGATCCGCGGATGTGGTACTACCGCTTCCAGACCGCCGAGATCGGCTGGCAGCCCGCGGTGAACGTGCTGCTGCCCGATGGCTATCACAACAGTGGTGGCCGGCGTTATCCCGTTCTCTACCTGCTGCACGGGGGTCTGCAGGACTTCATCACCTTCGACGCCGCCGGGGTCCGCGCCTGGACCGCGGGGAAGCCGGTCATCGTCGTGATGCCGGACGGCGGGAAGGCCGGCTGGTACTCCAACCCGGTCACCACCAACGTCGGCCCACGCAACTGGGAGAGCTTCCACATCAACCAGCTGATCCCGTGGATCGACGCCAACTTCCGCACGTACGCCGAGTTCGCCGGGCGCGCGGTCTCCGGGTTCTCGATGGGTGGCTTCGGAGCGCTCAAGTACACCGCCAAGTACTTCGGTCACTTCGCCTCCGTCAGCTCACATTCCGGCCCCGCCAGCGTCCGCCGCGACAACGGCCTGGTCGTCCACTGGGCCAACGCCTCGTCGGCGACCGTCGACCTCAACGGCGGCACCGTGTACGGCGTCCCGTGGGACGAGCATCGAGTCACCATGGACAACCCGATGCAGAACATCGAACGCTACCGTGGCAAACGCATCTTCCTGGTCGCCGGAACCTCTCCCGGTCCCGACCCCTTCAACTACGCCAACGAGACCCAGGTCCTGGCCGGTCAGCGCGAGTTCCGCGCCGCCCTCCACCAGGCCGGCATCCACTTCACGGCGTACGAGGACGGCGGCGGCCACGAGATCCGTGCCAACCGCATGATCGAAGACATCGACGGCATCATCAACCACCTGCGGAGCTGACCGCGCCAGGGGCCTTCACTTCCCGGTGAAGGCCCCGATCGCGATACCTAGCACGGCGGCGTTGTAGAAGAACGACAGCACCGAATGCCAGATCACCGCATGCCGGACCCGCCGGTTGGTGACCTCGACATCGGACGTCGCGAACGTCGCCCCGATCGTGAATGCGAAGTACGCGAAGTCGAGGAAGTTCGGCGTACCGGTTCCCGGGAACGCGATGCCGTGGCCGGTGCTGAAGTAGATGTTCGCGTAGTGCATGGCATACCCGACATGCAGAATCAGCCAAGCCAGTACGACGGTCGTCGCGGCCAGCAAGCGGACGATCCAGAGATCCCACTGGGTGCCGTCGTCGTCCCTGTCTACCGCCACGATCAGCAGCCCGCTCGACAGTCCGGCGGCACTGGCTATGAGCAATGCCCCGTAGCGCAGTCGCATCAACCGTGCCGACAGCAACCAGGCTGGTGTCCCCTCGGTGTCGGCCGCGGCACGACCGCGCCGCATGATCCACACCTGCCGGGCCAGAAAGGCGAGCGCCAGGACGTCCCAGACCATCAGGGACGGGATTGTCCAGGTGACCAGGAAGTTCTCGACCCACAGCACTGGCAGCAGCACGATTCCGGCCGCCGCGAGTAGCACTCGCGTGACGCCGTCCAGCAGAGCGCTTAGCACGCTCGGATGTTATCGATCGCCGTACCCGACCTCAGGGAGGCTGTCAGTCGTCGGCGAGGCGGTTCAGTAGGCCTAGGAGGGTGGACTGTTCGGCTGGGGTGAGGCGGTCGAGGAGGGTGACCATCGCGTCGCGGCGGGTGCGGCGGAACTTGGTGAGCAGGTCGGTGCCGGCCGGGGTGAGGGCGACCAGGGTGGCGCGGCGGTCGTGTGGGTCGGGCTGGCGGGCGAGGAGGCCGCCGGCCTCGAGGTCGTCGACGACCGAGGTGGCCGAGCGGGGGACGATGCCGAGCTGGGTGGCGAGCTCGCTCAGGCGGAGTGGACGGTCGGCCTGGTCGAGTGTGCGCAGGACGCGGAAGCGGCCGTGGGTGAGGCCTTCGACCTCGGCCTTCGCGGCACGTCGCTGCCTCCGCACGATGCCGTCCAGCTGGGCGGCGATCTGTTCCGCGGTGTCGTCGGACGCATTCACGGGGGTGAGCCTATCGGGGAGAGGTCTTGTGAGTTTGCCTCATAGTGAGTTAACCTCAGCATATCTGATCCTGAACCGAAAGGCCTCGATGTCACAGATCTCCGGAATGCCGGGTGCAGGAGGCGGCGGTGGACGGGCGATGCGCTCACTGCTGAAGGACTCCTCCGTCCGGCACCACAAACTCTCCGCGGGCACCCTGCGCCGCATCGCCGGTTTCGCCGTTCCCTATCGCGGCTACCTGGCCGCCTTCCTCGTCCTCGTCGCGATCGACGCCAGCGCCGGCGCGGCCACCCCGCTGCTGTACCGCGCGATCATCGACCGCGGCATCGTGCCCAAGGACACCGCACTCGTCATCTGGCTCGCGCTCGTCGTGGCTCTGCTCGCGATCGTCAGCGGTGCCGTCACGCTGGCCCAGCGCTGGTTCTCCGCGCGGATCGGCGAGGGGCTCGTCTACGACCTGCGCACCTCCGTGTTCGACCACGTGCAGCAGATGCCGATCGCCTTCTTCAGCCGCACCCAGACCGGTGCGCTGATCCAGCGTCTGAACGGGGACGTCCTCGGCGCGCAGCAAGCCTTCACCTCAACCCTGTCGAACGTCGTCAGCAACGTCCTCAGCGTCACCTTGGTACTCGCCGCGATGTTCGTGATGTCGTGGCAGATCACCCTGCTCGCGCTGGTCCTGCTGCCGCTCTTCATTCTCCCGGCCCGGTTGATGGCCGGTCGGTTGCGCGAGGCAACGGCCGAGACGTACCGGCTGAACGCGACCATGGCACAGACCATGACCGAGCGCTTCAACGTCGCCGGCGCGATGCTGGCCAAGATCTTCGGTCGCAGCCAGGAGTCGTCCAAGGACTTCGCCGACAAGGCCGCCCGCGTGCGCGACATCGGCGTCACGACGTCCATGTACGCCGGGATCTTCCGCGTCTCGCTCACTCTGGTCGCGGCGCTCGCCGTGGCACTCGTGTACGGCGTCGGCGGCGTCTTCGCCGTACAGGGTGCTCTTGGGATCGGGACGGTCGTTGCGCTCACCGCCTACCTGGCCAGGCTCTACGGCCCGCTGACCGCGCTCTCCAATGTCCAGGTCGACATCATGACCACGCTGGTCAGCTTCGAGCGGGTGCTCGAAGTCCTCGACCTGCCACCGATGGTTGCCGACCGCAAGGATGCGAAGGAGCTCCCGCCCGACGTCGAGCCGTCGATCGAATTCGACCAGGTCCGCTTCCACTACCCGTCCGCGGCCGAGGTCTCACTCGCCTCGCTCGAGTCGGTGGCGACGCTGTCGGCCGAGACCGGTGAAGAGGTGCTCAAGGGTGTCAGCTTCTCGGTCCGCCCCGGCGAGATGGTGGCCGTCGTCGGCCCATCCGGTGCCGGCAAGACCACCCTCGCTTCGCTCGTCTCCCGCATGTACGACGTCACCGGCGGCGCGATCCTGGTCGGCGGGCACGACGTCCGCGAGGTGTCCCAACGCTCACTGCATGACGTGATCGGTGTCGTCACCCAGGACTCGCACATGTACCACGACACGATCCGCTCCAACCTGCTCCTCGCCCGCCCCGACGCAACCGACGCCGAGCTGCACGACGCGCTCGCCGCGGCCCAGATCGCGACCATGATCGACAGCCTCCCGGACGGCCTCGACACCGTCGTCGGCGACCGCGGCTACCGCTTGTCCGGTGGCGAACGCCAGCGTCTCGCCATTGCCCGCCTACTCCTGAAGTCCCCGTCGATCGTCATCCTCGACGAGGCCACGGCTCACCTCGACTCCGAGTCCGAGGCCGCCGTACAAGCCGCCCTGGCCAACGCCCTCGTCGGCCGGACCTCCCTGGTAATCGCCCATCGCCTGTCCACAATCCGCAACGCCGACCAGATCCTCGTCCTCGACAACGGCCAAATCCGCGAACACGGCACCCACGAAGAGCTCCTAGCCGCCGCCGGCCTGTACGCCGAACTCCACACAACCCAGTTCGCCACCTCCGCCTAAGGAGCCCGGACCGGCTACAGGCGGCGGGGTGGGTGGTAGGTCGGGGGTTGTTCGGTGCGCCAGTCGTCGGTGGGGTCGAGGGAGGCTCGGACTATGCGGCCGGCGAAGGCGGGGAGTTCGGCGTCGGTGAGGCGGTCGTCGGTGATGACCAGGTCCAGCTCGGAGGCTTCGGCGATGAAGCCGACGCAGCGGGCGCCGAAGGCTTGGGAGCGGGCCAGGCCTACGCGGCGGTCGCCGGCGGAGAGCAGGGCTCTGGCGGTGGAGACGTGCCAGGCGTGGGAGGTGGTGATACCGGCGAAGGGGTGGATGCCGTCGACCTCGAGGAAGACCCAGTCGGCTTGCTGGGCGGCGAGGAACTCGGCGGTGGCGGCGCCGGAGACGACGGTGGAGCCGGGGGCGTCGCGGAGTTCGCCGCCGGCGATGACGACGCGGATGTTGGGCTGCCGGCTGAGGCGCTCGGCTGACTGGAGGTCGGTGGTGACGACGGTCAGGTCCTCGACGTCGAGCAGGGTGCTGACCAGGCGGTCGATGCAGATGCCGGCGCCGAGGGCGATCCGGTCGCCGTTGCGGACCATCCGGCGGGCGGTGTGCGCGATGGCGTCGACGCCGCTGTCGGGGGTGGTGGCGAAGGCGACCGGCGGACTGTCGGCGGTACGGCGGCGGACGCCACCGTGGAGGCGTTCGACCAGGTCGTCGGCGACGAGTCCTTGCAGGTCCCGGCGGATCGTCGAGACGTCCACGTCGAGCCGGTTGGCCAGATCCTTG
This sequence comes from Kribbella sp. NPDC056345, assembly GCF_042262745.1. Lineage (NCBI taxonomy): Bacteria > Bacillati > Actinomycetota > Actinomycetes > Propionibacteriales > Kribbellaceae > Kribbella > Kribbella sp. NPDC056345. The sequence continues at coordinate 633,451 of NZ_JBHJQQ010000001.1, read as the reverse complement.
ACCTCGACGTACTCGCGACCCTCGACCTCACGGAGGATCGCGCGCTGGCGCGTATTCAGCCGTAACCGCATCCGTCACCTTCCTCACGCCGTGGTGCTCGACTGTAAACCATCGGTCACCGGCCCGGTAAGGTTCTAACTGCCCGAAATCGGGTCGTCACTCACCATTGACATAGACCGGAACCAGCCGCCAGAGTGAGGCACGCTGCACGAATTCGTGCAGCGATTCGTGCGGAAACGTGCGAAAACAAGCGCTGGTTTGCCGATCGCGCCAGAGGAGTTTTGCATGAAGAAGCGGTCACTGCTAGTGCCCGGCGTTGTACTGATTGCAATGCTGGCCGGATGCGGAACGGTAGACCAGGGAAAGACGGCGCCGCCCGCCGGAAACCCCTCCTCCTCATCCAGTGCGGGCGGCGCCTACATCAATGTGGTCAAGCTGACCGGCATTGCGTGGTTCGACCGGATGAACCAGGGCGTCAAGCAGTTCGCGACCACCGCCAACGTGACCGCGACCCAGACCGGACCGTCGACCAACAGCCCCGAGCAGCAGGTCAGCCTGATCCAGGGCCTGATCGCACAGAAGCCGGCGGCGCTGGCGATCGTGCCGTCGGACCCCGGATCGGTGATCCCGGTGATCAAGCAGGCGCGGGCGGCCGGGATCAAGGTCGTCACCCACGAGGCGCCGGCCCTGACCGACGTCGACGCGGATATCGAGGCGTTCGACAACGCGACGTACGGCCAGACGATCATGGGCGACCTGGCGGCCTGCATGAAGGGCAGCGGCGAGTACGTCCAGTTCGTCGGCACGCTGACCGCCGCGACGCACATGGCCTGGGCGACCGCGGGCTACGAGTTGCAGCAGCAGAAGTTCCCCGGCATGAAGCGGGTCAGTACGCCGGTCGAGTCGAACAACAACGGCGACCAGGCGTACCGCAAGGCCAAGGAGCTGCTCCAGGCGCACCCGAAGCTGGCCGGCTTCCAGGGTGGGTCGTCGGAGGATGTCCCCGGGATCGCCCGCGCGATCAAGGAGGCCGGGCTGCAGAACGACACCTGCGTGTTCGGCACCGGCGTACCGTCGCAGACCAAGGCGTTCGTCGACGACGGCTCGATCGACGCCATCTACCTGTGGGACCCGCAGCTGGCCGGCGAGGCGATGCTGAGCGCCGCCAAGCTGATCGTCGAGGGCAAGCCGCTCGCCGAAGGGACGAACCTGGGGGTGAAGGGTTATGAAAAGCTCACGGTCTCGCCGCAGAACCCCAAGGTGTTCCTCGGGAACGCGCAGCTGAAGCTGACCAAGGCCGACGTCGGCAACTACGACTTCTGAGGCAACTACGACTTCTGAGGTAACGAAGCATCCACGACTTCTGAACGGGCACAGATGTCAGCACCCATCGTCGAGGCGGTCGGCGTCTCCAAGCGCTTCGGAGGCGTCCAGGCGCTGACGGACGTCAGCGTGGCGTTCGGCCCCGGCGAGGTGCACTGCATCGTGGGGGAGAACGGCTGCGGCAAGTCCACGCTGCTGAAGGTGATCAGCGGCGCGTACCGGCCGACCTCGGGTCAGGTGATCGTGGAGGGTACGGCGTACGACCACCTCACGCCGCGGCAGGCGCTGTCGGCCGGGATCGAGGTCATCTACCAGGACTTCAGCCTGATGCCGAATCTGACCGCGGCCGAGAACATCGCCCTGCCCGGCTCGGTAGCCGGCGGCCGGCGTCTCTATTCCCGTACGGCGGCCCGCGCTCTGGCGGAGCGGGCCGTCGTACGGCTCGGGGTGGAGATCGAGCTGGACATCCCGGTCGGCGAGCTGACCGTGGCGGAGCGGCAGCTGACCGCGATCGCGCGGGCGCTCGCGCACGAGGCGAAGTTCATCGCGATGGACGAACCGACGACCGCACTGACCTGGAAGGAGGTGGACGCGCTGTTCGCGGCGGTCGGCCGGCTGAAGCAGGCCGGGGTCGCGCTGGCGTTCATCTCGCACAAGATGCAGGAGATCTTCTCGATCGCCGAGCGCGTCACGGTCCTGCGCAACGGTGCGGTCGTGACGAGTGGCCGGCCGGACGAGTTCACCCACGCATCGCTGGCCGAGACGATGACCGGACGCGGCAGCCAGAGCTTCGACCGGGTCGCACCCCGGAACAAGGGCCGCGCCCCGGCGCTCAAGGTGACCGGTCTCGGCCGGGCGCCGCTGTTCGCGGATGTGGATCTGGAGGTCGGTCAGGGCGAGATCGTCGGCCTGGCCGGATTGCTCGGTTCCGGGCGGACCGAGATCGCCGAGGCGATCTGTGGCGTGAAGCCCGCCCAGACCGGCACGATCGAGGTGCTCGGCAGGCCGACCCCGATCAACGCCCTCGCCGATGCGGTCGCCGCCGGGATCGGGTACGTACCCGAGGATCGGTTGACCCAAGGTCTGTTCCTCGACCAGCCCATCGGCGACAACATCGTCGCGACCCATCTCCCGGCCCGGCGCGGCTTCCTCAGCTCGCAAGCGATCGAACGGCGGAAGGCGCGGGTGGTCCGCGATCTGCGGATCAAGCTCGGCAAGCTGACCGACCCGGTCCGCTCGCTGTCCGGTGGTAACGCGCAGCGGGTACTGCTCGGCAAGTGGCTGGTCGGCGAACCGAAGGTGCTGATCCTGAACGGTCCGACCGTCGGTGTCGATGTCGGCAGCAAGTTCGACATCCTCGGCGAACTGAATGCCCAGTCCCTGCAGGGCCTCGGCGTCCTGATCATCAGCGACGACGTCCCCGAGCTGATCTCGATGTGCCACCGCGTGCTCGTCGTGCGCAGCGGCCGGATCGTCCGCGAGCTCAGCGGCGACCAGTTGCGCGAAGACACCGTGGTCGCGGCGGTGACCGCGTGAGACGAGTGATGGCGAACCAGGAGCTCCTCCTGGTCGGGTTGATGGTGCTCCTGATCCTCGGGGTCAGCCTGAAGTTCCCGGACTTCTTCGGCCTGCAGACCCTCTTCAACGTGCTCACCGCCTCGATGGTCGGGATGCTGTTCGCGGTCGGCGTGATGCTGGTCCTGGTCTCCGGCGGGATCGACGTCTCGTTCCTTGCCGTCGGCATCCTTTCCGCCTACGCCACGATCAAGTACGGCCCGCAGGGCGGCAGTGCCGTGGTGATCTTCGCGATCAGTACGGCGATCGGCCTCGGACTCGGCCTGATCAACGCGGCCGTGGTGATCGTGGCCCGGACGTCGGTGCTGATCGCGACCTTGGCGACCAGCTCGATCTACCTCGGGGCGATGTTCGCCTTCGTCGGCGGTGAGGTGATCTCGACCCTGCCGCAACCGTTGCAGACGCTCGGTACGACGCACCTGATCACCGTGAAGGGGGAGGTCCGCGGGATCACCAGCCTGAACGTGCTGATCCTGCTCGTGCTCGTGGTGTGCGTGCTGGTGTGGGCGTTCCTGCACTTCACGATCGCCGGGCGCAGTGTCTTCGCGGTCGGCGGTGACGCGGAGGCGGCCTCAAGAGCGGCGATCTCGGTGCCACGCACGCGCGTGCTGGTGTTCGCGATCGCCGGTGCGGTCGCTGGGCTCGCCGGGATCGTCTCGGTCACGCTGAGCGGACGGGCCGACCCGACCACCTTCATGGGCCGCGAGCTCGACACCCTGGCCGCGGTGGTTCTTGGCGGCGTTGCAATCGCCGGAGGTAAAGGCACCGTCCGCGGCGCTGTGCTCGGCGTACTGCTGATCTCACTCGTGACCGCATCGCTCGTTCCGCTCGGCATCCCGACGATCTGGCAGCGCGCGGCGGTCGGCGCACTGCTGATCGGCGGCATCCTCCTGCAGACCGCGATCAGCCGCCGGCAACGGATCCGGCCGATCCTGGATGCACCGGCGCCGGAGGTGACCAATGCCTGAGCGCCTCCGCAGGGTGCTGCTCACCATGGGAACCCGGGCCAGCTTCATCCGGCTGCTGGTGGTCGCGGTCGCGATCGTCGTCGTGTTCGGCATCCTGAACCCCACGGTCTTCCTCAGCGGCCAGAACCTCCAGTACGTCGAACTGGCGTCACCCGAGGTGGCGATCCTGAGCCTGGCCATGGCGTTGACCATGCTGACCGCCGGAATCGACCTGTCCGTGGTATCGATCGCGAACCTGTCCGGCGTCGTCGCCGCGCTGATCATGACGAACGGCCATCAGCCGCCCGGTCTGGCGATGCTGGCCGCGGTCGGCGTCGCACTGGCCTGTGGAGCAGTCAACGGCCTGCTCGTCGGCTACAAACACGTCCCGCCGATCCTGGCCACGCTTGCGACCGGACAGCTGTTCTCAGGACTCGCGTTGGTCGCGTCGAGCGGGACTGTGATCAAGGGACTCCCGGACTCGTTCACCCGAATCGCCTTGCTCACGGTGGCCGGCGTACCGCTGATCTTCTGGGTGATGCTGATGGCCGCGGTGGTCGTCGGGACCGTGGTCGCGAAGACCCCGCTGGGGTTCCGGATGCGGTTGGTCGGCGCGAATCCGACCGCCGCCGACTTCAGTGGTATCCGTCGGGCCCGCGTGCTGCTGGCGACGTACGTGATGAGCGGTGCACTCGGTGGGGTGGCCGGTCTGATCATCTCCGCGCGAGCCGGTGGCGCGAACTCGGACTACGGCTCGTCCTACGTGCTGCTGGCCGTCGTGATCGCCGTACTGGCCGGAGTGGATCCGGAAGGCGGTTACCTGACTGTCGCCGGTGTGGTGATCGCAGCGATCGCGATGCAGCTCCTCGGCGCCGGCCTGCTGTCCCTCAGTGTCAGCTCGCATGTGGTGAACATCTGCCAAGGCTTGTTGCTGGTAACCATGGTCTTGCTGAACACCTGGGGAACAGCCTTGTCCGGCTTCCGCCCACGCCGGAGAGTGACCGCATGAGTCACGTGATCGGCGTCGACATCGGCACGGGCAGCACCAAGGGTGTGCTGACCACGACCGATGGCGTTGTGGTGGCGATCGCGCGGCGCGATCATGCGCCGACGTTTCCGCAGCCGGGGTGGGCGGAGATGGATGCCGAGCGGGACTGGTGGGGTGATGTCGTCGAGGTGCTGCGTGAGCTCACCGCAGCAAACCCCGACACCAGGATTGCTGCCGTCTGCATCTCCGGCCTCGGGCCCTGCGTCGTACAGACCGATGACCATCTCAAACCGCGCCGCAAAGCCATCCTGTACGGCGTCGACACCCGCGCGACGGTGGAGATTGACGAGATCACCGAGCGGCTCGGTGCGGAGGCGATCCTGGCTCGTTGTGGCAAGGACCTGTCCAGCCAGGCGATCGGCCCGAAGCTGGCCTGGCTTCGGCGTGAGGCGGATTCCGAGTGGCGACCGGATGACCGGTGGTTCAGCGCGCACACGTACGTTGTCGCGCAACTGACCGGTGAGTGGGTGCTCGACCACCACACTGCCAGCCAGTGCGACCCTTTCTACGACATCCAGAAGCAACAGTGGGCCACCGACTGGGTTGAGGAAGTGCTGCCTGGCCTGGCCTTGCCGCGATTGGTGTGGCCGGCCGAGCAGGTTGGCATCGTGCATGAAGCAGCCGCTGCCGCGACCGGTCTGGCCAAGGGCACACCGGTCGTCGCAGGCACGGTCGATGCCTGGGCCGAGGCCTTCAGCGTCGGCGTCCGGAAGCCGGGCGACCTGATGCTGATGTACGGCTCAACGATGTTCTTCGTCCAGGTACTGGCCGCACCGACCAGCGTGCGCGGGCTCTGGACCACCTCCGGCGTCGAGCGGGCCTCACACACCTTGGCCGCCGGTATGGCGACCTCCGGGATCATCACCACCTGGTTGCAGGATCTGACCGGGGGAGTGCCGTTCGAGACGTTGGTGACCGAGGCCGCAGCGGTGCCGGCCGGCAGTGAGGGCCTGGTGATGCTCCCGTACTTCAGCGGTGAACGCACCCCGATCTACGACCCGCTGGCGCGCGGTGTGATCGCCGGACTGACCCTGCGCCACGGACGCGGCCATCTGCTGCGTGCGACGTACGAAGGCATTGCCTGTGGTGTCCGCCAGATCGTGGCCGAGTTCGAGGCCGCGGCCGGTCAACCGGCGCGCGTTGTCGCGGTCGGCGGTGGCACCCAAGGCGGACTGTGGACGCAGATCGTCAGCGACATCAGTGGCCTCGAGCAACAAGTACCAGCGCAGACCATCGGCGCCCCGTACGGCGACGCGCTGCTGGCCGCGATCGGAGTCGGACTGGTTGCCCCGGACACCGACTGGGCGGAGCTCGATCACACCGTCCGCCCGGACCCGGCGACCGCCTCCACCTACGAGACATTGTTCCGCACGTACGCCGAGCTGTACCCAGCAACGCGGCGGCAGGTGCACCGGCTTGCCCGGTCGGTGCAATCACCGGACGGGGGTGAGTAGACCATGATGATCAGCCGGCCGATGCCGCTCGCTCTGGGCTACGTGCACAGGCGATGCTCGCTACGCCACTTCGAGATCGGGATGGAGCAACAGCTGCTCGCCGAGGCCGCGCGAGCTCAGGGACACACGCTCGGGACCGTGCACGTCGACGACGCGCTGACCGATCCGGACGGCTTCGCCGTACTACTGGAGGCCGCGTCGACCGAGGAGCACGTCTCGGCCGTGATCGTGCTGAACCTCGACCTGCTCGGCGATCCGGACGACCCGTACTCGAAATACAGCCGCCTGAACCAGCGCGGGATCCTGGTGCTCGCGGCCGACCGTCCCGTCGTACCGCCCGAGCCCCAGTCGGTCCCCGGCATCCCGGTGATCCAAGGCTGCAACCCCAAGCGCCGCCGCTCCCGCGTCAATTAAGGCGGGAGCGAGCGGCCGCTCGGAAGGTCAGGCGTTGTCGTCCTGGTTGCCGCCGAGGTTGCCGAGGCGGTCCTTGGCGAACTCCTGGCCCTGGTCGATCTTGTCCGCGTGCTCGCCGCCGGTCTTCTCGTCGGCGAAGTCACCGGCCTTCTCGATACCCTCGTCCACCTTGTCGCCGTGCTCGCCGAGGGCGTCCTTGGCCTTGTCGAAAATACCCATCGTCTTTCCCCGTTCCTGTCGATGGTTCGTGGACCTTGCGCCCCCGCCATTACCCGTTTCCGCAGATCTAACACCCTCCGGCCCTGATATGTCCGGACATGGGGGCTCAGAGCAACGGTCCCAGGCTGCTGCGGCGGGCCACCCCGAGCTTGCGGAAGGTGCTCGTGATGTGGTCCTCGATGGTGCTGACCGAGAGCTCGAGCTGGACGGCGATCTCACGGTTGGTGAGGCCCTGCGCGGCCAGGCGGGCCACCTCGAGCTCCCGCGGGGACAGCTTGTTGTTGTAGCCGCGCCGCCCCCGCTTCCGTGGAGCCGCGAAACCCGCCGCCCGCAAGGCATCCCGGCACCGCTCACCGTCACCGCGCGCGCCCAGAGCGTCGTATTTGCGAGACGTCGTAGTCAGGTGCTCGGCGTCCCCTTGGCTCAGCAGGTAGTGCCCGAGCTGCTCACGCGCCAGACACTCGTAGTATCGCCAGCCCAGAGCGCCGTACTGCGCCGCTGCCTGACCGAAGGCAGCAACTGACGGCCGTACGACGGCATCGACCAGCGCGGCCGCTGCAGCAGCCGCGGGAGCGTTCACATCCCCGACCGACTCGGCGAACTCGTCGGCCAAGCGCGTCGCCTCCTCGACCCGATCCGCCCGCATCAGCGTCGTACAGACCTGAATCACCAGGTCCCCGGAGACCGCCCACAACCCCTTCCGCCGAACGATGTCCAGGCACTGCTCGAAACCCGCATCGGGGCACGCGGCAACGGCCGCAGCATGCAGTGGCCACGGTCCGAGCGAGGTCCGGGCGATCACGGTCTCGAGCATCTCCTTGCCCTCAGCAACATTGCCCCGAGCCAGCCGATGCCGTCCGTCGATCAGGTCCAGCTCCGCCAGCACCAGTGGCAGACCAGCGGCGGCAGCCCTTGCTCGCGTCAACCGTTCCTCGAGAGTCGCCCAATCGGCCGCCGCGAACGCGACCCGCACCTGTGCGGCCGCGACCACCGCCCGCGAGTACCGATCCGTGTTCACATTCGCAAACGTCTGCCGCTGACCGAGCCAGGCACGCGCCGCGGCCGCCTCGGCACCAGGTGCCGGATCCAACTCACCCGTGGCAAGGCGGAAACGAGCCTCGTTCGTCCGTACGGCGTACCGGGTCACCCCGTCGACCGTCTCCTGCACGAGCGATCGGGCCTGGCGCAACCAGACCCGCTGCTGGGCGATCGGCTCACCACCATGGGTCGGAACCGCCAGCACCGACAGCGCCCAAGCGATCGACCCGGGATCACCATCCAGCTCCGGCACCGCCGCACACAGCTCCCGCCGACCCGACCGGATGTCACCGGCCCGGTCGTGCAGCAACAGCCCGAGCATCAACCGCAGCCGGCCCCGCGTCACCCCGGCAACCTCGGACTCGGCCAGCACCTCACTCAGTACGGCGATGACGTCGCCCCACCGCGCGTTGTCGGCCAGCGCCGTCCGCCCGAGTTTCGTGGCCAGCCGGGCCCGATCCGTCCACGGTAAGGCGGTCACCTCCAGCATCGCGGTGAGCTGGTCGGCCCCGGCCATGAGGTTGCCGCTGGCCACTGAATGGTCGGCGGCCAGCTCGGCGTGGGTCAGCCAAGTGCCGAGCAGGCCACCCCTCCGGGCATGCTCGGCGATCCGTGCGTGCGGTGGTGGCGTGATCCCCATCAACGCCCTGGCTGCCTGCCGATGCAGCCGCCGCAACTCGTCCGGCGGCAGCATCGCCAGCACGGCACGCCGAGCCAGCGTGTGCCGGTGGTCGTAGAGTCCGGGGCGCCGCTCGTGCAGCAGTCCGGTCGTCAGCGCGTGGTCGATCGCGGCCGTCAAGGTCGGACCGGTCAACCCGGCCACGGTGCCGAGCAGGTGCTCCGGAGCAGCAGTCGTCAACACCGCAGCAGCCCGAACGACATGTCGACATGACTCCGGTACTTCGCGCATCCGGATTCCCAACGACGCCCGCAACGCCACCGGCGGGGCCGTCTCGACGAGGGCCCGTCGCACCTCGTTCTCCACCGAGGAACCAGGTTTGATGGTGCGCAGAAACTCCAGCACGGCAAAGGGAAGTCCGCCACTATGTCGGGTGAGTTCTTCGGCCAAGGTCGGTGACAGTTGGTGCCCACCCAGCTGATGAGCAGCCACCGCCTGAACCTCGTCGGCGTCGAGCGGACCGAGCCGGATCTCGGTCAGCCGTTCGGCGAGGAAGCCCGCCTCGATGGCCTCCGGCCGGCACGTCACGACCAGGTGCACACCCTTCGGTATTCGGGCGGCGACGAACCGCACCAGCCGTAAGGTCTCCGGGTCGGCCCACTGCAGGTCCTCCACCGCGATCACGATCGGACCGAGCTGCGCCAGTCCGCGCAGGACGGCACCGCGCCGATCGGGTTCCGCCGGGTCGACACCGAGAACCTCGAGCAGTGCAGCGAGTGACGACGTACCGGCCAGGCATTGGGTGATGAACCACGGCACCGAATGCCGGGAGGCCACCTGGCGCAGCAGATGCGTCTTGCCTACTCCGGATTCGCCGACCACCAGGATGAGTCCGGAGTCGTTGCTCAAGGCATCGTGCAGTACGCCGAGTTCGTGCTCGCGCCGGGCTTCGACGCAGGGCGCGTTCACGAGCGCCGCATTCTGCGCACGGCCGCCAAGGACGCCCCGCCGAACATGATCAGGATCATGGTCGCCAGCGACCAGCGCCGCAGTACCTGAACTGTGCGGTCTGCCTCCGGCGGCCGGGCTGCTGCCTGTTGAGCCGCGACGAACTCCTTCTCGTCCGCCGGAATCGGCGGGCGCGGTGTCGGCGTTGGGGTCGGAGTCGGCGTCGGGCTCGGTGGTGGCGCAACCACCTGCGGATCAAAGGTCGGCGTCGGCGTAGGTGTGCGAGCAGGCGTTGGGGTCGGTCGCGGCGGCACCGGGTCGGCGGGTCTCGTAGCCTCACGCGTAGGGGTGGGCCGCGGTGCCGGCGGCGTGGGCGTCAGCGTCGGCCGAGGGGTCGGCCGAGGTGTCGGCGGACGAGGTGTCGGCGTCGGTGTAGTCGGCGGCGGCGCGACGCGCGGCAGACAGCCCGCGGCCTCGCTGAACGCCACCGGCTGCCAGGACGCGATCTCCCGCGACGACCCGTCGAAACCGATCCGGAACGCCCGGCTCGGCCGCCCGTGCCCGGTGTGAACGGCGTACACCCCCGACGCCCCCACCACCACCGAGCTGTACGAGTGATACCGAGGGATCCCTGGCACCGACGCGACGGTCCGCACCGAGCCACTCGCCGGGTCCAGGCTCACCAGCTTCGCGGTGCCCCCGGCCGTCGAGATGCCGTACAGCTTGCCGCTCACCGGCGACGCCCCGAAGTCGTCCATCGACAGCCCCAGGCTCACAGGTTTCAATCGCACATCACTCACCACCTTCCGGTACGTCGGACTCCCCGGATCGATGTCGATCGTGAAGAGCCGATGTACATCCCGCACGTAGAACTTCGTCCCGGAGACCGCGCCCCCGACCGGATCGGCGAGGCCCCCGATACCTCGCCGTACCTCACCCAGATCGGTGACCGTTCCCCGGCTGCTGATCTTCAGCAACCGCGGCCGGTGGAGCAGCCAGCCGTGGTTGTCCCTGGTCGCGACGCCGTAGACAAGCTCCTGTCTGGTCGAGTACCCAGCTGCCTGGATCTGATAGTCGAGCCGGCCGAGATCGGTCGAGGTCCCGCCGGGCAGGTCGACCCGGACCAGGCGGGACATCGACGTGAGCCGGGTGGACCGGAAGTCGAGGATCGAGCACTCGGGGGTCGCCGCCTCGGAGGGTGTGGCGACCAGAACAACACCGGCCGCGGTGAGCGCGACCACCGCTGAGCAGGCGAGTGCTCGACGGGCCTCACCCACTGTCGCCCAAGCGGGAGAGTGCGGACAGGAACGCTTCCGGGCCGATGTCCGCACCACCGCTGAACGGGTTCTGCAGCTGGTAGATCGCGAACAGCAGCAACCCGATCGCGCCGGCCAGCATCGACACGATGAACGCGTACGAGTACAGCCCCGGGCCGCCGAACATGAACATCAGCGCGACCGACATCAGGCTGCCGATCATGATCGCGAACCAGACCACGGCACTGACGCCGCTGCCACTGGAGTTCAGCCGTTCCTGCCGCGCCTGGTACACGTTCCAGACCTGACCGGCCGCCTGGACCCGGCTCTCCTCCTGCCGCTGGGTGGTCGTCTTCGCCTGCTCCAGCGTGCGTTGCAGCTCGGACAGCAGCGTCCAGCCCTGGGCGCCGACGTCGCGACCCTCCCGCATCGCCGGCCACTCGCGCTCGGCGACCTCGGTCGCGTACTCCTTGGTCAGCTCCTCGACCTTGGAACGCGTGGGCTCGGCCAGCGTGTTCCCGGACCAGCTCACCGCGACCAGCGCGTTCGCCTCGTTGTACGTCGTCTCGGACGCGGTGTCCATACCGTCGAACAACGAGATCAGGACGAACGCCGCGATCACCACGTTGACTCCACCGACGATGGTGAAGACCTGTCCGGCGACCTCGTTGTTGGCCTCCCGGCCCTCGCGCTGCCGGGCCTTGCGCAGCACGACGGCCAGGGCGCCGGTGACGATCATGATGCCGCCGACCCACAGCACACCGCTCACGAACAGACTCATGCTTGCCTCACTGCCGGGGGTAACGTGAACCGGACGGTCTCCCGGGTCACTTCGTGCTCGATCACCTCGACCGGACCCCAGGACGCGATCCGCTCGATCACCTCGTTCACCAGCTCCGGCGGTGCCGAGGCCCCCGCCGTCAGCCCGACCACCTGCACGCCGTCGAACCACGACACCGGTACGTCGTCCGCCCGGTCCACCAGGTACGCCGTCGTGCCGTTCCGCTCGGCCAACTCGACCAGGCGCACCGAGTTCGACGAGTTGGCAGACCCGACCACGAGCACGAGATCGGCCTGCTCGGCGATGACGCTCAGCGCGGACTGCCGGTTGGTGGTGGCGTAACAGATGTCGGCCGTGTCCGGACCCCGGGCGCCGGGGAACTTGTTGCGCAGGGCATCAATCAGGGCGGTGGTCTCGTCCACGGCCAGCGTGGTCTGGGTCAGGTAGGAGACCCGGTCCGGATCGTCGACCTCCAGGGCCTCGACATCCGCGAGGGTTTCCACCAGCACGGTCTGCTCAGGCGCTTCCCCGAGCGTGCCCTCCACCTCCTCGTGACCGGCGTGCCCGATCAGGACCACGGTGTCCCCGCGGGCGGCGTACCGGCGGGCTTCGACGTGCACCTTGGTGACGAGTGGACAGGTGGCGTCGACGACGTCGAGTCCGCGCTGCGCGGCGTCCCGGTGGACGACCGGCGCAACCCCGTGGGCGGAGAAGACGACAGTGGCACCCTCCGGCACCTCGTCGAGTTCGTCGACGAAGATCGCCCCCCTCATGCGAAGGTCGTCGACGACCCTGGTGTTGTGGACGATCTGCTTGCGGACATAGATGGGCCCCGAGCGGGCCGCGAGCAGTCGTTCGACGATGTCGACCGCCCGCTCCACCCCGGCGCAGAACGACCGGGGTGAGGCGAGCAGGATGGTTCTTCGTGTCGTCATCGGATCCCCCCTTCAGTGATCGCGACGTGTGGCGAGCCGAGCCAGCCTCTCCAGGTCGGCGGACGCGGGTGCGAGTGCACCGGCGGTGATCAACGAGCCCAGAGCTGCGGTCAGCAAGGCATCGGCCTGGGCCTGACTGGTCGCGCGGCCCCCCGCGGTCTCGACCAGCGCAGCCGCAGTCGTCAGGTCCTCATGCGACAACTCGTCGGATCTCGCGTACAACGCGGCGAGCTCCCGGGCGGCCGGCGTACCGGAGGCGAGCGCGGTGACCACCGGCAACGACTTCTTCCGCCTGGTCAGATCCGAGTACACGGGCTTGCCGGTGACTGATGGCGTCCCCCAGATACCGAGCAGATCGTCGACGTACTGATACGCGAGCCCGAGATCCTCGCCGTACAGCCTGAGGTGGTCGACCTGGTCCGGCCGTCCGCCGCCGAGTAGCGCACCGAGTGCTGTGCAGCACCCGAGCAATGCGCCGGTCTTGAGCTGCGCCATCCGCACGCACTCCGCCGGTACGACGTCGTCCCGGGTCTCGAAGTCGGCATCGGCCAACTGCCCGTCGACCAGCTCCTGAACCGCGGCGCCGAGGATCCTCGCGGCCTCACCGCGCGCCGGGTGGCCGCTGCCGACCAGTACGTCGAACGCCAGGCCGAGCAGCGCGTCACCGGCCAGGATGGCCGGCCCGAGCCCGAACACGGTCCACGCAGTCGCGCGGTGCCGTCGCGAGGTGTCGCAGTCCATCACATCGTCGTGCAGCAAGGAGAAGTTGTGCACCAGCTCGACCGCAACCGCGGCCGGGAGCGCGGATTCCGTCGTACCGCCGACTGCTTGGGCGGTGAGCAGGACGAGGGCCGGACGGATCGCTTTGCCGCTGTCGGCGTGGGCGGGCCGGCCGTCCTCGTCGGCCCACCCGAAGTGGTAGTCGGCGATCCGGCGGGTGGCCGGTGGCAGGGTGGCTACCGCGGCACGGAGCGCGGGGTCGACGACCTCACGGCTCCAGGCGAGCACCTCGGCCGCCGAACGGTCACCCTGGCTGGTCGTCTCTTGGAGTGTTGACATCTCATACCTCTCATCCACCGAGCTCGACGTTTTCCAGAACGCCCAGCGCGTCCGGGACGAGAACAGCCACCGAGTAGTAGGTGCTGACCAGATACGAGATGACTGCCTTGTCGCTGATGCCGAGGAACCGCACGTTCAGGCCGGGTTCGTACTCGTCCGGCAGGCCGGTCTGGTGCAGACCGATGACACCCTCGTCGTCGGCGCCGGTGCGCAGGACCAGCACCGAGGTGGTGTTGGTGTCGGAGATCGGGATCTTGTTCGACGGCAGCAGCGGTACGCCGCGCCAGGCGTGCACGGTCTTGCCGTTGACCACCGTGGTCTCGGGGTAGATGCGCCGCTTGGTGCACTCCCGGCCGAACGCGGCGATCGCCTTCGGATGCGCGAGCAGCAGCCGTGGTTTGCGCCGCCGGGTGAGCAGTTCGTCGAAGTCGTCCGGGGTCGGGGGACCGGTGCGGGTGTAGATGCACTGGTTGTAGTCCGCGTTGTGCAGCAGGCCGAACTCGCGGTTGTTGATCATCTCCCACTCCTGCCGTTCGCGGAGTGCCTGGACGGTCAGCCGCAGCTGTTGCTCGGTCTGGTCCATCGGGTCGTTGTAGAGATCCGCGACCCTGGTCTGCACGCGCAGGATCGTCTGCGCGACGCTGAGCTCGTACTCCCGCGGTGCCGGGTCGTAGTCGACGTACGTGCCAGGCAGCACGTCCTCGCCGGCGTGACCGGAAGCAACCTCGATCTCCGCCTCGCCGTTCTTGTTCTGAGCGTGCCGCGGGCGCTGCCGGTAGTCGTCGAGCTGGGTCCGCAACGACTCCGATCGATCGACCAGCTCGGTGAAGTCCTGGCGACTGAGCCGCAGGACGACACAGCTGGTCAGAGCCTTGGCTGTGTACTCCCAGAGGTGTTCCGGGGGCTCGGTCAGCAGTTGCGCACCGAGATGGTCGCCGTCGGCAACGGTACCGAGGTCGGTGCCGGCGCCGTACTCGCCGACTCCGGTCTTCGAAACCTTGCCATGGGCAATCAGTACGACGTCGTCCACCCGGCTGCCGAACTCGACGATCACCTGACCGGGTTGCACGTCCTCGCGGTGGAACCGCTCGGCCAGTGCGTTCAGCACCTCTTCGTCCTCGAACCCGCGCAGCGGCGGCAGCTCGGTGAGCTCGGCCGGGATCACCCGGACGTCCGATCCGGTCACCGAGAAGCTGAGCCGGCCGTCGCCGACCGCGAAGGTGGTCCGCCGGTTCACCCGGAAGGTCGCGCCCTTGGTCTCCACCCACGGCAGCTGTTGCAACAGCCAGCGCGGGGTGATGCCCTGCATCTGCGGGACGGTTTTGGTCGTGGTCGCCAGCTTGCGAGCGGCCGCCGTACCGAGGCTGAGCTGGGGTTGTTCCGTATGGTCGACGGTCATGCTGCACCGGCCTTTCTGGCGAGTCGGAAGGCTGAGGTGCCTAGTCCTGTGGGGATACCGATTCGGTGAGGTTGGGCGGTGCGATGTGGCAGATCGGAGGCCTTGTAGCGATGACAACCTTCGTGCCAGACGAGGATTCCGGACATCCAGTTGCGGAGTTCTTCGGCGTACCCGAGGACGGCGTGCCCGACGTCGTCGGAGAGGCCGAAGTCGCTGATCATGGTCGGTAGGTCGTTCTCGGTGACGGCTTCGAACTGCTGCATCCGGGCCGTCATCAAGTCGTTGACGACGGCAACGGCCTCGTCCTTGGTGCAGGCCAGGAAGTTCTGCACGACTGCCACTGCGTTGTGGAAGTCGCCGTCGTACTGGGTCTCCTTGTGGTACGAGAAGAGATCGTTCAGCAGGCAGGCGTAGTCGGCGGCGGCGTTCTCCATCGCCTGCACGGGACGCGACCGGTAGACCTCCGGCGGAACCTGCCGTCCGTGCCCGATCCGGCACAGACTCATGGTCAGATCCGAGCCGAACGTCCGGCGCCGCATCTCGACGTAGTCGACCGGATCGGGGATCCGGTTCTGCGCCTGGTTGGCCAGCTCCCACAGCCAGCTCTCGGTCATCGTGTCGACCGTCTGCCGGAAGGTGCGGCGGTCCTCCATCGACATCGGCTCAGCCGTGCGCTGCCACAGATCGGCCAGCGACACCTCCAACGGACCCACCGGAGGTGGACCCACCAGGTCGAGCGGCATCAGGGCCGACAACCGTACGGTGGTCGCCTTGGCGGCGGCCAGATCGCGCCGCAGACCGAAGACCTGCGGGTAGTAGTCGTCGGCGTACGTACCCCAGGCCAGCCATTGACTGGCCAGGTTGAGCTCGTCGGCCGAAGCATCCGGGAAGATGCCGGAGGCACAGAGTGGCAGATCGAAGGCCTCGAGCATCCGGGCGTCCCAGACCGTCCCGTCGGTGATACCCGTCTGGGCACCCCATTCCAGGACCGCGAACCGCGCGCTGTCCAAGTGGGGGCTGCTCTTGGCCTTGAACGGCATGTAGATGTCCGGCAAGGTCGTCGGCCCCACCGGCTGGTACGGCGTGAAGCTGTGACTGCGCATCCGGTACGGCGCGGTGCCGATCAACGACGAGGCGATCCGCATGGCCGACGTACCGAAGTTGCTGCCCAGGCCGTTGCTCAGGGCAGCCTTTCCGCCCTTGTTCATATAGCGGCTCGATCGCAGATGCCACTCGTGCCCACCGGACTGCCAGTCCTGCAGGCCTTTCACATAGTTCAGTACGTCGAGCTGCCCCTGCGGATCGATCCCGTTCTCGGCGAGAAGTTGGGGGACCTCGACCACGGCCGTGTTCTCGAACTGGTGCAACCGCGAGGTGAGGATGTCGTTGACCAGGTTCGCGGCCCGTTGCGTCGGGCAACCGAAGAAGGTCTCCATCACCAGCACCGCGTTGTTGACCTCACCCTCGACCTCGACCTCGCGCTGGTAGGAGAAGAGGTCGTTGCGCATGTGGATCGCGTCCGAGAACGTGTCGCTCAGGACGTGCATCGGCCGCGTCTCCGAGATCGCCTCGGGGACCTCGGAGGTGACGTACTCGACCAGGTTCGCCGACCAGGGCGCGCCACCCACCTTGCGACGCATCTCGATGTACTCGATCGGGTTGGCGATCCGGCCGGCGCTGATATTCGACAGCTCCCACAGGGACTCGGCGAGTAGAGCCTCTGTGGTCAGCCGGAACCGCCGCCGCCAGTCCGCCGACATCGACGGGATCGTGCGGTTCCACAGATCGACGAGACCGCGTTCCACCGGGTTGGTCGGTGTCTCGGTGATCTCTCCTTCGGCCGGCATGAACAACAACAGCCGATCGAGATACGCCTTGGCAGCCGGAATGTCCCGGGTCTTCTTGTACAGCTCGAGAAAGTGGTCGTCGAAGTAGAAGACCCAGACGTACCAGTCGGTGACCAGGTCGAGCTGCGGTCCGGTCGCGTCGGGGTGGGTGTACGCACACAGCAGGGCATAGTCGTGGGAGTCGAAGTCGTGCTCGTCCCAGACGTGATGACCTTCCTGCGGTACGTCGATCATGTCGAACTCGTAGGCCCAGGACTTGCTGTGCGCCCGGGCTCCCTCCAGATGCGGATTGATCCTGGCGGGATAAGGCACATAGAAGTCGGGCAGCTCGTAGGGCTGCGTTGCCATGGGTCAGCCCTCGCGACCGATCTCCACGTTCTCCAGGACACCTAGGGCGTCGGGAACCAGGACGGCGGCCGAGTAGTAGGCGCTGACCAGGTAGTTGATGATCGCCTTCTCGCTGATGTTCATGAACCGCACCGACAGGCCGGGTTCGTACTCGTCCGGCAGACCGGTCTGGTGCAGGCCGACCACACCCTGGCTGTCCTCGCCGGTCCGCATCAGCATGATCGAGCTGGTCCGGGTGTCGCTGATCCCGAGCTTGTTACACGGGAAGATCGGTACGCCGCGCCACGCGGGCAGCCGGTGTCCGCCGACATCGATGGAGTCGGGGTAGATGCCGGCCTTGGTGCATTCGCGGCCGAAGGCGGCGATCGAGCGCGGGTGCGCGATGAAGAACGCCGGGTCCTTCCAAACCAGGCTGAGCAGCTCGTCCATGTCTCCCGGCGTCGGGGGGCCGGTGCGGGTCGGGATCCGCATACTCAGATCGGCGTTGTGCAGCAGGCCGAACTCGCGGTTGTTGACCATCTCGTGTTCCTGCCGCTCGCGCAGCGCCTCGATGGTGAGCCGCAACTGCTGCTCGGTCTGGTCCATCGGGTGGTTGTAGAGATCCGCGACCCGGCTGTGCACCCGCAGCACGGTCTGCGCGACGCTCAGCTCGTACTCCCGCGGGGTCGTCTCGTAGTCGACGTACGTGCCGGGCAGCTCGGACTCACCGGCGTGGCCGGCCGAGAGCTCGATGGCGGCTTCGCCGAACTCGTTCTTGGCGGCCTCGGGGCTGTTGCGGAAGCTCTCGATATGAGCGCGGAGACTGTCGGACTGGCCGATCAGCTCCTCGAAGGACTGCTGTGACAAGGTCAGCAACGTGCCCGGCGTGAGGGCCTTGACGGTGAACTCCCAGAGGTCGTCGGACTCCAGGATCGCCTTGTAGGCGAAGTGATCGCCGTCGATCAGCGTCTCGAGGACGGCCTCGTCGCCGTACTTGCCGACACCGATCTTGCTCAGCTTGCCGTGGGCGATCAGGCAGACCTGGTCGGCCGGCTGGCCGCGTTCGACGATCACGTCGCCGGGCTGGAACTCCCGCTGCTCGAAGCGGTCCGCGAGCGCAGTCAGCACCTCGACGTCGTCGAAGCTGCGCAACATGCCCAGTTCGCAGAGCTCCTGCGGGATCACCCGGACCTCGGATCCCGTCGTGGTGAAGGTGACCCGGCCGTCACCGACCGCGTAGCTCAGCCGGCGGTTCACCCGGTAGGCGCCACCCTTGGCCTCCACCCACGGCAGCAGTTTGAGCAGCCACCGGGAGGTGATGCCCTGCATCTGCGGCTCGGACTTGGTGGTCGTGGCCAGGTTGCGGGCGGCCGCCGTACCGAGGCTGAGTTGCGGCTGACCGTTAGCGCTCACATCGGGTTCCGTGAGGGTCATATCAAACACACCACCGTTCGAATCGACTGCGGGCATGTGGCAGCACCACGCTGGTGTGGTGTGCGCAGGTGTCAACGCCGCACTGCGGGCTGTCCAGGCATGACAAGGCCGGGACGCAGCGTGGTTCGGCTGTCGGAAGGGACGGGTTGATCGACTACGGGTGGCATACGGACTTCGGCGCCCCAGTCGCCTGCTGTCCGACCCCGTGGTTACTCACTAACAGTAATCAGATGCTGACCGGCCCCGTCAAGATGTACGCACGGTCAACTTCTTTCAGACCTTTCCGAACCCCGAGACAATGCGGGCCGGACCCCGAGAGAATCCACAACGGCCCCGACCGTAATCAACGCTCCGCGCGGGCCTCGATCTGGATCAGTGTCTGTTGCCCGGTGGCCACCAACGTGCGACGATCACCTTCCACCGCGAAGACCTCGAGCTGACAAACCGTCAACGTACGACCAGCTTTCAGCACAGTTCCGACCGCCTCGAGGTAGTCGCCTTCGGCCGGCGCAAGCAGGTTGATCTTGTACTCGACGGTCAGGACCGAGCTGTCCGGACCGAACAGAGTGAAGCCGGCATAGCCACCTGCGCTGTCAGCGATCGCACTGGTCGCACCGGCATGGAAGTAGCCGTGCTGCTGGGTGACCTCGGGGCGGCTCGGCAACTCGATGTGCACACACCCCGGAGAAATACGCGTCAGCCGGGCACCGAGATGCTCCATCAGGCCCTGCTTGTCGAAGCTCGCGCGAACACGTGCCTGGACCTCCGGGCCGGCCTCCTCCATGCGAGCACATTAGCTGCCCATGGCACCATTCCGAGGTGCATGTGTACTCGGGTCCTCTGCAACAAGGTGAAGAAGCGTTAGAGCTCGCGGTCGCGCATGCGCTGGTACGGCGGGCCTCGGACGGCTTTGTGGATGAGGCGCTCCGGATCTATCGGCCGGCTGATCCCGTGGTGGTGTTCGGTCGCCGTGATACCCGGTTGCCGGGCTTCGCTGCCGCCGTACGGACGGCTCGGGACGCTGGTTTCGAACCGTTGGTCCGAGCGGTGGGTGGTCGACCGGTCGCGTACACGACCGAGGCTCTCGTGGTGGACCACGTGCGACACGAACGGCTTGCTCCGGACGGCATGGAGTCCCGGTTCGCACACTACGGCGACCTGTACGCCGGTGTGCTCCGCGATCTCGGGATCGATGCGCGAGTGGGCGCCGTACCGGGGGAGTACTGCCCTGGTGCGCACAGCGTCAACGCGCGGGGAGTCGTGAAGCTGATCGGGACCGGGCAACGCGTTGTCCGCGACGGCTGGTTGTTCAGCGCCCTGATCGTGTTAGGCGATGACGACCGGCTACGCCCGCTTCTCACCGATATCTACCGCCAGCTCGACCTCCCCTTCGACCCAGCTTCTGTCGGCTCGGTCGCGACCGAAGCCCCCGGCCGAGCCAACTCCGTCGAGCCGCTCCTACGCGCCGCCTACGCCCAAACCGCCGTACTGAAACCCGCCACCTTGGACGAGGCCACCCTCACCGTGGCGGCCGCTCTCGCCGCCGATCACCGCGCCTAACCCCACAACGTCCGAAGATCCGGAGACCACACCCTCCGATCATTCGGACGTTAGCCCAGAGCGGTTAGCCGGGAGTCTTTGCGGGCGATGATGAGGTGGAGGGCGAGGGTCAGGGCGAGGACCACGGCGGCGACGGTGAGGAGGGTGTGGGGAGCTGCGCCGGTGGCGAGGGTGATTCCGCCTAGGCCGCCGCCCAGGGCAGCGCCGAGGGAGATGGCGCTGCCGTTGAGGGCCATCACGATGGCCGCCGAGTCTCCGGCCAGCACGCCCAGCCGGGCCTGCTGGGGGACAGCGGCACCGCCGTTGCCGACGCCGGCCAGGAAGAACCAGACCAACCCCATGACGGCCGCCAGCGTGAACGGTGCGAAGGCGAGGGCGACGTCGCCGATGATCGAGTTCAGCAGTAGGCCGGCCAGAACGACGGTCAGTACGCGGATCGGCGTGAAGCGGTCGGTGAGGCGGCCGGTCACGAAGTTCCCGAGCATGCTGAACAAGCCGTAGCCGAACATGATCAGGATGATCATCCAGTCGGCTCGGAAGGTCGGTCCGAAGATCAGCGTCGCGTAGGTGAAGCAGGTGTAGCTGCTGCACAGGATGCCGACCGTGACGAGCAGGCCGGCCAGCAGCCGGGGCTGGCGGAGTGGCCGGAGCCGGTCGGCCAGGGTGCCGGCCGGGAGATGCAGTTCAGGCAGGCGGAGCATGATTCCGGCCAGGGCGATCGTGCCGACGATCGCGACCAGGACCATCGGGAAGCGCCAGTTGGATTGTCCGATCACGAGACCGACCGGTACGCCGAGCGCGGTCGCGGTCATCCAGCCACCGAGGACGAACGACAGCGCCTTGCCGCGGTGCCGGATCGGGGTCTGCGCGATCACATAGGCCAGGATCGCGGCGTTCAGCAGACAGCCACCGAGTGCGGCGACCACGCGACCGCTGATCGCGGCCCCGTAGTTCGGTGCGACGGCAACGATCAGGTTGCCGACGACGAAGACCGCCAGCGACAACGCGATGGTACGGCGGCGCTCCCACCGACTGGTCGCCGTACCGAGGATGGGGGCCGCGATCGCCGACGTCAGCGCGAAGACCGTCATCAGCTGACCGGCCGCTGCCTCACTGACCCGCAGGTCGTCGGCAATGGCCGGGAGCAGACCTGCCAGCACGTAACCGTCGATCCCGGTCGAGAACGCGGCCACGGCCAGCCAGATCAACGTCCGGTACGAAACCCCGTCATGCTGGTGAGTTTTCTCCACAAGCGCCTATCGAACCCTTGTCCGGCCGGTCCGGCAAGCGCAAATGCGCGCATTCTCGCTCCGTAGACACAACAACACGCAGAAGTGCGGCTGTGCGAGGCTTCTCCCATGCGTATTGCGGTGATGGGAACGGGTGGAATCGGCGGGTACTTCGGAGGCCGGCTGGCAGCGGCAGGGCATGAGGTTGCCTTCGTGGCCAGGGGCCGTCAGCTGGAGGCCCTCAAGGCGAACGGGCTCCACGTGCAGAGCGAGCTCGGCGACCTGCATCTGCCGACGGTCGAGGTGACGGATGATCCGTCCGAGCTGGCGCCGGCGGACGTCGTACTGTTCGGCGTGAAGTTGTGGGACACCGAGGAATCGGCCGCGCTGATCAAGCCGCTGCTGGCCGAGCGGACGGCGGTGATCTCGTTCCAGAACGGGGTGGTGAAGGACGACGTACTGCGTCGGATCATCGGTCCCGAGCATGTCGTCGGTGGGGTCGCCTACATCGCGGCGACGATCGCCGAGCCCGGCGTCATCAAGCACACCGGCACCTTGCAGCGACTGGCCTTCGGTGAGTACGACGGGAGTGCGTCGGACCGCGTTGAGGCGTTCCGCGCGGCCTGTGCCGAGGCTGGTATCGATGTTGCCGTCAGCAATGAGATCGAGCGGACCATCTGGGAGAAGTTCGTCTTCCTGGTCGGTCTGTCCGGGCTGACGACCACGACCCGGACGCCGGTCGGCGAGGTCCGCAGCAACCCGCGGTCGCGGGCGTTCCTGCGGGACGTGATGGACGAGGCCGTTCAGGTCGCCCGGGCCCAAGGGGTGCCGATCCCGGCCGGCTTCGCCGACGACCGGCTGGCCTTCGTCGACCAGGCTCCGGCCGAGATGACGTCGTCGATGCACCACGACCTCAACCGGGGCAACCGGCTCGAGGTCGCGTGGCTCAGCGGCGATGTCGTCGACCGGGGCCGCAACCTCGGCATTCCGACTCCGTGCAACCGCGCAATCACCGACCTACTGGCCGTCCATGCGGACGGCTCGGCCGGCCGTTAGTCCGGGAAGTGCGGGAGCTGCTCGTTCGGGTCCTCGTCGGGCCCGGGAGCCGGAGTCGGGCTGGGGTCGATATCGGGATCCTGATTGCCGTCGCCCGGTGCGGGATCGGTGAGATCGGGCAGGGGTTCGACGGGCGGCACCGGGATGGGATTGGTACTCATGATTCCTCCTAGGGGTGACGACGGCGGAGCTCGGGGAGTACTTCGGTGCGGTAGAGGTTCATCATGTCGACGGAGTGCGGGCCGATGTTGGCCACGTAGATCTCGTCGAAGCCGGCCTCGACGTACGGCGTGAAGGCGTCGACGTGGTCATCGGCCTTCGGGCCGCAGGTCACCGACTTGGCAGTGGACTCCTTCGTGACGAGCTGGCTCGCCTGCTCGAAATGACGCGGCGACGGCAGCACCTGGGCGAGCTCACCGGGGAGGCCGGAGTTGCCCCAGATCCGGTGTGCCTGCTCGATTCCCTCGGCCTCGGTCGGTGCGTAGCTGACCTTGAATCCGGCCTGCGCGGGTTTGGTGCCACCGCCGTTGGTGCGGAAGCGATGGACCAGCTCCGCATCCGGCGAGGTGCTGATGTAGCCGTCCGCGATCCGGGCGGCGACATCGGTGGCCTCGGGGCCGAAGCCGGACATGTAGATCGGCAGCGGCTGCTCCGGCCGGGTGTAGATGCGGGCGGTGTCCACGGTGTAGTGCTTGCCGTGATGGGAGACGAACCCCTCCTCCGTCCACAACCGCCGCATCACCTCGACTGCTTCTTCGAGCATCTCCAGCCGTACGTCGACCGTCGGCCAGACCGTCCCGAGCACGTGCTCGTTCAACGCCTCACCGGACCCGATCCCGAGCCGGAACCGGCCGTTCAGCAGGACGGCGCTGGTGGCCGCGGCCTGGGCGATCACGGCCGGGTGGATCCGCACGGTCGGACACGTCACCGCGGTCGTCACCGGCAACTCGCACACCTGTGAGATCGCCCCGATCGCCGACCAGACGAAGGCACTCTGGCCCTGCTCGTCGTTCCACGGATGGAAGTGGTCGCTGATCCACAAACCGTCGAACCCGGCGTCCTCGGCCATCCGCGCCTGCTCGATCAACTGGGCGGGCGTGTACTCCTCGCTGGACAGGAAGTACCCGATTTTCACGCTCTCCTCCGATCACTGGGTCACTCGCCCGGTGCCCGCGACCTGAGGATCTAAGCGTCTACTGCAGCAGGGCGACGGCTTCCTGGATGGAGTCGGTGACCAGACAGCCGGTCGCCTCCAGGGCGTCCCGGCTCATCGCGCCGGTGCTGACCAGGATGCTGCCGGCTCCGGCAGCCCGGGCCGCGTCGGCGTCGTCGACCACGTCACCGATCAGTACGACGTCGGCCGGGTCGAGGTTCTGTGCCTGCAGATGCCGGAGCAGGCTGTCCGCCTTCGAACCGCCGCCGACCTCGGCGACCAGTCCGTCGATCCGGGTGAAGTACGACGTCAGCCCGAACTCGTCGATCGTCGGTGTCAGCCGGTCGTGGAACCACATCGACAGCAACGACTGCGTCCGCCCGGACTCGGCCAGCCCTTTCAGCACGTCCTGCGTGCCGTCGGCGAGCAACGCTTCGGCGAGCAACGCGTCGTACCGGTCGTGGTAGAGCTTGTCGACCTGCGCCCACTCCTCCTCGTCGAGCAGCCGCTTCAGGACCGTCTCGTACGAGACGCGCATCGGCCGCGTGTACGCCGCCTGCCAGTCCGCCCACGTGATCGCCGTACCCCCGAACCCGACGAACACCTCGTTCACCGCGGCCAGCACGATCTCGTTGTCGTGCAGCAAGGTGCCGTTCCAGTCCCACACCACATGAGAAATCTTCACCGGCAGAAGTCTAAGTTGTCCCGCGAAGACCTTCCATCGAAGGAATGAATTCTGGGCCTTGAGGCTGTGTGTTGCAAGATTGGCCGCAAAAGATGGCGATTCATTCCCAATACAAGCCTTGACGAGGGATGAATCGGCTTTCACGATGTCACCCATGACGAGCGAGAACGGGTTGGCCGAGGTTCCCCGCGGGATGAAGTTCCGGGCGCTCGCCGAGCAGTTGCGCGAGCAGATCGCGGCCGGGGTCTGGACGGTCGGCGGCCGGTTGCCGACCGAGCCGGAGCTGGCCCGGTCGGCCGGGGTCGGGATCAACACCGTCCGGCGGGCGGTCGACCTGCTGATCGAGGACGACATCGTCCAGCGCCGGCAGGGATCCGGGACCTACGTGCTGGCTCAGCCGTCGGGCCTCCGGCTGCAGCGCCGGTTCGTCGGGGTGCTGGTGCCGTCGACGTCGTACTTCTATCCAAAGGTGATCGAAGGGATCGAGCGGGTACTGAGCGCGGCCGGGGTGCGGGTGATCCTGTCGAGTTCGGAGTACAACCTCGAGGTCGAGGCCGAGCAGACCCGCCAGCTGCTGCAGGCCGGTGTCGACGGGCTCCTGCTGGTGCCGAACCTGCATCTGATGGACGACCCCGGGCTGTTCTTCGCGGACCTGCCCGAGCTCCCGGTCCCGTACGTGCTGATCGAACGCGGGCCGCCGCATCCCACGCTGGACGACGCGACGCCGTACGTCTGCACCAATCATCAAGGCGGTGCGTACGCCGCGGTCCGGCACCTGACCGAGCTCGGCCACCGGCGGATCGGTCACCTCGGTCGTCTCCGGACCGGTACGGCGGATGCCGTGCAGGCCGGGTTCGACGCGGCGATCACGGAGTTCGGGCTGCCGGTTCTTCCCGCGGTCAACCAGCGCCGGGAGATCTGGTCCAGTGAGGAGATTGCCGAGTACGCCAGAACCTGCGCCGACAACGAGGTCAGCGCGGTCTTCTGCCTGGGTGACCGGGATGCCTCGGCCCTGGTGCTGCACGCACGCCGGCTCGGGCTCGATGTCCCCGGCGACCTGGCGATCGTTGCCTATGACGACGAAGTGGCCGACCTGGGGGAAGTGCCGCTGACTGCTGTCTCACCGCCGAAGGCCGAGGTGGGAGCGCTCGCTGCCGAGCTGCTGCTGCGTCGCCTCACCCAAGGCGAGACGGCCCCCATTCATCAGGTCCAGCTGCGTCCGCGGCTGGTCATCCGCGCCTCCTGCGGTGCGGCAACCCGAGAGTTGGTTCAGAGTTGAAGCCATACCTGGTAGCCGCCGCCCTGATCGCGGCACTCCTGCAACCCGCGACTGCCGCCTTATCCGCCACCTCTGCCTCGCCCGTTGCTGCCGGCAACCTCCTGGTCAACCCCGGGTTCGAAGCCGGAGTCGCGACACCTGACGGATGGGCAACGTCGGCTGGTGCGACGCTGGACTCCACCGCGCAACATGGCGAGCGGGCACTCAAGGTCACCTCCGCCACCGGGATTGCCTGGGAGGGCGCGAACTCGGCATCTTTCGGACTCGACGGTCGGCGTACTGCCCGGGTGACAGTGTCCGGACAGGTGAAACTCGACGGCGTCGTCCCAGGTCCGTCGGCGGACAATGCGGCGAAGCTCTACATCGCGTTCGTCACTGCGGCGGGGGTGAAGACCTGGCAAGGCGTTCGGCTGCACGGGACGCAGGACTGGACGTTGCAGACCGCCACCTACGCCGTACCGGCTGGGACGGTCTCGGCGTTCGTCAGCGTGGCGCTCGATCGTGCGGTCGGGACGGTGCGATTCGACGACCTCCGGGTGGCGGCGAGTGCGCCGGTCAACCTGGCGCCGAACCCCGGGTTCGACACCACGACGACCGATCCGAACTGCCCGGCGGCCGGCTGGTGTACGCCGTACCTGAGTCAGGTCTATGACCTCAGCGAAGGGGCGATGCGGCTGAAGGGTGTGCCGGGGAAGAAGGTCGGTGGGTTCGTCACGACCCAGGTCGATCAGGCCGTCTGGCCGGTGGTCACCGTGGCGGCGGATGTGAAGACCGAGCAGCTGGTGTCGTCGGACTTCACCGACGTACCGGGCGGGTTGCGGGTCAGCCTGAGCTTCTCGTACGTCGAGAACGGCCAGACCACCTATACGGGGTCGTCGATCATCGCCGGGGTGATCACCGGGAGCCGCGGCTGGTCGCGGATCTCGGGGACGATGCGGTTACCGGCCAAGACCAAGCGGATCCAAGTGATTCCGACGGTCACCAACGCGACCGGTACGGCGTGGATCGACAACGTGAGTGTCAGCACCGAATCCGGCTGGGTATCGCCGGACACGGTGACCAAGTCAGTTGCCGCGGGCTCCGAAGTTGTGCACTACACGACGATCACGAACCGGCGTGAGGTCGCGGACACCTTCCGGCTCAGCCTCGACCAGTCGAGTCTGGCGCCGTACACCGCGCGGCTCGACGCGGACTCGATCACGTTGGCCCCCGGCGCAGCTGCCCAGGTGAAGGTCTTCGTCGCTGCACCTTCGGCGCAGGCAGCTGGTACGACGCGCGAGGTCAAGCTGCTTGCGACTCCTGCTGGTGCGCCGGAGCTGACCCAGACGGCGTGGCTGGAGACGCGAGTCGCGACTGCCGCCGCGCGTGGTGAGGGGCCGCAGGTGTTCAACACGTCCGGTGAGTTGGACGCGTTGCGGCAGAAGGTCGCCGATCAGGGATGGGCGAAGGATGCCTTTACCAAGGTGGTGAAGACCGAGGCGGACAACTGGTTGCCGCGGTCCCTCGACAAGACGATGTTCCACAACGCGTGGACCGGCAACTACAAGTGTCCGGGGACGAACACGAGTCTGCGGTTCGACTACGACAAGCCGACGCAACATACCTGTCCGATCGACGGGAAGGTGTACACCGGTGAGCCGTATGACAGTGCTTGGATCGAGACCTGGCACTACAACGCCGCGCAAGGGGCTGCGGATCTGGGGCTCGCGTATCAACTGACTGCGGATCCGCGGTATGCGGTGAAGGCGCGGGATCTCCTGCAGTACTACGCCGACCAGTTCGTCTCGGTGCCGTTGAACGGGCTCTATGGACGGGTGCATTACCAGGTGCTGGACGAAGCGGTGTCGTCGATCGCGCTGGTCGATGCGTACGACCTGATCCATGATTCGTTGACACCGGCCGAGCGGGTGGACATCGAGCAGAACCTGCTCCGGCCGCTGGCCGATCTGATGATCTCCTGGCCTACATCCACCTCGAACTTCCAAGCCTGGAACGACGCGGGGATCTATTCGATCGGTGCTGCGCTCAACGATTCGGCGTACAAGGAGTATGCGCTGCACGACTCCGAGGACGGGCTGGAGTTCCTGCTGAACAAGGCGCGGATGAACGACGGCTGGTGGTGGGAGGGTTCGGCCAGCTACCACGTCTATGCCCTGCAGGCGTTGACGAGTCTGGCGATTGCAGCTCGTGGGGAACACGACTATCTGGGCGATCCGCGGTTCAAGCAGATGTACACGGCTTTGCTGCCTTACCTGTATCCGGATCTGACGGTTCCGGCGGCCGGCGACGGTGGCAACTGGGGACGGCGGTTCGGGGTCAGCTTCACGCAGTTCGCCGAGTTCGCTTACGGCCAGTACGGCGATCCGCGGTTCGCGGCCGCGCTCGACTACGCGTACACGAATGCGAAGGTGGCGCGGACAGATCGATGGGCACTGCGGTACGGCGCCGACGCCATTCCACCGAGTTCCGGATTGCGAGTCGGGAGCACGAACTTCGGCAGTCTCGGTGAAGCCGTCCTGCAGTCGCACAACGGACGCAACCTGGCCCCGAACCCGGGGCTGGAGGACGAGGCCACGGGTGCGAACGGCGTACCGGCGTACTGGAAGTTGGACGGAGCGTCGTGGGTGACGGATGTCGTGATGGACGGGAAGCGTGCCGCTCGGGTGGCGGCCGATCTGTCCGGCTGGCGTGGGCTGCGGCAGGATGTGCCGCTCGATGGGCGGCGGACTCCGACCATCCGGTTGTCAGCCCTGGCCAAGACGTCTTCGGTGACGGCAGGTCGGTTGACGGCGAGTTTCCTGGATGGCAGCGGGAAGGTGTTGTCGACGAAGAGTGTGGCGTTGCGGCGGGATGCGGACTGGGCGTCGTACGACGTCGACGCGGACGTGCCGCCGGCGACTCGGGCGGTGCGGCTCAGTCTTGGTAGTGAGCGGGGGACTGGGACGCTGTGGTTCGACCAGGTGGATCTGTGGACGAACCAGCTGCTGGTCGACGGTCAGCGTGAGGTTCCGGTGCGGGGTGGCAACGTCGGATCGGTGACGCTGAGTGGGGCCGGCCCAGTGGAGCTGACTTTCCTGGACAAGGACGGCGCCGTACTGGGGACAAAGGCGGGGAAGTTCCGGGTGCAGGCCGAGGTACCGACGCAGACGGTCAAGGTGCGAACCTCAGCGCCCTTCCGAGCGGTGCTGAGCTTCGACCATGCGATCGACGCCTTCCAGGCGAACTACTTGCGGCTCGACTACGGGATCGCGGGCGGCACGCACGGGCACGCCGACAAACTGCATCTGGATGTGGTCGGGGCCAGCGGGCTGCAGTCGACCGACCTCGGTCAGGTGTACGGCGCTTCCAATGCGGATCTGACCGAGAACTGGTACCGGGAGACGGTCTCGCACAACACGGTCGTGGTGGACGGGACGAGCCAGGATCGGAATCTGCGCGGCACTCTGAAGTACTTCGGCACGACGCCGCGGCTGCAGGTCGCGGACGCGGAGGTGAAGGGTGCCTACGCCAGCGTCCCGGCGTTGAGCGATGTCGAGCTGGAACGCGCAGTTCTGCTGACCGACGACTACGCGCTGGATGTGTTCGATGCCAAGGGCACCAAACCGCATCGGTTCGATCAGTCGTGGCACGGTGCTGGTTCGCTGACGATCGGGACCGTTCCGATGACACCGGCGCCCTGTTGTGTGCTTGATCCGGACAACAAGAACTTCGGCTACCACCTGCTGAAGAACGTTGCCGAAGGCAAGGCTGCGGACGGTCGGTGGACCGGTACCTGGTCGAGCGGTCTGAAGCTGACCGCGTTGGAGCCCGAGGCAACGACCGTGCTGCACGAGACTGGGCCGGGGACGGCATCGACCGGTACGGCGATCCCGTTCGTACTGGCTCGGCGTGAGGGTGTGACGGCGACGCGGTACACGACCCTCCTGGAAACCTCGCCGACTGTCGGGGCCGTGCAGCGGATCGCGGACGGGCATGTGCGGGTCGACCTGGCCGCGGGTGGGCGGGACGACCTGCTGTACGACGAGGGTTTCGCGTTGATCAAGCGCACCCGGTCGGTGCAGAGTGTCGACATGCTGCAGCGGTCGACGGTCGCGGTCGACGGCCGGATCCTTGTCGAGGCGTCGCGGAAGCTGGACAACGCGTCGATCGAATACGCCGGGGAGATCGTGCGGATCGACGTACGGCGGTCGGCCGTGGCGCCGGCACCGGCCACCCTGCGGATCTACGCACCCGGCGTCCGGACCGTGACGGTGAACAACCAGCCGGCCCAGGTCATGCCGGTGGGCGGTGGGTATGTGAAGGTCGTGGTGAATGCGTGAGCTGATGGAGTGGGTCGGGATTCCGGCAGCGGAACAGGCCGCAGTCCTCGCGTCGCCGCCGGACGAGCATCAGCTCGCGGCGGCGGTCGCGGAGCTGCGACGCGATCTCGGCACACTCGACAGCCGGACCGATTGGCCGGCCGGTAGTGGCACGCTGCCGCTGTACGCCTACCTGACGATCCTGCCGGAGGTGCTCGCCTGGCATGCCGCGCGCGGCGTGCCTCGGGAGGTGTCGCATGCGACGATGCGTCAGCTCGGTTCCAGGGTCCGCGGTGGCGAGATCGTCCGGCCGTACTGGTTCGCCCGGCACTTCCACGGCAGCCTCTACCGCCTCGGCCGACTCCAGTTCGACCGGACCGCTCGCCACGGCGAACCGATCCTCGACATCCACATCCCCGGCGATGGACCGCTGAAGCCTGAGGCCTGTGACACGTCGCTGGCCGCGGCCCGCCCGTTCTTCGCTCGACACTTCCCGGCCGAGGAGTACAAGCGAGCCTTCTGCACGTCCTGGCTCCTCGACCCCCAGCTGGCCGACTACCTCCCGGAGGACTCCAACATCCTCCGCTTCCAGCGCCGCTTCACCCCCGAGACAGTCGTCTCCCAAGCCGACGACGACGTCATCACCTTCGTCTTCGACCTCCCGCCCGGCGCCGACCTACCCCGCCGTACCCGCCTGGAACGCGCAATCGCCGACCACCTTGCCACCGGCAACCACTGGCACCACGTCACCGGCTGGCGCTCCCTGTGACCCGGTCAGGCCCCGCCAGCTGAAATTGACCCCATGAGGGGGTGAAATCGAGGGGTACCTGGCGACATAGGCCGGGTATGACCTTCTTAGCTCAGGACAGGGGCGGGACCGTCGTGCATGATCCGCCGGACAGTGTGCAGCTGGCTCGGTTCGAGGACTTGTTCACGGCGCATCATGAGCGGGTGCTCGGGTACGTCTTGCGGCGGACCGGGAACGCGGGGGACGTCGACGACGTCGTGGCCGAGACGTTCCTGACGGCCTGGCGGCGGCTCGGCGACGTACCGGAGGACGCGGCGCTGCCGTGGCTGTACGCCGTGGCGCGACGGGTGCTGGCCAATCATCGGCGCCGGGAGAAGACCCGGGTCGCGCTGGTGGAGCGGTTGCGGGTGGCCCCGTTGACGGGGACGCAGACCGATCCGGAGGGCGCGGCGATCACGGCAGCGGCCTGGCGGGAGCTACCGGAGCGGGACCGGGAGGTGCTGGCGCTGATCGCCTGGGAGGGGCTCGACGCCGACCAGGTGGCGGTGGTACTCGGCTGCTCACGGAACGCGGTCCGGATCCGCGTGCACCGGGCCAAACGCCGGTTCGAGAAGTTGCTCAAAGGAGGTGCGGTATGACGGCGATCGACAAGCTGCGGGAACTCAACCCAGTGACCGACGACGAGGCCCGCGAGCTGACCCGGACCAAGGACCTCGCCTGGCTCGATGTGCTCTCGAAGGTACAGACGACTCCTCAGGAAAGGCCACTGAAGCCGAAGCGCCGGCGGCGGAGTCTCGTCGTCCGGCGGCTTGTTCCGGCGCTGGTCACGGTCGCGCTGCTCGGCGGGATCGCGCTCACCGTGCTGGAGCGGACCGGCGACTCACGGACGGTCGCGGCCGGACCCGCGCTGGCGTTCAGCGACGAGGGCCGCTACCGCTCGATCCGGATCATCGACCTGGAGGCCGACTCCGCGCGGTTCACCAAGGAGCTGAAGGAGCACGGGCTGAACTTCAAGATCCAGCTGCTGGCGGCCACCCCCTCGAGTGCGGGCAAGCTCCTGTGGGCGGGGGAGATGGGGGACGAGGGCAACGATCAGTTCAAGGTCGGCGAGGATCCGGAAGGCTGCACGCTCGGCGGACCGGCGCCGTGCGCGATCGAGATCAAGGTGCCGCGGGACTACACCGGCGCCGGTGAGCTGGCGATCGGGCGGCCGATGCGGCCGGGCGAGCAGGCCGAGCAGGCCGGCAACCTGAGTGACCCGGGTGAGCCCCTGGCCGGGGTGCAGTACGCCGGGCTGTCCGTCGGCGAGGTGCGTGCGCTGCTCGAGAAGCGTGGCTACACCGTGGGCAAGTACGTCGATGGTGCCTCGGGGATCGACCTGGCGCACAGCGTTCCCGACAACTGGTTCGTCACCGAAGGCGAGCTGGTCGTCGACAAGCAGGTCGCGTTGCGGGTGCAGGAGAAGTTGCGCTGAGCACGGTGCGTGACGGAGCTCTCGCCGGTCGGATTGACTAAGGGTAGCCTTACCGAAGAAGATCAAGGTATGCGGCTGTACCTGCTCGCCCTCAATCCGACCGACTCCGTCACTGAAGGGTTCTTGCCGGCGGCTGCGCGGCTCGGTCTCGACGTGATCGTGCTGACGGACTCTGTCGACGCGCATCGCGAGGCCTACAAGGGGTTTTCGCAGCCGCCGGAGCTTCGGCACTGTGCCGTCCGGGACTTCCGTGAGGTGATCAGCGAGATCTCCCGGCAGCCGGCCGCGGTCTTCACCAACAGCGATCATCTGCAGACGCAGGCGGCGTTGGCCGCGCAGTACTTCGGTCTTCCGGGGAAGGACTGGCGGGCGGCGTACCGGGCCAAGAACAAGGCGGAGACCCGGCGCTGTCTGACTGCCGCCGGTCTCGACACCGTCTGGGCGGCTGAGCTCGCGCAGGGGCAGGACCCGGCGACGCTGACGGACATCCCGTTCCCGTGTGTGGTCAAACCCCGCGAGGGCGTCGCGAGTGAGGACGTCGTGCTGGTCGAGGACCTCGCCGCACTGACCCAGTTCGCCGCAGAGGTTCAGGAACGCCGGCCCGGCGCCGTACTGCTGGTCGAGGAGTTCCTGGCCGGTGACCTGCGCACGCTCGAGACGCTGGGCGACGGCACGAGTCGCCAGGTAATCGGCGGTTTCCGTACGGCGATCTCCGAGCCGCCGGAGTTCATCGAGTTGTCGCTGGAGTTCGTCGGGGCCCACCCGCAGGCAGTCACCGATCAGGTGCTCACCCAGCTCGACGCGCTCGGGGTCGGGTTCGGTGCCTGTCACACCGAGTTCGTCGTCCAGGCCGACGGCCGCGCCCGGCTGATCGAGGTCAACTACCGCGCGATCGGCGACCGGATGGACCTCGCGCTCGAGCAGATCCTCGGCATCCCGTACTTCGAGCACGTGCTGCGGGTCCACCTCGGGGAGCCGCTGCCCGCGGATCTCGGCGCGCGCACCGGGCAGACGTCGTACAGCCTCTACATCTGTGCCGACCGGGCCGGGACGCTGACCGCGGCCCCGGAGCCGTTCGATCGCGTGGTCGACGGCATTGCGCTGTCGTACCGGAGCTTCCGTGAGGTCGGCGCGGAGCATCCGTACTACCGCACCAACCGCGACTACCTCGGCGTGATCCAGGGCATCGGCCCGGACCAGGCGGCGCTGCAGCGGATCGCGGAGGAGTTCGTCCGCGACCAGGTGTGGGAGATCTCGGAGTGAGCGCGGCTACTACGTTGGCGCTGCGTGTTCTGTCGACGTTGATCCGGGAAGACGTGCTCGGATTGCGCACCCGCAGCCTGCTGGTTGCGATGGACGACGGGCCCTGGCTCCAGCTGGATCTCGGCGGTCGGCTGTTGGCCGTCGCGGTCGCCGCGGACAACTTCCAGGCCGAGTACGGCGCTCGCCGGCCGCTGCTCGAGGTCAACGGCACCGAGCTGACCACGCTCGACGACATCCTGGCCGCACTGCGGGAGCTGGCCGATCCCGAGGATCGCGGTGGGTACGACACGTTCGCGGACGAATGCCGGCAGACGCTCGCCACGATGGAGCTGCACGACGAGGTCCAGGCCGACGTCCTGGCTGGTCTCGCGGAGCGGTACGGCGATGATCCGACCGAGTGGACCGGTCTGGGCAGCTCGCTCGGGTTCGACACCCTGGCCGCGTTCCTTGATCACCCCGTCTACCCGACCGCGCGGGGACGCATCGGGCTGACACCGGAGCAGGTGCGCGCGTACACCCCTGAATTCCACCCGACCTTCAAGCTGCGGTGGGTCGCCGTACCGGGGCCGACCAAGGCGGACTGGCCGCAGTGGTGGCCCACGGTGGCCGATATCGGCCTGCCCGAGCTGACCGACCACACGGCCCTTCCGATCCATCCCCTGACTGAGGTCGTCGACGGCGTCCTCGGTCCGATTCCGTACCTCGACGTCGTACCGACGTTGTCGACCCGCACGGTGGCCGTCGTCCAGGACCCGCGCTGCCACCTGAAGTTGCCGATAGCAACGGCCACACTCGGTGCCCGGAACCGGCGGACGATCAAGGCCGGTGTGCTCGTCGACGGTGCCGCGGGGGAGCGTCTGATGCACGACGTGATCGCGCACGAGCCCCGGTTCCTGACGACGATCCTGAACGCGGACGAGCAGACGTACTACGAGAGCGGCCACGAACTGTTCGCCGTACTGCTCCGTCGTTATCCCGACGACCTGGACGATGCGCTCGTCGTCCCACTGGCCGCCTTCGCGGCGCAGGCTCCGAGCGGGCGACGCGTCATCGATCACCTGGCCGATCGCTTCTACGAAGGCAACGTCCTCAACCTGTACGACGCCTTCGTCAGGCTGGTGCTCGATTGGCAGACCACGTTGTTCGGCTACGGGATCGCGCTCGAATCGCATCAGCAGAACACGTCGGTGATCTTCGACCGTGTGGATGGTGAGACGAGGATTCGCCTGCTGTACAAGGATAATGACGGTCTCCGGATCAACCGGCAGCGCTGTGCGGACCGCGGCGACTTCACCGATCCGCGGATGTTCGGCGATGACGACCGGGCGCTTACCGACCTCTTCACCACCATCACCGTGCACCTCTGTACGGCGTCACTCGCCTTCGCGCTGGGAGATCGGGACATGCTCCGCATCCTGCGCGCCCGCCTCGTCGAGGCCATCGATCGGCTCGGCCCGGACGGCGCTTCGCTGAGAGCCAACCTGGTCGACGCGGACCGGTTGCCGGTCAAGGCGATGGTCACCGCAGGCACGCTGCTGAGCAAGCAGCGTTCCGGAGCCGCGGATATCAACAAGCACTACACGACCGGGCCCAACTACTTGCGACTCGCGCAGTGACCGTCCGGTACCGTCGAATTCCTTTCCAGGGTCGCAGCGGTCGCCGCCTTGGTCACAGCCGTTTCCGCCACGTTGCTCATTCGTCCCCGTACGACTTCGGAGTCACATATGTCTGTCATGCAGTCCCTTCCCCCGGCTGCGACCGCTGTACCGCGTGCCGACCATGTGGTCGCACACACCCTGCTCAACTGCCTGCTGCGTGAGGTCTCCGGTCCGGAGCGCCAGAGCGCTGTCGACGACGGCTGGCTGCTCCTGCGACTGCCACGCGCGGGAGTTGTTCTGCGCGTCGAGCTTCGCCGTACGGCGTTGATCGGGGCGCACCGCTTCACCGGGCCGGTGTTCGAGGAGAGTGGCGCCGAGCTGACCTGGCGCGAGCTGGCTGATCACGTACGGCGTGAGCTCGCTCTGCGCAGTGGTTTCGAGAACGAGGAGTTTCTCCCGCAGATCGAGTCCAGCCACGAAGGTGTCAGCCGCGGACTGACCCGGACCCGGCCTGCTGGTCCGGACCGCTTCCTCGAGTCCGAGCAGGCGATGTTGTTCGGGCACCGCTTCCACCCGGCACCGAAGGCTCGCACCGAGAACCGCGACGACTGGGCCGCGTACGGGCCGGAGTCGCGGGCCGCCTTCCAGCTGCGGTACCTCGCGGTCCGTGCGGAGCTGCTCGCCGAGGAGAGCCTCGACGCCGAGATCACTGCGCTCGTCGACGGCCTGCGTGAGGTCCCGGACGGCTATCGGCTGCTGCCCGCGCATCCGTGGCAGTTCTCGATGATGCGGATCAACCCGCTCTACCAGGCCGCGGTCGAGCGTGGTGACGTCATCGACCTCGGCACCGGCGGCGTCCCGTTCACGGCGACCTCCTCGGTCCGCACGCTGGCCGGTCCGGATGCGTTCCTGAAGTTCAGCCTGAACATCCGGATCACCAACTGCCTGCGCAAGAACGCGGCGTACGAGATGACCGGTGCGGTGGCGCTCACCCGGCTGCTCGCACCCGTGCTGGACGACCTCGCGGTTCGTTTCCCAGGTGCCGCCGTACTGCGGGAGCCCGCGTTCCGCACGCTCGCTCTGCCGGGTGCGGACGGTGCTGCCGATGTCGCGGTTTTCGAGGGGTTCGGGCTGATCGTGCGGACCGGGCTGAGCGACGTACTGCGTCCTGGTGTGACGCCGTTGATGGCCGGTGCAGTGGCTGACGAGTATGCGACCAGCTCTGCGCACATCTCGCACCTGCTCGACGGAGCCGACGACGCCGAGATCGTGTCCTGGTGGGCGGCGTACCTGCGGCTGCTGATCCCGCCGGTGCTGGCTGCGTACCTCGACCACGGGGTGGTCCTGGAGCCGCATCTGCAGAATGTGCTGATCGGCGTCGACGCGAACAACCAGCCGGTGCAGGTGCTCTTCCGTGATCTGGAAGGCACCAAGCTCGTCGACGAGCGGCACACCGAGACGCTCGCGGGTCTGCCTGTGGCTGTCGCCGGTCCGATGACGTACGACGCTCAGCGCGGCTGGGACCGGGTCGTTTACTGCCTGCTCGTGAACCACGTGTCCGACCTGCTCGGCGCGGTCGCCGACCTGAGCCCCGCGCTCGAGGGCCGGCTGTGGGCCGAGGTGCGTGCGGTGATCGCCGAGTACGCCGACCAGAACGGTTGCCCGTCGCTGCTGGCCGCGCTACTGGCGGGGGTGCCGCTGCCTGCGAAGACCAACATGCTGACCCGGTGGGGCCGGCTGCCGGACCGGAGTGCCGGCTACGTTCGGCTGCCATCGCCGATCGCCGAGTCCGTCCTCGCAGCGGCGGCTGATCGGTGACCGTGCCCCCTAACGTCGGCGAGTTCGTGGCCGGTCTGCCGGCCGATGCGCTGCCTGCCTATGTCTACGACCTGGGTGCGCTGCGCACGCATGCGGCGATGGTCCGGGCGGCGCTGCCGACGGAGGTCGAGCTGTACTACGCGGCCAAGGCGAACCCGGACGCCGCCGTACTGGAGGCAGTGCGGGTTGCGGTCGACGGCTACGAGGTGTCCAGTGCAGGCGAGCTGGCTCACGTGCGTCAGGTGGCGCCCGGCGCGCCGCTCGCCTTCGGTGGACCGGGCAAGACGCCGGCCGAGATCGCTGCCGCGGTCGCGGCCGGCATCCACCGGTGGCATCTGGAGAGCGTGCAGGAGCTCTACCAGTTGGCGTCCGCGCTGGGCAGTGCGCCGGACCAGCAGGTCGACGTACTGCTGCGGGTCAACGTCCCGGTGGCGGAGGGCTCGCTGGAGTCGGTCGCCCTCGCGATGGGCGGGCGGCCGAGTCCGTTCGGGCTCGATCCGGCCGATGTTGCGCGGGCGCTGGAGCTGCTGGCTGGTCCGATCGGGCGGCAGCTCCGGTTGCGCGGGATCCACGCGCACCTCGGCAGCGGGCTGAGTGCGGCCGAGCACCTCGCGGTGGCCGAGCAGATCGTGAACTGGTCGGCCGCGCTGGCCGGGCGGCACGGCCTGCGGTTCGAGGAGGTGAACGTCGGCGGCGGGATGGCGGTCGACTACGCCGATCCGTCGGCGCGGTTCGACTGGGCCGAGTTCGGTGACGGCCTGCGCAAGCTGCTCGACCGCCGACCGGAGTTGCGGCTTCGGATCGAGCCAGGACGCGCGCTCACGGCGTACTGCGGGTTCTATGCGACCGAGGTCCTGGACGTGAAGGTGAGCCAGGGTGAGCCGTTCGGCGTGGTCCGGGGTGGTACACATCACCTTCGGACCCCGGCGACCAAGGGCCACGACCAGCCGTTCACCGTCGTACCAGTCGAGGAGTGGTCGCATCCCTGGCCGCGTCCGGAGGCCTCCGGACGGGTGTCGTTGACCGGTCAGCTGTGTACGCCGAAAGACCTGCTGGCACAGGGAATTCCGGTCCCGGTGATCCGGGCCGGGGACCGGGTGGTGTTTGCTATGTCGGGTGCCTATGCCTGGAACATCTCGCACCACGAGTTCCTGATGCATCCGCACCCAGGGTTCTACTGGATCTGAACTGGTCTACCGCGGGTTCCCGAAGGGGAACACCTGCTTGTGCAGGGCAACTTTCCTCCGTGGGCCGGGCTCTCGGATAAGGTCGGACGGCGTTGCGGGGTCACGAGTGAGGGAATGAAACTGATGGCGGCAGCCCGGGGGCGAGGGCGCGGGTGGTTGGCAGTGCCGCTGGCGGCACTGGCAGCAGCGGCGGCGTACCTCGCCGGCGGGATCATCCGCGGCAGCTACCCGTTCGGGTCGATCCCGCGCAACATCCTCGACCTCGGGCAGCAGTTCATCCCGATGCACGCCCACCTGCGCGACATCCTGACCGGGGCCGGGCCGGGCGACTTCTTCTTCAACTGGTCCAGCGGGTACGGCGTCCCGTACATCGGCGACTTCATGGCCTACAACGGGGCCGCACTGTCCTGGATCGTGCTGCTGTTCCCGCGGGACAAGATCGACCTGGCGCTGTACGTGATCTCGGTGACCGCGATCGCGTGCGCGGCGGCGGCGATGACGGCGTACCTGCGGAAGTTGCGCCCGAGCGGTCCGGCCTGGGTGGCGGCGCTGGCCGGAGTCTCGTACGGGACCTGCGGGTGGGCGTTCGACGACGGCGGCTACATGACCGGCTGGCTGTACGGCCTGATCGCGTTCCCG
Source organism: Kribbella sp. NPDC056345 (assembly GCF_042262745.1). Taxonomy (NCBI): domain Bacteria; kingdom Bacillati; phylum Actinomycetota; class Actinomycetes; order Propionibacteriales; family Kribbellaceae; genus Kribbella; species Kribbella sp. NPDC056345. The sequence continues at coordinate 594,841 of NZ_JBHJQQ010000001.1, read as the reverse complement.
GTCATCTGCCTGCTCTGCGAGTGGGTCTGGCAGTCGCGCTCACTGCCGTCGATGATCGTCTCGCCGTTCGTCATCGCCCTGTTCTGGTACTCGCACTTCTACACCGTCTACATGGCCTCGCTGGGGGCCGCGATCGTGGTCATCGCGCGCGTGCTGGGCGATCCCGAGGGTGGCGCGTGGCTGCGCCGGATCGGTGGCGCGGTGCGCTGCCTGGTCGTGGTCGTGATCGGGATCGCGCTGTCGGCACCGCTGCTGGTGCCAACCTTCAAATCGGTCGGCTACGCGCGGCCCAGCCCGGACGAGACCTTCCACCCGATCGGCTATCTCTATTTCTTCGGCCGGCTGCTGCCGGGATCCGAGGGCGTCGGTAAGACTCCGAGCCTGGCCGTCGGCACCCTGCTGCTGCTTCTCGCGCTGAGCTTCCCCTTCAACTGGAAGATTGCACTCCGGGAGCGGATCGTCTGGTCGGTGGCGATCCTGCTGGCCATCGCCAGCATGCAGCTCACCATCACCCACCTGATCTGGCACGGTTTCGACGTACCGAACGGCAACCCGTACCGGCAGGCGTTCGTGATCGCCGGGCTGATCGTGATCGCGGGCTGGATGTCGGTGGCCACCGGGATCACCAAGTGGTCGACCGTCGTCATCCCGGCCGTCTTCCTCGCGGCGCTGTACGCCTTCGCCTGGAACAACTGGACGTCGACCGCGGTCACGGCCGTCGCCGTACCGGTGGTCGGGGCGCTGGCGATCGGGGCGTGGGTCGTCACCCGGTGGAAGCCGACACTCCCGGTACGGCGGATCGCCGCGGCCGTGCTCGTGACCGCGGTGCTGGTCGAGTCGGGCGCCTCGTCGTACGCGATCGAGGCGCATCGCGGCGAGAAGTACCACACCGGACGGGCCTGGGCGGCTCGGCAGGAGACCGCCCGGGCGCTGGTGATGGGGGACAACGACTGGCCGCGGCAGCGGGTCGCGCCCGGCGCGTTCACCACGGTCAACGATCCGATGCTGATCGGCGGTGAGGGGCCGGAGTACTACAGCTCGACGATTCCGGACGAGCTCACTCAGGAGCTCCTCAACCTCGGCTTCGGCTACTCGGCGTTCGGACGCTCCATCGTCGACCCGGTGAACCCGGTGGTCGACGCGGTCTTTTCGGTCGGTGCGCGGCTCACGCTGAACCCCAAGGGCGAGCTGCAGCTCGCGCGCAGCCAGGTCGCGCCCTTCGTCACAGTGCGCCCGCTGAAACCGTGGGTCTCGCAGCTCGGGGCGCCGTACGGTCTGCAGGAGACCGCACTCGGTGCCGGCGTGTACACGACCCCGAAGCTGCGCGCGTACGTCGACGAGGGCTCCCCGGTCACCGTCAGCGACAAGCGGCCGGGCGTGCTGACGATCAACCACCCGATCGGCCTCAAGAAGGCAGGCGAGTTCCGCCTCACCGCCCGCTGCCGGCCGGGTGACGAGGTGTACCTGTTCGGGCCCGAGTTCGTCGGCGACGTCCTCGTGGACGGACGCAAATGGACGATCAGCCTCACCACCGGCGCGAAGCGACCCGGCATCTTCCGCGGCGCCCCGGTCCGCCGGGTCAGCACGGCGGGGCCGAGCGGCCTGGTGGACGTGAAGCTCCGAGTCCCGGAGCCCACCAACCTGCCGGACCGCCCGATCGGCTGCCTGGACCGGACCAAGCTAGACGCCGCAGTCGCCACCCTCCGGCAGAACCAGCCCGCCGAGGTCCACGTGGGCGGTCACAACATCGACGTCAAACTCAACCCCGGCACCCGAGGCCTCGTCGTGATGGGCGTAGTCCGAACCCCAGGCTGGCGCTGTCAGGTAGACAACCAGCCCTGGCGCAAACCCACCCAAATGGCCGGCCTGATGGCAATGCCAGTAGGCCCCACCTCAACCAAGCTCGCCTGCACCTACCACCCAGCCGGCCTCCGCCTCGGCCTGCTGGTGGGCGCCGGTGGCCTCGGCATGCTCCTGCTAACCGTCGTCGTACTGGAGTTCCTCCGCCGCCGCCGGCTACGTCCCCCTGCAGCCCCGGCAGGTCCGCCCCCTTCGGACCCACCTGCCGAACCCCTGACCCCCTAACACCCGAAACCCGGAGGCCCCGTCTCCGGATACTCGGACCCCAAGGGAAACCCGCAACGAACAGGGTCGCCGAGTCCCCTTCCCCCAACCGGTTGTGAGGCTCGAGATGTGCGCTATCCGATGGATTTTGGGGACTCGGTGACGAAAATCCATCGGCTAACGCGCGGGACAGCCTGCGAACCCGAGATCGCAGGACAGCAGCCACCTTGAGCACGCATCAACCGCCGTTCGGGCGCGCGGATGGTTGAACCGTGCTCGACGTCGTACCGGCTCGTGCGGAGGCTCTCCCGCTGGAGGCGGGGCGGACCGCCTGGACTGTGAGGGGTCAGCGGGGGACTGCTAGGACTGCTTGGAGGACGGCTTCGAGGGTGGTTTTGCTGAGTTCGGTGCGGACGGTGCATTCGATGCCGGCGTAGACGTCCTGCAGGGCGGGCTGGATGCCGTGGCCGATGACGCAGCCTTCGTCGGGGTCGGCGCGGTGCAGGGCGAAGAGGGGGCCGGGTTCGATCGCGTCGTACACGTCGAGCAGTGTCATTGCTTCGAGGTCGCGGGTCAGGGACCAGCCGGCGCCGACACCCCGGCGCGACTCGACCAGCCCGGCCGCGCGGAGCTCGCCGAGCAGGCGGCGGATGACGACCGGGTTCGTGTTCGCGCTGCCGGCGATCTGTTCGGAGGTGGCGACCTCGTGGCCCTGGCGCTGGTACAGACCGATCCAGGCCAGCGCGTGCGCCGCGATGGTCAGCCTGCTGTTTGCGCTCATGATCCTCCTTGACGTCGTAACCAAGTATGTTACCTTGAGACTGAAGTAACCATTCTTGTTACGACTGAGGAGTTGGGTATGAGTAAGCCGTTGGCAGGCAAGGTCGCGTTGGTCACTGGTGGGTCCCGAGGGTTGGGCGCGGCGACGGTCCGGTTGCTGGCCGGGCAGGGTGCGGATGTCGCCTTCACCTACGTGAGTTCGGCGGCGCTGGCTCAGAGTGTGGTCGACGAGGTGCAGGCGCTCGGGGCGAAGGCGGTCGCGTTCCAGGTCGATCACGCCGACACGAGTCAGGCGCCGGTGCTGATCGACCAGGTCGTTGCGGCGTACGGCGGCCTCGACATCCTGGTGAACAACGCGGCGATCGGTGTCAACTTCCGCGTCGACGACCCGGAAGCGGACACCGCCGCGCTCGACCGGATGCACGCGATCAACTACCTTGGCGTGATCGCCGTCATCCGTGCCGCCGCCAAGGTCCTCCGCGACAACGGCCGGATCGTCACGATCAGCTCGGGCCTGGGCACCCGCGTCGGCCTTCCCGGTCTGGCCGACTACGCCGCCACCAAGGCCGGCATCGAGCGCTACACCCTCGGCGCCGCCCGCGACCTGGGCCCCCGCAACATCACCGCGAACGTCGTCGAGGCCGGCCTGATGGAGACCGGCATGGCCGCCGACCCCGCCGTACTGAAGGCCCTCCTCGCCGGACTCTCCATCCAGCGCGTCGGCCACCCCGATGAGATCGCCGCCGCCATCGGCTTCCTGGCCGGCCCCACCGCCACCTACGTCACCGGCGCCGTCCTCGACGCCCACGGGGGCTACAACGCCTGAGGGCTCCGGGCCCGGCGGAACGCCAGTACAGCAAGGGGAATCTGGGTTGCCGTGTAGATGATGTGGAACGAGTAATGGTGGAAACTCTGCACCGGGTCGAACGGCAGAAACGGCAACGGCAGGACGCTCAGCACACCGCCGCCGACCCCGTTCAGTACCGCCCACCCGAACAACGGCCAGGCCGACCACCGCAGTACGCCGATCAGAACGACGTACACGAGTGACGGATACAGCGTCTCCGCACTCAGCAACGTCTGCCCAGGCAGATCCGCCACGTTGTGCAGCACAAACCCCAACCAAGCGACGGCAATCGCCAGTCCGATCATGAGGGTCAACCTACGAGAGTCCCGCACCCTTCGGCGCCCGCTTCCCCCAACGCTGCCCCATCGGGAACTCGCTAGCCCGTCAGCAAGCCGTCTCGCAGGGCTGCTCGGCTGGCGATGCCTAGTTTGCGATAGGTGCTGGAGAGGTGCAGCTCGATCGTCTTCACGGTGAGGAACAGGTCCTGGGCGATCTCCCGATTGGTTGCCCCGGCTGCCGCTAGCTCGGCTACCCGAAGTTCGCTGGCGGTCAGGGCGGCCCGTCCAGTGAGGCGGTTGCGGCGGGGGCGGAAGCCGGCCGCAGTGAGCTCCGAGCGGGCCCGGTCGGCGAGTGGTGTTGCTCCGCAGGCCTCGGCTTGGTCGAGAGCGCGGCTCAGTTGGTCGCGAGCGTCCATCCGCTGGCCAGTTCGTTGGAGGTACGCGCCGTGTTCGAGCAGCGATGCCGCCAGCTCGAGCTTGGCTGGACTGTCCGTGAGCACGGCCACCGACGCGGCGAGCAGTTCGCCGTCATCGAGCACGAGCCCGAGATTGCGTCGTACACGTCCCAACGCCCGAGTGCCCTGCCAACGCTCGGCAAGTTCAAGCTCCTCAGTGAGTACGGCGATCGCTGTCGCCCGATCGCCGAGCGCATGAGCCGCGAGCCCGGCCACCGAACGCCATGATGCCAAGGCGGGGTTGGCGAATCCGAACGTCTGCCAGACCTGCCCGGCTCGCCTGGCCGTGGCCAGGGCCTCGTTGTGCCGGCCGTTCAGCAGCAGGAGCTCGGCCCAGGCCGTCAGCGCGTAGTACACCGGCCGGTCGGGAACGCCGGCGTACGGGACGCCGGCCTCGCGGAGGGCTGCCTCGGCAGCCGAGAGGTCGCCGCGATGGGCGAGTGACCAGGCGAGGTACGCGGCCGCGAAGCTGGGGTCCATGTCGACCCGCCCGGTGCGGGCCAGCTCCAGCGCCTCGCGGGCATCCTGCTCTGCATCGCTCAGCTGACCGGTCCAGAGGTGACCTGCCGCCCGGAAGCAGTACGCCGCGGCGAGCGATCGGACCGAACCGTTCTGATGTGCCTGCGCCACCGCCTCGTTCAGGCTGGTCAGAGCGAGCCGCTCATCGGCAGCGAGCAGTGTGAACCAGCCGCAGACCAGCGGCCCCTCGCCATTCGATGTCCGGATCAGTTCACCATCGGCCAGCGCCGCCGCGGCCCGCTCGACTCCGGCCGGCAGACACTGAGCCGCCTGATGCGCACCGATCACGGCCGCCAGCAGCTTGGCGCCAACGCCGTCGCTGCTCGGTAGTGCGGCCAGCTCCGGCACGCGGTCCTGCAGGTGCAGCCGACCTGGTACGACGAACACTCCGACGAGCAAGGTCGCTTCGATCTGCCGTCGGAGATCCTCGGCCGAATCCGGGGTCTCGTCCCGCGCCTCCTCGAGTGCCGCAAAGGCTTCGGCGGGATCCAGCAAGTACCCGCGGGCCCGCCCGAGCTGCAGCCCGAGCCGGGCGCGCTGCACCGGATCCGCGGTCAGGATCCGAGCCTCGGCAGTCAGGTCCGCGGCGGTCTGGAGGTCGACCTGCAACGCGAGCTCGGAAGCGGTCACCAGCAACTCGCGCCGCCGATCGGCCGGTAGCGATTCGTCCAGACAGCGGCGCAGAAATACGAACGCGCCCTCCACCGAACCCCGCGCCAACGCCGACGACGCTGCCCGCTCCAGCCAGTCGACCGCGGCCGGCTCCAGACCACGCGGCGCCTTCGCGAGATGCGCGCCGACGTGTTCCGCGGGGGCTCGTGATGCGCGCAGCGCGTTCGCTGCGGCCGCGTGCCGTCGACCTAGGTCGACCGGATCGATGGTGGCTTCGACGGCAGCGCCGACCAAGGGGTGGGTGAAGGTCACGTGGCCGGCGTCGAGCTCGACGAGCCCGGCGGCCTGCAGTCCGGCCAGACCGTCCGCGGCCTCCGGCCGGTCCGGCGCAGCCAACTGTAGGACGAGCGGTACGGCGGCGCGCTGGCCGAGGACGGCGAGACAGCGGGCGATCTCGGTCGCCACCGGACCAGCAGCCGCCAGGCGAGCGGTCACGAGGTGCGCGACCGTTCGGTGCCCGTGCGCGAGGATCAGGCCCGAATTCTGATCGACAGGAGCAACGTTCTTGTCCAGTAGAGCGCCGGCCAGTGCTCGCACCAGTAAGGGATTCCCGCGGGTGGCCTCGTACGCGTCCCGGGCGAAACGCGGCTGACACGGCTCACCGAACGTACTGTCCAGCAACTCGGTCGTCGCCTCGGCCGACAGCCGGCCGGGCCGGACGACTCGGACACCAGAGTCCGCGAGGAGCCGCAGTACCTCCGGACCGTCGGCGTCCCGGCCGCTCCGGACGGCCGCGAGGACGAGTAACGGCAGAGCGGGCAGGCGGGGGAGCAGGTAGGCGAGATAGCGAAGCGACGGCGGGTCGGCCCACTGCAGGTCGTCGATCACGATCACCATCGGGCTGTCGCAGAGGTTCACCGTCAGCCAGTAGAGGCCGTGTAATACGGCCAGCTCCGAATTGGCCGCCGCATGCTCACCGGCCACCGGATCGAAGACCCGAGCCGCCTGTGCCGCCGGCCCAGAGAGCGCTGTCCCGTCGGCATCGCGCACGGCGTGATCGAACAGCTGCCCCACGAGGCCGAACGGAACGCACTGCTCGAATTCGGTGCCGCGGGCAGTGAAGATCCGCTGCCCCGGCCGCCGTACCTGGGCCAGGAGACGCGACTTCCCGATGCCCGGTTCGCCTTGTACGACGAGCATCTGGCCGTGCCCGCCGGCTGCCGCTGCACGCGCGTCGGCGATCGCCGCTTGCTCGAGATCGCGCTCGAGAAGCTGGTCTCGGGTCCCCACTGTGTCAGTCTGCCTGATCGTGCAGGTCAAGCCCTACCCCAGATTCCTGGGGGATTTACTGGGGTGCTGGACGATGGTCCCGCTGCCATGCTCAGATGCGATAGCGCCAGGCAGAGCTGGGGGGAGTGCTGAGCATGAGTCCATCGGGGGATGGCGAGTTCGAGGTGAGGGTGCTCGGACCGACCGAGTTGAGAGTTCACGACGAGACGTTCCGCGTCGACCGTGCGCTGGAGCGGGCGCTGCTGGTCCGGCTGGCGCTGGCGCGTGGCCACGGCGTACCGGATGAAACCCTGGCCGCCGATCTCTGGGGCGAGGGCCAGGTCGACAAGCCGACCGAGCGGCTCCGGGTCCTCATCTATCGGTTGCGCAAGGCACTGGGTGCGCACGCCGCCGCTGTCCACCGTGCCCCGAACGGCTATGCCCTCAAGGGGCGGCTGACCGATCTGCTCGCAGTCGAGGATGAGCTGCTGGCGATCCGGGCGGCCCGGAAGAGTGGTCAACCGAGCCGGATCGCCGCGGCTGCGGCGGAGGCGCTGGCCCAGTGGCGCGGCCCGGCGTTCGCCGATGTCCGGGAGACGCCGTACGGCGCGGCCGAGGCGGCGCGGCTCGAGAGCCTGCACCTCGATCTGCTGACCGACCGGCTCGAGGCGGAGCTTGCTCTCGGCACCATTGCCGTCAGCGAGGTGGACCAGCTCGCGCGCCGCAATCCATTGAATGAACGCCTGGTCGGGCTGTCCGTCGTCGCCCTGTACCGCGCTGGACGGCAGGCCGAGGCACTGGCGCGGGTGTCCGATCTTCGCCGGGCGCTGGCCGATCAGCTCGGTATCGACCCCTCGCCGGCAACTCTCGAACTTGAGTTACGTCTGCTCCGCCAGGATCCGTCCCTGCTGGTTCCGGACGTCCGCCCGGTCGAGGAGGTGGCCGAGCCGGGAGCCTCGATGATCGGCCGGGGTGCCGAGGTCACTGCTTTGCTGGATCGGTTGCGCAGACCGGCCGTCGTCACACTGACCGGTGCTCCCGGCGTGGGCAAGACCCGGCTCGCCCGGGAGGTCGCGAACCTGGTCGCCCATCCGGGGCGGCCGGTGATCTGGCTGGATCTCACCCGCCTGTCGCGTGGCGACGCCGTACTGCCGAGTCTTGCGGCGGCGACCCATGTCGATGCTGCGGGCAACGAACTCCTTCCGCTCTGCGTGACCAGGCTGGCCGGCGCGCTGCTCGTGCTCGACGGAGCCGAACACGTCCTCGATCCGGTTGCTGATCTGCTGATGGCCATTGCCGACCAGGGCGATCGGGTCTCGGTGCTGATCACCTCGCAGCGACCGGTCCGGGTTTCGGCCGAGGAGGTGCGGCCGCTCGGTCCGCTCAGCCGGGCCGATGCGATCCGGCTCTTCCAGGAGCGCTGTGGGTTGGGGCCTGACGACGATGCCGAGGTCGCCGACACGATCTGTACGGCGGTCGATCGGTACCCGCTCGCGATTGAGCTCGCCGCTGGTCTGACCCGGACGTTGACTGTCGAGCAGATCGCGCAGCGCATCGAGTACCGGCTGCGGTTGCTGGTTGGTGGTGCACGGTCGGCCGGCGGCCGACACAGCAGCCTGCGGACAGCCATCGACTGGAGCTGCTCACTGCTCGACCCGCTCGGGCAGGCGCTGCTGCACCGGGTCGCGGTCTTCGCCGGCGGGTTCACTCTGGAGGCCGCCGAGGAGGTTGCCAGTGGCAACGAGCCGCCGATCGCGGCCGCCGACGTCGCGCCGATGCTGGCCGACCTGCACGACCGGAGCCTGATCACGATCAGCGTCGAACCCGGCGGCCATCGCTTCGGCCTGCTGGAGAGCATCCGGGACTACGCCCTCGAAGGTCTGGAGGCTGACGGCAACGAAATCGACATCCGCCGCCGGCATGCCGACTGGTGCGCGGAGCTCGCGGCCCGGACCCAGCGGTACGGCGGGGCCGATCACGAACTCCTGGTCCGGGAACTGAGCACGGAAGAAGCGAACCTGCGATCAGCGGTCGAGTGGTCACTCAGTACGCCGGGCGAGGCGCACCGCGTGCTTGCCATCGCGGCACCGACCTGGTGGTACTGGTGGAGCCACGGCCGTCTGATCGTGGAGGCGCGCAATTGGTTGCATCGGGCCTTGGCGATCGAAGAGGAGGCGCCACCGCGGGATCGCGCGGTAGCGCTCCGGGCGACGGCTTCGCTGACGCGGAACAGCGGCGACGCGATCGGTGCGTTGGCGCTCGGTGAGCAGGCTCTCGCGATCTTCCGGTCACTCGGCGACGACCTGGGCTGCACCTCGACGCTGGTCGGGTTGTGCATCTCGAACCTTGCCCTGGCCAAGTTCGAGACTGCGCTCGAGCTGGGCCTCCAGGCATCCGAACTGGCCGAGTTCGTCGGCGAACCCAGGTTGCTGGGGACCGCGATGAACGTCACCGGTGGTGCGCTGCGTGGCTTGGGCCGGCTGGCCGAGGCAGAGGAGCGATTCCAGGCGGCCGTCGAGCTGTGGCAGCGGATCGACGACCGGCGGGGCCAGGCGGGAACACTGGGCAACCTAGGTCTGGTCCACCAGCGCACCGGCGACCTGGCCCGGGCTCGCGAACGGCTGCGGGACGCGCTGCAGTTGTATCGCGAGATCGACCTGACCGAGGGAATCATCGACATCGTCGAGCTCGTCGCGGGTCTCGAGGTGGCGGCCGGCCGGCATTGGTCCGCCCTCCGGATCCTGACCGTGGCCGGCATCCAACGGATCCGCCTGGGGGTACCGCTGATCATCGCCGACGAACTGGAGGCGCGGGACCTGGTCGAGGAAGCCGCGAGGTCGGCCCTGGGAGCCGACGCGGACGCGGTGGTAGCCGCGAGCCGGGACGACTCCCTCACCGAACTCGCCGACGAACTGCTCGTCTCACTTTCCGGGTGAGGGGCTGCGGTCCTTCCAGAGGTCCGGGCAGGTCTTCGACAGTTGCTCGAAATACTTCACCCCGTCGGCCTCGTGGTCCTTGTCGTCGGCGAGTTCGCGCAGGGTTCCGTTCTCACGAGCCTTGACCTCGCGCTCGAAGATCTTCTGCATCAGCGGCTTGATATCGCCCGGCGCCACGGCGAGCAGGCGGGCCGATTTGTCCTTGAAGCGGGCGAGGTCCTGCTCGTCGGTCGTCGTCTCGTCGTCGGCCAGCTCCTTGACGGCTTCGTCGAGCGACTTCTCCGCCTCAGCACAGAAGGCCGCCCGATCACCCTTCGAGATTCCGCCGTTCGAGTCTGTGCTGCCCTTCGCCTCCGGTGCAGTGGTCGAGCAGGCGCTCGTGAGCAGGACGGCGGACGCGAGGCACGCCGTACCGATGATGGTGCGGGCTTGCATGATTCGGTCCTCCCCGAGAGTGGCTGGTTCGCCACCACCCTCGGCGTAGGCCATGACATCGCCGTTACACCGGCGTTGCACCGCTCCGGCGCGTGCGGATGCTGAGGGCAACGAAGCCGCCGACCGCGAGGGTGGTCAGGGCGGCCGGGACGAAGAAGACTTGTGGGAGGCCGATCGCGGCGACGCCGATACCGCCGATCGCGCCACCGATCGCGGATCCGACCGGGATCGCGCCGAGGAACACACCTGACGCCGTACCGACGCCTTCGGGGTAGAGGTCCTGGGCGATCGAGACGCCGATTGCTGCGACGCAGGCCCAGAGACCCGCGGTCAGGGCCTGGCCGAGGAACAGCATGCCGACACCGGTGCTGGTGGCGAAGGCGAGATTGCCGCACAGGCCCAGTACGACGCCGCCGGTCATCACGGGGAGTCCGCCGAAGCGGTCGGCCAGCCGGGCGACCACGGGAAGCATCAGCAGCTCGATCAGCGGTTGGATCCCGATCACCGCGCCCCGGACCGCGTCGGACAGGTGCAGTTCGTCGGCCATGTAGATCGGGAGATAGCCGAACTTGATGGTGTCCCCGGTCATCGCCAGCACGCACAGCGCGGTGAACGCGAGCAGCGGCAGCATGTGGGTGATCTCGCGCGTGCCCGGCGATCGGAGGCGCGATGTCGGTGCCTGGTAGCGCTCGATGCGCTGGCGGCCGAACGGAATGATCTGGGCGAACACGCACACCGCGGTCGCCACGAGCAGCGAGCGGAGTCCGAAGACACCGCCGTACCAGCTGCCGAGGACCGGGCCGAGGATCCAGCCGATCGTGAAGCCCATCCGGACGGTCGCGACGACGCGGTTGTCGGCTCTCGTCGGGTTGCGGCTGAGTTCGTCGCGGCAGGCGGCAAAGAGCTGGGCCATCGAGCCGCCGCCGATGCTGAGCACGACGACACTGATCACGAACGGCTGCCAGACGGCGTTGGTGGAGGCCATCGCCAGCCAGCCGGCGGTGCCGATGACCGCGCAGATCCGGAGTAGACGGAGCCGGTCGTGGCTGCGGTCGGAGAGCCGGCCGAGCAGGTAGCCGGCGATCGGGGCGACGAGGTTGGTGACGTAGTAGAGGCCGGCCACGGGGAGCGGCGTACCGAGGTCGCGGACCAGGAAGAGGGTGAGCTGCGGAGTCGCGGCCGACATCCCGATCCCGGCGATCAGCAACGACAGGAACGCCGCGCGGTAGAAAGGCGACCGGGCGACGACACGCAGTGCAGACTCGGGCCGGTCGAACACGGTGCAAACGTTATCCGCTCCCGGCGACCGGTGCTCCGGCGTCTCGCCGTACGAGCCGGCCGAGGGGGCTCGGCCGGCTCGTGGGAGGGGCGTTCCGTCAGTTGTCGTCGTTGCCGCGGTCGTCCGAGTTGTTGTCGGCGCGGTTCGACAGGAGCTTGCCGTTGGCGTCGTAGCTCAGCTCACGCCAGCCGGCCGTCGTGTGCACGTCCAGCTCCCACTTGCTGTCGTCCCAGTCGACATCGGTCACGACGCCACCCGGGACGTCCTTCACCGCCTGCTCGGCCGCCTTCGCGGCGGTCAGCGAGCCGGTCGGTACGCCGGTGGAGTTGCCGGCCGACGGGCTCGCGGTCGGGCTGGTGGTGGCCGGCTTGTCGTCGGACTGGACGGCGTACGCGGTGGCGACGCCTCCGGCGGCGATCACGGCAACGGCGGTCAGGGTCAGTGCGAGGCGCTTCATCAGGCGGCCTTTCGATCGGGGAACTCCTTGACGACCACCACAGTGCCGACCCTGCCTGAAGCGGTCCTGAAGCAACCTGAAGCGGGCTTCAGGTGGGTCTGTCAGGCTGGGGGCATGCGGTTGCTGATCGTCGAGGACGAGAAACGGCTGGCCAATTCGCTCGCGAAGGGGCTGGTCGCCGAGGGATTCGTGGTGGACGTCGCGTACGACGGACTGACCGGGCTGGACCGGGCGCTGAGCGGCGAGTACGACCTGATCCTGCTCGACATCATGCTCCCCGGCCGGAACGGTTACCGGGTCTGCGCCGACCTGCGCGCGTCCGGATCGGAGGTCCCGGTCCTGATGCTGACCGCGAAGGACGGCGAGTACGACGAGGCCGAGGGACTCGACACCGGTGCCGACGACTACCTGACCAAACCGTTCTCGTACGTCGTCCTGCTGGCTCGGATCCGCGCCCTGCTCCGGCGCCGTACTCGCGGTGCGTCGCCGGTGATCGAGCTCGGCGATCTCCGCGTCGAACCGGCTGCGCGGCGGGTGTTCCGCGGGGAGGACGAGGTGGAGCTGACGGCGAAGGAGTACGCCGTACTGGAGCATCTCGCCACGAACGCCGGGCAGGTGGTGTCGAAGACGCAGATCCTGGATCACGTCTGGGACGCGGCGTACGACGGTGATCCGAACATCATCGAGGTCTACGTCAGCGCGCTCCGGCGGAAGCTGGACACGCCGTTCGGGCGGAAGGCGATCACCACCGTGCGCGGGTCGGGCTACCGCCTCGCGCGGGACGGCGGCTGACATGCGCGGCTCCCTCCGAACCCGAACCACGGTCGCCGCCACCGCGGTAGTAGCCGTCGCCCTCGTGATCGCGGGCCTGGCCGTCGTACTCCTCCTCCGCGCAAACCTAGCCAGCCAAGCCGAGCTGCAGGCCGAAGTCACCGCCCAGCAACTAGCCAGCCAACTGGCCGGCGGCACCGCCATCACCAAACTCGACCTGGACGAAGAACGCCCCGTCCGCATAACTGATGCCAACGGCAAAGTCCTAGCCGCCAGCGAAAAGCTGACCGCCGTAGACGGCCACCCCGTCCAGCCCCCGACAGCGAAGCCCGCAGGCAACCCGCCCGGGACGACTGCCTCCGGTAACCCGGCTGGGACAGCCACCGCGGGCAAGCCGGGCGCGACCACGCCGCCCGCATCCTCGGCGACGCGGCCCCCCGCCCCCTCGTCCACGGTCACGAGTGATGACGATGACGGGGACGACCAGGGAAGCGACGACGACAACAAGGGGCGTGGGGGAGAGGATCCGGACGACGATGACACGCCCACTCCGCAACCCCAGCCGGGGAAGGTTGCTGAGGGCGACGCCAACTACTCGACGGGGACGGCGACTGTGGACGGGCGGACAGCGGAGTATCGGTTCGCCGCGTTGAGGGTGACGTTGCCCGCTGGTGGTGGTGAGGTGACTGTGCAGGCCGGTGCGGAGCTGGCGACGACACAGGATGCGGTGTCGAGTGTCAGCCGGACGATGCTGATCGGGCTGCCGTTGCTGCTGGCGGTTGTTGCCTTGACCACCTGGATGGTCACCCGCCGCGCGCTGGCACCGGTCGAGGCGATCCGGACCGAGCTCGCCGGGATCACCGCCGCACGCGACCTCCGCCGGCGCGTCCCGGTACCGGAATCCCGCGACGAGGTCGCCCGCCTCGCCCGGACGACGAACGACACGTTGACCGCGCTGGAGACCTCGGTTGCCCAGCAACGTGGGTTCGTCGCGGACGCGTCCCACGAACTCCGCAGCCCGATCGCCTCCCTGCGGACCCAGCTCGAAGTCGCCGCTGCGCACCCCGAACTACTCGAGCTCGACGAGCTGATCGCAGACACAGTCCGCCTGCAGCACCTCGCCGCCGACCTGCTCCTGCTCGCCCGCCTCGACGCCGGCGACCACCCCGACCCGGAACGCATCCAGGTCGCCGACCTGGTCCGCGACGCGATCGACGGCCGCACCGCCCGCCTCGACCTCACCGGCGAACCAGTTGTCCTAGGCAACAAAACCCGGCTGGCCCGGATCCTCGGCAACCTGCTCGACAACGCCGAACGCCATACCCACCAGGAGATCCGGGTCGTCGTCAGCTCCACCGACGGTCACGCTCTGATCCAGGTGCAGGACGACGGTCCCGGCGTACCGGAGGCCGATCGGGAGCGGATCTTCGAGCGCTTCGTCCGTCTCGACGACGCCCGCAGCCGCGACGAAGGCGGCGCCGGCCTCGGCCTCGCGATCGCCCGCGACCTGGCCCAGGCCCACGGCGGCACCCTCACCGTCACCACCTCCCCCGCCGGCGGCGCCTCCTTCGACCTTCACCTGCCGACCGCGTAGCTAAGAACACGTAGTACCCATCTACGTACACCGCAGCTCCCGCCTGGCGTCACCGCGCCGCGTCCCGCACACGCGACTACTACATGTCCTTGCCGACAGCACCGGGCAGAATGGGGGCATGGCCTTGACCCGGCGTACCTTGCTCACCGGTGCCGCGGCGTTGCCGCTGGCCGGTTCCGTCCAGACTGCTTCAGGAGTTGGCAACCACACGATGAACGATGCGCCTGCCGTGAAGGACCTGATCGAGGAGCTCGTCGAGAAGTACGGCGACGGCGGTGTGGCCCCGATCGTTTCCCTCGGCGACGCTGTCCTACGGCAGGTCGCGGAACCGTTCGACGGGCAGGTGGATGACAACGTCCTGGCCGAGTTCATCGCGCTCATGCAGCGGACGATGCGAGCGGCTCCCGGGGTCGGTGTGGCTGCACCGCAGATCGGCGTACCGGTGCAGATCGCCGTACTGGAGGACCCAGCGACCGTTCCGCCCGAGATCGCCGAAGCGCGGCACCGCTACAAGCTGGAGTTCTTCGCGGCGATCAACCCGACCTACCGCTCAGCCGGGCCCCGGCGCCGCGGCTTCTACGAGGGCTGCCTGAGCATGCCCGGCTACACCGGAGTGGTGAACCGCTACTTCTCCGTCCACGCCAAGTACCTCGACCCGGCCGGTGCGACCCAGCGCAAGACCTTCGAGGGCTGGCAGGCCCGGATCGTCCAGCACGAGACCGACCACCTCCGCGGCACGGTCTATGTGGACAAGCTCGAGACCCGTTCGCTCTGCACGATCGAGAACTACAGCGCCAACTGGGCCGACCCCGTCCCCACCCGGGCAGCCGAAGCCCTCGGCTTCGACCTCGACTAGCACACAAAATGCCCTTGTGAAATAAATCTCAAGGGCTGGAACCGGCTCGGGCTGCGGCAGTTCGCTCGTTAAAGTTAGGTATACCTAACTCATTCGAGCCCATGTGAGGGACGCAGCTTGTGAAGGATCTCCGCATCGCCGTCATCGGTGCCGGGCCAGCCGGTATCTACGCCGCCGACATCGTGACCAAGGAGCACCCTGGGGCCCAGGTGGACCTGATCGAGCGGCTGCCCGCGCCGTTCGGCCTCGTCCGGTACGGCGTCGCACCGGACCACCCGCGGATCAAAGAGATCATCAAGGCACTGCACCGGGTGCTCCAGAACGAGCGGATCCGGTTCATCGGCAACGTCACGTACGGCGTCGACCTGAAGCTGGACGACCTGCGCCGGCACTACGACGCGGTCATCTTCGCCACCGGCGCGATCACCGACCGGCCGCTCGACATCCCGGGGATCGACCTGCCCGGCAACCACGGCGCCGCCGACTTCGTCTCCTGGTACGCCGGACATCCCGACGTACCGCGGGAATGGCCGCTCGAAGCGCGTGAGGTCGCCGTACTGGGGGCCGGCAACGTGGCCCTCGACATTGCCCGGATGCTGGCCAAGCCGGCCGACGAGCAGCTCAGCACCGAGATCGCCGACAACGTGTACCAGGGCCTGAAGCTCAACCAGGCAACGGATATCCACGTCTTCGCGCGGCGTGGCCCGGCGCAGATCAAGTTCACGCCGATGGAGCTGCGGGAGTTGTCGCACTCACCGTCGGTGGACGTGATCGTGCACCCGGAGGGTTTCGAGATCGACGAGGCGAGCCAGGCTGCGATCAGCTCCAGCAAGAGCACGCGGCTCGTCGTCGACACTCTGCTCAAGCACCTCGAGGCCGAGCCGACCGGTGCGCCGCACCGCATCCACATCCACCTGTGCCACGCGCCCGTCGAGGTGCTCGGCACCGACCGCGTCGAGGGTCTGCGCACCGAGAAGACGCAGCTCCAAGGTGACGGCACCGCGCGGGGGACCGGCGAGTACGTCGATACGCCGGTGCAGGCGGTCTACCGCGCCGTCGGGTATCTGTCGTCGCACCTGCCGGAGCTCCCGTTCGACCACCAGGCCGGCGTCATCACCAACGACCGCGGTCGGGTGCTCGACCTGGACGGCGTACCGCTCGAGGGCATGTACGTCACCGGCTGGATCAAGCGCGGCCCGATCGGCCTGATCGGCCACACCAAGTCCGACGCGGCCGAGACGATCACCAGCCTGCTCGCCGACCTCGACACCCTGCCAAGCCCCGAGGTGTCCGACCCGGACGCCATCCTCGAGCACCTCAAGGCGAACGGCGCCGTCATCGTCGACGCCGACGGCTGGGCCCGCCTCGACGCCCACGAGATCGCCCTCGGTGAACCCCACGGCCGCGAGCGGATCAAGGTCGTTCCGCGCGAAGACATGCTCCGCGCGGCCACTTCCGAGTAGCTCCTACTCCGGCAGCTCCTGGCCGGTCCGGTCCGCAACCATGTACGACGCGTACCAGGCCGGCCACTGCTCGTCGTACTCACCACCATGCCGCTTCTCGTGCTCGCCATGCGCGGCGGCCGCACGCTGCAACGCCTGCGTGAGGTCATCGACCGACGTGTACGTCGCCTCAGTCACGCGCCCCGGGAGCCTGGTGGTGACCTCCTGCAGCAGCCACGTGTTGCCGTCCGGGTCCTGGAACGTCGCGAACGATCCGTAGCTGTTCTCATCCCGCCCTGCCGTGCGGTTCTCAATGCCCGGCTCGAACTGCGCTCCCGGCGCACCCGGGTGGAAGACCTCACTGACCTCAACACCCAGCTCGCTCAACTCGCTCCGAGCCGCTTCGACGTCGTCCACCACCAGGTACAACCCTTGTCCGGAACCAGGCTCGGCCGTCGTCACCGCCGTACCGAACTGCACCGAAGCCGGCGACCCCGGCGGCGTGAACTGCACGATCCGAAACCCGTTGTCAAAGGCAAAGTCCGCATCCAGCCGCCACCCCAGACCGGCGTAGAACCCCTTGGCCCGATCCACGTCCGCCACCGGAACCACAACCGCCTCAAGCTTCAGCTCGGTACTCATCGCTCTCCTCCTGTGTACTTCATACCCAGTAGTTCTCCGGCGATCGGCCCGAAGTGCTCGAGGGCTTCCCGGTACAACGCCGCCGTCGATCCGGTGATCGCCGCCGGTACGTCGCTCGCCCGGGCGAACTGCTCTATCGACTCCCACTCCTCGACGATCCGCTCCATTCCGAACGTCGCCAGCAGGTCCCCGGCCAGATAAGCCGGTACGACGTCCCGCACGAAGACCGAGTCCGCCGGACTGTCCGTCAGGACCTCGTGCAACTTGTGCGGATCGAGCCCGCCGCTCCGCCCCAGCCGAAGCACCTCACCCACGGCAACCGCCTGGTTGAACCACAAGAGGTTGATCAGCAGCTTGGCCAGATAGCCGCTGCCGTGCAGGCCCACGTACTTGATCCGCTCCGCGAACACCTCAAGCACCGGCCGCACCCGATCGAACGTCGCCCGCTCGCCACCGGCGTACACGGTCAGCGTCCCGCTCTCCGCCGCCTCCGGCCCACCACCTAGCGGAGCCTCCAGATAGTCGACCCCGACCGCGCGGGCCGCATCCGCCAACTCCCGCCCGAGCTCCGGCGAAGCACTGGTCAGATCCACCCACGCCGAATCAGCTCGCAGCTCCGCCAGCATCCCGCCCAGCATCACCGCCCGCAGCTCGGGGCTCCCCGGCAACACCGTCACCAGTACGTCGACCTCGTCGACCGGCCCACCCCACCGACCCCCGAACGCCCGGACCTGTGCCTCCACCTCCGGCCGAACCTCGAACACCCGAACCCCATACCCAGCCGCGCTCAACCGCCGCGCGACCGGCAACCCCACCCGCCCAGCGCCAACCAGTCCCACCTCAACCATGCGCCGAACCTATCGAGGACCAGGTCGTGGCCGGTACCACGACCTGGTCCCCAGCAAAGGGTCAGTGCCGAGCGCGCCGACGGATCATCCCCGTCGCACCCACCGCCACCGCAAACAACGCCAAGCCCGCCAACAACCGAACCCAGCTCCGACCACCCTCACCAGTAGCCCCCGCCAACTTCAGTGAGTAGGCAGTAGCACTAGCAGCGCCCTCCGGAGCCCCATAAGGCATCCCCTCAGCCTTGGCCCGGTTGGCAGCAGCCGCCAACATCCCGTACCGCCGCCCAAAGTCGAGCGCAGTATCAGCACCCTTCTTCTTCAGAACCTGAGACCCCTCCGTCGAAAGCCGCCCAGCTCCGTCCGGAATCGCCGTCGCCCCATCCGCAGCCGTGGTCAACCCATCCGCCAACTTCCCAGACCCTTCAGCGGCCGACCCGATACCCGTCGCAAGGTCCTTGGACCCCGTGGCTAGCTGATCCGACCCGTCCTTGGCCTTGCCGACTCCGTCGGCGAGCTTGCGGGATCCATCGGAAAGCAGGAACAGCCCGTTGTCCAACCGCGTGGTCCCATTCAACAGCACCCCGGCTCCGGCCTTGAGCTGCCCATTGCCGGTGGCGAGTTTCGCAGCCCCTGTCTTCAGCTGACTGTTGCCGTCGGCAAGCGCTCCGGCTCCGGTGGCGAGCCGCCCACTCCCGGTCGCCAGTGACCCCATACCGCCGTCGAGCTGGTCCGCCCCGTCCGACAGCTGGGTGAGGCCGGCCAGCAGTGTCTTGCCACCAGCCTGAATCTGGCCGACGCCCTCCTGGAGCCCATTGATCCCACCTCGCAACGTCTTGTTGGTGGGAGTGTCCTTCGGTGTTCCGATGCCGCCCTGCACATTGGTCACCACGCCGGACACCAGCTGGGTGATCCCGGCGTCCAACGCTGCCAGCCCTTGGCTGAGGCCCGGCTTCGAGTCCGGGCATCCCGAGACTCGGTTGTCGAGCCCGCACTCGAGTTGCGCCAGGCCCGGTACGGCGCGCTGCGTCAACCGGCCTTTCAGATAGGCGAGCGCGACCTGGAGTTTGGCGGACTCGGGCAACGGCGAGTCCAGGTCGCCAGGCCCGTCGTCGAGATCACCCATCTTGGCGATCACCGAATCCAGGATCAGCTTCTTGACCGCGTTGGTCTCCGGGCCGGTGTTCAGTGCTCCGGCCGGACCGTTCAGCTGTGCGGCGGCGGCGCCGTAACACTCCTCGGAGTAGGTGCCGACCGGCTTGCCGTTGCTTACCGCCTTGAGTGCATCGGACGCGCAGTACACGCCGCCACGCATCTTGTCGATGCCAGGCCCGGACGCAGCGAGCTGGTCCTTCAGGCGCTCCAGCCCGCCGAGCAGAGTGCCGGCAGAGTTGACCGAGCCGATCCCGGCCCGCAGCTGGGCGACACCGGTGTGCAGAGCCTCGGCCTTGTCGGGCAGTTGGCCCACGCCGCCGTACATCTGGGTCAGTCCGTCCTGGACGCCCTTGAGGCCGCCGCTGACCTTGTTCAGTCCGTCGATCAAGGCAGGTGCCTTGCCAGTGGCCTGGTTCAGCCCGGTCGCGAGCTTTCCAGTACCGGTCTTCAGTTGGCCGGCTCCAGCGTTCAGGTCCTTCAGGCCGTTGGCCAACTTGTCTGCACCGGCGCTCGCATCCTTGGCGCCCTTCGCGAGCTTGTTGGCTCCGGCGCTCGCATCCTTGGTGCCTTTGGCGAGCTTGCCCGTGCCGGCGTTGATCTTGTCCGCGCCGTCGGCGGCTTCGCCTGTTTTGGTGCGGAGCAGAGAGGCGCCGGTGTCGAGTTCGGCTAGGCCGCCGGCCAGTTGGGCTGCTCCTCCGGAGAGTTTGGTGGCTCCGGGGGCGGCTTTGTCGGCCAGGCCTTCGTTCAGCGTCTTCGCGCCGGCGTTGAGTTGGAGTAGGCCGCTGAGGAGTTTTTGGGAGCCGTCGCGGAGTTTGATGAGGTTGGCGTCTAGTTCGGTGCCGCCGTCGACCAGGTCGGTGCCCTTTTCGGCGCCGCTTTCGTAGCCCGTGACTGCGGTTTTGAAGGTGGGGCTGTCTAGGGGGCTGACTGGGAGGGCGGTTAGTTCGGCTTCGGGGACTATGGCGTCCTTGACCTGGGCTGACCAGCCGAATTCGGCGGTGGCTGCGCCTACCGGGGGGAAGAGCGTCACTGTGAAGCTGAGTTTGGTGCCGCCCTTGCCGTCGCCTGCTTTGTTCGCCTCGTTGGAGGAGACGTTGCCGAATTCGGGGGGCAGGACCGTCGTCAGTTGGCCGACCATGGGGATGACTACGTCGGCCTGTTCGGTGACCTGTTTGCCGTAGCCGTCGGTGATGGTGACTGGTTCGGAGCGGGCCGACGTGTTTTCTACTACGTAGTGGGCTTCGAGGCGGCCCTTCTTGCCTACGACGTCGCTGGGCTTCTTGAGTTGCTTGCCGTTGAGGGTGTAGGTGACGGCGACCTTGATCGGGAGCTTCTTCTTGTCGAAGTCGCTGACTGTGCGCAGGCGCTGTTCGCCGTCCACTGTGGTGTCGACGGCCATCTTGCCGTCCTTGACCGAGTAACCGCCCCAGCTGTCGAGGTTGCGGAGGCCCTTGGTGGAGACGGGGTTGGTGAGCTTGACCTTGCCGTTGCCGGTCAGGGCGAGCTGCTCATAGATGCGGGCGGTGTCGACCTTGCCGCTCGGGTCGAGGCGGGCCTGCACGGTCTCGGTGTTGGTGATCGTGACCGGGTCGGCGGTGGCCGAGGCCAGGGCCGGTGACGTGGTCAGGACGAAGACGGTGGGGACGGCGACGACGGCAGCCAGTCCCCGGGTGATCCGGCGGGCGGTCACGGACGCTCTCCTTCGGTGGTGGCGAACTCTCGGGTGGGTGCTTCGGGCTCGTCATCCGCAGGCGGAGCCTCGGTCGGAGCTGCGGCAGGCGTTCGGCCGGGCCATTGGAGCGAGGTCGCCAGGAACCCGATCCCGGCCGCGAGCAGTACGCCGGTCGCCGCCGAAGGCGATTGCGCCAGGAACGCCGGGCTGTCGGCGGTGTAGCTCTCCTCGTACACAGCCACCATCGCGGCCGCGCCGAGCAGCAACGTCCACAACGGCAGCCGGTTCCCCGAACCCGCGGCGAACGCGACGCACACCGCCACCACGACGACCGCGGCAACCGCGCGCCCCGAAGCCGAGTCGGGCAGGTAAAGCGCCCGTACGGCGAACCCGAGCCAGGCCACGAACAGCCCGATCAGGAACCCGATCGCTCGCTGGGCCGGGGTGCGCTCCTGCACCAGCCCCACCACACCCCCCAGGGCGCCGCCGACCAGTGCCACATGCTGCGTGTCCAGACCGAGCGCTTCCCCGACCAGACACAACAGACCCGCGACCACGGCCAGCAGAGCACCGCATAGCAAGGTACTGCGCTGCATTGAGTCCTCCACCTCACTGTCGGACTCCGGGACCCCCTCCGGAAAATCCAAGATTCACGTACTTGAACTACCGTTCAGTACGAAGCTGATGGACGTTCCTACCAGGCGGTAACCGCTCCCGGCAATGCCGGAGAGATACCGAGTCGCCAGGGACTCGCAAATGTGTCCCAAAGCACCGAAAAACCCCAGAAACTCAAGTGTTTGAACGCCTTTTGCACCCTCCGGCTCCTGGACAAACAGCGGGTTCATGCGATGCAATATGCGATATATTGCACATCGCTGAGGAGTGAGAGATGAGCCTGGACGCCTTCGAGCGGTATCCGTTGTTGTTCGGGCCGAGCCCGATTCACCCGCTGGACCGGCTGACCGCGCACCTGGGTGGGGCGCGGGTGTGGGCCAAGCGCGAGGACTGCAACAGCGGCCTGGCGTACGGCGGGAACAAGACGCGCAAGCTGGAGTATCTGATCCCGGAGGCGCTGGCGCAGGGGGCGGACACGCTCGTCACCATCGGCGGCGTGCAGTCGAATCACACCCGGCAGGTGGCGGCCGTGGCGGCGAAGGTCGGGCTGAAGGCGGTGCTGCTGCAGGAGAGCTGGGTGGACTGGCCGGACCCGGTGAACGACAAGGTCGGCAACATCCTGCTGAGCCGGATCATGGGTGCGCAGGTCAAGTTGGTGGACGCCGAGTTCGGGATCGGATTCAAGGACAGCTGGCACCGGGCCCTCGACGAAGTACGAGCTGATGGCGGTACGCCGTACGCGATCCCTGCCGGTGCTTCGGACCACCGCCTTGGTGGTCTCGGGTTCGCCAACTGGGCGTACGAGGTGGAGCAGCAGGAGCGCGAACTCGGGGTCTTCTTCGACACGATCATCGTCTGCAGTGTCACCGGCAGCACGCACGCCGGGATGATTGCCGGGTTCGCCGGGCAGGACCGGCCGCGGCGGGTGCTCGGGATCGACGCGTCGGCCAAGCTTGCCGAGACCCATGCGCAGGTGGAGAAGATCGCGCGGTCGACCGCCGAGCTGATCGGCCTCGGCCGCGACCTGCGCCACGACGAGATCACGGTGCTCGAAGGCTGGGCCGGCGACCTGTACGGCGTACCGGTGCAGTCGACGCTGGATGCGATCCGGCTGTCCGGCCGGCTGGAGGGGATGATCATCGACCCGGTCTACGAGGGGAAGTCGATGGCCGCTCTGATCGACCTTGTCCGGGACGGCGAGATCGGCAAGGACTCGAATGTTCTGTACGCGCATCTCGGTGGTCAGCCCGCTCTGAACGCCTACAGCGGACTCTTCCGGTAGGTTTCGGTCGCATGCCGGTGCCGAAGGAACGTGCGGTCGTCCCGCGCTCGCTGCTGCGTGAGGACGCCTACCGGGCGATTCGCGACGCGATCGTCAAAGGTGAGCTCGCGCCCGGCGAACGCCTGAACGACGCAGACCTCTCGGACTGGCTCGGTGTCAGTCGTACGCCGGTCCGCGAGGCACTGGCCAGACTCGAACAGGCCGGTCTCGTGCAGACCAAGCCCGGCCGCTACACGATGGTCAGCCCGCTCGACGCCCGCGCCCTGCGTGAGGCCCAGTTGGTCACTGCGGCCATGCACGAGCTGGCAGTCCGGGAGGCCGTTCCACACCTGGGTGCGGCCGACCTTGCCGAGATGCGCGCTGCCAACGACCGCTTCGCGGCCGCTCTGCAGGCCGCAGACGTCGACGCCGCCCTTCAGGGCGACGACGACTTCCACGCCGTTCCGGTCCGGGTCAGTGCCAACCAGGCCGTCGCTGCGGTCCTCGATCAGTACACCCCGGCACTGCGCCGGATCGAGCGGCTCCGCTTCAGCTCCCTCAGCGGTCGCGAATCAGTTGCCCAGCACAACGTTATCGTCGAACTCTGTGCAGCCGGAGACGCGGAGGCTGCTGCCGAAGCCGCCCGAGCGAACTGGCTGACGCTCGTACCGCTGATTGCCTCGCTCTAGCGCCAGGACTCAGCTGCAGAGTGCGGTGTCCAGGGTTTTGGCCACCCGTTTGGCGTCGTCCATCGTGGTCGGCATCGCCGTGACCGCGAGGGCCGCTTCGCGACCGTCCGGAGTGACTGCGTTCCGGGTCTCGAAACCGGGGATGTCACCGCCGTGCGTCCAGGCGAATCCACCGCAGGACAAGGGAAGTTTGGCGATGCCGAGCCCGTACTCACCGTCGCCGTTGACGTCCATGTCGGGGGCATGCACAGTCCGCAGCATCTCCCTCAGTTGGGCGGGCTTCAGCAGTTTGCCGTTGATCACCGCACTGAAGAAGCGGTTCAGGTCGCCAGGTGTGGCGATCATCTGACCAGCGGCCCAGCCCATCGACGGGTCCAGCTCGGTGACGTCGGTCGCCGGGCCGTCGGGCGTGGTCTTGTAGTACGCCGTCGGGTGCGGGCCGTGGATCCGCTCGTCGCCGACCGCCGGCCAGTAGGTGTCACGCAGGCCGATGGGCTCGATGATCCGTCGGGTGATCTCCTCGCCGACCGGGCGGCCGGTGACCTTCTGGATGATCAGCCCGGCGAGGATGTAGTTGGTGTTGCTGTACTCCCAGCTCGTGCCGGGCGGGAACAGCGCCTTCTTCCGTAGGCCTTCGTCGACCATCTGCCGGGGCTCCCAGTAGGTGTGCTGGAAGGGCAGGTAGTCGCCGCTGCCGAAGATCTCGTCGTAGTCCGGGATGCCGCTGGTGTGCTGCAGGAGCTGGCGGACGGTGATCTTGCGGCCGTCGATACCGTCGCCGCGAACGATTCCAGGCAGGTACTTCTCGACCGGTTGATCGAGACCGACCTTGCCCTCACCGACCAGTTGCAGGACGACAACGGACGTGAATGTCTTGGTATTACTGCCGATCCGCACCCGGCTCGCCCGTGGCACCGGCCCGGCGGTGTAGGTCCGAACCTTGCCGGCCCGATCCCGCACGGTCGCGATCGCGCCCGGGAAGCTCGGACCCTGAACCAGAGCGTCCAGACTGTACTGCACCTCGCTCCGAGGGGCGGCCTCCGAGACCGCGGTGGTGCCGACGAGTGCAGTGACAGCAACCGCAGACGCGGCCAGCAGACCGAACCGGCGACGACGTGATGTGAACATCGGGGACTCCTTGCGATGGGCGTTGTGTGAACACCCCAAACGCTAGAAACTCAACGCCCGCCGCACCATCCGGCCAGCCGGAGTCTTCGAGGTAGGGCTAACCCCACCTCGCGGAAACTGTCCACCTGGTGGTCCAGCTAGCAACGGCATAGACCAGGAGAGCGAGCACAAAGGCTGCCCCAGCCCGTTTGACGGCGCCGGTCAGCACACCTTCGGCGATACCTGTCCAGGTCTCGCTGGCGGCTTGGTAGTCGTTGTAGTCGGCGGGGACCAGGACGGCGGCGGCCAGGAGTGGAACGGCGACCAGGAGGCCGATGACTGTACGGCGTGTGGTGGGGCTGAGGCGAGGTGTCGTGTCATCGGGAGTTCGCAGTGCAATGCGGTGCTTCCAGGTGAACCAGGCGACGGCGAGTAGGCCGAATGCCGTGCTGATGTATTGCAGCAATCGGGTGTCCGTCAGGAAGTCCCAGAGCAAGTGCGTGGCGGCGCCGATCAGGGCGGAAGCGATGAGCCACAAGACATTTGGGCGCTCGAGTTTCGGGAGGGTGAGGCCGAGGGCGGTGATCGGTGCCCGAAGCAACCAATAGGCTCCGACCAGGACGACGGCGTAGAACAGGTCGATCGGTAGCCCGGCGAGCGAGTGGGTGGTGGTCGCGTTCAGGAACGATCCGTACCAGTCGCCGGCGTGGGTGGACCTGATGCCCACCGCGGTCAGGAAGTACGGCGCGTCGGGTGCCATCGATCCGGTGATGAGTGCCGCTGGAACGAAGGGGTGGCGCAGCAGCGGGAGCACTGCGGCCGGGTGGGCCAGGGTGAAGGGCATGCCGACGACAATAGTCACTTCAACGGACTATAGGGAAATCGCGGCCTGCACCAGGAAGAGTGGGGAGGCGGCGGCCAGTGCGGCGAGCGGGCGGAGACCTGAAGGGCGGGCGTAGCAGACGATGCCGGTCAGGGTGAGAGCCAGGAGCGGCCATGCGCCGTAGTCGGTGCTGATCACAAAACCCCTGGTCAGCACCAGTGCAGAGGGAAACCAGGCGAGCGCAGCCAGAGCTCCGGCGGCCGCCGATCGCCGACGCCGATCCGGCGGGCAGGCGACGATGACAAGTGCAGTCAGTACGGCGGCGACCGCCTGCAGCGGGGAGTCGTAGAGACCGGGGGAGACCGTCCAGTCCGCGGCGAAACCCAGCAGGCCCAGCACGGCACCGAGTCGCGAATGCTTGAACAGGGCAACGATTCCGCCGGCACACATCAACACCAGGAACAGCACGTTCAGCCCGTGCCGAGGATCGATCGTCACGAGCTGGCTCCAGGTGGAACCGGGCGAGAGCACGACCCCGGCGTACCAGCTCATCAAGTGGATACCGCCGTACGCCGCTGTGACGGCCAGCGCGAAGGGCGCCGCGAGCTCGAAGAATCGGCCACCGGTCGAGGCGGAGTCGAGTCCGAGTCGCACCCGGAGGGCGTGCGCGAGCAGGTCCGCGTCCGCGCGCACCCGTGCCGGCCATGACAGGCCGGCTGTCATGTCGCGATGCACATCGAGGATCTCAGCGGCGGCGTGATAGCGAGCCGGGTACAGCCTCATGTGGCCGGCGCAGTCCCACCGGCCAGTCGCCGGCGCATCTCCCGCGCTGTGGCGGCCAGTCGCTCGGCCTCGGTCTCCAGGCGTTCGCGCCCCGTCGAGGTGAGGGTGAAGATCCGGCGTGCCCGCCCACCCACGACCTCCTCCCGCTCGACCTCGATCAGGCCGTCGGCCAGCAGTCGGTCGAGAGCGCCGTACAGAGCGCCCGTCCGGGGTGCGACCCGGCCGTCGGTGATCGCCTTGACCTCCTGGGCGATCGCGTAGCCGTGGCGGGACTCGTTCGCGAGGGCTGTCAGCAACAGCAACGCCAGTTCCTGCATCCCGCGATCGGTCATTCGCTCAGATTACTGGTTCCGGAACCTTCACAGGATCCCTATCTGCCGCTGATCACCACCACACGGCCGCGTCGCTAGCGTCACCACCTCTTGACGTTCCGTGAACAGAGAGGAAGCTGATGAGACGACGACCACGGTTGGCGCGAGTCGTGGGCCTGACAGCCGGAATGGCCATTGCGGCCGGATCCCTGATGGTGGTGCCGGCAAGCGGTGCACCGAACCTGGCGAAGTACTACAACCAGAAGGTGAACTGGGCCGCCTGTGAGGCCGGTACGCCGCCACCCGGCTGGCCGAAGGACGAGTGGGAGAAGGAATGGGCCGGGCTGGACTGCGCGACCATCGTCGTACCGATGAACTACCAGAAGCCGTCCGATGGCGATCTGTCGATCGCGATCAGCCGGCGCAAGGCGGCCGACCCGGACCGCCGGCAGGGTGTGCTCCTGCTCAACCCCGGCGGACCCGGCGGTGACGGGCTGACGATGCCGAACGGGATGGCCGAGCAGAAGATCGCCGGTCCGTTCGACCTGATCGGCTTCGACCCGCGCGGTGTCGGGCGTTCCACCCCGCTGCAGTGTGAGATTCCAGAGCAGAAGTGGGAGGGGGACACCAGGCCGACCGACGACCAGTTCGCCCAGATCTTTGCCGACGCGGAGGCGCGGGAGAAGGCCTGCGAGGCGGCCGGCGGCGGGATCCGCAAGTACGTCAGTACGGCGAACACTGCCCGCGACATGGATGTCATCCGCGGTGTCCTCGGCGAGAAGAAGATCAACTACCTCGGGTTCTCCTACGGCACCTACCTCGGTGCGGTCTACGGCTCGCTGTTCCCGGGCAAGCTGAACCGCTCGGTCCTCGACGCCGCGATGCACCCGGACTGGCTGTGGTACGAGCAGGCCCAGCAGATCTCGGTGTCGGCCAAGGAGAACTACGAGGCCCTGGCGACTTGGCTGGCCGAGCGCGACAGCCGCTACCACTTCGGGAAGACGCTCGCCGAGGTGACGGCGACCATGGAGGCGCTCCGGAAGAAGCTCGTCGCGAAACCGGTCCCGTGGCCGATTCCGGGGCAGGGATCATCAGATGTCGACGGAATCTTCCTCGACCTCATCCTCGGCGGGTCGGGGTATCGGCCGTTCTGGGACCTGGCGGCGGAGCTGCTCGGTCTGGTCCGCGACGCCGCGAACGCGCCGGACAGCAAGCGCGCGTTGAGCAGTGATGCGGGCAAGGCGCTCAAGCTGGTGTACGGCAACGCGAAGGAGACCTACCAAGGGGTCTTCGAGACGGTGTCGTGTGAGGTGCCCTGGTCGAAGGACCCGAAGACCTACGAGAAGCAGATGCGGATCTTCCGCGAGAAGTACCCGTACGGTCCGGGTGCGATCACGGCCGGGCCGACCAACTGCACCTTCGCGAAGTGGAAGCCACAGGAGAAGGCGGTCGAGCTGAAGCGCAAGGGTTACCCGGTCGGTCTGGTGATCGGTGCCGAGTACGACCCGGCCACGCAGTACGACGGCTCGCCCGCGTTGGCGTCCGCGCTGAACAACAACCTGGTCTCGGTCAAGGACGAGGGCAGCCACGGGCAGTACGGCAGAAACCCCTGTGCCACGCAGAAGATCGACGACTACCTGATCAACGGCATCCTGCCGGGATCGCGCAGTACGTGCGACGGCGCGCCACGGCCCGACGTACCGGCTGACGGTACGGCGGGGGCATCCGCGGCGAACCGGTCGACCGGCTCACTCGCCGATCGGGCCGCCGCATTGGTTGCCCAGAGCAAGTCCGCCTGGCGGCACTGACGTCGTGCCTGCCGGAGTCGGTCACAACGGGCGGGACGGTGTCGACTCCGGCAGGTAGGCAATGGCGTCGTACGCCGTGGACAGGCTGGTGAAGCCGAAGTTGAAGACGGGCCGGCCGGTGGCGACGGCTCCGAAGGATCTCGTCCAGCGGTCCTCGGTGAACCAGTCCGGAGCGTCTCGGAGGTCGAGGAGGTGGCAGCCGGCGGGTAGCACCCGGCCCAGCGCCGCCTCGGCCGACCAGGGGACTGGGCGACCGGTCCGGATGACAGCTGGCTCAGCCTTCTTCGTCGGCATCCCTCGGAAGGCCCGGAGCGAACCGCGGCCGAAGAGCAGGCCAACGGCGTAGTAGCTCGCTCCGAGCCGCTCGTGGAGGACCTGGCCGGTGCTCGGGGCGCCCGGCAGGTAGGGCTTGGCGGCGATATGGCCGTTGTGACCCCAGAAGAAGACCTTGGCGTCCTGGCTCAGTTTCTCGACGGCGTCGGCCATCAGCCGGTCGCGGACGGCGTACGTCGACTTGGCCGCCTGCTC
This sequence comes from Kribbella sp. NPDC056345, assembly GCF_042262745.1. Lineage (NCBI taxonomy): Bacteria > Bacillati > Actinomycetota > Actinomycetes > Propionibacteriales > Kribbellaceae > Kribbella > Kribbella sp. NPDC056345. Next base: position 566,008 of record NZ_JBHJQQ010000001.1, on the reverse strand, counting down.
CGCGGTCCGGACGGCCTCGGGTGCCTTGAGGACTTCGAGATGCTGCCGGATCAACTCGGCCTCGGGGCCAGTCGTTGTCTCCAGCAACGATTCGGCCGCCTCGATCGAGAGGTTCGGCATCTGCGGATCGACACCCACGAACTGCAGTTGCTCGTCGTACGGAAGTCCGTCGTTGTACTCCCGCATCCAATTGAGCAGGGCCAGGACCTCTTCCGTCTGCCAGGTCCAGAAGCCCAACTGGGCCAGCCCATTCTCGCGACTGGTACCGCGGACGTAGGCGTCGACAGCAGGTGCCTCCGAGGCGCAGGCTTCGATGGCGAAGACCCGGAAGCCGGCGTGCTTCACGAGGTAGCGGAACAGCTGGTGCTTGAGCTGGAAGAACTCTCGCGTCCCGTGGGTCGCCTCCCCGACCCCGACCACGCGGACCTCGGCGAGCTTCGGCAACCACGACCGCAGCGCCGTGTCCCAACCGGTGCCGTCGCCGGGATCAGGCAGCTCGAGAGCGGTCTCGCGAATCCACGAACGCACGGACGATCTCATGCTTTTATGATACGACTGTATTGGGTCACTGATCCGGATCAGATGTGGATGCGACGCGGACAACTCCCTGACAAGCGGCCGGGAGCATGACCGCATGCTTGCTCGCACACTCTTGTTCCTGACCACGTCCGGGGCGCTCGCGCTCGGAGCCCCACTGGCCGCCACCGCTGGTACGACGTACGCCGGACTCCGCACGGATACGCCGCGTGGTCTGTTCCTGGCCAACCTCGATGACGACACCGGCCGCTGTCACGCGTCGGCGAAGAAGGTCGCCGCCGATGCGGTCGATCGGGAAGCCGCCAACGACGACGCGTTCTCCAAGCGTCGTGAAGAGCTGGAGAAGTTGCCCGACAAGGAGGAGGCCGAACGGCTGTACCAGGAGCTCGTCCGAACGCACCGTCAGAAGCAGAACCTGGCCGACCGCGAACTGGCGGCCTGCAATGACGCTGCCGACACCGTGGTGAACGGCAGCAAGGATGCACTCGATCTGGCGCGGATCCACACGATCCCTCAGCCAACCGTGCCGAAGTCGGCGGTTGGTTCGCTGCGGATCTCGCAGCCGGATCGGGTGCATCTGTTCATCAAGCGCAGTACCTGGGAGCTCGTGACGCCGAAGACTCGGCTGACCGCGGAGGAACTGCGACGTGGTGCCGAGCTGGGTATCGAGGGGCGCGACATCATCCGTGACACTGCCGTGTGGGACGGCACGATCGATGTCACGCTGACCGTCACCGGTCGTGGGTCGAGCACGGTCACGATGCGGGAGGCGCCAGTACTGACTCAGCTCAACACCCAGAAACTCGAGCAGGTCATCACCGGGACGACCTCCGATGACGATGCCGAGGGCAAGCAGTGGCGGGCGGACGCTGCCGTGGTGACCAAGAAGGCCGGTGGCAGCTTGCGGCAGCTCGACCTGAGTGGTGATCAGTGGGCGCAGGACATCTTCGAGCCGGCCTACACCTCGATTCCTGGTCCCGACGGCCGTCCGCAGGGGATGAAGCTGCTGATCGGTTCGGTGAACGACGACCGCCGGGTCGCCTCCCGGGTGATGTTCACCGAGCTCGCCGGTGCGGACATCGGCGGCATCCACGTCGAACACGTTCCGACCCCGACCGAGAACAGCAGCTACGACTCGATGGGGAATCTCGAAACGATTCCCGCCACCTCGTCGTACCCGAACGGCCGTGTCGTGATCGGCGGCGACGGATTCGCGCCGGGCCAGACCGGTCCGGCGCCCGAGATGCTCACGTTGCTGAAGTCGCAGGGGCTGCAGGATCCGATCTCACTCGACACCTCGTGGCTGACGATCGGGCATGTCGACGAGTTCATCCAGTTCGTCCCGGTACCGGGCAGCCGGCTCGGTTGGAAGGCCGTGGTCGCGGATCCGACGGCTGGGTTGAAGCTGCTCGATCAGGTGCAGAAGGCCGGGCGGGGTGGCGACAAGCTGCACGGGAACCTGCCGCCACTGCAGTGGCCGTACGACGAGCGCATCGACCAGCGGACGACGAACGAGTTCCTCGCCGACAAGCAGTTCGTCGAGACCAACGAGCGGGCGGCCGAGCGGATCCGCGCCAACCTCGACGTACTGCGGTCGAAGACCGGGCTGACCGAGGCCGACCTGGTTCGCGTCCCGGCTCTCTACACCGCGCGCTCGCTCGACTGGGGCATGCTCGAGACCACGGTCCGCTCGATGCCGGAGGGGCCGGCCAAGGAAGCGAAGCGGGCTGAGCTGAACGCGATGCGCGACGGTGTGGCCGAGGTGCCCGGCACGGTCAATGGGCTGGTGCTGAACGCCGGCCACTACGTTGCCCCGAAGCCGTTCGGTCCGGTCCTCGGTGGGAAGGATCTGTTCGCGGAGGCGATCACCAAGGCCTTCCGGAAGATCGGCTACCAGGTCACCTACGTCAACGATCTGACCAGCACCCACGTCTCCGAGGGTGAGATCCACTGCGCCACCAACACCCTGCGGGACAGCCTCACGAACCGTTGGTGGATGTGACCGTCAGATAGGGCGCCAGCTCATTGAGGAAGTCGGCCGGGTCGAACATCGCCCCGGCCGATGCCACGCCCGTCGCACGGCCCTCACCTGCGAGCAGACGCCGTACGGCGCCTACTGCGAGGGGCGCGGTGATCGCGTAGATGTCCTGGCCGTGGGCGGACGCCCGCAGCTCACCCTCGGGCGTGCGGATCAGGACGTCGATGACGAAGGTCTGATCGGACCGGCCTTCGTCATCGACAGCCTTCGGCGCAGGGGTGTCCGGCTGGGCCAGATCGCCAGCGGCCTCGAGGGTCATGGCGGTTCGGATGCTCGGTACGTCGAGGTGGCTGGGGATCGTGACGACATCGGCCATGGTGAATTCCTTGATCACGCGGCGGGTGCCGAGCGGTTCGGGGAACGGCCAGTCCTCCTGGCTCGGCTGGTCCTCGTGGTACTGCAGCTCGCCGTCCGCGAAGCGCACCCGCCGTCCGTTCCGCCGGTCGTGAGAGATCTTGCCGGCGGTCCGGGTGCCCGGTGTCGGGTGCCAGCTGCTGAGTCCATACGCGACGATCACCTCGTCGGCGCTGGTCCGGTCGCCGAGTGCGGCGGTGACGAGAAGGTCGCCGAGTCCGCCGTAGAACGCCATCGCGGGCACGATCGGGGTCGTCGCATCCCGGTGCGCCGCGAAGGTGTCGACGTTCGCCTCGATCTCCGCGGCCACGTCGACGTACGGGATCCCGGCGCGGACGGCTGCGGCCGAGACCGCCGCGCCGGTCAGCGCGAACGGACCTGCCGTGTTGATGACCGCGGCCACGCCGATCAGAGCGGCATCGAGTGCGTGGCTGTCGTCCACGGTGGCCGGGCGGGCCTCGAAATCGGGCCACAGCGTCTTCAAGGCCTCGGCATCGCGGCCGGACACGACCGGTGTGAAGCCTTGCCGGATCAACTCCGCCACCACGAAGCGGCCGGTGTGCCCAGTAGCGCCGTACACGGCGATTCTTTGCGTCATGTGTCGAGTCTGGCCGCTCGATTCATCTTCTGGGAGCGTCCGGAACGCCACCATGCGTACACTTTCGGACATGCATACCGTTGCGGTCGCCGCGGCCGGGCAGCTCCTGCATTTCGAGCTCGGGGTCGCCTACGAGGTCTTCGGCAATCCGCCGGTCGACGTGCCTGACTGGTACGACGTTCGGCTGTGCGGACCGGGGCCGATCCGGGTCGGGCCGTTCCAGGTCGAGCCCGATCATGGGCTGGATGCATTGGCCGCTGCGGACACGGTGATCGTGCCGGCCTGCGTGGACGTCGACGTACCGCCGCCGGTGGAGCTGGTCGAGGCGGTGCGGACGGCGCACGACGCGGGCGCGCGGGTGGCGTCGCTGTGCACGGGGGCGTTCGTGCTGGGCGCGGCCGGGCTGCTGGACGGGCAGCGGGCGACTACGCATTGGGCACACACCGAGCAGTTGAGTCGAGCCTTCCCAGCGGCCGAGGTCGATCCGGATGTCCTCTACACCGACAACGGTCGCGTGCTAACCGCCGCCGGGAAGGCCGCGGCAGTCGACCTCTGCCTGCACTTGGTGTACCTGGATCGAGGTGCAGCCGTGGCCAACGCGGTCGCCCGGCGCCTCGTCGTACCGCCGCATCGCGCTGGTGGGCAAGCACAGTTCGTCTCCAAGCCCGTGCAGCCGGCAGACGAGCACGCCCTGTCTCGTCTGCTCCACTGGGCCGAAGCGCGTCTCGACCAGCCTCTGACCGTCACCGACCTCGCCCGCGAAGCCAACACCAGCCCCCGCCACCTGGGCCGCCTCTTCCGCGCCACCACCGGCGAAACCCCCCTCCAATGGCTCCTCACCCGCCGCGTCCGCCGGGCCCAAGAGTTGCTGGAAGCAACCAACGACACCATCGACGCCATCGCAACCGCCACCGGCATGGGCACCCCCACCACCCTCCGCCGCCACTTCAAACACACCGTAGGCGTCTCCCCCCACACCTACCGCCAAACCTTCCGCACCCCCACCCACCCCTAACCCACCCCCGCCGGTCGCCGGAGCACGCCATCCACGCCAGCCACGGCGGCGCCCAGCCCATGCTGTCTTTCAGATCGGCCGGACGCGGCGATCAGCCACAGCGCACGTCCCCGGCCGAGTCCTTTCGGGCCTCAGCCCACTCGACCGCCAAAGGCGGCCGACAAAACCAGAGGGTGCGCCGAGCGGGTGGCTGGGCCGGGTGGCGAGGTGGGCGACCGGGGTTTTGCGTTGTTTGGGGCTGACGGGCTGTGGCTGGGGTGCGTGATGTTGGAGGGTTTGCGTTGTGCGGTGGTTTTCGGGTCTATGCGCCGAAAAGTTGACGCGTAACGCACTCCGACCGTCCCGGGGAGCCGAGGTCGTGGTCCGGCGCCAGTTTGAGTATCCGTCAACCACGTGAGGCCCGCCGGGATGGTTGAACGGTGCTCAAGGTTGGGGTCAGTTGGTTTGGGGGAGGCGGAGGGTGAAGGTGGAGCCTTGGTCTAGGTGGCTGGTGGCGGTGGTGGTGCCGTGGTGGGCTTCGATGAGGCTGCGGACTATGGGGAGGCCTAGGCCGCTGCCGCCGGTGTGGCGGTTGCGGGATTGTTCGGCGCGCCAGAAGCGGTCGAAGACCTTGGGGAGGTCTTCGGGGGCGATGCCGGCGCCGGTGTCGGTGACGTCGATCAGTACGTCGGTGCCTTCGCGGTGGGCGTTGATTCGGACTGTGCCGCCGGCGGGGGTGAAGCGGAGGGCGTTGGCGACCAGGTTGCCGACGGCCTGGCGGAGGCGGACCGGGTCGGCGTCCAGCTCGATGTCGCCGTCGGTTGCCGAGGACAACGTGATTCCGGCGTGCTCGGCCTGGCTGAGGTAGGTGGCGACGACCTGGTCGAGGAGCAGGCCGAGGTAGACGCGTTCGGGGTGGATGCGGAGGTTGCCGGCGTCGGCGGTGGCCAGGTCGCGGAGGTCGTCGATGATGTGCTGGAGCAGCGCGGCCTCTTCGGAGAGGGAGGCGATGAAGGCCTGATCGGGGTGGGCGACTCCGTCCTCGACGGCTTCGAGCCAGCCGCGGATGTTGCTCAGCGGGGTCCGCAGTTCGTGGGCGATGTCGCTGACCATTGCCCTGCGCAACGATTCGGTCTTGGCGCGGCTGTCGGCGAGCTCGTTGAACGCGAGTGACAGCTGGCCGATCTCGTCCTGGCCGCGCACCCGGACCCGGATCTCCTCGTCGCCACTCGTCATCTGCCGCGACGCCTTGGTCAACGCTCGCAGTGGTTGCACCAGCCGGATTCCGCCGAGTACCGCGATCAGCACGGTGATCCCGAGGATCGCGGCGGCGACTCCCGCGATCCGCTTTTGATTGGCCGCCGACAGGTCGAACCCGGCCGAGGCGCTGCTGCCTGGTGCGCTCACGAACAGTAGTGCGAAGGGAGCGACGTACGGCTTGAGGATGTCTCGACGTACATTCGTCAGGCAGGTCTCGACGGCCTCGGCGGTCGCCGCCGGTGGTGCGACGGCCGGGGCTGCCTGTGCCGGGCCGCTGGGGATCGACCAGTTCAGGTTGGCGTCGAGTTTGATCGTCGCTTTGCGGCCCCGGGTGTTCAGGCAGCTGTTGACGTCCTTCTGCAACTCCTCGTAGGCCTTCAGCTGCGGCGGCTCGATAAGGGCGAGCCGGTCACCCTGGCAGCCGGCCACCGTGGCCTCCGGGGCGTCCAGGATCTGCGGCCGGCCGGTTGGCGCGACCTCGATCCTGCCCTGGCCACTGCGTCCCTGAACGCATTTCAGGACTCGCTGCGCAAGCTCGTTGTACGCCGTCCGCTGGGCCGGCGTCAGTGCGAACGGGCCGACCACCCGTGGATCGATCAGGTCACCGCCGCCCTCCGCGCCGACCAGGTTGGGGTCGATCCGGAGCGGATCGATGAAAGCCGACGGCTTCCTGGTCTCCGGAACCGGCTTGCCGCCGATCGGCGTGCGATCGCGGAGGCTGAGACTGATCTGCCGGCCGGTGTCCTGGCTGAGTTTGGTGAGCAGCCGATCGACACCCTGCCAGCTCCGGTGCGTTGCGGCGTACTCGAGCAGGGTGTTGTAGATCTTGGCGTCGTCGGCGAGCGCCTGGCCCTGCTGCTCCTGGATCGCAACCGTTGTGCTGCGGGCCGCCAGCCAGGCGGTCGCGGCGATCGAGCAGAGCGCGATCAGGACGGCACCGGCCAGCAACCGGACCAGGATGCTGCGTCGCACGGCCATGTCAGCCGTCGGTCAGCTTGTAGCCGACCCCGTAGACCGTCAGCAGCCGGACCGGCCGGCGTGGGTCCGGCTCGATCTTCTTCCGCAGGTTCAGCACGTGGGTGTCGATCGTCCGGGTGGTGATGTACTGGTCGATCCCGTGCATGTTCTCCAGCAGCTGGGCGCGGGTGAAGACGCGATGCGGTCGCGCGGCCATCGTCGCGATCAGGCGGAACTCACCCGGCGTACAGGTGATTTTGGTGCCGTCGGCAAACAGTTCGTGCCGCTCGAGATCCACCGCGACCTCGCCGACCCGCAGCATTGTGCTGGGCTCGGTTGCCACCGGCACCCTGGTACGGCGAAGCAGAGTGCGCACCCGCGCGGCCAGTTCGCGCGGGCTGAACGGCTTGGTCATGTAGTCGTCCGCACCGAGATCGAGTCCGAGCAGCATGTCGTCCTCCTCGGTCCGTGCGGTCAGCATCAGCACCGGGATATCGGACTCGCGCCGCAGGATCCGGCACACGTCGAGCCCGTCGACGCCGGGCAGCATCACGTCCAGGACCAGGAGGTCGGGCTGCCGCCGCCGGACCTCCTCCAGAGCGGACCGGCCGTCGTTCACGACAGTCACGGTGTGGTTCTCCCGCTCGAGATAGCGCCGGACCAGCTCGGCCTGCTTCTCGTCATCCTCCGCAAGCACGACCTGCGCACACATATCGCCGACTATAGGCCGTCTCAATCCGAGGCCAGCGCTTCCGTTGGCGTGAGCAACGATGCGCGGATCGCCGGGTAGACCCCGGCCAGTACCCCGACCGAGATCGACGCAGCCAGGCCGGTGAGCAGAGCGGAGGCCGGAATCGCCACCGGCCAGTCCTGGGATTCGGCGTACCCGATCACGCCGATCACCCCGAGGACCGCGCCCATCAGGCCACCGATCGCGCACAGTACGACGGACTCGGTCAGGAACTGGCCGCGGATCTGCCGCCGGTTGGCACCGAGCGCGCGGCGCAGGCCGATCTCGCGACGGCGTTCGAGGACGGAGATCACCATCGTGTTCGCGACCCCGATGCCACCGACCAGCAGCGCGACCCCGGCCAGGCCGAGGAACAGGGTGGAGAAGGCGTTCTGCGTGATGCGTTTCGCCGCGAGCGCCTCGGACGGCCGGCTGATCTGAACCAGGCCGGGCTGCTCGGGACTGAGCGTGCGACCCAGTACGGCGCGGACGTCCTCGACCGCGGTGTCGGTGCACCGGACGTAGACCACCGACGGTCGTCCGTCGAAACCGAGGTTGGTCTTGGCGGCGTCCCAGCCGATCAGCACGGATTGCGCGACGTCCGGTGCCAGTGGTGAGTCGGCAAGCACGCCGATCACCGTGAACCAGGTGTCGTTGAGCAGAATCCGGGGGAGCGGTTGACCGGCGGGCAGGCTGGTGATTCCCAGCCAGGTAGCGGCTTTCGCGCCGAGCACGACGGTCGGGAACTTGTCGGTTGCGGGGGACAGGAACTTACCGGCGTACATCTTGGCGCTGAGCAGGCCGAGCAGATTGGGCGTCCCGGCCAGCACGGTGATCCCGCTGCTGTTGGTGGTCGCGTCGATCTTGTCCGAACGCCGTACGCTCGCGTGCACGTTGGCCACGCCACTGACGTCCTGCACCGGCCCGATCCGCCCGGCCATCCCCACCGCCTCGACCGGCAGCCCGGCTGGAGCGCCGCTCTTGTCCGTCGCATCCGGTACGGCGGCCGCCCGGAGCAGGTCCGGTCCGAGGGTCGACAACTCGTCGAGCACTGCTTGCTGGCTGGAGGCGGGGATGCCGGTGACGACGATCATGGTGGCGATACCGATGGAGATACCGAGTGCCGAAAGGGCAGCGCGCAACGGCCGGGTTCTCACCCGAGTCAGCCCGAGCAGCAGCAGATCGGAGAGCGCCAGCCGGACCGGCTGGGTCAGCTTGGTCATGGGCTCACCAGGTGGCCGTCGCGCATTTCGAGTTGGCGGGGGAGCTGCGCGGCGATGTCGCGGTCGTGCGTGATGACGGCGATCGTCGTACCGGCTGCGTGCAGTTGAGTCAGCAGGTCCAGGACGGCTAGGCCGTTGGCAGTGTCGAGAGCGCCGGTCGGCTCATCGGCCAGCACGACTGAGGGGTTGTTGACCAGGGCTCGGGCGATCGCCACGCGTTGGCGTTCGCCCCCGGAGAGTTGGTGCGGATGGTGGTTGGCTCGGTGCGACAGGCCGACTTTGGCGAGGGCTTCGAGCGCGAGTGGTTTCCGCGCGCGCCGCGGCGTACCGGCGTACAGGAGTCCGGTGGCCACGTTCTCGGTCGCGGTGTGACCGTCGGACAGGTGGAATTGCTGGAAGACGAAGCCGATCGAGCGTCCGCGCAGGGCAGACAGTTCGCGGTCGGAGAGGCTGGCGACGTCGTGGCCGCTGATCGCGACCGTACCCGTGGTGGGACGGTCGAGCGTGCCCATCAGGTTGAGCAGGGTCGACTTGCCGGAGCCGGACGGGCCGACGATCGCGATGAGTTCGCCCGGTTCGATCTGCAATGAGACGTCGTCCAGGGCCCGGACACCGCCGGGGTACTCCTTGACCGCATGGGTGAGTTCGACGACCGCGGTCATGAGGTCGTCACCACCTTCAGGCCCGCCTGGAGGCCGGTCCCCGTGATCTCGACGTTGCCGTCGGCAAACATTCCGGTCTGTACGCCGACCAGCGTGGTCGTCGTACCGTTCACCACCTGTACGGCGTACCCACCCTCGCGCAGCGCGAGTAGTGCAGCAACCGGTACGACGAGGACGCCCTTGCGACTGGGACCGGGCACAGTGACCTGAACCGGGCCGGTGTCGACACCCTTGCTCGCGGCCTGTTGGTCGAGTGTGATCGTCGCAACCAGCTGCGGCTTCGTGCCGCCGTCGGACGGACTGCCGTCATCGGGTGGAGCGGTGGCGTCCGTGCTGACACTGCGAATCGTCCCGGTAGTGTCTTTGCCGTTCGGTAGCGCGAGCTTCACCTTGACACCGGCCTTGATGCCGTCGGCCGCGTCGGCGTCGAAGGGCAGCGAGACGACCTTGTCGGTCGCGGTGACGCCGAGCAGTTCGGTCGCGGCCGGATCGCCGAGCGCGGCCTTGATCGAGTCGACCCGTACGGCGCCGGGCAGCACGACGACTGTGGTCGGGTCGATCAGGCCGGTCGGCTCCTGATCCTGCGACTTCTGCCATTCCTTGATGGCCTGGGTGGTGGCGGGGGTGAGTTTGTCGGTCGTTGTCTTGGGCAAGAAGCCGAGTGCTGTCAGGTTCTGCTTGACGACCCGGACGTCCGGCCCGGTCAGTGGTTTGTCCTTGGCCGGCTTGCCGATCGGGCGGAAGAGCGGGGTGGATCCGTAGAACAACGTCACCGGCTCGTTGTCCAACCGGAACAGCACGTCGCCGCGCTCCACCGTCGTGTTTGCCTTCGGCAACCACGTGATCGTGCCGGTGGCATGACTCTTGATCGTCGAGCTGCCGCCGTACCCGAGCTGCCCGGTGACGTCCCTGGCCTGGGACAGATCGGTCCGGGCGATCTCCACCGTCTGGGCCGGATCGGGGCCGTTCGCCGCGACTGCCTTCTCCGGGCGATCGACGTACCGGAACCCGGCCAGACCGCCGCCGACCACCGTCAGCGCGACAACCACCGTCACCACACGTTTCACTTGCCGGCCACCTCGCGCTGGCATTCGGGCATCAGGTCCATGCCCTTGGTGATGGACTGCATGTCGTTGTTCTTGCCACCGAGCGACGGGCCGACGATGCCGGACGACGTGTCCTTGGACAGCTCGACGTACTTGACGCCCTTGTCCTTGAGGCACTGCACGACCTTGCGGCCGAACTCCATCGCATCCGGGTTGTTGGCGTCGACCTCCCAAGCAGGCAGCGGCAGCTTCGGCTCGCAGACCTTGCCTGCATTCTTCGCCTTCTTCGGGTCCGTGACCGGCCCACTGCCCAGTACGGCGGCCTCCTTCCGCTTCGCGAGGACGTCGATCCCGTTGTCCTTCATGCATTGCAGGTACGGCTGGAGCAGCCGCTGGCGGTCCGCATCGGTCATGTCGATCCGCTCCCGGACGCGGCCGGCATCCGGGTCCTTCGGGGTCGCCTTCGTGGTGCTACCGCCCTTGCCGGGGGTCGGCGTCTCGAGTGTGGCGATATCCGGTGCCTTCCCGGTCTGAGCCTGGGTGTCCGCCTTCGAGGCCGAACAGCCGGCCGCCAGCACCACCACCAGCACCATCGGTGCCCACTGCAACAGTCTCCTGATCGTCATACACGCCACGATGCCGACCGAATGTCAGGGAATTGTCGGCTCCCGGTGCCGATCCTGTCCTCGCCTACTTGGACTCGGTGGCTGCGAGCCCCGCAAGCTCCTCCGAGGCTTCTTGCCAGGCGGAGCTGCCGGGGTTGAACTGAGTGTGCAGGTAGGCCGCGGTCAGGCGGGCGATGGCGGCGACTCGCTGCGGATCCTCGTCGGTGGTCTCGGCGGCGTCGTACCCCTGGATGCCGCCGAGGAGGTGCTCGGCGCCGAAGACGGTGAGCAGGGTCTTGGGGGCCGGTGCCAGGTGGTACGGGTCGGCGTGCCAGTCGGGGCCCAGGTCGGTGAAGTGCTGTGAGTCGTCCTTGTCGCCGATGACCACCAGGGCCGGTGTCGTCATCGTGCTGAAGTCGATCGTCCGCGCGAAGTCGATGGCGTCTGCCATCGGGCCGTTCAGGACGTCGCCGCGGCCCGGGGCAGCCAGGACGATGCCCTGCTTGATCCGCGGCTCGCGCAGGTCCGCGATCTCGCCGGTGCCGGGGTCGGTGATGCGGGCCCCGAGCAACTGAGTGGCGGTGAAGCCGCCGAGCGAGTGGCCGGCGACGGCGACATGGTCGCGGTTCACCCGGCCGGCGAGCTGCTTTACGGCGTCCTCGATGAGGTCGAACTGGTCGAGGATCTGGGACATGTCTTCGGCGCGCGATCGCCAGAAGTACGGCGCTCCCGGCGCGGCACCGACCACGCTGGTCAGCGTCCGCGAGCTGAGGTGGGTGGGCTGGACGACGACGAAACCACGCGCGGCCCAGTCGTTGGCGAGTGGGGCATAGCCGTTCAGCGAGGACAGATTGTTCGCGAAGCCGTGGCCGTGCGACAGCAGGATCACCGGCAGGTCCGTGCCGGTCGCCGGTGCTGAGACCCGGACCTGGAGGTCGACGGGCCGGCCGGGGACGGACAGGATCACCGGGCTGTAGGAGAGGACGCTCATGTTGCTTCCTTCGGTGCACTAGAGTGAGAACCGGGACGTTGTTCCACTTACGATACGGAACGTTGTTCCGGTTATCAAGTGGGACGTCGTTCCGTTTGCTGCGAAGGAGGGAGTTCGGATGGCGGAGACCGGCCGGAACAGACGGTCCGATGCGCTGCGGAACGAGCAAAAGCTGCTCACTGCGGCGGCCGAGGTGTTCCTGGTGTCCGGCGTCGATGCGCCGATCCGGGAGATCGCGGCCCAGGCCGGCATCGGTACCGGGACCATCTACCGGAACTTCCCGACCCGCGCGGACCTGGTCGTCGCCGTCTACCGGCATCAGGTCGAGGCCTGCGCCGAAGCCGGCCCGCGCCTGCTGGCCGAGCTGGACTCACCGTTCGCGGCGCTGCGGGAGTGGGTCGACCTCTTCGTGGACTTCCTGGTCACGAAACACGGCCTCGCGCACGCATTGCAGTCCGACAGCAGTGGCTTCGAAGCCCTGCACGGCTACTTCCTCGACCGCCTGCTGCCGATCTGCACCGAGCTGCTCGAGGCCGCCGCCGAGGCCGGCGAGATCGTCTCCGACATCAAGGCCTACGAGCTGATGCGCGGCATCGGAAACCTCTGCATCGGCCGTGAAGGCGACGCCACCTACGACCCTCGCCGCCTGGTCAATCTGCTGCTGGACGGCCTCGCGCACTGAGTTTCTTGCAAAGGAATCTTTGCAAAGCTATCTTTGCATCATGCAAGAGGTGATCTCGGCCCGGGCGCCGGCTTTGGGTACGGCGGCGTTGCGGGCGCTCGCGCATCCGCTGCGGGTGCGGATTCTCGACGAGCTGTCGATGTACGGACCGCTCACGGCCAGTGGGTTGGGGGAGCGGCTCGGTGAGTCGAGCGGATCCACCAGCTACCACCTTCGCCAGTTGGCGAAGCACGGTCTGGTCGCCGAGGATGTCGGGCGCGGCACCGGGCGGGAGCGCTGGTGGATGCGGGCGCCGGGATCAATCACGCTGCCGGACGCACATCAGCAGCCGGAGGGCAGTGCCGAGCGGCTCGCGACCGAGCTGATCGATCAGGAGTGGATGCGCCGCCGCGACGACGCCGTCCGTGAATTCCGTGAGCACGCTTTCAGTGCTGAGTGGCTCGACGTTGCCTCGTTCGACACCGTCAACCTGCGGCTCACTGCCGACGAACTCCGGTCCGTTGTGGCCGACATCGACGCAGTCATCGCTCGCCGCCTCCAAGTTCAACCGTCTGCAGGTGCCCGACCGGTGCAGCTGCAGCTCAATGCGTTCCCGCTGGCTCGCGGCGGAACCGACGAGGAGTAGTCCGATGGATCCCTTCACGATCGCCGTACCCGATGCGGAGCTCGACGATCTCCGGTCGCGACTGCGGCGGACGCGATTCGCCGTACCGACTGCGAAGGACTGGGAGGCCGGTGTCGATCCGGACTACCTGCGTTCGCTCGTCTCCCACTGGGCCGACGAGTTCGACTGGCGGGCCGCCGAGGCGCGGTTGAACGAATACCCGCAGTACATAGTGGACGGCACTCACTTCGTGCACATCCGACGCGATCCGACGCGGCCGCCGGTCCTGCTCACGCATGGCTGGCCGAGCACGTTCGCTGAGCTGTTGCCGCTCGCCGACCTGCTCGAGGTCGACGTGGTCATCCCTTCGCTGCCCGGGTTTCTGTGGTCGACACCGACCGAGGGGCCGGCCACGAAGGTTGCGATCGCCGAGCGGTACCACCGGCTGATGACCGAGACCCTCGGCTACGAGCGGTACTTCGCCTTCGGTGGTGATATCGGCGGCTCGGTGTGCGGGTGGCTCGCGACGATGTACCCGGCCCAGGTCGCCGGAATCCACGTCATCCACGGGCCGTTCCCGTCGGACTTCGCGGAGCCGATCACCGAGGCCGAGCAGGTGTGGCTCGACTCGGATGACGAGCGCGGCGACGAGGACGGCGGCTACGGAGCCATCGTCGGCACCCGGCCTGACACGGTTGCTGCGGCGCTGCTGGACTCACCCTCCGGGCTGGCCGCGTTCATCATCGACAAGCTGCGTGCCTGGAGCGACTGCCACGGCGACCTCGAGTCGCGTTTCAGCCGCGACGACCTCTGCACGATCGTCACCCTCTACTGGGTGACAGCCTCGATCGGTACGTCGTTCCGTCCGTACTACGACGGTTCGCACAACGGGAACCGGCCGACCATCGGCGTACCGGTCGCGGTCACCCAGAGCCAGGAGTGGAACATGCCGCTGTTCCCGCGCTCGATCGCCGAGCGCGCGGCCGGCGACATCCGGCGCTACCTCGCACCGGACGGCGGCGGCCACTTCATGGCCTTCGAGGAGCCCAAGCTCGTGGCCGGCGAGCTCACCGCGTTCATGCGCGAGGTGTAGAAGGCGGCTGCGCAGGTGCGTGTCATCAGAATTTCAGGCTATGGAACGAACATGTACCCATGACTACCGCTCTGGCCGCCGTCGCTGCCGCTCTGTTCCTGGTCCGGTTCGGGTTGTTCGTTGCGCTCCATCTTGTCCGCAGCGAGTACAACCCCATCGAGCATGCTGTCAGTGACTACGCCGTCGGATCCACCCGCCGCCTCTCGACAGTCGCCACCTGGGTCTGGGCTGCCGCCTGGGCGGCCCTGGCCGGTGCCGTCGACCGCGGTGCGGTCTGGCTGCTGATCCTGGCCGCGATCTTCGTCGTACTCCCGTTCCTCCCGACCGATCTCGAAGGCGCCCGCCGTACGGCGATCGGCCGGATCCACTACCTGGCCGCGATCGCCTGGTTCGCCATCAGCTTCAGCCTGACCAGCACGTTCACCGACCAGTTCGACCTGGTCGTGCTGAATGCCTTGCGCTGGATCGCCCTGGTCTCGCTCGCCGCCCTGGTTGTCGCGCTGGTCGTCCGCCCGCTGCGCCGACGGTTCTTCGGCCTGTCCGAGCGGATCTTCATCGCCTCGATCAACCTCTTCTACCTTGTCGTCCCGATCGCCGTCCTGACCCGCTGAGGTGTGCGGAAGGACAGGTAGTAGTCGCTGGATCGCGGGGTTCTGGGTGGGGCTCAGGCGGGAACGGGGGTATACGTACATGACTACGTCCTGTTGTTACGTACAGTCGGGGGCGTGATTGCTGGGGTTTCGGTGCGGGCGGTGCTCGAGGCGCGGGAGCTTGGGGTGCCGATTGCGCTGCCGACGTCCGGTACTACCGATCGGCCGCGGATGGTGGTGCGGGACACGGAGTCGTGGTGGGCGTCGTTCGAGGCCTACTCGGAGCTGACTGGGGTTGGTTCGGGGGCGGCTGTGTGGGTTCCGGGGCCGTTGAGCGCGACGATGAACCTGTTTGCGGCGGTGCATGCGGAGGTGGTCGGGGCTCGGGTTGTGGGGGAGCCTGGGGAGGCGACTCATGCTTGTCTGACTCCGGCTCAGCTTGATCGGCTGGGTGGTGAGTTGGGGCCGGAGGTGGTGATCTGCGTGGCGGGGGCTCGGTTGGAGCGGCGGGCCGCGGCGGCGAATGTCGTGCACTACTACGGCGCTGCTGAGTTGTCGTTCGTTGCTGCGGGCACGCATGCCGATGACCTGCGGCCGTTCGACGGGGTGGAGGTCGAGCTCCGGGACGGCGAGATCTGGGTGCGGTCGCCGTACGTGTGCCTCGGGTACGCCGATGGCGCCACCGGCCCGTTGCGCACCGATCCGGACGGGTGGGCGACGGTGGGTGATCGCGGACGCTGGTCCGGTACGACGCTCAGCGTGCTCGGTCGGCCCGGAGCTGTCACGACATCCGGGGCGACTGTGGTGATCGCCGAGGTGGAGGAACGGCTAGCGAGTGTTGCGCGGGGGCCCGTGGTGGTGTTCGGGGTTCCGCATGCGGTGCTCGGGGAGGTGCTGGCGGTTGCGGTTGTGGTGGAGGCTGATCTGGCGACACTGCGCGAGTACGCGCGGGAACACCTGCCGCCGTCACACCGGCCGCGGCGCTGGCAGTTTGTCGGCGAACTGCCGCTGACACCCGGCGGGAAGATCGATCGAGCGAGGCTGGCGCGTGTCTGACGTGTTCATCACCCATGCGCTCCGGACGCCGATCGGTACGGCAGGCAAGGCGTTTCGCGATGTCGCGGCCGCCGACCTCGGCGCTGCCGTGCTGAAGCAGCTCGTTCCCGCTGGTCAGGTCGAGGACGTTGTCCTAGGCAACTGCATGGGCCCGGGCGGAAACGTCGCCCGGGTAGCCGCGCTGACCGCAGGCATTGCCGACCACGTGCCGGCGCTGACAGTCGACCGCCAATGCGCAAGCGGCCTGGCCGCCATCCAACTCGCGGCCGCAGGCTTCTCACAAGGAACTGTCTTGGCGGGTGGGGTTGAGAGTGCGTCGACCGCTCCGTGGCGGTTTTGGCCTCCGGTGGGGGATGCGGGGGCGGTGCGGTATGACCGGGCGCCGTTTGCTCCTGTTGGGCGGGATCCGGAGATGGGTGCGGCGGCTGATTTGTTGGCTGAGCTGCAGGGGATCACGCGGGGGCGGCAGGACGAATATGCGGCGCGGTCGCATGAGCGGGCCGCGGCGGCGCAGGTTGCTGGAGCGTTTGAGGGGGAGATCGTTCCGGTCAACGGTCAGACGGTTGATGAGCGGATCAGGCGTGGGCTGACGGTGCAGCGGCTGGCGAAGTTGCCTGCGGTGTTTCGGGCCGACGGCACGGTGACTGCTGGCAATTCGTGTGGCATCAACGATGGCGCGGCGGTGGTCGCACTGTCCAAGACCGGGCCGGGGCTGGGGGTGTTGGCGACCGCTTCGGCAGGCGTGGATCCGACGTTGCCCGGGCTGGGAATCGTGCCCGCCGTACAAAAGGTGCTCAAGGCAACGGGTCTGGGGATTGAGCAGATCGATGTCTGGGAGTTCAACGAAGCCTTCGCTGGCCAGGTGCTCGCGTGCTGCGACGTGCTCGGTCTCCCCGACGAGCGCGTCTGCACCCAAGGCGGTGCGCTGGCGCTCGGCCATCCCTGGGGCGCGAGCGGCGCCGTACTGGCGGTGCGGTTGTTCAGTCAGCTGGTCACGCAGCAGAGCGGCCGGTACGGCGTTGCGGCGATCGCTGCCGGTGGTGGCCAAGGTACGGCGATCCTGGTCGAAGCATGCCGCTGATCGAATTCACCGAGGTCACGCACGCCTTCGGGGACGGGCAACCCGTCCTCAAGGACGTCACCGTCGAGCTCAGCGAACGGCGCATCGGCATCATCGGCGGCAACGGTTCCGGCAAGTCGACGTTCGTCCGGATGATCAACGGGCTCGTCCTCCCTGAGACCGGGACCGTGCGGGTCGACGGCGACAGTACGGCGAACCAGGCGCGCCGGATCCGCCGCAAGGTCGGGTTCTGCTTCACGAATCCGGACTCGCAGATCGTGATGCCGACGGTCGCCGAAGATGTTGCCTTCGGCCTCCGTCGGCTGCGCCTCGCCAAGCCCGAGGTGCAGCAGCGCGTCGCCGACGTCCTCGCCACCTACGGCCTGACCGAGCTCGCCGATCGACCCGCGCACACATTGTCCGGTGGTCAGAAGCAACTGCTCGCCCTGGCCTCCGTCGTGGTCACCGAACCCGAGGTCCTGGTACTCGACGAGCCGACCACACTGCTTGACCTGAGCAACGAACGACGGATCCGCCACGAGATCGAACGGCTAGACCTGCAAGTGATCCTGGTGACCCACCACCTGCACCTGCTGGACGGTTTCGATCGCACACTGGTCTTCGACAACGGCCGTCTCGTCTGCGACGACGAGCCGGATCAGGCACGCGCGGCGTACCGGAGTCTGGCCTCATGAGCGATCTCATGACCTACGTCCCCGGTACGTCGATCTTGCATCGAACCAAAGCCGGTACGAAGGTACTCACCCTGGCCGTGGTCTCGATCGCAACCGTAGTCATCGACAACGTCTGGCTGACCGCAGGCGCACTCGTGCTCGCGGCAACAGCTGCAGCGACAGCACGCATGCCCCGCAAAGTCCTCGTCAGGCAGTGGAAGGCCTATCTGCTGATCGTCGTCCTGCTCGGCGGCTACCAATGGCTGACCGATGGACCAGCGACCGCCTTCCACGTCGCCGGCGGTCTGGCCGCGCTACTCATCCTCGCCGGCGTGATCAGCAGTACGACGCGCACGACCGAGCTGCTCGACCTCGCAGTCCGGTGTGCCACGCCCCTCAAACGCGTAGGCGTCGACCCCGAGCGCTTCGGCATCGCCCTCGCCCTCGGCATCCGCTCGGTCGCGGTCGTCTTCGACCTCGCCCGGGATGTCCGCGAAGCCCAACTGGCTCGCGGACTCGGCTTCAGCCTCCGGGCGTTCGCCGTACCGCTGGTGGTCCGCTCGCTCCGTCAGGCCGACGGATTGGCCGAGGCCTTGATTGCCCGCGGCTTCGACGACTGACGGCGCGGCAGCAGATCCGGTACGGCGCGATGTACGGCATCGGCCACGACCGTCGCGATGACTGCCTTCACACTGTCCCCGATCAGGAAGAACGCGCTCCCCGTGATCGCCTCACCGAGACTGAGGTGTGCCCGCCAGGCGGTGACCGGGATGCCGATGCAGTACAGCACCACGATCCCACCGAAGACGATGCTCGGCAGCCCCAGCCACATCCGGTACGGCGCTCCGAACCGGTACACGAGAGTCCCGATCACGAACGCCGCGACCGGGAACCCGATCACGTATCCGGCGCTCGGCCCGGTGAAGACACCCAGCCCACCCCGGCCGCCGGACAGCAGCGGCAGACCGAGCGCAACCAGCGCAAGGAACAGCAACATCGAAAGCCCACCCCGGCGACCGCCGAGGACAGCACCAGTGATCATCACGCCCAGTGTCTGCACGGTGACCGGCACCGGGAACCCGAACGGTGACACACCTGGCACCAGGCCCATGGCGCCGACCAGACCCGCGAAGGTCGCGATCAACGCCAGGTCCCGGGTACGCCTCTCAGAGCTCATGGCGTCATTGTGCCTGCTTCACCCGGCCCACTTGAAGGTGGTGACGGCTCCGGCGGGCAAGGTGTAGTTGAACGACTGGCCGGCGTACCGGACGGTGAAGGTCCTGGCCGAGCCGGACGGGTTGAGCGCGATCAGGGCGATCGAGTTGTCCGGGTTGCGGAAGGCAACGGTCTCGACGCTGCCCGCGACGTTCGTGGAGCTGATCCGGCGTGCACCAGGGACGACGAACTTGCTCGCGTGACCGAGGGCGTAGTACTCGACGTTGTAGGCGACATTCCCGGTGCCGTTGTTGATCGTGACCACGCCGCGGCAGTTGGTGCAGCCGCCGTTCGTGGGGCCGTGGTTCTGGTCGAGGGCGAGGTTCCAGAACAGGACGCCCTTGGCCCAGTTCCGGGTACCGCCGATGATCAGGTTCTGCAGGTTCCACTTCAGGTTGTCGCCGAAGTTGGTGGCCCACTCGCCGCCCGAGCACTCGGTGAACCAGATGTCGCGATCAGGATGCGCATTGTGTACGGCGGTCTGCGCGCTCACGTCACCGCCGTAACAATGGAACGCCGACCCGGCCAGGTACTGCTTCGCGCCCGCGTCGTTGAGGACCGTGGTCGCGTAGCTGGCCTCGTTCCAGTTGTGGTCCCAGGCAACGAGCTTGGGCGTCAGCCCGTTCGCCGCGAGCTTCGGGCCGAGGTGGTTCTTGATCACGTCGGCCTGCTGACCTGCCGCCATCCGCATCGATTCGTACGCCGCCTCGTGATGCGGCTCGTTCTGGATCGCGAGCGAGTAGATCGGCAGCCCTTCGGCCGCATAGGCCTGCAGATACTTCACGTAGTAGTCGGCGAAGACGCCATGGCGGTCGGTGCGCAGACTGCCGCCGTACAAGGAGTTGTTGGTCTTCATCCAGGCCGGTGGCGTCCACGGGCTGGCCATGATCTTGAGCGAGGAGTTCTTCGCCTTGGCCGCTTTGATGACGGGGATCGTGAACGCCTTGTCGTGGTTGATCGAGAAGTCGTTCAGATCGCAGCAGGTGTCGTCGAAGGTGTAGTCGGCACTGTTCGCGGTGAAGTCGCTGGCGCCGATCGGGAGCCGCATCAGACTGAGACCGATGCCGTTCGTGCGGTCGAAGAGTTTGGTCAGCATCGCGTCGCGCTGGCTGCTGTTCTGCCGGTTCCAGGTCAGCCAGGTGGACGAGTCGGTGAACGCGGCACCGAAGCCGTCCATGGTCTGGTACGTCGTGCCGGCGTTCACGTCGATGGTCGTTCCGCTCGTGGCCGAGCCGAACGCGACATCGGCCTGCCGAGCGAGCAGCCGGGAGCCGTCGGCGGTGGTCAGCCACACCTCGGACGAGGTCGCGGCCTGCGCCGGGGGAGCGCCGGGGAGGAGGACCGCCAGTGCGACAGCAGCGGCGACGGGTCGGACGGATCTGGACATGTGAGCCTCCGTGGGGGCGGTGCGGAGTACTTACCTACTGAATGTTCGGTAAGTGTTTCCGTCACGTCAAGACCTCGTGACCACTGGTTTCAGCGCGTCAGTGCGGTGATGAGATCGCGGATCAGCGAACCCATGTCGACGGCCTCGGGGTCGTAGAGCCACTGGATCTGCAGACCGTCCATGGCCGCGATGACCAAGGTCGCCACCCGGACCGGATCCGGGCCGGCCGGCAGATCACCGGCCGCCTGTGCGGTGCGGATCTCGTCCGCGATCATCCGGCGCAGGCCGTCGTACCGGGCCCGGAAGTAGTCCTGGGCCGGGTGGTCGTCGGTGACACCTTCCGCGGACAGGACGGCGTACAGCTGGGTGACGCCGCGGCGCCGGCTGTTCCGCTCGGCGGTGGCGGCGAGATGGTCGAGGAAGTCGGTGCCGTAGGGGCGCTCCGGGTCGTTCACCTCGGCGATCTCAGAGCCGTCGCGATGGGCGAGCAGCTCGGTCAGCAGCTGGTTCTTGCTACCGAAGTGGTGCAGCAGACCGGCCGGGGTGACCCCGGCCGCAGCGGCGATCTCCTGCAGCGAGGCCTTGTGGAATCCCCTGGTCCCGAAGGCGGCGATGGCCGCCGACAGGATCTCGCCCCGCGTCGTCGCGGTCCGCTCGGCATTGGTCCGCCGGCCCGCCCCCTCCCGCCGATTCGCCATGCGTGCACACTACCTGCGCGGCGCTGTCAAGAGCGTGATCACCGACGTCGAAACGATGGGCGAGATGTCCGAAGGTCCTTACGTTGTTCGGATGGCGACGAACTGGTCCAGACGCACTTTCCTTGCTACTGGTAGTGGCGCACTCGCGGCGGCCGCGGTTCCCAGTGGGTCGGCGGCCGCGGCACCTGCTGCTGTCCCGGCACCGGCAGTGGCTGGGCTCGCGGGGGTGGAGCCGGATATCGAGCTGGCCAAACTGTGGTGGCCGAATCCGCGCAACGTCTGGACGCCGCTCGGCTGGAAGGACCACCTGTTCCGGTTCAACGTCACCTACAACGGCAGCGTGATCGGCGCGCCGTCTCCGCTCGCGCGCAAGATCAAGGAGTTCGAAACGGGCAACGAGCACGACGACAAGCACTATGAGAAGGACCGGCTGCAGCTGGACATGACGCCGTGGGGCGGACCGGCGTTCACCAAGCAGAAGCCGACGGATCCACCGCCGCGGATGCCGGATCTGTACCCGGGCCACTTCTACGTCTACCGCGAGGACCAGGGGCTGTACGGCCGCGGGCGGCAGAGCTGGGCCGACCACCCGACACCGGTGCTGCAGACGGAGTGGACGTTCTCCGAGGCAGGGCTGGTACTGCGGCAGTCGGTGTTCGCCCACGCGCTGAACGGCGCCGACGTGGTGACCGGTCAGGAGCCACTCTTCGCGTGGATCCGGCTCGAGGTGGTTGCCGCTGACCCCCGGTTGGTGAAGGACGGCAGCGACTACGGCTTCGCGATCCGGGTCTGCCGCGCGTACTACTCCCAGGAGCTCCCGTACAACTGGCAGGACGGCATCGTGCTCACGGGCTTCCCGGAGCTCGCCCCCTTCACCTACACCCGGTGGAAGTTCGACCTGAGCACGAGCGCGATGGCCGGCTTCTCGATGTGGGGACCCCGCGGGCCCCAACTCGCCGTACTGGCGATGAAGGGCGCACCGGCCCCGGACTTCATCGATACCAAGGACAGGACCAAGCCGATCTACGAGATCGCCGCCCGGCTCAAGCCGGAGGTCGGATCGCGGGTCGACATCCTGCAGTGCATGCGGCCGGTGGAAGAGACGCGCGAGTTCCTGCCCGAGGTCAATCTCGGGTACGACGGTGCGCTCGCCGAATCGAACCGGTACTGGTCGCGCAAGCCCGCCACCGCGGCCACGGTCAGCACGCCGGAGAAGTACGTCAACGACCTGGTCACGCGGAACATCCAGTTCTCCGAGGTGGTCGCGTGCAAGGTGCCGGGGCAGAACTACTCCACCTTCCTGACCGGATCGATGGGGTACGACGTGCTGTGGACCACGCCGACGTCGATGACCAGCCACATGTTCCTGTCCCTGCTGGGTTATCACGACGTGGTCGCGCAGCACCTCGAGCTCTACAAGGCCACGCAGGGCACGGTGACGCCACCAGGCCCGGACTACTACGTCAAACATCCGGGGTACTTCGCGACGCCGGACACCGTCACTGCCATCAACTGGTTGCCCGACCACGGCGCGGTGATGCTCGCGGTGTCGACCCATGCGCTAATGACCGGGGATCAGGCGTTCATCGACGCCTGGCTGCCCAACCTGCTCAAGGCTTGTGACTGGATCAAGGACGTCTGCGCGCTGACCAATCACGACGGAGTCAAGGGTCTGCCGCCGGCCGGTGGGGCGAGCGATGAGGGCGGCTCGGTCCAGAGCATCTGGGCGACCGCGTGGATCTACAAGGGCCTGATGACGACCCTGCGGCTGCTCAAGCGGCTCAAGCATCCGCGCGAGGAAGAGCTGACGCTCTTCGCCGCGGCGTACCAGGCCAAGGCCGTTCAGGCGCTGGAGACGGTCGGCGCCCAGTCCCCGAAATGGCGGCACCCGGACGGCAACGACTACCCGATCTACCCGGCGAACTACTTCGGCGCGGCCGGAGCGTTCGGCGAGGCCATGCGCCTCGACACCGGCGCCATGGTGATGGTCTGGGCCGGGCTCCTGCCCGCATCCGACGAGCGGATGGTCAAGTACTGCGACTATTTCCGCGTCGGCCCGAACGCCCGACTCTGGAACGGCGGCTCCCGCAAACACCCACTCGACGCTCCGATCCTCGAGCACGAGATCTCCAGCTTCGAACCGATCTACAGCTGGAACATCTTCCACTCCTGGCAGCTGGGCGACCGCGCCAAGTTCCTCGAAGGTCTGTACTCCCTGGCCGCTGGTGGCGTCTCACCGCAGACATACATCCCCTTCGAACACCGCGGCGGTATGTCGGCCTCACTCGGCACGCACGCCACCATCTTCTCGCTGATGCGCCTGGCGGTGGTCGACGACAGCCTCTCCGAGACCGATCTCAACCTCCTCCGCCTCTGCCCGATGGCCTGGCTCGCCACCGGCCAGGACACCGTGTTCGACAAGATGCCGACTGTCTACGGCCCCGTCTCGCTGAAATTCCGCCGTACCGGCAACACCCAACTGACCCTCACCTGGACCGCCGCCTGGCGCACCAAACCCCAACGCCTCCTCGTCCACGCACCCCCCGGCTTCACCACGATCGTCGTCAACGGAACGACGTACGCCGTACCAGCCGAGGGGTATGTCGCAGTACCGATCTAGTAGTCCCAGACCGTCGGTACGAAGCGGAAGGCGTTGCCGGCTACTGCTACGTGGCAGACGGACGGGAATGGGAGGTGGGTGGCGATCAGTTGGTCGCCGCTGGCCGCCAGTTCCTGCAGGAGATTGAGGCGGACGCGGGCCGACTCCTCGGGGTCGTGTTCGAAGCCGTTGTACCAGCCCGGGTTGTCGAAACCGGGCTGGAAGACGGCGTCGCCGGCGAAGGTGAGTCGCTCGCCACCGGACTCCAGGCGCACGATGCTGTGGCCGGGAGTGTGACCGCCGGTTCGACGGAGGACGACCCCGGGTGCCACCTCGTACTCCGTCTCGAATGCCTGCAACTGGCTGCGGTACATGTCCAGGAACCGCGCGGCCGTCGTTCGCAGTACGTCGGGGATCGGTTCCGGCATGACGACGCGCGAGAAGTCCGGCTTCTCCCAGAACTCAGCCTCGGCGGACGCGAGGTGGACCCGGACATCTGCGCGCAGCCGGCCGCGCAGCCCGTCGACGAGCAGTCCACCGATGTGGTCCATGTGCAGGTGGGTGAGCACCACGTCGGTCACGGAGCCAGGGTCGATCCCGGCGGCGTCCAGCCGGAGGGCCAACTGCCCGGCTCGCGGGAAGCCGGGGAACTCCGTCCCCAGCCCGGAATCGATGAGGATGGTCCGGTCACCGCTGCGCACCACGG
Source organism: Kribbella sp. NPDC056345 (assembly GCF_042262745.1). Lineage (NCBI taxonomy): Bacteria > Bacillati > Actinomycetota > Actinomycetes > Propionibacteriales > Kribbellaceae > Kribbella > Kribbella sp. NPDC056345. The sequence continues at coordinate 541,649 of NZ_JBHJQQ010000001.1, read as the reverse complement.
CCACGTTCAGCGGCCAGTCGAGCACCTCCGGCGGCAGGAACATCTCGCTGAGCCAGGCCGACAGCTCGGCCGGGGCGACGTTCGTGGCCAGCGTCGAGGCGGTGATCGGCAGTACGCCGTCGCTGATCACCATCACGTCGATGTCGCCGACCTTCAGCGCATAACGCGACGGAACCAAGTCGTTGGTGTTGTTGTTCCAGTTCAAGGTCTTCTCCTCTGGAGGGCGCAAAGCGAAGCGACCGTCCGGTCCTGTCGTCAATGACAAGAGGGCAGACCGATCTGTGACAGCGCCCCTAGAGGGATTTTGCGTAGCAGAACGTGGAAGGCTGGTCGACGTACTTGCCCCACGGGTCGGTACGCCGGTAGCCGCTCGACTCGTAGAGACCGATCGCCGCCGGCTGCAGGTGGCCGGTCGACAGCCGCAGCACGGGATGCCCCGCCTCCCGCGCCACATGCTCGAGGCACGTGAGCAGCACCCGGGCAAGCCCGCGCCCACGCGCCTCAGGCGAAACGTACATCCGCTTCACCTCACCGTCGCCGGCATGCTCGTGCTCCGGCTCGAAGGCTTGTACGGCGCCGCACCCGACCGCGGTCTCGTCATCCAGCACCACGAGATACCGCGCCCCGTCCTTCACCTGCGACCGCCCCTCCGCGCCGTACCGCCCGACAAGTTCGTCGAACGCGGCGGCCAGCAACCGAGCCAGCTCCGGATCATCAACAGGACGTTCCTCGATCACCAAGTCAGTCGCCACGGCGCCCAGTCTAGAGTCGGGCGGCGGCTCGCATGGCGTGGAAGACGTCGGTGTTGTCGAGGACGCCGGTGAGGCGGTCGGAGCCGGGGCCGGAGGCGGTCAGGGGAGTGTCGGCGCCGGTGTGGCTGTTGGTGGTCCAGTCGACGGAGAAACGCAGGTTCGAGCCGGGGATCTTGAAGGGGCCTTCCTGGCGGGGGTCGGTTTTCTCCTCGTCGGTGTCGTGGTCCTCGATGCTCAGGCCGCCGGTCTCGTGGTCGCCGTTGATGATGACGAGGGTGTCCGGGTGCTTGGCGACGAAGCGCATGACCTCGGCGACGGTGGTGTCGAGGGCGCGGCCGGCGTCGATCACTCCGGCGGCGTTGTTGTCGTGGGACAGGCCGTCGGTGCCTTCTTCCTCCAGGAACAGGAAGAAGCCGCGGGGGTTCTGGGAGAGCACGTCCAAGGCCTTGCGGGCCATTTGCTGCAGGGGGACACGCGGCGCGTACTTGCCGTTCTCTCCGTAGTCGACCATGTCCTCGTTCGCGAAGAGACCGAGCAGGCGGTTCGAGCGGGTGGTGCGCAGTTCGTCGGCGTTGCGCACGTAGGTGTAGCCCGTGCGCTGGGCCTGCTCGACCAGGTTGCCGTACGGGCTGTTGCTCTCCTCGCCGGGCTTGTCCGGCCACTGACCGGGGTTGCCCTTCGGGAACCACCAGTCTTCGCCGCCACCGAGCAGTACGTCGGGCCTGATGTTCTCGATGTACTGCTTGGCGATGTCGTTCTGCAGATCGCGGCTCGGCACGTGAGCAGCGAAGGACGCCGGTGACGCGCCGGTCACCGTGGCGGTGGTGACCAGGCCGGTCGACTTCCCCGCCTTCTTCGCCAGCTCGAGGATCGTCTCGACCGGCTTGCCCTTCGGGTCCATGCCGATGACGCCGTTGTTGGTCTTGTGACCGGTGGCCAGCGCGGTGGCCGAGGCGGCCGAGTCGGTGACGATCTCATGCGGATCGACGGACGTGGTCCGCACCATCCCGGCAACCGGCAGTTTGTCGAGCTCCAGTTCGCCGTACCGGCCCTTGGTGGCCAGCCGGATCAGGTTGCGCTGCCCGGGCCCCAGACCATCACCCTGGATGTAGATGATGTTCTTCGCGACGCGGGGCTTCTTGGCCTCCTGATCCTGCGTCGTCTGGGCGACGGCGACCGCCGTACTGCCACCGAGAACCGTCAACGCCACTGCCACGGCAAGACCGCGCATATCGCCTCCTGGCTAGAGAATGATGATCAGAACTGCCCGATGAGTACGGCGCCACCGGCCGCCTCGTCATCGGTTCCGTACAGCACCTGGTCGCACGAGCGCGACAGGCAGGTCAGCGCCTCGATCTTGTGGCCCGGGTACCGGGCGAGCTCCTTCGTGGCGAGCCCGATCGAGCCGTCCTTGCCGAGCTTGCCGGCCAGGTACACGGCGGAATCGAACGGACCGTCGTCGCCTGGATCCGATGCCGAAGTGACCAGCACCCGGTTGTCGTCGGTGATCTCGACATCGGAGATGTGCCGTACGTCGGTCGTCGGATAAGGCACCCGGAACGGCACCGTCCGTACCTGCCCGAACGTCGTCGTACCGATATCGAAGGGGGCTGAGTAGAGCGTCGACGAGCGGACATCCTGGCCGCGATCCGCCCAGACGGCGTACAGGCGACCCCGGACCGTCTTCAACGCGAAGCTCTCGTAGTTGTCACCCGGCTGCCCCTGCGGAACCTGGAAGGTGGCCAGCACCTTGAGCCGCAAGCCCTTCAGCTGGAACACGAATCCCTTGCCTGCACTGGCCAAAGCGACGTACTCACCAGACCGGCCTGGCACCGGCTCGACAGCTTCCAGGTCAACGGGCAGTTCACCCGGCCAGGCGATCGGCTCGACCTTGCCGACCTCGCCGTCGTCGAGCCGGACCCGTACGGCGCGGTTCTCGCCGGCCTTCTTGTTGTCCCGCACCACCAGTACGTCGTCGCTGTCGCCCAGTACGGCGATTCCGCTGACACCGGCCGTCATCCCGTCGCCGATCTTCTCCCAGCCGTCATCGCCTCGCTCGGGCGCAGTGCAGGGCAGCGAGCCCGCGTGGAGTGCATGTCCGCCGGTGTTGTCGTCGTCGGCCCAGACGACCTGCTTGCGACCGGACGCACAGTGCGGCGCGATCGCGAAGCCTTCGAGGTTGTAGTTGCCGAGTTGTCCCGGCCGGTCGTAGGTCGTCGCGACGGTGAACTTCCCGTTCACGATCGAGAGCGCTGCGCTCTGTCCCTGACAGTGGTTGTCGCACGTCGACCACAGCCGACCGGTCTCCGGTTCGAACTCGAGGTCCATGTTTGTGGCGAACCCGCCGGCGAACGAGGCCACGCGGGTGAAACTCCCGCCGGACTGGTTCAGCGCGTAGGCGTAGACCATCCCGTTGTCCTCGAGCCCGACGAAGTACAGGCCGGTGCCGTGGTTGGCGTACGAGCCCGGCCGGTAGGCGGCCTGGGTGTTCTCGTCGCGGAAGCCCTTCGAGGTCAGGAACGCGTCCGGGACCCAGGAGATCGCTTCGAGGCCGGAGTTGTCGCCCACCTCGGGAAGGTCGGACGTGAGATCCCATTCGGCAACAGCGTTGACAGATTTCGCCGTGGAGCTCGGGTTGTAGCGGAGCACCTTCAGCAGGCTGGTTCCGCTGTCGTCACCGTCGCGCTCGGTCGCGACCACCACGCCGTCCGGCGTACGGACCACGCCTTCGGCGTCGGGATCACCGCTGCCATCGCGATAGTTCAACGTCCGGCCGCCGACCGCATCCGGCTTCCAGTGGGTGCCGTCGCGAACCAGCCGGTAGAGCGTACTGGGTCCGTTCTTGACTGCCCACAAGACATCTGGGCTCTCGAACGAGAGTCCGCTCAGGTTCGTCCCGAACACATTGCTGCCATCGGCAACAGTCACGGCCGGGCCGCCGGGCCAGGCGGTCGCCGCGTGGGCCGGGGCGGAGATCGAGGACAAGGACACCGCGAGGACAACAGCGGACACGGTCGTACGGCGGACCAGGGACACGTCGCGCTCCTTCCGGCCAACGGGGGCGGGGCTCGGTGAACGGTAGCGGAACAATAAGTAAACTTTCCTAACAGAAACCAGACTGTACCGACGGACCCTGGTCTCGGCAACCATCTCGTTCCGCCCGGCAGGAATAGCGCGGCCGGTGAAGTGATTGACAACTGAACAACTACTTCTGTGGAGGCACAGCTTGAGCAACGCCGATACCGTCATCGTCGCGCTTCGGAGCGGCTACGAGCGGCTCGCGGATCTGGTGAAGAAGTTCGACGACGAGACCTTGGCGGGTCCGTCGGCCGCCACGGAGTGGGATATCGCGCAGGTGCTGAGTCACCTGGGCAGTGGCGCGGAGATCATGACCAACACCCTCCAGCTCGCGGTGGACGGGAAGCCGCCGGCCGCCGGTGACTTCAACCAGACCGTCTGGGCGCGCTGGGACTCGTCGTCGCGCCGCGAGCAGGCCGACGGCTTCCTGGAGTGGAACGCGAAGCTGCTCGCGCTGTTCGAATCGCTGACCGGGGAGCAGCGCGACAGCGTCCGGATCGAGTTCCCCTGGTTGCCCGCCCCGATCGATGTGGCGGCCTTCGCGCGGATGCGCCTCAACGAACTCACCTACCACTCGTGGGATGTCCGCAGCCCCTCCGATCCCGAGGCGACACTCGATGCGGCGGCGGTCCCCGAGATGCTGGAGAACGATCGTGACCTCAGCTGGGTCACCAAGCCGGCCGAGCTGAACGGCCAGACCGCCGTACTGGCTGTTGTCACGACCGACCCGTCGCAGGAGTTCACTTTGCGGCTGGCCGATCCGGTCAGCATCGAGGCGACTCCCGCTGCTGAGCCGGACGGCACGCTGACGCTGCCTGCCGAGGCCTGGCTGCGGCTGAGTGCAGGCCGCCTTGCCGCGGACCGTACGCCGGAGTCGGTCGAGCTGACCGGTCCGATCAGCTTGGACACCCTGCGCCGGGTCTTCGCCGGCTACTGAGCTCGACAGTTGGTCGTAGGCGGCGTACACCCACAGGATGATCAGGGGCCATCCTGTGGGTGGTCCCGGTAGCCGACGCAGACTGCCAAGGTCCTCGAAGGGGAGATCGATGATCCTTCGAGAGGGAGTTATGCGACCGATGAAACGAGCGCTCGGGGCGTTGACCGCGAGTGTGGTGGTCTTTGCTGCGGTAGCGATACCGGCCAGCGCGGGTACGGCGAAGATCGTGTGGAAGCCGTGTGCGGATGAGCAGCCCGGGTACGAGTGCGGCACGCTGGCGTTGCCGATCGATCGGAGCAAGCCCGGCGGACCGACGTTCGAGCTGGCCGTGAACCGGCACAAGGCGACCGATCCGGCGCACCGGCTCGGCGTACTGTTCGTCAACCCTGGTGGCCCAGGTGGCTCGGGTGTCGAGTTCGCCGGGGAAGCGCCGCAGTACTTCTCGCCGCAGATCCTGGAGCGGTTCGACATCATCGGTTTCGATCCGCGAGGGGTTGCCGGCAGCAAGCCGGTGCTGTGCGGCGAGGATCTGGTCAACAAGCAGCGGGCAGCGATCTATCCGCGGACGGCCGCCGAGTTCGCCAAGCTGATCACGGTCGAGAAGCAGTTGCGCGCGGACTGCCGCGCGCGGACCGGTCCGATCTACGACCACATGTCAGCGGTCGACGTCGCCGATGACATGGATGCGCTGCGTGGCGCGTTGGGTGAGGCGAAGCTCAGCTACTACGGCGTTTCCTACGGCACGTTGTTCGGGCAGATGTACGCCGAGCGGTACGGCGATCGGGTTCGTGCCATGGTGCTCGATTCGACGGTGGACCACAGCTTGGACACCCACGCCTTCCTGACCAGCGAGGCGCGAGCGGTCGAGGATTCCTTCCGGGAATGGGTGAAGTGGAATCAGCGGACCGCCTCGTCAGCACTGCACGGCCAGAACGTCGTGAAGATCTGGGACGGCCTGATGGCCAAGGCCGAGCGCGGTGAATTGACCGAGGCCGGCGGCAGCAAGGTGCCCGCAGCCAAGTTGTTCGAGGAGGTGGGCGGCATGGGCTACGGGCCCGAATGGCTCAGCTTCAGCGAGTGGATCGCGGGCCTGCACACCGGCAAGAAGGCGCCGGCCCCCAGCCGCGCGGCCGCCCTGGGTGAGCCGGTACCAGAACCGCTTGCCGCCTCACTGTGCAGCGATTTCAACTTCGCCATCCGCGACTTCAAGCACTACCAGCAGCTCAGCGCGGCCGAGCGGAAGAACGCACCCCACGTCCGGAGCTCAATGCTCGGCCACGCCGCAACGACGGCCTGCCTGGCCTCACCGAAGGCCGTCAATCCCCAGCACACCCCGAAGCTCAGGACCGCGAACAAGATCCTGCTGCTCAACTCCGCCCACGACCCGTCCACGCCGCTCGAGTGGGCCGCCGCTATCCACGGTCAGAACAAGGCCACCACGGCTCTCGTGACCTATGAGGGCTGGGGGCATCGCGCCTACCCGTACACGACCTGTACCAAGTCCAGCACCGACAACTACCTGACGGACTTGAAGGTCCCGGCCGGCAACCTGCACTGTGCAGCGCAGGAGCCGGCCGGTGCCGATCAGGGGTAGCTGACCACATTCACCGGGACTGTGCCGGGCGGAGTCACTGCACCGGTGTCGTTGATGACGTGGGTGATCGTGCCCTGGTAGTTCAGCGACACCGTGCAGAGGCTGTGGAAGCGCACGTTGGCGTTGTTGGGTGCCTCGAAGGCGTTGTACGCGTTGACCGAGGGATTCACGTTGAAGAAGTTGTAGCTCCCCAACCCCCAGGCCTCATGTGAGGTGACGTTGTCGCCGACCTTGTACGCCGCGTACCCGTTGCGGCCGCTCGGCCGGTTCCAGCTCGCCTGGTTCGGGACGTCGTACGGCATCTCGTTCTGGAAGAAGATCGTCTTGCCGCCTTGGCCGTTCCAGATCACCTGGGTCTTCTGGTAGTGCTCCACGAACAGGCCGGTCGCGAGCACATTGTTGCCGTTGACAATCACTCCGGTATCCCCGGTCGCCTGGGTCCAGCCCCAGGTGCCCGCGTTCCCGTGATCGGCGCGCCAGGCCCAGATGTGGTCGATGATCGTGTGCTGGCTGTTGACGACCAGGCTGGTGGTCGCGTGGCCGGCGATCGATCCACCGATCCGGAAGAACACGTCCTGGAGCGTGGTCGGGTTCGCGGCATGGTTCGCCGACGAGCCCGCGGGGCCGACGGTGAGCAGTGCCGCGGAGTTCGTCGTACCGGCGTCGAACAGCAGGCCCTTGACGCGGACGCCGTCGACGTCGGCGATCTGCATCGCGTTGACGCCGTTGTCCGGGATCAGGGTCGGATAGCCGATACCCAGTACGACGGTGTTCGCCCTGGTCACGTTGAGCGTCTGGTTGAGGTGGTAGATGCCCGGTGTGAAGAACAGGTTGCAGCCCGATGCGAGTGCCGAGTTGATCGTCGACGCGGTGTCACCGGCTTTGACGACATAGAACTGGCTCATCGGAATCGACGTACCGGGGGTTGAGCCGTTCGCCCAGCTGGCGCCGGAGGCGTTGGTGCGGAGCGAGGGGGTGAACACGCGGTACTTCCCCGCGCCGTCGAGGTAGAGGTACGGCACGTCTCGCGAGACCGGGGTGGTGGCCAGCGTGGTCTCGGGCGGGTTCGGGAAGGTGGTCGGCGGGGCGCCGGGGGTGCCGGAGAAGACCATGTTCCAGACGCCACCGTCCCAGCTGCCGAGGTTGCTGTCGCGCGTGTACCACTGCTGCTGCGAGATGGATGCGGTCTGCCCGGACACCTTCGAGTCGGCGATGTAGCCGCCACTCGCGAAGCCGTAGCTGGCCGGGTACAGCTGGAGGTTGCCGCGGATGTCCATCCGGCGGAACGGCGCCGCCTGCGCGACTGCCCAGCGGTTGGAGCCGCCGATCGGGTTCACCGCCATGTTCTCCGCGGAACGCCAGAAGTTCTGCAAGGCCACACCGTGGTCGGACTCGTTGAACGCATCGACGGTGATGGCGCCGTTGATCACCACATCGCCAGGGTTCTGGCCGAGACCCGCGACCGACGTGTAGTAGCCGACATCGTCGTGCACGCTGTACGCGCCAGGCTTGAACAGGTGCGCGATCCGCCCGGTCCCCATCTGGTGGGCGATCGTGTCCTTCTGCGCGTTGAAGTCGGCATCGAGCTGCGCCTGGATCGCCGTCGACGACATACTCGGGTCGAAGATGCGGGTGTTGGGCCCGAAGCTCGGTACGTCGGGCTGCGTCGTGCAGCTGACTGGCGTCGTACCGATCGTGTAGGTCGCGCTCGCCACCGCGGAGTTCGTGAGACCGGACTTGATGCCGATCGCATTGACCGTCCGCGTCGAGGGCACGCTGATCGGTCCGCTGTACAACGGCGACGATGCGGTCGGCGTCGAACCGTCCACGGTGTACCGAATCGTGGAGCCGGCCGTCGCCGTCGAGATCGTCACTGTCTGCGCCGTCGCATAGGTGCCGCCGCCTGGAGAGAAGGTCGGCGTCGCGACCGCCGGAGTGGCCGTGCCATGGGTGTAGCTGAAGTGCGGTGTGTCGTACTGCGGTCCGCTCTTCTCGTAGGTGAACCAGTAGTCGATGACGCTGCCCGACGACAGATTGCTCACCGTCTTGCGCCACGTACCGCCACTGAGATCCATCCGGAAATTCTGCTGACCCTGGCCCGCGACGATGTAGTGGACATCGACATAGACCGCGGCTGTTGTCGGGGTGAAGGCGATCTGCGCCTGGGTCGCATTGAGCGACGTAACCGTCTGCGTGTAGTCGTCGGCCGCCGTCGCTACGCCACCCACCAGGAGGCTCGAGCAGACAGCCAGCACCACCGACACCACGATCGCGCGCCACCGACTACGACGTCGGCGAGCTCGTTCGGAACTCCGGATCACGGGGAACCACCTCCGGGGCGGTAGAGGGGACGAGAGGTGAGAGCGCTCTCACGTGAGCCGGACAGTAGACCGATTCGCGCCCCTGCGGAAGAGCTCGACCGAGTGGACCGTGATCGGCCTGGGTACCCGTTCAGGATGAAATTCCCTGAGGTGGTCACTGCGGAGGAGTGGCAGCAGGCCCGTGATGCCTTGCTGGTCAAGGAAAAAGAGCTCACGCGAGCCCTGGACGCCCTGGCGGCGGAGCGGCGACGGCTGCCGATGGTGCGCTTCGAGAACGACTACGTGTTCACTGGCGCGGATGGGAAGGCGGGGCTGGCGGAGCTGTTCGAAGGGCGCCGCCAGCTGATCGTGTACCAGATGATGGATCTGGGTCCGGACGAGTACTGCAACGGGTGCTCGAGCTTCGTCGACAACATCGGTCACCTGGCCCACCTGAACGCCCGCGACACCACCTTCGTCGTGGTGTCGGACATGCCACCCGAGCAGTTGTTCAAGTGGCGCCGGCGAATGGGCTGGACGATGCCGTTCTACTCTTCGCACGGTACGACGTTCGTCGCCGACTGCGACATCGGCGACGGCTTCGCCCTCAGCGTGTTCGTCCACGACGGCAAGCAGGTTTACCGCACCTACGTCACTCAGGCCCGCGGCGTCGACCGGCTCCGAGCCGACAACAACCTCCTCGACCTAACCCCCTACGGCCGCCAGGAGGACTGGGAAGACTCGCCTCCCGGCTGGCCGCAGGACCCGACAATGAGCTGGCTGCACCACCACAACGAGTACTAGCGAGCGCTCCTGATGGCATCGATGATGCCTTGCTGGGTGACTGTGTTGTTGCTTCGGTTGAAGAGGCCGAAGCCGTACTGGCCGTTGTGTCCGTTGTCCCAGTAGATGGTCGCGGCGCCGTACTTCTTCGAAGTTGCCACCACGGCGCGGGCGTAGTCGGCGCGGTAGCGGTTGTTCGAGGAGTCGGCCGAGGTCTTGTCGATGGAACCGTATTCGCCGACGACCACGGGGTAGCCGCGGACGACGAACTTGTCGTACATCAGCTTCAGCTGCGAATCCAGGTAGTCTTCCTGGCCCCAGGTCGAGCGCTTCGCGGGGTTGGTTGCCCCGCGCCCCCATTGGGTGATGGTCCCGTTCTCCTCACCGGCGAAGTCCCACGGAGAGTAGTAGTGCACGGAGATCATGATCCGCTGCTCGTTACTCGGGATGGACGAGGACCGATACTGATCGGTCGGTACGACGAAGCCGTAGTTGCCGGCGGTGTAGTCGATGTTGGTGTTCCAGCCCGGGACGAGTAGCCAGCGTGAGCTGTTGTTGCCGCCGGCCCGTCGGACGGTATCCACGAAGATCTGGTTGTAGGCATTGATGTTCGAGTAACACGGCTGGGTCGGACGGCCGTACTGCCCGTCGAAGTTTTCGTTCATCGACTCGAGGATCAGCCGGTTGTCGTAGCTCTGGAATCTGGTGGCGATCTGCTGCCAGACTTTCTGGTACTTCGCCTTGATCTCGGTCTGGTTGGCCGCGTCGCAGATCAGCCAGGCATTGGGAATGCTTTTGTAGCCGTCGCCGTGCATGTTGATGATGACGCGCAGGCCGCGGTTGTAGGCGTAGTTGACGACCGTCTGGATCCTGTTCAGCCAGGCGGCGTCGACGGTGTAGTTCGGGCCGGCGCCGATGGCGCGCAGGTACGAGACGGGGATCCGGATCGAGCTGAAGCCGGCCGCTTTCACCTTGTCGATGAGCGCCTGGGTGACGGCCGGATTGCCCCAGGCCGTCTCGCTCGGATAGCCGTTGGAGTTGGCCTCGAGCTGGTTGCCGAGATTCCAGCCGACGCCTAGGTCGGCCACGATCTGGGCAGCGTTCGATGGTGCCGCCGTGGCGGCGGAGGCGCTGTTCGTCAGACCCGGCAGGGCGGTGAGAACAGCAGCGAGCAAAAGGGTTCTGAGCTTTCGTGAACGCATGAGGACGTGCCTCTTCCGGTTCTGTCGAACGAAGCGTCGAAGCGCTTCGACGATGGGGGCGGGCAGTTCAGGACGAGATCACCAGGGATGGGCCGGATCTTAAACACGCAGAGCGGCCGGTGACAAGACTTGGACGAGCGCGGAGATTTAGCCGCCGTGCTGAGGGTGGTTGCCCGCAGCAAGCACCAAGGTCCGTGCGGACTGGTAGTGGCAGCCGAGGGCATCGAATGTTGCCGCCGTGGCGCGGACCGCTTCCGGATCGCCGTCGAGGAGGGCTGCGGCGCGCGCTACCTGGGCGGCGGCGAGCGGGTTGCCGGCCACGATGCTTCCTGCCTCGGTCCCCCAGGCGAGGGCGTCTGGATGCCCTGCGAGTACGGCGGCCTCGGCGCGCAGGGCGACGTACCAGTGGTGCCAGATCCAGGTGACCCACTTCCAGATCTCCGAGGGTGGTCTGGCGATCCGCTCCAGGGCTTCGGGTAGCCGGTCGTGGTGCAGCAGGAGCATGGTGTCGAAGACCGCTCCGTAGCCGAACGTCTGCTCCGGGGGAGTGTCGAGCTGCTCCAGGACCTCCAGCCACTCCTGCCGAGCGTCATCGTCGCCACGGAGGCCGTGGACCATCGCCACCGCTGCGACTGCCGGACCAAGGGACGCACTGGCCGGGCTGCCTGCGCGCCGCCAGGCGTCGAGGAAGCGGACGCTGCCGGTGAGCACCTGGTCGACGTTGCCTGCGAAGGCGTCCGCGACCAAGAGCCAGCTCGTGGCGCGATGACCGACTTCGGCGAGCAGGGGATGTTCGGCGAGTTGCGCCGCCCACCGCCGGGCCGCGTGCAGGTCGCCGGTGCCAAGGCTGGCTTCTGCGGCCTCACCGAGTGCTTCGATCAGCTCGTGGGTAGCAGCCGGCGTCACCGGGGTGGAGGCGAGCAGGGTGATGCGGCGCTGAGTGGTCGCAGCGGCGGCGAAGGTGTCACCGGCCCAGCTCTGGGCGCCGGTCAGTACGTCGAGCGCGATGGACTCGGCAAGCGCATCGCCTGCGCTGTGCGTCAGCTCGACAGCTCGTTCGGCGCGCGTGATGGTATCCGCGACGGAACTACCGGGGTGGCCCTCGGCGGTGGTGATCGCCGCGTAGAGCGCCTGCCCGGCCTCGGCCACCGCCACCATCACCTGTGCCGCCTGATCCTGGCCGGCCAGCTCACGTGCTTGGGCGACCAGTGCGTCGGTCTCCTCGGTAGGAAGCTCGCGCACGAACCTGCCCGAGAACCGGTACGACGCGATGGCGACAGTCGCCAGGTCGCGGGCCGCGCCCTCGGTGTTCCCCGCGCGAAGGTCGGCCTCCGCCGCAGCGCGGTAGAGGCGGTACAGGTCGTCGCCACGCATCCGGCACGCCGCAACCGCTGCGGCATGCCGGAGCTCGGAGGCCGTCGCCCCGGGCTCCTCGGCGTACGACGCTGCCTGTTCGTACCGCAGTTGGGACTCACCGATCAGCGTCCGGGTGAAGGTCAGCTCGGCCAGCCGTTGCGCGAGACGGTACGTGTTCGCACGCTGCTCCGGCTCCTGAGCCGCCCAGGCGAGCGCAGCGCGCAGGTCGTCAGCGACCGCGTCGAATCCGGCCCGCCAGTCCGGCCGATCCACCGTCAGTCCGCCCGCCTGTTCCAGGCACCAGTGCAGGTGCCGAGTCCGGACCGCGTCGAGTTCGTCAGCCGTGGCGAGCTGCTCCGTCCCGTACTGGCGGATCGTCTCCAACGCCCGGTACGCCGTACCGCGGGGTGACGCCGTCACCACCAGCAGGCTCTGCTCGGCCAGCCGGGCCAAGCCGTCGGCCACCAAGAACTCTTCTGACCCGGCCACCTCCGCTGCCGCGGTGGCGGTGAACGGCGCAACGAACACGGACACCCGGCGTAGGAGCGCCTGGTCGGCGGGATCCAGCAGCGCATGGCTCCAGTCCAGTGCCGCTCGCACCGAACGATGCCGCTCATTCGCGCGGAAGCCGCCGGTGAGCATTCGGAGCGGGTGCGACAGCGCGGCGGTGATGCCATCCAGCCCGAGCGTCCGGTAGCGGGCGGCGGCCAGTTCGATGGCGAGCGCCATACCGTCCAGGCGTTCACAGATGACGGCGATCTGGTCGCGCGCAGCCGGGTCCAAGGTCGTGCCGACCGCGGCTGCACGTTCGAGGAACAACGCGACCGCGTCCGATTCGCCGTCGGCGGGAAGTGACAGCGGCGGCACCTGGTAGACGTGTTCGAACGGCACCATCAGCTGGGCGCGGCTGGTCGCCAGCACGGTCAGCTGGGAGCAGTTCGCCAGCAGCCGCTCGACGACCAGCGCGACGCCGTCCAGCACCTGCTCGCAGTTGTCCAGCACCAGCAGGGCGTGCCGGTCGGCCAACGCGGCGATCACGGACTCGGTCATGTCCCGACCCGGCTGCTCACCGAGGCCGAGGGTGGCGGCGATCGCGGTCGCGATCATCTCCGGATCGGTGACCGGAACGAGATCGACGTACCAGACAGCGTCGAAGTGATTACCGGCTGCTTCAGCCGCGACCGCGAGCGCAAGCCGGGTCTTGCCCACGCCGCCGGGACCGACCGCGGTCACCTCGCGACGGGTCGTGATCAGCTCGATCAGCCGGGCCTGCTCGCCGGCCCGGCCGACGTACGAGGTGAGCGCGGCGGGTAGCACCGGCGGCACCGGGACCGCGCCCGTGCTGGTCGGCTCGGGCGCACGGTGGGCCAGCGCGCGCCGGTCCGGCACCTCGAGCTTGCGCAGCAGCGAGGAGACGTGACTCTCCACGGTGCGCACCGAGATGCTCAGCCGCGCGGCGATCTCCGCGTTGCTGAAGTGCGCCCCGACCAGTTCCAGCACCTCACCTTCGCGCGGCGAGATGTCCACAGTGGCGGTCACCGCCCAATCTTCCCTCATCCGAGCCTCCGTGGCCGCCACCCGACGCATCCGTACGGCGATCCGTGGTGGGAGTCAGTGGTCAGGTTTCCGTGGTCTCCACGGATGTGGAGCTGCCGGGCCGGACGACAAGCTATGACCACAAGCAAGCAACGGACCACCACAGGAGTGATCGTGACCACCCAGGGAATCAAGACGGTGCTGCACCCGGTGTCCGACCTCGGCAAGGCCAAGGCCGTCTACGCGGCTCTGCTCGGCCTCGCCCCGCAGACGGATTCGCCGTACTACGTCGGCTTCGACGCCGAGGGCCAGCACATCGGACTGGTCCCCGACGGCGGACCGCAGGGCATGACCTCGCCGGTGACGTACTGGCACGTGCCGGACATCGACGCGAAGCTCGCCGAGCTGACCGCGGCCGGCGCCGAAGTGAAGGAAGCAGCCCACGAGGTCGGCGGCGGCCGGTTGGTCGCCACTGTCATCGACCTCGACGGCAACGTCCTCGGACTCATCCAAGACCGCTGAACCACATCCACTTTTCATCAGCAAAGGAATCCAGCCATGAACACTCTCGCCTCTGTCACCGTCGAAGCCACCGACCCGACCGCCGCCGACGCCTTCTACCGCGCCACCGGCCTCGACACCTACGTCACCGTCCGCGGCACCGACAAGCCGTCGACCGGCTTCCGCGGCTTCGCCCTGTCCCTCGTTGCCTCGCAGCCCGGTGACGTCGACGCCATCATCAACACCACCGCTCAGGCCGGCGCCACCACCCTGAAGCCCGCCACCAAGAGCTTCTGGGGGTACGGCGGCATCGTCCAGACGCCGGACGGAACGATCATCAAGGTCGCCACCTCGAGCAAGAAGGACACCGCACCGGTCACCGGAAACATCGATCAGGTCGCACTCCTGCTGGGCGTCGAGGACGTCAAGGCCAGCAAGCGTTTCTACGTCGGCAAGGGCCTGGCCGTCGGCCGGAGCTTCGGCGGCAAGTACGTCGAGTTCGACACCCCGTCGTCCGACGTCACCCTGGCCCTCTACCCCCGCCGCGCCCTCGCCAAGGACACCGGCATGCCGCAGGAAGGCACCGGCTCCCACCACCTCGTCCTCGGTACCGACGCAGCCCCGCTGACCGACCCCGACGGCTTCGTCTGGGAAACCACCACTGCCTGAAGCTCTGTGGTTGTTGCCTACTTGTAGTGGCAGGAGCCGGCGAACTTCAGGAGGGTGGCCTCGTCCCAGCCGAGGCTTGGGGTGTAGTTGAAGACGGCGATGAGGTGAGCGGTTCGTCCCTGGCGTACGTGAACCTCGCGGAGGCCGTCGCCCTTGGTGCCCAGGCTGATGACCGCCTCCTTGTTGCCGGCCCGGACGTGGGGCAGTTCGGACCAGGGGATGCCGTACTTGTCGGGGACCAGACCGTGGCCCTCGTCGCGCATCTCGGACTGGCGAATGCGGATCCGGGTCGAGTGCGCGCGGTACTGCTCCGGATCCTGCAGCGCTGGATCGAAGAGCGCCTTCTGCTCCCACGACCCGTTCTTGCTGGGGGAGGTGAAGTCGACGGACCACCCCTGGGGGATCAGATCGCAGGTGATCTTGCCTGGCATCGGGGTGGGGTTCGGGACGAGTGCGACCGGTACGGCGGGCTTCGGCGGCAACGGACCGGTATCCAGCTGCGGCGGCCGTTCGGCGGCGGATGGCGTGGCGGACGGCTTGGCGGTGGTCGTGGCGACCTGGGGGGTCGTGTCCGGTGTGGCACCTCCGGGCAGGAACGACCAGGCGGCGCCGATGACGGCGGCGGTGGTGATGGTTCCGGCGGCGATCCCGGTCAGCCGGCGACGCCGTACGGCGCGACGGCCGCGGACGAGATCGGCGTCGAGGTCGAGGTCGGTGGTGGCGGGCTCCGGACCCGCGGCGTCGTCGAGCAGGTGCTTGAGGTCGGTCATCGCAGGCTCTCCAGGGTGTCGAAGGATTCGTGCAGGAGACCGCGCAGTGTCGAGAGCGCGCGCGACGTCTGGGACTTGACCGTGCCTTCGGTGCAACCCATCAGCTCGGCAGTCGTCCGTACGTCGCAGTCGCGGAAGTACCGCAGCACGACGACCGCGTGCTGGCGACGGGGGAGTTTCGCGAGCGCAGCCAGCACAGTGAGCCGCTCGGCAGCGTCCGGGCCGGCCGCTGGTACGGCGTCGCGCATCTCCTCGGTGGTTGCCTCTCGCCGGCGCCACATCCGCCGACGCTCGTCGAGGAATGCGTTCACGAGGATCCGGTCGGCGTACCGCTCGGCCCCCTCCTCGCGCCGGATCTTCGCCCAGTGCACGTACAACCTGGTCAGTGCGACCTGAACCAGGTCCTCGGCCCAGTGCACGTCCCCTGACGCGAGCAGCCGGGCCGTCCGCAGCATCCGGCCCCGGTGTGCAGTCACGTACTCCAGGAACTCCGCGTCCCGATCGTTCACGGTCCGCCCTCCCTTGTCGGTGATCTCCACCCTGCATCTACTGGGTCCACCGGCCAGGAGGTTGCAAAGCAATTAGTTGAGTTCGCTCGCGAGGATCTTGTCGGCCTGGGCCGGCGTGATGGTGCCGGTCAGGACCAGGCCGGCGAGGCCGATCGAGGTGGCCAGCAACTGGTGGCCTGCGGTCTCGTTGCCGCCGAGGAGCAGGGCGAAGAGGGCGGCCAGGTCGGTGTAACCCTGTTTGACGTGTTCTGCGAGCTCCGGGTTGGTGAGCGCGTAGGTCTCGAAGGACTGCTGGATCCGGAAGAGTCGCCGCTCGTCCTCGTCGCGTGGGATCAGCACGGACAGTACGGCGCGCAGTACGTCGCCCGGGTCGTCGCCGGTGGCGCGTTCCCGCACGCGCTGGGTGCCGCGGTCGTTGATGGCGACGGAGGCCGCGCGGAGGAGATCGTCCTTGGTCGGGAAGTAGTGCTGCACGCGGCCGATCGAGACCCCGGCCCGGTCGGCGACCCGCCGGACCGTCACCTGCTCGACGCCGCCGGTGTCGACCAGCGCGAAGACCGCCTCGACGATCGCGGACCGCCGCTCGTCGTGCGCGGCACCCTGACCTCTCACTGCATTAGCCTCCTGAGCAGAACAATACGATAGTATTGATTAGATGAGGACCTCATGGTGAAGATACTCGCGCTCGCACTGGCCGCCCTGCTTGCGGCACCCGTGGTTCCCGCTGAAGACCCGCTCGTTGTCCGGACCGGACAGGGGGCGGTCCGCGGCATTGATCAGGGGGAGTACCGGGAATTCAACGGCATTCCGTACGCCGCGCCGCCGGTCGGCGCTCTCCGTTGGCGCTCACCGCAGCCCGCGGCGGCGTGGACCGGCGTACGCGCTGCTTCCGCTTTCGGACCGCGCTGCGCCCAGGCGGAGGACTGTCTGTTTCTGAATGTGACTACTCCGACCGCGGGAGGGCCGCGCAAACCCGTGATGGTGTGGCTGCACGGCGGCGGTTTCGTGGAGGGGTCGGGTGGTGAATACGACCCGCACCGGCTGGCGGTTCGCGGTGGTGCGGTCGTGGTGACGATCAACTATCGCCTGGGCATCTTCGGGAACTTCGGCTATCCCGGGCTCGAAGGCTCGGGCGCCTTCGGGCTCGCGGATCAGCAAGCCGCGCTCCGCTGGGTCCGGCACAACGCAGCCGCCTTCGGAGGCGATGCCGGCAACGTCACGTTGTTCGGGCAATCGGCCGGCGGCCAAAGCATCTGCGCCCAGCTCGCCGCACCCGCGGCCGCAGGTCTCTTCCATCGCGCGATCATCCAGAGTTCGCTGTGTACGTCGCGCATCCCGGCCAACGCGTTGGCGCCCGGACTGCCGACCGTTTCACCGTGGGAGGCGCTGGGCAGTGTCGCCGCCCGCGGCAAAGCCGTTGCAGCCACCCTCGGTTGCTCGACTGTCGACTGCCTGCGACTGAAGTGCGCCAAAGACCTGATGCCGGTCTTCGGTCACTTCGCTGGGCTCTCCTACGGCAGCACGACTCTGCCGGAGAATCCGGCCACTGTGCTGGCCGAGGGCCGAGCGCACGACGTACCGATGCTGTCCGGTACCACTCGCGACGAGATGACTTACCTGCAAGGGATGATCGATCACGCAACTCAGCCGCTCACTCCCCGGCAATACCTCGACTACCTCGCCGAGGCGTTCGGTGCCGATGCCGACCGAGTCGCCGACCGCTATCCACTGCGCAAGAGCGTCCCGCCGAGCCGGACCTGGGCTGCTGTCACCACCGACAGCGTCTTCTCCTGCCCGACGTTGAAACGCAACCAGGCCTTCGCCCGCCGATCCCCGACGTACGCCTACGAGTTCGCCGACCGCACTGCGCCGCCGACCTTGCCACCCGTTGGTTACCCGTACGGCGCCTATCACTCGGCCGATGCGCTGTACCTCTTCGAGTTCCGCGACGGTGTCACCGGTCCAGCTCTCACCAGCGCCCAGCGACGCCTGGCCGACAGCATGATGAGCTACTGGTCGACCTTCGCTCGCACCGGCAGCCCGAACATGCCGGGCCTTCCGCGCTGGCAGCAACTCCGGCCGACCGATGTCGCGGTTCAATCCCTCGCGCGCACCATTCACCGGACGAATGTGAGCCGGGCCCACAATTGCGATTTCTGGAGCACGGTCGAGCTGTGAGATTAGTGCTGTGACATAAGTTTTGGCCGGAGCACCTCCTGTGGGGCGACGGGAGGTGCTCCGGGGTCAATTGTGCTGGATTCAGATTTTACCGGTTCCAGCGCCACCGGTGACGATCGACTTTACGCTTTCGGCGGCGTCGACCACGTACGAATACGGAATGGCGGCGACGCTGGCCGCATTCCGGGAAACCGGCGCGCCGGAGCTGGCCAGGTAGTTGTTGAGGAGCTTGACATTGCCTTCCGGTGAGTCACCGGTCTGGGCGACGACAGGCTTCGACACACTCTCGAAGTAGTTCCGCTCGACGTAGACGCCGGCGTTGCAGGTCGAGGCCACGCCGTACCCGCTGGTGCTGCGGTAGTAGTTGTTGAAGACGTGCACCGGGTTGCCGAAGCGGACCCGTGGGTGGCGCTGCGTGGTGCCGTCGAACCAGTTGGCGTAGTAGGTGACGCGCAGCTTGCCGCGGTCTTCGCCGCCGTTGCCATCGTCGTGACCGATCAGTCCGACCTTGTCGTGGCTGGAGAACTTGTTCCACGACACCGTCACGTAGTCCGAGGCGCGCTTGATGTCGACAGCGCCGTCGTACCCGTTGCTGAAGCTGTTGTGGTCGACCCAGACGCGCGTCGAGTACTGCACGTTGATCGCGTCGTCACCCCAGTTGCGGAAGTTGAGGTTGCGGATGATCACGTTGCTGACGTTGGCGACGTTGAGTCCACCGCCGACGATCGCCGAACCGCTGCCGACGCCGATGATCGTCTTGTTGGCGGCGACCTTGTTCATACCGGACAGGGTGATCGTGCCGGAGACCCGGATGACGCGGGCTCCGCTGGCCTGCATGTTGCTGATCAGTGCGGAGGCGGTGGTCACGGTGACGGGGGCTGCACTGCCGCCGCCGGTCGTTCCACCGCCTTGAGTGGCCCAGCCTTGCAGGGAGTACGTCGAGGCGGCGGCCTCCGGCAGGAGCCGGGGGGCGGCGACGGTGGTGCCGGCGGTGGCCGTCAGGACGGCAGCCACCACGAGGAAAGGTAATCGGCGCGCGACAGATCGCATGGAAAAACCTCCAGTGAACGGGGCGGGACTGAGAGGAAAACGCTTTCCATCGAAGAATTTACAAAGCGGAAACCTGCAGGTCAAGGGCTCGGGCGATCAGAAATCGAAGCGGTTCGATTGAACGATCAAATCGGGAATTACAGTTAAACCCTTCGAATGTCGACGAAGGTCGGATTCGCGTAGAACCAGAGATCTTCCCAGGGATTGGCGTTCCCGAGCACGTCGATGACCGGGCCGGCCGGATCGACGGCGGCGCCGTACGGGCCGGGCGCGTTGCGCTTGCCGTCGGTGCCGCGGAGCCGGAAGTAGCACGGTCCGTCGATCTTCAGGGTGTGCGACAGCGTTATGGTGCCGCCGGTCTGCGTGACGTCCCAGGACTTGATGACGCGGGCATCGGGTGCGGTCATGGTGTCGGGATCGGTCACCGGACCGGTCACGGTGCCCATGATGAGGTCGACGCGGGCGAGCTCGGGATGGAGTTGTGCGTAGTTGCCGCCTTCGGTGAGCTCGATCTCGACCGACAACCGGACCGACGATCCACGCTTGACGGTGATCCGTCCGCCCAGCGGAGCCTCGTGGCCGGTACTGGTGGATCGCAGCCGGACGTCGAGACCGGAGATGAGGTCGCCGTGGCAGGCCCAGACCCGGCCGGCCCGGATGGCATCCATCACGGCGCGATGTCCGCGACCGGTCGCCCCGACCCAGGTCTTGGAGTAGGCGCCGGGCGGCAGGCCGCTGTACGTCGTGACTGGCCTGCCGGCGCCGACCGGGTCGGGAAACTTGCCGGTGGTCATGAAGGTCCGGCCGGTCTCGTCGTACGGCGTGTTGTCGTAGGAACTCTGGTCGAGTGGGTCCACGGGGTTCTTCACCCAGTCGCCGCAGGCCTGATGGCCGTCGGAGCTGACTGTGATCCAGAACGGCTTGCCCTCCGCGAGCAGGGAGTCCCACACGCCGCCGACGGTCGCTGTCATCCAGTCGAAGCCGCCGTGTGTGCGGTAGGCCTCCGCGGGGAGTCCCGGAAAGGAATATTTACTCGGCGCGCTGTCGTACAGGCCGCGGCCGCGCCCCATTCCGGGAGCCGGCAGCCCGGCGGCTTGGTGGCCGGGCGCACCTTCCATCCCGAGGAAGGTCCCCGGAGCAGCGTCGCGCCAGGCGCGGAGCTCGTGAGGTGAGTCGATGCCCAGTCGGCACGGGTGGTTCGCCAGCACCAGCGCATCTGGGATGCGTCCGTCCCGCACACCGCGGTACAGGAACTTGATGGCTTCGACCGCCAGTGCCTCGTTGGCCGGGGTGCCGTCCCGGCTGTTGGTGACGCGAGCGTCGTACTTGCTGACGAACTCGTTCAGGAAGCCGTCCTCGTCCTTGCCCGGTGCAAGCATCAAGGTGGCGTGCTCGGCGCCGGGCATGTTCCACTCCATGCCGAGGAAGACCAGGATGTCGTCGAGCTCGGCCTTGCGGGCGGCCGCGACGTCGGCGGCGAGCATCGGCACGCTGTACGACGAGAAGGCCGTGTTGCCGTGATCGGTGATCACCATCCAGTCCAGGCCGTGCTCGATCGCCCGCTGCACCTGGTCGTCGACCCGGAACATCGCGTCGTTGCTGTACTGGCTGTGCAGATGATGGTCGCCGGCCAGCCAGAGGTACCCGCCGCGCCGAGGTCGGGTCTCCGGTGTTGCTGCCGCCGCCGTTGCGCCGAGTGTGGCCGCGACGGCCACACCCGCACCCGTCAACCCTGCTCCGCGCAAGAAACTCCGGCGTGGACTGCCTGTGCTGTGGGGGCGAGTCACATCAGTCATGGAGGGCGGATCCCTTTCGTCGGGCTCGGCGGCGATGGGCTGAGGCCTTGACGGACCGTGAGCGATCGGTCAAGGTACGCAGACTGTTAACGTTAACACCCTGGTGAGGTCTCGTGAAGATCAGCATGCGCTCGTCGCTCCACGCAGCCATCGCACTCCTCGTTCTCCTTGGTGGGCAGTTCCTGCTGCCCGTCGCCTCCACCACCGCGGCACCCGCGCCCGCTCAGCCGGCCGCGGCACCGTACGTGGGTTATGTGTTCAGCTACTTCACCGGCAACTCGGTCGCCGGCGAGAAGATCTACTTCGCGGCCAGCCGTGGCAACACCGCGCTCAAGTGGGACGAACTCAACAACGGTCAGCCCGTGCTCGAGTCCACCAAGGGCACGCTCGGTCTGCGCGATCCGTTCCTGATCCGGTCTCCTGACGGTGGGCGGTTCTTCCTGATCGCCACCGATCTGTCGATCGGCCGCAACGGTGACTGGGATGCCGCGCAGCGCCGTGGCAGCCGGTATCTCGAGGTCTGGGAGTCCACCGACCTGGTCAACTGGTCGGAGCAGCGGCACGTCCTGGTGTCGCCGGAAACGGCCGGCAACACCTGGGCTCCCGAGGCCTACTGGGACACGGAACTTCAGTCGTACGTCGTGTTCTGGGCATCGAAGCTGTACGCCGCGGACGACCCCGGCCACACCGGTTCGACGTACAACCGGATGCTCTACGCAACGACTCAGGACTTCCGGACCTTCAGCGCACCGGCGATCTGGCAGGACCGGGGCGAGTCGCGCATCGACTCGACCGTGATCAGGGAGAGCGGGACCTACTACCGCTTCACCAAGGACGAGGGCGGTGGCGGCACCGGGTGCTCGGACATCATTCAGGAGAAGTCGTCCTCGTTGACTGCGGTCGACCTGCCGGGTCAGCCCAAGTGGGCGATGCAGGACTCGTGTATCGGCCGGGATGCAGGCACCTCGGCGGTCGAAGGGCCGACGGTCTTCAAGGCGAACCCGGGTGACACTTCCGGCTCCAAGTACTACCTGTTCGTCGACGAGTACGGCGGCCGCGGGTACATCCCGCTCGGTACGAACGACCTCGCAGCACCGAACTGGAAGGTCCCCACGAAGTACTCGTTGCCCTCCAGTCCCCGCCACGGCACGGTGCTACCGGTCACGCAGGCCGAGCTCGACCGGCTACGCAACGGCATCGTCCTGCCGGAGCCGGTGAAAGCGGACGCGAACGGATTGGTCGCCCACTACCCGCTGAACCAAACCAGCGGCACCAAGGCGACCGACCTGACAGGACACGGGTACGACGGTACGGTGGCCGGCGACACGAGTTGGGCCGACGGTGCTCTCACGCTGGGCGGAACCAACGGTCACGTGAAGCTGCCCGACAACCTGATGGCCGGGCTCACCGCGACCACGGTCTCGACGCGGGTCTGGATCGACGCCGGCCAGACCACGCCGTACTTCATCTGGGGACTGGGCAATACCGCGAACAACATCGGCAACGGCTATCTCTTCACCACCGGCAACGCCTACCGTACGTCGATTGCCAGCGGCAACTGGTCGACCGAACAGACCGCGTCGTCGTCGAGCGCCGTACCGCGTGGTGCCTGGAAGGCACTCACCTACACGCTCACACCACAGGGCGTCGCCACGATCTATCTCGACGGAGTCCAGGTCGGGCAGAAGACCGGTGTCTCCATCGACCCCGGTGACATCGGCGGCGGTCGCACGACGGCCAACTACATCGGGCGTTCCGTGTACACGTCCGACAAGTACCTCAAGGGCAAGGTGCGGGACTTCCGGATCTACAACCGGGCCCTGTCGGCCGCCGAAGTCCGTGACCAGGACGCCGATCCGCGCGCGATCCTCGGGGTGGACCTGGCCGGCTTGAAGGTTCCCGCGATCATCGACGATGCGTCGTCGACCGTCACCTTGCCGGTCGCGCCGGGGACAGATCTCCGCAAGCTGCGACCGGACTTCACGCTGGTCACCGGCTCGAAGATCGCACCCAAGGGCAACGTTGACCTCACGTCGCCCAAGACGTTCGTCGTGAAGGCCAAGGACCGAACGATGCGCGCCTGGAAGGTCAAGGCCGTCGTCATGAGGTCACCCGTGCTGCCGGGTTACAACGCCGACCCGAACATCGCCGTCTTCGGTGACACCTACTACCTCTATCCGACCACCGACGGTTACCCCGGTTGGGGCGGCAAGGACTTCTACGTCTGGAAGTCCAAGAACCTCAGGGACTGGCAGCGATCGGCGAAGCCCTTCCTCACTCTCGACGGTGCCAATGGCAACGTCCCCTGGGCAACCGGTAACGCGTGGGCGCCGACGATCATCGAGCGCGGTGGCAAGTACTACTTCTACTTCTCCGGGCACAATCCGACGTACAACCGGAAGACGATCGGCGTCGCGGTGGCCGACAGCCCGGAGGGCCCGTTCACCGCCCAGCCGACCGCGATGATCCTCAACAACGAGGCGGTCACGTCCGGCCAGGCGATCGACCCGGCCGCGTTCCGGGATCCGCAGACCGGGAAGTACTTCCTGTTCTGGGGCAACGGCTCACCCGTGTCCGCCGAGCTGAGTGACGACATGCTCTCGATCAAGGCCGAGACACTGAAGAAGATCAGTGGACTGACCAGCTTCCGTGAGGGTGCTTTCGTCAACTACCGCAAGGGTCTGTACCACCTGACGTACTCGATCGACGACACCGGTTCGCCCGACTACCGGGTGGGTTACGCGACCGCGACGAGTATCGACGGACCGTGGACCTACCGCGGCGTCATCCTCGAGAAGGACCCGGCGCAGGGCATCCTCGGCACCGGACACAACTCGATCATCCAGGTCCCCGGTACGGACGACTGGTACGTCGCCTATCACCGCTTCGGGATTCCGGGTGGGGACGGGACGCATCGCGAGACCACGATCGACCGGCTGACCTTCGCCCCCGACGGAACGATGGCGAAGGTCACACCGACCTTGAGCAGCCTGACGGATTGAGTACGGGTGGGGTACGGGCAGTGGGGTGTCGTCGCCGGCTCGTAGCGTGCTCCGCACCCGACCCTGGAGGTTTCCATGGCAAAGTTGATCCAGAGGATGAGCGACAGCCTGCTCTCCGTGTTCGCGCCGAAGGTCATCGCCGCGGCTGCCTGTATACCCTGCCGGGTGGTCGGGCAGTGCGGTGCGTGCAATGGAAACCGCTGGTACCGGACCAGGGTGTGCTATTCCGGCCCGGGGTGCCAGGTGGAGACGACTACCTGTGTAGCCCGCCCCGAATGCGCCCCGTAGCCGCGGTCAGGGATTCACGATGTGATCTCCGACCAGCGCCAGGGACTGGATGGCCGCTAGACCGTAGAGGGCGGTCGCGTTGGTCGACACCCACTTGGCAACTTCCGTCGGATTGAGGGTGGAGTCGACCGGGTCCGCTTTCCACGGCAGGTTGGGGCCGTAGCCGTCGCCGGTGTAGAACTCCTTCCAGGCCCGGTTCGCGAGATCGTCGCGCTGCAACCGCACCGCGGCGTACGCCGTGAGCCGGGCATGGCCCTGCCGGAGGATCAGGTTGCCGAAGTACGCGCCGCACTCGGCCGTCTGCTCGGCGCGGGTCCCGTTGAAGAGTCGGCAGTACTGCAGCCAGGCGGCCTCGAAGGCCGGCATCTCCACCAGGTCGATCAGCTCGGCGCAGATCTCCACCAGACCGAACATTGCGCTCAGGTGGGACACGCTCACCTTCTTCTCGGCAACGGGAGCGAAGCGGCCGGTGTCCAGGTCGTACAGCCCACCGCCGGTGACGAAACCGTTGGGCATCGCCGCGATGGTCTCCATCGTGCCGAGCAGCTTCGCTTTGGCTGTCGTTGCCTTGGGCCCCTGACGTTCCCACTCGGTCAACCACGCGGCGGCCAGTCCGCTCCAGTCGGTCCCGAGGCCGATGGACAGCGCATGCGGATCCGGTGTGTACGGCTCGGTCCGGATCTTGCGGATCGGGTCCAGGACCAGGAAGGTCCGGTCGGAGTCGACCAGTTCGGACAGCAGATCACCGGTGCGTTCGTCGGCCGTCAGGTAGTAGTAGAACCGCCGATAGATCGCCGTACTGATCCGTTGCTGTTTCGCACTGTCCGCCCAATGCTGTACGCCGTGGCGCGTGCCGAGGCCGGCCCACTTCCCGAGGTGATAGACGTCGACCTCACCGGTGTGCCGAGTCATCGCCTCGGCGAACCGGAAGATGTCGGCGCGACCGGACCGCAGGAACGAGTACCAGAGCCATAGGTCCGGCGAGAGCTCCGAGTTGTCCCACGCATACCCACCGACGTCGTACCGCCAGACCGACCGGTCCTCGTCGAACGAGTGCATGACATCGCCGTAGTCCCAGAACCCGTACCAGTGCCGCGACTCGACCTGGCCACGGTAGTAGTCGAAGAGGAAGTCCAGATGATCCTCGATCACCTTCTTCGCCGGGACCGACCGGTCGACCGGACTGATCAGCCCACCGAAGACCCGAGTCGAGATCAGCTGGTCCACGGGATTGATCAGCTGCGGCGGCGTCCGGAGCTGGTCGGCCATGTCGCCCAGCCGGGCCGCACTCGGTGTCGCGGCCACGGCCCACAACGTGAGCTCCGACGTCCGCGCGATCCCGTACGGCGTCCCGAACCCCGGCTCGTAGTCCTCATAGGTGATGTTGAGGCCCTCGATCTGTTCGGGATAGGTGTCCTGACCCATACCGTCGTGATAGAACCGCGTGTCCATCGGACCCGCCTCGGGCGACCACAGCCAGATGGTGACCTCGGCGTCGTCGGTCGCCGCGTCCCGGATGTCCAGCTGGGTGGGATGCCGCTGCCAGAAGTCGCGCAGCCCGAAGGCCAGTCCGCCGCTGACACCGCCGACGTACCCGAGACCGGATGCGCGACGCCCTTGGTCGACAGGGATCCAGCCGCAACCCTTCGCCGTCCGCTTCTTCACCGCGAAGCCATCGGCGGTGAGCTGGCTCAGCGAGTAGTCGCCCCACTCGGGGATGTACTCCAGCCGCGTGGTGACCCGCTGGTCCCAGGTCGACGGGTCCGGCAGCTTGGTCCCGGCCACCTGCGCGGCGCGGACGGCGGCTCCCGGATCGCGGCGCAGTCCGGTGATCCCTTTCACTGCTTCGGCAACCATGCCGTGGCCCTCGCCGACGAACCGGATGTGCCGGTCGTACGACGGATCGCGCAGCGGCACGCGGAAACGTACGCCCAGCCCGGCGATGTGGTCCTTCTGACCGTCCCGGTCGTAGACGAACGTGTGGACGATCCGGACGTTCTCGGCGCCGGCGGCGAAGTACAACCGGATCGAGAACGGCAGCCAGGTCTTGCCCTTGCGGGACTTGTGCTTGCCCTCGACCCGCACCACAGCGCGGACCGGACCAGCCTGCTCGACGGTGACGCGGGTGACGTCGCTCTCGTAGCGCTCCCGGACGCTGCCGCCCTCCTCGTCCTCAGGAATCCTTTCCTGCTTGAGGTTGATCAGCTTGCCCTGTTTGGCGATCAGTACGTCGCCACGCCAGATCTGGCTGATCACCTCGGACCCGTGCTTGCGGATCCGGGCCCTGATCACGCCGGTATCGACATCGACGTACAGGCGCTCGTCCTTGACCGTGACCGGGTGCGCCGGGGTGGCCGGCGTACCCGGACCAAGGGTGTACGAGTCAGCAGGCGCGTCCACCGCGATGGCGTGTGCACTCCACTTGAGTGAGCCGTCGGGCCAATAAGCGAGCGGTCGGCTCTGCATCGGTACGGCGCTCCCGTCGGGAGCCGTCAGTGCAAACGACTGGCCAGCCGGTACGGCGCCCTTCGGCCACGGCGTGCCCCAGTTGGTCACTGCAGCCGTGGCTGGCCGCCCCTCGAGCCAGGTGAGTTTCACCTCCGAGGGCGCGGCCGCCGCCGCGGTTGAGGTATCCAGCACGGACACCACGGGGACGGCGGCCATACCTGCTAGGACTGTGCGTCGGGAGATCTCCATACCGGTCCACCTCGGTCATGTCGGTGTTCGGGGATCAGGGTCAAGTTCTGAATCGCGGCGAGCGCGTACTGCGATGCGTCGTTGGTACTGACGAAAGGCGCCTCGTCGACCGGCATCAGCCCGCCGGTCACCGGTGTGGTCCGCCACTCCGCCTCACGCTGCAAGGCGTTGCGGTTGAGTTGGTCGCCTTCGTCGACGAAGAACGTGCGCCAGGCCAGGCGGGCCAGCTCCACATCACCGGTGCGTGCCGCGGCGTACGCGGCGAGCCTGCTGTGCGCCTGGACGAGCGAGATGCCTTGTAAGGCCTCACCGACTTCGGCAGCCTGCTGCTCCGGCGGCAACAGATAGAGCCGGCAGTAGTCGAGCCAAGCCTTCTCGAACCCCGGTACGTCGAGGTCCAGGTCGATGAGTTCCGCGCAGATCTCGGGGAGTCCGAAGACGGCGGACAGGTGGGAGACCGAGATGCTCCGTCGACTGGTGTCGAAGCGCCCGGTCGACAGATCGAGCGCCGCGTTCCCAGTCAGGAATCCGTAGCGCAGCACGGCGATATCGGCCATGGTGCCGAGAAGCCGCGAGCGAGCGCGCTCGTCGCCGTACCGTTCCCAGCGAGTGAGCCAGCTGGCCGCGAGGGCGCCCCAGTCCACGCCGAGCCCGACCGACAGCGCGTGCGGGTCGGGGGTGTAGACGTCGGTACGCACCTTGCGGAGCGGATCCACCGCTAGGAAGGTCTCCTCGGCCGTGGCCAGCTCGTCCAGCAGGTCGCCGGTCCGCTCGTCGGCGGTGAGGTAGTAGTAGAACCGCCGGTAGATCGCGCTGGAGATGCGGAGCTGCTTGCAGCTGCAGCCCCAGTGCTGCACGTTGTGCCGTGATCCGAGACCCTTCCAGCGGCCGAGGTGATGGACGTCGACCTCGCCGGTGTGCCGAGTCATCGCCTCCGCGAACCGGAACACGTCGGCCCGGCCGGTGCGCAGGTACTGGTACCAGAGCCACAGATCCGGCGAGAGCTCCGAGTTGTCCCAGGCATACCCACCGACGTCGTACCGCCACGTGTGCCGGTCGCGGTCGTAGGTGTGCATGACATCGCCGTAGTCCCAGAAGCCGTACCACCGGCGCTGCTCGCGCTGGCCGACGTAGTACTGGAAGAGAAAGTTCAACCGGGCTTCGAGGTCCTGATGGTCGGCTGTCGGGAGACTCCAGGTGCCGAAGACACCGGCCTCCAGCATCCGGCTGGGGGAGACCGTCAGCAGGCCGGGGGAGTCGAGCAGTGCAGTGTGTTGTGCGAGCTCGTCGGTAGTCGGGGTGCTGTCGTGGACCCGCAGCGTCAGCTCGTGGGTGCGGGCGACGCCGTGTGCGTTACCGAAGCCTGGTTCGTAGTCCTCGTAGGTGATCTCGAGTCCTTCGAGCTGCTCGGCATGACTGTCCTGGTCCATCCCGTCGTGCCAGAAGCGGACGTCCATGGCCGGCGCGCTCGGCGACCACATCCAGACCGTCGCGGTGGCGAGGTCGGTGGCCGCGTTGCGGATGTCGAGTCTGGTCGGATGGAGCTTCCAGAAGTCGCGCAGCCCGAACCCCAGTCCGCCGCTGGCACCGCCGACGTACCCGTATCCCGGCGCCCTGGTCCCCGCCGGCACGGTCACCCAGGCGTGCTCGGAGCCGGTGCGTTTGCGCAGGGTGAAGCCGTCGGCGCTGCTCTGGTCGAGGGTGTAGTCGTTCCACTGGGGGATGAGGTGGAGGCGGCCGAAGACCTCCGGGTTTGTGATCTCTTCGATCGGCCGGCCGGCGACCTGTTCCTGGCGCGCCTGCTCGCCGGGATCGCGGCGCAGCCCGGTGAGCCCGCGGACGGCCTCGGCGAGGAATCCGCTCGGACCGGCGAGGCGCACGTGCCGGTCGTGCGGCTGGTCGCGCATCACTACATCCGTGCTCAGGCCCAGTCCGGCCAGGAAGTCCCGGTCCGGATCGCCGTCCCAGATGAAGCTGTGCACGATCCGTACGTCGGTCGCTCCGGCGTAGAAGTAGAGACGCACCGAGAACGGCAGCCAGTCACCGTGCTTGCCGTCCAGCTTGACCACAGCCCGGACCGGCCCGGACTGCTCGACGGTGATCGTGTCCACGGTCGCCGTCGTCCGGTGCCGGTACCTGCTCCCGTCTTCGTCCGGTGCGTCTTGGCGCAGACTGACGAGCCGGACGTCGCGCGCGATCTCGCGGTCGTCGATGCCGAGCGACGCGATCAGCATCGGAGCGCGCAGCACCCACACGACCGCACCGGACGTGACCCGGATCTCGGCACCCTCCTGCTCCACGCGCACCGGATCTACCGGTACTGCGGGCTCTCCGGTGACCAGGTCGTACGACGACGCCGGGTGCTCGGCCGGTCCGATCGCATGGGCCGACCACTTGATCGACCCGTCCGGCCAGGTCGCGGTCGTCCAGCTCTGCACCGGCGTACCGTCGGCGAGGCCGAACTGCGTGCCGCCGGCAACGGTTCCGCGCGGCCAGGGGACACCCCAGGTGACGCCCTGCCGGGCCGGCGTCTCGAGCCAGTACACGGTGGTCATTCCTTCACCGATCCGATGAGGACGCCCTTCGCGAAGTGCTTCTGCAGGAACGGGTAGAACAGCAGGATCGGCAGTGTTGCAACGACGACCACCGCGAACTTCAGGCCCTGTTCGGGGAACGTCACGGTCTCCAGTTGCTGCAGAACGTTCGCCGAGTCGGCGTTGGTCGCGGTCAGCTGCCGGACGATCATCTGCAGCGTCCACTTCTTGCTGTCGTCGATGTAGAGCAGGGTCGACATGTAGTCGTTCCAGATCCCGACCGCGTAGAACAGCGAGAACGTGGCGATGATCGGCTTCGACAGCGGCAGCACGATCCGCAGGAAAACGTTCAGCTCGTTGCAGCCGTCGATCCGCGCGGCCTCCTCGAGTGCCTCGGGCAGCTCCTGGAAGAAGCTCTTCACCACGATCAGGTAGAACGGGTTGATCGCCAGCGGCAGGATCAGCGCCCAGTAGCTGTTCAGCAGACCCAGATCACGCACCACCAGATAGGTCGGGATCATGCCGCCGCTGAACACGAGGGTGAAGATCACCAGGTTCAGCACCAGCGCGCGTCCGGGCAGCGCCCGCTTGGCCAGGGGATAGGCCATCGTCAGCGTTAGCGCCAGTTGGACGATGGTGCCGACCGCCGTCACACAGATCGTGGTCAGCAGCGCACGGACGAACGTGTCGGTGGAGAAGATGTACTGGTAGGTGTCGGTGACGAACTTCTCCGGCCACAGGAAGAACGGCCGCGAGCTGATCTCGGACTCGGTCGCGAACGACCCCGCGAGCACGTAGACCAGCGGTAGCACGGTGATGAGGCCGAGACCTACCAGCAGCACGACATTCAGTACGTCGAACGTCCGGCTGCCGAGCGAGTCGTAGTACCGGACTGATTTCTTGTTCAGCATCTGTCGGTCCCCTCAGAACAATCCGCGCTGACCGAGACGCTTCGCCAGGAGGTTCGAGCCGAAGATCAGCACGACACCGACCACGCCCTTGAACAGGCCGACCGCGGTCGCGTAGCTGAACGCACCCTGGGTGATACCGATCGAGTAGACGAAGGTGTCGAACACGTCGGCGACGTCCCGGTTGAGTGAGGTGGTCATCAGCCAGATCTGCTCGAAACCCGAGTCCAGCAGGTTGCCCGACGTCAGGATCGCCATGATGACGACCGTCGGCGCGATCGACGGCAGGGTGATGTGCCAGAACTGCCGCCACCGCCCGGCCCCGTCGACCCGGGCGGCCTCGTACAACTGGGAGTCCACCCCGGCCAGTGCGGCGAGATAGATGATCGTGCCCCACCCGGTCTGCTTCCACAGCAGCTGCGCCACGATCAACGGCCGGAACCAGTCGGCCTGCGCCACGTAGTCGGTCTTCTGGCCGCCGACCAGGCCGTGGATCCAGTTCGCGATCACGCCGAAGTCCACCGAGAACAACAGATAGGTGAGCGAGGCAACGATCGTCCAGGACAGGAAGTGCGGGATGTAGATCAGCGACTGGACCGACCGCTTCACCACGTTGACGCGCAACTCGTTCAGCAGCAGCGCGACCACGATCGGCGCCGGGAAGACGAACACGATCGTCAGCAGCGCCAGCAGCATCGTGTTGCCCATCAACCGGCCGAAGTCCGGCCCGGTGAACAGCTCCTCGAAGTGCTTCAGCCCGACCCACTCGCTGCCGGAGTAGCCGAGGAACGGCACGTAGTCCTTGAACGCGATGGTGAGGCCGTACATCGGCAGGTACTTGAAGACCAGGAAGTACAACAGACCGGGAAGGAGCAGCAGGTACAGCCAGCGGTAGCGAAGCAGGTCCTGCCACAACGGCCTGGCACGGCGCCTGCGCTTCGGGGCCGGCGCCCGCCGCGAAACCTCCGCGGCGGGCCGGGCCACTTCGGGCACCAGATCGGTGGCCACAGGTCAGCCGCCGACCTTGGCAGCCAGGTCGTTGACCTCCTGGGCGATCTGCGTGCCGCCGCCGTCGTACCAGCGCTTGATCTGCGCCTTCAGCTGGTCCTCGGTGATCGCACCGGACAGGTACTTGATCCGGGCGTCCGGGATGATCGTGTCGAGGGTCTGCCCCTTCGCGATCGAGGTCGGGGCGACCACGCCGAGGGCCGGGTTGAACACCGCGGTCTTGAGGTCCTCGTTCATCAGCACGTCGAACTTGTCCCGCATCGCCCGGCTGGCCTCGTCGGCCGGCTTCAGCCGGTAGGCGCCCATCCCGACGCTGGCCCGGGTACCGAGCTGGATGAAGGCCTTGTCGACGTCGTTCTGGATCACCTTGACCTTCGGGTCGTCCTGATTGATCGGTACGGCGAACTCACCGTCGACCTTGAAGTTGCGGCCCTCGATGCCGTTGGTGAGCAGGATCGAGCCCTCCTTGGAGGCGAGCTTGTCCAGGGCCTGCAGCACGCTGTCGAGCTGCTCCTCGGTCCGCACCCGCTGCTTGGAGACCGCCATCACCGAGTGGTAACCGGTGAACGGGTAGGAGAACTTCTTGCCGTCCGAGCGTTCCAGGTTGCCGACCAGGGTGACCTTGTCGAAGTCCTTCGGGTTCTTCTCCTTGAACAGGTCGAGCAACTGGGTGGCGCGGACGTTGACGTCGATGATCATGCCGCCCTTGCCCTGCACGAACGGGTTGTTCCAGCTGCCGCTGTCCAGGGTGGCGAAGTCAGGGTTGACCAGGCCTTCCTGGACCCAGCCGCGCAGCCACTGGTTCGCGGTCAGGAACTCCGGGGTGTCGAAGCCGGGGACGAGTTTGCCGTCGCGCTCACCCCACCCGTTGGGAGCACCGAACCAGGTCTCGATCACGTCGTAAGGGCTGGCGCTGCTGTAGCCGCCTGGCCACTTCGGGATGATCAGGCCGTAGGTGTCCTTCTTGCCGTTGCCGTCCGGGTCCTGCTCGGTGAACGCCTTCGCGACCGCCCGCAGCTCGTCGACCGTGCGCGGTTCCTTCAGCCCGACCTTGGCCAGCCAGTCCTTGCGGATCACGATGCCGGAGCGGAGCAACGGCCGGACCCGGTAGATCCCGTAGGTCTTGCCGTTCGTCATCGAGTTCTTGGCGGTCTGCTCGTTGGCCGGTTTCAGGTTCGGGTACTTGTCGAGCTTGCCGGTCAGGTCCCAGAACGCGCCGGCCTCGGCGGCCTTCACGAAGGACGGGCCCTTCTCGTTCACCACCATCACATCGGGCAGCTTGTCCGAGGCCAGCGTGACGTTCGCCTTGTCGCCGTACTCGGCGTTCGGCACCCAGGTGACCTTGAGTTTCTTGCCGATCAGTTTTTCGACCGCCTGGTGCATTTCGCCGGCCGGATCGGGTGCGGTGCCGAACAGCTGCGCCATCACGGTGAGCTCGTCGGTGGCCTGGCCCTTGTCGTCGCTGCCACCGGAACAGCCGGCGACGGCGAGCAGTGCCAATGAGGCGGCCAGGGCGACGGGGCGCCGGGAGAAGATGGTCATGAGGTCCCTTTCAGATGCAGGCGCGCCTCGTTCTCGGCGAAGAAGCGCAGGCAGAGCCATGTGTTCAGCTGGATCCAGGCACCGCCGGCCAGCAGGATTCCGAGCACCGGGAACTTCGCCGAGACGTAGCCGATGCAGATCGCGACGAAGAGCAGGACCGCCGACGACGCGGGGCGGGCCAGGGCGATCAACGATGCCTTGGGCAACAACTCGCGGGTCCGAAGGTCGAAGTGCACCGCCATCGGCAGCAGGTAGGCGCTGATGACGCCGAGCACGGCCAGCGCGCCCAGACTGGCGAGGCGGGGGAGTGATGCCTGCGCTCCGAGCGAAGCGAAGTACAGGTAGTTGCCCACCAGCAGCACCGCGGTCACGACCGCCGGCAGCCCCAGCAGGGTGCCGCGACGGAACTCGCGCCGAAACGCCGTCTGGAATGCGGGGAAGATATGAAACGATTCACCGAAAGACCTGCGTCGAGCCAGGGAATAGGCCGCGAGAGTAGCCGGACCGATACCCAGTGCCACACCGCCGAGCAGGGTGAAACCGAGCCACAGGCAGTTCAGCCGAACTGCCCAGATCACCTCGTCTGCAACGTCATACAGCTTGATCGACCAACCGGTGCCGCTCATCGTCACTCCTTGGCCGATACGTTCTGCAGGCGAAAAGTGATGTGACCGTATGGTTGAATCGTCTCAATGTCAAGAGTTGGGAAAGCGCTTGTCGGCGACCGGTCGAGGCGTGTCCGCAGGCGTACTCAGGCGCGGGAAACGCGCAGGTTCGCGTACTCGCCGATGAGCGGCGCCATCTGCCGCAGGCCGAGTTTGCCGCCGGTCAGCGGATGCTCGTCGTACCACTCGAAGGTGACGAGGTCGTTGATCGCGAACGCGATCAAGCCGCCCCGCACCGACAGTCGCAGCCGGTACGGGCCGTGCGCGTCGGGGACCGACGGCAACGGATCAGGCCCCTGCGCGACCAGGTGAAAACCGTGGCTCTTGCGCAGGTTGCAGGTGTGGAATGCGCGCTCCCCGGGCCAGCGGCGCCGGAAGTACGAGACGTGGTACGTGTCGAGGTCGCCGTGGTGGTACTGCTCGTACGGTCCCGTCCGTGGCGCCAGGTCGAACAGATCCTCGCCGTTCCGGCCCGCCGCGTGGAAGAACAGGATGCACAGCCCTGGCTCGCGGATCGGCCAGAAGTCCCACTCCACCACGATGTCGGCCGGGAAGGTCTCGGGGCACCACAGTACGACGTTCGCGTCCTGACCCTCGTCGGCCGATCGAGTGCTCTCGAGTCGCAACCGGCCGAGTGGGAACGAGATGGCGCCATCACCCTCGAGCCGGAAATCGGCGAGGTCCTCGGCCGTGGCGAGCGGGTTCTCGTACAGGATCATCGCTGCACGGTACTGGAGGCGCGGACGATCAGGTCCGGCTGGAAGATCACCTGACGGTGGCGGTGGCTGTCGGCGGCCTCGACCTCCTCCTGGAGCAGCTCCATCGCCGATCGGCCGAGCAGCTCAGCAGGCTGCCGCACCGACGACAGCGGTACGGCGGCCGCGCGGGCGAAGTCGATGTCGTCGTACCCGACGATGGCCATGTCGTCGGGCACCCGCAGGCCGGCGGCGGCCATCGCCTGCAGGAAGCCCAGTGCCAGCAGGTCGTTCGCCAGGAAGGCGGCGGTCGGGCGCGAGGCCGCGGGCAGTGCGGCGAGCTGCTCGCCGATCACCCGGCCTTCGGTCACACCCATGACGTCGACCTCGTGGCACTGCAGCTCCACGGTGCCTGCCTGCTCGACGGTCGCGGTGATACCGGCCATCCGGTCGGCGACCTGCTGCACCCCGAAAGGGCCGCCGATGAAGGCGATCCGGCGATGTCCGGTCTCGATCAGATGCTTGCCGGCCAGCCGCCCGCCGAGCTGGTCGTCGACGCTCACCGAGCAGAGCCCGCTGTCCGCCGTACGGTCGACCAGGACGACCGGCGTACCGCGGGCGACCATCGCCGTCAGCCGGGGATCGTCGCTGTCGAACGGCGTGATCAGGATGCCGAGGACGCGCTGCTGCTCGAGCTGGTCCAGGTGGTGACCTTCGCGGACCCGGTCGGTCTTGCTGTTGCAGAGCATCACCATCGTGTCGTGCGCATAGGCGAGCGACTCCGCGCCTTCGGCGATCGCCGTGAAGAACGGGTTGGCCACGTCGAAGACGATCAGTCCGACCGTCCGGCTGCGGCCGGCGCGGAGGTGCCGGGCGGCCTCGTTGCGGACGAATCCGAGCGCCTGGATGCTGTCCTGCACCCGCTGTCTGGTGGTCGCGGCAACGATCCAGGGACGGTTCAGGACGTTGCTGACGGTCCCGACCGAGACGCCTGCCCGCTGCGCCACTTCCTTGATGCTGGGCGTCGCCATCGTCCTCCGTCCTGGCATCCGGTGCGGTGTGCGCGCAGTTTACAAGGGTGTCTCCGGAAGCCCTGCTGTGCCTGCCGGCCGTGATTGTTCACGTTCACAGGTTTCGTGATCAGGTCTTGTCAGGTTCGTGAACATGCGCTTTCATCATGGTGATCGCGCGATTCCAGAACGTGTTCACGCTCACAGTCGTGATCACCGCGCCGCCCCTTCAACTCCCTCCGGATCGCGCGCCGCCAGCTTTTCCTTCGCCCATCGAGGAAGAGGTACCGCCCCATGTCCCAGCTCAGAACACTGACCCTTGCGGCGGCGCTGGTCGTCGCCTCCCTGAGCCCGTTGCCGGCCGGCGCGCAGCCGTCGGCCCTCCCGGCGGGCTGCTCGGGAACTGCGCCGATCCAGTGCCATTTCGACGTTGCTCCTGGCAACTATGACGTCACGGTCGACCTCGGCAGCCCGACCCGGGCGGCCACCACCGGCATGTCGGTGGAAACCCGCAGACAGGTGCTGCCGGCCGTCTCGACGCGCGCCGGCCAGGTGATCCGCAGTACCGCCACGGTCAACGTCCGGATTCCCGAAGGACAGCCGACCGGCCAAGGCGGAACCGGCACGCCCGGCCTCAGCATCACTTTCGACGGAAGCGCGCCCGCGATCGGCGCGCTGACGGTCAAGCCGGCCGCCGCCCCGTTGGTTGCCTATCTCGCCGGTGACTCGACGGTCTGCGATCAGCCGGGCGCGCCGTACGCCGGGTGGGGACAGTTCCTGCCGACGCGCGTCCGCAACGGTGCCGTCGTCGCGAACTACGGCGACTCCGGCGAGAGCTCCGGCAGCTTCCTCGCCAATGCCGCGCTGTTCCCCAAGATGAAGCCGCTGATCAAGAGCAAGGATCTGGTCTTCATCCAGTTCGGGCACAACGACAAGGACACCACCGCGACGGCGTTCCGGGACAACCTCACGAAGCTGGTCAACGGTGTTCGTGAACGTGGCGGCACGCCGGTGCTGATGACCCCACCGGTACGACGGCTGTTCAGCGGCAACACACTCACTCCGACCGCGTTGCACATCAACGGTCGTGGCGTGGACCTGCCGGCCGTGATCCGGGCCCTCGGTCAGAGCGCGAACGTTCCGGTGATCGACCTGACCGCCAAGAGCAAGGCCTTGGTGGAGTCACTCGGGCCGACGGCCTCGCAGCAGCTGTTCCTCACCCGAGAGAACAACGACAACACCCACTTCTCGGTGTACGGCGCGACGCAGATGGCGGAGCTCGTTGTCCAAGGGATCCGCGAGCGCAACCTCTCGCTGACGACCTTCCTGCGTTCCACCGCTGCGGCGAAGGCTTCGGCGTCTTCCCAGACCGAGACGCTGGATCGTGGTGTGATCAGCGTGCACACGGCGAAGGGCAACCGAGTCAGCTGGCGGCTACTCGCCGATGATCCGGCCGACGTCGCCTACAACGTCTACCGCGACGGCACCAAGGTGAACAGCACGCCGGTCAGTGGCCCGACGACTTTCGTGGACACGGATGGGCAGGCCGGCGCGAAGTACGCCGTACGGGCTGTTGCCGACGGGGTCGAGCAGCAGGCGAAGTTCGCCGTGCAGAACTCGTTGTCGCTGGACAGTGTCAACGGCGTGAACGCGAGCAGCCGGGACGTGCCGCTGCAGATCCCACCCGGTGGTACGACGCCGTCCGGTGAGGCCTACACCTACACCGCCAACGACACGAGCGTCGGTGATCTCGACGGGGACGGGCAGTACGAGCTCATCGTCAAGTGGGATCCGACCAACGCTCACGACAATGCGCACGCCGGATATACCGGCAACGTCTATCTCGATGCGTACAAGCTGAACGGGACCAGGTTGTGGCGGATCGACCTCGGGCGCAATATCCGGGCCGGTGCGCACTACACGCAGTTCCAGGTGTTCGACTACGACGGTGACGGCCGGGCTGAGCTCGCCGTGAAGACCGCCGATGGCACCCGGTCGGGGACCGGCCAGGTCATCGGCAACGGATCAGCCGACCACCGCAACTCCAGCGGGTACATCCTCACCGGACCCGAGTTCCTGTCCGTGTTCCGCGGGACCGATGGCGCCGTACTGGCGACTGCCAACTACCAGCCGCCGCGTGGCACTGTGTCGTCCTGGGGCGACAACTACGGCAACCGCGTCGACCGGTTCCTGGCTGGTACGGCGTACTTGGATGGGTCGCGGCCGAGCATCATCATGGCGCGGGGCTATTACACGCGATCGGTGATCGTGGCGTGGGACTTCCGCAACGGGGCGTTGACGCAGCGCTGGATCTTCGACTCCAACAGCGCCGGCAGCCAGTGGACCGGGAAGGGTAACCACAACCTGTCGATCGCCGATGTCGATGCCGACGGGCGTGACGAGGTGATGTACGGGTCGATGGCGATCGACGACAACGGTCGCGGGTTGTGGCAGAACAACACCCATCACGGGGACGCGTACCACGTGAGCGATTTCATCCCCTCGCGGCCGGGACTTGAGGTGTTCAAGCCGTCGGAGTGGACGAGCGGACCTTCGCACTGGATGGGTGACGCGCGCACCGGCCAGATCATCTGGAGTGCTCCGTCGTGCGGTTGTGACAACGGGCGAGGGGTCGCCGCGGACGTCTGGGCAGGCAACGCCGGTGCGGAAGCCTGGTCGGCATCGGTCAGCGGTCTGCGGAGTGGCACCAACGGCAACCAGGTCGCGGCCCGTAAGCCGGGATCGATCAACTTCGTGGTGTGGTGGGACGGCGACGCGCAGCGTGAGCTGCTCGACGGCACCAACATCGACAAGTACGGAACGAGCAGCGACACCCGCCTGCTGACCGGCTCCGGGGTTGTCTCCAACAACGGTACGAAGGCGACGCCTGCACTGTCTGCCGACATTCTTGGTGACTGGCGGGAGGAAGTGATCTGGCGGACGTCGGACAACCGGGCGCTGCGGATCTACTCGACGACGGACAGTACGTCGATCACGCGGCCGTCGCTGATGCAGGACCGGCAGTACCGGGTGGCCGTGGCTTGGCAGAACACCGGCTACAACCAGCCGCCGCACCCGAGCTTCGCGATCAGCAACGCGCCCGTTGTCGCCGACGCCCCGACGCTGGCCGGGAACGGACTGCCGAACGACTCGAACATCCAGTACTACGGTCGCTGGAACCGCTCGAATGCGTCGTGGTACTGGATGGGCTGGGCCGGCGGTTATGTCGAAACCGCCTTCACCGGAAGCTCCATCGGGGTCCGCCAGCGCAACGCGATCGACCTGTACTACTCGGTCGACGGGAAGCCGCTGCAGTGGCGCCGCAATGTCTCCGGCAACGTCACTCTCGCCACCGGGCTGTCGAGCGGCACCCACAAGATCCGGATCGGTTATCGGGAGCGGGCGGGTTCGTACACCGGTGACCCGGTCTTCGGCGGTTTCCTCCTCGCGAGCGGCGGAGGGACGACGGCGATCAGCCGGCCGGCGAAGCTTGTCGAGTTCATCGGTGACTCGATCACGGTCGGTCAGCCGAACGGCAACCGGCCTTTCACCTCCTACCCGTGGCTGACCGGTGAAGCGCTGAAGTCCAGTCACACCCAGGTCGCGCAAGGCGGCGCCTGTCTGGTCGCCCAGGACTGCTACGGAATGGTCGACTGGTTCCGCCGGTCCTCCAACACGGCGACCACCGACGACTGGAACTTCTCGACGTACCAAGCAGCCGGGGTTGTGATCAACCTGGGGACCAATGATGTCGGCCACGGTGTGTCGGGGCCGACGTTCCAGCAGAACTACGTGGTGATGCTCGAGCGCGTCCGGCGGGCCTATCCGTCCGCGCAGATCTTCGCGATGGGTACCTTCCGCAACCGGTACCTCCCGGAGACCCGCAACGCCGTCGCGGCGCGGACCTCGGCCGGGGACACCAGGGTCCGCTTCGTCGACACCACCGGATGGATCACCACGGCGGACACCCATGACAACGTCCATCCGACCGACGCAGGGCACGTGAAGATCGCGCAGCGCCTGACCGCCGTCCTCGACGACTACATCTAAGGAGTACGCGATGAATCTTCGATCAGTCCTCGTCCGTACTGCGCTGCTGACCAGCGCGACCATCGTGTTCTCGACCGTCACCGCGAGTGCGGCGACACCGGCGGTCGCCAACAGCTGCGCGTCGGCACCCACCACCGCGTCGGCCGCTCCGGCCGCGCAAACTCCCATCACCGTCTGGCTCGCCGGCGACTCCACGATGGCAGCGCCGTCGGGTGGCGCGGTGTGTCCGGCCGGGTGGGGGTCTCAGGTCGCCCCCTACTTCAACTCCAATGTGACGGTGCGGAACAGCGCTGTCGGCGGACGCAGCATCCAGACCTGGCTGTACGAGGGCAACGTCACCGGTACGAAGAACTCGGCCGGTGAGTGTGTCCTCAGTTCGAACACCTATTCCTCGCGCTGGCAGGCGATGCTCAACTCGACGACGGGGATGAAGGCCGGTGACTACCTGCTGATCCAGTTCGGGATCAACGACGGCGATCCCAATTGCCCTCGGCACGTAGGTTCGGCGCGCTACCGCGAGCTGCTCGGCGTGATGGCCGCCGCGGCCAAGGCCCGTGGCGCCAAGCCTGTTTTCCTGACCCCGGTCTCCGCGATCAGGTGCTCGGGCAGTACGGCGGTCGGCACCCGCGGGTTCATCAGCGAGACGAACGCTGCCGCGACTGCCAACCAGGTACCGGTCATCGACCTGCACCGCCTGAGCTACACGCTCTACAACACCCTGAAGTTCTGCCCGAACAACGGCGACTGGGGATCGG
Source organism: Kribbella sp. NPDC056345 (assembly GCF_042262745.1). Lineage (NCBI taxonomy): Bacteria > Bacillati > Actinomycetota > Actinomycetes > Propionibacteriales > Kribbellaceae > Kribbella > Kribbella sp. NPDC056345. The sequence continues at coordinate 501,484 of NZ_JBHJQQ010000001.1, read as the reverse complement.
GGCCGGTCGGTGCGTTCTTCTGCAACGACCACACCCATTTCGAAGCCGCCGGTGCTCGGCAGATCGCGGGGGTGGTCACCAAGGCGGTGCGTGACCAGCAGATCCCGTTGTCGGCGTACCTGAAGTAGGACGGCTCATCGCACGACGCCGTCGATCTGGATCGTCTGTACGGCGCCCGCGGCGAAGGGCACCTGAACCATCTCCCCGCTGACCGTCAGGTCCTGGCGACGCGTATACCGGTCGCCAGCACCTGACGTCAGTGTGGACCAGCGAGTGGCTGTGCCGTTCGGCACCGTGCCGAACGGCGACAGGTCGAACGTGAGGTTCTGCGCGGCTCCGTTGTTCGCGGCAACGATCACCAGGCGTCGCGCTGCTGCGTCATGGGCCGCAATGGCGTAATCGACACCGGTGTTGATGATCCGCATGCCCGGGCGAATGTGCCGGGTGAACTGGGCGACGACGTACAGCTTGGTCTCGACAGCGCCCGCCTGGCCCGAGTTGCCGTCGTACCGGAGCAGGCCCCAGCCGGCGGTCGGGTCCATCACCTGCCAGTAGCACCACGCTGTTGGCTTGAGCCACCGGAAGTCCATCAGCAGACAGCGTGCGGTCATCATGCCGCTGCCGTCGGAGTCGCCGTGCTCGGAGTTCCAGAGAATCTTGCCCGAGGCCCGTACCTCGTTGCCCAGCAGGTCACGACGGCCGCTCAGCCCTTGGTACCCATGCACGTTGACCTGCCGGACGCGGTCCTTGGTGGCCGAGTCGAAGCTGCTCCACGTCGTACGGGCGAGGTCGTAGTTCGTCTCGTCGGAAGCCGAGATCGCCACACTGCTCAGGCCGACCCGGTCGAGCTCGGTGCGCAGGTTGCTGATGACGCTGCGCTGGGTGGTGGCGTCGATATGGCAGCCTTCCTGGCCGCAGTCGGCCTTCCACCAGTTGGACGACGGCTCGTTGAACGGGTCAACGGTCCGGAAGTTCACGCCCCACTGGTCGCGGGCACGGCGGGCGGTTGCTGCCAGGTGCAGCGCGTGCTGGCGGTGGTTCCAGGACTGGAGGTTGTTGCCGCCGTCCGCGGCGCCGGACGGGTTGTGGTTCGAGCACATCCACCACATCGGCGAGTTGGCGAACAGCTCGCTGATCGCACCGCGCTGAGTTGCCTTGGTCAGCATCGCGCGCTGTTTGGCGTCGGCGTTCCAGTTCCAGGCTGCGGATGCCGGGTCCTCGTTGCCCCAGTCCTGCCAGAAGCCCTCGATCTGCTTGAACCTCGGGATGTTGGGTGAGGCAACCATCCGCTCGCTGCCGACTGCGTTCCAGCTGCAGGCACCGAGGTTGTAGCGGGCGATGTTCATCCCAAGGCCCGGCAGGGAGGCGCCGTTGTAGGTCACCGTCTTGGTGCTGAAGAACAGGTCGGCGAAGTCGTCCCGGTCGCCGAACACGTTGGCCCACCAGGCCAGCGACGTCCCCCACCCCTCCCAGGCCCCCTGATCGGCGGCAGGATCGACACGCACGGTCGCGTCGGCGCGCGCCGTAGCGGTGCTGAGCAGTGTGCTCGCGGCGGTGACGCCGGCCGCGGCGAGCAGCGTACGGCGATGGATGTTCAGAGGTGAGTCCATGGGGCGGTCTCCTGGTTGGGGGGCGGTGGTCAGGGTTGGTAGATGACGCCGAGTTTGTCGACTCCGTCGCCTGCTCGGCCGGTGAATCCGGTGATCTGCCAGCCGGTGGGGGCGGTGTAGGTGACAGTGTTCGCGGTTGGGGTGCCGGCGGACAACGTGCGGCCGGTGCTGGTGGTGATGGCGGCTGAGAAGAGTCTGGTCCGCTGGTTGTACTTGCCTTGGGTCAAGGTGATCCGGACGATGCGTTCGTTCGGGGCGAGGGTTAGTTCGGTCTCGGTTCCGCCAGTGCCGCCGTGGGTCAGGACGGTGCCGTTGGACAGTGTCAGGCCGACCCGGTCGAGGCGTGCCGCACCGCTCAGGCGGACGGATCGTACGCCGGTGCTGCCGGCGATCCGGTCGACATCGGTGAACGGCGTTCCGTGCGGGCCGCCGTACTGGTCGCTCATCCGGAGCTGGTCGTTGAGGGACCAGGTGAAGCGGACCAGGTGCGGGTAGTGGTCCGACAAGGGCTTGCCGGCGCTGTCGAGGAACTTCTGATTCTCGTTGTTGTACTGGGTTGCGGTGAGGTTGATGAACCGGTTGCCGCGGTAGAGGACCTTGTCGACCACCTCGCAGGAGTTGGTCACCGCGTTGGGATCGCACACCAGCGCGGGGCTGCCGAGGGGCGGAGCCTGGCCGCCGCGGATCAGCTGGACCCAGGCGTCGGTCAGGCCGGCACCGGTGACGAGCTCGCGGATGTTGTCCTCGGTCCTGGTGTAGCGAGTGTTGGTGTCACCCATCACGATCACCGCGTTGCCGGCCGAGTTGGCGGCGATGTACTGGGTGAGCTGGGTGATGTTGGCCCGGCGGGCGGCCAGGTCGGCGGGCTCGACCCCGGCGTTCGGGTGCAGGTTGTAGAGGTCGACGTACACGCCCTCGGCCAGCCGGATCCGGTTGAGGCTGAATCCCTTGGGTGTCAGGCAGTCCGTGCCGTTGCACCTCGACCACTTGGTCCGGTCGAAGTCGTCGAACGGGTACCGGGACAAGGTGTTCAGGCCGTCCCCGAAGGGCACGCCACCGCTGGTCGCCGTCCGGTGGGGATGGTTGTCGCCCGCGTAGAGCGCGGCGTGATAGTTGAAGTCCTCCTGCACGGTGACCACGTCGTACTCGGCCAGCCGGGGACTGATCAGGGGAGTGTTCTTCTCCGGGTCGCCCGACGAGATGCCGTCGGGTAACCCGGCCACGTTGTACGTCAGGACGGAGAACGAGTTCACCACGGCCTGGGCCTCGGGGGCCGTGGTCGTGCCGGCGGTCAGCAGGACGGCCGTCACAACGGCCAGGAGCGATCTGCGCATCAGAGGTTCCCCTGTGCTCAAACTGCATGGAAGGGCGGAGGTGTTAACGCTAACTTTCACCGTCTGCCAGCACAATGGTGAACCGGGTGAACGCTACGTGTTCGGGTGGCGTCAGTCGTAAACTCGCGGTCGGGCGTAGAGTTTGGGCACCATCTGTCGATCCTGAGGACCTATGACCGACACCGTGCCATCGCAGAACAAGCGCCCACCCACGATCCACGACGTCGCCGCCCAGGCGGGGGTCTCTCGTGGCACGGTGTCACGCGTTCTGCAAGGTGGGCACAACGTCAGCCCGGCAAGCCACCGAGCGGTCGACGCCGCCATCCGCAAGCTGGGCTACGTGGTGAACCGGGCAGCCCGCAGCCTGGTGACCCGGCGCGCCGGCTCGGTCGCCTTCCTGCTGTCGGAGACGCAAGAACGGCTGTTCGAGGATCCCAACCTGGCCACCCTGCTGCGAGGATGCACGACCGCCCTCGCCGAGCACGACATCCCGCTCGTCCTGATCGCCGCGGGGACCGAGGCGGAGCGCCGACGCATCGCTCCCTACCTGTTGGCCCACCAGGTCGACGGTGCGTTGCTGTTCAACTCGAACCGCGGTACGCCGATGATCGACCTGCTACAGCGCGCCGGCCTGCCGTTCGTCTGCTGCGGCAAACCCCAGGACCAAAGCGGAACGATCTCCTACGTCGTCGCGGACGACCGCGAAGGCGCACGAACCATGATGCGCTACCTGGCCGACGCCGGCCGCAAACGCATCGCAACCATCGCCGGCCCGTCCGACGGCCCCGGAGGATCCGACCGGCTGCAGGGCTACCGCGACGTACTCACCGAGCGCAAGATCCGCTTCGACAAGCGGCTGGTCGCGACCGGCGACTACAGCCGGGCAAGCGGCGAGTCCTGCATGCGAGATCTCCTCAGCCGCGCCCCCGACCTCGACGCCGTCTTCGTCGCATCCGACCTCATGGCCGAAGGCGCCCTCCGCGCGATCGAGCGCGCCGGCCGCACCGTCCCCGACGACATCGCCGTCGGCGGTTTCGACGACTCCTCCGTAGCCACCGCAACAACCCCCACCCTGACCACGATGCGACAGCCATGGCAACGAATCAGCGAGATGATGGTCCGCCAGCTACTAGCCCAAATCGAAGGCGACGGCCCAGCCACAGTAATCCTCCCCACCGAACTGGTCGTCCGCGAATCAGCCTGACCCCCAGCTGCCCGGTACGCAACCGAGGCGCGCCCCCCGAACCGCCCCCGCTGGCTGCTGTGCCCGGGCGACCGATGGCGGTGCGGCTGCACTCGACTTGCCCACACGCCTAGGTGCCGGTGCCGGTTCTGATGGCGTTGATAATGCCTTGTTGGGTGACTGTGGTGGCGGATCGGTTGAAGAGGCCGAAGCCGTAGCGGCCGTTGACGCCGTTGTCCCAGTAGATGGTGGCGGCGCCGTACTTCTTGGAGGTGGCGGCGACGGCGCGGGCGAAGTCGGCTCGGTAGCGGTTGTTCGAGGAATCGAATGAGGTTTTGTCGATCGAGCCGTATTCGCCGACGACCACGGGGTAGCCGCGGACGACGAATTTGTCGTACATCAGCTTGAGTTGGGAGTCGAGGTAGTCTTCCTGGCCCCAGGTCGACTTCCGGGACGGGTCGGTCGAGCCGCGTCCCCACTGGGTGATCCTGGAGTTCTCTTCGCCGGCGAAGTCCCACGGGGCGTAGTAGTGCACGGAGATCATGATCCGTCGCTCGTTGCTGGGGATGGTGGGGGAGCGGTACTGGTCGGTTGGTACGACGAAGCCGTAGTTGCCGGCGGTGTAGTCGATGTTGGTGTTCCAGCCCGGGACGAGTAGCCAGCGCGAGCTGTTGTTGCCGCCTGCCCGTCGGACGGTGTCGACGAAGATCTGGTTGTAGGCGTTGATGTTGGAGTAGCACGGCTGGGTGGGGCGGCCGTACTGGCCGTCGAAGTTTTCGTTCATCGACTCGAGGATCAGCCGGTTGTCGTAGTTCTGGAATCTGGTGGCGATCTGCTGCCAGACTTTCTGGTACTTCGCCTTGATCGCGCTCTGGTTCGCTGCGTCGCAGATCAGCCAGGCGTAGGGAATGCTTTTGTAGCCGTCGCCGTGCATGTTGATGATGACGTAGAGCCCACGGCTGTGTGCGTAGTTGACCACCTGTTGCACGCGGTTCAGCCAGGCGGAGTTGATGGTGTAGTTCGGGCCGGCGCCGATGGTGCGCAGGTAGGAGACGGGGATCCGGATCGACTTGAAGCCGGCGGCTTTCACTTTGTCGATGAGGGCCTGGGTGACGGTCGGGTTGCCCCAGGCGGTCTCGCTCGGGTAGCCGTTGGAGTTGGCCTCGAGCTGGTTACCGAGGTTCCAGCCGGCACCCATGTCGGCCACGACCTGCGCGGCATTCAGCTGCGCGGCATGCAACTGCGGGGCGGGTGTCGCCGCCGCGGGTGCGGACACCGTGGCTGCCAGCAGCGCAGCGATGGCGACGAAACTCAGCTTTCTCGTTCTGGTGGTCATGCGACGTCCATTTCTAGGTGTCAGCGGTGTCGAAGAAGGAGCCACCCCCGGACCGGCGTCCTGAGCCGGTCCGAGGGTGACGTACTGGGGCGGCTCAGCTCAGGATGGATTCCCAGGTGGTGGAGCTCGAGCTGGCGTCGGCGGGCAGACGGTCGCGGGCGGCGGTGTCGGCGTACAGGCTCCAGCGCATCCAGTCCACGAACGTGTTGCGGGCGCGGGAGTCGCTGAAATAGCTGTTGTGGGTACCGCCGCGGAACGTGAGGAACGCTTTGGGGGCGGGGAGTTCGCGGTAGGCCTGGCGGGCGGACGAGTAGGGACAGGTGCTGTCCCGGTCGCCGTGGATGAACAGCACCTTCGCCCTGATCGAGGGCGACGGATTGCCCATGTCCACACAGGCCCAGGGAGCGGCGGCGACGATGCGCGAATCCGGCGCGATGGTCAGCAGGCCGTGCGTCGTCATGCCGCCCATCGAGTAGCCGGACGCACCGACGCCGACCGAGGTGTTGATGTGGCCTCGCAGCGGGTCGTTGGCGGTGTTCAACGCGAGGGTGCCGGTGATGGCCTGAGATGCGTCTCTGGACAGATTGCCGTTGTAGGCATCACCGATGGAGCTGCCGAAGTGCGGCGCGGGCACGATGAACCCGGCCGCTGCCAACGGACGGATGTGTCCGAGCGCGCCTTGTGGGCTGGCGCCGGAACCGTGTGTGTACTGGCAGATCGGGAAGATGCCATCGGCAACGGGTGCGTTGGTGGTCGGGCCACTGCCTGGCGTGCCTTTGGCGGGGTAGTAGACGTAGGTATTGACGCGACGGCTGCCGCGCCACCAGGTGTACTGGCGGACACCGACCGCGAATGGTGTGGTCGGTGCGCCGGCCAGCGCGCCGAGTGCCTGCCCGGCGCCGAGTGCGGTCAGGCCGGCGCCCGCGACTCCGGCGGCGCCGAGGCCGAGGAAAGTACGGCGTTGCATAGTCATGGGAACTCCAAGGAGGGGCGGCGGCAGGACAGCTCAGTTGCCGATGGCAAAGCTCGGGTGCGGCGGCTGGTTGTAGGCGGTGTTCTGCCAAGCCACGGCCACCCGGTACTGGCGGTCCTGCATCAGTGACGGCCGGGTGATCGATGTGCTGTCGGTGGTGGAGTAGATCCGCAGTGCCCGGTTGTCCGAGGTTCGCCAGATCACTTCTTCGCGCCAGTCGCCGAGGATGTCGGCCGACAGCGCCGGGGTCGACTTGGTGCCGTTGTTCGACGACACTCCCGAGCCGGTCAGCAGCCGGGTGTCACCGCTGGTGCCGTACTTGCTGATCTGCGTGCCGTCGAGCAGCTCGCGTTGTGCGTCGCCGTCCCACCAGACCACGAAGTTGATGGAGCTCGGCTTGCGCGAGGAGACCTGACCACCGGTGGTCGCACTGCGGAGGCCGCCGACCGATGCCGACCACGCTTCGGCGCCACGGTTGCCCGCCCAGATGTCCGCGGCAACAGCTCGGCCGTTGTCACAACCGCAGGAAGGTGCGCTCCAGATGATCTGGCCGGTGCGTGCGTCTCCCATCCAGTGCGTCGGTTCGCTCGTCCACTCGGAGGGCTTGAAGACCTCGAGTCCTGGGCGCGAGGGGATGAAGTCGCTGACGTGGTAGGCGTCGCCGTGGTGGGTGTTGTTCTGCCACAACCCGCGGCCGTTGTCGTCGATCGCCATCGAGCCGTACATGACCTCGTCGCGGCCGTCGGCGTCGACATCGGCAATGGACAGGTTGTGGTTGCCCTTCCCGGACCATTGGCTGCCGGCGCTGTTGGAGTCGAAGATCCAGCGCTGCGTCAGTGCGCCGTTGCGGTAGTCCCAGGCGACGATGACGGAACGGGTGTAGTAGCCCCGGGCCATGATGATGCTGGGCCGCGCGCCGTCCAGGTACGCCGTACCGGCTAGGAAGCGGTCGACGCGGTTGCCGTAGTTGTCGCCCCAGGAGGAGACGTTCCCGCGCGGCGGCTGGTAGTTGGCGGTCGCCAGTACGGCGCCGTCGGTGCCGCGGAACACGGACAGGAACTCGGGTCCGGTGAGGATGTATCCGCTGGAGTTGCGGTGGTCGGCTGATCCGTTGCCGATGACCTGGCCGGTGCCGGAGCGGGTGCCGTCGGCGGTCTTGACCGCGACCTCGGCCCGGCCGTCACCGTCGTAGTCGAAGACCTGGAACTGCGTGTAGTGCGCACCGGCCCGGATGTTGCGGCCCAGGTCGATCCGCCACAACCTGGTCCCGTTCAGCTTGTAGGCGTCCAGGTAGACGTTGCCGGTGTACCCGGACTGTGCGTTGTCGTGAGCGTTGGTCGGATCCCACTTCAGGATGATCTCGTACTGCCCGTCACCGTCCAGATCACCCACACTCGCGTCGTTCGCGACGTAGGTGTAGTTCTCCCCGGACGGCGTCCTGCCACCGGCCGGGATCTGGAGCGGAATGTCGCGAGTGCTGGCTTCGATGCCGGCCTCACCAGGAACGGCATTGAGTGTCAGCGACTCGTCCCCGGCGGTCTTGGCCGCGCGCTCGACCCCACCGACAACTGCCCGTACGACGTACTTCGCATCGGCAGGGGCGCCGGCGTCGACGTAACTCGTCGGGCCGCTGATCGGCGTACGGTTCACCTTCACGCCGTTGCGGTAGACGTTGAACGTGACGTCGGCCGGGTCATCGGCGAGCTGTCGCCAGCTGATCCGGTTGCCCTGACCGGTGTGGACGTTGATCACGCCCCGGTCCAGCTTGTCGGTCTGCGGCTGGGCCGCCTGCTGCGCGACCGGTGTGGGCGGGGAACTGACGGCGCCCGCCAGGTTCGGTGTCAATCCGGCCGCCACGACGCCGACGACTGCGAGGGCCAGCCGCTGTCTGATGGTGAATCTGGACATGAAGGAACCCTTCTGGAGAGGTTTCGTGGTGTCAGCGCAGGCAGATGGTCAGCGGCAGGTTCAGCTCGCGAATCGCGGGTGCGCTGCCATCGAACGTGCTGGGCCCAGGCGGTGGACCCCGGCACGATCGCGATCGCACCGAAAGGCCTGTTGACTGTCTTGGAGGGCGGTTCCAGGCATGGGGCGATACCTCTTCCGTGGATGGGGCGGACCACGAGTCAGGGCCGTGAACGTGCACAGTTTCCGACGCCACGGGGCTTCCCATGATGAAAACTTAAGTCACCGGGCATGGCAAGAGCTTGGCGCAAGAAAGTGTGAACGTGCACAGCAGTCACCCAGGCAGTTGGGCAAGAGAACGCGGAGATGCCGGCCAGGTCCGGGTGGCCATGGGAATCGGTTGCATTGTCTCAGGCGGCGAAGACCTGGGAGTCGTCGGCGAATGCTTTGAACTCGAGGGCGTTGCCGGCGGGGTCGAGCAGGAACATCGTCCACTGCTCGCCGGTCTGCCCCTGGAAGCGGACGTAGGGCTCGATGACGAACGTCGTACCGGCGTCGCGCAGGCGGCCGGCGAGCTGTTCGAAGGCTGGGACCGTGAGGATCAGGCCGAAGTGCGGGACCGGTACGTCGTGGCCGTCGACCGGGTTGTGGATGCGTTGGGCACGCGTCGGGGCGAGGTGGGTGACGAACTGGTGGCCGTGCAGGTTCCAGTCGATCCAGGTGTCGGAGCTGCGGCCCTGGGTGAGGCCGAGAACCTCGCCGTAGAAGTGGCGGGCTGCGGTCAGGTCGTCGACCGGCACGGCCAGGTGGAACCGGGGGATCGGGGAGTCGAGCACGGTCATGGCAACGCCTCTCTGTCCTAATGTTAACATTGCGACAATGATGGAACGTTAGCATCAGGGCGCCAGGGAGGGGCAAGGCAGACGTGAGTGATCAGAGCAAGGTGAGCCCGGCCCGGCGCCGGGGGCTGGCGGACGAGGTCGCGGACCGCATCCGCGAGGCGATCTTCAGCGGCGCCTACGCACCCGGGGCCCAGTTGCGCGAGGTGGAACTCTCCGGCGTGATGGATGTCAGCCGGGGTCCGGTGCGGGAAGGGCTGCGGCTCCTGGAGCGGGAGGGGCTGGTCCGGGTTGCCTGGCACCGCGGTGCGACGGTCACCACCTTGTCCGCCATCGATGTCGCGGAGCTGCACACTCTGCGCGGCGCGCTGGAGGACCTCGCCGTTCGCCACGTCGTTGACCGGGCCACGGACGAGGACCTGAATCTCCTCGAGAAGACCGCGGCAGCGATGGACCGGGCGGATGATCCGCACGAGATGGTGCGCTGCGACATCGCCTTCCACGATGCTGTCTTCGCCGCGGCCGGACATCAGCGCCTGGCTGAGGCCTGGGACGCGATCCGGTGTCAGGTCCACCTCTTCCTGCTGACCCGGATCAACCTCAGTACCGAGGACTACCTCGGCCTCGTCCCCGGCGAACACCACGGCCTCGTTTCCGCGCTGCGTGCCCGGGATGCCGACACTGCCCTCGCCCTCTTCGCCGCGCATCGCCGCAACGCCTTCGAAGTCATCACGTCCGGCTGACGGACCGTGTGGACTGATGGCGTGGGTTGTGGTTACAGGCTGATGCGCATTCGCTACGATGCGGACTACTGCACGGGCGGCGTCGAGGAGTTTCTATGAGTGATCAAAGCGATGACACTGAAGTAGACATGGTGGAGCGACTCAATCTGGGCGTGCCGCACGGTGCCCGGGTCTATGACTACTTCCTGGGCGGCAAGACGAACTTCGCGCCGGACCGCGCCGCCGCCGAGCACCTGCTCGAGGCGTTCCCCGGATTCCGTACGGCGGCGCAGTCGAACCGGATGTGGATGCACCGAGCGGCCCGGTACGTCGCCGAGCAGGGCATCACGCAGTTCCTCGACATCGGTACCGGCATCCCCACCAGCCCGAATCTGCACGAGGTCGTGCAGGAGGTCGTGCCGGAGGCGAACGTCGTCTACGTGGACAACGACCCGATCGTGCTCGCCCACTCCCGGGCACTGCTGGTCAGCAACCCCCAGGGCCGGACGGCGTACCTCGAGGCGGACATCAGCGACCCGCAGGCGATCCTCGACTCCGAGGAGGTCCGCGAGGTCCTCGACCTGAGCAAGCCGGTCGCGCTGAGCATCGTCGGTGTCTTCCACTACCTCCCCGACGAGGCGAAGCCCTACGAGCTGCTCCAGGAGCTGGTCGACGCGCTGGCACCCGGTTCGTACCTGCTCTTCTCCCACTGCACACCGGACTTCGCCCCCGAGATGTGGGAGCAGGCGATCCAGGTCTACAAGGCCGACGGTGGCGACGCGCAGGTCCGCAGCCGCGAGGAGATCGAGCGCTTCTTCGCCGGCCTGGAGCTGGTCGAGCCCGGCGTCGAGGTCCCGTACCGCTGGCACCCCGACGCGGAGACCGAGCGCCTGGTCGACAACGGCACCTTCAACGACATCAGCTGCAGCCTCTGGGTAGGAGTCGGCAAGAAGCCGTAACAGCCTGACATCAGCCGGCCGAGCGAGCATAGTCTCCACCCATGCTCGTCTCGGTCAGCGCCGGACCACACCGGTTCGAGGTCATCCCCGCACTTCGCTATCAGCGGCATCCGGATCGCCCACCGTGGGAATCCGACCTCCACCTCGACCTGCTCGTTCCACGTGTCGCAAGCCGCACCCCGCTGGCCATCTACTTCCACGGCGGTGGATGGCGATCGGGCGGACGAGAGCTCGCGATGTATCCGTGGATCAGTCCACTGCTCGCCGCTAACGGCATTGCCGCGGCCAGCGTCAGCTGTCGGCTGACCACCAGCGATCCCTTCCCGGCCCAGCTCGACGATGCCCGAGCCGCAGTCCGCTGGCTCCGCAGCCAGGCCGATGCCTACAACTTCGACGCTGGCCGGATTGCGGTCTGGGGAGATTCCGCGGGTGGGCACTTGGCGCTTCTGCTCGCCACCCAACGCCCGACGGACGAGGATCCCGCCGTACAGGCTGCTGTTGCTCGCTGCGCACCGACTGACTTCCGTGGCTGGCACCTGGCCGACGAGAACGAACCCGGATCGGTCTTTCACGGCCTCTTCGGCGGACCCAACACCACCAACAGCCGGCTGCGAGCCGCGGCGAGCCCGGCGTACCACCTCGACCTGAGCGGCTCGGTCCCGCCGCCGATCCTGCTGTGTCACGGCGACCGCGACGAGACCGTTCCGTACAGCCAGAGTCTCGACTTCGCTGAGCGGGTCCGATCCCTGGGCGGTGACCTCACCCTCCGCACCATCCCCGGCGGACACCACAACCTGAGCGGCGACCCCCATGCGCCCTGGACCGACCAGCCCTGGGAAGAGCTCGGTTACGAGGCCCTGCGCTTCTTTCAACGCCACGTGTAGCGGGTCCGGGGACTCTGGTGCCCGGGACGTCAGGCGGCTGACGGTGAGGTCCTGGTACTTCCGAGACTAAGGACTTCGCTATGACTGAGACGGTGCCGCAGGTGGGTGTCGAGGTGAGGCGGCCGGGCGGGCTGCTGCTGATTGCTCTTGTTCCTTTGGCTGCGTTCATGGGGTTGGCGCATCTGACGGTGGATGGTTCGGCGGGTGCGATGACGGCGGCGCAGGTGGATGCGCGGGCGTTGCCGTGGATGGTGGTCGCGGTGCTGTGGATCGCGCCGGTGATGTTGGCCGCGTTCGCGTTCCGGGCGATCGGGGGAAGGATGGTGCGTTTGCCGGCAGCCATGGGTATCGGGCTTTCGGTGGCGTACGTCGCGGCGCAGGCCGGTGTGGTGTGGATCGATCAGGCGGAGAGGCTCGCCGATAGCTCGCTCCTGCCGTTGGCGATTCTGCTGAGTCTGCTGGCGTGGTGGGCAGTGGATGTGGCTGCCGTGCTCACGTGCCTGCGACTGGCCAAGAACAGCAGGACGGCGCTGGTGATCGGCGTACTGACTGCGGTGTTCCTGGTACTGGAGGTCGCGATCTACCTGCCGGCGTTGATCGGCGGACAGAAGCTGGTCGACACGGTCGGACTGCCGCCGATGGTGCTGCCGGTGTTGTGGGCGGTTCTCGGCTGGTCGCTCAGGCGCCGGGGTAGCCGGCTTCACGGGCGATGACGACCAGGTGGGTGCGGTCGCGGGCGTGCAGCTTGGCGAGGATGTTCGAGACGTAGTTGCGGACTGTCTTCGCGGTGAGGCCGAGCCGGCGGGCGATCTCCTCGTTGGACCGTCCCTGGACGAGTTCGGCGAGGAGTTCGTGCTCGCGTTCGGTGAGCTCGCGGAACGGCAGTTCGGGCCGGCCCGGCGGGTGGAGGATGTGCTCGTGCATCCGGGCGGCGGCCTGCGGGCCGAGGACCGCGGAGCCACCGTGGACCGAGGTGATCGCGCGGACGAGTTCGTCGACGGACGCATCCTTGAGCAGGTAACCCCGGGCGCCTGCCCGCAACGCCGGTACGACGGAGTCGTCGTCGTTCATGGTGAGAACCAGTACGGCGATCCCGGGCTGATCGGCGATCAGTTGCCTGGTCGCCGCGATCCCACCCATCCCGGGCATCCGGAGATCCATCAGCACCACGTCGGGCCGCAGTACCGGGATCAGTTCGAGAGCTTCCTCGCCCGTTGCCGCTTCGCCGGCGACCGTCACCTCGTCGGCCCGGGTAGCGAGGAGTGTCTTGACGCCCTCACGGTAGAACAGGTGGTCGTCGACGACCAGGACGCGGATCGCGCTCATCGTTCCCCTTCCCGCAACGGCAGTACGGCGAGCACGCGGGTACCGCCGCCCGGCTCGGCCGTGACCTCACAAGTACCGCCCAGTTCATCGGCGCGGTCGCGCATCGACCGCAGTCCGGTCCCGGGCCGCGGTTCGGCCGGCAGGCCAGTACCGTCGTCGACGACCGAGATGGTCAGCTCCCGATCACTGGCCGAGAGGCTGACCGTTGCTCGCGTGGCCGAGGCGTGCCGGGCGACGTTCGTCAATGCTTCGACAGCAATCCGGTACGCCGCGGTCTCCACGGCGGAAGGCAGCGGGGGCAACGCGGTCGTGTCGACATCGACGGATCCGAGATTTGGCAGCTGTGCGGCCCGCGCTTCGATCGCAGCACCTAGACCGAGTTCGAGCTCAGGGGGATGGAGTGCCCGGACCAGGGAGCGGATGTCGTCGATCACCAACCGGGTCTGCTCACCGACCTCGGCGAGCAGTCTGTCGGCGGCCTCAGGCTCGGTCTTCGCCATCGACCGAGCCAGATCGACCCGCTGGTAGAGACTGGCCAGCGTCGGGCCGAGCCCGTCATGGAGATCGCGCTGGAGGCGCCGCCGTTCGTCCTCGCGGGCATCCAGGATCCGCTCCCGTGAACGGCGCAGATCGTCGTTGAGCGTGGCGGCGCGGATCGCTGCGCCGGCCTGCCTGGCCAACCCGTCGAGCAGGTCACGATCGGTCGCGGTCAGGTTGTCCCCGGGCGCGCCGACCACCAGCAACTCTCCGAGTTGTTGCTCTTGCCAACGAAGTGGGAAAACCTCCGGCCGGCCCACCGTCGGCACCGGGTTTCCGGGTGGCCAGCTCGCGGTCAGTGCGGAGGCCGTCACGGTGGCCGATGCGTACGGCAACTTCAGCGCTACACAGACCTCGCGGACGAGCGTCTCCAGTACCTGATCCGGTGGCAGCACGGATTCGAGCCGGCGACCGAGATCGGTCAGTACGGCGTACGGCTCCTTCCGGCGGCCGTAGACGAACCGGTCGACCGCTCGTTGCGCGCGGGTGCGGACGGGCTGGAAGCCGACGCCGAGCAGCACCGCCAACGCCATCGGTCCGATCAGCTCGCTGTCCCGCCACCACCACGTTCCGGCGACCGTCACGAGGGCGTAGGCAAGACCGACCAGGCCGGCCAGAACGACGTACACCAAGGTGCGGTTGACCCAGACGTCGACGTCGTACAAACGGAAGCGCAAGATGCCCACGGCAACCGCCGCCGGGATCAGCGCGGCAATCAGGTAGCTGGCCAGATACGCCACCACGCTGGTCAGCAGCCCTCGCCGGCTGACCTCGTCAAGTAGTCCGTGGACCGGTGTGGCCAGCACCAGCAACACGTATCCGAACCACAGCACCAAGGCGGCAACCACGCCGCGAGTCTGGGTGCGCTGCTCCGGCGACGAGATCTTCCGGTACCGGTACACCGCGGCCCACGCAGCCGACCCGAACAGTGGAACCGTCGGAAGCGACTGCAGTGGGCCGGCGGGATCATCGAAACCCAACCAGGACACAAACAGCAGGTACGGCAGCAGCAACGCCCACGCCAGCAGGGCCCATCGCCCCCACCGCGGCCGGATCCGGCCGTCCGGAAACACGTACATCAGCGGGAACAGCGACACCCAGGCCAAGCCTTGTAGTCCGTAGAGCAAGTCGCCGGACCACCCGCCCAGCTCGCTCCGGAGGACTCCGGGAATCGCGCCGTTCATCGTGCCGAACAACCCCAGCACGACCGCCGCGTAACACCGGAACCACGAGTCCGCACGCCGGAGCAGAAGCAACGCGGCGGTCAGCCCGGCGACCGCGGGCAGCAGTTGCAAGGCCAGGAAGTACCCCTGCAACCACTGCACCGGTATGTCACCAGCAGCAGCCCGCAGCCCAGCCTCCGTCCACGACCCTGTCAGCGTCGCCAGCACCGGCTCCGGCCGGTCCGAGGCAGCCCCGAGCACCACCCCCCAACCGAACAACACCGCACAAAGCCCCACCAGACCCAGCGCGGCCGGGCGACCGAAGCGTGCAGCGGCCGTCATGAGGGAACGTTAACCGTCCCGGCGTCCCGGGCAACAGGGCCTCAGCGGTCTCAGGTGACAGCGGGCCAGCCGGTGGAGGTCCAGGTGAGCCAGTTGATGCCGAGGAGCGGTGTGCCGTTGTCGGCGTAGTAGTGGTAGACGAGGATGTCGTGGTCGGTGTCGGCGAAGACGTCTTGGTGGCCGGGGCCGTGGATCGCGCCGTGAGAGGCGAGGATCTCGGTTCCGCCGCCTGAGTTCAGGTCGGTGCCGTTGCGGTCGCGGTAGGGGCCGGTGACTGTGGTGGAGCGGCCGACCATGACGCGGTAGGTGCTGTCGGCGCCGCGGCAGCAGTAGTCGAAGGACACGAACAGGTAGTAGTAGTTGCCGCGTTTGACGATGTTCGGCGCTTCGATCGGGCCGCCGTTGCGACCGGCCAGGGCGCGCAGGGTGGAGTCTGCGCGCAGCCCGGTCGAGGGGTTGAGGGCGATCAGCTTGATTCCGGACCAGAACGAGCCGAACGAGAGCCACCAGCGGCCCTGGTCGTCGACGACGAGGTCGGGGTCGATGGCGTTGAAGTTGTCGGTACTGCGGGACTCGACGACCAGGCCGCGGTGTGTCCAGGTGCCGGAGTTGCCGCTGGGACTGGTGGCCAGGAAGATCGCCGACCGGTTGGAGCCGAAGGTGGAAGCCGAGTAGTACATGTAGTACTGGCCGTTGCGGTAGGAGATGTCGGGGGCCCACAGGTGTGCGCTGCCGTTGGTGTAGGTGGTCGTCCAGGGTGCGCCGCCTGGGAAGGCGGATCCGGCGTTGCGGAAGGCGGTCCGGTCGGTGGAGGTCTTCAGGGAGATGTTGTCACCGGTGTGCGCGACCAGGTAGCCACCACCTGGTCGCTTGACGACACTTGGGTCGTGCACTCCGATGTCTCCGGTGACATGGCCGGGTCCTGGGTAGGCGGCCCAGGCGTTGGGGGCCAACACGGTCGTTACCGCAAGTGCTGCGGCGAGAAGGAAGGCGAAACGGCGCATGGTGTCCTCGATCCGTAGGGGCGGTTACGGGCGTACTGAGGTCAGGCGGACAAGCTGAGTGCGCTCCAGCTGATGGCGGGCAAGGTGATGGTCAGCTTGCCGTCGACCAGTTGGGCTGAGTCGAAGGGCTGGGCGGTGACGCGGTCCGGTGCGGCCGCGGAGTTGGTGGCGAGGGGGTCGTTGTCGTGGATGATGACGGCTTCGTCGATCGAGCTCACCCCGAGCCGGCCGAGATCGACGGTGATCTCGATGGGTCCTTCGGTGGATCGGTTGACGACGAACAGCGCCAGCCGGCCCTCGTCGTACGTCGCGATCGCGTCGATGGCCGTCACTTCGCCGTGCTTCTCCGTGGTAACGGTGGGAGATTCGGTCTCGACCCGCAGGACCTGCCCGGCGGCGAGCCGTGAGGTGATGGCGAACGGGTGGAAGATCGGCTGCCGCCAGGCCGCACCGCCGGGCTCGGTCATGATCGGGGCGATCACATTGGCCAGCTGGGCAAGACACGCGACCGCAACCCGGTCACTGTGCCGGAGCAAGGAGATCAACAGGTTGCCGACGACAACGGCATCCGTGACGTTGTACTCGTCCTCGATCCGCCGCGGCGCGACCTCCCACGCGTCCGCCGGGCCGTCGGTCCGGCGGGAGCGATCGCCGTACCAGACGTTCCACTCGTCGAAGGAGATGCCGATGCGTTTGCTGCTCTTGAGCTCGGCGCCGACGTGGTCCGCGGTCGCCGTGACGGAGTCGATGAAGTGATCCATGTCGACGGCCGAGGCAAGGAACGAAGCGGTGTCGCCGTCGTCGTTGCCGTAGTAGGCATGGCAGGAGATGTAGTCGACGAACTCGTAGGTCTCACGCAGTACGTCGCGCTCCCAGGTACCGAACAGCGGCATCTTCGACGACGACGAGCCGCAGGCGACGAGCTGCAGATCCGGTTCGACCATCCGCATCGCGCGGGCCGTCTCGGCCGCGAGCCGTCCGTACTCGGCCGGAGTCTTGTGCCCGACCTGCCACGGTCCGTCGAGTTCGTTGCCCAGGCACCACAACTTGACCCCGTACGGCGAGGCGCCGTGCTGCGCGCGCAGTTCGGACAACGCCGTACCGTCGGGGTGGTTGGTGTACTCGAGCAGGTCAAGTGCCTCCTGCACGCCACGGGTGCCCAGGTTGAGCGCCATCATCGGCTCCACCCCGGCCTTGGCGCACCAGCGCATGAATTCGTCCAGCCCGAACTCGTTGGTCTCGATGCTGTGCCAGGCAAGGTCGAGCCGTCGCGGCCGGCCGTCCCGCGGACCGACACCGTCCTCCCAGCGGTACCCGGAGACGAAGTTGCCGCCCGGGTAGCGGACGACCGAAGCGCCGAGCTCGCGCGTCAGCTCGAGGACGTCCTTGCGGAAGCCGTCCTCGTCGGCGGTCGCGTGGCCGGGCTCGTAGATCCCGGTGTAGACACAACGTCCCATGTGTTCGACGAAGGTCCCGAAGGTCCGGCGGTTCACCGGCGCGATCGAGAAGGCGGGATCGATGGTCAGGTGGGCAGTAGGCACCGGGTTGCTCCTGTCAGCAGGTGTCATGGTGGAGGTAAGGGTCATCCCTTGATGCCGGCGTCGCCGACCCCGCGGACCACCTGGCGCTGGAACAGCGCGTAGACGATCAGCAGGGGCAGGCCGCCCAGCACGGCCGAGGCCATGATCTGGGCGTAACGCAGGCCATACGAACCTTGGACGTTCGCGAGCCCGACCGGGATCGTCATCATCGACGGGTCGGTGGTCACGATGAAGGGCCAGAGAAAGTTGTTCCAGGCACCGATGAAGGTGAAGATGCCGACGGCAACGAGAATGGGGCGGGACATCGGCACCATCACGCTCCAGACGATCCGCCGGCGGGACGCGCCGTCGACCCGGGCCGCGTCCTCGTAGTCGCGGGAGATGCCGTCGAAGAACTTCTTCAGGACGAACACCATCACCGGAGCGACGACCTGCGGCAGCACGATGCCCCAGTAGGTGTCGACGAGTCCGAGGCTGGTCATCTCCTGGAACAGCGGCACGATCAGCACCTGTGGCGGCACCAGGATGCCGGCGACGACCAGGCCGAAGAGGACTCGCCGTCCGGGGAACTCGTTGCGGGAGAAGCCGAACGCGGCGAGGACGGAGACGAGCAGCGTCAAGACGGTGACCAGCACCGACACCACGCTGCTGTTGACGAACCAGCGGATGAGATCGCCCTGGTCGAGGACGCTGCGGTACGCGTCCCCGGTCGGCGTTGCGGGCACCCACGTGATCGGCGACCGGGTGGTCTCCGACTCCGGCTTGAGCGACGTACTCACGGCCCACAGCAGCGGAATCAGCCAGATGACCCCCAAGATCGACGCACCGACAGCGGTGGCGACCTTCGGGAACGTCCAGGTCGACCTCATGCGCTGTCCTCCTTCGAACCGGAGAACAACTTGAACTGCAGTACGGCCACCACCACGATGATCGCGAAGAACATGTACGAGATCGCCGAGGCGTAACCGATCCGGTAGTTCGTGAAGCCGTTCTGGTAGATGTACTGGATGATCGGCCGGGTCGCGTAGTTCGGGCCGCCGTTGGTCATCAGGTAGATCTGGTCGAAGATCTTCAGCGAAGCCACCAGCTGCAGTACGGCGATCAGCCCGGTCGTCCGGCGCAGCAGCGGCAACGTGATCCGGAACAGCTTCTGCCGCTCACTCGCACCATCGATGTCCGCCGCCTCGTAGACCTGCTCCGGAATCCCTTGCAGAGCGGCCAGATAGAGCAGGAAGTTGAACCCGACCGTCCACCAGACGGTCGTGATCACCACCGCGAGCATCGCCCGGTTCTCGGTGTTCAGCCAATCGATCTCCGCGAACCCACCGGCCGTCAGCAGCCCGTTCACCAGGCCGAACCCCGGCTCGTAGATCCAGACCCAGATCAGTGTGACGACCGTGGCCGGGAGCACGAACGGAGCGAAGTACGCGAACCGCAACAGCCATCCGAGGACGCCGGTCCGATTGGCGAGCAGGGCCATCACGAGCGCGATGATCACCAGCGGCGGCGTGCTCATCGCGGTGAAGATCAGCGTGTTCTTGAGCGACGACCAGACCGCGGAGTCGCTGAACATCTCACGCCAGTTCTGCAGACCGAGGAACTCCTGCTCGACACCGGCCAGGCTCGTGTTGAAGAAGCTGTTCCACAACCCGGAGATGGTCGGCCACACCAGGAACACCGCGAACAGGAGCAAGAACGGACCGACGAAGAACAGTCCGGCCCAGCGTTCCTGCCAAGGTTTGCGCGAGGACATCTGTACCTCCTAGACCGGGGACGGGGTGTCGAGGAGCTTCTGGGTTGCCGCCTTGAACTGCGCGAGCGCGGCCTGAGGTGTCGTCTGTCCGGAGAAGACGCCGCTGAACGCCGCACCGGCCTCGTTCTGCAGTTGCGCCCCGGAGCCGCTGAACCAGGCGTCCGGGTCGTAGAAGACGTTGGGCGCGACGCTGCGGTACTCCGCCTGTGGCTTGAGACTCACGTATTCCTGGCTCGTGACGACAGGCTGGTACGCCGGGATGTGGCCGCCGACCGCCCATTCCGTACTGTGCTTGAGCATCCACGCGATGTACTCGACCGTCGCCTTGGTATCAGCACGGTTCCGGTTCGCCTGGTGCGGCAGGACGAACGTGTGGGCGTCACCGGCGAACTTGGGAACGTCGTACAGGACAGGGAAGGGCGCCATACTGAACGGGAGTTTCGCCGTCTGGTAGGTCGTCACCTCCCACTCGCCGTTGAAGCTCAGACCGGCCTCGCCGTTGCTGAACTGCGCAACCAGCGCGGGATAGTTGGCCGAGCGCGGAGTGAGTCCGTCGGCTGCGAGTTTCGCCATCAACGACAGGGCTTCGAGCGCTTTGTCGTCATCGAGCGCCAGGTGCTGTCCGGACTCGTCGAGGAACTTGCCTTCGAGCTGACCGTAGAGCGTCCACCACATCCGCCAGGGGTTGGTGGTTTCCACCGAGGCGGCGAACTTGCCCGTCGTCTCCTTGACCGCCTGGAGCATCTCGAGGAACGCGGGTACGCCGGTCACCGGTTTCAGCCGGCCGTCGGCCGCGAGCAGCCCGGCCTTCTCGCAGATCTCGGTGTTGTAGTACAGAACGAACGGGTGCTGGTCGAGCGGTACGGCGTACAGGACGCCGTCGACGTGGCACCGCTGCCAGATCTCCGGCAGGAAGTCGGACTCGCTGATGCCGGCCTCGTTGAGCAGGTCGAGGGGGATCGGATCGAGCATGGTTGTCGGGCTGAAACCCTTCAGCCGGGACAGGTGCAGGGTGGCGATCTCAGGGGCGCGCCCACCGGCCGCCGACATCGCGAGCTTGGTGTAGAACGGCGGTCCCCACGCGAGCGTGTGGGCCTCGAACCGGACGTCCGGGTGTTCCGCGACGTACTGCTGGTGAATCTGCTGCAGGCGGGCGCCGTCACCGCCGCCGAAGAGGTTCCACTCGCGGACCCGGGCCTGCGACTGCAGGCCGGTACAGCCGGTCAGGGACAGGGCGCCGGCGCCGAGAAGTCCACCAAGTACTGCTCGGCGACGGGGTCGCTGTGTAGTCCAAATTCGGGGGGCGGAGCCGTCGGGCATAGCAGGGTTCCTCCGGCCTTCTACATCGGTGTAGTACATCGGTGTAGAAAGGATGCATGCCAGCCTTCAGCCGGTCAAGACGTCAGCTGCGGGTCGACTCGCGGACGTGCAGCTGGTACGGCGCGACGAGCTCCTCGTGCTCCGACGTGTCGCCGCCCATCCGCCGGACGAGGAGGTCGACCGCGGTCCGGGCGATGTGCACCCGGTTGGGATCGACGGTCGTCAGGGTCGGCGTGCTGTACTCGGCCTCGTCGATGTTGTCGAACCCCGCCACCGCGATGTCGTGCGGAATGCGGAGGCCGTGCGCGGTGATCGCGCGGATCGCGCCGAGCGCGAGGGTGTCGTTCAGAGCGAAGACTGCATCGAAGTCGGACGTGCGGGAGAACAGGTCGTTCATGGCATCGGCCCCACTCGAGCGGTGCCACTGACCGCCCGAGACGGCCAGCTCCTCCAGGACCGGTACGCCGTACTCCTCGTGGGCCTCGATATAGGCGCGGTGCCGGATGGCGGCCGTGCCGATCTGCTCGGTCGGCTTGCTGCCGAGCAGCGCGATCCGGCGCCGGCCCTGGTCGAGCAGATGCCTGACCACGGCCTTGGTCCCCTCCACGTTGTCGATCATCACGTGGTCGACGGGACCGTGAAAGATCCGCTCGCCGAGCAGCACCATCGGACTGTGGGTAGGCAGTGCGTCGACGTCCTCCTGGCCCAGCCCGAGCGGGCTGTAGAGCAGGCCGTCGACCAGGTGGCCGCCGGGACGCGAGAGCGCGGTCAGCTCACGCTGGCGGTCGGCGTTTGTGGTCTCGATCATCACCGTCAGCCCGTGCTCGCCGGCAGCTGCGATGGCCGCGTCGGCCAGCTCCGCGAAGTACGGGTTGCTCAGCTCGGGCAGCACGAGTGCGATGACACCAGTCCGGCCGGACTTCAGCGTCCGCGCCGAGATGTTCACCCGATAGCCGAGGTCGTCGATCGCCGCGAGGACCTTGATCCGGGTCTCTTCCCGGATGTACGGGTAGTCGTTCATCACGTTCGAGACCGTCTTCGGTGAAACCCCCGCATGCCGCGCGACGTCCCGCATCGTCACCGCCACCAGCGCACCTCCCAGCCACCGCTCATGAACACACACGGTAATCCACGCCGGCAGCCAAGCAGGTGCCCAGTGGTACTACGGGGCCGTGGCGGTGCTTGCGCGCGGGATCAATGTCGCGGTCGGGACCTGGTGAGAGCTCGTGTGCCCGTCCGCAACGAGGTCCAGCATGGCCTGTGCTGCTCGCGCGCCGTAGTCGACGATGTCGCGGGCCAGCGCGGTGATGGACGGATGTTGCACCAAGCAGAGCTGGGAGTCGTCCCCCGCCACGATCGAGAGCTGGGCGGGGACGGAGATGGCCAGTTCGTGGGCGACGCTCAGGGCGGCGACCGCCATCAGGTCGTTGTCGTAGGTGATCGCGGTCGGACGGTCGGCCGTGGTCAGCAACCTGCGGGTGGCCTGGGCGCCTTCCTCCCAGGTGTAGTCGGTGCTGATCACCGGTGCTGACTCCAGTCCGTGGCGCTCGGCCGCAGCCTGGAAGGCCGCCGTACGGATCTGGGTGTGCTCGAGGCTCGGCAGCCCGGCCACGCGCGCGATGCGGCGGTGTCCGATGGTGACGAGGTAGTCGACGACGGACTCGACCGCGGTTGCGTCATCGCTCCAGACGGCCGGCAGGTCCACGCCGTCCCGCGGTCGGCCGACGAGCACTCCGGGCACTCCGAGTTGGGTGAGGAGCTCGGGCCGCTGGTCCTGGGCCCAGAGGTCTGTCACCAGTACGCCGTCGATCCGGCGCTCGGCCCACCAGTAGCGGACGGCCTCGTCGGCCGCGTCGTGGTCGGGGACGACCTGAAGCAGCAGCGCGGTCCGGTTCGCCGACAGGACGGACTCGACTCCGGAGATGAACTGCATGAAGAACGGTTCCATCCCCAGCACGCGCGCCGGGCGCGGAATGATCAGCCCGACCGCGTTGACCCGGGCGCCGGTGAGCGAGCGGGCGGCGAGGCTCGGCCGCCAGCCGATCTCCTCGGCAATGGCGAGGATCTTGTCACGCGTCGCGGGGGAGACGCCGGGCCGCCCGTTGAGCGCGTACGACACCGCTCCGGTGGAGACACCGGCCTGGCTCGCGATGTCGGCGATGGTCGGTCGCTTGACCATGTCCCTCCTTCTGTCGGCCTCAGTAAAGCCGATCGCTCTCCGGCCTGCCGCACTTACGTTACTTAACTCCTTAAGTGGAAAGCCCTTGCCTGAGGTCTTGACGAGTCCGAAGTGTCAGCCTACGGTCATCCGCAATCTACTTAAGCGGTTAATTTCAGAAGGAGCCGCACAATGCTCTTCACGGTGCAGAACAAGCCCGGCGGACGGCGTCTGCTCGGCGTCACGGCAGTCGCCGCCGCCACCTCACTGCTGCTCGCTGCCTGCTCGGGGAACACCGCCGGTGGTGGCGGGACCAAGGCTGATGCCAAGGCTTCGATCACCGTGGGCGGAGGCACGATCACCAAGAACTTCAACCCGTTCAGCACGACCGCGCTCCAGCCCACGCGGGGCGCGCTCTACGAGCCGCTCTACTGGTACAACTTCGCGAAGAAGCAGGATCCGACGCCGGTCCTGGCCAGTGGCTTCTCCTGGAACGCCGCGGGCACCGAGCTCACCATCAAGACCCGGCCGGGCGTGAAGTGGAACGACGGGCAGCCGTTCACCGCGAAGGACGTGGCGTTCACGTTCAACCTGATCGCGAAGACCCCGGCGCTGAACCCGTCGGGTCTGGCCGCCACCGCGAAGGCCACCGCGGACGACACGGCCGTGCTGACCTTCAAGTCGAAGTCCCTGATGCAGGAGCCCGCGGTGCTCGCCAACCAGGCGATCGTGCCCGAGCACATCTGGAAGGACATCAAGGACCCCGTCACGAACGTCAACGACAACCCGGTCGGGACTGGCCCGTTCAAGCTCGGTACCTTCAGCACCCAGAGTTACACCCTGGTGAAGAACGACTCATACTGGGAAGCCGGCAAGCCCGCCATCCAGGAGGTCCGCTACATCCCGCTGGAGGCCGCGGACGCCGCCAGTGCCGCCCTGGTCGCGGGCAAGGTCGACTGGATCAGCGCTTATCTGCCGGGCGTCGATCAGATCATCAAGTCCAAGAAGGAACTCACCTACGTCAACACCCCGGTGATGACGACCGTTCTCGTGACGTGCGCGAACGCGGCCCGTGGCTGCACCGGTCCGCAGACGGATCCCGCCGTACGCAAGGCGATCTACCACGGGATGAACCGTGAGCAACTGATCAAGCTCGCCGGTGGCGGGGTCGCGTCCGATGCGTCACCGACATTGCTGTTGCCCGGCCGGGACGACAGCTGGATCACCGACCCGGAACTCCAGAAGATTCCGCCGGCCGCCGACACAGCCGAGGCGAACAAGATTCTCGACGAGGCCGGCTGGACCAAGGGCGCGGACGGGATCCGGGCCAAGGGCAACCAACGGTTGACGCTGACGGTGCAGACGGTGACCGGCTGGAGCGACTACATCTCGATCAACGACACCCTGAAGCAGCAGCTCGCCCAGATCGGCATCGAGCTGAAGCCCAGCCAGGTCTCGTGGAACGAGTGGAACGCCGCCCAGACGAACGGGAAGTTCCAGCTCTCGCTCGACTCCGTCGGACTCGGCGCCTCGACCAACCCGTACTTCACCTACAACGGCAGGCTGGCCACCGAGAACACCGCCGACGTGGGCAAATCCGCCAGCGCCGGGAACTTCGCCCGGTTCTCGGATCCGAAGGTGGACGCGGCGCTGCGGACGGCCGCCGGAACCTCGGACGAGGCGATCCAGAAGGCGCAGTACGCCGAGATCCAGAAGGTGTTCGCCGACCAGATGCCGTACATCCCGGTCTACGTGAACTCGATGCTGACCGAGTTCAACACCTCGCGTGCGTCCGGCTGGCCGACCAAGGACAACATCTACGCACTGCCGGCCTCGTGGAAGGCCTGGGACCTCGGCGTGGTCCTCAAGACGATCACCCCCGCGGGCTGAGTCGTGCGGTATCTGGGGCAGAAGCTCGCCTTCTACGCCGTGGCGTGCTGGGCGGCGCTCACGCTGAACTTCCTCATCCCGCGGCTGATGCCGGGCAATCCTGTCGACCTGATGCTGTCCAAGCTGGCGACGAAAGGGCCGGTCACGCCGACGACGCGGGCCGCGATCGAGGCGATGCTCGGCACCGAGTCGAACGTGTCTCTGTGGCGCCAGTACCTGACCTACCTGCAACAGCTGGGCTCCGGTGAGCTCGGTACGTCGATCGCCTACTTCCCGACCCCGGTCGCGACGGTCATCGGGCAGACGCTGCCGTGGACCGTCGGGCTGATCGGGCTGGCCGCGGTGATGTCGTTCGTCATCGGGGTCCTGCTCGGTCGCGCGGCCGGCTGGCGCCGCGGGTCGTGGGTCGACAACCTCATTCCCTTCACGACGATGCTGCAGTCCGTGCCGTACTTCTGGCTCGCCCTGCTGTTGCTGTTCCTGCTCGGCAGCACCTGGCCGGTCTTCCCGCTCAGCGGGGGATACGACGTGTACTCGGTCAGTCCCGGATTCAGCCTGGCGTTCTTCCAGTCGGTGCTCTATCACGGTGCCCTGCCGGCGTTGACCATCGTGCTGTCCTCGATCGGCGGCTGGATGCTCGGGATGCGGAACATGATGGTGTCCACGCTCTCGGAGGACTACATCCTGACCGCCGAGGCCAAGGGGCTCACCCCGCGCCGGATCCGCTCCCGCTACGCCGCGCGGAACGCCGTACTGCCGTCGATCTCGGGGTTCGCGATCTCGCTCGGCTTCGTGGTCGCGGGCTCCATCGTCACCGAGGCGGTCTTCTCCTACCCCGGCATCGGGTCCGCGTTGCTGCTTGCCGTCGGCAACAACGACTACGCACTCATGCAAGGAGTGTTCCTGATCATCACGCTC
Source organism: Kribbella sp. NPDC056345 (assembly GCF_042262745.1). NCBI lineage: Bacteria > Bacillati > Actinomycetota > Actinomycetes > Propionibacteriales > Kribbellaceae > Kribbella > Kribbella sp. NPDC056345. The sequence continues at coordinate 475,787 of NZ_JBHJQQ010000001.1, read as the reverse complement.
GCGGTCCTCGGCGCGAACCTGCTCGTCGATCTCCTGTACGGCGTCATCGACCCGCGCACCCGCGCGCGCTCCTGAAGGGGGTTGAGCCTGATGGCCATCACGACCTCGGCGTCGCAGTTGCCGGCCGACACCGTACGACGGCGGCGCATCCTGCCGCCGATGACGTTGAAACTGGGGATCGGTCTGGCGCTGACCGGCCTCATCACGCTGTTCGGGCTGATCGGCCCGCTCCTGGTCGGCGACCCGTCGGCCGTCCGGGATCTCGGCCTGACGCCGCCGGGAGGTGGCTTCATCCTGGGCACCACCCAGACCGGTCAGGACGTGTTCGCCCAGTTGGCGCATGCGACCCGCGGATCGTTGACCATCGGAGTTGTGGTCGGCGCGATCACGCTGGTGCTGTCGGCCTTCTTCGGTGTGGTCGGCGCGTTCGTCGGCGGCTGGGTGGACGAGACGTTCTCGCTGTTCACCAACGTCATGCTGGTCATCCCTGGGCTGCCGCTGGTGATCGTCATCTCGAGCTATGTCCCGAACAAGTCCGTCTGGCTGGTCGCCGTCGTTCTCGCCATCACCAGCTGGGCCGGATCGGCCCGCGTACTGCGCGGGTTCACGCTCAGCGTGCGCAGCCGTGACTACGTGCTGGCTTCCAGGGTGAGTGGGGAGAAGCGATGGCGGATCCTGCTGGTCGAGATCCTGCCGAACCTGATTCCGCTGCTCGCCTCGCAGGTCGTCTTCGCGGTGATCTTCGCGATCCTCGGTGAGGCCGGGCTGTCCTTCCTGGGGCTCGGTGCCTCCGGATCCTTCACCTGGGGAACCATGCTCTTCTACGCGCAGAACGGGTTGTCGCTGCGACTCGGCGCCTGGTGGTGGTTCGTGCCGCCGGGGCTCGCGATCGCTCTCTTCGGCGCCGCGTTGTCGCTGATCAACTTCTCGATCGACGAGATCATCAACCCGAAACTGCGCTCGCAGACCCGGGCCGACCGCAAACGCTGGAGCATGACCCGCGAGCAGCTGAAGCACGCCCGGGAGGAGACCGCATGACCGTGCACATTGCCACGCTCCGCGCGGCGGGTCCTGAGGCCTGGTTCCCTTTCTTCCCTCGTCTCTCCAGTCGCTTCGCTCCCTACGTTCCTCAGTCCAGAAAGGGGGCCTCATGACCGGACACCCAGTGCTCACCATCGAGAATCTCAGTGTCGACTACCTGGCCGAGACCACGGTGGAAGCGGTCCGGGACGTGTCGCTGGCGCTCTACCGGGGCGAGATCCTCGGCCTCGCGGGGGAGAGCGGATGCGGCAAATCCACCCTCGCCTACGCGATCACCCGGCTGCTGAAACCGCCGGCGTTCATCACCTCTGGCCGGGTTCTGTTCTCGTCGCGGGAGGGCTACGACCTGGATCTGTCGGAGCTCAACGGCGACGACCTGCGAGCGTTCCGCTGGGACAAGATCGCGATGGTGTTCCAGGGCGCGATGAACTCCCTGAACCCGGTACTGCGGATCTCGGAGCAGCTGGAGGATGTCTTCAGCACGCATCGTCCGGGAATGACGAAGGCCGAACGCCGCCGGCGCTGCGGGGAACTGCTCGAACGCGTCGGTGTCGACCGCGATCGTCTGCGCGCCTACCCGCACGAGTTGTCCGGCGGGATGCGGCAGCGCGTCATGATCGCGATGGCGCTCGCCCTCGAGCCGCAGGTGCTGGTGATGGACGAGCCGACCACCGCGCTCGACGTGGTGGTGCAGCGCGAGATCCTGCAGGAGATCACCGAGCTGCGGTCGGAGCTCGGCTTCGCGGTCATCTTCATCACCCACGATCTGCCGCTGCTGCTGGAGATCAGCGATCGGATCGCGGTGATGCGGGCCGGGCGGATCGTCGAGCTGGACGCTGCTCCCGTTCTCTACACGCAGCCGAAACACCCGTACACCCGGCGTTTGCTGTCGTCGTTCCCCAGTCTGACCGGAGCTCGCGGCGACTTCGTCCGGACCGGATCGCTCGGCGCGGACACCTCGCTGGAAGAAGTCGAAGCTGAGGAGGTGGCGAGCTGATGACCGTGCTGGAGCTGCGCGACGTGGTCAAGGAGTACAAGTTGCGGGACGGCTGGCAGAGCCGGAAGTTGCGCGCGGTCGACGAGGTGAGCTTCCGGTTGGAGCCGGGGCGGACCATCGCTCTGGTCGGGCAGTCCGGGTCGGGGAAGTCGACGATCGCCAAGCTGCTGATGCAGCTCGAACGGCCGACATCCGGCCAGATCCTCGTCGACGACGAGCCGATGGTCTATCGCGGTGCGCGCGCGGCGTCGTACCGGAAGGCCGTCCAGATGGTCTTCCAGGATCCGTTCGCCTCGCTGAATCCGTACCATTCCGTCGGGCACCATCTCGCCCGTCCGATCCGGTTGCACCATCCGGGATTGTCGCGGGCGCAGGTGGAGGAGCGGGTGCTGGAGTTGCTGCATCGGGTGCGGCTCGATCCGGACTTCGTGCAGCGCAAACCGCACGAGTTGTCCGGAGGCCAGCGCCAACGTGTTGCGATCGCCCGTGCCCTCGCGCCGTCGCCGGGGATCCTGGTGGCTGACGAACCGGTGTCGATGCTCGACGTCTCGATCCGTCTCGGCGTGCTCAACCTGCTGGCCACACTGCAGCGGGAGGAGAACCTCGGCGTCCTCTACATCACTCACGATCTGGCGACCGCGCGGCATTTCAGCGACGAGATCATGGTGCTGTACCGCGGCGAGGTGGTCGAGCACGGTCCGGCCGACGACGTGATCCTCCATCCGCAGCACGAGTACACCCGTCTGCTGGCCGAGGCCGCGCCGGATCCGGAACGCCGCCTCGCCGAGCTTGGGCGCTGACACCACTCTTCAGGAGTTTCGCTTGCGTACAGACCCGCTCCACGACGCCTGGACCGTCACAGCGTTGGCTGCCACCGCTCCCACAGCTGTCCGCAGCCCCTTACCGGCGCAGGTGCCGGGCAGCGTTCACACCGATCTGCTGGCGGCCGGGATCATTCCGGATCCGTACCTCGACGCGAACGAGGCCGAGTTGCGGTGGATGTTCGGAGTCGACTGGCAGTACCGGCGTCCGCTCGCTCTCCGGCCGGCCGTGCTGGGGGAGCGGGTCGAGCTCGTGTTCGACGGACTGGACACCGTCGCGACGGTCACGCTCGGTGGAGCCGAGCTCGGGCGAACGGCGAACATGCATCGGTCCTACCGCTTCGATGTGACAACCCTTGCCGACGGCATCGAACGCGATCTGGTCGTCGAGCTCGCGTCGGTGACCACCTACGCCAACGAGCAGCGGGACCGGCTGGGCAACCGGCCGAGTCCGTACGGTACGCCGTTCCAGTTCGTCCGCAAGATGGCGTGCAGCTTCGGCTGGGACTGGGGTCCGGACCTGCGGACGGCGGGGATCTGGAAGGGCGTGCGGGTCGAGCGTTGGCACACGGCACGCATCGCCCAGGTCCGTCCGCTGGTCACGGTTGACCTCGACGGGGAGCACACGACGATCGCTCCCGGACGGGTCGAGGCGCACATCGAGCTCGAACGAGCCGGTACGGCGGACACGCCGCTGCTGGTCGTTGTCGAGGTCGGCCGGAACCACCGCAGTACGGCGATCGTCGGGCCGGGCGAAACTACGGCCGTGGTCGTGGTCGACGTACCGGATGCGCCGATGTGGTGGCCGGCCGGATACGGCGATCAGCCGCTCGCCGACCTGACCGTCACAGTGATCGACGGCGCGCTTGGGGGTAAGCCGCTGGACCTGTGGGAGCGCCGGATCGGGTTTCGTAGCGTCGCCGTGGATACGTCCGAGGATGAGTTCGGGTCGGCGTTCACCGTGGTCGTCAATGGCCGGCCGGTCTTCGTCAAGGGAGTGAACTGGATCCCGGACGACCACTTCCTGACTCGCATCACCCGTGAGCGGCTGGCCGGCCGCCTCGACCAGGCCTTGGCCGCGCACGTGAATCTGGTGCGGATCTGGGGTGGTGGCGTTTACGAGTCGGAGGATTTCTACTCGCTGTGCGATGAACGAGGACTGCTTGTCTGGCAGGACTTCCTGCTGGCTTGCGCCGCATATCCCGAGGAGGAGCCGCTCCGGAGCGAGATCGAGGCGGAGGCGCGGGAGAACATCGTGCGGCTGATGCCGCATCCGTCGCTGGTGGTGTGGAACGGTGGCAACGAGAACCTGTGGGGTCATGAGGATTGGGGCTGGAAGTTCTTTCTCCGGCAGCCGGACGGGACCAGTCTGAGCTGGGGTGAGCACTATGCCCGGGAGCTGTTCCCGCGGCTGGTGCGTGAGCTCGACCCGACCCGTCCCTACACCGACAACAGCCCGTCCAGTCCCGACCGGGTGCATCCGAACGATCCTGACCGCGGTACCCATCATCAGTGGGAGGTCTGGAACCGGGTCGACTACACGGTCTACCGCAGCGAGGTGCCGCGGTTCTGCTCGGAGTTCGGCTTCCAGGGACCGCCGAACTGGCGCACGCTCGACGACTGGGTCCATCCGTCCGGTCCGGGTCCGCTGACGAAGAGCGATCCGGTGTTCCTCGTGCACCAGAAGGCCGAGGACGGCAACGGCAAACTCGACCGCGGGATGGTGCCGCACCTCGGCGTACCGGACGACTTCACCGACTGGCACTGGGCGGCGCAGCTCAACCAGGCGCGAGCTGTTGCCTATGGCATCGAACACTACCGGTCCTGGTGGCCGCGGACGGCCGGGTCGATCATCTGGCAGCTGAACGACTGCTGGCCGGTCACGTCCTGGTCCGCGATCGACTCCGAGCAGCGACTCAAGCCGCTGTGGTTCGCACTCCGGGACGCTTACGCACCGCGGCTGCTGACCGTGGTCGAGCGTGCGGGTGTGCTGTCGGTTGCCGTGGTCAACGATACCGACGAGCCGCTGGAAGGCGCGCTGGTGCTGAGCCGGCAGAAGTTCGACGGCGCCGTACTGGCCGACGCGTCGCTCCCGGTCGCGGTCGGGCCGCGCGCCGTACAGGTGCTTGCACTACCTGGTGAGGTGGCTTCGGCTGACGATGATCGAAGGGAGACCTTGATCGGCGCGCTCGGCGAGCTGTCGTTCGTCCACCTCTTCGTGGAAGTGGTCGACGCCGACCTCGATCCCGCGCCGCTCGATGCGCAGGTGGTACGCATCGACGGCGGCTATCGGGTCGACGTCACCGCGCGAAGCCTGGCGATCGCCATCCACCTGCACGCCGATCGAATCGCGGCCGACGCCACTGTCGACCGCGGACTGGTGAACCTCCCGGCAGGCGGTACGGCGTCCTTCGTGGTGACGACAGGGTGGTCCGGAGCCACGGTCGACCTTGCTGCGCCGCCGGTGCTCCGCACCGCCAACGATCTGACTACCCGGTGACTCACGTTCCTTCGGCGATTGCCTTGATGGTGGCCAATCGCTGATCCCAGGCAGCTGCTACCTCGTTCATCCACCGGGCGGTCTCGGTCAGCACGTCCGGATGCAGCTGGAAGCGGACATCTCGCCCACTCTTCCGGCTGCTGACCAGGCCGGCAGTTCGCAGAACCGACAGATGCTGTACGACGGCCTGGCGCGTGACCGGGAGTTCGCGGGCCAGGGTGGTCGCCGTACCGGCGCCTTGCCGAGCGAGGAGCTCGACCAGCTGCCGTCGGGTCGGATCCGCCAGGGCTGCGAGGACCTCGCCCGTTGTCACAGGCCCCGGGCGACCTCGGCGAGTGCCGCCAGACCGCCGTCCCAGCCCTGGCCGGAGTCTTCGGCGTGCTTGGCTCGCACGTCCTCGGGAAACTCCAGGCGGTCGAAACCACTCTCGACGACCCGCAGCCGAGTGCCCTCGCCATCCGGAGTGAGGGTGAACTCGACCAGGTTGGAGTTGCCCGGGACCGGGGCGACGTCCGGGTCGACCGCGTAGCGGTAGGCGAACCGCCGGCCGGGCTCGACCGTCTCGACGAATCCGCGGTACTCGCCGTGTTCGTCCCAGCGCATCACCAGGCTGCCGCCCGGGCGAAGGTCGATCTCGGCGCCGCCGAACGCGTACCAGGTGGCGAAGTGCTCGGGGTTCGTGAGGGCGGACCAGACCTGCTCCGGCCGCGCGTCGACGTACACCTCACGCTCGATGCTGTCCATGAGGGAACTGTGCCAGCCGATCCCTCGATGTGCAAGTGTCCACTTTCACATCGGATGCGGTCTAGGCGTGGAAGCTGCCGCCGGTCCAGCCGCTGCCGCCGTGGTCGCCGCCGATGCCGTAATCGCTGCTGTAGCCACCGGCCGGCCTGCGCTTCCCGTCGGATCCGTCGATCTCGTCCGGGTAGTTCTCCTTGTAGTACCGAACGGCGGGATCGGGCCGCCCGTTGCGGCGGGCGGTCTCGATGAGCTTCGAGGTCAGGCCATGGTCGCCGGCGGCTCGCTGGATTCCCGCATAGGCGGCATAGAGGAGTTCCCCGGTAGGGTCGATCGCGTCGTAGCGACTCCACTGTTCGGTGAGGAAGAAGAAGACGATTCGATCCTCCAGCTTGCCGGGTACGTACCCTGCTTCAACGGCGACCTTGGTGGCGACATCTTCGCGGCCGGCTCGGTGCGGAACGATCTCGCACAGGCGCTCTTGCGCGGGGCCGGGAGGTAGCGCCTTCAGCACGCGCAGGCACTTGTCGGCGAGGTCAGCCCTTTCCGCGCCATGGAGCAAAGCGTCGACAGTGTGCGGCCGGGTGAAGTCGAGGAGGTCCAGGCGATCCTTGATGACGGCCAGCAGTACGCCGTTCCCGTCCGTGCCCGAAGGTTGGACGTGCGGGTTCGCCCTGCACACCTCCGTGACAAGCCGGGTCGGCAAGAAGATGCTGTCGTACCAGCACGCCTGCAACGCCTCCAGGATCAGTGGCTGATCCGTGCTGGACAGAAACCGCCGCAGCTGAGGGCGCTCCGGCGAGCTGAAGGAGACACACATCATCAGCTGCTCGACGATGCGCGATGTTTCCTCGGTCGGCGTACGGTCCAGGAACTGGATCAGTCGGGGAGGTGAGTCGCCCAGCAGTAGTGGCTCCGCGACCCGCGACCAGGTCGCGTCGGAGTCGTCGTCGCCTCCTCCGGACTGCAGAAGGCATTGATAGATCACAGTGCCGGCCACGCGAGGGTCTTCGCATCCCTCGGCCAGTGTCTGGAAGGCTTTACTTGCGGCCGGCTCCAACGAACCTGCGGCGGCCTGCACAAGGATCGAAGCGGCCCACGAGGACTTGCCCCGATGCAGCTCGGCGGCCAGGCGCGACACGGCGAACGCGGCCAAGGATCGCTGGCGGATCAGCGCCCGGCCCGAAGCCCATCGCTCCCAGCGCCGCATCCGGTCCACCGAAGTCATCTACTCATTGTCGTCGTCGATCGGTGGCTTGTCGCGTCGAAGATCCGTCAGCTCAGGCGGCTGCCGAGGCCAGTCGATGGTTGCTCGCCCGCAGCGTGTGCCTGTCGGCGGGCTCCAGCAGGCGGATGGCCGTGCCGGTGCGGTCGGCGAAGACGGCGTACCGGCCGAAGGGACTGTCTGCGGGAGTGAGTAGCCAGTCGAGCTCCTTGTGCTGTTCGAAGAAGGCGCTGAGGTCGCCGACGTCGTACACGCCACCGGTGCCCAGCGCTCCCTCCGCGGGGTCGTGGACGAGGGCGAGAACCGGTGGGGAATCGGGCGACGTACCAAGCAGCGCAGAGTCGTCGCTGGGCCAGGCCAGTGGCACCAGGCCGAGTGTACGGTAGTAGTCCACGCTGGCTTCGAGGTGCTCGACGGGGCGGAGTTCGAACAGGAGCTTCATCGGAGTACGCCTCCTTGTGCTGTGCTTCAGGTTCGTTTGCGTTCGCGGCCGGATTGGCGGGCCTCGTCGCTCCGGGCGCCGAGGTCGGAGATCCGGTCGGCCAGGTCGGGGTGCTCGCCGGACAGTTGCGGGCCGGCTTGGGACAGCGGCGCGAGCAGGGCGGTGGTGTCATTGTTGCCGAGGGCATCGTGTACGGCGTCGATGCTTGCTTGGGTCCGGGAATCCAGGCCGGACAGTGCGGCGACCTGTCCGGCGACCCGGCGAAGGTCTGCGGCGTTGTGACGGGCCCACTCGGCTACTGCGCGTTCTCCGGCTCGCTGGTCGCGGGTTGCCTGGACTCGTTGTTCGCGGTTCAGGCCCGGCTGTGCGGCGTTCGGGTGCAGGCGCAGGTAGCGCCGTTCGGCAGCCTGGCGGGTGGCCACGCCCAAGGCGGGCGCCAGCTGTGCCCAGCTGGTCCCGGTGCTCCGGGCTGCGTCGATCAGTTGGGGTTCCCAGGCGTTCAGGCGGTCGCGTAGGTGGCGCAGCTGGTACAACGCCTCGAGCGGATCGTCCGCGGACACAGCCTCCGCCGGCGCGGCGGAGGCGCGCGTCCGCAGGACTTCGGTCAGGCGCCGGAGCATGTCCGCAGGTGGGATGATCGAATCGTCCTGCGGCATGCGTGGCTCCTCTCCCGGTGCCTGAACGATCAGGCGTTCAGTTGCTGCTGCTCGGTGCCGGTCCGGCCGGTGATGCTGATCTTGCGGGGCTTGGCTCGGGCCGCGACCGGGATCTTCAAGGTCAGTACGCCGTTGTCGTACTCGGCGCTGATCCCGTCGGCGTCCAGAGTGTCGCCGAGGAAGAGCTGGCGCGAGAACACGCCGAGCGGGCGCTCGGCCACCTGCATTTCGACGCCCTCGTCCACCGCGGCCGGTCTGCGCTCGGCCTTGACCGTCAGCACGTTGCGCTCGACATCCAGGCTGATGGCATCCAAGGTGACGCCGGGCAGATCGAAGGCCACGACGTACTCGTCGCCGGATCGGTAGGCATCCATCGGCATCGGGCTGGGCCGGGACCAGGTCCCCGTGGTCAGCTGCTGGGCGAGCCGGTCGAACTCCCGGAACGGATCGGTGCGCATCAACATCGTTCCACCTCCATCGTCTGTCTCAGTCGGTGTCAACACGCAAGAACAGAGATATCATGTCATCGTTTCGTTGACAAGTGGTCCGTCACCGAAACATTGACAACCCGGCTAGGGCGTGAGGGCTGGGGAGAGGGTGGTGACGGCCGTGGTGAGCGGGGTGGAGTCCTGCCGAAGGCGGGCGAACATGATGGCGCCTTCGAGGGTGCTGATCATCAGGACCGCGAGGCGGCGGGAGCGGCGGGGAGGGATGTCCATCCGGATCAGTTCGCGGGTGACGGCCTGTTCCCAGCAGTCGAGGGCGGTGCGGATCTGGGTGCTGAGCGGGTCGTCGGTTCCACCGAGGTCGGCGACGGAGGCCATCACCGGGCAGCCGCGCTCGTAGCCCCGCTTGGTGAACTCGTCCTTCCACGGCTTGACCATGTGGGCGAACAGCCCGCTCGGCGTTGGGTTGCGGGTGGTCTCCGGGTATCGGGCGACCCAGTGTGCGGCGAAGTCGCCCGCCCAGAGCACTGCCTCGCCGACGAGTTGATCCTTGCCGCCGGGGAAGTAGTGCTGGAACGACCCGCGCGGTGCGTCGGCGTGTTCGACGATCTCGCGGACGCCGATACCGGCCGGCCCGCGGGCCCGGATCAGCTGGGCCGCGCTGTACACCATCCGCTCGCGCGGGCTGTGGTTCATTCGGGAACCTCCCTTGGCTCTATGACAGTCGTCATAGTACCGTTCTATGACACTTGTCATAGAACGGAGTCGTCGATGGGTATCGGGTTCCTTGGTCTCGGTGTGATGGGTCAACCGATGGCACTCAACCTGGCCCGGGCCGGTGCGGCGCCGATCGTCTGGAACCGCTCGCCCGATCGCTGCGCCTCAGTCCGAGCGGCCGGTGCGAAGGTCGCGGACTCTCCGGCCGAGGTCCTCCGGCAGGCCGAGGTCGTGCTGATGATGCTGGCCGATGGACCGGCGATCGATACCGTCCTCGGCCGCGGTACGGCGGCGTTCGCAGCGGTCGCCGGCCGGACGATCGTGCACATGGGTACGACGTCACCCGAGTACTCCCGTGGACTCGAGACCGCCGTCCGCGCGGCCGGCGGCAGCTACGTGGAGGCGCCGGTGTCCGGTTCGCGCAAGCCGGCCGAGGCCGGCGAGCTGGTCGCGATGCTGGCTGGCGAACCCGCCGCCGTCGCTCAGGTCCGCCCGCTGCTCGCCCCGATCTGCCACCAGACGTTCGACTGCGGCCTGGTGCCGAACGGGCTCCTGACCAAGCTCGCGGTGAACATCTTCCTGATCACGATGGTCACCGGCCTCGCCGAGGCGACCCACTTCGCCGCCGAGCACGGTCTTGACCTGAGCCAGTTCGCCGAGGTACTCGACGCTGGGCCAATGGCGAGCAGCGTGTCCCGGGTGAAGGTGCGCAAACTCGTCACCGGCGACCTCGACGTACAGGCGTCGATCGCGAACGTCCTGGAGAACAACCGCCTGATCGCCGAACAAGCCCGCGCCACCGGCATCGCCGTACCGCTGCTCGACATCTGTCACAGCCTGTACGGCGAGGCCCTGGCACTCGGGCTCGACACCGCGGACATGATCGCGGTCGTGCGAGCGATCGAACGGCGCACCGCCGCGCAATGACCGTGCTCGGCCGGTGCGTATTCGTGGGTACTGAGCTGAGATGTACGAGAACTTCGTTCTGGAGGAGCTTGATGTCGCGGGGGTACGGATCCGGGTGCGGCACGGTGGTTCGGGTCCGCCGGTGGTCCTGCTCCATGGTCATCCGCGCACGCACACGACCTGGTACGCCGTTGCGCCGCGGCTCGTCGCCGCAGGGTTCACCGTGGTTTGTCCGGATCTACGGGGATACGGGGGTTCGGCGAAACCGCTGACCGATGCGGAGCACTCGCCGTACTCGGCGCGGGCGATGAGTGGTGACGTGATCGGTCTGATGGAGCTGCTGGGGCATCGGCAGTTCGCCGTGGTGGGGCACGATCGCGGGATGCGGGTCGCCTACCGTACGGCGCTCGACCATCCGGACCGGGTGACGAGGCTGGTGGTCATCGACGGCATCCCGACGGTCGAGGCGCTGGAGCGTTGTGACGCCAAGTTCGCGGAAGCTTGGTGGCACTGGTGGTTCTTCGCCCAGACCGCGAATCCGGCCGAACGCGTGATCTGCGCAGATCCGGAGACCTGGTACGGCGCCTGGGACAAGAACGGGCCGGACCAGCTCGGTGCGGAGAACCATGCCGACTTCCTGAGGGCCATCCGTGATCCCGCCACCGTGCACGCGATGCTGGAGGACTACCGCGCCGGCGTCGGCATCGACCGCCGTCACGACGAGGAAGACCGCGCGGCCGGTCGGCAGATCACCTGCCCGGCGCTCATGCTGTGGTCGACCCGCGACGATATGGAGGACCTGTACGGCGATCCGCTGGCGATCTGGCGTCCGTGGTGCCCGCAGATCACCGGCCACGGCATCGAATCCACTCACCACATCGCTGAGCAGGCACCGGCCGCGCTCGCCGACGCCCTGCGCGACTTCCTCCAGGACCGCGGCTAGCGGCCGAAGCGGCGGTCGCGGTGGGTGTAGGAGCGGAGTGCGCGGAGGAAGTCGATCCGGCGGAAGTCCGGCCAGTAGGCGTCGCAGAAGTACATCTCGGCGTACGTCGATTGCCAGAGCAGGAAGCCGGACAGGCGTTGCTCGCCGCTGGTTCGGATGATGAGATCGACGTTCGGCTGGTTCGCCGTGTAGATGTGGCGGGAGATGAGGTCCGCGTCGAAGGAGTCGCCGACGGCGTCCGGGCTCATGCCGGTCGCGATCAGCTCGGCGATCGCGGAACGGACTGCGTCGGCGATCTCGCGCTGGCCGCCGTACCCGACCGCGATGTTGACGCCGACCCCGCCGGTGCGTCCGACGGTTGCCTCGGCGTGCTCCTTCAACCGTGCTGCCATCTCGGCCGGGAGGACGTCGAGGGCACCGATCAGTGTCAGCTCCCAGTGGTTGCCCTCACTGGCCAGTCCCTCGACGACGCCCTCGACGACCACGTTCAGAGCCGCCACCTGCTCGGGTGGCCGGCGCAGGTTGTCGTCGGACAGCATGAAGATCGTCACGCGCTCGATCCCGGCGTCGTCGCACCAGCGCAGGAAGGTGTTGATCTTCGCGCCGCCGGCCCGGTGGCCGTCGTTGGGATCCTGGTAGCCGGCCGACTTGGCCCACCGCCGGTTCCCGTCGATGAGGATCCCGATGTGTGCCGGCAGGCGCTCCGGGCTGATCTGACTCGACAAACGCCGCGCGTAGAGCCGATCCGCCATACTCCGGAGTGCCTTGCGCATGCCGCCCCTGTTCCTGATGGGATATGACCGATGAAGCCCTCCCGATGATAGGCGATCACGAGATGCTTGGCAGGGCAGGCGAAAGTCGGCCCGGTTGAGCGCGCGAGAGGAGCGAGTGGATGGTTGACGCGCCTGTTCACATCCGGCGGCTGGTCTCCGATCGCGGGTTCACCCGCTTGCGGCCTGCCGGCGGCGGGGTGGAGTTTCAGGTGTTCGCTGCCGAAGCCTCGGACGGCGCTGCGGTCGTGCTACGCACTCCGGTCCAGGGCCGGTTCCAGTTCGACCCCAACGACGGACACACCGACACGAGGTCGCTGCTGCGCTGGGAGTACGAGGTCACCCGGCACCTGGGCCGGCTCGGCTTCCCGGTGGCAACGCCGTACGAACTGTGCCTCGGGGAGACCGACGTACTCGTGTCCGAGTTCCTCCCTGACGACGGCCGTGGCGCCGATCAGTTCGCGCTCGGCGCGCTGCTACGCAAGCTGCACCACGCACCGCTGCCACCGATAGCTCCGGTCGCCGCGCATGGCCTACCACCCGCCCAACTGCTGGCCCAGCGGATGTCCGAGCGCTTCGCCGCCTTGGCCGACTACGGCGTGAACGTACCGCCCGGGCCCCCGGTCGAGCAGGTGATCAAGGTCCTCGCGGCGCAGCCGAGCGGGCGGCTGCTGCACCTGGACGTGCGCGCGTCGAACCTGCGATCGGCCGACGGACACGTCCTCGGCGTACTCGACTGGTCGAACGCGCTGGTCGGCGATCCCGCAATGGAACTGGGCCGACTGGCCGAGTACGCCCTCGTGCCCGACAACGGAATCGACTACGAGCAAGTGCTCGCCGGCTACGGAGAAGGACTCGACCTCGACTCGCCCGCGTTCTGGATCTACCGCCTCGACACCGCGGTCATGCTCGCCTTGCTCTTCAGCTCGAACGCATCCCACACCGGCCTCGGACCCTCAGCAGTCGACCGTCTGCTGGCAGTCCACAACCGCGTACACCAAACACTGGCCAACTGAACCAGCGCGCCCCCACGACCGCCGTCGTCACCAGCGACGGCCGCTTGCTGCCAGCAACCGGAATGGCCGTGAGACGATGGCGGCATGGCACGACCGCGTCAGTTGTCTCGGGAACTCATCGCTGATGCGGCTTTGCGGGTGGGGGACAGGGTCGGCCCGCAGGCGATGACGATGCGCCAGATCGCCGCCGAGCTGAAGTGCGATCCGATGGCCATCTACCGGCACTTCGCGAACCGCGAGGAACTGCTGGACTTCGTGGTGGACCTTTCGCTGGCCGATGTCGCGCTTCCAGATCTGGGCCTTCCGTGGGATGAGCGGGTGGCGGTGATCGGGCAGGCGATGCGTGATGCGGGGGCGTCCCATCCGGGTCTCACGGCCCACATGGCGGCGCGTCCACCGCTCGGGCCCAATGGTCAGAGATTGGCCGGCGCCGTCCTGATGGCGCTCGACGAAGGGGGTTTGCCGGCCGCGATGGCGCTGCACGTGCTGCAGACTCTGATTGCCTACCTGAGCGCGTCACTGGCGATGACGGCTCAGGCAGGCGGCGTACGGGACGAGCGATGGACTCAGGTGATGGCGATGTTCGGGCGGTTGCCCGAATCGTCAGCGGAGGCTGAGATGTTCGCGGCCGGTTCACAGGAGCAGTTCGAGTTCGGGCTGCGCCTGCTGCTGGCCGGCGTACGTTCGCAGGCGACTGCTGCTTCCGGCAGCTAGGGACGGATCGCGGTTCCTCGGTCGGTCAGGACCTGGCCAGTGACGAATTCGCTCCGGCCGCCAAGTACCAGCGGAGTCCCGGCCGGCGCGGAGCTCTCGACGAAACTGCGGCCGTTGCGCGCGGCCCCGAAACTGACCAGGAATCTCGTGGACGCGCCGCGATTCTGGGGTGCGGTCGCGTCGGGCGGGATGATCTCGTCCGACCCCCACCGGAAATTCTTGGTGTACGGCCACACGACGGGCTCGAAGGTGTTCTCCAGGATGGCCCCGATGGCCGGGATCGTGATCAGAACCCCGCGCCGGCCGTTCGCGTACCGGGTGTTGAAGACCGCAACGTCCGCTGCGCCCTGTGGATAGAACTCTGCCCGGCCGGAACCGACCTGGGAGCCGGCCGGGCATCCGGCGACCCCGCGGGTCTCGATCACCTGTCGTGTGCAGATCGGGAAGGCCTCGGAGTTGAACCGGATCGACCTGTCGAACAGGAAGACGAACCGCCGCGCCGCAGCCGGCTTCTCACCGGTCGCAGTCCGGCTGTGCCGATCGAGCGTCACTTCGATTCCTCGAGCACTTCCGCCGTCCTTGCGTACGGTCGCCACCACCGAATCGATGTTGGCCGGGCCAGCGACATCCGGCTCATGCGTCCGTTGCGGGCCGAACGGCGTGGGGTCGGGAAGGTAGCCACCCGCAGCTGCCGGGGCTATGGGAACGAGCATGAAGAGCAGGCCGGACAAGACAACGACTCCACAGAGCAGCTTGTTCATCGCGCCACCATTCTCGGAGAGGATTTCACCAAAGTCTACACAGTAGACAAACCGCCCTGCGGTACGGGTGCGGTGCGGGCAGAGACGCGTCGGTGACAGCACCTACCGTCACGACACGTTGGCGGGTGCAGGCTGGCTCGAGGGCATCCTTCTGGAGGATTGGTGAAGACACGCATTCTTGGCGCCGCGGTGGGGATCACAGCGGCGCTGGCGCTCCTGTGCACAAGTTGTGCCGGCGGCAATCCACCGGACGGCCCAACCAGTTCGGCGTCCGCGCCATTGACGTCAGCGAGTCCGCGCCAGACCTCGGCGGGTCCGTCAACCACACCCGAGGAGCAGGCCTTGCTCGACAAGGTCCGCGCGGAGGGTCAGCTCACGGTTCTGGTCACGCTGAAGCTGCCGCAGACACCATCCGGGAGCGCGGAGCATAAGAAGGCCATCGCCGACGTGCAGGACCAGTTGCTGGGTCAGCTCAAGCCGCTCGGAGTCCAGGTGAAGACACGCTTCGAGCTTTACCCGCTGCTCACGCTGAGGGTGAACGAGGCAACCTTGCGCCATCTCCAGGAGTCACCGCTGGTAGATCGCCTGCACGAGGACGAGCTCAACAAGCCTCAAGCCTGACGACGGATGCCCGCCGGCGAGTGCCTCCTCTAGTCGAGGGTGGCGTTGGGGGCGACGAAGACGACCTTGCCGCTGATCGGGGCTGTGGCGGCTTCGGCATGCACCTGTGCCAGTGCGGCCAGCGGCGCCCGCCGGGTTGCGCCGAGGTGCAGTTTGCCGGCGTCGAGCAGGGTCACCAGCTGGGCGAGCTGTTCGGCATCGGGACGGAAGAAGAGATTGATTCCCCGTACGCCGCGGGCCTCGTCGGACGCAGCGGGCATCCACACGGTGGTGTTGACCAGCACTCCGCCGTCCCGGATCACGCCGGCCTGGGCGGCCATCTGCTCCGGGGCGATCGGGGCGAAGTTGAGTACGACGTCGACCGGCTCGGAAAGTTCCGGGATCCCGGGGCCGTGGATCTCGTCGGCGCCGGCCAGTTTGGCCTGATCGGAGCTGCCCGGGCCGGTCGTGGCGATCACGTACGCGCCGGCATTCTTGGCCAGCTGGACCGCGTAGCCGCCGACGACGCCGCCCGCGCCATTGATCAGCACCCGCTGGCCGGCGGTCAGCTTCGCGTGCTCGAACAGCGCCTGCCACGCGGTGAGGCCGACCAGCGGTAATCCGGCGGCGTCCACCAATGGGACGCCGGTGGGGGCTGCCGCCAGGATCTGGGCGGGAGCGACGACGTACTCGGCGGCTGCGCCGGTGCTGGTCAGCGGCAGGGCGCCGATCACCCGGTCCCCGATGGCGAAGCCGGTCACGTCCTCGCCGAGCGCGTCGACCGTGCCCGCGATGTCGAGTCCTGGGGTGTGCGGCAGCCGGACCGGAATGGGGCCCTGCATGACCCCGGCGCGGATGTTGCTCTCGACCGGGTTGAACGACGTCGCCGCCACCCGGATCCGGATCTCGCCGGCGCCGGGGACTGGCTGGTCCACATCTTCGTAGCGCAGGACCTCGGGGGTGCCGTACTCGTGGAAACGTACTGCCTTCATGACGGGCCTCGTCTTTCTGAGTCGTTGTGCTTCGATTTCGAAGCACTTCTCAACCATAGCAAGCTTCGAATTCGAAGCAAGGGTGGCGGGTGACAGCCGGCTCAGCCGGGTTACTGCCGATCGGCAGGACTCAAGCGTGGCGCAGAACGGGAGGCGGGTGAATGTTCTCGTCATCCACGGTATGACAGACCATGGACAAGAGGTTCAGGCTCGGCTCACGCCTCGTCCCCGGTCATGGTGATCAGCCGCCGGAGCTTGGCCGCACTCGGCGATCCGGGTTCGGCCATGAAGACCAGCAGATCCTGGCCCTCGTCGGGATCCACCAGCCGCCGGCTGTACAACTCCAACTCGCCCAGTTCGGGGTGCCGGTAGCGTTTGAGCTCGTGGTGATGGGTGACGTCCACCTCGTGCCGCCGCCAGACCTCGGCGAACTCGGGGCTGACCGCCAGCAGCGCATCGACGATCTCCCCGGCGGTGCCCGCCGGATCGGTTGTGTACGCCGCCCGCAGGTCCACGGTGAAGACACGGGCGCGTACGTCGTGGTCCTCGGCCGGATAGATGGCACGCTGCGCCGGGTCGGTGAACCAGCGATAGACCAGGTAGCGCGACATGCCATCGAAACGGGTGTAGTCACCGAACAGCGCCACCGCCGCCGGGGTCTGCAGCAATGCCTCACCGAACCGGGAGAACACGATCGCGGGTGTGTCCGAGAGTTGTTCCGCGATGGTCCTGATGGCCAGACTCACCCGGTCGTCCGGCAGGATGCGCCGCGGAGCCGCGTGCCCGCCAAGGGCGAACAGATGCTCGCGCTCGCTCGGGCTGAGCCGCAACGCCCGCGCCACGGCGGCCAGTATCTGCTCGGACGGCATCGGGCCGCGCTTCTGCTCGAGCCGGCTGTAGTAGTCGGCCGACATACCGGCCAGCACCGCGACCTCCTCGCGCCGCAGCCCGCCGGCACGACGCCGGGCGCCCCGCGGCAGTCCCACCTCCTCCGGCTGCAGTGCTTCTCGGCGAGCCCGGAGAAAGTCCGCCAGCAACGCGCGGTCCATCGCTGTCGCCCGCCTCAGTCGGTCTGGTTGCGCCGCGCGCGAGGCTTGGCGGAACGAGGCGGAGCGGCGCGCATGTGGTCGCGGACCCGACCCAGAACGGTGTTGAGGGCGGTGACGTCGTCACTGGTCAAGGGTTCGAACAACAGGTCCCGGACGCGGTCGACATGCCCCGGGAGCACCTGGGCGACCAGGTCACGGCCGACATCCGTGACCGCCACGATGACACTGCGCTCGTCGTCCGGGGACGCCGAACGGGTGATCAGCCCACGCTTGTCCAGCAAGCCCGCCTGATAGGTCAGCCCGCTACGGCTGTACACGACACCGTCGGCCAGATCGGTCATCCGCAGCTTGCCCCCAGGCGCGTCGACAAGCCGGGCGAGGACCTGAAACTGCACATAACTGAGGTCACCGTCGACGCGCAGGTGCTCGTCCACCGCGTACTGAAGAAGGCTACTGACCTCCACCAGAGCGAAGTACGCCCCAAGCTGCTCCCCACTCAGGCCCGGCGCCGCTTCCCTCATCCCGCGATAGTACCTACTTTGAATTCGAAGTTATCCCCAGAAAAGCGCTCTGGATGGCCTGGTACGTCCAGCTTGGACCAGGTGCGGGCGGAGTACGGGCGGAGTACGGGCAGCGCCGTACCGGTGGCGCACCTTAGCTTTTCGGGGGAGCCGAGGGCGCGGGTCGAGCTATGACCACAGGAGCCTCGACATTTCTTCGGGCTGTATTCGCTGGTGCGTTATGTCCGGAGTCGGCGAAATCTGCAGAGAGGACAGCACCATGCTGCGTCGATTAGGTTTGCACAGCAAAATGCGATGGGCGGTGGTCCCCACGCTCGCGGCGGTCACGGTCGCCGCCGTCGCGACCGGGGGCCCGGCAACCGCGCAGACCCAGGAAGGCGCCGCCCCGTATATTCCTGGTCGTTATACGTCCCAGGTCCTTGATTGGCATCTGTGTGCCGAAGGCGAGTTGCCTCCGTCGTCACGGGAGGGCGTCGACGAGCTGGAGTGCGCGAGTTACCGAACGCCGCTCGACTGGAACAACCCCGACGAGCGGCTGGACATCACCATCGCCGTGAGCAGGCTGCCTTCGACCGGTGCGACAACGGACAGCCTGCTGATCAACCCCGGCGGTCCTGGCGCGCCCGGGCGGACCTATGCCGCCAAGGTGTACCACCGCGACCGGGTGCGCGAGCACCATGAGGTCATCGGGTTCGACGTGCGCGGCACCGGCGGGAGCGACAACGTCACCTGCGGCGGCGGCGTCGGTACGGAATTCCAGTTCGACATGCGCAACCGGAGTGCGGGAAACCTTGACGCCATCCTCGATCACGTCGAGGGCACCGTCGACAACTGTCACCAGCTCTCCGGTGACTTCGGGCCGCTGGTCAACCAGTTCCAGACCACTCACGACCTGAACCTGCTGCGGGTGCTCCTGCGTCGCGACAAGATCGACTGGCTGGGGTTCTCGGCGGGCACGTGGCTCGGCGCGCACTTCGCGCAGCGGTTCCCCGAGCACGTCGACAAGGTCGTGCTCGACTCGGTCGGCGACCTCACGCTGAACCTCCACGAGTCGTGGGACCAGCAGCCGCTGGGATTCGAACGGCGATGGCGTACGGACTTCCTGCCGTGGCTGGCGAAGTACCACTACCAATACGGCTACGGCAGGACCGCGGAAGCGGCACGGCTGACATACGAAAAAGTTCGTGCCGCCCTTGCCGAAGAGCCGGTCGAACTCGGCGGACTGCCGCTGGGCCCGAGTCAGTATGACTGGGACATCGACGGCGGGCTGTACTGGAAGGGCTACTTCGCCGACACGGCGGACTACATGGCGGCTGTCAAGACTCTTGTTGACGAACGGTCCACAGCTGGGGAGAAGGCAGCCGCGCGCACGGCTGCCGAGAAGGTGGTGGCGAAGCGCGACCGCGGCCCAAGGGGTCCGCGTCCGCTGGTGGCAGGCGACTACCCGACGGCGGCCTACGACGACGCATACGACGCCAGCTTCTGGCACTACTCGTGCAACGACGGACCGATCACCGGTGACCGCCAGTCGCAGATCGAGAACTCGACACAGCAGGGCACGCGGTACCCGAAGATCGGCTGGAGCTGGGTGGCTCTGCCCTGCATCTTCTGGAACAACCGGCCAGCCGAACAACAGGAACTCAACGGCGAGGGTGTGCCCCCGGTGCTGATGGTTCAGTCGGAGCGCGACCCCGCGACCCCGATCGAAGGTGCCCGCAACGCACACAAGGCGTTCAAGGGATCCAGGATGGTGACCATCACCAACGACGGAAACCACGGCATCTACGCCAGCGACAACACCTGCGCCAACAACGTCGTCGAGGACTACCTCGTCGGTGGCGTGGTGCCCCAGGACCGTACGTGCCCAGGGACCCCGCTGCCGGCGCCGTAACACGGACACGAAGTCGATGGGCGAGGTGTGCGGCGCTGTTACCAGCGCTCGCCGCCTCGCCTTCGTCGTTTGTGCGGCTGCGCTTCGCTTGCCGCTGGGGTCTCGTCCGGGGGACGAGGGGCTGAGTGGTGTACCGCCGTCCCGGGGGCGATGTGCGGGGTGGGGTGGCGCTGCGACAGTGGCGGCATCCGAACACCGGGTGGACCGGTGGGGGAGGGGCGAGAGATGAGCAAGGCAACCGGATACAACGCCGAGATCGAGTTCGACGGGACGTTCGTGACGTTGCGGCCGATCAAGGGACTGCTGGGGACGATCAAGAGCAACGGCCGCGGTGAACGCAGGATCCCGGTGCGGCCGGCGTTCATCGCCGGCGGTTGAGGTGTGGGGCGCGGTGCAGGATGTCGGGACCGGCCTGGTGTCGAGCCTTCTGTTCGGACTGCTCACGTACTACGTGAACAAATGGCGGAAGCCGGCGCCGGTCGCGGTCGACGTCTCACGTCCGGTCAGGGCCGGTACGACGGTCACGTTACCGGCGGCTCAGCCGGAGACCTGGGACGAGTTGCTGGAACGCAGGAGGGAGATCGACAGGTTCCTGTTCGGGGGACTGCTGTTCCTGTCGGTGACAGTTCTGGTGCCGTTCTTGATCGGAGGCGTCATTCTGGGGGTGCTGGACGCGACCAGCGACGGTACGACGAACTTCATCACCGACCGGATGCGGGACGAGGGCGAGGGCGGTTACGTCCAGTACTGGCTGGGTTTCTCGGTCCTCGCCGTGATCGAGATCCTGGCCCTGCTCCTCCGTCCCTGGCGCGGCCGCGCCTTCGGCGTAGGGTTCGGGATCGCCCTGGCGGTCTTCCTGATCGTCTTCGGCATCCCGGCCTCCCGCGGCGTCCGGATCTGGTGAGGAGGACCGTGTTCCGCCGCCTGCACCGGTTCGGCGGCGCTCTCGTGGCCCTGTTGCTCGTCGACGGGCTGGTCGGGGCGTGCCTCTTCCGGACCGGTACCGATGCCGAGGTGTCCGTCACGCCCGCCCGCGACGGACGGGTACGGCGGTCGATCGTCGTACTGCCGGGATTCGTGATGAAAGGCAGCCTGGTCGCGACCGCGTTTGCGCCGTACCTGGGCCCGAACGACGCCGTGGTGGCGGTCGACTACGCGGAGCGTGGCGTCGATCCGGACCAGATCTACCGCCAGGTGATGGATGCGCTGAAGCGGTTGCGGCCGGCAACCGTCGTTGTCTACGGGGCGTCGATGGGTGGGCTGGTGGCGATGGAGATCCTGCGGCGGTACCAGTACGACGGCGTTCCGTACGGGAAGGTCGTGCTGGTCCTGGACACCGCACCTTCCGGTGTCCTCGATGTGAGACGGCCACGGTGGTTGATCGACGCGGCCGATTGGTATCGGGGTGGTCCAGTCGCAACGGCAGCCTGGGCCGGGGTCGCCGGGCTGATGGGCGACGTACCGGTCGGTGCTGGAGGCAACGATGAGTTGATCGGTGCGGCGCATCACGCCGCCGCCTGGGCCGGTACGGCGGCCATGGCGACGCAGGGCGCGTTCATCGGTCACCACGGGGTCGACGCGAGTGACGCGAAATGGAGCGCTGTCGTCGGCCCGGCCTACTACTTCCAGGGCGAGCAGAACGCGACGGACGATCCGCTGGTCGATGTGGAATCGGGGGTCGGCGGGTGGACAGCGGTGCTGCCGGGACTGGTCGTCGTACCGGTCGGGGGGCGGGACGGGCGATGGCACGTCCCGTTGGTGGAGCGGCCGGCCGAGAGCGCCGGTGCGTTGCTGGCGGTACTCGCGCGAGTTGAGGGGAGGTAGCTGTGTCGAGTGGTGAGCAGGTCGAGGCGCTGGGCGCGCTGTATCAAGGGGAGAAGACGGACTCGATCGGCATCTTCAACGTCGGCATGGTGATGATGACGATCATCGTCGGGTATCTCGGCGCGTCGTTGACGCTGTCGGAGAAGTTCGGCACCAAGGCCCTGCCGTGGGACATCGTGATCTGGCTGCCGTTCCCGCTCTGCCTGGTGATCGTCTACCACGGGCTGGTCGCCCTGAGCGGGATGAGCCACGGGATCGCGCAGGGGATCATCACGGAGGAGCTGTTCCGCCGTACCGGGGTGCCGGAACGGCTCCGGAGATCCGCGGTCAGTCACCGGATCATGGACGTCAACGCAGCGCCCTGGCCGCTGGCGTTCGCTTCGCTCTTCGTGTACGTCGGGGTGTACGTGGCCGCCTGGAGTTACACGGCCTACATCGTGGTCAAGGCGTCGTACCAAGTACCACTGGCCGAGTGGATCGTCGCGGTGGTCCTCTACGCTGCCGGCCTCCTGGCGCAGGTCGGGACGTGGGTCTCGGGCATGCGCATCATCGGCTCGGCGAGTGAGAAGCCGGACGAGAAAGCAGCAGAGTCTCTCCCGGAGGCCGATGGGGCGTCAGCAGTCGTTGTGTGGAGCATCCGGTACGAGTCCGGGCGGAGACCGGTTCGGGCGTTGTTTCGGGGTTGGCAGCGGTGAGTGGCCGGAGGATAGTGGGCCGGGTTGGCACGGGGGTCGGGCTCGCGACCGGAGGGTTTGCACGAACGTGGGGGAGACGCCGGCTGCGCAGGCGCGGGTGGATGCCGTGACGGCGATCATCTTGCGCGAGGCGTACCACAAGATCGAGGGCATGCCGCGGGGGAACCACTACCAGCTGTACGACTACGCCCGGGTGGTGGCCGGCAAGCTCGCTCCGCTCGACACGTTCTACGTCGGATTCCTGCACGGGACGAACCGGGTCCGGTACCCGTACGGCTACGAGGACGGCCGGTACGACGACCCTTCGACGCACAACTTCGGGCCGAACAGTCCGACCGCCTGGTTGCTGCGGCACCGGCGGACCTATCGCTTCGCCGACGACAACGGCGCCGTACTGCGCCACGGTATCCCGTGCGGTGATGTCAGCCGGCAGTCGGCCGATGTGGTGACGGTGCCGCTGTTCCGTCCGGGGCCCGGCGGGCGCGATCAGCTGTTCGGCATGATGTCGATGCACAGCTATCGCCCGAACGTGTTCGACGACAACATGGTCGAGGCGTTCGAGTGGCTGACGGCAACCGTCGGCAGGGTGCTGACCCGGGAGGCCGAGGACCGCGAAGCGCTGCGGTCCCTGCCGGCCGGCGAGGAAACGCCGAACCTCCTCACATCCGACCACGTGATGGAGTACCTCTCCAACCGGATCGCCGTCCTGCGCGGTATCGCCGACACTGCCCTGGCCGGCCTGGACCCGGACCAGACCCTGGCGCACGGACAGCTGACCCACCTGGTCCGCACCGCAGAACAGGTCCAGTCCGAGCTGATCGAGATGATGCTCGACGCCGACGACGGCCCCGAGCAACGCTTCGCCGCGCTCACCCCCGCTCAGCAGAGCGTCGCCGTACTGCTGGCCCAAGGCCTCGACAACGAGGCGTTGTCGGCCGAACTGGGCATCGGCCTCAGCACCGTGAAGTCCCACCTGCGCGAGATCCTGCGCAAGTACGAGATGGTCAGCCGCATCCAGGTCGCCGCCGACGTCCGCAGATACCTCGCCAGGTAACCCTGCCCGGATGCAATCGCGGCTCAGTCGGTGAAGAGGAAACCGAGATAGCTCCCCAGGATCCGATAGGGGCCGGCGACGGTGAGCATCGGTGTGACATGACGCACAGTCACGATCAGATCGAGGGCGCCGATCGGCAATCTGGTGTGTTGGAGACACACGAAGGCCCAGTGCACATTGCGATGTGTGCCCGGGCCTGCATGTTGTGCGCCGCCAGGGACTCGAACCCCGAACCGGCTGATTGACAGCTGAGGCTGAGCGCAGACTATCAACGATGAGCGAAAGCTCTTACTGGTAAGGAGTCTGCTGTACTGGCGGTGCTCACAGGTTCTCATCGCTGAGCAACCTCTCGTGTTGATTGAGGTGCGCAAAGAAGTGCGTCAAACGTTCGGCCTCGCGAGGAACGAGCCGATCGTTGCAAGCCGGACCTACGAACGCCGGTCAGTTCGGGCAGCGTCCGTCGAGCCGAGGCCGAGTCACCACTCTGCATCGGTGGACTGTGAGAATCGTGATCGCTGGGTCAGGTCGGACGAATCAGGTCACGTCCATGCGCCGGTGGTTGAGACCACTTCTTCAGCTCCAGCCGGCTTGCAAACAGGCTTGGGCAAAGGCGGCCCTGTTCTCGGGAGCTACCTTCTCAACGTCGTTGAGGGCCGAGTTGAACGCGGCGATCGGCCCTCGGTCGGCGCCAGGGTCGGTCGCGAACTCGGCGGCCTTCTCGACGATCGCCGTCACCGTGGCGGGCTGGAGCGGGATGTTGCGGATCACGTCGACCAGGAAGCGAACCACTCGGCCACGAGACGCGTTGTCCGTCGGGCTCGAGAGTAGGTGGAACACTGCGCGGTCTGCCTCGTCGTCGAAGTTTCGGGCGAGGATCTGGAACACCAACAGCGGCACAAGCCCCCACGCCAGGGTTTTGATCGGGCCTTCCAGCAGCGGCATGATCCGCTCGGTGACCATGTGCCGCCGGACGATGTGGGATGCGGTGAAGTACTCCAGAAACGTGCGGTGCGTGAAGTGATACTGAGGATCTTCGATCGACCCGGCCGAGACCACATTCGAAAACACCCAGGCACGATCTCGGCAGTGCTCGATCAGCGACCAGCAGAACGTGCGCGCCTGGTCCTCGTTGGCGAATCGCGACGGGTGCAGGAACTGGAGAGCCACGGCGAGTAGATCTCGTTCCGAGATCCCGTCCGAGAACCTGACGTCCGTGAACATGACATAGGCGAGATGGGCAATGGTGGGCGCGAACTCCTCCTCGAAGCGGACCTTTCCGATACCGCGGTGCCGATCCCAGCGATCGAAGAGAACCAGGGCGCATTTCTCGAGTACGGCGGGTCTGCTCCTTGGCAGCTCCTGATAACCGGTCGCTCGGTAGAGGTTGCAGAGCAGCGCTAGGAGGAGTGGGTTGGACCGCAGGTCCGAGATCGTCCCGGTCGTCTCGAAGAATGCGCGGGCCACACCCGGACGCGAGCTCAGGTCGATACTGCCGTCCAGCTTGAAGAAGGTTCGCGCGTACTCGAGCACTTCATGGTCGTCGAACGGCAGGATGCGGAGCGTCGTGAAGAGTCCAGGATCCAGTTGGGCGTGCTCGTAGCCGATCAATCTGCTGGTGACCAGGATCCGCGTATTGGGGTAGGCCGTCGCGAACGCCTCGATGGAGCTGACCACGTCGGCGCGGCGCGAGACATCAGGTAGTTCGTCGAGGCCGTCAAAGATGACGAAGGCGCGGCCGGTTGTCAGGAGCAGCTCGATCAGACCGTCGGGCGGACGGGCCTGGAAGCTCTCGGCGCACAGCGTCGACAGATGCTCGACGAAGCTGGCACCGGCCATCCTGGGGAGGTCGCGCAAGGTGATCACCAGCGGCACGAGCCCCTGGATGTCTTCGCTGCCCACCGGCTTCTGCGAGAGCAGATCTCTCGCGATCCGCATTCCTAGCGTTGTCTTGCCCGCGCCCGGATCGCCGAGGATCACCAGGCGATCCGCCGGCAGCATTCGATAGGAGACCTCTCGTTCGTCGCGCTTCGCTCTGGCGGCCGCCAGAGCATTGGCATGCGCTGCTTCGCTCTGGTACTCCGCTCTGAGTCGGCGGCTGGTGGAGGTGTACCAGTCCTGACGCGCTGCGACGACTCTCTCGTCGTCGAGCGAGACGTTCGCGCCGAACTTGAACCGTGCCGGAACGTAAATCTGATCGATCGGCTGCAGCACCGAATCGTTCCAGTGGGGCGTTCGAACTCGCGAGTACCTCTGCACAGCCGCGCTCTGGTACTGCTCGAGCCAACGGATGACCAGCCGCGGGTCGCCGGTGTGCACGACCGAGTCGATCACGAGCTCGATCTCGCTGACCTGATGTTCCAGCAGGCTGCGGAACGCTGGATCGGCAGCGAACTTGAGCAGTCGGCTGGCCTGCTTCTTCACCAGGCTGTCCACCAGATCGATTACCAAAACGACCAGCTCTGCTTGGGCATCCTTCAATGCCCGGCTGGGGGTGGGCGCGTACATCCTGATGCCGGCCCCGACCAGCGCGATCACCTTGCTTGCCTGGTCACGAAAGTCGGGGCCGTACAAGATCCGCGTAGCGAGCACGTGCCGGAGCGCGGATTCGAACTCGGCCGAGTCGAAGTACTTGAGCATCGCATTCGCCTGTGTTCGCCCTACAGCTCGCGCCACCATCAACGCGGCCGTGTCGGCGAGATCCATCTGCTCCCGCAGCCACTCGAGTTTGCGTCCACCACCGGCATCGCGATGCGCCGATCTCCGGAAGAAGAAGCCGACCGATCGCCCAGCTGTGTCGAGAACTGCCTTGCCCAGGGCGATCTCCACCGGCGTGACCACGATCAGACGGTCCGGACCTGGCGGTACGGCCGCCGCTCGAGAACGTGCGAGATGTACTCGCCCTTGCTGATCCCCTCAACCATGAAGGCACTCCAGATCTCCGGGCCACACTGCTCGAAGGCCCACACCTCACCCTGCCAACGCCTGATGAAGATGGTCTGCGCCATCGGATCGTAGGCGGCTGCCTGGGCAACGCTGGAGGCAAGCGGTATCCAATTCATGTGCCAGGTCTCCAAGCGACAGCGTGGATGAATGATCGTCTCGGTAAAGGGAGCATCGATCCCACCTGTCTGATACACGCGATTTCGTCGGCACGAGCCCCACAAGGCTGCCAAGGCGTCTCCTGCCACTCACCTGCGGCGTTGATCGTTAATTTATGTAGCAACTTTCCTTATTCTGCCGGTTGGTAGTCGGTAACTGTGACACCGATCAGCGTCGCAGGATACAAACCAGGTGACCTGGCAGTGATGTAACACGACAAGTGAATTCGGTCCAGCAGGTACCCCGATCAATTGCGCAAAGTGTTCCTTCTGGGGGCGCAATCGGCTACTGTTCCAGCTCGCACTTGGGGGAGTGGGGTGGGGGACGATGAATACCAATATGAAAGCGTTGAGATGGGAGAGTCTGCGGCCGTACGTCACGGTCGTGGTCCTGCAATGTGTTGCTGAGGACAGAGGCGCAGCCTTCGTTGAGTTGGAGTCCTATCTCGCGACACACGGCCGGCGGCGGATCGGGCGAGACGTCGACATCGTGGCTATTTCAAGTAGCACCGACACGGCTGCCGACTATGCGGGTCAGTTCGGGCTGGCGCAGCTGGGCGGCTTCGTCCGACGACTTCAGCATGCCCCCTCGTGGACACTCGGGCCGGATTCCGGGTTCCAGGACACGGTGCACGATCTGACGGTCGTGCTCCGGCGAGGCGATCTCGTCGCCGTGCGGGCCGAGGGTGATGTAGAGGATCGCCTGCAGCGATGGCTCGATCGAGAGCCCGCCCCGCCGTTCCGGCGGCTGCATCCAGCGGTGCTGGAGAATGCGTTGCTTCTAGGGCAGGCGAAGGGCCTCTGGCTGCGAGGTACCCATCGGAGGAGCAGTTTGCGTCCGGATGTGAAGAACTATGGTGGTCTGCGGCTCGAAGAAGCTGTCAATCCATGGGAGGACGCTTCGTTCACGATGGGGTCGGGGAAGGCGGTGTTGGCCGATGACGCGGCGCGAGTGGTGCTTCGCGGCACGGTAGGGACGACGCCGCGTCGGTCGTCGGTTTGGTTCAAGGCCGCCGCGGACTTTTCGATTTTTGTGACAGCCGTGCTCGAGTTGTTCGAAGTCCTCGAACTGGAACTGGCGACGGGGACTACGGAATCCCGGGCGCTGCCCTTCTTTGCTCGGCAGGTGACGGATCTGACCGTCGTTCACGGGGCCTATGACATCTCGATCATGGAACCTGACCTGCTCGGGGGAATGGTGTCCGAGGATGTCTACGAAGCGGCCGCCGAACTCGAGAACGCCGTACTGATCGTTCGTGGGGGGCCGAGTGCCAACTTCCAGTTGGAGGTCGGCCTGAACGGAGCCGTGGGCGGGAGACTCTCGGCTTCGGTTAGTCGCGCGAACGGCAAATGCAAACTTGTGATTGGGGTCGATCCTGACAGCACTCCGACGGATTCCGATGCAGTGAGCCGAGTGCTCCACGCTCTGCGGTATCCGGAGTTGATCAGTGTGTATTACCAGTCGGGGCATGCGTACGTCGACCGGCAGGTGTGGACTGCGCGAATCCCCAAGGATCCGTTCCCGAACTGGGACTTCCAGGACTTCTCGGCCTTCAAGATCAAGCAGGAGAAGCCGGCAACAAAGTCCGAGGGCGACGACCCGTTGACGAAAGCTACGCAAGCGATTCACGACAAGATCGAAGCGGGCGGCACCTCGCTATTCGACTGGGTGGCGGGGCACTACAAGGAAGGTTGGCTGACCTGCGATGACGGCCCTGGCGAGCTGGCCGACTTTCTGCACGTCTCTCCGGCCGGGGTCTTGAGCATCATCCACGTCAAGGGAGCCGACAGCGACTCGGCCAAGCGCCAGATCTCTGCGGCTGCCTATGAAGTAGTGGTCGGTCAGGCAGTAAAGAACCTGATCTTCCTCGCGGACCTGGATCTGCTGCGACTACGGCTCGCGAACCCACTGATCGACAAGCCGGCAACGTGGACGAACGGCGTGAGCGTCCCCACCCGTGCAGAGTTTCTGGACGCGTTCGACAGCCGATCCGTCGCAGATCCCGTCATGGTGGTGATCGTCCAGCCGCATGTCAGTGAGGCGAGGTACAAGTCGCTCAGAGTCGATCCGCTGCCGACTTCTCCGAGCGCAGACCTGATGCGTCTGTTCCGTCTTGAGACCCTCCTACGGTCGGCGCGCACCTCAGCTGTGGGCGCGAACGCCGACCTGACGGTCATCGGCAGTCTGAGCTGAGAGGCCGACCGGCTGAGCTGGTCGGCTGGCCGGCGGACTCAGCACCTTGATCATGAGTTGTGCGGAGCATGGCAAGTAGGTTCGAGCCGAGCTCAGTCAGCGCATAGGGGCCCGTGCCTTCGAGTCGGCCCAAGTGCCTTCATGCGTGTCCCGGACGAGCTGTAGGAAAGTAGCGAGTTGACCACGATCGCGATCACCCTCGCCGGGTAGTTCAAGGTGTGCTCCAGTTGCTCCGGGCGGTCGGCCAGCGGGTTCGGCGTTGCCTTCCTGGTCGAGCGCTGGCCCCTCGGCCTCGAAGCTCTCGATGCTTGCGCGGTCTTCAATATGCTCTTCGTTGAGTGAGTCGAGGACTCGCAGCATGATGCTCGCCAGAGTAGACGCCGGTCTTTGCTTCGAGTCGCGACGTGCGAACGCGCTGAGATCGCTGCGAAGGCCTCGAGCTTAGGCTCAGCCCGCGCGTTCCTGGCAGCCTGCATTCCGCGCACCCAGAGGTCTGCGAGATCTCCATCGTCGTTGAGTAGCTGTTCCAGCTGCGCGAGGTCGGTGTCGAGCCTCTCGACGACCTCGACACCAATTGGCGTCGTCGGGCCCGGGCCTCGAAGGCGTTCAACGCTTCAATGGTGGCACCGCCAAGGCCCGGCACAAAGGTCAGCGCGAGTTTCATGACGTCCGGTCTAGCGTCCCGGAGCTGCTCGCGGATCGAAGCATCGTTCCTACGCTTCACGCCGCGGTTGTCGCTGGGACAGCGATCTCCTCCTTCATGCGCGCTTCCTTCCAGGATCAGATTCCGCCATGACGTGTCGTGCCCCAGCTGGACAGTGAACTGCTCGCTGATCACGAAGTGGCTGAACCAAGCCAGAGCCGCGTTGTGCCGCCGCCTCCCGACAGGATCGCCTTGCCTGCTGAGACGCCGAGGCCGTACAAGATGCTCCCATCGAATCCGTTGACACCGACCGGGGCCTTTGTCCACTCAATGCCTGATTGCGCCGCGGCGTCACCGGATCCTAACCGCCCCTTCGGCGGCCGCCTTCCGAGGCTCGCAGCCGACTGAAGCAGTTGCACCTCTGCGTGCTTGGCAACCTGCGAGTCGAACTCGAGGCTCTCCGTACCCAGGTCGGCCGCTGCGCGGGTACTGCTGTGGATTCTCGACGATACCTTTTGGCGCCGTTCCGACTCGCGGAGCGCAGGGAGTCACCAAGGTCGGCGGCCGCCGAGCATGCCGCTGTGCTCCCTCATAGTCCCCGGAGTTGTAGTGGGCCGGGCGAGGTCTCGGAGCGCCGTCGTGTCGTCACTCGCCGCGGCGAGTGAAACAAGCTTGGCTGCGCGTCGCGGCGTGCCTCGTCGGAAAGTGAACTGGGCCAGGTTGTAGAGAGCTGCCGCGTCCTTGCACGAGTAAACAGTTGCTGCCCAGGACCCGTCAGGCAGCTAGCAGATCGGTCGCAACTGGGCGACGTGTTGCTCGAGATAGTCCGCGAGCTTGTCCCCGGCCGATGCGGGCAGAAATTGGTAAGGCTCGATACCGATCTGCGGGGTTTGTATGGAAGCGCATAACCACGGTTATGCACTCACAGGCAACTGGCCCATGAGTGCCGGAGCTCTCGGTGTGCGCCAGCGGTACTCCAACCTCAGAAATCATGCGGAGAATTCCGCGGGCTGGCGTCGGTCGCGGATCAGCGTGGACGTACGTCGGCGGCGGCGCAGAGCTCGCGGATCGCGGCCTCGATCTCCAGCCAATCCGGATCGCCGATGATCGATTTCGTGTAAAGACCGATGGCCACTCGACCGTCCTCGCTCGTACCACTGACCAACATGTCGCCGTCGTCGTCCTCGAGTACCTCCCAGCCTCGGTGGTAGAGCTCCTGGACCGCAGACTCCCAGTCTGCCCAGTGCAGGGAGAGCTCCGGCACCGTCGCGTACTCATCGCAGTTAGGCAGCCAAATTCGTCGGGGGTCCACCCCTTCTAGCGGTCCGATGTCGTCCTCGGCACGTGGCCTGACGAGACGACCGGTTCCATACATCGGATCGAGGTACGCCGTATGCGCGGCGAACTGGACGAGGTCCATGGCTGTGCCTTTCGTTGTAAGCCACTTAGTGAGGGGCCGTGGCCGCGGCCCTCGGCATGCTTGGGCTACCTGTTCGCTGCCCAGCAGACCATGATGCTGGCTAGTCGTGCCGAGCCGGCGCGTGCGCGCAACCTCTCCTCGGAGCTCCTTGTCCGGCACTGTGAATCACCACCATTAGACCTCCTGGGCAAGCGGCGATCCGCAGCTCTCACCGCTGGATCCGCGGTGCTCCCGAGCCTGCCCGGCCTCATGGAGGCGAGATTCCCATCTGAAGATCCAGCAGGCAGAGTCGGGGCAAGCTGACCGAAGGGGAGACTGGAGTGCCGACCAGGTCTAGCGCACTCTGCCTGGACTCGACTGCTGAGCAGCTCTCGAGGAGGGGCCTCAACCGACGGCGAAGCTGCCCAGTGCCATCTGTGTGCGGCAAAGGATATGGCTTCGGGCCCGCCAACCAGATTACCCGCGCTAAACACTTCGAGGGCTCACAGCGTCGACAGGATCTCGCCGGTCAGCTCTCCTGCTCCGTCACTGCTCCGTGGGACGTTGACAAGGGCCGATCAGCGTCGAGAACGGATGGGTATAAAGATGCAGGTCAGAGGGGGGAACTGAGGCTTCGATCCGGTTTAGCTTCGCCGTACCTCGACATCTTCGAGGGTACGCAGCAGATCCAGCAACTGATCGTCGCGCGCCGCCTCCTCGGCAAGACCTCAGCGGAGCTCAAGTAGCTTACGGATAAGGGGTTTCGACGACTTGGCAGTGCGCCTCACAGCAGGCTCGGCCTTTTATCAGGGCATCGTTCTGGGGTCCGATTTCGAGCCTGCTCCGTCAGCCACAATCAAGTCGCGCGAGCCTGCGGTCGACGGCCTGACGAGCACGCGCCGTGCGCCCGCGCACGGTGCCGGAAGGGGCCGAAGGCGCGGACCGCCGCGGACCTTCGACCCCCTCGGATCTGCACGTAGGACGACGACAGGATCGGCGTCAGACGGCGCGGACGTGGAAGATGGCTAGGCGGGCGTCATGCGAGTCGACGTTCATGTTGACAGTCCTGGTGGTGTTGAGGGTGATCTGCACGGAACCGTCGCCGGGCAACCAGTGCAGGCGATCGATGCCGGTGCCGAACGCCTTCTGTTCCGCGGCCAGGTCCGACGCGGTACCGAAGTCCGGGCGGTTGGTGTCCGCTCCCCAGATCACCAGCCTGCCCGCGTCGTGGTGCGCGCGTGCCCTGGCCCTGTGGATGTCCCGCATCAGCCACCATTCGTCGCGCAGGTCTGTGCGCTGGTCGCCGTTGTAGGCGTTCGCGATGTAGTGGGTGTTGAGCACCGCGAACTCGATGGACGGATGGTCCTGATGCCGGACGACGACCTCGTTGAACCAACGCGTTGGGGTCACGCCGGGAATGCCGCCGTGCGCGCGCTCGGTCCGGCTGGAAACCACGACCCACGGCCTGCCGACGCAGATCGGGATCCGGAACGACGTCTCGTGGCGCAAGAACGCCTTGGTGTAGAGCGGGCCGAAGTAGTGATCGATCATCGCTTCTTCGCCGGTATCGCCCTCGCTGATCTCCTGGAAGCAGACCAGCGGCCGGTGCTCGCCGTCGGCGTTGCGTACGGCGTCGAACGCGGCGTCCCGGGCTCCCAGGTTGTCCCGGCCGACGTTCGCCGTGATCACCGGCAGCCGGAACCAGTCGGTCGCCGCCGATGCGGTGCCCGTGCTCGCGACGGCACCGGCAAGCACGCCGCCGCCGAGGGCGAGCGCCTTACGCCTGCTCATCATGGTGGTCATGCTCGGACTCCCGTCACGTGAATGTTGTGGGCAGAGGTGAGAATCGGATCGCGTCGAGTACGCCGGCGGCCGCTGGGCAAGCCGGTGGATCGCCCGCCCGTCATTCGACGTGGAATCCGCTGGAGTCGAGCTTCAGTTCGCCGATGATCGGGTGTCGCTTGCCGGTCGCGGTGTCGTACCAGGCCCAGACGACGCAGCGGCGGTTGCCCTCGGTGTAGAAGGCGGCCATGGCGCCGGGGCCGGTGTGGTTGCCGGGCAGCCCTCGGTACGGCCCGAGCCCTCCGCTGCCTGTGTACCCGAAGTAGGGCTGGTTGGCGCCGTCTTTCAAGAGGGTGCAACGGCTGGACGGGATCGGATCGGGCCCGCAGTCGGCAATGCCGGTCGAGTACCGGGCACTGTTCCAGTTGTTGCCGGAGAACAGCAGATAGTAGTGCCCGGATCCGCCGACGAAGATCGAAGGATTTTCGATGACGTGGGTGCTGCCGGAGTCATTGATGGTGTCCCAGACCAGGTCGGTGCTCTTCAGGGCGTCGCGGCGGGTGTTCCAGAGGGCGAAGCCGTCGGAACCGACCTGGACGATGGAGATGCCGGTCTCCGGGTACGAGGTGATCGCGTCGTCTCGATAGGCGACGTAGAGCTTCCCGTTGGCAACGAATGGGTTCGCGTCGATGGCCCACCGGCCGCCGCTGGGGCAGGCCCAGATGCCCTTGTTGGTAAAGGGGCTCTTGGCTCCGCCGGAGGTGGCCAGCCCGATGCATTTCTGGCTGGTGCCGGCCTTCGTCGCCGTGTAGTACATGTAGTACGTGCCGTTGAACCGCACCACACCAGGTGCCCAGACAGCGCCGTTGTCCACCGCCCAGGAACCGGGGCCGGAGGGGAGTGCGTCGCCGGCGGCGCAGTCCGACATGCCGACCGTGTCGCCCGATCCGTGGTTGAGGAAGGGCACGTACAAGGTCACGCCGCTCGGGGCGCCGCAGCGGGGGCCGGCACCGGAGCCGACGGTCGTGCCATAGGTGACGTAGGTGCCGTCGATGGCCTGCACGGTGCTCGGGTCGGCCAAGCTGAACGACGACGAGCCGGTGGACGCGAGCGCTGCGGTGCTGCCGAGCGCGCCCGGCACCACCGCTCCGGTGACCGTCAGCGCGAGCGCCAACGCCGTCGCGAGCAGCGACGTCTTCCGTGATCTGGTCATGGATCCTCTTTCGTCGAACCCGGAGATCTCGCTCTGTCCGGGTGGGCGGAAATCCGTCACATCAATTCCGGCGTGACGGGCGACGATTTACATTCTGGGTCTTGAAGAATCGATTCATCAACCACCTGGTCTGTGCTCGGCCACATGTGAGGCCGGTGTTAGTGAGCGGTTAGCCGATGATGAGCGGGCTCGCGCAGAATCACGGCGGCGCCAGTCGCGCCCAGGGGCCGACCGCCGGCCCGGCTACTCGAGGAGAAGGTATGTTCAGAGGGATCTTGGCAGGGACCATGGCGATCGCCGCCGCCCTGCCGCTGTCGATCGTCACCGCGTCCGAGGCTGCTGCGGCCGACGACGTCGACAGGCTGAAGCTGTCGGGGCGTGGCAGCTGCGTTCAAGCCCGGGGGTGGGGCTCTGCGGGCGCATTCAGCATCGCCAGAGCGGATGACTACGTGCGTTGGAATGGAAGAAGGCATCTGCACATCTATTGGAGCAAGGCCAAGGCCGAGCTCCGCAGCTGCGATTCTCGCGGGGCCCTGGTGAAGGGCGGCAAGGTCAAGATCGGGCACTCGTGGACCGTCGAAGGCACCCACGTCGGTAGCTGTGACCTCGGCTGGGGCTTGAAGTGCACGCTCTCCGACTACGCGGAGAAGTCGTCCTTCTCGGTGCCGTGGCGAAGCAACACCGCTGGGTGGACGTCGTACAACTTCGGCGAGGACGACGTCTACGCCCGGTCGACCGACACCGGCAAACTCGACGCCTACACCCACCGGGTCTCGGTCCGGTTCGTCTCACCGAGCGGGAGCGCGGAAACCAGGTCTGCCGTGTCGGTTCGACTGCGGCGCGGGCACAACTGATCGTGCTCGGACGCCCGGCGCGCTCGATAACGGCCCTCATCGGCCTCTCGACGCTGTGCCTCGCCATGCAGGCGTGCGGCTTCGGGTCAGGCGGTACCCGCCAGGACGATTCCGCCGGCGGACCGGTGCCCTCGCCGCCGATGTTTGACGTCGGCCCCGACGGCTCGCCGCTGGCCAAATGGCAGGCCGACACCGCTGCCACTGTCGCTCGCTTGCTCACCCGGCAGGAGAAGGGCGTGGTGATCGCCGAAACTACGGGGAACGAGCCACAGATCGCGGAATCACTGCGTGCCGCCGCCGCCCTGCGGCAGCTCGGCCGGCGCGCGACCGTGAAGCTCGGCGTCGAGACGCCCGACGGGCTGGTTCGGGAGGAGACTCAGGAACCTCTGCTGCTGACCCGGCTTCGGGTACTCGCGACCGGCGCGATGTCGGCACGGCTGCGTGCTGCTGTTCGTGAACGCCTGCGAACCATGCGGCCGGGGTTGCTCCGGCACGACCCGGCCGCGGTGACCGCGACTGCGGGCGGGGTGGATGTACTGGAACGTGCCGGCGATCTCCAGGACACCGACCTTCCCGGTGGAGGCCTGTGCCCGGCCGCGGGCGAGGACCGTGTGATCGTTGCCACCGGTCTGCTGTCGCTGGCCCGGCGCATCGGCGTCACCTGCGCCGGTGCCGACGCCTGGGCCGGGCGAGCCGCCCAGGCGGTGCTGGAGACGGATCCGGTCACTCCACAGGGGCAGGAGATTGCGCTGACGGCCGGGAAGTTTCTCGTTGCGTCGGGTCGACGTCTGGAAGTACCGGACACCTGCCTGGAATTGCTGCGCCTGCGTCCGACCTACCGAGAGCTGATTCCGCCGATCGCGTACCAGACCTGTGCCGAGTACGTCGAACTCTCCGGTACTACCGTCGAGGTCGACGACCGCGCCGCCGGTGCTCTGGAGCTGCGCGCGGAGGTCGGCGGCCGGATCGACGAGGGTGTGCAGATCGATGCCACGGGCCTGCACTACTCGGTGCTCGTCCTGCGGATGCTCGGCTTCCGCGCCGAACATCTCGACGCGGTACGCGAGACCCCACCGATGACAGACGGATCGGCCCTGGACAACGTGCGAATCGTCGTTGCGACCAGTGCCGCGGCCAACCTGCCCGCACAACTCGCCGGTCCGTATCCCGTCGGGTCAGCGGACGATTCCTATGCGGCGGCGTTGGCGGTCAACGCGGGGGGAACCTGTCCCGCCCGGTGGCGTGCACAGCCGTCGTGGCGTACGGGCAGGTCGGGCGCGATGGACTCCTTCGAGCTCCTGCGCCACGCGACCATCGTGGCTGCGCAGGCGAAGTGTTCGAACCGTCCCGTGCCGACGGCCGAACGACGTCTGATCGAGAAGGCCGGCGACGAACTGAGCCGCAGCGCGTGGAAGGCGGCTCCGGCGCGGGCGCCACTCACGGACCTCTGGAAAGCCTACGAATCGAGGTGCCTGGTGGGAGCCGAACCCGGGCTGTCCGACTCGTTGGTGGCGCGGCTGCCGGATTATTCGAGCCTGGCGAGGACGGAAGTGAACCTGGCCCAGCTGATGTCAGCGGTTCGGCTGAGCGACCTCGCACGTCACGGTTGCGGACCGGCTCGGTGGCCGCTGGCCGGCGCTTGATCAGCCGCCGATCCGCCCCCTCAACCGGAGCCCGGCGACGAGAGGGTTCGGCGCATCAAGTGCTTCAAGAATCGCGGCGATGTCGTAGCGTGCCGTGCGCACACTGATGCCGAGCCGTTCGGAGATCTCTTCGTCAGTGAGCGGCTGGACCAGAAATTGGCCAACGGCCAGCCGACCTCCATAGCCCTTCCGACGCGAGCGGCCAGCTTTCGTGTGTGCTGTAGGTCTGGCCTTGGACCTCTGCTTTTGGGCGGGGCGTTGCCAGATTCAGCGCTCCGCCTTGTCGATCATCTCGTCGACGCCGTAGGCGCCGAGAACGATCAGCCGGTCCAGTACATCGAGCAGTCTTCCTCGCTGTGAGCCAATCTTCGATTGGGCAAGTGCGCGAACGACGACCTGTCCCAGCCGGTATCCATGGTGCGCCGCGCTTGTCTGGATGTTTCCGATATCGGCGCCCAGATCGCCTGCCGCTCGCTCGACGCAGGCTAGGACCAGCTCGTCGACCTGGTCAGGCGCGGTCTCGAGCGTGATGAGTAGCCGAGGCAGGGCGTGAACGAAGGAGGGGGAGTTGATTAGCGTCATGATGATGTCGCGAAAGGGAAGAAGCGGGCGAACACGAAGACTGTCAGTGACCTTTGCGGCACTCGTCTGAACGTCCGGCTGCGAGGAGTTGAGCGCTGTCGTCAAGACGCCCTTCACCAGTTCGACATTCAGCGTGCGGGGCAGAAGGTAAGCGGCGGCTGTTGCGGCACCGGCATGGGCTGCTGAATCGGAGCTGGACAGGACGAAGCCCAGGTGGTCCGTAAGATTCCACTCAGCTGCGGCAACTACTGCGAGCTCGCCGCTTGCCTGACGTACTTCGTTGCTCTGCGAGTGCAGCATGCGTCGAAGCACTGGGGCCACCAAGTCCGGTTTGAGACCGCCGACGAGACTGACCAAGCGGCGTACGGCCGGCGACGCAAGCAGGCTGTCGTCGGTTTGGAGCAGAACCTCGAAGGCATCGAAGCCCTCGATGCGAGCACGTCTGACGGCGCCCTCAACGATTCTTGCGACGTTGACACGGACGGCTATTGACGGGTCGTGTGCGAGCTGGGGAAGGACAGAGACGATGAGGTCTGCCCTGGAGCCGTCCACGTCAAGTGCGAGCAGGTTGGCAAGTCCTTCGGCGAGGCTCCCGCGAGTCGAGTTCATGCCGTTGAACCGAAGGCTGTCCCAGTTGCCGCGGGACATGCTGACGTTGCCCGCACCATCTTCAGGAGCCCTCCTGGTCTGGAGACGCTGCAGCAGGAGATCAACGATGTCCAACGGAACAGTACGGAGGTGCTTTTGCAGAGCGAAGGCCAGCCAGCGGTCGGTCTCACCCTGTCCGAGGGAGGCGATGTGCCGGACCGCAGCGAAGACAAGGTCAGGGTCTCCGGGTGCGCCCTCGCCGAGTCCGATGAGTAGGTGGTAGCTGTATACGGGATTGGTCGAGGACGTGAGGCTCACGGCGAGGCGTGCGAAGCGATCCGGGTTCTCCGACGCGCGGCTCTGCAGAGACTGCGCAAGCTCGCGGGCTCCATTGCCGAAGAACGATGAGCCGTTCTGCTCCTCGCCGTGCTTGGCCATCGCCTGTAGCCAGTTCGTGTCTGTCATACGAGCCGTAGCCTCATCGGGGATGGGCGAGCCGGCCTCGAGCTCGACAATCCCCACGGGTTCCGATGGCTGGTCTGTTCCGAACGCCCGCCGCAGTTCCTGTAGGCGGGCGCGACTCATGTCAGACAGTCGCAGCTCGTCCATCGCCGAGAGGAGGCAGAAGGCGGACGCGGTCGTACCTGGTTTCTCCCACGACAACCGCAGGTAACGAAGTTGGTCCTCGAGACGGGCGAAGGTGAGGTCACTGAAATAGGGGCTGAGTTCTTGAAGCAGAAGTCGTGTCGCCCACAGCGAGTGACTGGCATCGCCGCAAAGGAGCCGGTGTCGACCCTCGAGAAGCAGGGATCCAGCCCGCTCGGCGTAAGTCTCTTCTCCTGCGGTGAGTGCCTGATAGAGCAGCCATTGGG
The DNA here is from genome assembly GCF_042262745.1 of Kribbella sp. NPDC056345. Lineage (NCBI taxonomy): Bacteria > Bacillati > Actinomycetota > Actinomycetes > Propionibacteriales > Kribbellaceae > Kribbella > Kribbella sp. NPDC056345. The sequence continues at coordinate 437,600 of NZ_JBHJQQ010000001.1, read as the reverse complement.
TGCTGTCGTACAGAGATGCCGACAGGTGGTCCAGTATTGGGCTCAGCTGTTCCGGCTGACTTGACGCAGCGCTTCGCAGGGCGTCCGTCAGGGCGCCGAAAAGGACTTCGCCAAGGTCGTCGTTGGGGAAGTTCGGATAGCGAAGCGAGAAGTTGGTGTCTCTCGGCAGTGCCTCGTCGCTACGTTTCAGCGCGGTGCGTTCAATGACGGTGACGACATAGGGTAGGAGATGCTGGACGAATCTGAAGGGTGCCTGTCCGGCGGCTTCGCGGATCAGCTCGCTGCCGAGATAGTCGTGCGCTTTCAATGCGACGATGCGCCCGCTGCGATCGACCTCGAAGGAACTGGCCCGGTCGTTGAGGTATGCGGATAGCAGCGTGATCTTTGCTTCGGCTGTCAGGCCTTGAGCAAGGAACCAGATCTTCTCCTCATGACCTTCGAAATATCCGCGAGCGACTGCATCCAGGAGGAGGTCGAACATCTGCGGATTAGCCTTGATCTCGGTTCCGCTGATTACTGCGCGGAACCACTCGCCGTAGTGCGGCGTTGCCCGTACCGAACTGAGTAGACCGTGGAGCCTTCTACCCGATAGGCCTGCGGAGCTGGCCATCAGTCGCAGGGCCCAGTCCTGGTGCATTTGATCGCCGGCAAGCCACTCCTCGAGCAGGCCGTCATCGCAGAGGCGACGGAACCACGCCGGGTGAGCGAGCCGAGCCCAGATGCGAGAGCTCAGGAGCCCAATCGTCTCCGCTGACCTGACCAGCGCCACCGCCTCAGCGACAGTCGGGTCAGGCAAGCCGCCAACAAGACTCAGGATCACGTCCTTGATGTGGACGCGAATCTCAACACTCGTCAGCAGCTCTTGGACCTCGTCGACAAAGCGACCTGGTTCGGTTGCCCGGAGATGTGTCAGGATTTGTCGCACTTGGGCCCGGCGGAAGAGTTCCTGCTCCCCGGAAGTCAGGAAGTCGTGGACCGAGCTCCTACGGGTCGTCCAGTGACGCGCGAAGGCGTAGTCGAACAGCGCTTCATGGAAGAAGGCCACCTTCGCGCCGTCTCGGATCAAGACTTGCTCCGAGACGAGCACATCGCTGTCGTCGGCAAGATCGTCCGCATCGAGCACTGCGATTGGCACCGACAGCTCCTGCCGTTCGCTGATGACATCTGCCAGCCGGCCTGTGACTTGATCGAACCGTGTACTTGTACGTCGCTGGCGCACGGCCCGTCTCTTGTGGTCCCAGTAGGCGTCGAACAGCGTTTGGGTCGTGGAGAAGGCCAGCGAGCTCGGTTCCACCGGAACACTCGCGAGGAGGGAGAGATGGAGAGGAAGTCGCAAGATCTCGAACTGGCCAGCAGTCAGAGCGTTCGAGTCGAGTCCGATAGCGGCGATCGCTCTGCGAACTTGCTCATCGGTCAAGCTGGATACGAGTTGGGTCGTAGCGCCCGTGCGGCTCTGTAGAGTGCGCATTCGATGGTCATTGTCGATATCGAACTGTCGGCAACCCAGGATGATGTGCATCGAGTCGACGGCTGCCGCCTCCGCGACGAGGTCAGACACGATGTCGAAGTTGTCGGGAAGACGTCCCGACACCAGGCTGACGGCATCCAGTTGGTCGATGACCAGAACGCATCGCTCGCCTCTCGCACTGGCAGCCAACCCTGCGACCGGCGACATTCCTAGGCCAAGGACTTCGCCGAGCTCGGCGGTTGAAGCGAGGTGACCGTACCTGTCCATCCGCAGCACAAGGGTCGGCACCTCATTGTGAACGAGCTCCGCGACGGTCTGGTGTAGGACGCCGGTCTTTCCACCGCCTGCGGGGCCAGCTACAAAGTGAATCCGCTTTGGCTGCGACAGCAGATTCTGGATCTGCGCAACTTCGGTGCGTTCGATCACCGGTGTCATCAACAGTTCTGCTGTGCGGCGTACCCAGTCGGCGGTCATAGTCGTGATGGCCTGGGACACGCTTCTGTGGTCGGCCGATGACTTCCGCGTAACCTGATACGAACGCAGCGACGCGTCGATCGCATCAGCGGTCAGAGGTATGTCGATGCTGTGGTCGACGACCTCGCTCAGGACAGCTCTGAGTTGTTTTCCGCCTCCGCCTTCCAACAGAAGTTCCGCGATTGCCGCGTTGCCGCGCTGCTGTTCGATCTCGTCGATGACCCGAATGTGGAATCGCTTCAGGATCCGATACGCGTTCTCCGGTGTGCGGTAGAGGTCTCCAAGTTGAGTGAACAGCACGTCCGACCCACCCGGGAGGGATCCGTGAATCAGCGACGGCAGGTCCTGCGAGTTGCGCACGCGTTCAGCGAGCTCTTGAAGATCGCGGTACGGGAGCATCGAAACGAAGTGGTAGTCCCGGCCCTCCCCGGCGTGACGCTCAGCGGCAGCCCATACCCCAAGGCTCGTGAAAGCACTTACGTTCCAGCTGTTCGACTGTCCGTACTGCCTCTTGACCTGGTGCGCCTCAACGGAGCCGTCGCCTCGGGTGAGAACAAATTCGACGCCCTTGCCAAGATCACCGAGCGGTTCGATCCGTAGAGATTCAGCTTCGCCTTGCAGAACTTCCAAGACGCGTCCGACCGTCCACGTCCCCTCGTAACGGTGGCCGATCTTCTCTGCTTCGCCACCGGACCGCGGTGTCATGCGGGACAGAGCCAGGAGCGGCTCACTCTGGTACCAACGCGGGAGCGCCGCGCCGTACGTCCGTCAATCATGCGATGCGTCCGATCTGGTACCACGTCGACTCGCCTCTATCAGGATAACTGCGATTGGCGTGGCACCGGCGATGGCGCGGGGTGAGTTCGTAACAGTGCCTGTAGTACCGGACAACGGAGACCACCAGGGACGAGCGCCAGCTGCTCTGGCGGGCGCGGCCTCGCCCAGCTGCCCGGCGGCATCGACCTGGCGGCCTATCCCCAGCCGCCAGCTCGGCCGCGCGGCAGGGACGGGACCTCCTAGGATCGATGCATGGGGCGCACCGTAGTGATCAGTGGCGGCGGCACCGGCATCGGATTCGCGGCCGCGGAGACGTTTGCCGCCGACGGCGACCGGGTCGTTCTCCTCGGTCGGCGGCGGGAGGTGCTCGTGGAGGCGGCCGGGACGATTCCCGGCGCGACGTACTTTGCGGCTGACCTGAGTGATCCCCATGCTGTCCGGGCGGCGGCCGACTTCATCTCCGAGCAGTGTCGTGCGGTCGATGTCGTCATCCACAGCGCCGGCGGTAACGGCGTCCTCGAGGAGAAGGTCGAGTATGCCGACCCATTGGAGACGATCGCCCACGACTGGGTGCTGAACTTCCGGCTTAACACGCTTACATCCGTGCTCCTGACGGAGGCACTCAAGGTTCAGTTGACGAACGAGACCGGCCGAGTGTTGTTCGTCAGCTCGATCTCGGCGCTGCGTGGATCCGGCAGGGTGGCGTACGGTGCAGCCAAGGCCGCGCTTACGCCGTACGTCGTTCGGCTCGCTCATGAGCTCGGTCCGCGTGGGATCACGGTGAACGCCGTGGCGCCGGGGCTGATCGCTGATACGCCGTTCTTCGGTGAACCGCTGACCGAAGAGCGGCTGAGGCTGCGTGCCGAGGAGACGGCGACCGGCCGTGTGGGCGTACCGGGCGACGTCACTTCGTTGCTGCACTTCCTCGCCTCCGAGAAGGCAGGCCACATCACGGCGCAGGTGATGCAGGTCAACGGCGGAGCCGAGAGCAGCCGCTGAAGACGGCGAGCATCAGCACAAACTGCCAGCCGCCTTTCGGGTGCGGTGGCGTGCGGTACGTGCGTGAGACAACCCGCTCCCTGCGGGTTCGGCGGCTGCGCCTTGCCACCTACATGTCGTGGGGATCGAACCAGCACCGCCCTCGCCGTCTGCCCGGCAATAGACGGACGTGCGTTCGGTGTCCGGCGTACTGGCAAGCTGTGCCTTGATGCCGACGGACCCGGGCGAAGGAGTTGTGATGCATCGAGCACCCGCGCGTTTCAGGATCGTTCCTGATGACTATCACGTGCCGTATGCGGGGACTGCTGAGGACGGGCGGAGGTTCTTCCTGAGTGATGAGCTGTTCGATGAGGCGTCGGCCTATGTCGGATTGTTCCTGTGGAAGGCTGACGGCACGTTCGACGAGGTGAGGGTCGACAAGGTTGGTCGTCCTGAAGGGCTTCCGCCAGGTCAGGCTGGTCCGGCCGATGCGGAGGGGCTCGTCGCTGCCCGGCTGGCCGAGCTCGGCGAATACCTGCTGGAGCCGATCGAGGTCGAGCCGTTCGCCGAGAAGATCGACGGAGTCACCTTCGGCTGGGTGGGCCAGGAGTTCGACGGGGTCTACTCGATCAACATCGAGCCCGGGGACTTCATCGCGTACTACGAACCATGGGACGGCCTGGAATACGACACATAGCGCCGCCGGTGCTGAGAGAGTCCGTGTCGAGTGGACTCGCTCCGTGGTCATCCGAGAGTTGGCTCCGGTGCACCGACATCGTCCTGGTGTCGACCGGGACCGGTGTACTAATGGGTAGTGCCGCCGGTTGCGCTGTAACGAGCCACTGCTGTTCTCTGCTGTGAGGGTGGCCGGGAATCGAGAAGGTGGACGTGGGCTCGGGCAAACCAGCTTTGGACGGAGGAGGCCTTGGCTGCGGACGCGGGCGATGGTGTGGGTGATTTCGACGGTGCCGGCTTCGAGGTCTACTTGGGACCAGGTGACGGCGAGGGCTTCGCCGATGCGGACGCCGGTGCCGAGCATGAAGGCGACGAGGTCGGGGAGGTCTGCGTCGACGGCGCGTGGGTCGGCAGCGAGGCTCCGGCGGAGAAGGGTGACTTCCTCGGCGGTGAGGGCGCGGGGTGGGTTCTTGGGCGCACCTTCGATGGCTTCGATCTCGCGCATCGGGTTCGTGGTGATGGCGCCGTAGCGGACGGCGAGGCTCATCATGCCGGAGACGATCGCGCGGGCGGTTTTGGCGGTTGAGGTGCCGGATCGGTCGCTGATGGTGGAGATGACTTTGTCGAGGCGTTGGGTGGTGGCTTCGCCGATGCGGAGTTCGGCGATGGCTGGGCGGATGTGGTTGCGGATGACGCGTTCGTAGGTGTCGTAGGAGGTGGGGGAGCGCTTGCCGAGCTCGATGAGCTGTTTGAACTTCTGCTCCCACAGATCGATCAGGGCGTCGATCTTGTGCATCGCGGTCAGGTCATTCGAGTGGCCGGTTCTGGTGCGGTCCTGGAGCTTCTTCAGGAGCGAGCGCTCGGCGGCGGTCTTGGTGGGACCGTAGGCGCTGACGGGACGGATGTGGCCGTCCATGTCGCGGAACTTCGCCTGTGCTTTGTGCTGGACGGCCTTGCCCTTGGCATCGGTCTTGGTCGGCCAGGTGGAGATGGTTCCCCAGGAGCCGCGTGGGATGGTCGGTCGTGCCATGTCATGCCTCCAACCGGGTGATGGTTGGGGTGCTCAACGGTCTTGGAGGTCGAGAATTTGGAACGTGGCCAACGACGAGCATCGCTGTGACATGACGCACAGTCACGATCAGATCAAGACGGGCAGATGGCCCAGGTTGACGCCGCCGGATCAAATGAGTGCGTTTTGAGTGTGTGCGGGCAACACGAAGGCCCGGTGCACATTGCGATGTGTGCCCGGGCCTGCATGTTGTGCGCCGCCAGGGACTCGAACCCCGAACCCGCTGATTAAGAGTCAGCTGCTCTGCCAATTGAGCTAGCGGCGCATGTTCTTTTGTGGTCTTGCTTGCGAACGAAGAGGAGCTTAGCAGGGGATTTGGGGAGATGCGAAATCGGTTATCGGGTCAGGATCGTCATGGCGGCGTTGTGGCCGCCGAGGCCGGAGACGGCGCCGCCGCGGCGGGCGCCGGAGCCGCAGATGAGGAGGTTGGCGGTGTCGGTTTCGGTGCCCCAGCGGCCGATGGTGGTGTCGTCGGTGGACCAGGGCCACTGGAGGTCGCCGTGGAAGATGTGGCCGCCGGGCATGCCGATGGATTCCTCGATGTCGTACGGCGTTCTGGCCTCGATGCACGGGTTGCCGTCGGCGTCGGTGGCGATACAGCCGGCGAGAGGTTCGGCGAGGTAGGAGTCGAGGCCGGCGAGGGTACGGCGGGTGGCTTCGGCGCGGGTGGAATCGTTGTCGGAGGCAAACAAACGGGCGGGGAAGTGGACGCCGAAGACGGTCAGGGTGTGGTGGCCGGAGGCAATCAGCTCGGGGGAGAGGATCGACGGATCGGTGAGCGAGTGGCAGTAGACCTCTGAGGGCGGTACGGCGGGGAGGGTGCCGCCGGCGGCGGTGCGGTAGGCGGTCTCGAGTTGGGTGTAGTCCTCGTCGATGTGGAAGGTGCCGGCGAAGGCGCGGGTGGGGTCGTCGCCGGAGCGGAGTGCGGGGAGGCGGGAGAGGAGGAGGTTGATCTTGAGCTGGGAACCCTCGGGCTTCGTGGAGACCTCACGGCCACGCAGCGTGTCCAGAGTGGCCGGGGCGACGTTGGCCAGCACGTAGGAGCAGTCCACGGAGCGCTCGCCGTCGCCGCCCAGCCAGGTGACCGAGCCACGCACGCCGTCGACCTCGATAGAGGTGACTGAGGCGTTGGTGATGAGTGAGGCGCCGGCTCGACGGGCTGCGTCGGCCAGGGCGTCGGTGACGGCGCCCATGCCGCCGACGGGTACGCGCCACTCGCCGGTGCCGTTGCCGATCAGGTGGTAGAGGAAGCAGCGGTTCTGGATCAGGGATGGATCGTGCAGTCCGGCGAAGGTGCCGATGACGGCGTCGGTTGCGACGACGCCGCGGACGGTGTCGTCGGTGAAGCGGCGTTCGACGGATTCACCGAAGGGGTGCTCGATCAGTTCGTCCCAGAGTGCAGGGTCGATTCGGGAGCGCAGTGTGGCGGCGGACTGCAGTGGTTCGAGCAGAGTAGGCGCGATGACCGAGGCCAGTTCGCCGACTGCACCGTAGAAGGCGGTCCACGCGTCGTACTCGGCGTCGCTGCCAGTGAGCCGCGCGAACGACTCCCGGGTCGCCGCACCCTCCGGGCGCTCCACCATGAGGCCGAGGTCGCGGCCGGAACGACGTACTGGTGTGTACGACGCCACTGCGCGTGAGCGGAGGTCCAGGGACAGGCCCAGGTCGGCCACGATCTTGTCGGGGAGCAGGCTGACCAGGTACGAGTAGCGCGACAGGCGGGCGTCGACTCCGGGGAACACCTGCTGGCTGACCGCAGCGCCGCCGGTGTGGGGCTGCTGCTCGAGTACGAGCGTGGACATGCCCGCCTGGGCCAGGTAGGTGGCGGCGACGAGGCCGTTGTGCCCGCCACCGACGATCACGACGTCGTAGAAGTCCATTGTTCAGACCGGCCAATCGAGCTTGGTGTACGCGGCGTCCCAGAACATCCATTCGTAGCGACATGTGGTCGCGAAGTGCTGGTGACAACGTTCCCGCTCGGACGCTCCCACGTCCAGTACGTCGGTGACTGCCAGAACCGACTCGACCACCGCATCGAACTCGTCCGAGCCGTAGGTCTCGATCCACTGGCTGTAGACCGGGTCAGGTGACGACCGCTTCAGCAGCTCGCGCCCGACGTCCCGGTAGATCCAGTAGCAGGGCAGTACGGCGGCCACGGCCTCGGCGTACGTGCCAGTGGCGCAGACGGCGGTCAGGTAGGACATGTACGCCGTAGTGGTCGGCTTGGACCCAGCAGCCTCTACGTCGGCCGTGGTCAGCCCCAAAGAGCCGAGGAGTGAGCTGTGGAGTTCGCGCTCGACCGCAATGGCGTTGGCGGCGTGCAGCGCGAACATGCTGACCGCATCCTCATCGGTCGCGCGCCCCGCAACCAGACTGAGCGCCCGCGAATACGCTCGCAGGTAGTGACTGTCCTGGATGATGAAGTAACGGAACGCATCGTGGTCGAGCGTCCCGTCGGTCAGCCCGGTGATGAACGGATGTCGGACAACCTGGTCATAGACAGCTGCTCCGCTGCGGTTCCATAGCTCACCGGAAAAGGTCATGCCATGATCCTTACCATGAAGCTCGACGGTGCAGTGCAGTCGCCGGTGGAGTCGCCGTTGCTGCGGCGGATTCGTGCTTCGGTGATTGGTGACGACCAGGTGATGCCGGGGCCGTACGGGCCGCGGCGGGTCACCTATGCGGACTACACCGCGTCGGGGCGGGCGCTCGGGTTCCTGGAGGACTTCATTCGCGAGGAGGTGCTGCCTCGGTACGCGAACACGCACACGGAGTCGAGTGGGACGGGGCTGCAGACGACTCGGTTGCGGGAGGATGCGCGGCGGATCATTCACGAGAGTGTGGGTGGGGACGCCGAGACCGCGTTGATCTTCTGCGGGTCGGGTGCGACGGGTGCGATCGACAAACTGGTCGGTGTCCTGGGATTGCGGGTGCCGGCTCAGCTGGACGACGAGCATCAGCTGAGCGACCACATCCCGGCCGATCAGCGGCCGGTGGTCTTCATCGGGCCGTACGAGCACCACTCGAACGAGCTGCCCTGGCGGGAGTCGATCGCCGATGTGGTGACGATCAGTCAGGACGCCGACGGGCACATCGACATCCCGCAGCTCGAGGCGCGGCTGATCGAGTACGCCGATCGCCCGCTGAAGATCGGGTCGTTCTCGGCCGCGAGCAACGTCACCGGCATCGTCAGCAACACGCATCGCGTCTCCGCGCTGCTGCATCGCCACGGTGCGTTGTCGTTCTGGGACTTCGCCGCGGCCGCGCCGTACATCGAGATCGACATGTACGGCGGTCGCGACGCCGACCCGTTGTCGTACAAGGACGCGATCTTCCTCAGCCCGCACAAGCTGATCGGCGGTCCGGGGACCCCGGGCGTGCTGGTGGCCCGGCGGGAGCTCCTGCGGAACCGGGTGCCCGACGTACCGGGTGGTGGCACGGTCGCGTTCGTGAACCCGACCGCGCACCGCTACCTGGACGACCCGGTCCACCGCGAGGAGGGCGGGACGCCGGACATCATCGGGTCGATCCGGGCCGGCCTCGCCTTCCAGCTCAAGCAGGCGGTCGGGATCGACGTGATCCGGGCGCACGAGGACTCGTACCTGCGGCGTGCGGTCGAGGCGTGGCGGAGCGTCCCGAACATCGAGATCCTCGGCAACCTGGACGCCGAGCGGCTGTCGATCGTGTCGTTCGTGCTCAAGGCGCCGTCCGGGCGCTACCTGCACCACAACTACGTGGTCGCGCTGCTGAACGACCTGTTCGGGATCCAGTCCCGCGGTGGCTGTTCGTGCGCGGGACCGTACGGGCATTCGCTGCTGGGGATCGACCTGGCGCGTTCGGCCGAGTTCGCCGAGGAGATCCTGCACGGCTGCGAGGGCATCAAGCCCGGCTGGGTGCGGGTCAACTTCAACTACTTCATCTCCGAGGCGGTCTTCGAGTACGTCGTGGAGGCGGTGAAGCTGGTGGCGGAGGGCGGCGCGCGGTTGCTGGGCGACTACCGGTTCGACCCGGCGACCGGCCTGTGGCGGCACCACCGTGGACCGGTGGAGCCGCCGATGCGCCTGTCCGCGGTCGGGTACGACGCGGACGGCAAGCTGCGGTATCCGCGACACGACCACACCGCTCCGGAGTCGGCGCTCCAGGACTACCTGGCCGAGGCCCGCGAGCTGCTCTCGACCTGCCAGGACCGCAACGCCGACACCGAAGGCAGCGTCAACTCCGACTTCGACCACCTGCGCTGGTTCGACCTGCCGTCGCGCTGCCTGATCTGAGCTACTTCTCCGTCAGCGTGGTGCGGAACTTCCAGGCCTGGCTGTCGGCCAGCCTGGTCAGTTGCGCCACGGTCAGGAGCGGAGCGGCACGGGTGGGCTTGCTGTCCTTCTCCGAGGGCGCGTTGTAACTGGTCAGCGAGACGAAGCGGCCGTCCTTCCGGGTGATCTCGACGAAGTTCGAGACGACCTTGGCGCCCTCCGGCCCCATGCTCTGGGACCGGATCGTCGATCCGTCCGGCCGCACCGTGCATCCGGGGATGTTCTTGCAGCTCACCGGCCGCGGCATCCGCTGCAGCAACGCGGTCACCTGCGAACGACCCTTGCCGTCGTCGACAACCCAGGCGGCTCCGAGGAACCCGTCGTCCTCACCACCCCACGACTCAGGTGCCGAGAGCGTCCGCCCAGGCGCCTTGAGCAACGATCGCAAGGTCAGCAACGTCGGGTCCTTGGGATTCGCCGTCGGGGGCGATGTGCTGGTCATAGGCCGGGTCGGGAGCGGCGTCACCGTCGGCCCCACCACCAGCGGCCCGGCCGGCGCGACCTGCCCTCGCCGATCGAAGTGCTGAAAGGCGCCTACAACCACCGCCGCAGTGGCCAGCACCGCCACACCCGCGGCCACCCCACCGCCGGCAGCACGCCGCTGCCGGGCGCGGAGACCCTGCGCGACGCTGCGTTCGACCAGATCCACCGACTCCGGCTCGAGGCCTTCGGTGGCACGGGTCATCAGCTCCGGCAGCTGAGTATCAATGTCCTTCACGACTTCTCCTTCACTGGGCGATCAACTGCCGTGCGTCGTCCCCGAGCACCGTGCGCAACCGCTCCAGGGCCCGCGCCGTCCGGGTCGTGATCGCGCTCGGCTTCTTCCCCAGATCCAGCGCCACCTGCTCGACGCTGCGATCTTCGAAGTACCGCAGCACCAGTACGGCGCGATCCAGCGGCGCCAGCTCGCCGAGGGCACCCTGTAGCGCCATCCGCAGATCGGGGTCGCCCGCGGCCGCCACGCGCTCCGGCAGCTCGGCGGTCGGCCGCTCCGTCCAGCTCCGGCGGCGCCGTTGCGAGACGAAGGTCCGGACGAGGGCCGTCCGCGCGTAAGCCTCCGGCGCCTCGATCCGCCCCCACGCCTTCACCATGTTCGCGAGCGTGTCCTGCACCAGGTCCTCCGCGTGATGCCGGTCCCCGCAGAGCAACCACGCGGTCCGGTACAACGGCCCCACCCGAGCCCGAGCGAACTCCTCGAACTCCGCAATCCCCTTCATCCGGCCTCCCGCCGTCGCCTACACCCCACTAGACGCACCAACCGCGGAAGAAGGTCACACCCCTGGCAAGATGAACCTCGTGAATGGAAGTTCGTGGTTCGCCTACGCCGTGGTCGTCGCAGTCACCTTCGTCGTCGGCCTCATCGCCTTCACCACGTGGGTCCTCAGCCTGGTGTTCTGAAGCGGTTACTTCACCTCGAGCCGGTAGCGCTGGCAGGGACCGTTCCAGTAGTCCCACAAGATGAGCGCGGCGTCGTCCCCGCCCCAGCATCCGGCGACGTCGACGGCCTTGCCGGTGCGCGGCTCGTGGATGCTCCAGCTGCCGTCCGCTGCCGGTTCGATGCGCCAGCGCTGGCAGTCGGACGAATCGGCCGCGCCGATCTCGATCTTGGTCTCGTTGAGCTGTGAACAGCCTTCGACCTGCATGAGCTGGCCGGTGAAGGCGGCGACCTGGTAGATGTCGTCACCGAGCGGAATGATCCGCCACCGCTCGCACCGGCTGTCCTCGACCCAGCCCCAGGTCCGCAGGTTGGCACCCTCGTCCATCACACAGTCCTCGATGTCGAGGTACCGGCCACCCTTGATCGCCGAGATCCCGTAGCGGTTGTCGAGTTGCTGCAGGTTCAGCGCGGGACGCAGCACCCACTGCTGGCTGGCGACGGCGGCGCAGGTCTGCTGGACGACAGGTTTGGCGTTCTCGACCGTGCCGTTCTCCACCCCCGCGCATTTGCCGCTGTGCGCGAATTTCAGCCGGACGACGGTGTCGTAGCTGGACCCCTCGACGTACTCCACCGCCATCTGCTGGTTCGCCTGCCCAGCGCACTGCCACTGCACCAGCGCTACCCCGTCGTCGGTCGACTGGTTGCCGACGTCCAGGCACCGTGGCCGGCCGTCCTCCTTCGTGCCGTCGACATGCACCATGTGCAACTCGAACTGCTCGGTGCCGGCGATCTGGTGCAACCGGAACCGCTGGTTGAGCCCGTTCAGGCAGTCGTGCTGGACCAGCGGCGCGGGATCGGTCAAGCTCGCGTTCCACACGTCCAGGCAGCGGCCGCTGTGCCGCGCGACCAGCTCGTACGTCCGGTGCTCGATGTCGAACTTCGGCCCGGTGCTCGCCCCGACCGCGGTCTCGGTCCAGCCGCTGACCGGGGCCGCGAAGGACGTCCCGGTCGACTTGAGGGTGAGGGCCTCCCGGCCGCCGTCGTCCAGCGCGACGAACAGACCCACGTCGTCCTTGAGGTCGTTGTCGAAGTCGCCGACGCTGAGCGCGACCTTGGCCGGATCGAACCGGCTCGTGTCCCGCCACCACTCGGTCTGGACCAGACTCGTGCCGGTGGAACGTAAGACCTTCAGCGACAGGTCCGGCTGGCCCGGCTGGTTCTCGTACAGGGTGACCAGGTCGTCCTTGCCGTCACCGTCGACATCGCCGACGGCCGGACGGCTGCGCTCCCAGCAGAAGGCGCCCGCGCCGCTGTCCAGCAAGGTCACCGGGGTCGTCGCGAAGCCGATACCGGTGGACTTGTACACCTCGGTGACGGTGCGGCAGGACCCGGCGTTGCGCATGCTGACCAGGTCGTCGTCACCGTCGCCGTCGATGTCGGCCAGGAGCGGCGCACTCTCGGCCCACTGGCCGGGGGCCGACGCGAGCCACGTCACGGGTTTGGTCAGATCGCTGCCCAGGAACATCTCGACCCGCCAGGTCCCGTTGCCGTTGTTCAGCTGTACGGCGATGTCGCTCTTGGTGTCGTTGTCGACATTGCCGGCGATGATGTGCGCGCTGCTGAGCGCCCAGGCGTTGGCCGGGCTCCGCCAGACCGGCAGGGAGTCCGGGTCGTACTTGTTACCGTCCGACTTGAGGCTGTACAAGGCGATCCGGCGGCCGGCCTCCTCCCGGAACATCGCGGTGTCCGTGCGGCCGTCGCCGTCGAAATCGCCCTGCGCCGGACGGGTCCGGAACAACGGGAAGCCGCCGTTCTCCCTGGTGTCGTAGGCCATCTCGCCGGTGTGCAGCCCGTTCGGGCCGGACAGAACGTTCCAGATCGCCGTCCGGCCGAAGCCCTGGTCCAGTACGGCGCTGATGTCGGCCCGCCCGTCGCCGTTGACGTCACCGCGCTTGCGGGGCTGCTCGGCGGAGTTGCTCTTGGCGAGCGCATCCCAACGCCGGGGCGTGGGGCTGACGTTGCCGGCCCGGTCGACGGCCAGGATGTAGACGGTCGCGGATGGGAAGCTGCCGCCCGACTGCCACACCGTCAGCGGGAGTTTGGCGAGCCCGGTCCCATCGGCCTTGATCCGTTGCAGGATCCGCTCCGGCGCGAATCCGTACAGATACTCGACGATGTCGGTGTCGCCCGTCGCGGGACGGAGGTTCAGGATGCCCACCGTGCGCGCGGGGATCGTCGACGACCCGTTGGGGTAGTCGGTCGACTGGATCACGGCGGTCTTCGGCCGGGTCGTGTCGATCGTGTAGTAACACCGGCCGCTTTCCGGGCCGTGCTCGAGGCCGTCGCCGGCCACCCCGTCGTCACTGCGCGCCGAAACGCTGTAGGTGCCGCCGTGAACCAGCTTCTCGGCGGCCACCGCGGGCCAGGAGAACGCGGCGCCGGACGAGGTGGTGCCGGAGTCCTGCTCGTACACCAGCGAGTTGTCGGCGGCGTTGCGGATCAGCAGACGGTTGTTGATGTTGTGACCGTCGGGGTCGCTCGCCACGGCGGCGAAGGTCGGCTGCGTGGTGTTGAGCAGGGTCGGCTTCTCCGCGGTTCCGCAGGGTCGCGGCCGGGTCAGGTTCAGCTTGATCGGCTGCCGGGGCGCGTTGTTGAAGGTGATGATCATCTTGGCGGTGTCGGGATGGAACTTCTTCCACTGGATGCGGGACTCCCACGTACCGTTCTCGTTCGGCGCGGCCAGACCGACCGTGACGTACCCGGGCTTGTCGTCGGCGGCCCGCTGCGCCATGGCCTTGACGTTGTCGTTCTCGAAGCCCATCTCGACCGCGGGCCGGTTCCAGGCGGTCGCGCTCTGGGTCGCCAGGTAGGTGGTCCAGTGCCCGGCGGTGTCGTTCCAGGACTCCTTCCCCGGACCGTTGACAGGCTTGGTCTCGAAGAGGTTCACCGGCGTGGCCTCACCGCTCGGGCTCCAGTGCAGCACGATGCTGAACGAGGCCGACACGATCCTGCTGCCGTTGATCTGGTCGGTGGGGATCTGGAAGAAGGATCGGTAGACGTTGCCGGACTGGTCGTAGGCGTAACCGACCTTGGCCCCCTCCCCGCGGTCCTTGTCCCAGTACTCGTCATCCGGGAACTTCCGGTTCACGTGGGTCCAGATCTTGTCGACTGCGGCGGGCTGCACGGCGGACTGCTCGAGCGTCATCAGCCCGGACGGCTCGACGAAGAGCTGCGAGGTCGCGGTCCGCCGATCGACCAGTTCCACCCGTTGCCCGGTCGTCTTGGCCCGAGCCGCGGGACTGTCCGGTACGACGGCCGCCGGCGCCACGACAGGCGCCGTACCGCGGCCCGGGTCGGTCGCGGCGGCCGGGGCGGCGGTCTGCAGCGAGGCGGGTACGGCGATTGCCGCCGCCAGGAACACCAGCAGGCGCCGCTTCGTGCGCAGGGGAGTCTTCGTCACCGTGGTCCTCCGTCGGGCCGAGTTCGGATCACGGTGACATGCCGACGGCGGTTCGGGCTCAGGTTTCGATGTCGGTCGAAGCTGTGCGGCGAAATGGCCCGATCGCTTCGACGCCCGCCGAAAGGGTTGGTGATGTCGGGACGGGAGCCGACATTCGGGGTTCCCCCTCAGACCGGAGGAAGCATGTCCAGTCATCGCCGGCGACCCCGTCGTTCGCGAGCAGTTCGGGCGGCCGGTGTCGGCCTGCTTGGACTGACCCTGATCATCACCACCCACGACCCGGCCGGGGCGGCTCCGCCCATGCCGGTCAACGACAAGTGGAGCGCGGTCGAACCTGTCTCCGTGTCGGGGCGCGACATCGAGGCCAAACCCGGTACGCCGGATCGCGACGACCAGTACGCGTTCTCGAAGGTGCCGACGGCCGTCTGGCCACAGGCCGGCACCGCGAAGGTCGCCGTACCGCGACCGAAGGCCCCGACCGGGGCGGCGCCAACCCCGCTGCTCGGCGAGGCGGTCAAGGCCGGGCTGTTGCCGATCAAGATCGGAGCCGCCACGGCCGCGAACCGCGCCAGTGCCGCCGGCAGCCGGGCGAGCGCCGCCGACAAGGCTGCCGCGGCCTCGACGCCGCAAAGCGTTCAGGTCGACCTGCTCGGCCGGAAGAAGGACTCGCTGGTGCTGCGCGTGTCCCGGGCCGACGGCGTCGCCAAGGCGGGTGCGGTGTCGCTGAGGGTCGACTACAAGGCCTTCAAGTTCACGTACGGCGGCGACTGGGCCAGCCGGCTGCGAGTCGTGCGACTACCGGAGTGCGCACTGACCACCCCGGAGAAGACGGAGTGCGCGGGCGTCCCGCTGGCCACGTCGAACCCGGGCCTGGGAGAACTGTCCGCCGACGTACCGGCGGGCTCCTCGAACAACCTGTTCGCCGTCACTGCGGCGGCCGCGGGCGAGAAGGGCGACGCGGGCGCGACCACCCTGAACCCGACCGCGACCTGGCAGGTCGGTGGTTCGTCCGGTGACTTCAACTGGTCCTACCCGATGAACGTTCCGCCGAGCCTCGGCGGACCGAAGCCGGAGCTCGCGCTGGGGTACAACTCCGGCAGTGTCGACGGCCGCACCACGACCTCGAACAATCAGGCCTCCTGGGTCGGTGCCGGCTTCGATCTGAACCCCGGCGGCTCGATCGAGCGCAAGTACGCGTCGTGCGGTTCGAAGAAGGAGCAGTCCGGTAACAACGGGACCAGCCCCACCGGCGACCTCTGCTGGGCCACCGACAACGCCACCTTCAGCCTGAACGGCCAGGGCGGCGAACTGGTGCAGGACGACGACACCAAGAAGTGGCACCCGCGCAACGACAGCGGTATCACCGTCGAGCGTCTGTTCGGCGCGGACAACGGCGACAAGGGTCCCGGCGGCACCGAGGCCGGCGCGGCCGGTGAGTACTGGCTGGTGACCACCAAGGACGGCACGAAGTACTACTTCGGGCTCAACAAGTTGCCTGGCGCAACAGCTGACGAACACCGGACCAACTCGGCCTGGACCGTGCCCGTGTTCGGCAACCACGTCAACGAGCCCTGCAAGCAGACTGCCTTCAAGGACTCGTCCTGCGACCAGGCCTACCGCTGGAACCTCGACTACGCCGTCGACGCCCACGGCAACACGATGAGCCTGTTCTACGACACCGAGATCAACCGGTACGCACGCGCCAGCACCGCGACCAGCGTCAGCAAGTACGTCCGGGCCGGTAACGTCAAGCGGATCGAGTACGGCCAGCTCGACGGTGAGGTCTTCACCAAGCCTGCGGTCGGCAAGATCCACTTCGTCACCGCGAACCGCTGCGTGAGCGACTGCAGCCAGGCGAACTACCCCGACACGCCGTTCGACCTGGAGTGCACCAGCGACACGAACTGCAACGAGAAGTTCACGCCGACCTTCTGGACCACCAAGCGTCTCGCGCAGGTGAAGACCGAGGTCGCCAACGGAACGGCGTACCAGGCGGTCAGCACCTGGACCATGCAACAGACCTACCTGAAGGGCCGCGACGACCGCGCCGGCCTGTGGCTGAACGGCATCGCCAGTACTGGGCACGTGAACGGCACCCTGTCGCCGCCGGCGGTCACCTTTGCCGCGGTGATGAAGAACAACCGCATTCCCGGCACGGGTCTGTCGCCGATGGACTGGCCGCGGGTGAACGTCGTCAAATACGGCAACGGCGGTGAGCTCGCCGTGAACTACCTCGATCCGGACTGCACCGTGCCCGGCGACCTTCCGGCCGTCGACGACAACCAGAAGCGCTGCCACCAGGTGAAGTGGACGCCGACCGGTCAGCAGGAACGGGAGGACTGGTTCGGCAAGTACGTCGTCAACGAGGTGACCGAATCGGACCTGACCACCGGGCTCGCGCCCGTCGTCACCAAGGTCGAGTACCTCACGCCGCCGGCCTGGGCCTTCGACGAGGAGGACGGCCTGGTCGAGATCGACCGCAAGACCTGGTCGCAGTTCCGGGGCTTCGGCAAGGTCCGGGTCACCAAGGGCGTGACCGGTCAGCAGCAGAGCGTTACCGTCAACACCTTCTACCGTGGCATGGACGGCGACAAGTACAAGGACGGCCGGATCAAGGACGTCGACGTGACCGACTCGGCCGGCGGCAGTGTGCCGGACGATCGCGCCCTGGCCGGTGACCTGCGGGAGCAGTCCAGGTACCAGGGAACCACCATCCTCGACCGGACGATCAACGACCAGTGGGTCTCCGGAGCGACTGCCACCCGGGTCCGGGACTGGGGTACCACCAAGGCCTTCCGGACGGCTCCGGCCGGCGTGCGCCAGGACCAGGTGACCAGCACCGGCACCCGGAAGATCGCCTCCACCAACACCTTCCTGCCGAACGGCCTGCTGCAGAAGCAGGGCGATCTCGGTGATCCGAACACGCCGGCCGACGACACCTGCACCCACTTCGCGTACACCGGCAACCCGGCCAAGGGCATCGCCGAGCTGAATACGCGTCGTACGGTCGTCAAGGTCGCCTGCGACAAGACCTACACCAACGCCGACGTGCTGGCCGACGAGCGCGCGTTCTACGACAACAACACCGAGATCAACGCGGTCCCGACCAAGGGTGACCGAACGCGGGTCGAGCGCCTGACCGGGTTCGATGCCCTCGGCAAACCGCAGTACGAGGCCGTTCAGACCGCCGCGTACGACGCGATCGGGCGGCTGACCAAGTCGACCAACATCGACCAGGACAGCACCTCGATCAGCTACACCCCCGCCGGCGCGGCGCCGGTGAAGGAGAGCACGGTCACCCAGGCCGACGGCAAGGCGACGACGACCACGTTCGAGCCTGCCTTCGGTACGGCGATCGCGGTGGTCGACCCGGCGGGCCGCAAGGGCCGCACCGAGCTCGACCCGCTGGGCCGGGAGCAGAAGATCTGGCTGCCCGGACAGGACGGACGCAGTACGCCGAACGCCGAGTACGAGTACCAGGTGCGGTCCAACGGCGCCGGCACGGTGACCGCGAAGACCCTGAAGGCCGACGGCACCCAGAACGTCAGCATCGAGCTGTACGACGGCCTGAACCGCAAGCGCCAGGTCCAGCGTCCCGGTGCCGACGGCATCGGCCGGGTGATCACGAACTATGTCTACGACTCGCGCGGCATCCAGGTCCGCGAGGACGGTCCGTTCTACAACAACGACCCCCTGCCGGACCCGCTGAACGCCAAGGTCTTCCAGCCGAACGAGGCCGAACTACCGGCCCAGCAGGTCACCCAGTTCGACGCGCTCGAACTGCCGAAGGCGGAGATCTTCGTCTCCCAGCAGGTCGAGCAGTGGCGCACGACGCACACCAACACGGCCGGGCAGGAGACCATCGAGCCGCCGGCTGGTAGCCAGGCCACCAGCAAACTGACCGACGCGAAGGGCCGGCTCGTCGAGCTTCGTCAGTACGGCGGCCGTACCGCGACCGGTGCGTACGACAAGACGACGTACACGTATCACCCGGCCGGCCAGCTGGCCACGGTGACCGATCCGGCGGGGAACATCTGGAAGTTCGACTACGACCTGCGCGGCCGGAAGATCCAGGACACCGACCCGGACAAGGGCATCACCAAGTACACCTACACCGAACTCGACCAGATCGAGACGGCTGAGGACGCGAGCAAGCGGGTGCTCACGTACGCCTACAACAAGGCCGGGCAGAAGATCTCCACCCACGTCACCCTGCCGGGTAAGGAGAAGACGCTGCTCGCGGAGTGGAAGTACGACGGTCCGGGCGGCGCGTTCAGCAGTTCCACCCGCTACGTGAACGGCCATCCGTACACCACCCGGAGCCTTGGTCTCGACACGTCCGGCAACTCCCGGGGGACAGAGGTCGTCATTCCGGCCGTCGAGGCAGGACTCGCCGGCACCTATCAGGTGAAGACGGACTACAACCTCGACGGACAGCTCGCCCGCACCGAACTGCCCGCAGTCGGTGGCCTGCCGGCCGAGACCCTCACGGTGGGCTTCAACCGGCAGAACCTGCCGGAGACCCTGACCGGAGCCGACAAGTACGTCAGTGCCACGCTGTTCAACAGCTACGGCCAAACCACCTCGATCACGTCGAGCCGAGGTGACAACAAGGTTGAGCGCGGGTTCGAGTACGACACCCGGACGCAGGCACTGACCCGGTCGGTGACGCGCACCATGGATCTGGAGAACGTGCGCAACGTCGGCGATCTCAGCTACGAGTACGACCACTCCGGCAACCTGGTGAAACTCACCGACCTGCCGGGAGCCGGCAGTGCGGAGGAGACCGACACCCAGTGCTTCGGCTACGACCAGTTCCGGCGGCTGACCAAGGCCTGGACCCCGGCCGACGAGGACTGCACCGCGACTCCGACGAAGGAGAACCTCGGCGGGCCGGCGCCGTACTGGCACAGCTGGACGTTCGACAAGACCGGTAACCGCAAGACCGAGACCCGGACCACCGCGACCGGATCGGTCACCAGCACCTACGACTACCCGGCCAACGGCGTCCAGCCGCACGCGCTGTCGAAGGTCACCACGGTCGGCACCGGGGTGAACAAGACCAGCACCTACGCGTACGACGTCACCGGGAGCATGACCAAGCGGAACCTCACCGGAACCGACGAGACCTTCACCTGGGATGCCGAGGGACACCTGGAATCGGCGACCACGAAGGCCGGCAAGACGACGTACATCTACGATGCCGACGGCAACAGGTTGCTCCGCAAGGCACCCACCGGCAACACGTTGACGTTCGCGCAGACCGAGCTCACCCGCAAGCCGGACGGCACTCTGACCGGCACCCGGTACTACGGTCAGGGCGACCGGACCGTCGCGGTCCGGGTCGGTAACGAGCTGTCCTGGGTCAACGGTGACGCGCGCGGCACCAGCAACATCCAGATCAACGCGACCACGCAAGCCGTGCAGAAGCGGCGGATGACGCCGTACGGCGAGGCGCGGGGCGCCAAACCGACCGCCTGGCCGGGGGAACAGGGTTTCCACGGCGGTACCGAGGACGCGTCGACCGATCTCGTCCACATGGGTGCGCGCGAGTACGACCCGACCATCGGGCGGTTCATCTCGGTCGACCCGATCACGGACTTCGATGACCCGCAGCAGCTGAACGGGTACGCCTACGCGAACAACAGCCCGGTCACCTTCAGCGACTCCGACGGTCGCCGTACGGTCACGCGCTACCAGACCATTTTCAAGGAGAAGTGGGAGACCATCCAGCGCCAGGTGACGGAGATCCAGACGTTGTACGTCGCGATCACCGTCCGCGTCATCCAGTTCGTCACCGACTTCGTGGCGGCGGCGCTCACCGGCGACGTCTCGCGCCTCAGGCAACTGCAGCAGGAGTACACGATCTGGAAGGCCGTCCAGATCGAAACGGTGCGAACCATCACCGAACGGATCCGGAAGGTGATCACCGAGATCCAGGCGATCCAGGAGGAAGTCCCGGACGACATGCGCCAGACGGTGAACAACACGCTGCGCGAGCTCCAGCAGATCGAGATGGACGCGCTAACGGGCGGCGGCATCTGGAAGACGATGGCCAAGGCCGGCGCCGACGTCGACACCAAACTCAGGGAGCTGGAGGAGGCGAAGAAGGCGGCCGACGACGTCAAGCAGAAGGAAACCGACGACAAGAAGTTCGAAGAGGACATGAGGAAGAAGGTGGACGAGTCGAACAGCAAGATCGCGATCAAGGTGACCGCCGGTGCTATCCTCGGCGCCGGCTGCGTAGCCACCGGAGTGGGCTCCATCGCCGTGGCCCTCTGCGCCGCGGCCGGTGCCGGAATCGGAGACTGGCTCGCCGACCAGGCCATGTTCGACGAGGAACGCAAGCAGCGAAACCGTCCCGCCGCAGTGGAGGAAGCGAAGCGGCGTTACCCACCGGGCACGTGCCACTACGCGATGGGCGCGAACATCTGCACCCGCTAGGGCCCACCCTGAAACGGACCGAGCCCCAGGCCGAGACTCGGCCTGGGGCTCGGTGCCCCCGCTACTTCCACGGAGGCCCTCTGACCAGTTTGGTCGGAGGGCCTTCGCCGTTCGAGCCAGGTCAGGGCGACCACGGTAACGGGAGCAGGATCACGGGACACTAGCCCTCTTGCCAGCGGTAATCGATTGAAACGCTGTTCATCCACCCGATGCCGTCCTCCGCACAGGTACAGAACACCGCGGTCCATTTGGTGCCTGACGGTGGGTGGCGCAGCTCGAAGCACGGCCCGGTCACCAGGTCACCCTGGTGCTTCCACTTGCGGATCGTCGCGGACGGGCTCGCTTCTTCCTTGACAGCGGAGGACCCCCACAGGACACGGTAGCCACAGGTACTGGCTACGCCCGTTTCGGTCGCCGCGGCCATCGGCGCAACCACAATGCCGGCCGTACCCAGCCCCAGAACGGCGACGGCCGTCAACCCCATTCGTTTGATGCTCATGAGCTTGTTTCCTTCCCGATCTGAGTGTGAGCCGTCTACTCGCGCCACGTCTGGCGAAGCGACACCTCCCTCATCCAGCCTTCGTCGTCGTCCGCACAGGTGCAATGCACCGCGGTCCACGTGGTGCCGGACACCTCGTTGAACACGGTCTTGCACGGGCCCGTCACCAAGTCACCCTCGTGCTTCCATTTGAGGATTTCCGCGGTCGGCCAAGGGTTCTCCTTCACGGCGGACGAATCCCAGACAACTCGATAGCCGCACGTGGCCGTCACGCCCGCCTCGGCCGCGCCAGCCGTCGGGGCCGCCATCATGCTGACCATCCCCATTCCCAAGACGGCGGTGGCCGTCAGTGCCATCCGTTTGATAGTCACGTGATATGACCTGTCCCTGGGTGAATCCAACGATGTGCGGTCGACCATACGGCAGGATGATCACCAACGGGAGCGGCCATGCAGGCGCCGACAAGTGGCCAAAGGGGGTCAGCTCGGCGAAACTCTAGGGGCACAGGTGCCGTCGCTAGCCTCTCGCCTTGGCGTTGTCCCTGCTGTGGGCTGCTGCGGGACTGGACCAGATGGTGAAGGCCGGCCACTCGGCCGAATGGTCAACACTGTCAGCAGCAGACTTGGGTATGCGGCCATCCGAGGGGTGCGCCAGTTGGTCCTTCCACCACGACAGCCAGGCCCTCAAGGAGAGCGCCGTCGTCTCAGGCTCGCCGGCACCGGAAAAACCCGGTTCCGGCGTAGGGCCAGCACTCTAGGCACGCTTCCAGACTGCGAACTGAAACACCAGGTTGGGTTCGGGGCTTTCGGATGCCTTCTCCTTTTTGATCAGCCGGAGCCAGGCCACGTTCTCCTCGTCGGTGACCAGGCAAAAGGACTGGTCGAGTTTCAGGTCGGATGGCTCGATGCTGCCGGACACCGCGCCCACCCGGGCGAGCTGTGCACACTGTTCCGCTGTTGCCGGGCGGGCTTGGTGGCGTTGCCGAAGTACTGCCCGTATTGCAACTGAAGCCCGATCGGCGAGCAGTGCGTGTAAGCGAGATCGTCGCCTGACTCGAGACCCTTGTTGACTCGCACGGCAGGCAGGTCCAGATCAGCGAAGGTCCTCTGGCACGCGATATCCGGCGCGGCAGCGCCATGTGCCGCAGCACCGCCACATCGGTCAAGCGCTGGGTGCCGGTCTCGTACCGAGAGATGGTCGTGCCGGACCAGCCGGCCATCGCCCCGGCCTGGGCCTGGGTCAGGCCCCGTGCCGTGCGTGCCAGTTTCAGCAGCGTGCCGTAATCGCCGTACCCGCCGCTCAGGCCAGTCACTCCACCGAGGAGCGGCGTGTGCTGTCGGTGTGCAGCTGATACCTGACAGCATTGACGTATGTCGCCCGATCGCAGTGACCAACGCCGTCGGCTGCTGGTGGTCGCGGCGGTGCTGGTGTTTGCCGCGATCGGGTTGGCCACCGAGATGGCCGGCGACATGCTGCCGGCTGTCGATGGTCGCGAGAAGCTGGTCTGGGCGGTTCTCGGCGGGCTAGTCGTGATCGCGGCAGTCGTTGAACTGGCCGCGGCCGTGCCAGCGCGTGCCCGGCGGCGCCAGCTGGGCCGCCGGATGCGGGACCTCAGCGCTGCGGAGCTGGAAGTTCACGATCCAGTCGAGGTGCCAGGTCAGCGACTGCCGGAGCAGACAGCCTATGTACGCCGCGCCCACGATGATCGGCTGGCCGCAGCAATACAACAGGCGCTCGGCGGCACGAGCCGGATGGTCACGCTGGTGGGAGACTCCTCAACCGGCAAGACCCGCGCCTGCCACGAAGCCGTCCAGGCGCTGCCGAAACGGTGGCGGCTGTGGCACCCCATCGCCCCCTCCCGTCCGGAGGCCGTTCTGGGCTGCGTGGCCGAGGCCAAGTCGCACACGGTGGTGTGGATCAACGACGCGCACCACTACCTGGCCACCGCGGACCCCGCGGCCGGTGAACAGGTGGCGGCCGCACTGCGGACCCTGCTCGCCGACTCCCATCGCGCGCCGGTCCTGGTCGTAGCCACGCTGTGGCCGCAATTCTGGCGCCAACTCACCACGATTCCGCCCGACGGACGGCCCGACCCGCACGCCCAGGCCCGGGCACTGCTGACCGGCACCGACATCGCTGTCCCAACAGCGTTCGCGGGCGCTGACCTTGCGGCGGCACGCGCCGCCGCCGCCCACGACCCGCGACTGGCCGTCGCAGTGGACCAGGCCGAAGCCGGCCGTATCACCCAGTACCTGGCCGGAGTACCCGGGCTGCTGCGCCGCTACCGCACCGCCTCGCCCGTTGCGCGGGCCGTGCTCGACGCCGCAATCGACGCCCGCCGGCTAGGGC
Source organism: Kribbella sp. NPDC056345 (assembly GCF_042262745.1). Lineage (NCBI taxonomy): Bacteria > Bacillati > Actinomycetota > Actinomycetes > Propionibacteriales > Kribbellaceae > Kribbella > Kribbella sp. NPDC056345. Next base: position 413,719 of record NZ_JBHJQQ010000001.1, on the reverse strand, counting down.
ATCCCGTCCACCTGCCGCCCGCGTTCCTGCGCCGCGCCGCACTCGGATACCTGTCCCAGGCCGACCAAACTGCCCTCGACCGCCAATACGGCCAAGCCTGGTTCGACCAGGTTGTCGACGACCTCGATCAGCCCCAACATGGCATCCCCGGTCCACTCACCCGAGTCAGCATCAACGATGCTGCTGCCCTACGGCTGGCCGATGCCGTCGAGCAAACTGGAGCCACTGCTCGGGTCGCGATCTACCCACCCGGCTCATTCTGGAACGCCGCCGCCACCATCACCGATCCCGCCTTGCTCACCGCCCTCGCCACTCAAGCCGAGCGCCGCTGCCGATACCACCGAGCCGTCCAGCTCTACAGGCTCGCAGCCAACCACGGCGACACCAAGGCGCTGCATAAGCTGGCCGACCGGTGGGTCGAGGCGGGCGACCACGACGCCGCCGAGCAGTTGCTGCGAGAGGCAGGCGACCGCGGCGACACCAACGCGCTGCTGATCCTGTCCCGTCGTCGGGAGTGGGTTGGTGACCACGACGCTGCCAAGCGGTTGCTGCGAGAGGCCGCCAGCCGCGGCGACATCGACGATTCGTGGGACCTGTTCCGACTTCTGAAGGATGCCGGTGATGACGCCGCTGCCGATCAGTTGCTGCGAAAGGCCGCCGACCGCGGGGAGACCTTCGCGCTGAGGCGTCTTGCTCACCGGTGCCGGGAGGCCGGTGATGACGCCGCTGCCGACCAGCTGCTACGACAGGCGAGTGAGCGCGGCGACACCGACTGGGTGTGGACAGAGGTCTGGCGTCGGGACCAAGCCGGTGACCATGACGCTGCCGAGCAGCTGCTGCAAGAGACGATCGACCTCGGCGACCTCGGCGCTCTGCGGATGCTGGCCGACCGTCGGGAGAAGACCGGCGACTACGCCGCTGCCGAGCAGCTGCGGCAAGAGGCCGTCGACCGCGGAGACGCCGATGCGCTGCAGAGCCTGGCCTGGCGTCGCGAGATCGCCGGCGATCACGACGCCGTTGAGCAGTTGCTGCGCAAGGCCGCCGACCGTGGTCAAACGGGCACTGTGTGGGCCCTGGTTCGCTGGCGTGACGAGGCGGGCCACCACGACGCCGCTGAGAGGCTACTGCGAAACGCGGCCGACCTCGGCGACACCCGCGCGCTGGTGGAGCTGGCCGACCGTCGAGATGGGGCCGGCGACTACGCCGCTGCCGAGCAGCTGCTGCAAGAGGCGGCCGACCGCGGCAGCGGCATCGCGCGGGTGCACCTTGTCCACCGGCGGGAGCGGGCCGGTGAGCATGCCGCCGCCGAACAATTACTGCAAGAAGCGGCCGGTCGCGGCGACACCAGCGCGTTGCTGGACCTGGCCCACCGTCGAGACCAGGCCGGCGACCACGCCGCAGCCGAACAATTACTGCAAGAAGCGCTCGATCGCGGCGACACCAGCGCGTTGCTGGACCTGGCCCACCGTCGAGACCAGGCCGGCGACCACGCCGCCGCCGAACAGCTACTGCAAGAGGCGATCGACCGCGGCGACGGCTACGCTCTGCGAATGCTGGCCGACCGTCGAGACCAGGTCGGCGACCACGCCGCCGCCGAACAGCTACTGCGGTTCGGGCTCACAGACAACGGTGAGCCAGCCGACTCGTTCGAGCAGACGGACCGAGGCGAACACCTCTGATCAGGACCATCAGGCAGGCCCATCCAGACCCCGCTCGTCATCCATCAGGGTCACAGCTGTTGACGAGTCAGTGAAGGTAGTCGTCGAGTTTCGGCTGGTACGTCGTACCGCAGGCCAGCGCCTTCGGGCCGGGGATCTCGTCGACCGGCTCGGTGGGCTCGAGGTCGATTGGCCCGGTCAACCCTGCGGGGATCCGGACCGCGGCCGCGTCGTCAGTACGCCGTGCCCGCGGCACGATCTGTCTCCGTCGGATCGGCAGCCTCGGCTCAACTGGGCTGCCGGCACGCTGTAGGGGCCCGGCGCGAGCCGGCATTTGCGGCGAGACGTGGATCCCGCCGTACTCGCCTCGGTCCCGCGCTGGGCCGGTGGTCATGAGACCAGGATGCGCCGAAAGGTCAGGCGAGTCGCCCGTATTGGGCCCGGTTCGGAGGCTGCAGAGAGCTCCCCTCCGCCTCGGCCTTGGCGTAGATCGCATCCTCGGAGCGTCCGAGCCCGTGGGCGATCAGCCCGACCGGGGTTCCCGCCGACTCTCTCCCGCAACGTCTGAAACGTCCTCGTCACTCTACGCTTCGCCCGCTGCGATCACGTGCGTAGACCACGCCTTTCCTTCCGGTTCAGAAAGTTGCCTCCAACACCGGTACCCAGCTTCAGTACCGAGCCGCTACTAGAGCGACTCACCTCCAACCCACTCCGCGTCGTCCGCGTCGGTAGATGCACGGACGCACCTGCCACAGTTCTTCGGCTTCCACGCACGGGCCGCGGGCGTAGGTGATCAGGCGACTGGGGTTGGCCAGTCTGTTGCGCGCTGCTGCAATCACGATCTTTGGGCCGTCGGCCGGTCCTGAGGCTGCAAAGATGTCTGGGACTAGCGTCCTTTGGCGCAACTGATTTTGGGAAGGACTGATGGTGAGTCACAGCGGAGATGGTGACGCTGCGGATAGCGTCGAGGGAGCTGCTGGCGACGGTTCCGGGCCGCCGGACTTCCGGCTGATGGGCTTTGCCGTCGCGGTCGCGTAGCTCGTCGTACTTGCGCCTACTTGGCTGACTGTTCGCGACGGGGGGGCACCTCGACGTGTACAGCGGGATTGGCTGGGTTGTGGGTCAGTGGACGGACGGGCCGGTGGTCGCTCTGCGAGTGTTCTTGCAGTTCGTGTACGTGATACTCGTCCTGACCGCTTTGGTCCCCTCGCCGCCGACAGGCCTTGCGGCCGTCCGCGCACCCTTGGGGCTTGTCGCCACGGGGGCCATGCTGTTCGTGAAACCGGAGCCGTCAGGATCTGAGGCGCACTGGACCGGAGCACCGGTCATCGCGCTTCCTGTGGGTGGTGGCCATCATCGTGGCTGAGAAGGCCTCGTCGGCAACCGGCCGTGTGCGATCAGGCTAGTCGGCGCACTGCGTGGCCCGAGGTGGTCCGAAGCGTGGCCTCTGCGAAGGGCGGCGCTGTACAGCTGGATCAGGGCGCGATTCTGCGCAGTGGCGGGACGGTTCGTGTGAGCGTGATCGACGGCGGGTTCATCGAGTGGAACGCGGCACGGCCTCGTACCGATGGAGAAGCCTGAACTTGCCGCTGAGCTGCAGCGGTGAGTGTGTCAAGCGACCAAGAAGCGCGTGCCTCGATGGGGCACGTCAAACGATGCCTGCACCGCAGATCTGGAGAGTCCGACCTCGGATCCTGAGCCCGGCTCGCAGACTGGCCGCAGATGACAAGGCTGTGGCGGCGGCAAGGACTCGTCAGGCTGTTGCATGTTGCTGCAATCAACGATTTTCTGGCCGCCACTCGGCCTCAATGCTGCAAGGATGTCTGCGACAAGGGACCTTGGGACGGGGATTCGATGCGTGCTGCGGACGAGAAACGGCGAGACTTCCGGCTGATGTGCTTCGCCTCAGCCCTTGCCCTGTTGGTCCTCCTCGCTACGCCGTGGCTGACAATCTGGAACGACGGCCTCGTGTACCCGCCGCAGATCTACAGCGGTGTCAACCTGATCGACCTTCTCTCCGCCGCCGACTCACCGCTGGGCGGCCTGGCCACGTGGCTGTTTCGTGCCTACCTCCTGCTCGCTCTGGTCTGTCTGGTGCGGCCGGCAACGATTGCTGCCGTGGCAGGCAGTTGCGCAGGGGTTGCGGTCACTGTCTGGATCATCATCGTCAAGCCGGAGTCGGGTCCGGCGTTGCCGGGATCGAGTATCGAGCATGTCAACTGGAGCGGGGCGCCAACTGTCGCGGCCGGCATCTGGCTGGTGGCCGCGTGTGTCTCCGTGGCCGGCTGGTCAACTCGGCCTGACTCACCTGCCGGGGATGTCGAGTGAGCCGCCGGAAGCCCGTGACGATCGCCGCCGTCATCGTTGTGCTGATCGGGTCCTTGGGAACTGTCATGGGTGTGCGGTGGTGGAACGGGCGCTGCGACGCGATGGTCGGAGCGGTGCCGACGACCCAGAAGCTGCCGTCGAACATCCGCGCAGTCAAGCCCGCCGACGTCAACCTCGAGCCGCTGGTGCAGTCGCAGCGTGTCTTTGCACGGAACGTGCTCGCCCAGGCACAGCGCACCCCCAGTCTGGGAACACTGCGCAGTGTCGCGGTTGCCGCTGACGAGAAGACCCTGGCACCGAGGGAAGCCCGGCAGGTTGTAGGAGTCGCGGACGGTGAGCCGCTGCTTCTGTTCAAGCAGATAGAGCTTGAAGGCAAGCAGCGGGTGTCCGCGGGAGCCCTCACCCGGCTCGACAGCAACACAGGCGGGAAGAGCTGGGCCCGCTGGTACAACAACCACGAACTGGAGGCGGCCCAGACTCCACAAGGCCTGGCCCTGACACAACTGCCATCCGGCAAGGTTCCTCAGGTCGCTTCCGTGGACCCTCGTAGTGGCGAGCTGCAGTGGTGCGTCTCCGTCGGTGGTGAACACGCAACGGCTGTGCTCGCATCCGGCGACAGCGGTCTGTTTGCCTTGAGCGATTCGGACTACTACGAGGATGACCAACCGCCGACACTGATCGCGCTGAATCCGCTCACCGGGAAGACCCGCTGGAAGAAGCAGATCGACGGATTCGACGACCGCGGCACGGTGGATGCCTTCGGTGACAAGGTTCTGGTCACCCAGTGGGGCGACAAGACGGCGGATCGTCCTTGGCATCCGATGCTGGACCGCAATGGTCATGTGAAAACTGACGGTGGTGCTCTTCGTGCCTTTCGGGCCGACGATGGTGAACCCGCGTGGGAGTACGGGGGACCGGGCGGCAGCGGCTGGCTTCTGTCGGTGGTGGGAGCCCGCGATTCCTCGGCGGTGGTCGTCGCCACTCGGACCCGCCCTGACGCAGCAGGCAAGGGCGGAGAGCGCTATGTGTTCAGCGGTCGGGACAGCCAGAACTGGCTGATTGGGCTGGGACCGGACGGCAGAGAACGCTGGCGGCAGGACCTGGCCAACAGGATCAATGCCGGCGCTCGCTCCGGGGTGAGCCTTGCCGGAGACGCGGTGCTCACATTCGAGTACAAGGACACCTCTGTGGACACCCAGACCGTCGTCGCACGTGAGATGTCCACCGGAAAGACGCGTTGGGTGAAGGACTTCGACCACTACCAGCGATCTGTCCGCCCCGCTCGCCTCGCTGTTGTCGACGGCAGCCTGCTGATCGCACGCGCCCACGACCTGATCTCCATCAACCTGACCTCTGGTGCGGTCCAGACGCTCCTAATCGACGCAGGCGTGGCTGCCGATTTGGACGTCAAGGTGGACGGTCGAGCCATCGTGGCCCAAGCAGCAGGGCTGATCCTCACCTTCGACCGCAGGCCGAGATGAACGCAACCGATAGGGGAATGGGCCCATGGTGAGTCAGCCTGGCCGTAGCAGCGTGCGGCATGGCGCCGAGGTGCCGGCGGTCGACAAGTTGAGGCCATCGGGTCCTCGGCTGACGGATTGGCGACTACTGGCTGCGGTTGTGGCTGGGGTAGTGGTGCTGGCCGGGTGTACATCAGGCGGCGGTGCTGATGGCTACGAGTCGCCGCCGCGCAGCCAGGCGTCCGAGTCGGCGCCGGCCGGGCCTCAGACGCCGTTGGTCCCGGCGAAGGTGCCGACGGAGACAGTCGACCAGTTCGGCAAGCTCAAGCTCACGCTGCATCGGCCGGAACGACGCTCCGACAACGACGGCGAGCTGGCGATCCGGGCCTGGGTCACCTACACCCGCGCCTACTACAACGCGCTCGCAACGTATGTGGTGGATCCTGAGCTGGCAAAGGTCGCGACCGACGACGAGTTCAAGCAGCTTCGCGACTACTTCGCCGACCGCAAAGCGAGCCAGGATCGTGTGGGCGGCGAGCTGGAGATCACCGTCAGACCCAGGTACTCCGAGGACGGTACGTCGCTGTCCGGATGCATGGATCAGTCCGGCCTGCGGATCGTTCATGCCAACGAGACGCTGCACCCTGATCCGGAGGTGGTGAAGAAGCCTGAGGTCGACCTGCTGCCCGACCTCACTCGCGAATCTGGAGAATGGCGGGTCGAGAGCTTTGGAGATGGAGGAATGTCAAGAATTTCGAACTTCTGCGCCGGCGGGGAGTGGCCGCACTAAGAGTGCTCCAGTCGTGGCTCAGCTGCGCCGATCGAGATCAGCTGCTCGCTCTGGGAGCCGGTCGCGAGGACGTCTCCGACAACCTTCGGACCGTTGCGAGTCGCGGGCGCAGGCAGGTCATCGCAGTTGCCCTGTGACTGGTGGCCATCGATATGGCTGAGACGGGCTGATCGGAAGCCGGCAAGAAGGCTGATGACGCAACCAAACGAGAGGCGGGAATGAGCAAGCTCGACATCGACGAAGGAACGGCGCGTTTGCCACTCGGCGCCAGGATCGCGGCTCGCTTGCTCCCGTTGCTGGTGATCCTGACGCTGGCCTTTCTTCCTTGGCTCGTGGTCGGGCAGGGAAGCGACTACGGACGGGAGCAGTTCTTCCGCGGGTTCCAGCTTCTCGGCGCAGACCAGCCGTTGTCCGTGCGAGGCGCCACTGTGTGGGCAATGATCAGCTTGTTCCTGGCCGGGCTTTGCCTGCTCCTACCTGGCACCCGCGTCGCAGTCGTCGGCAGCCTCGCAGGCGTTGTGACAGCTGTCGCCTACCCGCTGAACCTGTGGAACGATTCACCCGACGACTACTCAGACAGCGGATGGCTGCTCGGCCCGAAAATCGCGGTCGCGCTATGGCTCACGAACGCTGTGGTCACCGCCATCGGCAGGTTCGTACTGCGCCGTCGTAACGCCGTTCCACGCACGTCGAGACGTCGGGTCGCCCTCGCCACCGTCATCGCGATCGCGCTGACATCCGCCGTACCGGTCGCGTACGCCGGCTGGAACCGCTGGGCAGAGCGCTGCTCCGCACAGTTCGAAGCGACACCGGCCGAGGTACTCCGAACGATCCACGCCGACCCGGTGGCCGGCATCGACCTCAGCCCAGCAGACGAAGACCGGCAGACCACCTACCGCTCGGAGCGAGCCCGCGCCATGCTGACTGCTGTCGGCAAACCCGGCGGTGGGTTCCGGCCGGCCACTCGCGTCATCGTTACTGCCGCCGCCGGCCGAGCGCCCGACTCGGTCAATCCCATCGGCACCGTCAATGGGGATCCGATCCTCGCCGTCGGCGCGCCCTCCTGGCTGGGGGCAGACCTGAACGGATCACTTGTCGCACTTGACCGGACGACCGGCCTGGTCCGATGGGGTCGCGAGTACTCCGGCAACGGCGTCCACGCAAGCCAGCTCCCCGGCCAGATGATGATGCTGAAACTCACTCCCCGCCCGATGGCAGCAGCGTTCACCATGACCGACGGCGGGCGGCAGTGGTGCACCTCGCTCGGCAAGGACCCGATCTACGACAGCCGCGCCATCTTCAAAACCGATACCACCGAGCAGGACAAGCAACTGTACGTCGTCCGCGGGCAGGCCGACGAGGCCGACAGCGAGAGCGTTCGGCTGACGAAGGTCGACGCCACGTCCGGCAAGATCAGCTGGGAACGGTCGGTCCAGGGCATCCGCCACGTGAGCTCGATCGATACCTTCGGAGACCAGGTCCTGTTCAGCCAAGTGCCACCGGAGAACTACGCTGCCGACTGGAACAGCCAGACCCGCCCCAGGACGCCGGACGCCGGAATACTCGTTGCCCGTTCGGCAGCAACCGGTGACCCGGCCTGGACATTCGCCGGTCCCGACGACTCGAGCTGGGCAGTCAATGTGATCGGGATCAGCGGGAACACTGTGATCGTGGCGGCTCGGCAGTCGAACAAGACTCCAGCCAACGGCGCGGAGCACGTACAGAGCTGGCTGATTGCCCTCGACCCCACAGGCAAGGAACGCTGGCGACAGGACCTGGGTAGCGCCTTGGCGTTCGACCTCACCGATGAGGCGAAGGTTGCCGGAGACGTCGTTCTCACCGAACAGCGCGCCGCGGAACGGGATCCGATCCGTCTGGTGGCCCGTGACACCGCCACCGGCAAGGTGCTCTGGACCCGGCTGGGCGGCACCGCCCAGGCACCGAACCTGCATCTCGAAGAGTCCGCCATCGTCGACCACCACCTGGTGGCCGCCGCCTACGGACCCAACTACGGGATCCGGTCCCTCGACCTCCGAACCGGCAAGGAAGCAACGGTGCTGCCCGAAGGCCGCGTCGGCTCCATCGTCGGCGACGACAAGTCGATCACCTTCACCACTGAGAGCCTCGTCATCACACTCGACCACAACTGACCCACAACGGTTCCAGTGCGGCGACGAGCCCGAACGCACGCGGCCTGGCGCAGGCCGCACTAGCTGCTCAGCTGTGCCGGTCGAAGGTCAGCAGTAGACCGGAGGCGTTGATCGTGATCGACTGGTCGTCTGCGACCATGCCGCTGAACCGGGTGTTCTTGCCCAGGGGCTGAGTGATGGCGCCGGTGCGCAGGTCGATCGCGATCAGCTTCTCGGCCTGGGAGCTGGTCACGAGGACATCGCCGACGACCTTCGCACCATAGAAGTCGGGGGCCAGGGTGTATTCCGCGACCGGGGTGCGCCACCGGATAGCTCCGGTGGTGATGTCTCTGGCGACGACGACCTGCTTCTCGAACGGGTGCCGGAGGTCGCCCTCGACGCTGAGTGCGACGCCGCTGGCGATCGTCGTACCGAATCCTCGCCATGAGTACAGCCTGTTGGTGAGGTTGTGGCGCCAGCGTTCCTTGCCGTCGGCCCCTAGGCCGATGAGCCAGCTCGTCGTCTGAAGTGCTGCTTGCGGACGGTTGAGCTCGTCTTCGACTCTGCCCGAACCTCCCCGGTCACGCTGGGACAGTACGACTGCCGTGTCGCCGTCGATGCCGACGATGGAATTCATCCAGCCGCTCTTGTCCGGGCCGCGGTAGGTCCAGCGCAGACTGCCGTCGGCCGCCGCCCGGGCCTGGACGACGTTGCCTGCTGGTTTCGGAGCATCGCCGAACTGCCGGTAGCGGTCGTTGCCGCTCAGCGCAGGACCGGTCCTGGCGACCAGGGCCAGATCCTGGAACGGCTCGATCGTCGCGACCCGGTGAAAGCCATCGGCCGGCACCCGCCACAGCAGCTTTCCATCAGCCAGGTTCCGTCGGCTGATCATGACGGTCGCCTCGTCTTCCTCGTGCCGGTACGGATTCGCGGTGGGCTCAGCGAGGAACAGACTGTTGGAGCTGGGGACGGAAGCGATTGCCGGGCCGTACCGGTCGAGGTCGCCCAAGTTGCCGAGCTCCTGGCACCAGGTCGTCTTGCCGCTGTCGCGGCTGATCGAGGTCAGACGTGCCCGTCCGTCCGGTGTGTCCGCCAGGATCATCTGGTCGCTCCCGGCCGGAATGTCTACGGAGCTGCTGTGGTCCGGGATTGCCCAGGTTTTCGCGTCTGTCGATTGCTTGGCCCGGACCGAAACGCCTTGATGGTGGCCTTCCGGGTACATCGTGAGCAGGACGTTCCCACGCCACGAGTCCCTCATCCCGGCGAGTTCGCGGTAGTAGATCTCGGCCGCTCTGCCGTTGAGTCCGTCGGCATCGATGCGGACCGCGCCGCGGAAAGTTCCGAAAGGTGCGGGATTCTGGCCGGCGGCAGCCAGCGCATCGGTCCACCATTGCTTGCTCCAAGCCGGCGTCCCGAGCTGGAACTGCTCAGGCGATTGGAACCGCACCTCAGGCAGGTCCTTGCCCGACACCCGTGCGTTGACCGCCGAGCAGCGAGCGGCCCAGCGATCCGGAAGCACCCGGATCGCGACACCACCGGCAACCACCAACACCAGCGGCACGCCGATCAAGAGGACCTTCTGCCATCTGCGGATACTCACGATCCAGACCTCTCTACAGTCACTGTTGTACTGTCCATGCGCGCCGGCTACCGCGGTTGGCCGTGGTCGAGGGTGACAACCAGGCCGTTCGCGACGAAGGTGATCGACTTGCCGTCACTGACGATGCTTTCCACGAAGCCTTTGGTGAGGACCTGCTGCGGGTTTCCGGTGGCAAGGTCGAGGGCCCACAGTCCGGGTCCTCCGCCGGGCGGAGTGTTCCTGGTGATGACGGTGTCGTCGGCGACTTTTGTGCCGAACGCCAGGTCGTAGTTCAAAGCGCTGCCCATGTCGTGGCGCCAGCGTTCCTTGCCGGTTCGGTCGAGACCGATCAGCCAGCTCTGGTTGAGGGCCTCGTCCTTCGGACTGCCGAGTGGCGCGGCCTTCATACGGCGCGCCACCACCACGGCGGTGTCACCCCGCACTCCAATCACGTTGACGATCCACCCAGAACGATCGGGCCCAGCGTAGGTCCAGGTCGCCTCACCGGTCTGCGAAGAACGCGCGACGACCGCGCTCACCGACGCAGCAACCAGCCCGACCACGATCCCCGCCGCGACCACGACCCTGCGTCCCGGCATCCTCATCGGATCGTCCAAACGCTGACAGGCAGCGGCGCGAACGCCTCAATCGTCACTGCGAGTTGCCGGTGCATGGGCGCCATGTTAAGACGCCAGCGAGCCGAAGAAGGCCACCGACAGAGTCAGTTGCACCTTCCTGCAATCAGCTTGCTGTCGGCAACTGAGGGCGCCGCCTGGCGGAAACTGACTGAGGCCGAGCCGCTGAGGTCGGGACCGGGCGATTGAGCGGGCCAAGATTCAGACAGCCAAGCAATCGAAGCGCCAGCGCAAAAGCCGTCAGACTGGAACTTAGCAAGGCCTACGCCGATCAGAACTCGGTCACCGGCCTCGGCCTGCCGGTCGTCCGCGGCTGAACGCGGTAGTTTTGTCTCGGTCTGCTCGTGGCCGCCGGCCTGGTCGACCAGCGCGCGATCGAGCCGGCGCTGACCGAGCTCCCCGTGCCAGATCGGGGCGCAGTACTTTCACGGCGACGTTCTGGCCACCGTCCGATTCGACGAGATAGACAACGCCCATGCCGCCTTGCCCTAGCCGGGCGATGAGCCGGTAGCGGCCGACCTCCTCCGGGTCCACATCGGTGAGCCGCTGCACCATTCTGGACCCTTCCTTGGACTCTGGCGGCATCGTGCTGTGCCCGGGCCCTCGGATGCAGCCTGCCAGGTTCAGTGCCGCCTGCTGCGAGTTTCAGCGGTAGGTCCGTTGAGCGCACCTTGGTGTCTGCTCGAGCAGCAGGTGGCCGCAGCTGGGCTGCCGCCGCTCACGCTGCACGGCACTTCGCGGCATCCTTGTTCGGGCACCTGGGGGTCGACATCGTGGTCGCGGCAGCATGGCTGGGACAGTCTCAGATTTCGATCACGGAGCAGTACCTGCATGCCTTCCAGGAGGCGCTGCGTGAGGCCGGTACGAGGCTCGGCAGGCCCCTGCGAAACGGTCTGTGAGATGACTGTGAGACGCGCCGCTCATTCCGTCCTCAGTACGGCGATCGGAAGCGCCCTCGGGGCGCATCCCCGAAAACGAAGAAGCCCCAGGTCAGAGACCTTTCGGGCTCCGATCTGGGGCTGCTCCCATTGAGGGTGAGTGACGGGACTTGAACCCGCGACCACCTGGACCACAACCAGGTGCTCTACCAGCTGAGCTACACCCACCATTGCCGCTAGTACTGCGGCGGCTGGGTAATCATAGCGATGATGTGCTGGTACTAAAAATCGGGGGTTCAGGACTCCGAGACGGCGGCTGCGGCGGCCCGGGCGGTGTCCGAATCCGGGCCGGGCTGACCGACGAAAACGGTCTGCCGGTAGTAGCGCAGTTCGGAGATGCTTTCGCGGATGTCGGCCAGGGCGCGGTGGTTGCCGGTCTTGGCGGGGGTGGCGTAGTAGACGCGTGGGTACCAGCGGCGGACGAGCTCCTTGATGGAGCTGACGTCGACGTTGCGGTAGTGCAGGTGGGACTCGACGCGCGGCATGTCGCGGACCAGGAAGGTGCGGTCGGTGCCGACGGAGTTGCCGGCCAGGGCGGCCTTGCGGGGTTCTTTGACGTAGCCGGCGACGAAGTCGAGCACCTGCTGCTCGGCGTCGGCGAGCTCGATGCCTTGGTCGAGCTCGGCGAGCAGGCCGGACCCGGTGTGCATGTCGCGGACGAAGTCGCCCATCTGCTCGAGGGCGGCGGCGGGTGGCTTGATCACCAGGTCGATCCCGTCTCCGAGCACGTTCAGTTCGTAGTCGGTGACGAGCACCGCAACCTCGATCAGGGCGTCTGCCGCCAGGTCGAGGCCGGTCATCTCGCAGTCGATCCACACCAGCCGGTCATTCATGGGCACCCACCTTACGGCTGACCATGGACAGTCCCGTGACCGGCTGGCCGCCGGGCCGCCGTTCCCGTTGCCGCGGCGGCAACAATCCGAGACTATTCACCACGGTTCCGTGACAACTTGGTTGCGCTCCGGAGGCTGCTGATGCTGTCCTGTTCGGGAACCTGGGGAGAAGGTTGGGGCTGATGGAGCCTGGGACGGGGACAGTGGGCCGGCCGCGGCTGACGGCGTTGCTGGACGAAGGCGTGCAGCGGCGGTTGCTGACCGTGGTGGCCGACGCAGGTTTCGGCAAGTCGACTTTGCTGTCGGCCTGGGCTGCTGGACGCACCTGTGCCTGGCACACCGTGCGAGCCGAGGACGCGTCGCTGGCCGGCATGGTCGCGCGCCTGGTGGCCGCCCTGCGCAGTCAGGTCCCTGCGCTCGCTTCGATCCCGGCTGAGCTGCAGAGCCCACGCGGACCGGACGCGGACGCGGAGCAGGAGACCAGAGCGCTCGCGTACGCCGCTCTGCTGGCAGACGCCCTTGAGCACAACCTCGACGAGGATCTGGTCCTGGTGCTGGACGATCTGCACGAGCTGGGCCCGGATGCGCCGGCGACCAGGTTGATCGAGGGCCTGGTGCGGATAGCCCCTGCGAAGGTCCACCTGGTTGTCGCGTCGCGCACCTCGATGCCGTTCGGGATCGACAGGTTGCGGGGCCGTGGCCAGGTGCTGGAGATCGACGCGACCGCGCTGGCGTTCACGGTCGCCGAGACCCTCGCCGTACTGGAGAACGTGCTCGGTGACGGTACGGCGGACCTCGCGGAACCGTTGCAGGCGGCGGTGCAGGGCTGGCCGGCCGCCGTACGGCTGGCTGTTGAGGCCCTGCGGACCGCACCGGCGGCGGAGCGGGCTGGTCGGCTGCGGCGGGCGCTGCGGTCCGACGGTCCGCTGTACGACTACCTGGCTGAGGAGGTCTTCGCCGCAGAGCCTCCAGCGGTACGGCGTCTGGTGGCGGGCGTTGCTGTACTGCCCAGGTTCGGATCTGAGCTGTGTCAGGCGATCGGCCTCACCGATAACGCGGACACGCTGCACCAACTGCGGACGCGGGGACTGCTGGTTTCAGCAGGCGAGGCGGATGGCTACGAGCTCAACCCACTGGTCAAGAACTTCGCCAACGACAGGCTGGTCGTGGACGAGCCGGAGCTTGCCGAGCTGACTCTGAAGGCAGGGAAGTGGTTCGAATCGGTGGGAGAACACCGTGACGCGCTCGCCTGCTATCAGTCGGTCGACCCGGCCAGAGTGGCCCGCATGCTCGCCGAGACCGGCCACTCCATGGTCGCCGGCGGCTTGGCCGAGGTAGTGGTCGCAGCGGTCGCCGCGCTGCCTGCCGACCTGCGCGGTGCGGCCCTGGACCAGCTCGAAGGGGAAGCGCGACAGGTGCTGGGGGACTGGCAAGGTGCGGTTGAGTGTTTCGACCGCATCATCGAGCCGGACGGCGAGATCCCGGTGGGTGTGGCCTGGCGGCTGGGGCTCATTCACCATCTGCGCGGTCATACCGATGTGGCGATCGCGACGTACCAGCGTGGTCGCATCGACGGCCAGCAGCCGTCTGACGAGGCCCTACTGCAGGCGTGGTGGGCGGGTGCGCACTGGCTCCGTGGTGAGTTCGAGGAGTGCCGGGCGCTGGTCAACTCGGCGTACAAGACGGCCAGGGTTGCTGGTGACGACAGGGCGCTGGCGATCTCGCACACCGTGCTCGCGATGCTCGCTGCGGTCGACAGCGACCCCAGTGGCAACTCTTCGCACTACCTGCGGGCGCTGGAGCATGCGGAGCGCGCAGGTGATCTCCTGCAGTCGATCCGGATCCGGGTGAACCGCTCGTCGCACCACATCGCCGAGGGCGACTACGAGCTTGGCCTCAAGGAGCTCGACCTCGCATTGGAGCTCGCGGATCGCGCAGGCTTCGCAGTGTTCCGTGCACTGGCCCTGAACAACCGTGGCGAGGCGCTGCTGCGTCTTGGCCGGCTGGATGAGGCCATCGGTGAGCTGGAGGCGTCCCGGGCGCTCTACCAGAAGCTGGACTCCAAGCGGGTCGCCCAACCGCTCTCGGTGCTTGGCGAGGTCTACCGGCAGCGTGGCGACCGTGCGATGGCCAGGGCGTGTTTCGAGGAGGCCATCGCGATCGGCGAGGCGACCAAGGACATGCAGTCTCTGGTCCCGTCACTGGCAGGTCTGGCGCGGGTGCTGGCAGTAGAGGAGCCGCAGCGCGCAGCTGAGCTGGCAGAGCTAGCCAGGCAGGCCGTTGCCTATGGCCCGGTCCTGGGACTCTCCGGCGCGCTGGTCGCTCTCGGCTGGGTCACGCTGCACGCAGGCAACCGTGCTGAGGCCGCGGCGAGTGCCGAGGAGGCTGCTGCTCTCTGCCGCAAGCGGCGCGACCGTGCCGGTCTGGCCGACGCCCTAGAGCTGTACGCCGAGGCTGGTGGCGCATCGGTCCTCCACGAGGTCCTGAACATCCGCAGCGAGCTGGGTGACCAGCTGGGCGAGGCCCGCGCCGAGCTGATGCTCGCCAAGCGCACCAGTGGTGCAGAGGGACGTGAGCTCGCCATGCGAGCTCACCAGCGCTTCCTGGCGGCCGGTGCGACCCGCTATGCGGCGGCAGCACTGGCTACCAGTGACCAGACCGGTCCTGCTGCGGTGAAGGTGGAGTGTCTGGGCGGCTTCCGCGTGCTGCGTGGCGGCAAGGCGGTCCAGCTGGGGGAGTGGCCGTCCAAGAAGGCCAGGGACCTGCTGAAGATCCTGGTGGCCCGCCGCTGCCGACCGGTCGCGCGGGTGCAGTTGCTGGACCTGCTCTGGCCGGACCAGGACGAGTCGGTGGCATCCCCGCGGCTGTCGGTCGCCCTGTCGACCGTGCGCTCGGTACTCGACCCAGAGAAGAAGTACCCGCCGGACCGCTTCATCGGCGCCGACCGGGCGACCATCTGGCTCGACGGTGACCAGACAGCCGTCGACGTGGAGCAGTTCCTGCGGGAGGCGCGTGAGGGGCTCAACGCCGGCGATCTGCGGTTGCTGCGGGCAGCAGAGGCGGCGTACAGCGGTGACTTCCTGGAAGAGGACGTGTACGCCGACTGGGCCGCCGGCATGCGTGAGGAGGCCCGTGCGCTCTATGTCCGGGTGGCGCGTGTCCTGGCCGAGCGGGGACGGCGTGACCCGGACGCCACGGCCGGGTACCTGCTCCGCATCCTCCAGCGGGACCAGTACGACGAGCGCGCGCATCTGGGCCTGGTTTCCGCGTTCCAGGCGAGTGGTGCGCACGGTGAGGCGCGCCGGGCATACCGGACCTACGTGCAGCGGATGGGTGAGCTGGAGGTCGAGCCGGCTGCCTATCCCGCCGTACCGGCTCGGCTTTAAGACTGGCTGAAGGTCCGCGCGCACGATCTGCTCATGGCAGCGCCGGTGCACAAACCAGTGGTGGTCCGCGAGTTCGAGTCCGCGGAGCACTCAGGTCGTGACTACCACACCCTGCCCGGAGGAACGGTCCGGGCGACTTTGGCTGGTGTGGTGGTGCACGTGGACGGTGACCAGGTCGTGGTCGAGTCGAACACGATCTGGCACCTCTACCGGCGACTGTCCGAACCCACGGTCAACCAGGGGGAGACCGTGGAAACAGGCGAACTGCTCGGGTCCGCCGCCGACTCCTATCTGCATTACGAGGAGCGGGTCGCGCCGTACCAGGCCGGTGACCATCGCAAGCCCCAGTTCGATCTGCACACCAACGCAAGGATGCGGGTGGTGGCGCCGGGTGAGTCGGCCGTGGAGGGAGCCGCCGAGCCACCCGGCGCTACCGTGACCACGTGATCGCGACCGCCTTCAGCACCTCTCGCCTGACCCTGCTCCCGCTGGCACCCCAGTACGCCGAGGAGATGGCCGGCGTACTGTCCGATCCCGCTCTGTATGCCTTCACCGGCGGTGAGCCGCCGACTGTGGACGCGCTCAGGGCCCGGTACGAGCGTCAGGTCGCCGGATCAGGCCGCGCGGACGAGCACTGGCTCAACTGGGTGGTCCGGGCCGGTGACGAGCTCATCGGGTTCGTGCAGAGCACGGTGACCGGCAGTACGGCGGAGGTCGCCTGGGTGATCGGCTCTGCCTGGCAGGGCCACGGCTACGCCAAGGAGGCCGCCAGAGGGCTGGCCGACCGGCTGAAGGCTCAGGACCTGCGGATCGTCGCGCACATCCACCCTGATCACTCCGCCTCGGCCGCGGTCGCAGCGGCCGTCGGACTCAGCCGCACCGATCAGCTGGACGACGGCGAATACCTCTGGACATAAGGCTCTACACATAAGAAAAGGCCCGGTCACCGAAGTGACCGGGCCTTCCTTAAGTCATTCAGACCGGGCGAACGTTCTCCGCCTGCGGGCCCTTCTGGCCCTGGGTCAGGTCGAACTCGACCTTCTGGTTCTCGTCGAGGCTACGGAAGCCGTCGGTCGCGATCGCCGAGTAGTGCACGAACACGTCGGCGCCGCCGCCGTCCGGGGAGATGAAGCCGAAGCCCTTTTCGCCGTTGAACCACTTCACTGTACCGCTGGCCATGATGTACCGCTTTCTAAAAAGGTTGTAATGACGTGGTTGCGGTCATCCGGCCCGGGACAGAAAAAACGCCCAGCGGATCACAAATCCGCGGGCGTAAATGAACGATCGAGGAACTGCAAGAACTGCAACCAGTAACGACAGTAGCACACGGCGCCGGTCCACAACCGGCAAACGGCGTGAACATCTGTCGTCGAGTGTGATCTTGACCGCACTGCAGCGGCGGCCTACTGTATCCGGTATACAACGCCCTGCGGGAAGGTGGGATCGATGAACACTGCCCGGTTCGCCGTCAACTGTTCGATCCTGTTCACCGAACTGCCGCTGCTGGAGCGCCCGGCGGCGGCCAAGGCGGCCGGGTTCGGGGCGGTCGAGTTCTGGTGGCCGTTCGACACCCACCTGCCCGGCGATGCCGAGGTCGACGCGTTCGAACGTGCGATCACCGACGCCGGTGTCCAGCTGATCGGACTGAACTTCGCAGCCGGTGATCTGCCGGCCGGTGACCGTGGTCTGCTCTCGTCGCCGTCCACCACCCGCGAGTTCCGCGACAACATCCCGGTCGCCCTCGGGATCGGGGAGCGGCTCGGCTGCCGCGCGTTCAACGCGCTCTACGGCAACCGCGTCGACGGCCTGCGGGCCGAGGAGCAGGACGAGCTCGCCGCTGAGAACCTCGCGCTGGCCGCAACCGCCGCCGGCGCACTGAGTGGCGTCGTACTGATCGAGCCTGTCAGTGGCGTCGATCGCTACCCGCTGAAGACCGCCGCCGACGCGGTCGCTGTGGTCGATCGGGTCCGGGAGCAGTCCGGCGCGATCGGTCTGCTGCTCGACATCTACCACCTGACTGTCAACGGGGACGACGTGAGTACGGCGATCACCAGGTACGCGGACCGGATCGCGCACGTACAGATCGCCGATGCACCCGGCCGGAACGAACCCGGCACCGGAAAGATCCCGGTCGGCCAGCACTTCGCCGAGCTCGCCACCGCGGGCTACGACGGCTGGATCGCCCTGGAGTACAAGCCGTCCGGCTCGACCGCCGAGAGCTTCGACTGGATCCGCTGAGCCGGATCGCCGTTCGTCTTCCGCTCGATTGGAGCTGGTATGCCCCGAATGACCGCTGCCCGCGCTGCCGTGGAGATCCTCCGCCGCGAAGGCATCACCCACCTGTTCGGCCTGCCCGGAGCGGCCATCAACCCGTTCTACTCCGCCGTCCGCGACCAGGGCGAGTTGCGCCACGTGCTCGCCCGGCACGTTGAAGGCGCCTCGCACATGGCGGAGGGATATACCCGAGCACGGGCCGGCAACATCGGCGTCTGCGTCGGTACGTCGGGACCGGCCGGGACCGACATGATCACCGGCCTGTACTCCGCCAGCGCCGACTCGATCCCGATCCTCTGTATCACTGGCCAGGCACCCGTGGCGAAGCTGCACAAGGAGGACTTCCAGGCCGTCGACATCTCGTCGATCGCCGCCCCGGTCGCGAAGTGGGCGGTCACGGTGATGGAGGCCGCGCAGGTCCCGGGGACGTTCCAGAAAGCCTTCCAGCTCATGCGTTCTGGCCGGCCAGGGCCGGTGCTCGTCGATCTGCCGCTGGATGTTCAGCTCACCGAGATCGACTTCGACCCGGAGCTGTACACACCGTTGCCGGTGGCAACACCACGGGCGTCGGTTGCTCAGGCGAAGGCGGTTCTGCAGTTGCTGGCGCAGGCCGAACGCCCGTTGATCGTGGCCGGTGGCGGGATCGTCAACGCGGACGCCGCCGACCTGCTGGTCGAATTCGCCGAGCTGGCGAACGTTCCCGTCGTACCGACGTTGATGGGCTGGGGGACGATTCCGGACGACCATCGGCTGATGGCCGGGATGGTCGGTCTGCAGACGTCGCATCGCTACGGGAACCAGACGATGCTGGAGGCCGACCTCGTGATCGGCATCGGGAACCGCTGGGCCAACCGGCACACCGGTGGGCTCGACACATATCGGGCCGGGCGGAAGTTCGTGCACATCGATATCGAGCCCACGCAGATCGGGCGGGTGTTCGCACCGGATCTGGGCATCGTGTCCGATGCGAAGGCCGCGTTGGAGGTGCTGGTGCATGTCGCGCGGCAACAGGCGCCGCTGGACGATCGCTCCGAATGGGCGGCCGCCTGCCGGGACCGTAAGGCGCGGATGCGACGCCGTACCGACTTCGACGACGTGCCGATCAAGCCGCAGCGTGTGTACCAGGAGATGAACAACGCCTTCGGGCCGGAGACGCGGTACGTGTCGACGATCGGGTTGTCGCAGATCCAGGCCGCGCAGATGCTGCACGTCTACCGGCCGCGGCACTGGATCAACGCCGGCCAGGCCGGTCCGCTGGGGTGGACCGGGCCGGCCGCGCTCGGGGTCGCGGTGGCGGACCCGGAGACGCCGGTGGTCGCGCTGTCGGGGGACTACGACTTCCAGTTCCTGATCGAGGAGCTGGCGGTCGGTGCCCAGTTCAACATCCCGTACATCCACGTGGTGGTGAACAACGCCTATCTCGGGCTGATCCGGCAGGCGCAGCGGAACTTCGACATGGACTTCTGTGTGCAGCTCGCCTTCGACAACATCAACACGCCGGAACTCGCCGGGTACGGCGTCGACCACGTGAAGGTGGCCGAAGGCCTTGGCTGCAAGGCGGTGCGGGTGTTCGAACCCGACGGGATCCAGCCCGCGCTGGACGAGGCGAAGAAGCTGCTGGCCGAGTACCGGGTGCCGGTGATCGTCGAGGTGATCCTCGAGCGCATCACGAACGTTGCCATGGGCACCGAGATCGACAAGGTGGTCGAGTTCGACGAGTTGACCGACGTCCGGCACCCGGTGCCGACGGCGTCCGGGCCGAGGGAGTGATGACGATGAAGGTTGCGGTTCTCGGCGCCGGGGCGATCGGTGCGTACGTCGGTGCCGCGTTGCACCGTGGTGGGACCGAGGTGCACCTGATCGCGCGAGGTGCGCATCTGGAGGCGATCCGGCGTGATGGCGTCCGGGTGCTCAGCCCGCGTGGCGACTTCGAGGCGCGGACCCCGGCCACCGACGACCCGGCCGAGGTCGGCCCGGCCGACTATGTCTTCCTGGGACTGAAGGCCAACTCGTACGCGTCGGCCGGACCGCTGATCGAGCCGTTGCTGCACGACAAGACCGTCGTGATCGCGGCGCAGAACGGGATCCCGTGGTGGTACTTCCACGGACTGAAGGGTCCGTACGAGGGTCGCCGCGTCGAGTCCGTCGACCCGGGTGGCTCAGTCACGCGGGTGCTGGATCTGGATCGTGCTGTCGGGTGCGTCGTCTACTGCTCGACCGAGCTGGAAGGGCCGGGTCTGGTCCGGCACCTGGAGGGCACCCGCTTCTCGATCGGTGAACCGGGCGGGGGAGTGTCCGAGCGGTGCGTCGCGTTCAGCGACGCGATGATCGCGGGCGGGCTGAAGTGCCCGGTCGAGGACGACATCCGCAAGGACATCTGGATCAAGCTGCTCGGCAACGCGGCCTTCAACCCGATCAGCGCGCTGGCCCGGGCGACCATGGTCGAGATCGCGACCCATCAGGGCACCCGGGCGATGATCCGGCTGATGATGGAGGAGACGCTGGAGATCGCGGCCGCGGTCGGTTGCCGGCCGGAGATCTCGGTGGACAAGCGGATCGACGGCGCCGAACGGGTCGGCGAGCACAAGACGTCGATGCTGCAGGACCTCGAGAAGGACAAGCCGCTCGAACTCGACGTGATCCTGGCCGCCGTGGTCGAGCTCGCCGACCTCACCGGTACGCCGGCCCCGACCCTCCGCGCCGTCCACGCGGTCGCCGACCTGCTCTCCCGCAAGATCGGCACCGGCCCGGCCCTCGCCCACGCCCCCACCGCCGCGCCGGCTCCGGCGCGCCCCTAGACCCAGGTGGGTCCGGTCTACAGCCCAGACCGGGGCGGTGGGGTGGGTCCGATTTTATGGAGCTCGGACCCACCTGTTTCCACGCTCCCTTGTCCGGTCGTAGTGTTCACGTAAACACGGCTGGATGGGGGGAAATTTGGGTACGACGGGACGGCCTCGGCGCGGGCCTTCGATGGCTGATGTCGCCGCTCTGGCAGGGGTCTCGGGGCAGACCGTGTCCCGGGTGGCGAACAACCGGACGAACGTGGACGCGACCACGCGGGCCCGGGTGCGGGCTGCGATGCGTGAGCTCGGCTATCGGCCGAACGGGGCGGCCCGGGCGCTGCGGAACGGGGAGTTCCGGGGGATCGGGGTGATCGTCTTCGAGCTGTCGACGTTCGGTACGACGCGGGCTCTGGACGCGATCGCGACAGCGGCCACCGAGCGCGGTTATGCGGTCAACCTGATGCCGGTGCTGGATATCAACCAGCGCGCTGTGAACGAGACCTTCGACCGGCTCAGCGCGCAGGCCGTCGACGGCGTCATCATCCTGATCGAGGCGTACCTGCTCGACGAGGCCGGCGTGCAGTTGCCGCATGGGCTGCCGGTGGTGATCGTCGACTCCAGTGCGCATTACGACTATCCGGTTGTCGACACCGATCAGTTCGATGGTGCTCGGCAGGCTGTGACTCACTTGCTGGAGCTCGGCCACCGGACTGTGCATCATGTCGGTGGCCCGCGAACGTCGTACCCGGCTGCTCATCGTCGCCGCGGGTGGGAGCAGACCTTGCTCAACCACAGCCGCGACCTCCCACCTGTTCACTTCGGCGACTGGACCGCGCAGTCAGGCTACGAAGCCGGCTGCCTGCTGGCCAAGGATCCTTCGGTCACCGCGATCTTCGCCGCGAACGACCAGATGGCGCTCGGTGTGCTGCGGGCGCTCCACGAACACGGCCGTCCGGTGCCGGCTCAGGTGAGCGTGGTGGGCTTCGACGACATGGAAGAATCCGCGCACTTCTGGCCGCCGCTCACCACTGTCCGCCAGTCCTTCGCCGACCTCGGTCGGCATGCGGTCGAGTCCCTCCTCACCACCTTGGCCTCCGGCCGGCCGCAGCCGATCGCCGTACCGACGGAGTTGGTGATCCGGAAGAGCACTGCCCAGATCGGGTGAGACGCCGTCGGTGTCCTGGACATGTACAGGGTGTCTGGGCAACCGAACGGAAGGTTCTGTGGTGGTACTTCGATCACGCTCGTGGGCTGTCGTCGCCCTTGCACTCGTCGGTGCGGGGCTCTCAGGCCCGGCCGAAGCCTCGTCCGGGGCGCCGGCGCCGGCGGTCGGCGGAGCCCGGAAGATCACGTTGATCACTGGGGACACAGTGACGCTGGAGGCCGGTGCGCTGGGCCGCGTCTCGATCCAACCAGGGCCTGGGCGCCGTGGGGTGATGTTCAGCGCGCACCGATCGAAAGAGCACCTGTACGTCGTTCCCTCCGACGTCCGGACCGCGGTCGACGGCGGGAGGCTCGATCGGCGGCTGTTCGATGTAGCGGCGCTGGACGACGACCGGACGAGCTCGTCCATCCCGCTGCTGATCACCGCCCGCGGCAAGCGCGCGGCCGTGCCGGGAGCGACGGTGACCCGCGAACTGCGGTCGGTCAGCGGTGCGGCGATCAAGGTCGACAAGACCGCAGCCGCGGGCTTTCTGTCCCGGGCGGCTGGGATGGACAAGATCTGGCTCGACGGCAAACGGAAGCTGACGCTGGACCAGTCCGTCCCGCAGATCGGTGCACCGGCGGCGTGGCAGGCCGGATTCACGGGTGACGGCGTTTCGGTGGCAGTGCTGGACAGCGGGATCGACACCTCGCATCCCGACCTTGCCACCCAGGTGGCCGGAGCGAAGAACTTCACCGACACGCCGGACGGTGATCACAACGGCCACGGCACTCATGTCGCCTCGACCATTGCAGGCACCGGGGCCGCGTCGAGCGGCCGGTACCAGGGGGTCGCGCCGAAGGCGAAGCTCTACGACGGCAAGGTCTGCGATGACAACGGCGGCTGCCAGGAGTCCGCCGTCCTCGCCGGGATGGAGTGGGCCGCGACCGAGGTGAAGGCGAAGATCGTCAACCTCAGCCTGGGAGGTAGGGACACCCCAGAGGTCGACCCGCTCGAGGAAGCCGTGAACCGGCTCAGCACGCAGACCGGCGCCCTGTTCGTGATCGCTGCGGGCAACGAAGGCCCGGATGCGCACACCGTCGCATCACCGGGCAGCGCGGAGGCCGCGCTCACCGTCGGGGCCGTGGACAAGCAGGACCAGCTGGCCGAGTTCTCGAGTCGCGGTCCGAGTGCTGGCGCCGTGAAACCTGACCTCACCGCACCCGGGGTCTCGATCGTCGCCGCGAAGGCGAAGGACTCGATCATCGGCGAGCCGGTCGGCGACGACTATCTCCGCCTCGACGGTACGTCGATGGCCACGCCGCATGTGGCCGGGTCGGCCGCCCTGCTCGCTCAGCAGCACCCGGACTGGAAGGCCACCGAGCTCAAGGGCGCACTGGTGGGGTCGGCCCGGCCGGCCGCCGACCAGACGGCGTTCGAGCAGGGCGCCGGTCGAGTAGATGTTGCCCAGGGCATCAAACAGACCGTGATCGCCGAGCCCGGCAACCTCTCGTTCGGCACCGCCTCCTGGCCGCACGACGACGACACACCGGTCACCAAGACGGTGACGTACCGGAACCTCGGCGACCAGCCGGTCACGCTCGACCTGGCCGCATCGCTGAACGACCCGACCGGCAGCCCGGCTCCTGCCGGCGCACTCGTGCTGAGTGCAAGCACGGTGACAGTTCCCGCGCGCGGCACCGCCGCGGTGCAGGCGACCTCGAACACCAAGCACGGTGGACCGGTCGGCGCGTACTCCGGCCGCCTCACGGCGAGCGGCGGCGGGCAGCACCTCACCTCGGCCGTCGGCGTCGAGAAGGAAGCGGAGGTGTACAACCTCACCATTAAGCACCTCGGCCCTGGCGAGGACCCGGGCGCGAGGGTGTGGGGCCTGAACCAAGACGTCGATCGGTACCTGCCGGGGGCGACGGCGACGGTGCGACTGCCGCGTGGCGAATACCTGATCGACAGCCGTCAGCAGCTCGGCGACGACCACTACTGGATGGTGCAGCCGAGCTTGCAACTGACGAAGGACAGCACAGTCGTCCTCGACTCCCGGACCACCAAGACTGTCAACCTCACGCTCCCGCAACCGGAGGCCGAGCTCATCGTCGCGGATGTCGGCTACGTTCGGACCGCCTCCGACCCGGCCCGCCGGATGGCGGTGAACGGGATGACCTTCGACTTGGCCCGAGTCCACGTGGCCCAGGTCGGCCCGGCGGTTGCATCGATGACGGGACACATCATGTCCCAGTGGGGCAAACCGGCTCCGGACGGCGGGTTCCGGAACACGCCGTACCTGTACGGCCTCGTGGACCTTACGCCCGGCGTCTTCCCGACCGGTCTCGATCGCACGGTGCGGAACACCGAGCTGGCGGTCGTCGATCACACTGTCAATGCGACGTCCGACCGGCCGGTCGAGCGCCTACTGTCCCCCGGGAAGCCGGACGGTACCGGATTCGTCATCCCGGGAGTGCCGTTCGACGCTCCCGTCCGGACGAGAGCATTTCTGGAACCGGGGCTGTCATGGTCCACCTCCGTCATTGATCCGGAGCAGTTCGGGGTCATCGCGGGAGTCGGATCCGGGCGGAAGACCTACCGGGCCGGTGCGTCGTACTCGGAGCGGTACAACGCGGCACCGTTCGTGCCTTTGCCGAGTCTCGCGCAGCGGTTCCAGGGCCGGCTGCGGGTGAATATCGGACCGACTGGTGATGCCGATGGCAACCGCGGGCGGAGCGAGACGGCGTCGGCCACCAGCGTCCTTTTCCGGGACGGCGTCAAGATCGCGGAGACACCGCGCTTCGGGTACGTCGATGTGTCCGGGCTGCCCGCGGACAAAGCGTCGTACCGGTTCGAGTCGTCGCACACCCGGCCGTCCTCCGCGAGCTTCAGCACGCGGACGGATCTGGTCTGGACGTTCCGCTCGGCCGGGACAGCCGAGCCGGCCACGCTGCCGCTTCTCGGCGTTCGGTACCGGCCGAAGGTCAACAGCCACAACGTGGTGCAGCGGAAGCCGGTGAGCGTGGTCCCGCTCGTGATCGACGCTCAGCCGGGTGCGACCGTGCTCGGGGTCAAGAAGCTGGCGATCCAGGTGTCCGGCGACGGTGGCACGACCTGGCACCCCGCCTCGGTCGCCGCTACCGGCGGAGGCGCGTATCAGGCGACCTTCGCGACGCCGGACGGCGCCGCGAGGATCTCGCTGCGGTCTTCGCTGATCGATGCCGACGGCAACACGATCGAGCAGACGGTGATCGACGCCTATCCGCTCGGCTGAGCGGAGAGCGACTCGATGGTGCTGAGAATGGCCGAGTGGTCCAGGGAGCCGTGTCCCTGGGCCCGGGTCGCCGCCACGAGCTGGGCGACGATGCCGGTGACGGGCAGGGCTACGCCGGCGGCTCGGGCCGAGGCCAGAGCGATGCCCATGTCCTTGTGGTGAAGGTCGATCCGGAAGCCCGGCGTGAACTCGCGGGCGAGCATGGAGCCGGCCTTGAGATCGAGGATGCGATTGCCGGCCAGGCCGCCGGCGAGGACTTCGAGGCCTCGGGTGCTGTCTACGCCCGAGGCTTCGAGCAGGACGATGGCTTCGGAGACCAGCGAGATGATGCCGGCGACCATGAGCTGGTTGGCGGCCTTCACCGTCTGACCTGAACCGTGCGGGCCGACGTGGACGATGGTGCGGCCGAGGGATTCGAAGATCGGGCGAGCAGCTTCGAAGTCCTCGGCCGAACCGCCGACCATGATGGACAGGGATGCCTTGATGGCTCCTTGCTCGCCGCCGCTGACCGGTGCATCCAGGACATGGACGCCGCGCTCGGCACCGGCCGCGGCCACCGCGATCGATGTCTCCGGCGCGATCGAGCTCATGTCGATCAGCAGTACGCCGGGCTCGATCGCCGACAGCACGCCGCCCGGGCCGAGCACGACCTCGGCGACCTGCGGTGAATCCGGCAGCATCGTGATCACGACCTCGGCCCCGGCGACGGCCGAGGCGATGTCGGCGGCCGGCTTACCGCCGGCCTGCGCCAGCCGATCCACCGACGCCGCTACGACGTCGTACCCGGTCACCGCATGTCCCGCGCTGATCAGGTTCGCCGCCATGTGCGAGCCCATGATCCCGAGTCCGATGAAGCCGATGGCGGTCATACGGCGACCAGCACTGAGCGGAGTAGTTCAGCGGTCTCGGTCGGGGTCTTGCCGACGCGAACACCTGCTGCCTCCAAAGCCTCCTGTTTGGCGGCCGCCGTACCGGATGAGCCGGAGACGATCGCACCCGCGTGGCCCATCGTCTTGCCTTCTGGTGCGGTGAAGCCGGCGACGTAGCCGACCACCGGCTTCGTGACGTGGGCTGCGATGTACGCCGCCGCCCGCTCCTCGGCGTCGCCGCCGATCTCGCCGATCATCACGATCGCGTCGGTGTCCGGGTCGTCCTGGAACGCTTGCAGGGCGTCGATGTGGGTGGTGCCGATGATCGGATCACCGCCGATACCGATGGCGGTGGAGAAGCCGAAGTCCCGCAGCTCGTACATCATCTGGTAGGTCAGGGTCCCCGACTTCGAGACCAGCCCGATCCGTCCGGGCCCGGCGATGTCGGCCGGGATGATGCCTGCGTTCGCCTGTCCCGGACTGATGATCCCCGGGCAGTTCGGCCCGATCACGCGTACCCCGGCGGCGGTGGCATGCGCGAAGAACGCGGCCGTGTCGTGGACCGGCACGCCCTCGGTGATCACCACCACCAACGGGATCCCCGCGTCCACCGCCTCGATCACTGCACCCTTGGTGAACTTCGGCGGAACGAATACCACCGACACGTCCGCACCAGTCGCCGCGACTGCGTCCGCGCAGGACCCGTAGACCGGGATCGACCGCTTCGCGAAGTCGACCGACTGGCCGCCCTTGCCCGGCGTGACGCCACCGACGATTTCGGTGCCGGCAGCAAGCATCCGGCTGGTGTGCTTCTGCCCCTCGGCGCCGGTCATCCCTTGGATGATGACCCGGCTCTTCTCCGTCAGGAAGATTGCCATCAGATAAGTCCCTTCAGTTCGCAGCGGCGGCGAGCTCGGCGGCCCGGGCCGCGGCGCCGTCCATCGTGTCCACCACGGTCACCAGCGGATGGTTGGCCTGGGCAAGGATCTTGCGGCCCTCGGCGACGTTGTTCCCGTCGAGCCGGACCACCAGTGGCTTGTCAGCAGCAGCACCGAGCAGTTCGAGTGCCTGCACGATCCCGTTCGAGACCGCGTCGCAGGCGGTGATCCCGCCGAAGACGTTCACGAACACGCTGCGCACCTGCGCATCGCTCAGGATGATCCCGAGCCCGTTCGCCATCACCTCGGCCGAGGCGCCGCCGCCGATGTCCAGGAAGTTCGCGGGTTTCACGCCGTACTGCGAACCCGCGTACGCGACCACGTCCAGGGTCGACATGACCAGGCCGGCGCCGTTCCCGATGATGCCGACCGAGCCGTCGAGCTTGACGTAGTTCAGGCCCTTGTCGTGCGCGGCCGCCTCGAGGGGATCCGCCGAGGCGTGGTCCTCGAAGGCGGCATGATCCGGATGCCGGTACGCCGCGCTGTCGTCGAGCGTCACCTTCCCGTCCAGTGCCTCCAGCGATCCGTCGGCCAGCTTCACCAACGGGTTCACCTCGACCAACGTGGCGTCCTCGGCGATGAACACGTCCCACAGCCGCCGTACGACGTCCTCCGCGCCGGCCGGGAACCCAGCCGCAGCCACGATCTCGGCCGCCTTCGCCTCGTCGACGCCCACTGCCGGGTCAATCGCAATCTGAGCGATCGCGGCCGGGTTCGTGTGCGCGACCTCCTCGATCTCCACACCACCTTCGGTACTGGCGATACAGAGGTACGAGCGGTTGGCCCGGTCGACCAGGAAGGAGAAGTA
Source organism: Kribbella sp. NPDC056345 (assembly GCF_042262745.1). Lineage (NCBI taxonomy): Bacteria > Bacillati > Actinomycetota > Actinomycetes > Propionibacteriales > Kribbellaceae > Kribbella > Kribbella sp. NPDC056345. The sequence goes on along the minus strand of NZ_JBHJQQ010000001.1, from coordinate 385,893 downwards.
GTACTCCTCGGCGATCGCGGCGGCCGGCGCGAGCAGCACCCGGTGCACGGTGTGGCCCTTGATCTCCATCCCGAGGATCTCGCCGGCCCGGGCGACGGCCTCGTCGGGGGAGGCGGCGAGCTTGACCCCACCGGCCTTGCCGCGGCCGCCGGTCTTCACCTGGGCCTTCACCACGACCCGGCCACCGAGTTCCGCGGCGGCTGCGGCCGCGTCGGCCGGATCCTCGATCACGCGGCCGAGCGTCACCGGGACGCCGTGCCGTGCGAACAGCTCTTTGGCTTGGTACTCCATCAGGTCCACAGGGGCAGTCCTTCCGATCCGAACGGTCGTGTGCCGACTGTATGCGGTATGCAATCCGGTCACAAGAGCCAGCTGCAACGCGTGAGGTCTGGACAACGGACAGCCAGGAGAGGTACCACAGATCTCATACGGTATGCAGTAGTCAGGAGGCGCGACATGAATCACGTGACTGCCCGGGACGTGCGTGACGTGTACGGCCGGAGGTACCGGGTCGGTGAGGACGCCCGGGATCTGACCGGGCACTCGCGGCGCTGGCAGCTGTGGGCCGCGTGGGCCTGCATGATCGCCATCAGCCCGTTGCAGTACTCGTTCGGTACGGCGGCGCTCGGGCTCGAGTCCGACCGTGGCTGGGGTGCGGTCCAAACCCTGTGGCTGCTCGCGATCTTCGTCGCCTGCCAGGCCCTGGTCGCCATTCCAGCCGCCTGGGTCCAGCGAGTACGGCGGGCCAGCCCGACCCAGCTCGTGGTTCTGGGCGGCCTGCTGTCCGCCATCGGCCTCGCGACTCTCGCGCACGCGGACAGCTATGCAGTCGTGGTGATCGGCTACGCCCTGCTCGGCGGTACCGGCGCCGGTATCGTGTACGCCGCGTGCATCACGACCTCGGCCCGCTGGTTCCCGGACCGGCGGACGTCCACGATCGGCTTCGTCACCGGCGGGTTCGCGATCGGCGCCGTACCGAGCATTGTGTTGCTGACGCTGGCCGACAGTGCCGGCAGCCGGAGGCTCGTCTTCGACCTGACCGCGGTCGTCGCGGTGCTGGCTACTGCCATCGGCGGTGGGTTGCTGAAGGATCCGCCACGACACTGGTGGCCCGCTGCCATCGACGCGCAGGCCTGGGCGATCGACCGCAAGCTCAACCGCAGCATCCCGCACAACGCACCGGCCGTGCGGCACTACCGTCCGGCCGAAGCGATGCGGACCGGTGCGCTGCCGCTGATGTGGCTCATGCTCGCGATCAGTGCCGCACTGTCGTTGTTCGGCATCGCTTTCGTCGTGAGCTTCGCAGTGTCGACTGGGCTCGGCGTTGCGGTCGCAGGCTTCGCGGCCGGATTGCTTGCCGCAGTCAACGGTCTCGGTCGTTCACTCGCCGGCACACTCTCCGACCGATTTGGCCGGCGACGCGTACTGGCCGCCGTACTGATGGTCGAGAGCTTCACCCACGTCGGTCTGGTTGTCGCTGGTGAGGCAGGTGTGGGCTGGGCGTTCGTCGTCTGCGCCATGTTCGCCGGCCTCGGTGGTGGCGCGTTCTACGCGATCATGGCCAACCTCGTGCTGGAGTTCTTCGGCGAGAACAGCCTGGTCCAGAACCAGGCGATCCTGTACTCCGCCAAGGCCGTCGGCGGGCTCATCGGAGTCGGCGTGGCCGCTTCGGTGATGGCGGTGGTCGGGTATCGGCCACTGTTCCTCGGCGCGGGACTGCTCGGCGTACTGGCTGCACTGAGTGTGCGGTTGCTGAAGCAGCCTGGGCGACCTGCACTACCGGTCCGGCCCCAACTGGGTACGCCGGTCGCCGGGTCGAACGAGTGAGTGAGTACGGGCGCGTTGTGCGGCCTGACCCCTGTGTGATGGAGCTGGTGTCCAAGCTCGCCCGGGAGCCGTGGACGGATCGGCCGTCTTGCGTGCATCCGACTCTGAGTGCGGCGGCCCGGGCGGTCCATGACCACTCCAGCTCGGCGGGACGGCGAGAGCTGCTGCCGCTGGCGCCGAAGTTCATCGAAACCGCTCGGCCGGGGCTGGAGGTGTCGGCGCGGGTGGTCGCACTCTGTGTGTCGACCGCGCTGGCCGGCGGTGACATGACGCAGGACGAGGCTCAACGCCTGCACAACGCGCATCAGACGGCGCTGCATCTACTGACCGGGCGGGCCGAGCCGGAAGGAGCGGCCCGCTGGTGGCTGCCGCTGCTCGGCCGGTTCGGCTGGAGTGAGCCGTTCTACCGCACCTTCGTCGCCGCCGAACAAGTCGCAGAAGCGATCGCGGTCACCGCTCGCCAGGCGAACAGTGACCGCGATCGACGACTCCGGCAGCTACTGAAGCAGTGCCTTGCGGCTCATGGAGCCCTACGCCCCGGAGCTCCGACACCTTCGTGATCGACATCCCCGGCGCCCCACAACCCATGGTCGCGGTCGTCGTCGGGGATCACCATCAGCTCGCCACGGACCGGTACGTGCACCTGGTCCTCGAGCCGGCGCAGGTCCGACGTACAGCGTTCCAGGTCGTCCAGCAGCCGGAGGACGTCGAGATGCTCACCCAGGTGATTCCTCAAGGACATAAGGGACTTCTCGAGTGCCAGCAGCGCCGAACGGGTCCGGTGCAGCTCCTCGTGAATTGTCATCCGAGCCTCCCTCTGGACAACCACCGTGGCGTGGGATAAGACTACGACTACCACATACGGTATGCAATCTACATTGACCCCAAAAGCCGAATCCCGGCTCTTTCCGAGGAGATGACTGCAGATGGCGCAGACAGTGTCGGAGAACCAGTCCGTCGCGCAGGTGAAGGAGCCGGAGACGATCTCAGGCGGTCACCTGGTCGCCAAGGCCCTGAAGGCCGAGGGGGTCGAGGTGATCTTCACCCTCTGTGGCGGCCACATCATCGACATCTACGACGGCTGCGTCGACGAGGGCATCGCGGTCGTCGACGTCCGGCACGAGCAGGTCGCCGCGCACGCGGCCGACGGCTACGCGCGGATCACCGGCAAGCCCGGCTGCGCGGTCGTCACCGCCGGCCCCGGTACGACGAACGCCGTGACCGGTGTCGCGAACGCGTTCCGCGCGGAGAGCCCGATGCTGCTGATCGGCGGCCAGGGCGCGCTGAACCAGCACAAGATGGGGTCCCTGCAGGACCTGCCGCACGTCGACATGATGACGCCGATCACCAAGTTCGCCGCGACCGTGCCGCACACCGCACGTGCTGCCGACATGGTCTCGATGGCGTTCCGCGAGTGCTACAACGGCGCGCTCGGCCCGTCGTTCCTGGAGATCCCGCGGGACATCCTGGACGGTTCGGTCCCGATCGAGTCCGCGACGGTCCCCGAGGCCGGTCACTACCGCGCGTCCACCAAGAGCGTCGGCGACCCGGCCGCCATCGAGGCGCTCGCGGATCTCATCGCGCACGCCGAGAAGCCCGTCGTACTGCTCGGTGGTCAGGTGTGGACCTCGCGCGGCAGTGACGCGGCCACCGACTTCGTCCGGGCGCTCGACGTACCGGCGTTCATGAACGGCGCCGCCCGCGGCACGCTCGCCCCCGGCGACCCGCACCACTTCCACCTGTCCCGGCGGTACGGGTTCAACAACGCCGACCTGATCATCATCGTCGGCACGCCGTTCGACTTCCGGATGGGCTACGGCCGGCGGCTGCCGAAGTCGGCGACCGTCGTCCAGATCGACATGGACTACCGGACCGTCGGCAAGAACCGCGACGTCGACCTCGGTCTGGTCGGCGACCCGGGCGCGATCCTGGCCGCGGTCACGCAGGCCTCGACGGGCCGGGTACGGAAGACGGATCGCCAGGCCTGGTTCAAGGAACTGCGCGCGGAGGAGGAGGCGGCGTACCAGAAGCGGCTGCCCCGCCAGCTGTCCGACGCGAACCCGATCCACCCGCTGCGGCTCGCGCACGAGATCAACGAGTTCCTCACCGAGGACTCGATCTACATCGGCGACGGCGGCGACATCGTCACCTTCTCCGGTGGTGTCGTGCAGCCGAAGTCGCCGGGGCACTGGATGGACCCGGGCCCGCTCGGCACCCTCGGCGTCGGCGTCCCGTTCGTGCTCGCCGCGAAGTACGCGCGGCCGGACAAGGAGGTCGTCGCGCTCTTCGGTGACGGTGCCTTCTCGATGACCGGCTGGGACTTCGAGACGCTGGTCCGCTTCAACCTCCCGTTCGTCGGTGTCATCGGCAACAACTCGTCGATGAACCAGATCCGGTACGGCCAGGAGGCCAAGTACGGCCACGACCGCGGCCGGGTCGGCAACACCCTCGGCGACGTCAAGTACGACGAGTTCGCGCGCAGCCTCGGCGGGTACGGCGAGGAGGTCCGCGACCCCAAGGACATCGGGCCGGCCATGCAGCGCGCCCGCGAGTCCGGCCTGCCGTCGCTGATCAACGTCTGGGTCGACCCGGACGCGTACGCCCCCGGAACCATGAACCAGACCATGTACAAGTGAGAGGACCCCGCCATGTCTAAGGCCCTCGATGGTGTCCGCGTACTCGACATGACGCATGTGCAGTCCGGACCTTCCTGCACCCAGATTCTCGCCTGGCTCGGCGCCGATGTGATCAAGCTCGAGGCGCCGACCGGTGACATCACCCGCCAGCAGCTGCGCGACGTACCGGACGTCGACAGCCTCTACTTCACGATGCTGAACTGCAACAAGCGCAGCATCACGCTGAACATGAAGTCCGAGCGGGGCAAGGAGATCTTCGTCGATCTGGTGAAGAACTCCGACGTCCTGGTGGAGAACTTCGCCCCCGGCGCGATCGACCGGATGGGCTTCACCTGGGAGCGCCTGCAGGAGATCAACCCCGAGCTGGTCTTCGCCTCGATCAAGGGCTTCGGCCCCGGCCGGTACGAGAACTTCAAGGCCTACGAGGTGGTCGCCCAGGCGATGGGCGGCGCGATGAGTACGACGGGCTTCGAGGAAGGTCCGCCGACCGCCACCGGTGCTCAGATCGGTGACTCCGGGACCGGGATCCACCTGGTCGCCGGCATCCTCGCCGCGCTCTACCAGCGCACGCACACCGGCAAGGGCCAGCGGGTCTCGGTGGCGATGCAGGAAGCCGTGCTGAACCTGACCCGGGTCAAGCTGCGCGACCAGCAGCGGCTCGCGCACGGTCCGCTGAAGGAGTACCCGAACGACAACTTCGGCACCGAGGTGCCGCGGTCGGGGAACGCCTCCGGCGGCGGCCAGCCCGGCTGGGCGGTCCGGACGGCGCCCGGTGGGCCGAACGACTACATCTACGTGATCGTCCAGCCGCCCGGCTGGGCCCCGATCGCGAACCTGATCGGCAAGCCCGAGCTGGCCGAGGACCCGGACTGGGCCACGCCCGCTTCCCGCCTCGACAAGCTGGACAAGATGTTCGCGCTGATCGAGCAGTGGACCGAGCAGCACACCAAGTTCGAGGTGATGGACAAGCTCAACGCCCTGAACGTGCCGTGCGGGCCGATCATGTCCACCCGCGAACTGATCGAGGACGAGACGCTGGCCGAGCTCGGCGCCGTCGTCGAGGTCGAGCACCCGCAACGCGGCAGCTTCAAGACCGTCGGCTGCCCGATCAAGCTGTCCGACTCCCCGGTCGACATCGAGACCTCACCCGGTCTCGGTGAGCACAACTCGGCCGTCTACGGGTCGCTCGGTATCGACACCGCGGAACTGTCCGAACTCAAGGCCGCCGGCGTCGTCTGACGCAACCCCTTCCTGTGAATTGGAGTGCATGGCATGACCTATGACAAGGCAGCAGTCCAGACCATCCTCGACCAGGCTCTGGCGGACGGCCGCACCTCGCTGAGCGCGCCCGAGGCCAAGCTGGTCGCGGACGCGTACGGGATCCCGACTCCGGGTGAGGGGCTGGCTACGACTGCCGAGGGAGCCGCCGGTCTCGCGGCCGAGATCGGGTTCCCGGTCGTTCTCAAGATCTCCTCACCGGACATCCTGCACAAGACCGATGCCGGCGGCGTGGTGGTCGGCGTCGACAGTCCCGAGGCGGCGCAGGCGGCGTACGAGAAGATCATCGCGAATGCCAAGGCCTACAAGGCGGATGCGCAGATCAGCGGTGTCCAGGTGCAGAAGATGCTGGTCACCGGCGGTGACGTGCAGGAGGTCATCGTCGGGGCGGTGACGGATCAGACCTTCGGGAAGATCGTCGCCTTCGGTCTCGGCGGTGTCCTGGTCGAGGTGCTGAAGGACGTCACCTTCCGGCTCGCGCCGCTGAACGACACCGAGGCGCGGGAGATGATCGACGGGATCAACGCGCACGAGATGCTCGAAGGTGTTCGCGGTGCCAAGCCGGTGGACAAGGACGCACTGGGCGAGCTGGTCAAGCGGCTGTCCGACCTGGTCACCGACTTCCCGCAGTTCGCCGAGGTGGACCTGAACCCGGTGCTGGCCGGGCCGGACGGGGCCACCGCGGTGGACTTCCGGATCATCGTCGACGCCGAGGCCGGTAAGCCGGTCGAGCGGTACAGCCAGGAGCAGATCCTGACGGCGATGACGCGGATCATGAAACCGCGCGCGGTGGCCGTGATCGGGGCGTCCAACGAGGACGGCAAGATCGGCAACTCGGTGATGAAGAACCTGGTCAACGGCGGGTACGCGGGGGACATCTACCCGATCAACCCCAAGGGTGGCGAGGTGCTCGGGCGCAAGGCCTTCCCCAGCATCCTCGACGTACCGGGTGACGTGGACGTGGCGGTGTTCGCCGTACCGGCCAAGTTCGTCGGTGGAGCGCTCGAGCAGTGCGGGGAGAAGGGCGTGGCCGGGGCGATCCTGATCCCGTCCGGCTTCGCCGAGACCGGTGAGCAGGAACTCCAGGACGAGATCGTGGCGATCGCCCGTAAGCACAACGTCCGGATTCTTGGGCCGAACATCTACGGCTACTACTACCTGCCGGAGAAGCTCTGCGCGACCTTCTGCACACCGTACGACGTCCAGGGCAGTGTCGCGTTGTCGTCACAGTCCGGCGGGATCGGGATGGCGATCCTGGGCTTCAGCCGGTCCAGCCGGATGGGTGTCTCCGCGATTGTTGGGGTAGGCAACAAGGCCGACATCGACGAGGATGACCTCCTGACGTTCTTCGAGAACGACGACAACACGAAGTTAATTGCCATGCATCTGGAGGATCTGAAGGACGGCCGGGCGTTCGCCGAGACGGCGGCCCGGGTGTCGAAGAAGAAGCCGGTCGTCGTGCTGAAGGCCGGCCGCACCGCCATGGGCGCCAAGGCGGCCAGCTCGCATACCGGAGCGCTGGCGGGTAACGACAAGGTGTACGACGACATCCTGCGGCAGAGCGGTGTGGTCCGGGCCCCGGGGCTGAACGAGATGCTCCAGTACGCCCGCGGGATCCCGCTGCTGCCGACTCCGAAGGGTGAGAACGTCGTCATCATCACCGGCGCGGGGGGCTCCGGTGTCCTGCTTTCGGACGCCTGTGTCGACAACGGCCTGCAGCTGATGACGATTCCCGACGACCTGGACGCGGCGTTCAAGAAGTTCATCCCGCCGTTCGGTGCCGCCGGCAACCCGATCGACATCACCGGTGGTGAGCCGCCGGCGACGTACCGGAACACGATCGCGCTCGGGCTGGAAGACGAGCGGATCCATGCGCTGATCCTGGGTTACTGGCACACGATCGTGACACCGCCGATGGTGTTCGCGCAGCTGGTCGCCGAGGTGGTCGAGGAGTACCGCGCCAAGGGCATCGACAAGCCCGTCGTCGCTTCGCTGTCGGGTGACGTCGAGGTCGAGGAAGCCAGCCGGTACCTGTTCGAGCACGGCGTGGTCGCCTATCCGTACACCACCGAGACACCTGTCCAGGTGCTCGGCGCCAAGTACCGCTGGGCCCGCAACGCGGGACCACTCGGTTCGTAGAGCAAGGGAGGGGTTGCTCAGCGGGGGCAATCTGTCAGCAGTGGCCTGGCGTCGATCTAAGGAGTCCGCCTTGGACGTCACAAGCAAGACCTCAGAAGTACCAGACGAGCCCGTCGCGGCGGGCGTCACCGAGAGAGTCTGGAAAGCGGGCCGGCTCGAACCGATGCCGATCCGGAAGCTTCCGGACGCACCACCCTCCCTGCACATCCTCGGCCCGACCGTGTTCCTGGTCGCACTGGGCGTGGGGATGGGGGAGTCGTACATGTGGCCCCGGCTCGTCCTGGTGTTCGGGCCGGACATCCGGTGGTTGTTCATGATCGGTGTCACGCTGCAGGCGTTCGTCCTGCTGGAGATGGCCCGGTACGCGATGGCGACCGGGGAGAGCATCTTCTTCGGCGCGGCCCGGATCTTCAAACCGTTGATGTGGTTCTTCTACGTCGCGGCGATCCTGATCTACATGTGGCCCGGTCACCTGTCGGCCGGCGCCGCGGCGTTCGAGGAAGTGAGCGGAATACCTTGGCAGGTGTCGGCGTGCGTGGCTCTGGTGTTCGTCGGCGTCCTGTTCAGCATGCTCTCGGTGATCTACAACTTCCTCGAGAAACTGCTCGGCCTGCTGATCGGCTTCCTGGTCGTCGGTACGTCGGTGATCGCAGCGCTCGTCGGTAGCTGGGACGACCTCGCCCGGACCCTGTCCGGCATGTTCGCCTTCGGCTACTTCCCCGACGAGGCACTGACGCAGGCCTGGTTCCCGGTGGTGGTCGGATCCATCGCGTTCGCCGGTCCGTCCGGTATGCAGCAGATGTGGTACACGCTGCAGCTGCGGGACAGCGGCGCGGGTATGGGTGCGCACATCCCGAAGATCCGCGGACTGCGGTCGTCCGGCGAGGCCGAGGCGATGCCGTCGCGGGGCTTCATGTTCGACACCGAGGACCCGGCCGAGATGGAGAAGTGGAAGGGCTGGCGCAAGTGGGTGACGTTCGACGCGCTGCTGCTCTTCTGGGGGATCACGATGCTGGTGACGATCTCGTTCACCGTGCTGGCCATGTCGGCGGCCCGGACGAACCCGGATCTCTCGAACATCATCCGGCAGGACGACTCGCGGTCCGCGGCACTCCAGGCGATGTCGGACGCGTTCGCTTCCGCGGGTTCGCCGATCCTGGGCTCGTTGTTCTTCGCCTTCATCGCACTGATCGGGCTGAACGCGACCCTGGGTCTGTTCGACTCGTTCTCCCGTGGTCAGGCCGACATGACGTACTACTTCATCCCGGGCGCCAAGAAGTTCTCGATGTCGCGGATCTACGCCGGCTTCCTGTGGGGCGTGATCGTCTTCGGCATCCTGATCCTGCTGTTCGGTCCGGCCGACGGCCCGGCCGGGATCCTGGATACGCTGGCCTTCCTGTCCACGTTCGCGATGGGCGCCTACTGCATCGTGTTGCTCCTGGTGAACAACAAGTTGCTGCCCAAACCGATCAGGCCCGGCCCGGTGCGGAACCTGATCATCGGTTTCGGTGCGGTGTTCTACCTGGGCATGTTGTTCTACTGCCTGTTCCGCTTCGGCGTGGCAGTGGGCTGACATGACCGACCTGAAGGAACTCGCAGAGTTCTCGATGCCGGCCGCGGCGGTGGGTGCCGCGGCCGGGCTGGTCGCCGGCATCCTCGGCGCGATCGTCGGACAGCCCTTCGGCTGGGCGCTCGTCACCGGCCTCGGCCTGGGCCTGCCACTGATGGCCTTCGGCATCGGGTACGCCGTACTCGTTGCCTCCGGCAAAGTCCCGGCCGGCGTGTTCGCGCCGGCCGCGGTCTACTGGGTGATCGCGTTCCCGCTCTCACTCCTGGTGCACGCGATCGCCACCGAATGGGTGGTAGCCGGCTCACCCGGCCTGCCCGCCGAACCCTGGAAGTTCCTGGCGTTCCGTGCACTGCTCAGCATGGGCTTCGCGATCGGCTTCCTCTGGATGCACGAGCAGATCGGCCGCCACTGGTGGCCACACATCCTCGAGCGCAACCGCTACGCCCGCCGTACCGTCGAGCAGTACGTCCACCTCGCCAACGCCATGGAGGCCCGCAAAGCCGCCACCGGCCGAGGCCGCAAGAAGCGCGTCGCCTGACCGACGCATCCCCTGCCGAGGGCCCCCCCCAACCACCCGCACCCGCGGGCGATAGCCGGGGTAAGCAGTGGGGTCGGCGACCGCGGGG
>NZ_JBHJQQ010000001.1:0-375807 GCF_042262745.1 Kribbella sp. NPDC056345 | reverse complement strand
CCCCGCCCCCGCCCGCGCCCGAAACCCGCGGGTCCCCGCCCCCCCGCACCCCCGCCCGTCCCCCCGCCCCCCCCACCAGGACCTGCGGGCGATCGCCTGTGTCAGCTGAGGGGACGGCGACGGCGGCGGGGTTCTGGTTCGGGGGTGGGCTCGGCGGGGCCTTCGGCGGCGCGGAGGTCGTGGTAGGCCTTGCGGGTGTGTTCGGTGTGCTCGCGCATGGTTTGGGCGGCCTTGTCCTCGTCGCCGTCGCTGATGGCCTTGACGAGGCGGCTGTGCTCGCGCCAGGAGGCGGCGCCGCGGACGGGGGCGAGCGGGGTGTAGTACCAGCGGACGCGGCGGTCGACCTGGGCGGCGAAGTCGATCAGGAAGCGGTTGCCGGACATCTGGGTGATGAAGGCGTGCAGCTCGCCGTTGGTGCGGACGGCGCCGTCGGTGTCGCCGGACTCGTGGAACGCCGTACCGACCTTGCAGAGCTCTTTGAGCTTGGCCAGGTCCTCCTTGGTGGCGTGCCGGGCGGCCAGGCGTGCGGACTCGGACTCCAGGGCGGCACGAGCGGCCAGGAGCTGGTCGACCTCGTCCTCGGCCGGGACGTGCACCATCGCGCCGAAACCGGGCCGCAGGTCCACCCAGCCCTCGTTGTTGAGCCGCTGCAGCGCCTCACGCACGGGCTGCCGGGAGACGCCGAGCAGACCGGCCAGCTCGACCTCGACCAGGTGCCGGCCGCGCTCCAGGGTGCCGTCGATGATCATCTCGGTCAGAGCCTCGTAGACGGATTCCCGCAACGGCTGCGGCCGCTTCACGTGCCGTACGCCGGCCGGTTCCGCACCTGTGCTGATCGTCGTCATCGAGGGGTCCTCCCGTTTGCCTGAAGCAACAGCATGGCACTTGGTAGACAGTCTACCAAGTGCCATGACCGTACATAATGATTTCGCAGCCTTGGGTCAAGCGATTCAGGCGGCCGACTCGTCGGCGCGCTGCTTCTCGTCCGTGCTGGTCAGGTCGGCCAGCTCGGAGTCCAGGTCTACGGTGATGTCCAGCTCGTGCTGCAGCTCCGGGGCATCCGGAAACTGCGGGCGAGCCGCCAGAGCGCCGAACCTACGGGTGAAGATCATTGCGATCCCTTCTGCTCCCGAAGGAGCTGTTTGTGAATTCTGGCTTCTGTATACATTCAACCAGGTGTACTGACCGGTTATGCCCGCATCTCACGTGATGCGCCTTACATACGCGTCGAATACGAATGCGCTCCGGTACCCGCCAGTCGCCCACCGTCAACAATCAGGTACTCGTCGCGGATCGGCGTCCCCGCCAGCCACGATTCCAGGATCTCGCGGGTGCCCGCGGCGTACCGGGCCTGCGCGGACAGCGACGAGCCGGAGATGTGCGGGGTCATGCCGTGGTTCGGCATCGTCCGCCACGGGTGGTCGGCCGGGGCCGGCTGCGGGTACCAGACATCGCCGGCGTACCCGGCGAGCTGACCACTTTCGAGAGCGTTGACGACCGCGTCCCGGTCGGCGATCTTCGCTCGCGCGGTGTTGATCAGGTAGCTGCCGCGCTTCATCGTGGCCAGCAGTTTCTCCCCGAAGAGCCCCTCCGTCTCCGGGTGCAGCGGCGCGTTGATCGTGATCACGTCGCAGTGCGGCACCATCTCGGCGGCGCTCGCGTGGAACGTCAGGTTGAGTTCGCGCTCGACCGACTCCGGCAGGCGGTGCCGGTCGGTGTAATGCAGGTTCACGTCGAACGGCGCGAGCCGCCGCAGTACCGCCGTACCGATCCGTCCGGCCGCGACCGTACCGACGTGCATGCCCTCGAGGTCGTACGACCGCTGCACGCAGTCCGCGATGTTCCAGCCGCCATTGACCACGACCTGGTACGACGGGATGTAGTTGCGCACCAGCCCGAGAATCATCATCACCACGTGCTCGGCGACGCTGATGCTGTTGCTGAAGGTGACCTCGGCAACTGTCACACCGTGCTGGACCGCGGCGTCGAGATCGACATGGTCGGAGCCGATCCCGGCCGTGATCGCGAGCTTGAGGTTGGGTGCCTTCGCGATCCGCTCGGCGGTCAGATAGGCCGGCCAGAACGGTTGCGAGATCACCACATCGGTATCCGGCAGCTCCCGGTCGAGAACCGAGCCGTCACCGTCCTTGTCCGAGGTCACGACCAGCGTGTGCCCCTGACGCTCCAGGAAACCGCGCAGGCCGAGCTCACCGGAAACGCTGCCGAGCAATTCGCCCGGTGTGAAGTCGATGGCCTTCGGGGTGGGAGCCGTCTGACCGCCGGGATAGCGGGTGATCGCGGGGATTTCGTCGCGGGCGTACGACTTCGGGTAGCCGGTCGCAGGGTCGTCGTACAGGACACAGAGGATCTTCGCCATGATGTGGAATCTCCTTATTTTTCAGGTGATTCCACAGTTGCCCTGTTAGGTGCCGACGGTCAAAGACTTGCTGGTTATCGCGTCATAGCCAGAACCCATCAAATGCACGTCGAGAAGATCGTCGAGGGCTTTGTGGACACCGGCCTGACGTGCGACATCGAGCAATGCCCTCGCCAGCACTGGTTCGGGACTGCGGGCGGCGATGACGAGCCCGACCCGCGGTCCGTCGGCCGGCCCTTTCAGCGGTACGACGCGCATCCCGTCCGGTACGCCGAACATGTGCAGCCAGGCATGTGAGATCACCGTCGACCAGTGGTTGCCGTGCAGATGGCTGTAGAGGCCCGACACGGTGTCGCTCTCGATGGCCGGTGTGGCGATGGCGCCGTCGTCGGTGAAGTAGCCGTTCATGATCCGGCGGTTGCGCATGTCCGGCGACAACAGGCACAACGGGAGCTCGGCGACCTGCGCCCAGGTTGCCATCGGCACCTCGGCCAACGGCGAGTGCTGCGGGGTCAGCAGGAGATAGCGCTCCTCGTAGAGCGGGGTCTTACGAACCTGGCCGAGCGTGTCGTCGTCGAGGTAGGTCATCGCGACATCGAGGTCGAACTCGGCCAGCTTGTGCGTGATGTCGCGGGACGACAGCGACTCGATCGTCACACGGGCGTGCCCGTGGCGTTCGCAGAACGGCGTGGTGAGGAGTGAGACCACCGGCATCGCGGTCGGGATCGCACCGAGCCGCAGCGTGCCGGTCAGGCCGCCGCGCAAGACCGACAACTCATGCCGCAGCGCGTCCTGCTCGGCGAGGATCCGCTGTGCCCACAGCAGTACCCGCTCACCTTCCGGAGTCAGCCCTTCGAAGCGGCGCCCGCGCCGTACGATCGGTACGTCGAGCTCCTGCTCGAGCTTGCGGATCGCGGCCGAGAGCGACGGCTGCGACACGTAACAAGCATCGGCCGCCCGGGCGAAGTGCTTCTCCCGGGCGAGGGCTACGAGATACTCCAGCTGCCTCAACAGCATCGCGCATACCAGCTGTCTGTATACATAATGCAACTGTACGGACCGAAGCGCCCCTTGGCTATCCGTGACCCAGGTCACAATTGCTGAGTGTCTGTCTCCTTGCCTCCCGATCGACGCTGAGGCAAGGGAAAGACTTCTTCTTCGAGAGGGACAGCAAGATGCAGAAGGTCGCGTCACAGGACGGCACGGAGATCGCGTACGACGTGGTCGGCAGCGGACCGGGTCTGGTCCTGATCGCCGGTGCGTTCACCGACCGGTCGTTCTTCACGCCGTACGCCGAGGCGCTGTCGACCGCCTTCACGGTGGTGAACTACGACCGGCGTGGTCGTGGTGACTCCGGTGACACGGCGCCGTACGCGGTTGAGCGGGAGTGGGAAGACCTCGCCGCTCTGCAGGCGGCTACGGGTGCACGGTTCGCCTGTGCGTTCTCATCCGGGGTGATGGTGTTGCTGCAGTCGGGTGTGCCGTTCGAGCGGCTTGCCGTCGTCGAACCGCCGTTCCGCGTTGACGGTGCACCGCCGGTGCCGGACCGGTACCTCGAGCGCCTGCAGGAGTTCGTTGCCGCTGGGAACCCGGCCGGAGTGGCTGAACTGTTCATGGTCGAGGCGGTCGGCCAGCCGAAGGAGGTCGTCGACCAGATCCGCGAGACGCCCATGTGGCCGGCGCTGGTCGCCATGGCGCCGACCCTCGTGTACGACGCCCTGCAGATGCGCGACAGCGCCGTACCGACTGCTTTGCTCGAGTCGATCGGCACACCAACCCTCGCTCTCTTCAGCAACGCCAGCCCCGCCTGGCTGCAAGAATCCACCCGCCAAACCGCCGCTGCCCTCCCCAACGCCACCGCCGAAGGCCACGATGGCACCTTCCACACCCTCTCCCCAGAAACCCTCACCGAGGTCCTGACCAACCACCTCACCTAGGGAGGCTGCATGAAGCTGCGCCCCGTCACCCCGGATGACCTCGACCTGCTCCGCCGTTTCGTCGCCGAGCCCGGCCTGGTCGGGCTGGACTGGAACGGGCACCGTGACCCGCGCCGGGTCGGGCAGCAGTACGAGGAGGACGGGTTCCTGGGAGCCGACCACGGTCGGCTGATGGTGGACCGGGACGGCGCGACCGCCGGGTTCGTGAGCTGGGGCGCTGGTTCGTACGACGGTGGCCGGAGCCGGTACTGGGAGATCGGGATCGCGCTGCTCCCGGAGTACCGGGGGCAGGGGCTTGGCTGGCGGGCGCAGTCGATCCTGGCCGACTACCTGTTCGAGCACACCACGGCGGAGCGCATCCAGGCTGGTACCCATCCGGAGAACCTGGCCGAGCAGAAGGCGCTGGTGAAGGCGGGGTTCCAGCTCGACGGTGTCCTGAGAGCGTGTGAGTTCCGGGCCGGCCGGTACCGCGACGGTTACCTGTACAGCCGGCTTCGCTCGGACCCCTCGCCGACAGCGGACGTGCCGGGTCCTGGCTGCTGACCCGGCACGCTTGAGCAGCGAAGTGGTCAGCCGAGGACGACCCGGAGAATGCTGCCGTTGGTTTCGCTGATCACCCAGAGGGAGCCGTCGGCGGCGTTGGCCACCGTGCGGAGGCGACCCTGCTGGTTGGTGAAGCTGGCGACCGTGTTGCCGTCGCGGACGCCGCCGCTGACCGGGATGGCCCACAGGCGCTGGCCGCGGAGAGCGGCCATCCACATGGTGTTCCGGGAGAAGGCCAGGCCGGACGGTGACGCCTGGGCGGTCGTCCAGGTGGCCTGGGGGTTGATGAAGCGGCTGTCGTTGCAGCTGCCTTCGCAGGTCGGCCAGCCGTAGTTGCCGCCGGCCCGGATCTGGTTGAGTTCGTCGGTGGTGTTCTGGCCGAGTTCGCTGGCCCAGAGCCGGTTGCCCTCGTCCCAGGCGAGACCCTGGACGTTGCGGTGGCCGAGGCTGTACACGCGGGTACCGCTTGGGTTACCGGGCGCGGGACTGCCGGTCGGGGTGACCCGGAGGATCTTGCCGCCGAGCGAGTTCGGGTTCTGGGAGTTGGCGGTGTTCGCGGCGTCACCGGTGCTGATGTAGAGGAAGCCGTCGGGCCCGAAGGCGAGCCGGCCGCCGTTGTGGATGTTGGCCCGCGGGATCCCGGTGACGACGTTCTGCGGGGTACCGAGGGTGGTGCCGTCGTAGGTCATCCGAACGACCCGGTTGTCGCCGGAGGCGGTGTGGTAGGCGTACAGCAGCCGGTCGGTACCGAAGGTCGGGGCGACCGCGATCCCGAGCAGGCCGCCTTCGCCGCCGTGCCGGACATTGGGGACGCGGCCGATCTGGCGGACCACGCCGGCCGCGGTGACGTGTTTGATCAGGGCGGTGTCCCGCTCGGAGAGTAGTGCCGAGCCGTCCGGCAGGACCGCGAGGCCCCACGGTGACTGGAAGCCGCTCGCCACCGTCCCGGCGATCCGGGGTGTCGGTGGCACGGCGGCGACCGCGGACGGCGCGGCTGTCACCAGGAGCAGGGCGGTTACGGAGGCCAGGGCGGAGAGTCGTTTGCGCATAACTCAGGTCCTCACTGTCGATCCCCCCTGTTCGACAGCAAGCTTGCCGTACTTCCGCCGATCGGGCCACCCACAGTGATGGGAAGATCACTGTGGGCGTTCCGCAGGGTTAGGAGCCGGGCGGGCGGATCAGGTGAGGGTGTGCGACGGCTAGCTGGTTGTAGGCGGTAATGACTGGAGGCGGGATGTCGACGTGGTCGATGAAATCCCGCCCGCTGGGGCCGTAGCCGGTGGGGGTGTCGTGGAGGCGTTGGACCTCGCCGAGGATGAGGGAGCGGAAGCGTTCGAGGCTCCAGATCTCGGGGTGGTTCGGCCCGGCGCTCACGAAGTCGGAGCCGATCCAGGGGATCAGTGGGGCGTGGCTGATCAGGTGGGTGCCGGGGAGGTCGGCGAAGGAGCGTTCGAAGCTCGCGTGGGTTCGCCGCTGCATGGTGGGGTCCTGGATCAGCAGGAGCGTGGCTGGCTCGGTGATCAGGTGCCGGGTGAAGGCCGCGTTCTCCCCGCAGTTCGTCGACTGGTCCTCGACTTGGACGGCTGCGGCCGGTACGTCGTACTGCGTGGTGAGGAGATCCCGGAAGACGTGTGACTCCGGGCGGCCGCCGACGTCGACGGGCAGGCCTCGCCGGGTGACTGCGGTGTCGAGGTGGTGGGTCGAGTGGCCGATCCCGCCGCTGATCAGGATCCGTGCGGAGGTGTCGTGGTGGAGCTGGGCGGCAACCTCGACCGACTCCAGTACGGCGGATCCCATCAGCACGATGGCGTCGACGTGCTCGCCAGGCTCGTCCCGGCGGGCGAGGTAGTTGGCGAGGACTGCTTCAGGCACTTGCGTCAGTTTGGCACCGTTCGGGGCGGTGGGGTGGGGAAGGTATTGGACTAGCTGATCCCGCGGAGCGGGACCACGATGTACGCCGAGTCGCCGTCCGGCGTTTCGTCGGGGGAGCGCAGCCCGACCACGTTGACGGGTTTGGTCGGCTCGGTGAAGGCGAAATGGGCGAACGGGGTGCCGAGCGAGCCGAGCGCATCCAGGAGGTAGCCCGTGTTGAACCCGATCACCAGGGGATCGCCGGTGAGGGTGGCCTCGATCGGCTCGGTGGCCTCGGCCTCTTCACCGCTGCCCGCGCTGAGCGTCGCCGTCCCGTCGGTGAAGGCGAACCGCACCGGTGACGTCCGCTCAGCCACCAGGGAGACCCGCTTCACCGCTTCGATCAGCGTGGCGGTGTCTGCCGTGACCGTCCTGGTGATCGCGCCGGGCGCCGGGATCAGCTTGCGCACCTTGGGGAACTCGGCGTCGATCAACCGGCTGGTCGCTCGCCGGCCGGCCCCCTCGAACCCGATCAACCCGTCCCCTGTACGAGTTGAACCGAGTGCGAGGGTGACCTCGTGACCGGCCAGCGTCCTGGCCAGGCCGGCCAGCACCTTGGCCGGGACGAGTGCGTCCGCCTCGATGTCCGGATCGTTCGGCTCCCAGGCGAAACTGCGGACCGCCAGCCGGTAGCGATCCGTGGCCAGCAACGTGATCACCGGCCCGCGGATCTCCACCCGCACCCCAGTGAGGACCGGCAACGTGTCGTCCCGCCCGGCGGCGGTCACCACCTGAGTGACCGACCGCGCGAACACCTCACCGCTCACCACTCCACCGGCAGCCGGAAGCTCCGGTAGCGGCGGATACTCCTCCAGTGGCAGTGTCTGCAGCGTGAACCTGGCATGGCCGCTGGACACCGTGACCCGAGACCCCTCCGAACTCAGATCCACCGTGTCCCGCGGCATCGCCCGGCAGATGCCGGCCAGCAGCCGCCCCGACACCAGGACCCGGCCGTCGTCCCCCACCTCGGCCGGTAGGCCGACCTGCGCCGAGCTCTCGTAGTCGAACCCGGACACCGTCAGCATCCCGTCGGCCGCCTCGACGGCCATCCCGGCAAGAATCGGCACACTCGGCCGGCTCGGCAGCCCCTTGGCCACCCAACCGACCGCCTCAGCCAGCACCTCACGCCCGACTCGAACCTTCACGGTCACCCCTCCCGATCGCGAGGTTCAACTCAATCAGGCGCCACCGACAGTTCTTGTCAGGCCACGGCCAGCACCACTTTCCCGCGCACGTGACCATCGATCAGATACTGGATCGCGTCCGCGGCTTCGGCCAACGGAAAGACCCGATCGACGGCCGGAGTCACCTTGCCGGTCTCGATCAGTTCGGTCAGCGCCTGCAGGTCGACATGGTTCTCGGAGCTGATGAACGGGCGGAGCCGCTGGCTGACGAACCCGGACAGCACCATCGCCCGCAGCAGTTGGTCCATGCCGCCGAGCCAACGGCCACCGGTTTCGCCACCGACAATGACGAGCGTCCCCTTCGGCGTCAGCGCCTTCCGCAGCCGGCCCAGCGACGCGTGCCCGTTGATGTCGAGGATCACGTCGAACGGCCCGTACTGCGCGAAATCGTCGGTGCGGTAATCGAGCACCTGATGGGCGCCGAGCGAATCGACCAGGTCAGCCTTGTTCGTGCTGCAGACCCCAGTCACCTCGGCGCCGAAGCTCTTGGCCACCTGCACCGCGTAGCTCCCCACCCCGCCCGAGGCGCCGAGGATCAGCACCCGGTCGCCGGCCTTGACCTCGGCCTTGTCGCGAACCGCCTGGAGAGCAGTCAGCGCCGAGACCGGTACGGCGGCGGCCTGCTCGAAGGTCAGATTCGCCGGCTTCGGCGCCAGCTTCTTCTCCAGAGCTCGCGCGTACTCGGCGAATGTGCCGATCCCGATCCCGATCCCGTACACCTCGTCACCCGGCCGGAACCGGGTGACCGCGGAGCCGACCGCGCTGACCACGCCGGCCACGTCCATCCCGATCACCGGGTTCTTCGGCGACCGAACGCCGTACCCCGCGAGCCTGACGGGGTACGGAAGTCCGGCCATGAGATGCCAGACGCCCCGATCCACTCCGGCCGCGCGGACCTCGACCAGGACCTCGTCCGCGGCCGGGGCGGGCACCTCGACCTCGCGGAGCGCGAGCACCCCGGGATCGCCGTACCGGTCCTGTGTGATGGCAAGCATTGATTGTTCCCCCCACCCGGTGACTTACGGCGTAAGCTTACGATGTAAGTTAGAGTCTGTCCATGACACCGCGGGGAGCTCCACTCAACCGGGAACGCGTGCTGCGGGCAGCGATCGCGCTCGCCGACCGGGACGGCCTCGAGGCGCTGAGCATGCGCAAACTCGGCAACGAGCTCGGTATCGAGGCGATGTCGCTCTACAACCATGTGAAGAACAAGAGCGATCTGCTCGATGCGATCGTCGACCTGGTGCTGACCGACATCGAGGTGCCACCGGCCGGGACGCCGTGGAAGGAAGCCATGCGGCGGCGGTCGATCTCCGCGCACGACGTCCTGGTCGCGCATCCGTGGGCGGCGCTGCAGATCATGTCCCGGTTCACGATCGGCCCGGGCATGACGAAGTACCTGGACTCGACGCTCGGGCGGCTGCTCGAGGGCGGCTTCACGGTTGAGGGCGCGCTGGATGCCTGGCACACGCTCGACAGCCACCTGTACGGCTTCACCTTGCAGGAGGTGAATCTCCCGTTCGCCGTCGAGGCTGCGCCGGACGTCTCGGCTCAGGTCGTGACCGGGCTGGATCCCGAGCAGTTCCCACATGTCACCCGGGTCATCACGCACGTGATGCAGTCCGGCCGGGTCGAGGACTTCGAATTCGGCCTCGACCTGGTCCTGGACGGCCTGGAGGCCAAGCTCACCGGAAGGTGATCGCCTGCAGCCGGCTCGCCTGACGCCGGCTCAGCACGATCGCGGATCGCGCCCCCGGAACCACCTGTCCGGGGTCCTCGGTTGCCCGGGCGAGCAGCTGCGGCCAGCGCCGGCAGTGCTTCTCCATGCTGCTGGTCCGTACGACGCGTCCGCGCGCCCACTGGCCGTCCCGCGCCACCTCACCCGGTACGTCGATCAGGATCAGGTGCAGCGGCAGTCCGGCACGCCGCGCGCGCCATCCGAGCAACCGCCGTACCCATGGTCGGGTAGCGCAGTCATGAATCACCATCGGACCGCTGTGCATCGCACTGAGCACCTGGACGTAGTAGGTCAGGTGCAGCAGCGGACGCCAGTAGGCATAGGGAACGGGGCCGAGCACTCGCATCCACCGCGCCCGCAACCGCTCGGAGTCGAAGACCTGCACACCACCGTGGTCCGCGCCGTCGGGGTAGAGCCGACGCAGCAGTGTGGTCTTGCCGGCTCCCGGAATCCCGGCCAGAACGACCACAGCATCCTCTGAGTACCGGATCTCTTCCTCGGCGCCGACGACCGCCAAGTTCATCGTCGCTACCACGTCAGTGCCCTTCCCTAGCCCGCCAATACTCGGTTAGACGAACGGGTTCCGCGCCTGGCCCCGTGACTGCACTAAGAACTCCCTTGGAGTTCCCTGAGAGGAGAGTTATGGACTGGTCCAGCTGGCACGACGACTACGACCGCCCCGGTACGCCGCTCGCCCGGCGACTGGCCGACGTACAAGGGCATGTTCGTGCTGCCCTGTCCGAGGCACCGCCTGGCCCGCTCAAGGTGGTCAGCCTCTGTGCGGGCCAGGGGCGAGACCTCATCGAGGTCCTCGCCGACCATCCCCGCCGTACTGACGTCCACGCCCTGCTCGTCGAGCTGGATCCCCGCAACACCGCCGTCGCCGCTGCGGCGGTCGAGAGTCTCGGTCTGTCGGGGATCGAGGTTGTCACTGGAGACGCGTCGCTCACCGACCAGTACGCCGGGCTCGTGCCGGCAGATCTTGTCCTGGCCTGCGGCATTTTCGGCAACATCTCCGACCGGGACGTCGAGCGCACGATCTCGTTCAGCCCGCAGTTCTGCAAACCCGGTGCTGTGCTGATCTGGACTCGCCACCGGGAAGCGCCTGATCTGGCGCCGGCGATCTGTGGCTGGTTCGAGGCCGCGGGGTTCGAGCGTCTGTACCTGTCTCCGATCGATGCCGGGTACGGCGTCGGCGTGCACCGCTACGTCGGCGCCGAGCAGCCTCTCGTGCCGGGTGTGCGCCTCTTCACCTTCGGTTCCGACCGCCCGTAGCGGCCGACGAACTTGTTCGTAACGAACATGTTCGTTACGGTGGTGGGTATGACTACTCATCACCGCATTGCGATCATCGGCGCCGGGCTCGGCGGGCTGACGGCTGCGCGGGTTCTCCAGGTCAACGGAATCGAGGCGGCGCTGTTCGAGCTGGAGCCGTCGGCCGCAGCGCGGGTGCAGGGCGGCATGCTCGACATCCACGAGGAGAGTGGGCAGCGGGCTCTCCACGCGGCAGGCCTGTACGACGACTTCCGCCAGATCATCCATGAGGGTGGCGAGGCCATGCGCGTGGTCGGTCGCGACGGCACCGTGCACGTCGCGACCGAGGATGACGGGAACGGTGGCCGGCCGGAGGTGGACCGCGGGGACCTGCGCAAGCTGTTGCTGGACTCGCTTCCCGACGGTGCGATCCACTGGGGCAAGAAGGTTGTCGGCGCGCGGCCGCTGGACGGCGGACGTCACCAGGTGTCCTTCGCTGACGGGTCCACCATCACCACCGACCTCCTGATCGGTGCCGACGGTGCGTGGTCGCGCGTTCGGTCGTTGGTCTCGGACGCTGTGCCGACGTACACCGGCATCTCCTTCGCCGAGTTCGACCTGCTGGACGCCGACGCCCGCCACCCGCGCAGCGCCGCACTCATCGGCGGCGGCTCTTTCATCTGTCTGGGCGATGAGCGCGGCATTCTGGCTCACCGGGAGACGGACGGCAGCCTGCACATCTACATCGGGCTGAAGGTGGAGGAGGGCTGGCTCGACACCGTTGACCCCGCTACTGCCAAGGCGACGGTCCTGAGCTACTTCGACGGTTGGGGCAAAGACCTGCGCGAGCTGATCGCAGTGGCCGACGGTTCGCTGGTGTTACGCCGCATTCACGCCCTGCCGGTTGGGCATAGCTGGGAGCGCACTCCTGGCGTGACGTTGCTGGGCGACGCTGCACACCTCATGTCGCCGTTCGCCGGTGAGGGCGCCAATCTGGCGATGTACGACGGCGCGGAGCTCGGTCAGGCGATCGCGGCACACCGCGATGACACCGAGGCCGCACTGACGTCGTACGAGAGCTCTCTCTTCCCGCGCGGTGCAGCCAGCGCTGCCGAGTCTGCGCAGAGCCTGCAGGACATGTTTGCGGCCGACGGTCTGGAGCGTCTGACCGAGTTCTTCACTGCAGCAATACGCTGATCCCATGCCAGCCCTGAGCCGCCGGGAGCGTCCGGCCAAACCCGCACTGACCCGTGAAGGCATCATCGACACGGCTGTGCGGGTGATGGAGAGCGACGGCCTGCAGCGCGTCACGATGCGCCGCCTCGCGCAGGAGCTCGACACCGGACCTGCCTCGCTCTACGTGTACGTCGCCAACACCCATGAGCTGCACGCGGCGATCCTCGATCGGCTGCTGGCACAGGTCGACCTGACACCGGCGAAGAAGCCGGACGACTGGCGCGAAGCGCTGCAGCAGGTCCTCGGCAGCTACACCGACCTGCTACTTGCGCACCCAAGCCTGGCCCACTCCGCGCTCAACACCCGCCCCAACGGACCGAACTACCTCGCGCTGGTCGACACCATGCTCGGTCTGCTCGCCGCAGGTCGAGTCCCAGCCGCCCAAGCAGCCTGGGGCTTGGACTACCTGCTCCAGACAGCAACCGCCACGGCCGCCGAACACGCAGGTGACAACCCCGAGTCCGAAGCCGAGTGGCAGCAGCTCAGCGACACACTCGCCGGCGTCTCGGCAGCGGAGTTCCCGCACATCCACCACCAAGCCGCCGACCTGGTCTCCGGCACACCGTCCGAGCGCCGCCGCTGGGGCGTCGACATGCTCATCAACGGCATCATCGCCACCGGGCGCTGACATGCAGGCAGACGTCGTCGTGGTCGGACTCGGGGCGTTCGGGTCGGCGACCCTGTGGCGGTTGGCTGCACGTGGGGTGAAGGTGGTGGGGATCGAGCGGCAGGGGATCGGTCACCCACTCGGGTCCTCGCACGGGACGACTCGGTTGTTTCGGGTCGCCTGTATGGAGCACCCCGGGCTGACTGCGATCGCGCAGAAGTCTCTGGAGCTATGGACCGAGCTGGAGGAGCGGACCGGAGAGACGTACGTCCGGCAGACCGGCTCACTGAACGTCGGTGCTCCCGGCAGCAGACCGGTCAGTGGAGCCCTCAGAGCCGCAACCGAGGCCGGCGCATCAACCGTCGACCTGTCTCACCACGAGCTGCAGGCGCGATACCCGCAGTACGGCGGTCTCGTGGCCGGCGACGTCGCCGTGTGGGACCCAGGTGCGGGGATCTGCTTCGCCGAACCGACCGTCCGCGCCCACGTCGCCGAGGCGCGCCGGCTCGGTGCCGAGGTCTATCCGCACACGATGGTGACCGAGATCGAGCCGCGTGCCGGTGAAGTGATCGTGCGGACGCCAACTGCCGAGTTCCACGCCGACCAGGTGGTCGTCTGCGCGGGCGCCTGGCTGGGATCGCTGTATCCCGAGCTGCCGCTGACACCTCGTCGTACGCCGATGTTCTGGTTCGCCCCGCGGGATCCGGACTCGGAGGCGTTCCGGCTGGCGAACTTCCCGTCGTTCATCTGGGAGTTCGCCGACGGCCGGGGCCTGTGGGGGCACGGGTCCGACGACGGCTTCGGTGTGAAGGTCGGCCTGGACGGCGGCAGCTCACACGTGACCGGCTTCGCCGCCGACGACCTGGACCGCTCGATCCGCCCGATCGAAGACATCGCCGAGCTCGCCGCCGCCGTCGGCCACGCCTTCCCCGGCCTCGACCCGGCACCCGTCCAGGTCATCCCGTGCATGGTCACCGACTCACCCGACGGACAGTTCCTGGCCGGCCGGTACGCCGATCGCGTGGTGGTCGCTGGCGGCGACAGCGGCCACGGTTTCAAGCACTGCGCCGGACTCGGCGAACTCCTCGCCCAGCAGACGCTGGAGGAAACGCCGTACACCGCCGCATCCTTCATCGACCCCCGCCGAACCTTCGGTGTCATAGGTTCGCCGCATGACCGTCGACTTGCTGAACCCGAGTGACCTGCCGACCCCCACGATGTACAGCCACGTGGCGATCGCGACCGGTACCAAGCTGGTCTTCATCGCCGGACAGGAGCCGGAGGATCTCCAGGGCGAGCTGGTCGGCCCCGGAGATCTCGCCGTCCAGGCCCGCTTGACGTTCGCGAACCTGGGCCGCGCCCTGGCCGCAGCCGGCGCCCGCCCCGATCAGGTCACCCGGCTCGGGATCTACCTGGTCGGCTACCGCCGCGAACACCAGGCAATCGTCCAGGAAGCCCGCTATGAACTCTTCGGCGACCACAAGCCGACCGACGTCATGCTCGGCGTCGCAGCCCTCGCCCGCCCCGAGCAACTGATCGAGGTAGAGGCCACCGCCGTCATCTGACTGCTCATGCTCCTGGTAACCCTCGAGCGGTCCCTCCCCGCCCCACCAGCCGGGGACTGGAAGACCTTCTTCCTCCAGGCTCTCAGCCGACTGGCCGCAGCGAGGTGAGGCGCACCATCTCCTCTTCCGAGAGCCTCAGCGCGGCTGCCGCCACGTTCTGTGCGAGGTGGTCCAGATCGCCTGTCCCGGGGATCGCAAGCACGTGCGGCCCCTGCTGCAAGGTCCAGGCCAGCCGGACCTGCGCGATGGACACACCGTGCGCGCGGGCGACGGCGTACACCGCCTCGTTGTCACCGGCAGCCGGACCCGCCTCCCGCCCGGGGCCGGCGATCGCGAAGAACGGGACGAAGGCGAGGCCGAGTTCACCGCAGCGCCGGAGGATTGCCCGGTCCTCGCTCGACGCGCCGATCCCGTAAGGGTTCTGCACGCACACAACCGGGGCGATGGCCCGGGCCTCGGCCAGTTGGTCAGACGTGACGTTGGAGATGCCGAGGTGGCGGATCAGCCCAGCTTCGCGCAACTCGGCCAACACGCCGAAGTGCTCCGCGATCGAGCTGCTCCGATAGCTCGGTGGCACGCGGAGGTTGACCACGTCCAGGTGATCGCGGCCGAGTTGACGAAGGTTCTCCTCGACCTGGCCGCGCAGTTGCGCCGGCGCGGCCCACCACCACCCGCCCGAGGGATCGCGGCCCGGCCAGACCTTGGTGGTGATGACCAGATCCTCCGGGTACGGCGCCAGCGCCCGGTTGATCAGCTCGTTGGCGGAGCGCGTCGCCGAGAAGTAGAACGCGGCGGTGTCGATGTGATTCACACCGAGGTCGACCGCCCGCCGGAGCACGCCGATCGACCGCTCGCGGTCACGCGGCACGCCGCCGCCGAACGGCTCGGTACCCGTCAGACGCATCGCGCCGAACCCGACGCGATTGACGGTCAGGTCACCGAGTTGCCAAGTTCCCGCGGCTGCCGCGGTGTTCGTCCGTAGGCTCATGACTGGAATCTCCTCTTGCGGTTGGGACCGGAAAACCCGGGACCCCGGGCATGAAAAAAAGCCTCCCCGGCGGATCGGAATCCGCGCCGAGAAGGCTCGTACGAAGCCAACATTCTAGCAGGTCAGGGCCCCCGGAGATGATGAAGAGGGCCAGGGCGCCCGTCTCGGAAGACGAACGCCCGGGTCAGAGAGTTCAGGTCTATGCAGACTGCCGGGTGGGCCAAACTCGCGCTCAGCGAAGTTGGGCAGAGGGCCCAGCAGCGAACCCCGGTCTCATGTCGAACTCTGAATCGCATGACGGGTGCGGTGATCTGCTGGCCGCGCCCCTGCCCACACTCCAAGCCTGGCAGATTTCGAGCGACGACAGCTGAAGTTATCCCAGAGGCGAGCCTCGCTGAGGTCGCGCGGATCTAGGGCTGGATCTTGTCCTGCTGGCCAGCGCGTGCCGTGGCCATCGAGTGCCAGAAGTCGGACGCATGAGAGACAGCTGACCAGCTGCTGACCAGCGGAAAGAGGTCCAAGAGGCACCAGTATGGTGCCTCCCGACTTTACGACTTGCATCGATCTGAGTATCGTTTCGCTCACTGCGCGTGCATGCGCCCGTGCAGATGCACGTGCATATGCACGTGTGTGCGGGAGGTGAGTAGTGGGTGGTGGAGGAAGGCATGGCAAGAAGTCGCCAGCGACGTCAGGTCCGGGTAGCAGCCGGTGCGTTCGGCTGGTGCCCCGATGACGCGATCCATCGCAGCGTCGATGCTCCAGCTCAGGTGGAACGTGCTGCTCGGGGTGGTATCGACAACGTCATTGCGGACTATCCGATCGA
Organism: Kribbella sp. NPDC056345; assembly: GCF_042262745.1. Classification (NCBI taxonomy): domain Bacteria; kingdom Bacillati; phylum Actinomycetota; class Actinomycetes; order Propionibacteriales; family Kribbellaceae; genus Kribbella; species Kribbella sp. NPDC056345. The sequence goes on along the minus strand of NZ_JBHJQQ010000001.1, from coordinate 359,644 downwards.
GTGCGGGACGCCAGATGGCAGTGTCCGGTGACGTACGAACGGACACGGGACGACGAGCGCAACGCCGAGACTTACCGTCTCGAGTTTTGCAGGCTGCTTCGCGCCGAACGCAAGACGGCTGGGCTATCACTCCGTCAGCTTGGTGAACTGACCGGACATTCTCATCCGTACATCTTCCGGGTCATGTCAGGGAGAAACGTTCCGCACTTGCCTGTCGTTCTCAAGATTTTGGATGCGTGCGGTGTTGACGAGCGAAGGTTAGGTGTGTGGCGCGACCTCTGGCACATCGTCAAAGCGGGCGCATCGGATATCAATCACGATGGAGTGGCTCTCAAGCCCGGTAGGGCGCCATGGCGCGCGGTTGCGTACGCCTGGCACGGGCAGGTTGACAGGCTTCGCGATGCCGATCCGTTGCTGGGGAAGATCCGGGCCACCCGCAGCGTGGATCAGCTCGGGCTGCTGCTCACTACAGTCACGCAGCGAGGGGGCAAGCGGTCTCTGCGACAGTTGGAAGATCTCAGCGGCATACCGAGAGCGACCCTGCACGGTTGGTGTACAGGCAGAAGGGCACCCAGTGCAGTCAGACTGGACCAGCTCTTGGTTGCACTTGGAGCAACGCGAACAGAGCGATTTGCATTCTCGGAATGCCTTCGCCGCATCAACTCGGAGAGTTCCTCCCGACGCTATAACGGGCCGTCGTTGGAGCCGCTGAAGGCTCGGAGAGTGACTGGAGGGAACCGGCCCAAGATTCAATCTGGGCAGTGATCCTCAGGTGCAGAAGAGTTGGCAGGGGTGGGAGTCGGAGCCAATCAACCTGCGGCCTCGTGCAGGTTCACGTAGGCGTCATGGGTGGTGGAATCCTCAACTTCAGACCTCCTGAATGTCAGCACGACACTGATGCTTCCATCTCAACGGATCGTCAGTTTGCCGGTCCGCGCAGCACCCTACTCCCGAGTCGAGTCTGTGAAGCGGCTACATGGAGACGGCTCTCCGCTCGCAACGGAGAGCCGTCCAGTTTGATCCCGTCCATCAGCGCTAACCGTTGAAAGGGAGTCACGATGACTCTAACCCCTGCCCGCCGTGGCGGGCAGTCGCAGTCCAAGTCCGCAGCCGAGCCCGCCGCCGACTCGGAGCGATTGATGTCGATGCGCACGCTTGTGATTGTGACCCTGTCCATCGCGGCGGCTGTGATAGCTGGTGCTGGGGCCGGTATACCGGCCGGCCTCGCAGTGGCTGCGGACGCCCAAGGCGACGCACTTCCAATCGTTGTCGGCATTCTTAGTGGGCTCGCGGCGGCTTTTCTGGCTGCGGTGGCCGTCGCTGGCGGCCTTCATGCCTTGGTTTCGAAGCGATGATGCGTTCGAGAGCGGCCGGCCTCGCCAGAACGGTCGAAGAGCACATGGTGAGTGCCTGTCGTGTGGATCAGTGACCGAGATCGAGACCGACTAAGAGAATTCGTATCGCCTGAGCGACGTCGAGGCCTACGAGGAACGCGCAGTGGTGCGCCTGAAGAAAGCCGCCTGAGGCGGACGAGAACCAGACCAAACAGAGAGGGTGGGATGCCAAACGAAGCATTCGGACCGGCGAGCACGGCGAGATCCCCGGTGAGATCTCAAAGTTCGGCAGGACCAGGGCGATGGCTGTCGAGCGGGTTGAGGAAGCGCTCAAGGAAGAGTCGAGCCTGAACGTCGGCAGGGGGCTGTTGAGAAGGCCATCACCGGTAACTCGGCCGTCCGAGGAACCTCTGGCTGATAAACACGCAGGTCAGGGGATGGTTTGCGCGCCAGGCAGGACTCGAACCTGCGACCAACGGATTAGAAGTCCGACGCTCTATCCAGCTGAGCTACTGGCGCGTGCCAGGAAGAGTCTGTCAGATGGGCGGGTGATCGCGCTGCCGGGTTACCGGGTGTGGCGTGCGGAGGGTGGGGAAGTACAGGGTTGTCGTTCCATCCCGGTAACGCCGCGTGGGCGGTTCTGCCCTCGGGTCGGTGATCCAACTAGGCTGCGGGCATGAGTTACCCCTCACCAGGCCCGGCCGGGCCGCCGCAGCCGACGTCGGCGTACCCGCCCGGCGGACAGTACCCGCAGCCGAACGTGCTCGGGAACCATCCGGTACCCGGCCAGCAGCGGAACCGGCGGGTGCTGGTCGGCATCGTGGTCGCCGTACTGATGGCGATCGCCGGGCTGGCGATCTTCGCGATCGTGGCGGACTCGACGGGTGCGGGCGGGTTCACCTGGGGGATGGCGTTCGCGATGGTCCCGGTGATCCCGGTGATCGGGTTGTACCTCTGGCTGGACCGCTACGAACCGGAGCCGACCAAGTACATTCTGTTCGCGCTCTGCTGGGGTGCCTTCATCGCGACGCTGGTCGCGATCTTCATCAACACCGAGGTCGCGAAGCAGCTGGCCGAGACCGGCGCCGGCGGCGACCGGTCGGCCGTCTTCGTCGCTCCGCCGGTGGAGGAGTTCGCCAAGGGTGCCGTGATCCTGCTGCTGGCGCTGGTGCGCCGCAAGGAGTTCGACGGGATCATCGACGGCCTGGTGTACGCCGGGATGGTCGGTGTCGGCTTCGCCTTCACCGAGAACATCCTCTACTACGGCCGCATCTTCAGTGAGCTGTCGCACGAGGCCGGTAGCGACGAGGGTCTGCGCGGCGTCCTTGTCCTCTTTGTTCTGCGCGGCGTGATGTCGCCGTTCGCGCATCCACTCTTCACCTCGTTCACTGCGATCGGAATCGGGATCGCCGTCCGGCACCGCAGTACGGCGGTGCGGTATCTGGCCCCGGTCGTCGGCTACCTGGCCGCCGTACTCGCGCATGCCGCCTGGAACGCCTCGGCGAGCTGGGCCGAGGGCACCGGCTTCCTGGTGGCCTACTTCCTGCTGATGGTGCCGATCTTCATCGGCATGGTGGCGTTCGCGCTGGTGCTGCGGTCGCGCGAAGGCAAGATGATCGCCTCGCGGCTCTACGACTACGTGCGGTTCGGCTGGCTGGTCGCTCCGGAAGTGCCACTGATCGCGACGATGCGCGGGCGCAAGGCGCTGCGGCAGAACGCCCGGCGGTACGGCGGTCAGGCCGAAGCGGCCGCGAAGGCGTTCCAGCAGAACGCGACCGACCTGGCCTACCTGCGGGACAAGATCGTCCGCCAGGTGATCGGGCCGGAGGCGCTGCAGGACGAGAAGCGGTTGCTCGACGAACTGCGGGCCCGGCGGGCCAGCGTCCCCTTCCCGCCGATGCCGGCCTTCCCGCAGGCGATGCCTCCGGCCGGACCCGGGATGCCGGGACCGGGTGGTCCCGGGGTGCAGGACGCCCCGATCGGGTACGGCGTGCCTCCGGCCGGCCCGGGTGGTTACGGAGCGCCTCAGCCGGGGTATCCCTCGGGGCAACCCGGTTACCCAGCGGGCCAGCCCGGTTACCCACCGGGACCCCCTGGTTCGCAAGGATCGCCGGGAGGATACGGTCCGTATCCACCATCGCAGTGACTGCCACCCGTCCACGCCGCCAAACGGGGATGACGATGACTTTGCTTCTGTGCTGTCCGACCGGGCACTCTGTGCTCGTGGACGGACGCTGTGGCTGACATCAAGTCAGCAGCTGGTGAAGGTCCGGAGCCACAGGTTCCGGGCCGGGACCAGCCTGCCCAGGAGCTGGCCAACTTGATCGCGCAGTCCGAGGCCGGTGCCAAGGGCAAGGGCTTCTGGCGCCGTCGCCGGCGCAAGAACACCACCCCCGACCCCGCCCCGCCCGCTCCAGCGGCCGAGGAGAAGAAGCCTGCCCCGGAGCCCGCCAAGCCTGCTGAGCCTGCCACCGAGCCGGCCAAGGCTGCTGAGCCTGCCGCGAGTGCGCCCACGGACGCCACCGAGGCTGCGCCTGCCGAGTCGAAGACCGCCGGAACTGCGACGGTCGATTCCACGGAGGCCGCCGAGTCGACCGGTACGACCGAAGCGGCGACCGCTGGGCCCACCGAAGCTGGTAGCCCGGCGACCGCTGAGTCCGCGGCGGCTGCTGCTGGGGCGACCAGTGGGTCGGCCGGAGCTGCTGAGGCGGCCGCTGATGGGTCTGCCGGGGCTGCTGCGGAGACTGGTGAGACGGCCAGGGATGCTGGGGCGGCGAGTGGGTCGGCCGGGGATGCTGAGGCGGCGGCTCATGGGTCTGCCGAGGCCGCTGAGGCGACGACTGCTGAGACGGTCGAGGATGAGGGCCGTGCGTCCGACGGGGCTCCTGAGCCCGCGAGCGGTGCGGATGTGAAGGCTGACGGGGCTGGTGCAGAGGCGTCGGTCGCGCCGGCGGACGCGGCGGACGAGGATGGGGCCGACCTGGCTGCTGGCGACAGCTCTGCGAAGGCGGCTGAGGTGAGCTCCACCGAAGGTGCCGAGTCGAAGGACGAGAGCTCCGCCGCGGGGGCCGAATCAGCGGATGGTGGTTCGGGTGACGAAGCGGCGAGCGCTGACCCGGAGGACGCGGCCGCGGAGGTAGGCGGCAAGGCGGGCGACGCTTCGACCGAGGTCGAGGCTGAGGACGCCGCCGAAAGCATGCCTGACGCTGAGAGCGCCGGTAACGCGGGCGCGGATGTGGCTGCGAAGACCGACAGCGCGGGCCAGGATGTGGCTGCGAACGCCGATGGCGCAGCGGCTGCGAAGGCCGGTGGCGTGGGCGAGGGTGTGGCGGTGGAGGTCGAGCGGCCGCGGCCGACTGTTGGGGTGGTGTACGAGCCGGACGAGTCTCCGGACGGGTTCCCGCTCGAGTACGGCAACATCATTGTCGGGCTCCCCAAACAGGCTGACGGTTCGTCGATCGAGATCGACGAGGCGAGGGCGTACGCCGAAGAGCTGGCCGCTGTGCAATCCGCGGGGCTGGACGCGCGGCTCGAGGAAGAGGTCGAGGAGCCGACCGAGCAGGCTGCAGGTGAGGAGCCTGGCGACCACGTTGCTGAGGCTGCTTCGGAAGAGTCTGCCGAGGAGCCCGAGGTCGAACAATCGTCGGACGACGCCGAGACGACCGAGGCCGAGCAGCCGTCGGAGGACGCCGGGACGACCGAGGCCGAGCAGCCGTCGGACGAGGCCGAGACGGCCGACGTGCCGGCGGATGTGGTCGCCGAGGAGCCGGTCGAGTCGGGCTCCGATGACGAGTCTGCGGATGGCGTCGTGGAGCCGGTGGTCGAGGAGACTGCCGCCGAGGAGTCGGCTGAGGCGACTGCGGTTGCCGAGGAGGCTGTTGAGGGCGACTCCGGTGACGAGGATGCGGAGACCGCTGCGGAAGGGCCGGCAGAGGATGTAGCCGGCGGCGGGGCAGAGACCGAGCAGGATTCCGCTGAGGAGCTCGCCGAAGAGTCGGCTGCGGATGCGGAGCCGGTTGAGGTTGAGTTGACCGCGGAGGAGCTGGCGGAGCGGTTGGCGGCTGAGCAGGCTGCGATGGCTCTGATCACCTCGTTGATGAAGCTGCGGGGTGCGCTGGCTGGGAGCCGGTTGCCGCTGGACGTTGTGGGCGCCGATGAGGCCCGGCAGCAGCAGAAGGCGATGCTGGACCAGCTGGACGACTACATCCTGCCGCGGCTCGTGCAGCTGGAAGCGCCGATTCTGGCTGTCGTGGGTGGGTCCACCGGTGCAGGCAAGTCGACGTTGGTCAACTCCGTGATCGGGAAGGTCGTCAGCGAGCCGGGTGTACTGCGGCCGACGACGCGGTCGCCGGTACTGATCCATCACCCGGCCGACGCGGACTGGTTCATCGGGGACCGGGTGCTGCCGGGGATGGCGCGGACGACGGCGGAAAGCCTGGGGGGCATGGAGGATCCGGGCCAGCTGCGGCTCGTTGCCTCCGACACCGTGCCGCGCGGACTCGCGGTCCTGGACGCGCCGGATATCGACTCGGTCGTCGAGGCGAACCGTGACCTGGCCACGCAGTTGCTCGCGGCTGCCGACCTCTGGTTGTTCGTGACGACGGCGGCCCGGTACTCGGACGCAGTTCCGTGGGAGTTCCTGCAGAGCGCGTCGGATCGCAGTACGGCGGTGGCCGTCGTACTGGACCGGGCGCCGGCGGAGACGATCGACGACATCACCGGGCACCTTGCGCAGATGCTGCTGGAGCGTGGGCTCGGCGATTCGCCGCTGTTCTCGATCCGGGAGACGGTTGTCGACGGCAACGGAATGCTGCCGGGCGAGACCGTTGCCTCGATCAAGGACTGGCTGGTCGACCTGGCTGCCGACGCCGAGGCGCGGGCGGCGGTTGTCCGCCGGACGCTGCATGGCGCGGTCACCTCGATGGTGAAGACCACGCCGCCGTTCGCCGCGGCCGTGCGGGCCCAGGGCGACACTGCGGTCGAGCTGCGCTCGAGTGCGGAGGCCGCCTACGACCAAGCGGTCAAGGACATTGCGACCTCGACGCAGGATGCGACGCTGCTGCGTGGCGAGGTGCTGGCCCGGTGGCAGGAGTTCGTCGGGACGGGCGAATTGCTGAAGGGGCTGCAGGCCAACTCGGGCAAGCTGCGCGAGAAGGTGAAGAAGTCGCTTGCCAACGCGCCGGCCCCGACGCGTGATCTGAACGATGCGATCGAGTCCGGGTTGTCGTCGTTGCTGGTCGAGCAGGCCGAGGCGGCTGCCGAGCGCGCGGAGAAGATCTGGCAGGCCACACCCGCCGGACGCCAGCTGCTCGCGGTGGCCGGTACGGCGGCCGACGCGGAGATCGTCCTGGGGGCGATGTCGCCGGAGTTCCAGGCGAAGGCCGAGCGGGCCGTCCGGGAGTGGCAGGCCGGTGTGCTCGATCTGGTCCGCGAGGTCGGGACCGAGAAGCGGCTGGCCGCGCGCATCCTGGACGCCGGGGTGAACGGGCTGTCGTTGTCGGTGATGGTGGTCCTGTTCGCCGAGAATGCGGGGATCCCGACCGGTGCCGAGGCGAGTATCGGGGTCGGTAGCGCGGTCGTCGGGCAGAAGCTGCTGACCGCGGTCTTTGGCGACGCGGCCGTGCAGACGCTGATGTCGAAGGCACGCGCGGATCTTGACGGTAAGGTTCATGCCTTGATGGATGCCGAATTCGCCCGGTATCTGGCTGTCCTCGACCAGCATCCGGTCGATCCCGAGGCTGCCAGGCAACTGACCGAGGCCGCGCGCGCGGTGGAGGACTGCACGTGACGGAAACGACGGAGACGGTCAAAGGCCCGGTACGGGGTGCGACCGACGTCCTGACCAAGATCGACGCTCTCGAGAAGGCTTCGGCCGCGGGCCAGGGCCGGCTCGATCCGGTGATCCTGTCCGAGGCCACCCAGATCGTCGACCGCGCCGGCCAGCGGCTGCGGATGTCGGGTGAGCTGACTGTGGTCGCGCTGGCCGGTGCCACCGGCTCCGGGAAGTCGTCGCTGTTCAACGCGATGACCGGCCTGGACCTGGCCGCGATCGGCACCCGCCGCCCGACCAGCTCGATGCCCCTGGCCTGTGTCTGGGGTGAGGAGCCGGCCGGTGAGGTGCTGAACTGGCTGGGTATCCCGCGCCGGCACCAGGTGCAGCACCGCAGCTCGCTGGAGGACGCGCAGTCGGAGGACCTCGATGGTCTGATCCTGCTCGACCTGCCCGACCACGACTCGATCGAGGTCGAGCACCGGTTGATCGTCGACCGCCTGGTCGAGCTGGTCGACATGCTGGTCTGGGTGGTCGATCCGCAGAAGTACGCCGACGCGGCCCTGCACGACCGCTACATCAAGCCCTACGCCTCGCACTCCGGGGTGATGGTCTTCGCGCTGAACCACGTCGACAAGCTCACCCCGGACCAGCGGAAGAGCTGCCTGAACGACCTCGAGCGGCTGCTGAAGACCGACGGCCTGAAGGCGCCGACGGTCGTCGCGACCTCGGCGGTCAGCGGCGACGGACTCGACGAGGTGCGCGGCCTGCTGGTCAAGCGGGTCAGCAACAAGCGCTCGGCCCGGGAGCGGATCGCGGCCGACGTGGATCGCGTCGCGGACCGGATGGCGAAGCAGTGCGGTACGGCGAAGACGCCGGAGATCGCCGAGGCCGAGGTCACCGAGCTGGTCGAGGCGCTCTCGGACGCGAGTGGTCTGCCGGTCGTGGTCGACGCCGTCCGCCGGTCCTACCTGCAGCGTGCCCAGGCCGCGACCGGGTGGCCGTTGACGAAGTGGATCGGCCGGTTCCGTCCGGATCCGCTCCGCGGCCTGCAGCTCGACGAGGTTTCCCGCCAGCAGGGCAAGGCGTTGCGCAAGTCCGCGACCAGCGAGGTCGCGAGTGCGCGCATCTCGTTGCCTGCGGCAACACCGGTCCAGCGGGCCCGGATGGACAGTGCGGTTCGCACGATCACCGACCGCGCCTCGGCCGGTCTGTCGCGACCGTGGGCCGACTCGGTCCGGACCCAGATCCGGCGTCGTGAGGAGTCGCTCGGCGACGAGCTCGACCAGGCCGTGGCCCGGACCGACCTCGGCAACACCACCAACCCGGGTTGGTGGGGCGCTGCGAAGTTCGTCCAGTGGTTGCTGTTCCTGGTGGCGCTCGGTGGTGCGGCCTGGCTGCTCGCAGCCCTGGTGGCACGGATCGCCGACGCCGGCGAGGTGCCGCTGCCAGGCGCGGGCGGAATCGCCTACGCGTGGATCATGCTGGTCGGTGGTGCAGCCCTCGGTCTCGGACTCGCAGTGCTCTGTCGGCTGGCGGCCGTCAGCGGTGCTGCGCGACGGGCCCGGGCAGCCGAGCAGGCGTTGCGCAGCGAGCTCGAGAAGGTTGCCGACAGCCACGTCGTCGCACCGGCCCGGGCCGAGCTCGCGGCCTACAGCATCTGCCGCGACACCCTCGCCATCGCCCGGGGCTAACCAGCCGCGGCCCCAGCGTGAGAGGTGTCCGGCTGCACCTCGTCCAGACCGACGAAGAACCTTCGGACGTCTTCGGCGAGGAGCTCCGGCACCTCCATCGCGGCGAAGTGACCGCCGCGTTCGAACTCGGACCAGTGCCTGACGTCGTACAACCGCTCGGCCAGTGGACGGACCGACTGAGTGATGTCGTGCGCGAACACCGCGACACCCAACGGCACTGGGCAGGCCTGAGCCCGCCGTGGCGCATCGTGGTGCAGCCGCGCGGATGAGGCCGCCGTGGCGGTCAGCCAGTACAACGAGATGCCGGTGAGCAGTTGCTCGTCGGTGATCTGCGAGCGGGGATCCGTCCACTGCGCAAATCGCTCAGCGATCCAGGCCAGCTGGCCGACCGGCGAATCAGTCAGTGCATACCCGATCGTCTGCGGAGTCAGTGCCTGCAGAGCCTGGTACGGCGGCCGGTTCGCCATCAGGTGGCGGATGTTGGCCAGGCGCGCTTCGTCTTCGTCGGACAGGGTGAGACCGGCCTCCGGATCCGGTCGCGTCGGGAGATAGTTCACATGCACCCCGACTACGTGCTCGGGTGCTGCGGCTCCGAGCGCCATCGAGATCCCTGAGCCGAAGTCGCCGCCCTGTGCGCCGTAGCGCTCGTACCCGAGTCGGCGCATGAGCTCGGCCCAGGCCTTCGCGATCCGGTCGACATCCCAGCCGCGCTCGTGCGTCGGCCCGGAGAATCCGTACCCCGGGATCGACGGGATCACCAGATGGAAGTCGCGGGACAGCGGCTCGATCACGTCGAGGAATTCCAGGAACGAGCCGGGCCAGCCGTGGGTGAGGATCAGCGCGAGCGCATCCGGTCGTGCGGATCTGACATGGACGAAGTGGATGGTCTGGTTGTCGATCTCGGTGCTGAAGTGTGGCAGCTCGTTGAGCCTGGCCTCCTGCTTGCGCCAGTCGAACCCGGAGCCCCAGTAGTCGGCCAGCTCTCTGAGCCGGGCCAGCGGGAAGCCGTAGTCGGATCCGGCATCGGTCACTTCGTTCGGCCAGCGGGTGCGGGCCAGCCGGTCGGCCAAGTCGTCGAGGTCAGCTTGAGGAACGGCGATACGGAACGGCTCGATCATGTCCTGCTCCTGCGGAATCGGCGGAGGTCTGAACGTTAGTCGTCCTAACGTTTAGACTCCGAACGATAACATGATCGTTGGGTGGCCGAACGATTCGCTAGGATCGCCGGATGGAGGACCTCGAGAGTGAGACGGCCCGCTGGGCGGAGATGCCGAGTTGGGTGCTCGGTCAGACCGCTCAGCATGGCTCGCGGCTGGTAACGAGTGCCTTCTCGTCGGTCGGTGCCCGCGGCTACCACTACCGCCTGCTGGCAACGCTGGACGATTTCGGCGCGGCCAGCCAGGCGACACTGGGACGTCGAAGCGGTATTCACCTGAGTGACATGGTCGCGACCGTCAACGAGCTGGCCGAGCTCGGACTCGTCGACCGCGCCCCGGATCCCGCGGACCGTCGGCGTAACGTCATCTCGCTGACTGCAGCCGGGAAGCGGCAGCTCCGGCGGCTCGAGAACCGGCTGGCAGCGGCGCAGCAAGAGTTGCTCGCGCCGCTGTCTCCCGACGAGCGACGGCAGTTGACCGCCCTGCTGTCGACGCTGCTGGAGCATCACAATCGACGAGCCGGGGTGCCGGAAACGCGCTGGCGCTGACCGGCAGCCCGGACGGAGTTGCCGAAGCCCTAGAGCTCGACCCCAGGAGCGAACTGGGCCATGGCGACCTTGGCGGCCTCCAGGGCGTCCTCCTCGCTCGTCGTGCCGGAGTCGCGGACGACCTTCAGCCAGACCCGGACCGACTTCTCGTTGAACTTGAGCATCTCCGGGGAGTCGGCGAAGGTGACCGGGTTGAAGTCGTCCGGAAGGCCGGCGACATAGAGCGCGAGACCGAGCAGTCCACCGTCCCAGCCAGGGCCGACGTACAACGCGCCACCGGCGCCCGGGGCCGGGATGTCCGTCACGACGTGCTCCAGCTCGAGATCCGTCGAGTCGCCGGCCGCCGGGTGCAGCCGGATCTCCAGGAAGCTGTTCGGTCCGCCGTACGTCACCTTGAAGCCCTTGGGGGGCTCGCATTCGAGGATGTCGCCGCCCGCCATGTCCTGCAGCTGGAAGCTGCCGCCGACCCGGAAGTCGCCGGTCGTCGGCCAGAACCAGCGGGCCAGCCGGGCCGGGTCGGTCATCGCGTCCCACAGCTCCTCGGGTGTCGCCCGGTACGCGCGGCGCATTTGCAGGCTCACGGTCTCGCCGGTCCGGCTGACCTCCCGCTGGACGGTGTTGATGTGCTCGAGAATGTCGATCATGCAGCCCAGAATGCCGGGCAGTGCTTATATAAGTCAAGGCTGAGATAGTCATGCCGCCTCAGCCTCCCGGGTGGTCGGGGTGAGGGGGAGAGTGGTCGTGGTGAACTCGTCCGGTGGATAGGGCGCGCCGAGGCCGGGCTCCGAGGCGGCGGCCGCGCCGGCAGCGACTGTGTCGGTGGCCGCGGAGATGTCCTGGCGGAGCTGATCGGTCCAGCCGGAGTCGCTCCGCGGCGCGGACTTCGTGAAGATCGTCGTGCCTTTGGACAGGTCGTGGCCGACCGAGATCGCATCGAGGACGACCTTGGAGCGTTGCTCACCGGCCTCGGTGGACCACTCGTGGGTCCGCAGCCGCCCGGTGACGATCACCGGCTGGCCGACCTGGACCGACTCGAAGGTGTTCTGCGCGAGCGCCCGCCAGCACTCGACGTTGAACCAGGTCGTCGGCCGGTCCAGCCAGCCGCGCTCGGCGTGGAACTGCCGTGGGGTCGAGCCGATCCGGAACGTCACCTGAGGCGTCCGCCCGCCGACCTCCTTGAACTGCGGTTTGCTGCCGACCCAGCCCTGCACTGTCAGATAGGTCTCGCCCGCACTCATCCTGACCACCGCCCTTTCGATCGCTTTGTCACCGGAGAAGATGCAGGCGATCGGCCCCCGGATCGGCGACGACTTCGGGCCTGTGGACAACCGGTTGGGCTCGGGCAGGCCTGAGCGCATAGGCTCTGGGGTATGGCGGAATTCATCTATACCCTTCGCAACGTCCGGAAGGCGTTCGGCGACAAGGTCGTCCTCGACGACGTCACGCTGAACTTCCTGACCGGGGCGAAGATCGGCGTGGTCGGGCCGAACGGCACCGGCAAGTCCTCGCTCTTCAAGATCATGGCCGGGCTCGACCAGCCCTCCAACGGCGAGGGGCGGCTGGCGGAGGACGCCACGGTGGGGATCCTGCTGCAGGAGCCGCCGCTGAGCGAGGGCAAGACCGTGCTGGAAAACGTCGAGGAGGGGGTCGGCGACACCAAGCAGAAGCTCGACCGCTTCAACGAGATCTCCGCCGAGCTGGCCGACCCGGACGCGGACTACGACACGCTGCTCGGCGAGATGGGTGACCTGCAGACCGAGCTCGACCACCGCAACGCGTGGGACGTCGACGCGCAGCTCGAGCAGGCGATGGACGCCCTGCGGTGCCCGCCGCCCGACGTACTGGTCGACAACCTGTCCGGTGGTGAGCGCCGCCGGGTCGCGCTGTGCAAGCTTCTGCTGCAGCAGCCCGACCTGCTGCTCCTCGACGAGCCCACCAACCACCTGGACGCCGAGTCCGTGCTGTGGCTGGAGCAGCACCTGCAGAAGTATCCGGGCGCCGTCCTGGCGATCACCCACGACCGGTACTTCCTGGACAACGTCGCCGAGTGGATCCTGGAGATGGACCGCGGCAAGACCTACGGCTACGAGGGCAACTACTCCAAGTACCTGGAGACCAAGCAGCAGCGGCTCGTGGTCGAGGGCCAGAAGGACGCGAAGCGGCAGAAGATCCTGGAGCGCGAGCTCGAGTGGGTCCGGTCGAACGCGAAGGCCCGGCAGACCAAGAGCAAGTCCCGGCTGGCCCGCTACGAAGAGCTCGCGGCCGAGGCCGAGCGGTCCAAGAAGCTGGATATCGACGAGATCAACATCCCGGCCGGTCCGCGACTGGGCAGCACGGTGCTCGAGGTCAGCAAGCTGGAGAAGGGCTTCGGCGACCGCACCCTGATCGACGGACTCAGCTTCTCCCTTCCGCGCGCCGGCATCGTCGGCATCGTCGGTCCGAACGGCGTCGGCAAGTCGACCCTGTTCCGGATGATCGTCGGCGAGGAGACGCCCGACAAGGGCAGTCTGAAGCTCGGCGAGACGGTCAAGATCTCGTACGTCGACCAGTCCCGCGGCGGCCTGGACCCGAAGAAGACGGTCTGGCAGCAGGTCTCCGACGAGCTCGACTACATCAAGGTCGCGAACTTCGAGATGCCGAGCCGGGCGTACGTCGCCTCGTTCGGTTTCAAGGGCCCGGACCAGCAGAAGCCCACCGGCGTCCTGTCCGGCGGTGAGCGCAACCGGCTGAATCTGGCCCTGACGCTGAAGATGGGCGGCAACCTGCTGCTCCTCGACGAGCCGACCAACGACCTGGACGTCGAGACCCTGCAGTCCCTCGAGGACGCCCTGCTGGAGTTCCCGGGCTGCGCCGTGGTCGTCTCCCACGACCGGTGGTTCCTGGATCGCGTCGCCACCCACATCCTGGCCTGGGAGGGTACGGACGAGGACCCGGCGAAGTGGTTCTGGTTCGAAGGCAACTTCGCGTCGTACGAGGCGAACAAGATCGAGCGACTCGGCCCCGAGGCCGCCCGCCCACACCGCGTCACCCACCGCAAGCTGACGCGCGACTGATCAGAGTCGTCCCTGGACCCCACCTCCGCCCCGGAGGTGGGGTCCTTGCGTTCTACCGCCCAATACTTAGCCCTTGCGCTAAGTATTGGAGTGCGGCAATACTTAGCCTCATGGCACAGTATTCGCAGGAGGTCGACGGGGTGTTCGTCGCGCTCGCGGACCCGACGCGGCGGGATGTGATTCGGCGGCTGGGGCGTGGGCCGACGAGTGTGGGCGAGTTGGCGGCGGAGTTTCCGATGACGTTGCCGTCGTTCATGAAGCACGTGCGGACGCTGGAGTCGAACGGGCTGATCCGGACGGTCAAGACCGGCCGGGTGCGGACCTGTGTGCTCAATCGCGAGCGGCTGGCGCTCGTGGACGACTGGCTCGCCGAGCAGCGGCGGATCTGGACCGACCGCACCGACCGGCTGGAGCGGTTCGTCACCGAATCGATGGAGGAGCAGGCATGAACCCCGACCTGGATCTGAGTCTGGAGCGGATCATTCGCGCGCCGCGCTCGGTGGTGTGGAAGGCGTGGACGGATCCGGACAGCTTTGCGAAATGGTGGGTTCCGGCGCCGATGGTGTGCCGGGTCGAGCGGTTCGAGGCGCGGTCCGGTGGGGCGCTGGTGACCCGGATGAGCGAGGACGGCGTGGACTTCGTGCCGCAGCTCGATGCGACCTTCCTGGTGGTCGAGGACCTGGAGCGGATCGTGTTCACGAACGCGATCGACAGCGGGTGGCGGCCGGTCAATCCCGAGCCGGTGACGATGGCGGCCGAGATCACGCTGGCCGATCACCCGGACGGTACGGCGTACAAGGCCGTCGTACGGCATGCCGATCCGGCCTCGCGCAAACGCCATGCGGAGCTGGGGTTTGCGGATGGCTGGGGGACTGTCACCAGGCAGCTCGCCGAGCTGGCCGAGGCTGCACGATGAAGCTCGTGCTGACGGAGTTCGTGACGCTGGACGGCGTCAGCCAGGGGCCGGGTTCCCCGACTGAGGACACGAGCGACGGGTTCACGCGCGGTGGCTGGCTGGTCCCGTTCATCGACGAGGCGTTTGTACGGCGTACTTCCGATTGGCTGGGGCTGGCTGATGGGCTGGTGCTTGGGCGGCGCACGTACGACGCTTTTGCGCGGGACTGGCCGCAGATCACGGACCCTGATGATCCGTTCACCGAGCGGATGAATGCCCTGCCGAAGTACGTCGTGAGCCGTACGCTGACCGAAGGTTCGTGGCATCCAACGACCGTCGTCAGCAGTCTCGAAGGCGTGGCGGAGCTGAAGAAGTCGCCGGGTAACGAGCTGCAGATCCATGGCAGCGCACGGCTCGGTGATGCGCTGGTGAAGGCCGGCCTGGTTGATCTGGTGCGGTTGGTGGTGGCTCCGACGGTGATCGGGGCCGGCCGGCGGTTGTTCGAGCACTCGGATGGCACGGCTGGGTTGAAGCTGACCAAGCATGAGTCGACGCCGAGTGGGTTGCTGCTGCTCGAGTACGAGACTGTCGGCGTCGCACCGGTCGCGGCGTACGAAGGTGTTACCGCGTTCGTGTGACGTGGTCGTCGAGGACTCGTTCGATGACGGGGAAGTCCTCGGTGATGAGCGCCTTCCAGAGCGCCCAGCCGCGGGCGCGGGCCCAGGTGTCCGCGTCCTGCTGAACGACGGCGCGGAAGGTTTCCCGGGAGGATCCGGTGAAGAAGTTGTAGGCGATCACCAGGTTGCAGGCCGGGTCGCCGACACCTGAAGTACCGAAGTCGATGACGGCCGACAGTCGCCCGTCCCGGACCAGCAGGTTGCCGTGGGCAATGTCTCCGTGGAACCACATCGGCGGCCGGTCCCAGGAGCTGGCGAGCGCGGCGTCCCAGACCTCGCGGGCCACGTCGGCGTCGATGCGGTCCTTCAACGACGCGAGGGCTTCGACGGTCTCGGAGTGGTAGTGCGAAACAGGTGCGCCCCGGTAGAAGCTGTGCGCGCCGGCCGCCGGTCCGCCGGTCGCATCGCACTGCTGCAAAGCCAGGATGAACGATGCGACGTCGCGCGCGAAACCATCCAGGTCGGAGATCGTCTCTGTGGATGCGGTGGAACCGTCGATCCAGCGGCGGATCGCCCACTGGTGCGGATACCCCTGCCCTGGCTCACCTTTCGCCACGGCCTCGGGGATCGCGACCGGGAGGCGCGGCGCCAGAACAGGCAGCCAGTGATGTTCCTTCGGTACGGCGGCCTCGTACGCCTCGTGGGTCGGCAGCCGCGCGGTCAGTTCGTCGCCGAGCCGGTACGTGCGGTTGTCCCAGCCATCGATCTTGACCGGGGTGATCGGCAGGTCGGCCCACTGCGGGAACTGGTCGGCGAGCAACCGCCGTACAAGGTCTGCGGAGATGCCGGCGCGGCCGTCCTGGTGGTGGTCTGTCACGGCTCAATTCTCAAAGCTGAGGCAGCGGGCGGGCCAATGGTTTAGTCAGGAGCTACAGAGTCGGCGAAGAACGCGAGAATCGTCCGCAGTTCGTCGTCGCTGCGGCTGGCCAGGATCGACTGCATGCGGGCGCCCTGCTCGGCGTACAGGGGCCTGAACGTCTGCTGGATCGCCGCCAGTGACGGTGTCACCACCACTTTGCGGCGGTCGGAGGGATCGGCCTGGCGGGTGACGAAGCCATGCGACTCGAGCCGGTCGATCACGCCGGTGACTGTGCCGGATGTGAGTCCGCTGTACTCCGCGAGCTGCCGCGGGGTGAGCGGGCCGTAGGTCTGCAGCAGCGTCATGAACTGTGAGTCGCTGGCGCCGAGCCCCAGCTTGGCCGAGACCGAGTGATTGAACAGGACCACGTCCGCGCTGAACCGAGTCACCTGCTGCTGGATCCCGGCGGTGAGCTCAGCTCTGGCTTTCGTCATGGTCCGCCTCAGCATAGAGGCTGTATTTCTCTCGGCTGATCAGTGCTGGCCGATGTGCTCGGACACGGCGTCGAAGACCCGCCCGACGGCGGCGAAATCCTCCGGGCTGGCCAGGTCGACCAGGTTCTCCCGGACGCTGTCCACGTGCGTGGGCGCGGCGTCGACCAGCAGGTTGTAGCCCGCCTCGGTCAGCTCAGCCCAGACGCCGCGCTTGTCGCTGGTACAGGACTTCCGCCGGACCAGCTCGGCCGCTTCCAGCCGGCCGATGGTGTGTGTGAGCCGCGAGCGGCTCTGGTGCAGCCGGTCGGCCAGATCCGCCATTCGCAGCCGCCGGTCGGGCGACTCCGACAGCCGCACCAGAATCTCGTAGTCGTTGATCCCGATACCGAACCGGCGCAGCTCGTCGTCCAGCTTCGCCATCAGGCGCGCCGTGCCCAGCAGGTACGCGCGCCACGCCACCTGCTGCTCTGCGTTGAGCCACCGAGTCTCAGTCTTCGTCGTCACGTGCACCAGTGTACCGGGAATGTAGTTGACTTTTAAACCGTTGATCCGTAACGTCGTGGTCAACAGGTTGACACAACAACCCGAGCACCGACCACGTCGCCCCCGACAAGCATCTGTACTTCCTGAGAGGACCTCATGACCGAGACCGTCAGCACCCCGACCACCAGCATCCCCGGACTGGCTTCGGGCACGTACGCCCTCGACGCGGCGCACACTGAGATCGGCTTCACCGTTCGCCACCTGATGACCAAGGTGCGTGGCACCTTCCAGGAGTTCAGCGGCGAGATCGTCGTCAAGGACACGCTCGAGGACTCCACCGCCAACGTCACGGTCGAGCTTGCCTCGGTCCACACCCGCAACGACCAGCGCGACGGGCACCTGCGCTCCGGTGACTTCTTCGACGCCGAGAACTCCCCGAAGATGACGTTCGTCAGCACCGCGCTGAAGGCCGAGGGTGACGACTACATCCTGGCCGGCGACCTGACCATCAAGGACGTCACCAAGCCGATCGAGCTCGCCTTCGAGTTCCTCGGTGTCGACCAGAACGCCTACGGCCAGACCATCCTCGGCTTCGAGGCCTCCGCGTCGATCAGCCGCAAGGACTGGGGCATCGACTTCAACGTCCCGCTCGAGGGCGGCAAGCTCCTCATCGGCGACAAGGTCGACATCCACCTCGACATCCAGGCCGCCCTGCAGGCCTGAGCCTGACAAAGAACTACATGGCCTGAAAGCCCCGCATCCAGGTGGATGCGGGGCTTCGTCAGGCTTGGACCATTCGGTGGGCCAGGTCGCCGTAGAGCTTGCCCAGGGCGTCTGGGTCGCCTCGGTGGGGGGTGTACCAGCGGGCCACGTCGATGGACAGGGACAGTACGGCGAGCGTCGTACCAGGCAGGTCCGGTACGGCGAACGATCCGTCCTGTACGCCGTCCGCCAGGACCTGCTCGATCTCCGTGGAGATGGCGCGGCGGATCGTGGCGACCTCGGCCAGGTGGTCGGGGGAGAGGGCGCCCAGTTCGTACTGGACGACGTGGGCGATCGTGTGGTGGCGGGCGTGCCAGGCGGTGAAGGCGGCGACGAGGGAGCGTAGGCGGTCGGCGGGGGTGTCGCCGATGTTGGCCGCGCGCAGGATCGCGAGGGCGGCGTTGTGGCCGTAGAGGCTGATCTCGAAGAGAAGGCGTTCCTTCGACGGGTAATGGACGTAGAGCGCCGCCGGACTCATCCCGGCCCGCGAGGCGATGTCTCGCGTGGTGGTGGCCTGGAAGCCACGCTCGGCGAACGCGTCGATGGCCCCGGTCAGCAGCCGGCGGGCTGCGGCCGGCTCGACGTGTTCCCACTCCAGGGGATCGGTGACTGCGGACACGTTGACACCCTGCACCAAAAGCGTGAAGCTAAGCAAGCGCTTAGCCAGCAATCTCACAGCGGGAGGCCGACGATGGACCGCGTCATCTTCAACGAGGATCACCACGCCTTCCGGGCCAGTGCCAAGGAGTACTGCGACCGGTCGCTGGTACCGCGGATGGAGCAGTTCCTCGAGGAGAAGACGATCGACCGGGCCGCCTGGCTCGAAGCCGGTAAGCAGGGCTTCCTCGGTCTCGACGTCCCCGAGGAGTACGGCGGCTCCAGCGTCGGCGACTACCGGTTCAACCAGGTGTTCGCCGAGGAGGTCTCGAAGGTCTCCGCCGCGCTGTCGAGCTGTTTCGGCATCCACTACGACTGCGCCGCGCCGTACTTCGTCGACCTCGGCACCGAGGAGCAGAAGCAGCGCTGGCTGCCGAAGTTCTGCTCGGGTGAGTACGTCGCCGCGATCGGCATGACCGAGCCTTCGGGTGGTTCCGACCTGGCCGCGCTGAAGACCACCGCGAAGAAGGCCGACGGCGGCTGGGTGCTGAACGGGTCCAAGACCTTCATCACCAACGGCGACATGGCCGACCTCGTCATCGTGGCCGCCCGGACCACCCCGGAGAAGGGCGCGAAGGGCATCACGCTGTTCGTGGTCGAGGAAGGGATGGAGGGCTTCGCCCGCGGCCGCAAGCTGGACAAGGTCGGGCAGACCGAGTCCGGTACGTCGGAGCTGTTCTTCGAGGACCTGTTCGTTGCCGATGACAACGTTCTCGGCGAGCTCGACCGCGGCTTCATCCACATGATGGAGCGCCTCGCGCAGGAGCGGATCGGCGCCGCGGTGTCGAATATCGCGCACGCCACCCAGATCCTCGACGAGACCATCGAGTACGTGAAGCAGCGCAAGGCCTTCGGCCAGTCGGTCGGTTCGTTCCAGTACAACAAGTTCCTGATCGCCGAGCTCGTCACCAAGATCGAGGTCACCCAGGCGTACGTCGACAACGGCGTGGTCGCGCACGACGAGAACCGGCTGACCGCGGTGGACGCCGCCAAGACCAAGTGGTGGAGTGCCCACGTGCAGAACGAGGTGCTCGACGCCTGCGTCCAGCTGCACGGTGGCTACGGCTACATGAACGAGTACCGCGTGGCCCGCGCCTGGCGCGACGCGCGCGTCACCAAGATCTGGGCGGGTTCGAACGAGATCATGAAGGAACTCATCGGCCGCGACCTCGGCCTGTAGAAGGAGATTCGCGAAATGCCTGAAGCAGTCATCGTCTCGACGGCCCGCTCGCCGATCGGCCGCGCGAACAAGGGGTCGCTGACCACGATCCGCCCCGACGATCTCGCTGTCCAGATGATCAAGGCGGCGACCGACAAGATCGGTCTGACCGGTGATCAGATCGAGGACCTGATGCTCGGGTGCGCGGAGCCGCATGACGAGCACGGTGGCAACATGGCCCGCCGGGTCGCGGTGCAGCTCGGCTGGGACAACGTGCCGGCAACCACGGTGAACCGGTTCTGCGCGTCGTCGACCCAGACCGCGCGGATGGCGTTCCACGCGATCAAGTCCGGTGAGGGCGACATCTTCGTCAGTGCCGGGGTCGAGTGCGTGTCGCGGTACAAGAACTTCGGGTCCGCCGGGGTCGGTGACCCGAGCTCGTTCAACGAGCAGTTCACCGACGCGGTCGCCCGGACCGCGAAGTACGCGGAGACCAACGAGACCTGGCACGACCCGCGGCAGGACGGCTACCTGCCGGACATCTACATCTCGATGGGCCAGACCGCGGAGAACGTGGCGACGCTCAAGGGCATCACCCGCGCCGACCAGGACGCGTTCGGCGTCCGCTCGCAGAACCTGGCCGAGAAGGCGATCAACAACGGCTTCTTCGAGCGCGAGATCGTCCCGGTGACGCTGCCGGACGGCACCGTCGTCAGCAAGGACGACGGTCCGCGTGCGGGCACCACGCTGGAAGGCGTCAGCGGCCTGAAGCCGGTGTTCCGCCCCGACGGCACCGTCACGGCCGGCAACTGCTGCCCGCTGAACGACGGCGCCGCCGCGGTCGTGATCATGAGTGACACCAAGGCCCGCGAGCTCGGCCTGACCCCGCTGGCCCGAATCGTCTCCACCGGCGTGAGTGGTCTGTCGCCGGAGATCATGGGCCTCGGTCCGGTCGAGGCGTCGCAGCAGGCACTGGCCCGGGCCGGGATGAGCATCAACGACATCGACCTGGTCGAGATCAACGAGGCCTTCGCGGTCCAGGTGATCGGCTCGGCGCGCGAGCTCGGGATCGCCGAGGACCGGCTGAACGTGCACGGCGGTGCGATCGCGCTCGGCCACCCGTTCGGTTCGACCGGTGCGCGGATCATGACCACGCTGGTGAACGGTCTGCAGTTCGAGGACAAGCAGTTCGGGCTCGAGACCATGTGCGTCGGTGGCGGTCAGGGCATGGCCATCGTCCTGGAGCGCCTCAGCTGATGAGTCTGGAGAACCGTACGGCGATCGTCACCGGAGCCTCCCGCGGTATCGGGCTGGCGATCGCCCACCGGCTGGTGGCCGACGGCGCCCGGGTCGTCATCACCGGCCGCAATCAGGACGCACTCGACGAGGCTGTCAAGTCACTGGGCGGCCGTGAGCACGCACTCGGCATCGCCGGTAACGCCGCCGACGGCGCGCATCGTGGATCCACGGTCGCGGCGGCCGTGGCGACGTACGGATCGCTTGACCTGCTGGTGAACAACACCGGGATCAACCCGATCTACGGCGATCTGCTCGATCTCGAGGCCGGTGTCGCCGCCAAGATGGTCGACACCAATGTGCTGGCGACGATCTCCTGGGTGAAGGCCTGCCGGGACGCGTGGATGGGCAACCACGGCGGTGCCGTCGTGAACGTGTCCTCGCTGGCGGGTCAGTCGCCGTCGCCGGGGATCGGCTGGTACGGCGCGACCAAGGCGATGCTGTCCCGGGTCACGGCCGAGCTCGCCCTCGAGCTCGCCCCGGAGATCCGGGTCAACGCCGTGGCTCCGGCGGTCGTGAAGACGAAGTTCGCCGGAGCCCTCTACGAAGGGCGTGAGGAAGAGGTCGCGGGCACCTACCCGCTGGCCCGCCTCGGCCGCCCCGAGGATGTTGCCTCGCTGGTGTGGTTCCTGCTGTCCGACGAGTCCTCCTGGATCACCGGTCAGACCATCACCATCGACGGCGGCCTCACCCTCAACGGCGGCATCGCCGGCTAAGACCTACGGCTGACGGCCCTGCCAAGCGGCAAGGCGGTCGTACGGCGACGCGTCGTCGGCGACCGCCACAACCGGTCCGAACGGAACCCCACCGCCCCGAGGTTCCGCCGGAAGGAACTGCTGGATCATCGGCAGCACCGCGTTGGCCAGGTCGTCGTCGAGCTGGTCGAGGCGGCCGGTCGCCTTCGCCAGATCCCAGGAGTGGGTGGTGAGCTCGCCGGTGTAGGCGCCGATGGCTGCTGCCCCGGGCAGGGTTCCGAAGGGCAGCTTGCAGATCCGCCCGAGGATGCTGTCGTCGGTCAGCGTTGTGTCGAGTGCTGTCCGGTGTTCCTTCCAGGTGCCGGCGATGTCCGGGCTGTCGGTCACCGTCGGAATCGTCAGCGGATCCCCGCCGGTCAGCGCGAGGTTGATGCGGTGCACGACCGAGAGCAGATGACCGAGCAGCGTGCGTACGTCGTACTCCGGGCACGGTGTGCGCAGCCCGAACTCGTCGGGGCCGACGCTGTCGATGAGCTGCTGGGTCTGGTCGAGTGCGCGGATGAACAGCGGGCGTGGATCAGGATTCGTCATGGGTCCACCCTCGCGCTCTATAGGTGACATCTTCTGTCGCCTATTCTCAGGGGATGCGAGCCGACCGGTTGTTGCAGATCATCCTGTTGCTGCAACAGCATGCGCGGCTGAGCACGCGGGAGCTGGCCGAGCGGCTCGAGGTGTCGAAGCGCACGGTGCTGCGAGACATGGAGGCGCTGTCCGCGGCCGGAGTGCCCGTGTACGCCGAGCGCGGGCGCAACGGTGGTTGTGTGTTGCTGCCGGGGTATCGCGCTGACGTGAGTGGGCTGACGCCGCGCGAGGCGCAAGCGCTGTTCGCGTGGTCCGGGCGGTCCGAGTTGTCGGACGAGCTGGGGCTCCGGGGGAGTCTCAAGTCGGCCATGGGCAAGCTCTCGGCGACTCTGCCGGAGGAGCTGCAGGGTGATGCCGCTGCGCTGTCCGGTGCGATCGTGGTGGACCGCAGGCGCTGGTTCGCCGAGGCAGAAGACCACGGAGCCTTGCCGGTACTGCGTCAGGCCGTGGTGGCCGAGCGACGGGTGCGACTGCGCTACGCATCGGCGAGCAGTGGGCTCCAGCGCCGTACCGTCGATCCGTGGGGTCTGGTCGAGCAGGCCGGCCGTTGGTACTTGGTAGCGGCGCATCGGGGTGCACCACGGATGTATCGGGTGTCGCGGATCGAGCAGGTCGACGTACTGGAAGAGGCGGCGGACAGACCGGCCGGACTGGATCTCCGGGCCGAGTGGGAGCGGCTCCGGTCGAATCTGGAACAGCCGGGTGGTGGACCGACCGGCGTACAGGCCGAGGTGCGTGTGCATCCCGATCGGGTGGAGATCGTGCGCCGCGTGGTCACACCGATGCTGGCCAAAGGAGCAGTCCCGCAAGTGATTCCGAGTGATGATCCTTGGCCGCACTTGCGGCTGGACTTCCGGGTACGGGAGGCGGCGTGCGGAATGCTGATCGCCTTCGGACCTGAGGTCGAGGTGCTCGGTCCGGCGGACCTGAGAGCTCGGATGCTGGAGCTGGCGACCGGAGCGGTCAAGCTCTACAGCTAGTCCCTGTGGACTCCCCGCCGCCGGTGACCCCGTCGTGTCCCAGCACGATGGCACTTCCGGCGGTCGGGGCGTAGTCCGACAGCACCGGCTCACTCTAATACCCCGGAGCTACACGACCGAATCACAGTCCGCGCGTACTGGTTGCGATCGCGTTGCTTTCTAATTCCGTGGCGTGGCGGGAGTGCGGCTGGCTATGGTCCGGACATGACGACAGGGGTGCGGATCCGGCCGGCGAGCGGTGACGATGGCGAGGCGGTCGCGGCACTGCGCCGGGCTGTCTACGCGTACAAGGTGATGTCGCCGGCAGCGGCACGACACATGATGACGGTGTTCTCTCCGGCCGAGCGCTTCCTGGCGCTGGTGGCCGAGGCCGACGGTGAGTTGGTCGCGTGGGGGTCGGCCGGGCTCAACACCTGGACCAGTGAGGCCGGGCGCAGCAACATCTCGATCTACGTGCACCCGGAGCACCGCAAGCAGGGCATCGGCGGCACACTGACCGACCGGCTGCACCAGCACCTCACTGAGGTCGGTGCGACCAAGGTGGGCATTTTCGTGACGCCCGACGGGCTGGAGTTCGCCCGCAAGCGTGGGTACGAGGGGACCCGGCAGATGCATTTCGCCGGGGCCAGTACAGCGGATCTGCCGGAGCAGCCGCCGACGCCCGAGGACATCGAAGTGGTGACGATGGATCAGGTGGATCCGCGGCAGGCGTTCGCTGCCGACACCGCAGCCTCACTCGACGAGCCCAGCGATGCCCCGATGGACGCAGTCGACTACGACGACTGGTTCAAGGAGGTCTGGACAGCACCTGGTCTCGACAAGTCGCTCAGTGTCGCCGCAGTGGTCGGTGACGAGGTGGTGTGCTTCACCGCGGTCGAGACTGCGGGCGACCGCGCCTGGTCGGGCATGACCGGCACGATTCCGGCGTACCGGGGTCGTGGCCTCGCCAAGCTGGTCAAGTCGGTCGCTCTACGTCGCTGCGCCGCCGCGGGTATCACCTCGGCGTACACGTCCAACGACGACGTCAATGGCCCGATGCTTGCCGTCAACAACTGGCTCGGCTATCGCCGCGTCGCCACCGAGTACGGCCTGATGCGTACGCTCTGAGACATGCCTCTCCGCGCGACAGTGGTCGCCGACGCCGATGAACTGGGTGCCCTGTTCGCTCTGGTGCGGCCGTACATCGTGCTGCCGCCGGGAGCCACTCAGCGAGGGCTGGAGCGAGCGGCTACTGACGAGCGGGTCAGGGGCTGGGTGTACGAGCAGGACGGCGTAATCGTCGGTTGGGGCCGAGTGACTCCGGCGGACTTCCGCACCCAAGCCGATGCCTACCAGGGGATGCTGATCGTGCACCCCGATCATCTCGGCCAGGGAATCGGTCGCGCGCTGGCCGATCTGATGCAGGAGCACCTGCATGCGCACGGCGCCAAGCGACTGGATGTCCTCACTGAAGGCCCAGGTGGTTTGGCCTTCGCAGTTGCCAGAGGTGGTGTCCCTGGTGAGGCCGCCCGGGTGGCGTCGGTTCGACTCGACGAGCTGCCGGCTGCACCCGACGTACCGGCCGAGGTGACGGTACGGCGGCTGAGCGAGCTGGAGCCGCAGGACGTGCATCCGGTGTACGCCGAGACCGTGCTGCAGATTCCCGGCTTCGAAGAGGGATATGACGTCTCGTACGACGCGTTCCTGGCCAACGCGTGGGACCCGGCCCGGGGGAACCAGCTCGAACTGGGTGCTGCCGCGGTGGTCGCCGGCAAGGTGGTCGGGGTGTCGCTGGTGCACCGCGCCGATGACCGGCTGTGGACCAATCTGACTGCGACCTCGGCGTCGTACCGTGGCCGCGGCCTGGCCAAGATCCTCAAGTGGTCTTCCCTGAGCTGGGCCGCCGAAGCCGGCTGCAGGGTCGGATTTACCCAGAACAGTCCGCGCAACGCGCCGATGCTCGCCGTGAACGAATGGCTCGGCTACCGGGAGGCGGCGACCGGTACAGCGGTTACGTGGAGTGTTGAGTCCGATCTGTAACGTGAAAATGTATGCAAGATGCGCTGGGTTGCGGGCTATCTTTCGGAGAACTTCGGCGAAGGAGTTCTCGTGGAGATCAGAGCTGCTGAAGCGGGGGATCTCGACGGCGCGCTGGCATTGCACGACCAGCTCGCGCCGTACCTGGTCGTGACTGAGATCGGGCTGCGGCTGCGGCTGACGACGCCGCTGGGACCGGGGCAGGCGACATTCGCCGCGGTCGGCGGTGACCAGGTGGTCGGGTGGGCGACGACCGGGCTGATCGCCGGCTCCGATCCGTTGGACGGGCAGCTGCGCGTGCTGGTCCGGCCCGAGTACCGGGGCCAAGGCATCGGAGCGCAGTTGCTGGACGCAGCGCACGACGTACTGCGTTCTGCCGGAGCGACCAGTGCGCGGGTGTTCGCGGAGCCGTCCACTGCCGAGTGGGCCGGTCGCTGGGGTTATCGGCAGACCCGCCAGGTGCACTACGCCGGGATCGATCCGCAGAAGGCGCCGGAGCTTCCGGAGGTCCCGTCGGGCGTGGAGCTGCTTCCGCTGAACCAGGCGGACCCGCTGAAGGTCTACGCGGCCGATGTGATTGCCCAGCGCACCAAACCGGGGGACGCCAAGATCGTCGCCCGGCCGTACGCCGACTGGCTACGGGCGATCTGGGAGTCGCCGGTGATGGCGCTGGACCTGAGCGTGGCCGCGATCTACGGCGGCGAGGTCGTCGGATTCACGCTGGGCAATGGGGATCACACGAAGCTGTGGTCCCAGATGACCGCGACGATGCCGGAGTACCGGGGGCGCGGGCTGGCCAAGCTGGTCAAGACTGCCGCGCTGCACCGCGCCGCCGCGGTTGGGGTGCAGAACTGCTACACCGCCAACTACGACGGCAACGTGCCGATGCTTGCTGTGAATGAGTGGCTCGGCTACTACCGCGTCGCCACTCACTCGGTCCTGCTCTGCCCGCTCTAAGGGACCAGCAGTACGACGGTCTCCGCGACGCAAGCGGGCTTCGTGGATCCCTCCAGCTCGATCACCCAGTTCAGCGACACCTGGACGCCGGCCGGGGTCTCGGCGGTGTTCGCGATCGAGGCTCCGGCCCGGACCCGGGCACCGACCGGGACCGGGGTCGGGAAGCGGACCTTGTTCACGCCGTAGTTGAGTTTCGCGGTCACGCCGGAGACGGAGAACAGCTCGTCACCGAAGCGCGCGATCAGGCTCAGGGTCAGGTAGCCGTGGGCGATCGTGCCGCCGTACGGGCCCTTGGCGGCGCGCTCGACGTCGACGTGGATCCACTGGTGGTCACCGGTCGCCTCGGCGAACTGGTTCACCTGCTCCTGGGTGATCTCGAGCCACTCGGACTCGCCCAGGGTGGTGCCGACGGCATTGACGACCTCGTCGACACCGGTGAAGGACTTGGGCATGATCGAATCCTCAGTTCCGGGGTCCGCCGGCGACGTACAGGACCTGGCCGGAGACGAAACCGGCCTCCTCGCTGCAGAAGAACGACGCGGCGGCCGCGATGTCGTCGGGGGTACCGGTCCGGTTCACCGGGATGGTCGCGGCGGTCGCCTTCTTGAACTCCTCGAAGTCCACACCGACCCGGGCCGCGGTGGCCGCGGTCATGTCGGTCTCGATGAACCCCGGGGCGATCGCGTTCGCGGTGACGCCGAACTTGCCCAGCTCGATCGCCAGCGTCTTGGCCAGACCCTGCAGGCCGGCCTTCGCGGAGGCGTAGTTCGCCTGGCCGCGGTTGCCCAGTGCGGAGGTCGACGACAGGAACACCATCCGGCCGTACCCGGCCTCGACCATGTGCGCCTGGACGCCCTTCGACATCAGGAAGCTGCCCTTGAGGTGCACGGACATGACCGTGTCCCAGTCGTCCTCGGACATCTTGAAGAGCAGGTTGTCGCGCAGCACGCCGGCGTTGTTCACCAGGATCGTCGGGGCGCCGAGCTCGGCCACCACCCGCTCGATCGCGGCGGTGACCTGGTCGGACTTGCTGACGTCGGCGCCGATCGCGACGGCCTTGCCGCCGGCCTCGGTGATCGTCTTCACGGTGCCCGCGCAGGCAGCCTCGTCCAGGTCGAGGACCGCGACCGCGTTCCCGTCCTTGGCCAGCCGGAGCGCGACGGCCGCGCCGATTCCCCGGGCTGCCCCGGTCACGATCGCCACTCGCTGCGCCATTGCCGCTCCCTACCGGTAGGTATCTCTTGCCGGGGATGACATTACCCACGCTGCGTCAGGCCCGGAGTACCCAGGATGCGATGATCGCCGTGTGGATCATCACAACCGCCATGTCTATCTCTGTCCGCTGCGGTGGGGAGACATGGACGCGCTCGGCCACGTGAACAACGGCCGGTACGTCGATTATCTCCAGGACGCCCGGGTGGACTTCCTGTTCCGGACCGCCGCCGAGCTCGGTGCGGACACCCTGGAGACCGGTCTGCTGGTGGCGCGGCACGAGGTCCACTACCGCGCACCGCTGCGGTTCCGCCCGGAGCCGGTCCGGATCGAGCTCTGGATCAGCGAGATCAGGGCGGCCCAGTTCACCGTCGACTACGAGATCCTCGATCTCGAGCCGGCCCGGACGACGTACGTCGAGGCCCGGACCAAGCTGGTCCCGTTCGACTTCAAGGCCAACCGTCTGCGCCGGATCACCCCGGAGGAACGCGAAGTCCTCTCCCGGATGGTGGCTTCGTGACTTTCACGTACCCGGTCCTGGTCCGCTGGTCGGATATCGACTCCTACGACCACGTCAACAACGTCCGGTACTTCGACTATCTCCAGGAAGCGCGGATCGCCTTCCTGAGTCACCTGGCCGGCACGCGGGACTACTTCGCCGAGTACCCGGTGGTGCTGGTCAGCCAGACCGTCGACTACCTGCGACCGATCCTGCTGCGGCACCCGCCGTACGACGTGGATGTGTGGATCGAGTCGGTCGGAACGACGTCGTACACGATGGGTTCCCGGATCGTCGACCGCAGCGGTGGCGGGGAGGACGTGTACGCGAAGGCGACGTCCGTGCTGGTGGCCGTGGACGGTGTCACCCACGCCAAGCGTGAGCTGTTCGCGCCCGAACGGGCAGCCCTCGAACAGCAGCTTCGGGTGACTTGAGACACTGGTACCGACATGAGTGACGCAGAGAGCTTCTACGACGCCGTCGGTGGGGCGGACACCTTCCACCGGCTGGTGGCAGCGTTCTACCGTGGCGTCGCCGCCGACCCCGAGCTACGGCCGATGTACCCGGAGGAGGACCTCGGCCCGGCCGAGGTGCGGTTCCGGATGTTCCTGGAGCAGTACTGGGGTGGACCGCGCACCTATTCCGACGAGCGCGGGCACCCGCGGCTGCGGATGCGGCATGCGCCGTTCGCCGTCACGCCGAGCTCCCGGGACCGCTGGCTGGGCCACATGCGGGCCGCCCTGGACGAGATCGCCCTGCCTCCCGATCGGGACGAGGAGATCTGGCGCTACATGGTGATGGCCGCGCACAGCATGGTGAACACCGACGAACCGAACTACCCCGGCGCGATCGACGTGTCCGGCAACTAAGAGCTTCGCAAGGAGAACAGACGAGCATGGCAACCACTCGTACGGCCAAGGCACACTGGGAAGGCTCGCTGATGGAGGGCGCGGGGCAGGTCGCCCTGGAGTCCTCCGGTGCCGGCACCTTCGACGTCACCTGGGCCTCGCGCGCCAACGACGCGAACGGCAAGACCAGCCCGGAAGAACTGATCGCGGCCGCGCACTCGGCCTGCTTCTCGATGGCGCTTTCGCACGCGCTGGCCCAGGGCGGCAACGCACCGGAGTCGCTGGACACCTCCGCCGACGTCACCTTCCAGCCGGGTGAGGGCATCACCGGGATCGTACTGTCGGTCAACGGCAAGGTGCCGGGCCTGACTGCGGACCAGTTCGCGGAGTTCGCGGAGGACGCGAAGAAGAACTGCCCGGTCTCCCAGGCGCTGGCCGCCACCCCGATCACGCTGGACGTCACCTTCACCGCCTGACATCCGACATACCAAGGCGCCCGGTGGATCGCACCGGGCGCCTTGCTGTCATTTCGCCCGGAGTTGTTCGTTCATGATCAGGAACGCCCCGAGCCCGTGGAAGTCGTTGGTGGCTCGCTCCCGGCCGATGTAGTAGCTGTAGTTGCCGACGTTGGTCCCGATGCTGATGTCCTTCAGGTTGGTGCGCCCGTCGCTGCCGAGCGAGATCTTCGCCAGCACGCCTTGGTAGCCGCGATCAGCCACTGCCTGGTACGACGGGTCGACGTACCCCCGCTGGACCGCCCGGGAGATGACGAAGGTGTACATCGACGAGCAGGAGGTCTCGGTCCAGTTGTCGGCCCGGCTGCCTTTGTCGACGACCTGGAACCACCGCCCGGTCTTCGGGTCCTGGTACCGCGCATACCCGGTCACGAGCTTCCGCAGTACGTCGACCAGCTCGGCCCGCCGGGGCTGGTTCGCCGGAACCACCTCGAGCACGTCGATGACCGCCATCCCGTACCAGCCCTCGGCGCGGCACCAGACCTCCGGCGCCAGCCCAGTGGTCGGATTCGCCCAGGTCTGCGCGCGAGCCTCGTCGTACGCGTGCCGTAGCAGACCGCTCGGGCGCTGCAGGTGCTTCGCAGTCGTCAGCAGCTGATCAACAGTCTCCTTGTTCGTGTACGTCGAGTCGCCGAACTGGCGGCCGTACTCCGCGAGGAAGGGGTCGACCATGAACACCCCGTCACCCCACAGCTGGTGCTGGCGGCTGGTGGCGTGCCAGAACCCGCCGTCCGCGGTCCGCGGGTAGGTGTTGAGCCTGGTGCGGATCTTGGTCGCCGCAACCTTGTAGCGGTTGTCGCCCGTCTCACGGTGCAGCAGGACGAGTAGCCGCCCGGACAGCATGCTGTCGAGGTTGTTGAAGCTGTGGTTGATGTTCCCGGACGAGTCCACGAACCGGTCGACCCACGTCTTGAGGTAGCTCAGGTACTTCGGGTCATGGGTCCGCTGGTAGACCAGGTACTGCCCGTAGAGGTAGAGGCCGATCGGGTAGGACCAGCCGCCGATGGTCGCCGGTGTGTAGCGCGCCATGGTCGAGTCGACCAGCTCCTTCGACCAGTCCGTCGCGGCCAGCTCCGGTGCGGTCGAGCTGGTGGTGACATCGAGGTAGTCCAGGTTCGGAGCGCCGTTGGCGGTGGTTGCCGTCACCCGGATGGTGTTGGCGCCGGCGTTGAGATTCGCAGTGGTTACCAGCGTCTTCCAGAGCGTCCAGGCACCGGTGGACGGCACTGCGACGTTCCTGGCGACCACGGTCCCGTTGACGGCGATGTCCACGGCCCGGCTGGCCGTCGTACCGTTGGCGTGGTCGAAGGTGAGGGTAGCCGGGCCGGCCTGCGGGCGGTTGACGGTCCATTGCACGTAGCTGCCGGCTGCGTTGGACGTGTTCACGAAACCCGTGCCCGAGAAGCCCGAGTGATCGGTGTCCACCGAGCTGCCGGCCGAGTACGTCGCCGCCTCCGCCTCGTACCGGGTCGTCGTACCAGCGCGAGTGACGCGGTAGAGCACGGTGCCGTGGGCCGGGACCGAGGCACTGATCGCACCCGAGGTGGTCCGGGTCGCCTTACTCCACAGGTCTTTCAGTGTGTACGACGACGATCCGCTGAGGCCGAGTGCTGCCGCAGTGGTGGAGATGGTGGCGGTGGACGTCGTTTCGTTGGACAGGGCGACGGCACGGTCGCCGTTGGCCAGAGTCTTGCCATAGACAACCAGTCCGCCCGACGAACTGACCACAGTGGCCTGGCGGCCGAGCTTGTCCTGATCCACCGCGATCACGTCGCGGTTGGTGAGCATCTCGAACGTCTCGTCGGACGCCTTGCGCAGGTCGGAGCCGATCAGCAGGGGAGCGGACATGATCGCCCACAGACTGAGGTGGGTGCGGTACTCGGTCGCCGTCATCCCGCCGTTGCCGACCTCGAGCATGTCCGGGTCGTTCCAGTGGCCAGGACCGGCGTACTGGGCGAGCACGCGGTTGGCCTGGGCCTTGCCGATCATGCTGCCCCAGTTGTCACTGATGTCGCCCGTGGTCCGCCACAGGTTGCCGACGTCCTTGCCCCACTGCCACACCCGCGGGGGACCGGTGCGACCCCACTCGCAGATCGAGTAGACGATCGGCCGGCCGGTGCGGGCCAGTGCGTCCCGCATCGCCTTGTAGCGCTGCTGGGCATCCACTCCCTGGTTGTTGCAGTTGTCGTACTTGAGGTAGTCGACACCCCAGGAGGCGAACAGATTCGCGTCCTGCTGCTCGTGACCGAGACCGCCGGGAAAGCCTGCGGTGTTGCAGGTCTTGGTGCCCGCACTGGTGTAGATGCCGAACTTGAGTCCCTTGCTGTGCACGTAGTCCGCGAGACTCTTGATGCCGTTCGGGAAGCGCGCCGGGTCGGGCACCAGGTTGCCTTGCGCGTTGCGCTGCGGGAGCGCCCAGCAGTCGTCGATGTTGACGTACTGGTACCCGGCGTCCTTGAGACCGCGGCTGACGAACAGGTCCGCGATGCTCTTGATCATCGACTCGTTGAAGGTGCTCGAGCACTTGGTTGAGTTCCAGTTGTTGAAGCCCATCGGTGGTGTCCTGGCCAGGCCGTTGTCCAGCATCACAGCATTGGCAGGACAGTTGCTCGTCGAGCCGGACGCGTTGACCCGCAGCGCCCCGCCGGTGGTGTTCTTGCCAGTGGCGCAGTAGCCGGCCACCGTCTGGAAGCCGAGGTCGTGCGGGCTCGCAGTGCCGCGCTCGGCGACGAAATCGGCCAGCCGGACGTTTCCGGACTCGTTGGCGATCACCCCGGGCCGACCGTCGTTCTTGGTGAATCGGACCGAGCTGTTGGTGAACTTCACTCCGTTCACGCGGCGCATGTACCACCCGTACGCCGGTCTGGTTCCGATGCTGTTCGGGTTGTAGTTCTTCGGGTCGTTGGCCGGTACGC
Organism: Kribbella sp. NPDC056345; assembly: GCF_042262745.1. Lineage (NCBI taxonomy): Bacteria > Bacillati > Actinomycetota > Actinomycetes > Propionibacteriales > Kribbellaceae > Kribbella > Kribbella sp. NPDC056345. The sequence goes on along the minus strand of NZ_JBHJQQ010000001.1, from coordinate 327,587 downwards.
CGGTACTCATCGTGCCGTTGCCACCGGGCGCGTTCAGCTGGACGTTGTCGAACGTGATATCGCGGATCGTGTTGCCGGACTCGCCCCACAGCGTCGGGCTGTACGCCGTACCCCGGGAGCCGTCGTACGTGGCGGTGATGTTCTGGTAGGTGATGTTGCTGATCGAACCGACACCGGGGTTGTCGCCGCAGCGCTTGCGGGTACCGACCTTCTGCATGATGTGGCTGCGGGTACCGGACATGGTGATGTCGCGGTAGTGCACGTCGGAGATGTTGCTGCCGTCCATCGAGACCATGCCGAGGCCGGACTTGCTCGCACCGGTGATCTTGATCCGCTCGAAGGTGTAGTCGGTGAAGTCACCGCAGGTCTCCGAGCCGAACATCAGCGCGTTGCAGCAGCCGGCCGACAGTTCGGAGTCGGAGACCCGGACGTGGCCGTTGTCGATCGTGCGGCCCAGCGCCCAGTCGCTCTTGAAGGCGAGCGCGTCGTCGTTCGCGGCGAACTTCGCGTTGGTGATCGTCACGTTCTTGGCGTTGATCACGTTCCAGCCGTCGCGGTCGCTCGCGGTGTCGATCCGCAGGTTGTCCGAGCTGATGTTGTCGCAGCCGTTGGTGAGCATCGCGAAGTGACCGCCGCGGCGCAGCCGGATACCGTCCACCCGAAGTCCGCTGCAGCGGGTCAGCGAGATGATCTTGTCCGCCTCGCCGGCCTTCGGGTTGCCGGTGATGAGGTGACCGCCGCCGTCGATCGTGCCAGTCCCGGTGAACGCGATATCGGTCAGCTGGTCGCCCCACATCATCGCGTTGTGGAAGTGGCTGTGGCCGTAGTCCTGGTAGTCGTCGTACGGGTTCGGCTCGGCCGCGTCGTAGGTGTCGTTGCTCGCACCGAGGATCGTCGCGCCGGAGTCGAGCTGGTAGGTGATCTTGCTCTTCAGATGGATCGAGTTGGCGCTCTTGTAGGTGCCCGGCGGGAAGCGGACCGTGCCGCCACCGGCGTTGGCCGCGGCGGTGATGGTCTTGTTGATCGCCGCGCTGTCGTTGGCGTTGCCGTCCCCCTTCGCGCCGTAGTTCTTCACGTTGAACTCGGCGGCGGCCACGGCTTGCGTGACCACGTTGGCGGACCGGGCGTACGCCGTACCGACCCAGGTCTCGTCGATGCGCAGGCGCTTGTAGCGGGTGGTGTCGCTGGCGGCGGCGTGGGTGTTGACCACCTCCAGACGGATGTGCCGGGTGCTCGTTGCCGGGAGGTCGATGAAGGCGACGCCGCGCCGGCTTGGGAGGGTGCCGGTCTTGATCGGTGAACCCCAGTTCGTGCCGTCGGCGCTGACGTAGACGCGGTAGTCCTTGATGCGCGCGGACTGCTCGGTCGCCGACCGCGCGTAGGCGACGGAGTCCTCACGCTGGTTGATGCCGAGGTACCGCACTGTCTTCGCGGAGCCGAGGTCGTAGCGCAGTGACACCGGTGTGGTCTTGTTGGTGTCCCAGTAGGTCAGATAGCTACCGTCTGCGGCGGCCGGCGCGCTTGTTGTGGCCCTGACAATCCCCTCGCGACCGGCCGTCTCGACTTTGAACACGGTGTCGTACTGGTCCCAGCTGGTGATCCCGGTCAGCGTCAGGACACCGGTCGCCTGCGTGTGCGGGATCACGGCTCCTGTCCGGAGATCGGTCACTCGGGCGACCCGGTAGCCGTTGTCGCGGATCCGCAAGGTGTTCGTCGACGGCCGGGTGAGCACGTGGACGTAGTGCTCGTCGGGGTTGCTGCGACTGATCGTGGTGACTCCGTGCGCCCCGTCGTTCCAGAATCCGGGCTTCAGGCCGCCGTACGCGTACCCGCCGCCTTCGGTGCCGTGGAGCGACGGCCAGATCGGCCGCATAAATTTGTCAACAAGGTTGTTAAAACTCTCCTGGCGAGCGGGAAAGCGGCCGTTGACCATGGCGGTCTCGGCCATCAGCGCTTTGATCGACGACCCGGCGTTGCTGACCAGCCGGCCGATCGTGAGCTTGGCGTCCACGGCCGGGTCGGAGCCGTTGTACCACCAGGGTCCGGTCGACGGGAGCTTGAAATCGGCCTCGATCAGCCGCGGTGCGGCGGTGTAGACGGCCTGTGGGTAGTCGTAGTCCGGGGACATGCCGGTCTTCTGCTCGTTGCTGATCATGTCCATGATCGGCGTGTCCTCGTTGTTGTTGCTGAGCGTGTACGACGGGCGCTCGCGCCGGATCCGCTCGTACAGTCCGTTGCGCTCCCAGTAGGCGTTGTCGTTGTCGATCCAGAAGCCGCCGAGGTCCGGGTAGCGGCCCATCACCTCGACGAAGTTGTCGTAGCTGAACTCGCCGAACCCGTCGCGGGTGGTCAGGTCGACCGAACGGCCCTTGTACTTCGAGTAGGCGGCGGAATCGAGCCAGGACTTGCCTGCCGGCAGCCCTTCGGCGTGCCACTGCGGGTCGTCGGTCATGTAGAGGATGACCTTCAGACCCTTGGCCGACGCGGCGTCGATGGTCTCCCGGACCAGGTCGCGGCCGGTGTGGCAGCTGCCGGGAATGCTGCTCGGCCACGGTCGCGCGTAGCCGAGCCGGCTGTGGAACGTGGCCAGGACCAGGTACTGCGTGTGCAGCTTCTGAGCCTCTCGGACCCAGTACGCCGGGTCCCAGCCGCCGGACTTCACGGCGCTCTCCCAGGTGCTGCAACTGGTGTAGCCGGGGGAGGTTCGCATCCCCCAGTGCAGGAACAGTCCGCCGACGGAATCGCGGAGGAACTGCTGCCGAGGGTGCTGCACCTCGGCGTTGGCGGGTTGGGTGGGTGCGACCAGCAGAGTGGTCAGCATGGTCAGGGACAGGAGCGCCACCAGGGCGCGACGCAACGACGATCGGCGCATCTCGAGCTCCAAAACCGGGGCGGTTGAGTTGGAGTGGATTTGGTTAGGAAGGTTTCCTAATCACTGCCGATGATGACGCGCGGTGCTGGGCCGGTCAAGATCTGTGACGATGAATTGTGTGCTATTCCGTCGGAAGGTGAGTGTCTTCGGCCTTCTCGGTGCCGCTGCCGACGCCGGAGGGGGCAGCGGACTGCGGGTCGCGGGTGGTCAGGTTGCCGATCCGCAGGACCTCGCCGTTCCGGACGTACCAGGTGGTGCCGTCCTCGCCGCGGAGCGTGGTGATCCGCAGGCCGACCGCCGTCACGGTGCCGGTCGCCTTCTCCATGTCGATCAGGTCGCCGACGCCGTACTGGTCCTCGAAGATCATGAAGACACCGGCCAGGAAGTCCTTGACCAGCGTCTGGGCGCCGAAGCCGAGCGCGACGCCGAGGATGCTTCCGGTGGCCAGCACCGGCATGATGTCGAAGCCGAGCTCGGCCAGCAGCATCACCACCAGGACCGCGGTGAGCACGATCGTCACCACGCTGCTCAGCAGCGAAGCGATCGTTTCGGCGCGCTGGGTCCGGCGCTCGGTGGCCAGGTTGTTCTCGACGAAGTCCTGACCGAGCTTCGATTTGGACAGCACGCCGGCGACCGTGCCGTTACCGGTCCGGCGGGCGAACCGGCGGATGGCTTTGTGCAGGATCCAGCGGAGCACGAAGAAACCGATGACCAGCGCCAGGATGCGCGCGGGCACGGTGATGATCTGGTCGGTCACCTCGAGCTTGCCGTCGTTGCCCCACCGGAAGAAGGTTGGGAGCTCCAGCGGACGGGAAAACAGGGGGTGACTGAACGCGGACACAAGGTAGCTGGTCAGAATAGGCATATCGCCGCCCATGTTAGTGACCTCGACCAGGGAGACGAATCGCATGCCCAGCCGCTTGGACGACGAGCTGCTCAGGCTCGTGAGCGCGGGCGTGCTGCGCCAGTACCAGGCCGAGGCGCTGCGCGCGGCCGCCGATGCCGAGGTCGACGCTGCCATCGCGCGGAACCGGCCCGAGCCACCCGCGCCCCCGCCGCCGAAGCGGACGCCGCCCGCCGCTGCCCACTCGAGCGCACTGGTCGAGGTGCTCGGGTACGTCGGTGGTGCGCTCCTGCTCGGTGCCGTGGCGCTGCTCACGCTGGCCAACTGGGGTGAGATGGGCCGGGCGGCCCGGATCAGCACCGGGACTGTCGCCGCGGTCGTGCTGCTCGGGGCGGCCGTCGTGCTGAAGATCTTCGGGCGCCGGGACCAACTCGCCTCGGCGCTGGCCTCGCTGGGCTGTTGTGTGGCCGGTTTCGCCACGTACGTCGCGATCGAGGGGGAGGCCGGCCGGATCGTCGGGGTCGCCATCGCGCTCACGCTGGCCGGCCTCGGCCTGTGGTGGCTGGCCGGATCGTCGTTGCTGGTGGCAACGTTCGGCATCCTGGCCGTCGGGGTGCTGGTGATCACCGCCGACGTGCTCACCCCGGACGACGGATCGGCGTCGAACTCGGCGGGGATCGCCGGGACCGGGTTCATCCTGGTCGCGTTCGTGATGGCCGTGCTCGGACTGTTCCGCGACCAGCCCACTGCCTGGTCGCTGGCCGGTGCGGCGATGTTCAGCTCGTCGATCTGCTGGCTGATCCAGGAGCGCGGCGAGATCATGGCACTGGCGGTCGGAACCGCCGGTCCGGCCGCACTGCTGGTCGCGTACGGGCGGCGGCGCGCATCGGCGTACGCGGTGGTCGGTTGCTCGATCCTGCTGGTCATCTGGCCGACTGCGCTCTACCAGCTCACCGACAATGTCGCAGGGGTGGCGATCGGGCTCGTAGTGGCCAGCGTGGCGCTCCTGTTCGCCGTACTGCTCCTGAGCAAGCGACGACCAGCTAACTGACACGGCGCTGCGTTACACACCAGGGGCCTTGATGCGGCAGACTCGCTGAGGTGACTGCTCCCACTCCGGCCCTTGTCGAGCTAGCGGTTGCCCATGGTGTGGCGACGGAGTACTGGAACTGGCAAGGCGAGCATGTGATCGTCTCCAGCGAGGTTGTCTCCACTGTGCTCGCGGCACTCGGTGTGGACGCGTCCACACCGGAGAAGGCTGCTGAGGCCCTGGACGAACATCAGCTGGCGCGCTGGCGACGGACGTTGCCGGCCACTGTGGTGATGCGCGCGGGCTGGACGCCATGGTTCGCCGTGCACCTGCCGCATGGTTCCACTGCCGAGGTGTGGGTGGACCTGGAGGACGGTGGCCAGCGACGGGACATCCCGCAGCAGGACCACTGGGTCGAGCCGGAGTGGGTCGACGGCGTGCAGATCGGTGAGGCGACGTTCCAGCTCCCGGGAGACCTGCCGCTGGGCTATCACCGGCTGTGCGCGAGGGTCGGCACCAGTCCGGAGATCTCGGTCGGGTCGCTGATCGTCACCCCCAGCAAGCTGGAGCCGGAGAAGCTGAACCGCACCTGGGGCTGGGTGCTGCAGCTGTACTCCGTCCGCTCGCGGCGCTCGTGGGGGATCGGTGACCTGCACGACCTGGCCGACCTGGCCGCTTGGTCCGCCAACGACCTCGGTGCCGGGTTCGTGCTGATCAACCCGCTGCATGCCGCCGAACTGGCCGGCCGGATGGAGCCCTCGCCGTACCTGCCGGCTTCCCGGCGCTTCGGCAACCCGATCTACCTGCGGATCGAGGACATCGACGAGTACGGCGATCTGGCGCCGGCCGAGCGGGACCGGGTCCGGACGCTCAGCCTGCAGGCGCGGGCGCTGAGTGAGGACGCGAATGCTCTGGACCGTGACACGGTCTGGGCCGCCAAACGCGAGGCACTGCAGTTGCTGTTCGGCGTGCGACCCTCGATCGGCCGGATCGCCGAGTACGGCGCGTACTGCGACCGTGAGAACCAGGGGCTGGTCGATTTCGCGACCTGGGCGGCAATCTCCGACGTCCACGGGCCTGAGTGGAGCAAGTGGCCCGAGGAACTGCAGGACCCGACCAGCTCGGCGGTCACTGCGTTCCGGAACGACAATCCGGACGCTGTGGAGTTCCACTGCTGGCTGCAGTGGCAGATGGACGAGCAGCTCGCCCGCACGCAGGCCCGGGCGAAGACGGCCGGCATGTCGCTGGGCGTCGTCCACGACCTGGCAGTCGGCGTACATCCGGATGGTGCGGACGCGTGGGCGCTGCAGCACGTGCTGGCCCAGGGCATCCACGTCGGAGCGCCGCCGGACGCGTTCAACCAGCAGGGCCAGGACTGGTCCCAGCCGCCCTGGCGGCCGAACGCGCTGGCCGAGACCGGGTACGCCGCCTGGCGGGACCTGGTCCGCGCGGTGATGCGCCACGGCGGTGGACTGCGGATCGACCACATCCTCGGCATGTTCCGCCTCTGGTGGGTGACCTCACCGGAGCGACCGACCGAGGGCACCTACGTGCGCTACGACCACGAGGCGCTGATCGGCATCCTCGTCCTGGAGGCCACCCGGGCCGGAGTGACGGTCGTGGGGGAGGACCTCGGCACCGTCGAGCCCTGGGTGCGTGACTACCTCACTGAGCGCGGAGTGCTCGGTACGTCGGTGCTGTGGTTCGAGCGGGATGCAGATGGCAAGCCACTCGCGCCTGAGCGCTGGCGCGAGCTGTGCCTGGCCACCGTCACCACGCACGACCTGCCGCCGACCGCGGGCTACCTGGCCGGCGACCATGTCGAGCTGCGCAACCGGCTGGGCCTGCTGACTCGTCCGGTGGCCGAAGAGCTGGCCGTGGACGAGGCGGATCGGGATGCGTGGCTGGACGCACTGCGCGAGCGCCACCTGCTCCGCTACACCGACGGCGACGTCGAACGCATCGTGGAGGCACTGCACCAGTACGTCGCTCACACTCCGTCGAAGCTGGTCGGTGTCGCACTGACCGACGCGATCGGAGAACGGCGTACGCAGAATCAGCCGGGGACGACAGATGAGTATCCGAACTGGCGGATCCCGCTCGGCGGTCCGGACGGTGAACCGGCTCTCGTCGAGGACCTGCCGAACAATCTGCGGCTCAGACGCTTGATCGGCGCTCTGACAATCTAGCTTTCCGTATTTCACCGGTCACGAGTTGTTGACAATAGATTTGAAGAGTTGTTTTCTATTGGTCAACCACGAAGGCGCCTTCCTTCACTGTCTCACCGCCCCACAGTGCAAGGAGTTACCTCATGCTGCGATCACGCAAAGTCAGCATGGCCGGTGTCGCCATAGGCGCACTGGCCCTGACTTTCACCACCTCCGTGCCGCTGGCCCACGGCCACGGCTGGACCAACTCACCGACCAGCCGGGCCAAGTTCTGCCAGTCCGGCCAGGCGACGAACTGCGGCCAGATCCAGTGGGAGCCGCAGAGTGTCGAAGGCCCGAAAGGCTTCCCCAACGGGGGTCCTGCCGACGGCAAGATCTGCTCGGCCGGTCTGGGACAGTTCGCCCAGCTGGACGATCAGCGCGGTGGCGCCTGGCCGGTCAACAACCTGACCTCCGGTGCGTCGTACACGTTCAGGTGGTATCTGACCGCGCCACATTCGACGACCGATTTCCGGTACTACATCACCAAGAACGGCTGGAACCAGAACGCTCCACTGACCCGCTCGGCGCTCGAACTGACGCCGTTCCTGGTCAGGTCGTACAGCGGCCGCCCACCGAACGACTTCTCCCACACCGGCAACCTGCCGTCGGGTAAGAGCGGCCGGCACATGATTGTCTCGGTCTGGACGATCGCCGACACCGCGAACGCTTTCTACCAGTGTTCGGATGTTCGTTTCTGATTCAGCGCACATTTGGTAACTAACTTTCCCGGGTACTGCACTCCTTGAAATAACCGCCCCTATTTCAAGGAGTGTCCGCCAGCCCCCTGGAGCAGCCGCCGCCGCGGGAGTACTAGGCTGCAGGCGTGATTGCTGAGCTGTCCGGCCACACGGTGTTGGTGTTCGTCGGGATTCCTGTGTTCGTGGCCGCGGTGCTGGCGCTGCTGGTGTTCGCGGGATCGATCGCGAGCGGGCCGCGGTACCGGCCGGGGTTGTCCTGGTGGGCGCCGCCGGTCTGGATCAACGGACCGGTCGCCACCAAGCCCGACCCTGCCAACCTGCCCGAGCTGCCCGCCGCGCCAGGAACCCCCGCGACCGCCGGTGCCGGCGTCGCCCGTACGACCGGAGGCGCAAGTGCCAGTTGGTGACGCGTTCACGCCCGACCAGCTCCACGACATCGAGCGCGCGGTCCGGCACGCCGAGGAGGCGTCCGGCCTGCACTTCTCCGTGTACGTCGGTGGCGCGGACTCCGAGACCCGTCCGTTCGCCGTGGAGCTGCTGAACGAGCTCGAGGACCCGGACCACACGGTGCTCGTGTACGTCGACCCGGCCGGCCGCCGGCTGGAGATCGTCACCGGTGCCGAGGCGAAGCGTCAGTTGTCGGACACCGCTGCCGGGCTGGCCGCGCTGACGATGCAGACGTCGTTCGCCACTGGTGACCTGACCGGCGGTCTGGTGACCGGAGTGCAGCAGCTGGGTACCAACGCGCACCAGGCGCCTCTACTGCACGCCAACGAGCCGCACAAGCAGTGACCCGGGCCCTGCAGCCGCACCGCATCGAGCTGGACGACGTCGTACTGCGTCCGTTCGTAGCCTCCGACGAGGAGGCGGTGGCCGAGGCGCTGCGGGACCCTGACGTACTGCGCTGGACCGCTGGGACTGCGGTGATCCGCACTCCCGCGGACCGGCGGGCGCAGCGCTGGCTGCGGCCACGCCTGGACGCCTGGTCGCGCGGCGATGCCATCTTTGCCGTAGCGGACCGCGCGACCGACTACGTGATCGGCAACGTCGCCTTGCGGGACGTGCACCGGATTCCGGATCAGGCGGTCGCTGCCTACTGGGTCAATCCGGCTGCTCGTGGCCGAGCCCTCGGTGCCCGTGCTCTGGACGCGGCCGCTCGCTGGGCCTTCGCGCCAGACGGTCTAGGGCTGCACCGCATCTCTCTCGACCACTCACTGGTCAACGAGGGGTCCTGCCGGGTTGCCGTGCGTGCAGGGTTCCAGCTGGAAGGCATTATGCGGCACTACTACGTCGAGCCGAGCGGCGAGCGGCATGACTCGCACCTGCACGCCCGCCTGGCGACCGATCACCGGCCTGCGGTCGCCGGTTCGTAGGTCGGGCAGGCAGGGCTGTCGTACGCGCGCTGCGTCTTCGGTGCCATACACAGGTTGAGCATCTGGGCCGACGACGTACCAGGGCCGAGGTAGACGACCCACGTGTCGAGCACCGGCTCGCCTGAGCTGTTGGCGAAGCCGGGGTACTGGCCGTTGACCAGCATGGCCTTCGCGGGGACACCGGCCGCGATGATCTTGGCCGCCGCGCTCTGTGCGAGCTGTCCGGCATCCAGTCCGGTGTCGGACGAGTACTTGTCGAGCACTGCGATCCACTGCCCGCGCTTGAAGCGAGGTGACGTCGGGCCGGTGTCGGGCGGCGCAGACGTCGTCGTCTTGGGCGCCGAACGGCTGGACGGAGGCTTCCGGTCCGCCTTGGAGGCGACCGTTGGATGGGCGCTGGGAGTCGGCGTGGAGGCAGGAGTGTCCGGTACGCCGGCTGCACGGACGGCGTCGTCCGCCGACGGAGTGGGCTCACCTTTGGTCAGGATGAAGGCAGACACAGTGGCGATCGCGGCGGTGGCCACAATGGCGGCACCGACCGCAGCACGCGAGCGCGGTTGCTGTTTCTTCCGGCGATGTGATGTCACGGCACAGGACCCCTCCCCAGGTCTCTCCGCGTGAGCTTAAACCGATCCGGGCCAGAAGTGAGTGCTCTTCACGTGGTGAGAATCTCCTTCTGGGCAACGAGATCGCGGTCTGCACACGACTCCTCACGGTGTGCCGACGAGCAATCGTTTGATGGCTACAGGTCGCGTTCGCGCTACCACTGTCCGGGTCCGCAGGCGATGGCGGCCGGGATGGTGCGTTGAAAGCCTTCCAGACATGAGAAGACGACTTTTCGCCGCCATTGCCGTGACGCTGGCGGCAGCCGCCGTACCGGTCAGTGCCGATGCCGGCCGGTCCACACTGCAACGAGACGCCGACGGAATCGTCGCCACCGGAGTGACCGGCGTACTGGCTCGGGAGACATCGCCGCGGGGCTCGCGGACGGCGGTGAGTGGAGTGCGGGTGCTCGGTGGCAGTGTGCCCCGGGCTGACGGTCGCTTCCGGATCGGGAGCACCAACAAGGTGCTGGTGGGGACGGTGGTGCTGCAACTGGTCGCCGAGGGCCGCATGCGGCTGGACGACTCGGTGGAGCAGTGGCTGCCTGGCCTGGTGCAGGGGAACGGCTACGACGGCCGGAAGATCACCGTCCGGCACCTGCTGCAGCACACTGCCGGCATCAACGACGACAGCTTCCCCAGCATCGACAGCGCTGAGCAGTACTACGAGCGCCGCTACCTCGTGCGCACCGAGGAGGAGATCGTGAAGGCCGGGCTGCGCAACAAGCCGCCGTTCCAGCCGGGCGGAGGGTGGGACTACTCGAACACTGGGTACGACCTGGTGGGCCTGATGATCAAGGCCGTCACCGGACGGACCTGGTACGACGAGGTCGACCGCCGGATCGTCCGGCCGCTGCACCTGCGCGACACGTACTTCCCGCGAACGAATCCGAAGATCAGCGGACCGCATGCGCACGGCTACACGCGGTTCACTGCGGGCGAGTACACCGACACGACCGAGCTGATCGACGCAGACGCCTCAGGTGGCTACATCTCCACGCTCAAGGACCTGGACCGGATCGTCCGGGCCATCTTCGACGGCCGGTTGCTCAAGCCGGCCCAGCTGCGTGAGCTGACCACCACAGTCGCGATGGAAGGTACTGACATCATCTGGCGCGACGCTCGCTACGGCCTGGGGGTCGGCTCGAGAGAGCTGTCCTGCGGTGGGCGAGTCTGGATCCCCAGCGGTGACCAGATCGGCTTCCGGACTCGTACGGCGGTCAGTGCCGACGGGAAGCGCAGTGTGGTGGTCTCGATGTCCACCCAGCTGTACGACTCGAGTGAGGCGATGGTGGCTCAGGAGAACGCGGCCACCAAGCTGATCGACGACGTCATGTGCCGCTAGGAATGCCTTGAGGATCGGGCTGGGGGCGCGTGTCGAGCGCGTCCTCCAGCCAGGCGTCCACATCGACACCACCGCTCAGGATGTGTGTCACGTACGCCGTCCGCTCGTGGCTGAGCACCTCGAGCTCCCACACGCTCGGCGCGACGCCGGTGGGCACCGGGCGCAGGTCGTCCACGTCGACACCGCTGAATCTGCTCAGCCTGGACTGGTAGTCCTTCGTCCAGCTGTGCACGACCAAGTAGGCGCCGTCGTCGCTCAGATGCAGTACCGCGACGGCCAGGCCGACCGAACCCATCGCATCGTCGAAGTCCAGCTGCCGGCTCGCACCAGCCCGCGCGAACTCGACCATCTGGTCGTCCCACTGCCGCCCGCGTGCGGTGATGATGTACGGCTTCACCAGCCGATGGGGGTCCCGCCACGGAAGCAGGGGAGTGACAGGGCGCGGGCGGTACGCCTCAGCGAGTCCAGTCAGCGCGACAGCGGCTGCACCGGCCAGGGCGGGGTCAGAAGCAGGCATCTGCTCTGTTCTACCCCGGCCGGGTGCAGCCTGTCATTCAGCTTGCGTCGCGAACCTGTGCGGCGATCGCGCGGGTCAGGTCGGCCTGGGCCTCCGAGACGTAGCGACGGGTCGGTGCGTCGACAGCCGTCGACTCGGCCGTCAGCCACTCGGTGAGCGCGTCCAGTGTCGGCTGCTCGGCCAGGTTGCGCGGCGACAGGTAGACCAGCACGTTCTCGCCCATGGACGAGCCGAGCCGGGTGTAGACGTCCTTGGCCGCGCTCAGGTACTTGCCGACGTACGGGCGGAGCAGGTCCTCCTGGCCGGGCTGCTGGAAGCCGAGGATGGTCCGGAACTGTGTCTCGTTCGGAGTGTCTCCGGACTCGACTGCGATCCGCCAGGCTTCTTCCTTGGCCTCGGCGGTCGGCCGCGCCGCGCGGGCCTGCGCGGCCCGCTCGCCACCGGTGATGGTGGTGTCGCGGGTCAGCTCGTCCTCGATCTCGTCGGCACCGATCCGGCCCAGCCGGGAAAGTGCGACGATCAGCGTCCAGCGCAGGTCGGTGTCGACGACCAGACCGGCGGGCAGCTCCCGCCCGTCCAGCCAGGCGGCCAGCCGGTCCGCACCGGCCGCGGAGAAGACCGCACTGCTGTAGGCCCGGACGAACGCGAGCTGGTGATCGCTACCGGCCTCGGCCTCGGCGACCAGATCCGCGAGGGCCTCCTCGAACTGGTTCCGCAGGGCGTCCCGCCGCTCCGGAGCGGCGTACAGGTTGATGGCGCTGGTGACCTGCGAGAGCAGCGACCGGACACCCGTCAGGTCGCTCTCGGCCCGGATCCCGCGCAGCACGATCCCGACGTACTGGCTGGCCGGCATCTCGGCGTCCCGGGTCATGTCCCAGGCCGCACCCCAGGCGAGTGCTCTGGGCAGCGACTCGGACAACTGGTCGATGGACTCGACCAGGGTGGCCCGGGAGCGCTCGTCGAGCCGGATCTTCGCGTAGGTGAGGTCGTCGTCGTTCAGCAGCACAAGGTCCGGCTGGGTGGCGCCGCCGAGCTCGGGCAGCTCGGTGCGGGCACCGTCGATGTCCACCTCGAACCGCTCGGTGCGAACCAGGCCCTCGTCGGTCAGCCGGTACAGGCCGACGGCCAGCCGGTGCGGACGCAGTACGGGGTAGTCCTCGACCGCTGTCTGCTCGATCGCGAATGACGTGAACGCGCCGTCGGCGTCGACGGCGAAGTCGGCGCGCAGCGTGTTCACCCCGGCGGTCCGCAGCCAGCGCTCAGTCCAGTCGTCGAGGTCCCGGCCGGAGGCCTTCTCGAGCGGCTTGAGCAGATCGGTCAGCTCGGTGTTGCCGAACGCATGATCGGCGAAGTACTCCTTCAGGGCGGTGATGAAGGTGTCCTCACCGACGAACGCGACCAGCTGCCGCAGGGTGGAGGCACCCTTGGCGTAGGTGATGCCGTCGAAGTTCACCTCGACCGCGTGGAAGTCGACCATGTCGGCCGCGATCGGGTGCGTCGAGGGCAGCTGGTCCTGCCGGTACGCCCAGTTCTTGCGGGCGTTGCAGAACGTCGTCCAGGCACCGGCGTACTTGGTGGTGGCCGTCGCCTGCGCCCAGTGCGAGGCCCACTCGGCGAAGGACTCGTTCAGCCACAGGTCGTCCCACCAGGTCATTGTGACCAGGTCGCCGAACCACATGTGCGCCAGCTCGTGCAGCACGGTGTTGGCGCGGCTCTCGAGCTCGGCGTGCGTGGTGCGGCTGCGGAAGATGTACTCGTCGCGAAGGGTCACGCAGCCCGCGTTCTCCATCGCGCCCATGTTGTACTCCGGCACGAACGCCTGGTCGTACTTGTGGAACGGGTACGGCGTCCCGAAGGCCTCCTCGAACAGCGCGAAGCCCTGCTTGGTCACCTCGAACAGGTCCTCGGTGTCGAGCGAGTCCTTGAGCGACGGACGGCACAGCAGCGACAGCGGGTAGGTGCCGTGCGGACCTTCGTAGGCGTCCGTGACCACGTGGTACGGACCGGCCACGACAGCGGTGATGTACGTCGACATCAGCTCGGTCGGCGGGAACTCCCAGCGGGCCAGCTCCTCGCCGCTCGGACCCGCGTAGGTCGTCGGCTCGGGGGTGGGGGAGTTCGAGATGACGACCCAGCGGGCCGGTGCGGAGACGGTGAAAGTGAAAGGGGCCTTGAGGTTCGGCTGCTCGAAGGTGGTGAACACCCGGCGCGCGTCCGGCACCTCGAACTGGGTGTAGAGGTAGGTCTCCTTGTCGGCCGGGTCGACCGAGCGGTGCAGCCCTTCACCGGTCCGCGAGTACAGGCAGTCCGCGACCACGCGCAGCTCGTTGGCGGCGGCCAGGCCGTCGAGCTGGATGCGGGCGCCGTCGTACACCGTCTCCGGGTCGAGGGAGCTGCCGTTCAGCGTGATCTCACGGACCTTGTCCGCGATCAGATCGGCGAACGTGCTCGCGCCGTGGGTCGCGGTGAAGGTGATCGTGGTCACGGACGGGAAGGTCGGCGCTCCACTCGGGGCGTTGGTCAGATCCAGCTCGATGGCGTAGCTGACATCGCTGACCACACCGGCACGGGTACGCGCCTCATCGCGCGTCAGGTTGGTTCCAGGCATATCGGCATCCTATGCACCTGACGCCTGCGGTGGACGCGGGTTTCCCCGCGACATCCATCGATGGATACCAAGCCGGTACCTCTGGTTCTTCAATTTTGTATGATCGAACACATGACTGCCTCCGCCGAATTCTGGTTCGATCCGGCCTGCCCCTGGGCCTGGATGACGTCCCGCTGGATGCTCGAGGTCGAGCAGGTCCGCGACGTGACGACGACCTGGCACGTGATGAGCCTGGCCGTCCTGAACGAGGAACGTGACGAACACGACGCCAACTGGCACCGCAAACTCGGCTACGTCCGGGTCCTGATCGCCGCCGAGCAGGCGCACGGCAACGAGGTCCTGCTGCCGCTCTACACCGCGCTCGGCCGCCGGATCCACAACGAAGGCCGGGGCACCAAGGATGAGCAGGTCCTGCCCGAGGCCCTCGCCGAGGCCGGTCTGCCGGCGTCACTGCTCGAGGCCTTCGGCGACGGCCGGTACGACGAGGCGCTGCGCAAGTCGCACTTCGCCGGCATGGACCAGGTCGGGATGGATGTCGGTACGCCGGTCATCTCGGTCGCGGGCACCGCGTTCTTCGGGCCGGTCGTGACACCGGCACCGAAGGGCGAGGCGGCCGGCAAGCTGTGGGACGGCGTCCTGCTCGTCGCCGGCACCGACGGATTCTTCGAGATCAAACGCAGCCGCGATCGCGAGCCGATCTTCGACTGACGGGTTTGATCTAATCGCCGGCCGGAAAGATTCGGTCTGTGGTTCAAGGGTTGAACTGAGCCGCCCGTGCCGGTGAAGGTTGCTCACCAACGGGAATTCTTCAAGTGGTGAGTAGGTAGCCCATGACGTTACGTGACGAGCGCACCGAGCTCGATGCCGTCCCCGCCGGTGTGACCGCCGGCATCGCCGTGTTCGACCGCCACACCGGGCGGTTCGTGCAGCAGTCGAACGCCGATCACCGGTTCCGCTCCGCCTCGGTGGTGAAGCTGCTGATCGTCCTGGACCTGCTCTGGGAACGCGGCCCGGCGTACACCGTCGAGGCCGCGGACCGGGCCCGGCTCGAGGTGATGCTGCGCAGTAGCGACGACGACGCAGCCAGTTACTACTGGGATCACAACGGTGGCGCCGCCATCGTCGAGCGGATGGTGCGGCGGCTCGGGCTGACGCACACCGACGGTCCGCCGCCCACGCATCCGGGCTTCTGGGGCTATGTCGCGATCACCGCTGCCGACACGGTCCGGATCTATCGATACATCCTCGACCACGCTCCGGAACCGATCCGGAAGCTGGTGATGGACCTGCTGCACGAGCCGACCCGGTACGGCACCGACGGCTTCGACCAGTTCTTCGGAATCGCCTCGGTATTCGATCCTGATTTCAGCATCAAGCAGGGCTGGTCGGGTTTTCTCGGCTCGAGTGGTTACGGCAGTGACCGTGCCAAGCCGGTGGACACCCTCGACCTCGTCAGCGACGCCCTGCACACCACGGGCACGGTCGGGAAGGACGACCGGTGCATCGTGTCGGTGTACACACTGCATCCGCGGGGGACGCAGTACGGGAAGGCGTACACCGATGTGACCCGGTTGACCCGGTCGCTGATCGTTCCGGGCGGGGTGCGGACCAGTGGGAGCTGGCTGGAGACCACCGGTGAGGGTGTGCGGGTCCGGACGGCCCCGAACACCTCCTGCGGGATCCTGGGCATGCTGCCGGCCGGGGTCGAGGTGCTGGTCAGTGGCCAGAAGCAGGGCGAGCTCATCGACGCACCACCGCGATCCAGCGATTGGTGGGCCTATCTGCCCAAATACGGCGGTTACGTGACCACCGTGTACGTCGGGTCGGGTGCACCCAAGCTGCCGGGCGTTCCGGTGTATCAGTAGATTGCAGGCCATGCGAGTGCACATCGGCTCTGACCATGCCGGCTTCGAGCTCAAGAATCACCTGGTCCAGCACCTCATTGCTGCTGGCCACGACGTCGTCGACCACGGTCCCGCCGTGTACGACGCGGTGGACGACTACCCGCCGTACTGTCTGCGGGCCGGCGCCGGCGTGGTGGCGGACCCGGGCAGCCTGGGAGTCGTGATCGGCGGCTCCGGCAACGGGGAGCAGATCGCTGCGAACAAGGTGAAGGGTGTCCGGGCCGTGCTGGCCTGGAGCACCGACACCGCCAAGCTGGGGCGCGAGCACAACAACGCCAACGTCGTCAGTGTCGGGGCGCGGATGCACTCGACCGAGGAGGCGACCGGGTTCGTGGAGACGTTCCTGGCCACCGACTACTCCGGCGAGGAGCGGCACACCCGCCGGATCGACATGCTCAGTGCCTACGAAGAGACTGGCGAGCTCCCGCCGCTCTCCTGATCCTGATCCTCCGGAGGCTGGACCCCGCGGCGTTTGAACGGCTCCCGTGGCCGGGAGACGTCGCGGGCCCGCATCGACCGGCCGATGCCCACCACAGCCGGTGTGGACGGTCCGGACCGCCCCTTCGGCGTACCACCTGCAATCCCCATAAGAGGAATCATGCCTGAAGGCCACACTCTGCATCGGCTGGCGAACGACGTCTGGGACGCATTCGGCGGCCGGCCGGTCCGGGCGACCAGTCCGCAGGGCCGGTTCGCCGACGGCGCCGCACGGCTCGACGGGCAGGTGCTGCGGCACACGGAGGCCCACGGCAAGCACTTCCTCGCCGACTTCGACGGGGCCGGCTGGCTGCACATCCACCTCGGCCTGATCGGCAAGGTCGACTTCGGTGCGGCGCCCGTGCCCGAACCGGTCGGCCAGGTCCGCCTGCGGCTTCAGAACGAGACGTCGTACGCCGATCTGCGCGGTGCGACCGTTTGTGAGCTGCTGACCGATGGCGAACGCGAGGTGCTGATCGGACGGCTCGGTCCGGACCCGCTGCGCGACGACGCCGACCCGGAGCTCGCGTGGAAGCGGATCCATCGCAGTAAGCAGCCGATCGGGCAGTTGCTGATGGACCAGGAGGTGTTGAGTGGCGTCGGCAACGTCTATCGCGCCGAAGTGCTGTTCCGCGCCAAGCTGCATCCGCTGACGCGCGGCCAGGTGGTGAAGAAGCGTGAGTGGCAAGGCATGTGGGACGACCTGCTCGAGCTGATGAAGTACGGCGTCGAGACCGGCCGCATCGACACTGTTGCCGACGACCACACACCCGAGGCGATGGGCCGCGACCCCCGGCAGGACGACCACGGTGGCGAGGTCTACGTCTACCGCCGGCAGGGCCAGCACTGCCATGTCTGTCACTCGGTGATCCGGACCGAGATCCTGGCCCAGCGCAACCTCTTCTGGTGCCCCAAGTGCCAACGCACCGGCCTCACCCGGAAGTAAGTCTGAACAGTTATCAAGCTTTTTGATGCGCGGACCGAGGAGTGCCGTTATCTTCTTCACACCATGATCAAGAGTGGCGGACGCGCTGTCGTACGACGAGTCGGCCGCTTGGTCGTCGCGCTGGTCAGACGTGCCCGTCGGTTGCACCCGCTGGCGGCCGTCGCGTTGCTGTCGTTGACGATGCTGATCGCCGCGGCCAGCGCGGCCTGGCCGACGTATGTTCCGCTCTCCGGGGTCGTCATTCCCTTGTTGCTGGGTGGATTGATCCTGGGCTTCCGGCAACTGGTGGTCCTCACCCTGCTGACGATGGCGATCGCATCGTTCGTGCTGGTCTCCCGGGAGGCGCCGACTCCGACGACCGGCTTCGCACTGGTGCTCGGGGCCATCGGCTGGATCGTCATCGCAGGCGCGAAGGTCCGCAACCAACTCGGTGTCCCGGGCACCCGCGGTGAGTCGATGCTGATGGAGCTGCGCGACACCCTCACCGCCCAGGGTGAGCTGCCGCCGCTGCCGGGTGGATGGCGGGCCGAGGTGGCGATCCGCTCGGCCGGCAAGTCGAAGTTCTCCGGGGACTTCGTGGTGTCGACCGAACGCGACAACGTCCTCGAGGTCGCACTTGTCGATGTCTCGGGCAAGGGAGTCGATGCGGGGACCAGGGCGCTGCTGCTGTCCGGTGCCTTCGGTGGACTGCTCGGCGTCGTACCGGTCGAAGACTTCCTCCCGGCCGCCAACCGGTATCTGCGGCGGCAGAACTGGGAGGACGACTTCGCGACCGTCGTCCATGTCGCGGTCGAGCTGGGCACGGGGGCGTTCTGTGTCCGGACTGCCGGGCATCCGCCGGCGATCCAGTTCGACGCGTGGTCCGGGCGGTGGGGGACGCGGGACGCGGACGGGCCGCTGCTCGGGCTGATGGAAGCACCCGAGTTCGCGCCGAACCACGGCGTACTGAAGCCGGGCGACGCGCTGTTCCTGTACAGCGACGGTATGGTCGAGACGCCGCGCCGCGACATCGGGCGCGGTACCGACCGGCTGGCCGGACACGCGGAACGCCTGGTGGCACAGGGATTCCAGGGCGGCGCGGCCGAGCTGGTCGCCGCGGCCGGGGGACCGGGTGACGACTCGGCGATCGTGATCATCCACCGGCTCGCACATTCCTGAGCGGCCGATGGCGTAGCCTGCTGCGTCGTGATGGATGCTGCTGATCGGAGTGCGCCGGACGTCTCGTTCGCCGAGCTGGTCGCCTCGATGCCGGACGAGCTGCGCGCGGTCTTCCCGCCGACCAAGTGGCAGCTCGAGAAGCTGTGGGCGCTCGACCTCAAGGTCGAGCCGATCGAGGTCGCGGACCTGGTCTGGATGTTCGAGCTGCCGTTGTGGCAGCTCGACGGCGAACGCTTCAAGGTCACGCCGCACCAGGTCGCCGAGACGCCGATGAACTACCGCCCGCACTACCAGCGGGTGATGGACGCCGACCTGGACTTCCCGATCAACCTGGTCGCGTACCGCGGCCGGCTGGTCGTGCTGGACGGCGTGCACCGGTTGCTCAAGGCGCACTTCCTGCGCCGGCGCTGGATCGAGGGGACGATCGCCACGGCCACGCAACTACAGTCGTGTGCACCCTGACGCCGTACTGTGATTGTGGATGTTGATGCGTCACCATTAAGATGGGTGACATGACCACCAACGACGAATACGCCCCGAGCACCTCCGACTGGGTCCGCGAGCAGGTGGACAAGGTCACCGAGGCCGGCACTACCGAAGCCGTCGACATCATGGGCCTCAAGGTCGTGCTGCTGACGATGCGCGGTGCGAAGTCCGGCAAGCTCCGCAAGGTCCCGGTGATGCGGGTCGAGCGCGACGGTGTGTACGTCGCGGTCGCGTCGCTCGGCGGCGCCCCGAAGAACCCGGTCTGGTACTACAACCTGAAGGCCGACCCGAACGTCACCCTGCAGGACGGCGAGGTGACCAAGCAGTACGTCGCCCGCGAGATCGACGGCGCCGAGTACGACGAGTGGTGGCCGATCGCGGTCGCCGCCTACCCGCCGTACGAGGAGTACAAGGCCAAGACCACCCGGAAGATGCCGTTCTTCGTGCTGGAGCCGGCCGAGTAGTTGCTGGGCGTGCGCACACCCGATCCGGCGTGTGCGCACATCCGGTGACAAGGTCAGGACCTGCTCTGTGAGACGCTGGCGGCGGCGCGTTGCGCCGAAGTCTGGGCCGTTTGAGTTCTGGGAGTCGTCCTGACCACACACGACGCGGTGCGGGAGCCGTTCGTCGGGTCGACGCGGTTGCGTCTGGCCGGATTCGCGCTGCACGCCTATACCGCGAGCGGAACCGTGCTCGCGCTGCTGATCGTCATCGCCGCCATCGACGGCGACGCCGTCCGCGCCCTCTGGCTCGGGCTGGCCGCACTGATCATCGACGGGACCGACGGGATGCTCGCCCGCAAGTTGCGGGTCAAGGAGACGATCCCGTGGTTCGACGGGGCGATGCTCGACAACATCGTCGACTACCTGACGTACGCGTTCGCGCCGATCGTGCTGCTCTGGTCCGGCAACTACCTGCCGGCCGGCGGCTGGGGAGCGGTGCTCGCCGCGCTGCCGCTGCTTGCCTCGAGCTACCAGTTCTGCCGGGTCGACGCGAAGACCGACGACCACTTCTTCCTCGGCTTCCCCAGCTACTGGAACGTGGTCGCGTTCTACGTGGTGGTGCTCGGCCTCAGCCCGGTCACCACCGGTCTGATCCTGGTGATCTGCTCGATCCTGGTCTTCGTTCCGGTCAAGTACGTCTACCCGTCGCGGACCAAGACCTTCCGGTCGATGAACCTGCTCACGACTGCGATCTGGCTCGCGTCGTACGCCGTCCTGCTGGCGCAGATGCCGAACCCGAACGCGATCGTGGTCGCGATCTCGCTCGCCTACCTGCTGTACTACGGGGCGCTCAGTCTGTATCTGACGTTCTGGGTGCCGCGCCGCAAGGTCGCCTGACTTGACCCTCGCACTCGGTCTCGGTTCGGCCCTGGCTGCCGCTGTCCTGTTCGGTATCGCGTCGATCCTGCAGGCGGTCGGCTCCCGCAAGGTACCGACGCAGTCCGAGTTCGATCCGCGGCGGTTCGCCGGTTTCGTCGTCGCGTTGCTCCGGCAGCCCGCGTTCCTTGGTGCGCTGGCGTTGCAACTGGCCGGCTTCGGCCTGCACTTCGTCGCGTTGCGCCTGCTGCCGCTCTACCTTGCCCAGGCTGGGATCGCGGTCAGCCTGGTCGTCACCGCGTTGCTCGCCACCCGGCTGATGTCGGACCAGTTGAGCGTCATCGAGTGGTCTGCGGTGATCGCGGTCGTGGTCGGTCTCGGCCTGCTGGCGGTGTCCGCCGGTGATGCGGGTCCGAACGTTCAGCACCACGGGCTCACGATCGGAGTGATCGTCGGCCTTCTGGTCGTCGCCGTTCTCGGTGCGCTGGCCAGCCGCTCTCAGCACGGCATCTCGACGGCTTTGCTGGGCATGCTTTCGGGTCTCGGGTACGCCGGTGTCGCGATCTCGGCCCGTCTGCTGCAGGACGGTTCGATCGGCGAACTGCTCCGCAGCCCCACGGCGTACACGCTTCCGTTGAGTGGTGCGCTGGCCTTCGTTCTCTACTCGCTCGCCCTCCAGCGTGGCTCGGTCACGCTTGCCACCACCCCGATGATCGCGTTGCAGACCATCACCCCGGCCGTCGTCGGCGTCGTCGTACTGTCCGACGCTGTTCGTGCCGGCTGGTGGCCGCTGGCGATCGTCGGCTTCCTGCTGTCGGCCGCGGGTTCTGTCGTACTGGTGCGCTTCGAATCCGTGAAATAAGGGTGTGACCGGGGTCACATTTTTGTGATGTCGTGTTCGGAGGACCCCGGTCGACGCTGTGATGTCAGCAGCAAACATCCTGAAGGAGAAAGTCAGATGCGCACTCTCATCACCACCGCGTTCGTTTCGCTCGACGGCGTCATCGAGGCACCGGGCGGGGAGCCGGGCTACCGGAACTCCGGCTGGACGTTCAAGGACATCGCGGTGGACAAGGCGTCGTACGACCTGAAGGGTCAGGAGCAGGACGAGGCGACCGCGATGCTGATCGGGCGCGTGAGCTACGAGGCGTTCGCTCCGGTGTGGCCGTCGATCACCGAGTTCCCGCAGTACAACGCGATGCCGAAGTACGTCGTCTCGACGACACTGCAGGAGTCCGACCTGGTCACCAACTGGGGTGACATCACGATCCTGCGGTCGCTCGACGACGTCGCCGCGCTGAAGGAGACCGAGGGCGGCCCGATCAGCATCCACGGCAGCGCCACCCTGAACCGCAACCTGGCCGACGCCGGTCTGATCGACCGCTACAGCCTGCTCGTCTTCCCGGTCCTGCTCGGCGCCGGCAAGCGCCTGTTCAGCGACGCCGACAAGGACAAGCAGAGCCTGCGGCTCGTCGACAACGCGTCGTACTCGAACGGCATCCAGAAGCTCGTGTACGACGTCGTCCGCTGATTGCCCCCGGGAGCGTGGCCCTTATCGTGAGGGCCACTTCCAGGGCGGCTCGTCGAGCGGCCCCTGCCCGGCGATCGTCGTGGCACCGCGGTCCTTGACCAGCTCGATCGTGTGCAGATCGTCTTTCAGTGCCTGAAGCGATGCGGTGAAAGGTCTGGAGTGCGTCACCACGATCACCTGGGTCTCCTTGGCAGCCGTGACGACCAGATTCGCCAACGCCGGCAACAGATCCGGATGCAGACTCGTCTCCGGCTCGTTCAGCACCAGCAGCTCCGGCGGTCGCGGCGTCAGCAACGCTGCCACCCACAGCAGGTATCGCAGGGTCCCGTCCGACAGCTCCGCTCCTTGGAGCGGCCGCAGTAACCCGTGCTGCCGGAACGCGAGCTCGAACCGGCCCGCGCTCTCCTGGATCTCGACGCTGCTCCCCGGAAACGCCTGATCGACAGCCTCGGCCATCGCCGCCGCCGACCCGATCTCCCGGATCGTCTGCAACGCAGCAGCCAAGTCGGCCCCTTCCGGCCCGAGCACCGGCGTCCGCGTGCCGACCTGCGCCTGCCGCGCCGGGGCATCCGCATCCGTCCGCAGATGGTCGTAGAACCGCCACGATCTCATCCGCTCCCGTACCTGCAACAACTCCGGCGCCCGCTGCGGATCCGCGAACTGACTCAACATGCTGTCGAACGTCTGCAGATCCGGCCCGCCGCTCTCCCACCCACCGCTTTCGCCGCGGATCCGCACCTGGCTGTTGACCCGCTCCACCAGCAACGACGCAGGCCGCAGAAAAGGCCCGGCCCACAACGACTCCCGCTTGATCTCCGGATCCGTCCCGAACATCGAACTGCTCGGCACCGGCAACCCAAGATCCATCAGATACCCGTAGTCGTCCGCCGCGAACCCCATCCGCAACGTCACCCGCCCGCCCCGCACAGTCCCCTGCACAGCCCGCTCCGCCCGCACGAACTCCGGCCCTGCCCACAACGTCGACCCCAGCCCACCCTCCCGCGCAAGCGCCGCGACCGCCCCGTTCCGAGAAGCATCCGCCAGCAACCGCAGAGCCCGGTACAAACTCGACTTCCCGGTCCCGTTGGCCCCCGTCACCACGTTCAGCCCCCGCAACGGCATCACCACCCGCCGCAACGAGCGATAGTTCTCCACCGCCAACGTCCTCAACATGCCGCCAACGTACAGACCCCCTCCGACAAACTCTGGCCGCATCAGGTCAACGCCCGTCTGTTGCCGACCGGCCTCAATACCTTGCTGACATGAACGTCCGGGCGATCGCCTGCCTCCTCGCCCTCACCACCCTGACCGCCTGCGGCGAGTCCACCCCCGGCGCGACGCCCACCCCGCCAGCCTCCACACCAACCCCGAGCCCGACCCCGACGCAGAGCCCGACCCCCACGCTCAAGCCGCTGGCGTTCTCGTCCAAAGGCCCGCTCCGTATCGGCCCCGGCATCACCAAACCCAAGACCACCCTGCGCTTCGGTCAACCGGCGATCGTTCCCGTCGAGTACTCCGACCTGGGCGTCCCCACCATGCGCGGCGTCCTCTCGATCGTCGCCCGACCACCCAGCAAAGCCCCAGCAAGCCTGGTGAAAGCACTAGCCGCCGACTTCCGCCCCGCCAAAGGCCAGTCCGTCTACTACATCCCCATCCTGATCACCAACGTCTCCACCGGCGACCTCACCGGCTACCGCGGAACCACCTTCGTGGCCAAGCTCCGCAGCGGCCGCGAAACGCCGTACCAGATCGGTGTCGGCGGAAACCCAGCCTGCGACCCCACCGGCGGCGTGCAAGACCTCCCCACCCTCGGCAGCACCGCCCGCACCTGCGTAGTCGCCGCGGCCTCCCCGAAAGACCCACTGGCTCAACTCCAGTACGTCGCCGCCCCCTACGGCCACGACGACCAGCAACAGAACCAAGAACCGGACTTCAACGACCAGTACGACCTAGGCGCCATCACCTGGCACTAGCGTCACCGTCGTACCCGGAGAACGGAGGCGCTGATGTACCGCGGCATGCTGATCCTCGAAAGCCTGAAGCTCGGAGCCACCTTGACCAACCTCCCCCTGGTCGTCCACAAACTCACCCGCCAGCCAGTCGCCAACGCTCATCCCCGAACCCCAACTCGACTGGGCGGACCAACAGCGTCAGAGATTGCCTGGTGCTGACACAAGCCCACGTCGGATACTGCCCTGTCTGCGAGTTTGTGGTGCTCTTGATGGATTCGGCGGCGGGGGTTCGCCCTGGGCTGGAGTGTTGAGGTTCGCGACGGCGAGATCGCCTTGATGGACGCCGCCCAAGCCAACATCGTTTCGTGCACGGGTCGCGCCGAGGTGTTTCTGGCCTCCGGGCTCAGCGGTACCTGAACCGCACGGTCGGATGCCGATGGCCCGGATTCACCCAAAAGGGCGAACCCCCACACCATCACAACTGCACCGCGGCAGCCTCTTTCAGGCGTACGCCGGCCCGCATTCGCCAGTTGTGATGGCCTGGGCGTCCGCGGCCCACACCTCCGTGCCCACCACCACCCGCTGCGCTGTGTGCGCACAGGTCATCGGCTCGCCGCTCGGCGCCCGAGAGCGTACGTGCGGCAGGACGCCTCCCGCGGCGGTAGCCGCAGATTCGCGCGACAGCGCTAGAGGCGGGCGGAGCACGCCGCGTCGGGGTGGGGGGGAGCGCCGCGAGCACGCGACGTAGGAGCGGGCGTAGTCGGGCGCGTGGGGTTGCGTCGACGTACGGGTGGTCGGCGCGTGGGGGGTGAGCCACGCGCCGACCGGGTGTTAGGCCAGGGAGTCTTCCCAGGCTTGGTGGAGGCCGGCGTAGTTGCCGCCGGTGGTGATGAGGATTTCTGGAGGGCCGTCTTCGAGGATGCGGCCGTGTTCGAGGACGAGGACGCGGTCGGCTGTCTCCACGGTGGAGAGGCGGTGGGCGATGACGATGGCGGTGCGGTCGGCGAGGATGGTACGGAGGGCTCGCTGGATGAGGCGTTCGCTGGGGATGTCGAGGCTGGAGGTGGCCTCGTCCAGGATCAGGACTGCCGGGTCGGCGAGGAAGGCGCGGGCGAACGCGACCAGCTGGCGCTGGCCGGCGGACAGGCGGCTGCCTCGTTTCTCCACCTGGGTTTCGTAGCCCTGGGGGAGTGCGGTGATGAAGTCGTGCGCGCCGATCACCTTGGCTGCCTCGACCACCTCGTCCAGGGTGGCTTCCGGTTTGCCGAAGCGGATGTTGTCGGCGACCGAGCCGGTGAAGAGGAAGTTCTCCTGGGTCACCATCACGACCCGCTCGCGCAGGTCGTCCTCGGTCAGGTCACGCAGGTCCTGGCCGTCGAGCAGTACGCGGCCGCCGGTCGGGTCGTAGAAACGCGAGACCAGCTTGGCGATGGTCGTCTTCCCGGCTCCCGTCGTACCGACCAGTGCCAGTGTCTGACCGGCCGGGACATCCAGGTCGAGACCCGGCAGGACCGGTACGCCGTCGACGTACTGGAACCGCACTCCGCGCAGCTCGAGGTGACCACGGGCCACTCCGGGCTTCACGGGCTTGACGGGCTCGGGCACGTCCGGCTCCTCGTTGAGTACGCCGGACAGCTTCTCCAGCGCGGCACTCGCGGACAGGAACGTGTTGTAGAACTGCGAGATGTCCTGCAGCGGCTCGAAGAACTGCCGCAGGTAGAGCAGGAACGCGGTCAGGACGCCGACGGTGACATGACCGTGGTACGCCTGGTAACCGCCGTACGCGAGGATCGCCACGATCGTCACGTTGCCGACGCCCTTGATCGACGGCATGAAGACCGCGTTCAGCCGGAACGACTCGTAGTTCGCCTCCCGGTACTGCTCGTTGACACCGGCGAAGATCTCCTCGTTGCGCGGCTCCCGGCGGAAGGCCTGGACGGCGCGGATCCCGGTCATCGACTCGACGAAGTGCACGATGACGAGTACGACGGCCTCGCGGGTCCGCCGGTAGACGACCGCCGACCGCTTCCGGAACCAGGCTGTCAGCAACAGCAGGAGCGGGAACGACAGCAGCGCGATCAGACCGAGCTTGAGGTCGAGCACCAGCAACAGGATCATCGTGCCGAACAGCGTCAGCACGGCGGTCACCAGACCGTCGAACCCGTTGGCCAGCAGTTCGTCGATGACGCTGACGTCGGAGGTCAGGCGGGAGATCACCCGGCCGGACGTGTACTTGTCGTGGAACGCCGGGCTCAACCGCTGGAAGTGGTCGAACACACGCCGCCGCAGACCGAGCAGGATCGTCTGCCCGAGCCGGCCGGACCGCATCAGGAAGATCTGCCGGGTGAACGCCTGCAGCAGCGCGCTGAAGAGGACAGCGCTCACAACTGTGATCAGTGCTCTCGGACCGTCCCCGGCGAGGATCGGCGGGATGCCGTTGTCGATGCCGAGGTGGACCAGGTACGGCACTGCGAGCCGGGCCGCGTTCTCGATCACGACGATCGCGACCAGGATCCAGATCAGCTTCTTGTACGGCCGGAGCAGCTCCCCGAGCAGTTTGCGCGAGTCCTCCTTCAGCCGCACGGTCGTTGCCTTCGACAACTCCTTGCTGCCCTCGTCCTCGTACACCCCGCGCCAGGACTGCTCCGGCTTGTCCGGATCCTGCTCCTGAGGAGGTGTCTGCTGCGTTGTCGTCATGCGTGCACCTCCTCTTCTTCGGCTGCCAGTAGATGCCGGTACGCCGGTACTGTCGCGAGCAGCTCCTGATGCGTACCGACGTGGGTGATCGTGCCGCCCTGCAGCAGGGCCACCTGGTCGGCCAGCATCACCGTGGACGCGCGGTGTGCGACCACGATTCCGGTGGTGTCGGCCAGCACCCTGCGGAGTGCCTCCTCCACCAATGCCTCGGTGTGGACGTCCAGTGCGGACAGGGTGTCGTCCAGCACCAGTACGGCGGGTTTGGCGAGCACTGCACGGGCTAGTGCGAGCCGCTGGCGTTGGCCACCCGACAGCGACATGCCCTGCTCGCCGACCCGCGTGTCGAGCCCCCAGGGGAGGTCGTTGGCGAACTCGGCCTGGGCGACCTGCAGTGCCTCCTGGATCTCGGCGTCCGTCGCGTCCGGGCGGCCGAGGGTGAGGTTCTCCCGGACACTCATCGAGAACAGCGTCGGGTCGTCGAACGCCGAGGCGACCGCCGTCCGTAGCGAGTTCAGGGTGAGCTCCCGGATGTCGTGCCCGTCGATGGTGATCCGGCCGGCGGTCACGTCGTACAGGCGGGGGACCAGCGCGGTCAGCGTGGTTTTGCCCGACCCGGTGGCCCCGACCAGGGCGAGCGTCGTACCGGGGGTGAGGTCGAGGTTGATGTCGTGCAGGATCTCCGCGGAGTCGTCGGAGAACTGGAAGCCGACGTGCTCGAAGCGGAGGTGACCGCGCGAGTTCGTCAGCTCGAGCGGACCGGACGTGATCACCGAGTGGGTGTCGAGGATCTCGCTGATCCGGTCTGCCGCGGTCATCGCCTCCTGGGCCATCGCGAGGATCCCGCCGAGCGAGGTGACCGGCCAGACCAGCGACAGCATCAGCGTGATGAACGCGACCAGCGTGCCGAGAGTGATCGCCTCCCGGCCGACCGCGAGCGCGCCGAGCAGCAGCACGATCACGAGGGTCAGGTTCGGGATGACGCCGAGGAAGCTCCAGAACCGGGATGCGAGCCGGACCTTGTCGACCTCGGTGTTGTAGAGGCTGATCGCCTCGTCGTCGAACTGCCGCTGCACGTGCCGGCGGCGCCCGAACGCCTTCACGACCCGGAAGCCGAGCGCCGACTCCTCGATCCGGGTGGCCAGGTCGCCCTGCTGGTCCTGGACCTGGCGGGAGATCCGCAGGTACTTCTTCTCGAAGCGCATGGACAACGTGACGATCGGTACGGCGGCCGCGAGCACGACGATGCCGAGCGGCCAGTACAGCCGCAGCAGCAGGATCGTGACGACGGCCAGCTGCAGGATGTTCATCACCAGGAACAGCAGGCCGAAGCCCATGAACCGGCGGATGGTGGACAAGTCTGTGGTGACCCGGGACAGCAGCTGACCGCTCTGCCACCGGGTGTGGAACTCCATCGGCAGGGACTGCAGACGGACGTACAGGTCGTGCCGGAGCGACGCCTCCAGATCGGAGACGGTGCGGGACTGCGCCATCCGGCGGATCCAGACCAGCAGGACCTCGGCAATGCTCAGCCCGAGCGCCAGGAAGGCCAGCGGGACCAGCAGATCCAGCTCACGACGGGTGACCGGGCCGTCGATGATGGAACGGGTGACCAGCGGAACGGAGAGGCTGACCCCGACGCCCAGCATGGCCGTGGAGAACATCAACACCAGCCGCCACCGGTGTGGCCGCAGATAGGGCCGGAGTCGCCAGAGGTTGCGGCTGCGTTCGGGTGCTCGGGAAGAAGGAGCTGCTATTGAGGGAGCAGGGATCGAGGGAGCTTGGACAGGGTGCTCTGAGGGCATCTGGACGGGCGCACTTCCCATCATCAACTAGGCAAGGGGTTCGCGACCGGAAGACGGCGCACTTTCCAGTATCGCTCAGTAGGTAAGCGCTTGTCGTGTCAATTCCATTCCCCGTGGATGAATTACAGCTTGTTGCAATAGGCCATCACCGGACCCAAGCGGTGACCGCCGTCACAGCCATTACGAACCGCGATAGGTCCCCCCTTCGGATTGCACCTTCCTGCAATCCCGCGGACGCCGCGCGTGTCCCTGCGGCAAGGTGAGCCGGGTGCAACGCCGCCGCGACTTCCGTTCACTGTGGTTCGGCGAGTCGGTCAGCCTGCTCGGCGACCAGGTCTCGGCGCTGGCCCTCCCGACGGCCGCACTCCTGGTCCTGGGCGCCTCCGCGACGCAGGTCGGCGCACTCAACGCGGTTGGCAGCATCACCTACCCAGTGCTCGGTCTGGTCGCTGGAGCCGTTCTGGACCGGGTACGGCGGCGTCCGGTGCTGCTTGCCGCTAACGCGATCCGGATCGGCTGCTTCGGCGTACTGGCGTTCTGCGCGGCGCTGGGGTGGTTGTCGCTGCCCCTGCTGTACGTCGTGGCCGCGCTGGCCGGTGTGGCGACACTGCTCTTCGACATCGCCTACCAGACCTACCTGCCGTCCCTGCTGACTGGACCTGAGCTGGCACGGGGGAATGTGCAACTGGAGTTGTCGAACTCACTTGCACGGCTCGGCGGTCCTTCGCTCGGCGGACTGCTGCTGCAGTACGGCGGGGTCGCGGTGGGGTTCGGTGTGAATGCAGCGTCGTTCGTGGCGTCCCTTCTGGGTATCGCGGCAATCCGTACTCCGGAGGAGGCGCCCACTTCCGCCACGCGTCGGCGCCTCTGGCGTGAGATCCGCGACGGGCTCGCGTTCGTCTTGGGACATCCAGTACTGCGGTCGTTGACGCTCTCGGCGGCACTGCGCAATCTCGGGATGAACGCGAACCGCACTGTGCTGATTGTGTTCCTGTACCGCGGCCTGGACCTCTCAGCTGGTGCTGTCGGGATGCTGTTCACAGTGGGCGCCATTGGTGCGCTTGCCGGCGTCGCCGGAACCGGATGGCTGCTCCGTCGGATCGGTGTGGGCCGAACGCTCTTGCTCACTGGGCTTGAGGGCGCAGTGTGGCTGCTGGTACCTCTCAGCCTGCTCGGAGGAGCTGTGGCCTGGGTGGTCGGCCTGATGTTCGTTTCGTCGCTGTGGCTGCCGGTGTGGAACGCCACCGTCATCACCCTGCGCCAGCACCTCACGCCGTCGGCCTATCTGGGGCGAGTGCAGGCAACAGCGCGGACCATCAACCTCAGCACGATCCCGGTCGGTGCTCTGGTCGGTGGAGTGGTGGCCGATGCGTTTCCGAGCGCGGTGGTCGCACTGGCGTTGTGCTCGGCGGTAGCGGCGTTGTCGTTGACGCAGCTGTGCAGGCAGCCGCTCCGCGGGATGCGCGAGTTCCCAGTTCGCGTGGAGTGAACACGCTCCGCCTGGGGCGAACAGCGGTAGTCGACGGGTCGGAGAGGTGACAGGTTGCCGGGTATGGCGTTGCTGGTGCGGGGGGAGGTGCGGAAGCTGTGGGTTGGGCAGATGGTTTCCACGGCGGGTAGCTCCATCACCACGGTTGCGCTGCCGCTGGTGGCGGTGTTGACGTTGCAGGCGTCGACGCTTGAGATGGGGTTGCTGTCTGCGCTGACTGTGTTGCCGCATCTGGTGTTCGGGCTGCCTGCGGGGCTTGTGGTTGACAGGGTGTCGCTGCGACGGCTCCTGGTGTGGGCGGACGTGGGGCGCGCTGTACTGCTCGGGTCGATTCCGGCGGCGACTGCTGCGGGGGTGCTGGGAATGGGGCAGCTGTACGGCGTCGCCGTACTGGCTGGAGTGCTCACTCTGCTTGCTGACACTGCGGCTCAGACGCTGTTGCCGGCGTTGGTGTCGCGTGCGGAGCTGATGCGGGCGAACAGCGCGTCGCTGCTCACGACCAACGTGGCGTCGACTACCGGGCCGTCGGCGGCCGGGTTTCTCGTGCAGGCGGTGAGTGCGCCGTTCGCGATCTTGGTCGATGCGCTGTCGTTCGTGGTGTCGGCGGTGACGTCGTACTTGATTCGGGAGCCTGAGCGGGTTGAGGTGCCGGAGCGGATGCCGGTGCGGCTGTCGACCGGGCTGCGGGTGCTGTTCGCCGATCGCGTGCTCGGTCCGCTCACGTTGTCGGCGACAGTCGCCTCGCTCTTCGGTGCGATGCAGGGGCCGCTTGTGGTGCTGTATCTGGTCCGGGAGCTGCACTGGTCCCCGGCGTACGTCGGTATTGCTCTGACAGCGTCCGGAGCCGCAGCCGTGGTCGGCACCCTGCTGGCCACCGCCTGGTGCAACCGCGTCGGCATCGGTCGCGCTTACCTGTCCGGACAGTTCCTGTCTGTCGTGTCCGGTGCCGCGCTGGCAACAGGTCTGGCACCGGTGATCTACCTGGGTCAGACGGTTTCCGGACTCGGCATGGCGCTGTTCGGCATCCCGCAACGGACACTCCGGCAGTCCCGCATCCCACCGCACCAGCTAGGCCAAGCCACGGCCACCTGGCGCACCCTGGTCATCGGCGGACAAGCCCTGGGCGCCGCACTGGCCGGTGTGCTCGGTACCGCCCTCGGTCTGCGCCCCACCCTGCTGCTGTCCAGTGCCGGCACGCTCATCGGCGTACTGATCGCAGCGCTATCACCGCTGCGCACCATCAAAACCCTCAGCGCGGACTGACGTCGTACGGGAGACTGCGGGGATGCCTTTGTTCTATGTGGCTGGTGCGTCCGGTGTGGGGAAGTCGACGGTATGCGCGGAGCTGGTACGGCGTGGTCACCCCGCGTACGACGTGGATGCGGATGGGTTGGGGGAGTGGCTGGATCGGAGTGGGACTGCGGTCGCTATGCCGGAGGCCGCGCTGCGCGATGACGCGTGGTTTGCCGACCACACCTACACCCTGCCGCCTGCGACGGTCCGTCGGCTCGTGATGGAGGTGGGGGACGTGGTTGGGTTCGTCTGCGGGACGGTGGGCAATGAGGGTGAGATCTGGGCGCTCTTCGCGCACGTCATCAGTCTGTCGGTGGACGCCGATACGGTACGAAGGCGGATCGCGCAGCGGCCCGAGGGCTTCGGTTCCTCCGAGGAGGAACTGGGCCGCATTCTCCACTGGCACGCGACCATCGATGCTGACAATGCACGCTTCGGCGCCACTCTCGTCGATGCGAGTCAGCCAGTGACGGCCGTCGCTGACGAGGTTCTGAAGGTTGTTGAGGAGCACCGGTGAAGCTTGAGTTGTTGGACAGTCTGCGCCGCAGCCGCGGGCAGGTGCTTGCTGCGGTTGACGGGCTCTCGGAGTACGACCGCCGGCGTCCTATGGTGCCCAGCGGGACGAATCTGCTCGGCCTGGTCAAGCATCTGGCCGGCGAAGAGCATGGCTACCTGGGCGAGTCACTCGGTCGCACACCAGCGCTGCGCCCGTCCTGGTTCCGCGACGACCCGTATGAAGAGCACGACATGTGGGCTGAGCCGGACGAGTCAACCGACTACATCACCACCGTCTACCGAGAGCTGGCTGCGCACTCCGACCAGGTCATCCTGTCCCTGGAGCTGGACAGCCCCGGCCACGTCGCGCACTGGGAGAATCACGAGACCACACTGGGTTTCCTGCTCTTCACCATGGCGACCGAAACTGCGCACCACGCCGGCCACGCCGCGGCGCTCCGTGAGCTGGTCGACCGCGGCTAGTGCGCGATCGGCTCGTTGATCGCACCGCCGGAGGTCCAGCTGAGGTCGGTGAGGATCCGGTCGACCGTCTGGTCCAGTGTGCTGTCGATACCGATCACCTGCTCACCAAGAACACCCAGTAGGTCGATGTCGCAGTACCAGTCACGCATCTGCTCTGCCGTGACCGTCTTCGACAGCTCCCGCGTCGAGTGCCGCCGGATGGTCTCGTCGAACGGCAGCTGGAAGTAGTACGCCCCAGTCACACCGGCGTGGTCCGCAACGAGCTGCCGCAGCATCTCGCCGTACGTGCGGTTGTTCAGAATGCCTTCCAGTACGACGTGATACCCGTGGTCGAGCGCATACCGCACCGTCAGGTCGATCAACCCGACATTCGGCTGCCCGAACTTGTCGTGCTCACGCAACAGAGTTCGGCGTACGTAGTCCTGCTCCACCCACGCCACGCCGTACCCGAGCCGCCGCCGAATCTCCTGCGCCGTACTGCTCTTCCCCGACCCCGAATTCCCCCGCACCACCACAAGCCGCGTCGTACCGTCCCCGATCTGAGCCACCCGCAGACCCTAACGGTTCACCAGCTGCTCCCGAATGACCTCCGCACCGGCACCCCTCGAGCCGGCGCAGGCAGGCAGGCAGGGAGGATCCCGAGCGGAGTCGAGTACGAATCGTGGTGCACGGCATCGATCACCACGTTGAGCCCGAGCCGGCTGTGGGCCGCGATCGCGTCGTACATGGCGGCGTACAGGGTCACGACCAGGGGCTCGAGGTCAGGGCGTTCACCCCCGGGGCGAAGGCCGACGCCGGGGCGGTAGTTCTGGATGACCGTCGCAATACTCGACTTCCCAGCCCGCGGCGGGCCGAACCCCCAACGATTCCTCGGACCGCCAGCCCTGTCACACGAATTTCCACGGGCAGTCCGGGAAGTAGCTCCGTACCGTCTCCCGCAGCCACTGCCGCCTGTCAGCCGGCAACAACGGCCAGGCCCGATCCAGGTCGTGCTGGTCCTTGGTCCGGTACAGCCGAGCCTTGAACAGCAGCACGATCTCAGGGTTCAGGTAACGGATGCCGTCCTCTGCCACCCACGTCACGTCCTCCAGACGGCCGGTGTGCTCGGGGTAGTACTTGTTGGTCCACAGGCCATCCCGATCCGGCGTCAACGGCAGATCGATCACCCACGGCGCATCCCCGTGCTCCCGAACCCACACCTGAGTGGCCGGCCCGAACACCTCCGGGTGCCGGTCCGTCAGTGGCCGCATGTCCCCGCCCGCAAGGTTCCACAACTGCCACCGATCACCCACATGCGCCCGAAGCGCCGCCACATCAGAAGCAAAGATCGACACATCCACATCAGAGTGCTCCCGCCCCATCCCCGTGAACGCATCAATAGCCCAGCCCCCAACCACCCACCACGGCCGCCCGAACCCCCGCATGAACCCAACCACCCCAGCCGGCCCCATAGGCTCCCACCGCCCATACAACCAAGCCCAATAAGCCGCCTCCCCCCGCTCCCCCTCCAAATCCCCCACCCCCCAAGTCTCCACCCCCCACCCCCAAACCCCCAGAACCGCCCCCAGCCAGGAGGTGAGCTGTGGGGGCGACCCCAGCCAGGCAGGGCGAGCCGGCGAAGCGACCCCAGCCACGGGGGCGAGCCGTGGAATCGACCCCAGCCAGGGGGTGAGCCGGGCAAGCGCCCCCAGCCAGGGTGGGCGAGCCGGCGAATCGACCCCAGCCACGGGGGGCGAGCCGTGGAATCGCCCCCAGCCAGGGGGTGAGCCGGGCAAGCGCCCCCAGCCAGGGTGGGCGAGCCGTGGAATCGACCCCAGCCAGGGGGTGAGCCGGGGAAGCGACCCCAGCCAGGGTGGGCGAGCCGGGGAAGCGACCCCAGCCATGGCGGGAGCCGAGCGAAGCGAGGTGGGGGCGCGGGTGGCGAAGCCCCCGCCGCGAGCGAAGCGAGCCATGAAATGGCGAGAGCGACCAGCTCTGCGCATTCCGCAGACACAGGTCGCCCTCGATCGAGCGGGTGACGAGAATCGAACTCGCGTAGTCAGTTTGGAAGACTGGGGCTCTACCATTGAGCTACACCCGCGTGCGCCCATCGGAATGGGTGCGTCGGACATGATTCCACATCACCGGGCCGGGGCTCAAACTGGTTCCGGGGTGGGGTGGTGGCGCGAGCACCCCTTCGGGTCGACTAGACTCGTGCGGTCACTGCGGGGCGTAGCGTAGTGGCTAGCGCGCCTGCTTTGGGAGCAGGAGACCGCAGGTTCGAGTCCTGTCGCCCCGACACACCCCCTGCAGCACCGCTGTGGTGCGGGCTGTCCGCCGCGCCGGTTATGTCATCAGATCAAGGAGAACCGCCACCGTGAAGAGCACCGTCGAGTCCTTGAGCCCGACGAAGGTCAAGCTCATCGTCGAGGTGCCGTTCGAGGAGCTCAAGCCGAGCCTCGACGCGGCGTACCAGAGCATCGCCTCGCAGATCCAGGTTCCTGGGTTCCGCAAGGGGAAGATCCCGCCGCAGGTGATCGACCAGCGGGTCGGCCGGGGTCCGGTTCTCGAAGAGGCCATCAACGACGCGCTGCCGAAGCTGTACTCGCAGGCGGTCCAGGACAACCAGGTGAAGGCGATCGGCCGGCCTGAGGTGGACGTCACCGAGTTCAACGACAAGGAGAGCCTGCAGTTCTCCGCCGAGGTCGAGGTGCGCCCGGAGATCACGCTGCCGGACCTGGAGGGTCTGGAGGCCGAGGTCGAGGACATCGCGATCGCCGACTCCGAGGTCGAGGAGCAGATCGAGGCGCTGCGGCAGCGGTTCGGCTCGCTGAACCCGGTCGACCGGGCGGTGGCGGACAAGGACTACATCACCATCGACCTGTCGGCCAGCAAGGACGGCGAGAAGGTCGAGGAGGCCCAGGCCACCGGCCTGTCGTACCAGGTCGGCAGCGGTCAGCTGCTGGACGGCCTCGACGAGGCGGTCACCGGGCTGAGCGCGGGCGAGAGCAAGACGTTCGTCACGCAGCTGGTGGGTGGCTCGCTCAAGGGTGACGACGTCGACGTCGAGGTGACGGTGACCGCGGTCAAGGAGCAGGAGCTCCCGGCCTTCGACGACGAGTTCGCGCAGACGGCGTCCGAGTTCGACACCGCCGAGGAGCTGAAGGCCGACGTACAGGCCCGGCTGGAGCGCGGCAAGCGGCTCGAGCAGGCCGGCGAGGCCCGCGACGCGGTGCTGGAGAAGATCCTGACCCTGGTCGACGTGCCGGTGCCCGAGGGTCTGCTGACCGACGAGCTGGCCGCCCGCAAGGAGAACCTGGAGCAGCAGCTCGGGTACTCCGGGATGTCGTTCGAGCAGTTCCTGGAGGGCGAGGAGCAGACCCAGGAAGAGTTCGACGAGGACCTGAAGAAGCGTTCCGAGGACGCGATCAAGGCGCAGTTCGTGCTGGACCTGGTGGCCGAGCAGCAGGAGCTGAGCGTCAACGACCAGGAGCTCACCGAGCACATCGTCCGGCACGCACAGCGTTCCGGCGTCAGCCCGGACCAGTTCGCCCAGCACGCGGTGGAGAACAACCTGGTCCCGAGCCTGGTCTCCGAGGTCGTCCGCGGCAAGGCGCTGGCCCACCTGGTGGAGCACGCCAAGGTCAGCGACGCCTCCGGTAACGTGGTCGAGCTGAAGACCCTGCAGCCGGACGGCAGCTACGCCGACCCGGAGGCTGCCGAGGCGCCGGTGGAAGAGCCCGCCAAGGCCTGATCTGTCCGTCGAACGGCCCGGACCCCGCCACGGGGTTCCGGGCCGTTTCGCGTTGACAGCGAGCTGAAAGCGGTCCGGGCTAGCGTCACGCCATGACCTCCACCCGTCCCCTCGGGAGGTCCGCCCGGGTGCTGGCTGTCGTCGTACTGGCAGCACTCGCCGCAGGCGGCCCTGTGCCCGAGCAAGCCCAAGCAGCCTGTACGGCGGCCGCCGTGGCACCGGCGGCCGAATCAGCCGGTCGTATCGACCTGTTCGCCCGTGGCACCGACAACGCGCTCTGGCAGCGCTACTGGGATCTCGGCAACCCGTGGACCTGCTGGCAGAGCCTTCGTGGCGATCTGGCCTCAGCACCCGCTGCCGCGTCCCACGACGACCAGGTCGTCCACCTGAACGCCCTAGGACCAGACGGCCGCATCAAGGATCGCGCCTACGTCAACAACCAGATGTTGCTCGGTGGCTGGAGCATGTGGGGCGATCTGGGGACTGAGACCTTCGCAGCGGCCCCAGCTGCAGCCTCCTGGGGCACCGGCCACTACGAGGTCTTCGCACTCGACCAGAACAAACACCTCCAACACAACTGGTACCGCTTCGGCGAGCAGCGCTGGAGTGGTTGGTACGGCTGGCCGAACGACACCATGGAGTTCCAGGGCGCCCCGGCCGCGTCCGCCTACGCCAAGGACAGGCTGCACGTCTTCGCCCGTGGCATCGACAACCGCATGTACCAGCGCTTCCTCACCGCGCCCGGTGTCTGGAGCGGCTGGGTCCCGATGGGCGACAAGGAGTTCACCTCCTCACCCGGTGCGGTCTCCTGGGGCCCGGCGCACCTGGAGGTCTTCGCACTCGGTGCCGACAGCAAGGTCTGGCACACCTGGTACGACTTCACCGCCAAGGCCTGGACGACCTGGTACGTGCTGGACGGCGCCCAGACCTTCAAAGAAGCCCCCGCGGCCGCCTCCTGGGCACCAGGCCGCCTCAACCTGTTCGCGCTCGGTACGGACAACCGCATCTGGCAGCGCCACCTCACCGACCAGCCCGGCGTGTGGAGCGCCTGGGCGCCGATGGGGGACGAGCAGTTCACGTCAGGCCCGGCAGCGGCCTCCTGGACCAGGCAGGTGAACCAGTGACGACACGCAGGACGTTCCTGAAGCTTGGTGCGGCCTCCGTGGCCCTTCCAGCGCTTCTGACCACAGCCCAGGCCAAAACCGCCGCTCAGGCCGCCGTACCGCGGCTGCTGGCCGACGACACGTATCCGATCGGCTTCTTCTGGCCGCCGCCGTCCTCCGAGACCAACCTCGCCCGCTACCAACAGATCGCCGACGCGGGCTTCACCTTCGTCAACTCCGGCAACGACGTGCACGGCTGGGACAAGAGCCTGCCGATGCTGCAGCGCTGCGCGGACGTCGGGCTGACCGCACTGCCGTCCGACGACCGCATCAGCCAGGCCACCGTCTGTCCCGGCTGGCAGGACGAGATCCGCCGGGTCCGCGACCAGTACGCCGCCTTGCCCGCGTTCGGTGGATTCCGCCTGTACGACGAACCGGCTCCACGCCTCTACCCGCGGCTGCGGATGATCGCCGACGTACTGGCTGCCGCAGGTCCGACCGACCTGACCCACGTGAACCTGGTCCCGTTCTACGACCCGAGGCAGGAGGCGGCGTACAAGGACTTCCTGAACCGGTACGTCGACCAGTTCGCGCCCACGTTCATCTCGTTCGACCACTACCCCCTGCTGACCGACAACACCCTTCGACCGACGTATTTCCTCAATTGGGCGCTGATCCGGCAGGCGGGTCTGCAGGCTGGGCTCCCGACCTGGACGTACATCCAGACGCTGCTGCACGGAAACATGAAGTCGCCCACCCGGGAGGAACTGCGATGGCAGATCTCGATGAGCCTGGCGTACGGGTGCAAGGGCATCCAGTACTTCACCTACTGGCAGCCCGTCGGCAGGCCCGACTTCACCTTCGGTCCGGCGCTGATCGATGCGCAGGGGCGTCCGACCGAGAAGTACGGCTGGGCCAGGACGATCAACACGACCTGGCTGCAGCCGATCGGCCGGCAGCTGAAGCACCTGGTGAGCGAGTCGGTGGTGCACGCGAACGAGGATCCGCTGCCGCTGGGGGCGACCAGGTTCAGTCCTTCGACTCAGCTGCGCTCTGTTGCTGGTGATCCGGCCGTACTCGGCCAGTTCCGGACCGTGGCCGACGACGGCCGGCGCTGGCTCTTCGTGGCCAACCGCCGGTACGGCGCCGCCGCGAACGTCACGATCACCGTCCAGGCGGCGGTCGGCGCGGTCGAGGAGTTCGTCCCGGCGACAGGTGTCTACCAGCCGGTGACCCTGACCGCGGGAGCGTTCCGGGTCACGATCGAGGCTGGTTCGGGGCGGTTGTTCCGCCTCACCGGTGCGCCGTGAGCGAACACCTGTGGCCCAGCCTTAGGTCTGTCGCCGCCGCCCAGTAATGTCGGCTTCGTGAACGAGACATTTGCAGCCAGCCCCACCGCCGCGGGCGGCAATGGATCCGGCGGACACGACGACCACATCTACCAGCGCCTGCTGCAGAACCGGATCATCTTCCTGGGGTCCGAGGTTCGCGACGACAACGCGAACGCGATCTGCGCGCAGATGTTGCTCCTCAACGCCGAGGACCCCAACAAGGACATCTGGCTGTACATCAACTCGCCGGGTGGCTCGGTGGACTCCGGCATGGCGATCTACGACACCATGCAGTGGATCTCCAACGACGTCGCCACGGTGGGGATGGGCCTGGCGGCCTCGATGGGCCAGTTCCTGCTCTGCGCCGGCGCGAAGAACAAGCGCTACGCGCTCCCGCACGCCCGGATCATGATGCACCAGCCCTCCGGCGGTATGGGTGGTACGGCGTCCGACATCAAGATCCAGGCCGAGCAGTCGCTGCACCTGAAGGCGCTGCTGTTCAAGCTGATCTCCGAGCACACCGGCCAGCCGCTGGCGCAGGTCGAGGCCGACGCGGACCGCGACCGCTGGTTCACCGCCGACAAGGCCAAGGAGTACGGCTTCATCGACCACGTGGTCAACAGCGCCGCTCAGCTCAGCTCCGGCAGCCCGAACTCCTGATCTCCCACCGACAGAGGACGCACACATGAACTACTTCATCCCGCAGTGGGAGGAGCGCACGTCGTACGGCATGCGCCGCATCGACCCCTACACCAAGCTGTTCGAGGACCGGATCATCTTCCTCGGCACGCCGATCACGGACGAGATCGCGAACGCCGTGATGGCGCAGCTGCTCTGCCTGCAGTCGATGGACTCCGACCGCGACATCAGCATCTACATCAACTCGCCCGGTGGTTCGTTCACCGCGCTGACCGCGATCTACGACACCGTGCGCTACATCAAGCCGGACGTCCAGACCGTGTGCCTGGGCCAGGCCGCCTCGGCCGCCGCGGTGCTGCTCGCCGCCGGTACGCCGGGTAAGCGGCTGGCGCTCCCGAACAGCCGGATCATCATCCACCAGCCGGCCACCGAGGGCACCTACGGGCAGTCCAGCGACATCGAGATCCAGGCGAACGAGATCCTCCGGCTGCGCGCGCTGCTGGAGAAGATGATCGCCGACGCCAGCGGCAAGTCGCACGAAGAGGTCTCCCGTGACATCGAGCGGGACAAGTTCCTGACCGCCGAGCAGGCGATCGAGTACGGCCTGATCGACGACGTGCTGCAGACCCTGAAGCCGGTTCCGGCCGGAGTCTGACGCATTCGGCGGTGAGCCCCGGCCCGGGGCTCACCGTTCACTCCCGGCCCGGCGGCCGCTGTCAAGGCCCCGCCGCGTTCGCCACCGGCGTAGACACAACCCGGCCCAGAGCGCGGTGTTTCGGCTCCTGACGGGGTACCGTCGAAACAGGTTCGGGGGTACCTGTTCGACTGCTCAGAGAAGGGATCTGTCCCGGTGGCACGCATAGGTGACGGCGGCGACCTGCTCAAATGCTCGTTCTGCGGTAAGAGCCAGAAGCAGGTCAAGAAGCTCATCGCCGGTCCCGGCGTCTACATCTGCGACGAGTGCATCGATCTCTGCAACGAGATCATCGAGGAAGAGCTGAACGAGGGCTCCGAGGTCGGACTCACCGAGCTGCCGAAGCCGCGGGAGATCTACGACTTCCTCAATGCCTACGTCGTCGGACAGGACGTGGCGAAGAAGGCGCTCGCGGTGGCGGTGTACAACCACTACAAGCGGGTCCGCGACGGTCAGGGCTCCTCGAGCGCCGGCCGGCACGCGAAGGACGAGGCCGTCGAGCTGGCCAAGTCGAACATTCTGCTGATCGGCCCGACCGGGTGCGGCAAGACCTACCTGGCGCAGACCCTGGCCCGGATGCTGAACGTCCCGTTCGCGATCGCGGACGCGACGGCGCTGACCGAGGCCGGGTACGTCGGCGAGGACGTCGAGAACATCCTGCTGAAGCTGATCCAGGCGGCCGACTACGACGTCAAGAAGGCCGAGACCGGGATCATCTACATCGACGAGGTCGACAAGATCGCCCGCAAGAGCGAGAACCCGTCGATCACCCGCGATGTCTCCGGCGAGGGTGTCCAGCAGGCGCTGCTGAAGATCCTGGAGGGGACCACGGCCAGCGTGCCGCCGCAGGGCGGCCGCAAGCACCCGCACCAGGAGTTCATCCAGATCGACACCACCAACGTGCTGTTCATCGTCGGCGGTGCGTTCGCCGGTCTGGACCACATGGTGGAGCAGCGGGTCGGCAAGAAGACCCTCGGGTTCAACGCCTCCCGTGAGGTGGAGAAGCCGCGCGAGGTCGGTGGGTACGCCGATGTGATGCCGGAGGACCTGCTGAAGTTCGGGCTGATCCCCGAGTTCATCGGCCGCCTCCCGGTGATCACCACGGTCTCCCCGCTGGACCGCGACGCGCTGATCAAGATCCTGTCCGAGCCGAAGAACGCGCTGGTCAAGCAGTACCGGCGGCTGTTCGAGATCGACAACGTCGAGCTGGAGTTCAGCGAGGACGCGGTCGAGGCGATCGCGGACCAGGCGCTGCTGCGCGGCACCGGTGCCCGCGGGCTGCGCGCCATCATGGAGGAGGTGCTCCTCAACGTGATGTACGAGGTGCCCAGCCGTGAGGACGTCGCGAAGGTCGTCGTCAACCGCGGTGTCGTGCTGGAGAACGTGAACCCCACGCTGATCCCGCGCGACCAGGTCGAGCGCAAGCGCGAGCGGCGCGACAAGACCGCGTAACTATCACTCGCACGAGGGAGGCCGGGTCCGCCGTACGGCGGGTGCCCGGCCTCCTTCTCGTGGTGGACGCGGCCGGAGTTCGGCACTCCCTAGTGTCGGCGGCATGAGGCAACGAAGAATCGTTCGAAGTCTGACCATCGCCGCCACCGCGTTCGCCCTGGTCGTACCGGTGACCGCATCCGCTGCCGCACCACAAGCAGGCAAGGCCGGTACGCCGAAGCTCGCCGTACCGAAGATCAATTGGGGTACCTGCGGTCCCGCGCCGGAGCTGAAGCCGTTCCAGTGCGCCTCGGTCGAGGTGCCGACCGACTACGACCGGCCGAACGGGCCGACGACCACGATCGCGCTGACTCGGTTGCCCGCCAGTGACCCGGCCAGGAAGATCGGGTCCCTGTTCACGAACCCCGGCGGCCCGGGTGGTCCCGGCGTACCGTTCATCCAGCAGATCGCGCAGGTCCTCTACTCGCCTGCGCTGCGGGCGCAGTTCGACATCATCGGCTTCGACCCGCGCGGCGTCGGCAAGTCGGATCCGGCGACCTGCTACCCGACGGCTGCCGAGGAGGCGGCCGCGCTCGGTGCGATCAGTTCGTTCCCGGTGACGGCCAAGCAGGAGCGGGCGTTCATCGCCGCCGCGGCGAAGCTCGCGGTGAAGTGCCAGACCACCTCACCCGACCGCTTGCGCCACTACTCGACGGCGAACGTTGCCCGCGACATGGATCTGCTCCGGCAGGCCGTCGGCGACCAGAAGCTCTCGTACGTCGGCTACTCATACGGCACGTATCTCGGTGCCACCTACGCGAAGCTGTTCCCGAACAACATCCGCGCTCTCGCGCTGGACGGCACGCTGCTCCCGGAGTGGTACTCCGGCTCGAACGGCGAGCGGCAGCCGGTCGGAGCCCGCATCCGCCAGGGTGAGGGCGCCTCGGACAGCTACCAGCAGTTCCTGCTGGAGTGCAAGAAGGCCGGCCCGGCCTGTTCGCTGAACGCTCTCGGCGACCCGCGGACGGTCACGGAGACCACGCTGGCACGGCTGAAGACGAACCCGGTCGAGCTGACGCTGCCGGATGGTTCGAAGTTCACCGTCGACTACGCCCAGGCCGTCATGGTCATGTTCCAGCAGTTCTACTCGTCCTACGGCTACCCGGAGCTGGCTGACCTGGTGGTGCTGCTGGCGAATCTCAGCAACCCCAAGGCAGCCAAGGCCAAGGCCGCACCGAAGGCACCCCAGGCGCTGATCGGGTGGAACCAGCGCAAGGAGGAGTACGAGTCGGTCGGCAGCAGCCTGCAGCCGTGTATCGAGACCAAGCAGACCGGCCGTCCGCTGGCCTACCCGGCGTACGCCGACGCTGCGGACGAGCGCGCACCGCACTTCGGCCGGTTCCGGGCCTGGGTGGGCATCCAGTGCGAGTTCTTCGGGCTGAAGGACAGCGACGCGTTCCTCGGGCCGTGGCAGAACAAGGTCAAGGAACCGGTGCTCGTGTTCGGAACCCGGCATGATCCGGCCACGCCGTACCAGGCGACCCGTCCGTACGCGAACCTGTGGCCGGACGCACGGATGGTCACGATCGAGGGCTGGGGACACTCCACCAGCCTCGGCGGGAGCAAGTGCGCCGACGAGTTGCTGACCACGTACCTGACTACGCTGAAGGCCCCGGCCGACGGCACCACCTGCCAGCAGGACCGCAAGCCGTTCGACCCGCTGCCGACGGGTAAGTCGGTGGCCGGTCTGATTCGGTGACCGAAAACTAGTGACAACCGGGAGTGTGACCAGGCAAACTGGAAGCGCTCCCGGTCTCAGTTACCGGCCCCTTTCGCCCCAAAGGAGCAGTACATGCGATGGATTGCCCGCGGCCTGGTCACGGCCGCACTTGCCTTCGGCGTGATCATTCCTGGCAGCGCTCCCACGGCCAGCGCTGCCACCGAGCTGATCACGAACGGCGCCTTCACCACCAGTACGGCGAACTGGTGGGGGAACAACGTCCCGATCAGCGTGGACGCCGGGCAGCTCAAGGCCGCCGTACCCGGTGCCACCACGAACCCGTGGGACGCGCTGGTCGGCCAGAAGGTCCCCGCGTTCCCCATCGTTCAGGGTCACAAGTACATCCTGGCCTTCGACGCTCGCGCCTCGGCTGCCCGGACGGTTCGGACCACGGTTCAGCTCAATACGGCGCCGCACACCGACACTCTCGGCAAGTCGTTCGCGGTCGGCACGAAGACGCAGCGGTTCGCGTTCGGCTTCACCGGTAAGTTCGACACCACCCAGGCCGAGCTCACCTTCCAGCTCGGCGGTCTGGCCGGCGGCGCCTATACCTTCTGGCTGGACAACGTCTCGTTGATCGATCTGCACGGCACGCCCGCGGGCAACCCGGTCTCGCAGACCAACGGCTTCCACGTCGACCCGCTCTCCAACCCGAAAGAGTGGGTTCGCCTGAATCCGAACGACACCAGGGCGACGACGATCAACAATGCGCTGGCCAGTAAGCCGATGGCCCGCTGGGTCGGTGGCTGGGTCCCCAACGTGGCCGACGCGGTCCAGCAGTACGTCGGTCCGGCGAACGCGGCCGGTAAGTTGCCGGTGCTGGTCGCCTACAACATTCCGGGTCGCGACGCCTGCGGTGGCCATTCCAGCGGTGGCGCGGGCAATGTGGCGGCGTACAAGGAATGGATCCAGACGTTCGCCGCGGCGATCGGTACCCGCCCGGCCCTGGTGGTGGTGGAGCCCGACTCGATCGGCGACATCGGGTGCATCAAGACCGAGGAGGAGCGCACCTTCCGGTACGAGATGCTCGACTTCGCGCTGCAGACCTTCAAGGAGTTCGCGCCGAACACCTGGACGTACGCCGACGCGACCAACAAGGGCTGGGGTTACGACATCAAGCTCCCCGAACTGTCCAACCGGCTGAAGCTGGCCGGGGTGGCGAAGGCGCACGGGCTCGCGGTCAACGTGTCGAACTACTACTTCACCAACGAGTCGGTTGCCTTCGCCAACGACCTCAACACCCACCTGGCGACGCCCAAGCCGTTCATCGTCGACACCAGCCGCAACGGCAACGGGCCGGGCAACGAGCCGGTCGACCCCTGGTGCAACCCGCGCGGCCGCAAGCTCGGACCGGTTGCGCAGCAAGGCGGCGGTGCGGAGATGCTGCTCTGGGTCAAGGTGCCCGGTGACTCCGACGGCGTGTGCAACGCATCGACCGAACCGGCCGGCAAGTTCGATCCCAAGCTCGCGACGATGCTGATCAACGGCTGACAGT
Organism: Kribbella sp. NPDC056345; assembly: GCF_042262745.1. Taxonomy (NCBI): domain Bacteria; kingdom Bacillati; phylum Actinomycetota; class Actinomycetes; order Propionibacteriales; family Kribbellaceae; genus Kribbella; species Kribbella sp. NPDC056345. The sequence continues at coordinate 283,250 of NZ_JBHJQQ010000001.1, read as the reverse complement.
CAGGTCGTCCGGCCGCAGCGTGGCGACCAGTTCGCCACGGCTGCGGACGCCGACCTTGGCGAACGCCGCCTTCAGATGGTCCTGGATGGTGTGCGGCGAGATCGACAAGCGATCGGCGATCTCGGTGGTCGTGTGCCCGGAGATCACCTCGAGGCAGATCTCGCGTTCGCGCATGGTCAGCCCGTACGCCGCCAGCAGCATGCCGACCAGGTGCTGACCTGAGGCGGGCTCGATGGTGACGACGACCTCGGACTGGTCGTCGTCACTGATCAACCGGCTGCCCTGCAACATGACCCAGCCACCGGACGCGGTCTGGACACGGGCCTGGAAGGTGCCGCTCTCGGCGACTCGCGTCCCGGTCACCACAGCCTGCAGCAGTACGGCGAACCGTCCGGGGGCGATCTGGTCGAGCTCGTCCTGCCAGGTCTGGGCGGCCGCGGTGACTGCACGCGGTTCGCCGTTCGGCCCGGTGACGACGATCGACGGGCCGGCCCCGCCGCGGTAGCCGTGGGCGTCCGTGCGGACCGCGACCCTGGTCGCTGCGCCGATCGCCGGCGCGACTGCGGCCAGGAACTCCAACTCCCGATCGCTGAAGTCGGCACCGGACCGGACGAACCCGGCCGCACCCCAACAGTCGCCGTCGACGAGGAACGCCGTACGGACCTCGTGGTCGAGGCCGAGCGGCCGCCACACCTCGTTCAGCCGGCGATGCCCGACCACCTCGCGATGTGGCAAGTCGGACAGCCTGGCCACCTCCTGCGCGCGGCGAGCCAGCTCGGCAAACGAGTTCGGTACGTCGCCCGCGTACTCGGTCTGAGCCAGCAGTGGCTCGTACTCCGGTGGAATCCGGTCCCGGCCACCCGTCATCGAGCTGATCACCAGGGTGCCCGGGTCGATGGCGGCCCAGCAGGTGAGCTCGCTGGTCACGACCGCGGCGACGAGCTCGATCGCGGCGGTGTGCAGCGCCTCGACGCCCAGTCCGGACGTCGCGAGCGCCGCAATATCCCGGCGCGCGGTCCGCGCGCGACCCTCCCACATGGGCCCAGTATGCGCCGCCGTACCGGGCCCGCCTATCCCTGAATTGTGGGGATCCGAGCGGCTGCGGGATGCCCCGTTCGCCGGGATGGCCGGTCGCCGTCCTGCTTCCTACCGTCGCCGGTATGACAGTTCATCTGAGTTCAGCAGGAACCGGGCAGGAGTACGTCGCGCCGGACGCGACTGTGACGGTGAAGATCGGGGCGGAGCACACCGATGGCGAGTTCGAGGTGTTCGAGATCGACGCGCCGCGCGGTCCCGGCGGCCCGCCGCACACGGAACCGTGGAGCAAGGCCTTCTACGTGTTGCAGGGCCGGATCCTGGTCCAGGCCGGTAACGAGGGCTACGACCTCGGTCCGGGCGCCTCGATCAGCATCCCGGCCGGGACCGTCAACACGTTCTCGGTCCTCACCCCGAGCGCGAAGTTTCTCGCGTTCAGCCGGACCGGCGGGATGAGCGCGTTCTTCGCCGAGCTCACCACCGCCGACCAGACCGACTACGCCGCACTCGGCGCGGTCGCCGAGCGGCACGGCGTCGAACTGGTCCGGTCATGAGTACGGCGACGCAGGTGCTGGCCGTGGTGATCGCGGCGCTGCTGGCGATGGTCTGGGTGATGGAGTCGTTCCTGTACCGGCATCCGCGGCTCTACCCGTTGTTCCTGACCAAGCCGGCCGACTTCGACGCGGTCCGGCTGTGGACGGTCAACCTCGGGTTCTACAACCTGACGACGGCGGCCGCCCTGGTGGCGGGCGTGATCCTGGCCCGGAACGGTCACGTCGAGGCCGGGCAGGCGCTGGTGGTGTTCACCGCCGCCCAGCACACGTTCCTGTCGGTCGTGCTGCTCGTCGTCGAACGGAGGCTGTGGCTGAACACGCTGATGGAGGGCATCCCGGCGCTGGCACTGCTCATTTTGGCCGTGGACTGAGCAGAACCGAACCAAAAGGTAGGAAAGTTACGACGATTGCGCGAAGATGGCCACCGCACCACGAACGCTCAAGGTTTCCCGGATGTCAGCGTCCACGTCATCCGTCCGGGAAACCCCCGCCCTGAGTACCCGTGAAGGTGAGGCCTCATGAGCCCAATCAGTCGCAGAACCCTAGTCCTCGGCGGACTCGCCGCGGCCGGGGTCACCGCCCTCCCGGTCCGCTCTGCCGTGATCGCAGCGACCGCAGCAGTCCCGTACCCGTTCCAGCTCGGTGTCGCCTCGGGCGACCCCGATTCGTCCAGCGTGGTCCTCTGGACCCGCCTGGCCCCCTCGCCACTGAACGCCGACGGCCTCGGCGGCATGGGGACCGCGGATGTGACCGTCGACTGGCAGGTGTCGACCACTGACACCTTCGCCACGCTGGTCGCGTCCGGCTCCGTCGTCGCGAAGTCCGCCTCGGCCCACTCGGTCCATGTCATCGCGGGCGGACTCAACCCCGACTTCGACTACTTCTACCGTTTCCGTGCTCAGGGTCACCTCTCACCGGTCGGCCGCACCCGGACCGCTCCGGCTGCCGGTACCAACGGCCGCGACCTCGTGATGGCGTTCGCTTCCTGCGCCCACTACGAGGAGGGCTACTACACCGCCTACCGGCGGATGGCCGAGGACAACCCCGGTCTGATTCTCCACCTGGGCGACTACATCTACGAGTACGGCGCAACGACCGGACGGCCGCGGTTGCACGCGGGAGCCACCGAGATCGTGTCGCTGGCGGACTACCGGCGCCGGTACGCGCAGTACAAGAGTGACTTGGACCTGCAGGCCGCTCACGCGGCTGCGCCCTGGATCGTCGTACCGGATGACCATGAGGTCGAGAACAACCGAGCCGGGAACATCCGGGCCGACAGCACGCCTGCTCTGACGGCTGCGCAGTGGACGGCTCGGCAGGCAGCGGCGTACCAGGCGTACTACGAGAACATGCCGCTGCGGCCGGCGCAGGTGAACGGTGGCGCTGCCATCCAGCTCTACCGGCGACTGCAGTGGGGCAAGCTGGCGACGTTCCACATGCTCGACACGCGGCAGTACCGCAACGACCAGGCCTGTGGCGACGGGTGGAAGGTCTGCTCGGATGCTGACCTCGCCTCGCGCAGTCTGCCGGGTAACGCTCAGGAGACCTGGCTGCTGAACGGTCTGAACGAGCACACCGGCACCTGGGACATCATCGGGCAGCAGGTGTTCTTCGCCCGCCGGTTCAACGCGACTGGCGCGAGCATGGACTCGTGGGACGGCTACCGCGCTTCACGCGCCCGGATCCAGCAGGGCTGGGTGGACCGCGGTACGCGCAACCCCGTCGTACTGACCGGTGACGTGCACCGTGCGTGGGCCAGTGACCTCAAGCAGGACTACGCGAACGCCAACTCGGCGACGATCGGCAGTGAGCTCGTCTGCACGTCGGTGTCGTCCGGCGGGGACGGAGACGGGGCTACGGCGATCCCTGATGTGGGGACGAACCCCTGGCTGAAGTTCTTCAACAACCGACGCGGCTACGTCCGTACGACGATCAGCCCGACCCAGATGCGGGCCGACTTCCGCGCTGTGGCCAAGGTGTCGGAGCACGGCGCGGCAGCGACGACCGTGAAATCGTTCGTCATCCAAGAGGGTCAGCCCGGATTGCAGGCGGTGTGACGATGCTGAAGCGAACACTGGCTATCGCAGGCGTTGCGGTCACTGCGCTGGGGCTGATGGCGCCGACGGCGTCCGCGCACATCGCGGCACCGGTCTGGGTCACTGCGAACAGCTCGTCCACCGGCGACCAGGATGCGCCGTCCGTCGCGATCAACCGGTCCGGGTACGTCGCCGTGGTCTGGGAGGACGACCGCGACACCGACAACGCCACCGACAACGTGCACAGCGACATCTGGCTGCGGCTGTTCCGCAACGGGACCGCTGTCTACGAGAAGAAGCTGTCCGCCGGAGGCGACTCCGGTGTGACCACCTGGCGGCACCTGAATCCGGACGTCGACCTGGATGAGGACGGCAACGCCGTAGTGGTCTGGCAGGACGACCCGGACGGCAACGGCTTCTACAACATCCCCTACCGGGTTGTGAACACCGCCGGCACCGTGACCGCGTCGGGTCGCGCCAACACCAGCTCGGACGGCCAGCAGATCAACCCCCGCGTGGCTGTGGACCCAGATGGCGCGCCCTTGGGTGGCGCTGTCGCCTTCACTGCAGTCTGGGAAGACATCCAGACCGGTACGCCGGCCACGGTGAAGGCGGCCGGGTACACCGGCCCGACCACTCGGGCCTGGGAGGTCACCGCCTCGCAGACCACAGGTCAGCACCACAACCCGGACGTGGCCGTCTCAGCATCAGGTGACGCGGTGGTCGTGTGGGACGAGGACGGTGACGCCAACGCGGCGTACAACGTCGGTCTGGTCCGTCTGGCACGGACGAACGGTGCAGTGAACCTCTCGCGCCGCATCGCGAACTCCAACGGCGACGGCCAGCAGACGCGCGCATCGGTAGCGGCAAACTTCAACGGTGACTTCGCAGTCGCCTGGGAATCCGACCACACCGGTACGGCGGGCGCCTGGACCCGCACGTTCGACGCCAACGGCACCGCCCGCTTCGCCGACGTACAGGTCGCGGCTGGTGGCAAGGCCCCCTCGATCGGCATCGACGACGCCGAGCAGACAGTGGTCGGCTGGACCACCCAGGCCACCGACCTGGACGTCTGGGTCCGCGGCTTCAACGCCGCAGGCACCGACACCGGCCGCCTCTCCGCCCAGCAACTCAGCTCAGTCACGGCCGGCCGCCAGGAGCAGATGGCAGTCGCAGTCTCGCCGTACGCCGAAGTAGCCGTCGCCTACACCGACGACAACGACGGCAACACCTACGACCAGGTCCACCTCGGCACCTCGATCTCCAACAACAGCTGGTAAGTCAGGCTGCCTGAAGCGGCCTGAGTTGTTGCGTGATCGCGCACGATGCCTTCGTGCGCGATCACGCGAGGTGATGATGGATGGGTGCCCACCGCGAAGGTAGTTGACTACTTCGACCTGTTGCGCCGTCCGTACGACGAGTTCGTGGCGATGTACCGGCGGCGGGGTGAGGTGGTGAAGACGCGACTCGGGCCGATTCACTTCACCTACCTTTTCGGGGCCGAGGCGAATCGGTTCGTGTTTGCCAACTCGGAGCTGTTCCGGTGGCGCGAGGCGTTCGAGTTCCTGGTTCCGATCACCGGCGAGACGGCGCTCATCACGAGTGACGGTGAGCCGCACAAGCGTCGGCGGCGGTTGGTGCAGCCTGCGTTCCATCATCGGCAGATCGCCGGGTACGTCGACACGTTCCGGCGCAATGCCGATCGGGTCATCGACGGGTGGCGGCCCGGCGAGGTGGTGGACGCGTATGCCGAGTTCCGGCGGGCCATCCGGCGGAGCACGATCGAGCTGTTGTTCGGGGAGCGGCTGGCTGCGGATGAGCAGCGGCTGGGGGATCAGCTGCAGCTCGTGCTGGATCTGCTCGACCTGCTGCCGTTCGAGCGGCTGCTGCAGGAACGGCTCAACCTGCCGAAGTGGCGGCGGGCGCTGGCGGCCAAGGCTGAGGTCGATGCCAGGGTGTACGAGGAGATTGCGTATCGACGGGCGCATCCGGAGGAGGCCGGGACGGATGTGCTGTCGTCGCTGGTGACGGCGGTCGACGAGGACGGTGACCGGCTGTCCGACGAGGAGATCCGGGATCAGGTGATCAGCCTGATCTCGGCCGGTTACGAGACCACGAGTGCTGCGATGGGCTGGCTGACGCACGAGCTGGTCAACGCCCCGGAACACCGGCAGCGTGCGGCCGGAGCGCCGTACGACGATCCTTTGATCGCGAACCTGGTGTCCGAAGCGCTCCGGCTGCATCCGCCGGCCGTGTTGTCGGCGCGGTATGTCGCGACGGAGTTCGAGTTCGCCGGAGAGCGGATCCCGGTCGGTACCCAGCTCATCATCAGCCCGTTCGTCACGCATCGGCTGGCCGAGATCTGGCCGGAGCCGACGCGGTTCGATCCTGATCGGTGGGATCCGGAGCGGCCCGGGTACCACAAGCCGACGCCGGCCGAGTTCCTCCCGTTCGCCGCGGGGCCGCACCGCTGTATCGGTGCGACCTTCGCGACGGTCGAGCTGCAGGTCGTCCTCAGCCGCCTACTCGAGCGCGTAACGCTCAGCCCGGTCCCACAACGCATCCAGCCGATCGGCTACGGAGCCATGCGCCCCCGCCACGGCGTCCAGGTCCGCGTCGACTCGGTGCACTAAGAACAGGATGTAGAGACCTACGTATACGCCGTCCCACGCCTGCGCCCGGCTTCAGCAGCCGCGATGAGGTGTAGACCTCCTGTCGTTCGTGCTGTCGATCAGGCAGCCTCGTCCTCCTCGACGGTGCCGGGGAGAGCGGGGCCGCGGGGCGGGATGGCGGTGGCGGCTGCGGGGTCGATGGTGCGTACGGAACCGTCAGCGGCGGAACGGGCGATGGCGAGCATCGAGGCGAGTGCATCCGAGATCTGGCGCTGCTCGCGACCGGGGATGTCGCTGAGCTCGACCAGTACGCTGCCGCTGCCCAGCAGGCCGTAGCCGTTGCGGGCGATGCCTTGGTAGTCGCCACCCGGGTACTGCGACACGTTGCCGCCGGCGCCGTTGATCGATCGCTGCACGACCACCGCGACCTGCTTGGCGAAGTCGACGTCCGCGGGCTTCACGCCGGCGTGCGTCGGCCACATGGTCGAGGCGGTGATTTCCTTGCCGGAGGCATCTTTGTAGCGACCCTGCATGTGGTAGTCGACCATGATGTCCGGCTGGAACGCGGCGAACCGGCGCTGGATCAGCCCGGCCTCGGTCGCCGGGTTGTCGGCCGGCGCGACCGCCGGATCGTGGTACCGGTTGATGTCGTACCCCTTGCCGGCTTCGCCGTACTCGGGGTCAGCGGTCGGGTCGTAGTTGTAGCGCCAGTTGTGTTCGTGGCCGTCCGGGTTAGCGCGCACGACGATGTCGACGGTCACCTGCGACAGCAGCCTGCGCTGCCAGGCGCTGTTACCGACGCCGACCGTACGCAGGAACTCCAGCGCCGCCGGAGTCCCGAGCGGCTCATCGCCGTGCTGCTGCGTGACGTACTGGATCTTGACCTTGCCATGACCGACCCGCGCCGCCCAGACCGGCCGCCCCTGGTTACTGCGGCCGATCGGACTGACGCGGACCTTGCCATGACTCTGGATGGCAAGTTTGTGCAGCTGTACGGCGAGCTTCGCGGTCGACGGACGTGGATCGACCGGCGCGGTGCCGGCGGCCCGGGCGGTAGGTGCAACGAGAAGCCCGGCGGTGACGAGGGCGGACATCAGGACGATTCGCGGCTTGATCCTCATGCTCGCCGAGTATGCCAACACAAACTAGGTTTGGTCAGGTGGAGATTCGAGTGGCAACGGCGGCCGACGCCGAGCAGGTTGCTTCGTTGCACGCGGACAGTTGGCGGCGGCACTACCGAGGTGCGTACGCCGATGCGTTTCTGGACGGCGATATCGAGGCCGACCGTCGTACGGTCTGGACGGAACGGCTCGCCGCCCCGGCCCACACCGAGACGATCCTGGCCGAGGAATCCGGTCAGCTGATCGGGTTCGTGCATGTGATGCTCGATGCGGATCCGCGGTGGGGGAGTCTGGTGGACAACCTCCACGTGCGGACTGCGCGGCGTGGGTCGGGGATCGGCGGCCGCTTGTTGCGCCAGGCCGCGAGTGCCGTCGAGCAGCGGGCGGCGACTCGTGCCATGTACTTGTGGGTGCTCGAGCAGAACATTGCGGCGCAGGGGTTCTATCGCGCCAACGGAGGCGACGCGGTGGAGACTGCGCCGGTCCCACCGCCCGGTGGCGATCCGAGCCGGCTCAACGGCAGCCCGGCCTGCTTGCGGATCGCCTGGGCGGATGTTGCGGTGCTGAGTTAGGCCGCTGTGTGCTGGTACGCCGGGTAGGTCAGGTAGCCGTGGGTGCCGCCCTCGAAGTAGGTGGACTCGTCGGCGGGGGCCAGGGGGAGGCCGGTTCGCAGGCGCTCGACCAGGTCGGGGTTGGCGATGAAGGCGCGGCCGAAGCTGATCAGATCCGCGCCTCTCTGAAGCCAGTAATCGGCATCGGAGGGACGGGTCTGACCTGGGCCGAGCACCGGGCCGGGGTTGATGATCAGCGTGCCTGGCCAGAGGTCGCGCAGCGTGCGGAGGGTCGCCTCGTCCGTGGTGACTTCGAGGTGCAGGTAGGCGAGGTCGAGTGGCGCGAGCTCTTTGAGCAGCGCGGTGTAGAGCGCCGGTACGTCGTTCTCCTGCACACCCCAGATCGTCGCGCCGGGGGAGAGCCGGATCCCGGTGCGGGCTGCACCGATCGCGTCGACGGTGTGCGCGACCGCCTCGACGGCGAAGCGGATGCGGTTCGCGACTGCGCCGCCGTACTGGTCGGTGCGGAGGTTGGCGTTGTCGGAGAGGAACTGCTGGATGAGGTAGCCGTTCGCGCCATGCAACTCGACACCGTCGAACCCGGCCTCGACCCCGCGCCGCGCAGCCTCGCCGTACGAGCGGGCATGTTCCGGTACTTCGGAAGTCGTCATCGCGCGGGGCATCGGGGCCGGCTGCCGGCCGGTGGGCGTGAAGACCTCGCCGACCGCGGGGACGGCTGACGGTCCGGCCGGCTGCAGGCCATTGGTGTCCGGGTGTGAGACGCGGCCGCCGTGCATGATCTGGGCGAAGATGCGGCCACCGTTCGCATGGACGGCGGCGGTCACCGGGCGCCACGACTCCACCTGCTCGTCGGTGTGCAGTCCCGGCGTACCGGGGTTGGATTGCCCGATCAGACTCGGCTGCACGCCTTCGGACACGATCAGTCCGGCGGTCGCGCGCTGCGCGTAGTACGTCGCCATCGCGGGCGTCGCGAGTCCGCCGGCGCCGGCGCGGACCCGGGTCATCGGAGCCATCACCACGCGGTTGGGGAGTTCGAGGCGGCCGAGCTGGTGCTTGTCGAAGAGAGAGGTCATACGAGCTAAGCTAAAAGCTCACATCCATGTGAGGGGCAAATCATCGTGGTTCAGGTCACATCCGACGTGTCGATGCGGATCGGCGAACTCTCCACGCGGACCGGCGTCAGCGTGCGCTCGCTGCGGTACTACGAGGAGCAGGGACTGCTCGCGAGCACCCGGAGCGCGAGTGGGCAGCCCTATTACGGCGAGGCGGCGGTCGACCGGGTGGCGTTCATCCAGTTGCTCTACACCGCCGGCCTGTCGAGCAAAACCATCGCCGATGTGCTGCCCTGCAGCTACGCCCCGAGCGAGCAGACCTCCGATGCCGCCGCCGACCGGATGGCCCAGGAACGCGACAGGTTGTCGGACCACATCAACGAGCTGCTCAAGACCCGCGACACCCTGGACGAGCTCATCAAGATCAACCGCGCCCACCGCGCAACGCTCTGACCGCGGTTCTGTTGCTAGGCTCGACAGGTTGGCACCGACCTGGAAGTGAGACGTACCTCAAAATGCTCGACCGCGCGGTCATCGATGGCCTGTTCCCTGCCGATCTCCCCGAGCCGGAGTTCTGGGAGGAGAAGTATCCGCAGCGTGAGCTGGCCGACGGTGCGAAGGTGACGCGGCTCGGTCCGTCGCCGACCGGATTCATCCACATCGGCGGGATCTACGCCGGGATGATCGACCGGGACATCTCGACGAAGACCGGCGGTGTCTACCTGATCCGCATCGAGGACACCGACCAGTCACGTGAGGTCGAAGGTGCGCTGGCGCAGTTCGACCGCGGGTTCGACTACTTCGGCATCGCCTCCGACGAGGATGTCACCAAGGGCGCGTACGGCCCCTACATGCAGTCGCAGCGTGAGCAGATCTACCTGACCTACGTGCGGCACCTGCTCCGCCAGGGCAAGGCGTACCTGTGCTTCGCCACCAAGGAGGAGCTGGCCGACATCACCGGTCGCCAGCAGGCGAACAAGGTCCCGACCGGGTACTACGGCAAGTGGGCGATCTGGCGTGACGCCGACGCCTCCGATGTCGCCGCCAAGCTGGCCGACGGGACGCCGTACGTCGTCCGTTTCCGCGCACCGGATGACGCGGACGGGCAGCGGACCCGGTTCACCGACGCGATCCGCGGCGAGCTCGAGCACGAGGCGAACCGGAACGACGCCGTCATCCTGAAGGCGTCCGACCAGTCGCCGCGGCTCCCGACGTACCACTTCGCGCACGCTGTCGACGACCACCTGATGCGGGTGAACCTGATCATCCGTGGCGACGAGTGGATCTCGTCGGTGCCGCTGCACCTGCAGCTGTTCGCCGCGCTGGAGTTCGAGCCGATCCAGTACGCGCACATCGCGCCGCTGATGAAGCAGATCCCTGGCGGCAAGCGGAAGCTGTCCAAGCGCAAGGACCCCGAGGCCGGCGTCGACTTCTACATCGGCGCGGGCTTCCCGGCCGACGCGGTCCTGTACTACCTGCGCGGCCTGGCTAACGGCCGGCTGGCCGAGGTTCCGCTGGCCGAGGCGCTGGCCGCGCCGATCCAGCTCGACCAGTGCGGTGTCGCCGGTCCGCTCGTCGACCTCGTGAAGCTCGAGGACATCAGCGCCGACCACATCGCCACGCTGAGCGGTCAGCAGATCCTCGACGCGGTGCGCGTGTGGGCTCGCGAGTACGACGCCGAGCTCGTCCCCGTGCTGGACGCCGAGCCGGAGCTTGCGCTGCGCGCCCTCGCGGTCGAGCGCGACGGTGTCGAGAACCCGCGCAAGGACCTCCGCAAGTGGTCCGACTTCCGCACCGCCTACGCGTTCTTCTTCCCGGCGTTGTTCGAGCTGGTGAGCGGTCCGTCCGACGAGCGCATCGCTGCGCTGGGGGTCGCCCCGGAGGTCGTCACCGCCTTCGCCCAGGACCTGGTCGCCACCTACGAGCACCGCGACGATGCCTCGGAGTGGTTCAACCAGATCCGCGACCTCGCCGCCAAGCACGGCTTCGCCGCCAACGCCAAGGAATACAAGAAGGATCCGGACGCCTACCCCGGCTCCATCCGCGAGGCCTCCCAGCTCGTCCGTGTTGCCATCACCGGCGCCACCAAGAGCCCCGACCTCCACGCCACCACCCAGGCCCTGGGAGCCGAAGAAACCCTCCGTCGCCTCAAGGCCTTGGCCGGCACCGCCTAGCCGTCGCTACGACTCCCACACCTGCTGGCCCGAGCGAACCACCATTCGCGCGGGCCGCAGCAGGCCGCGACCCGGTATGACTTCTGCTTGTCCGGACAGCGCCGCTGCTAGGAAGTCGCGGAGTTCGGCTGCGGGAACGAAGTCGAAGGTGTGGTCGTCGACCAGGACGCGGAGGTCGTCGAACTCGGCTCGCACTCCCCAGACGTAGACGGAGACCGGGCCGGCGGTCGTCAGCACGAAGTCTGATGCCGCCGGCTCGGCCTCGACGGTCCGCTCTTCCCAGAGCAAGGTCGGGTCCGTATCGGCGAGGTCGCTCAGGATCTCCAGGAATGCCGTCCGCTTCACCAGGTCATTATCAGTGGCGCGGTACGAAGACCACGGCGTCGCCCACGGCGCGCTCGGCGCCACCTGTTCCGCTGGGGTGGTTGATGAGCGTGCCGTCGGCGCGGGCCATGGCGGTGGAGCCGCCGCCGTCGAGGTTGATGGAGTCGTGCAGGCCTAGCGCCTTCGCGACTGCGGCGGTCTCGTCCATCGTGGTGCCGACGCTGGTGGTCTGACGGCCGTCGATGGTGGCGAGGATGATCTTGCCGTCGTGGGTGGTGCCGGCGATCGTGCGCGGGTTGCGGGCGAAGAAGCTGCCGGAACCAGGCGGTACGACGACCGCGCCGTTCGACGTGAGTTGGTAGCGACCGGTCACGCCGTACAAGCCCTTGTGGAGCTGGACTTTGCGGCCCCGCTGGTCGGCAACGGCGAGCTGGCGGTCGACGCAGCCGCGCTCGGTGAGTGCGAGGAGTGCGTTCGTGTCCTGGCCGGTTGCCTGTACGGCGAACTGGCTCTTGGTCAGCGTGGTTCCGCGAGTGGTCGCTGTCCGGACGACGCAGCCGCGCCGGTCGAACACGACCTCGACACCAGCACCGGATGGCGTCGCTGCCGCAAACTCCGGCGTGAACAGCACAGTGTCGCTCTCCACTGGCGGATGGTTGACGAACTCGAGCGGCAGCGTCGCCCCGGTCCACCGGTTGCGGACCTGCCCGGTCCAGCTCAGGTGGCCGGTGAGCACCTTGTTGCTCTTGGCATCGATCAGCAGGTTCGCCTCGGCCGGGTCGGTCAGCGGTTCGCTCAGCAGCTTGCCGTCGAAGATCCCCAGGCCGACCTGCTCACCGGGGTACGCCGGGTTCGCGGTGAACGTGAAGAACGACGCATTCACCCCGGCCACCGCACCGGCGGTCCGGACCAGATCCGAAGTCTTCTCCACCCGCGCGAGATCCGCGCCGTACGTCGCCTGCAGCTGCCCGCGCGCCCGCCGCGGATCGATGGTCAGCACACTCACGACCCACGGCCCACGCGTCGTCGTGTTGATCTGATCAGCCGGCGCCGGCTCCGTCCCACGCACAATCCGGGTCAGTGTCACCCCACGCGCCAGGCTCTCACTGGTCCGCGTCTCGACCAGATCGGAGTCGCCGATCGGCAACCCGCCCGTCGCGGTCGGTACGGCGGTTGCAGTGAGGGCTGTGGTGAGGGTGGCTGCGACGGTCAGTAGGGCGGTGGCGGCGAGGCCACGGCGGGAAGGAGTCATGTCGCCCATCCTTCCCCGAGTGGGTGGAATTTTACCGTTCGTGATGTTGGCTCGTTAGCATCTACCAGGTTACGGGCGGGTGGGGTAGTAGACGATCGCGTCGCCGACGTAGCGTTCCGCGCCGTTGGTTCCGCTCGGGTGGTTGATCAGCGTGCCGTCGGTGCGCGCCATCGTGGTCGACCCGCCGCCGTCGAGGTTGACCGACTCGGTCAGGCCCAGTGCGTCCGCGACCGCGCCGGTCTCGGCCATCGTCGTACCGACGCTCGTGGTCTGCCGGCCGTCGATGGTGGCGAGCATGAGCTTCCCGTCGGCCGTGGTCCCGGCGATGGTTCGCGGATTGCGGGCGAAGAAGCTGCCGGAGCCAGGCGGTACGACGATCGCGCCGCCCTGGGTGAGGCGGTAGCGCCCGACCACGCCGTACAGGCCGCGATGCAGGGTGATCGGCGCGCCCTGGTCGTTGGTGAGCACGTGACTGCGGTCGACGCATCCACCGGCAGCGGTCAGGGCCAGCAGTGCGTTCGTGTCCTTGCCGGTCGCCTGCAGGGCGAACTGACTGACCGTGATCGTGCTGCCGCGCGTGGCCGACGTCCGGACCACGCACCCGAGCCGGTCGAAGACGATCTCGACACCGTGTCCCGAGGGGGTCTTGGCAGCGAAATGCGGCGTGAACAGTACGACGTCGCCGGCGGCAGTGCACGTGGTCTGATCGACGAGGTCGGCGCAGGCGGCCGGAACCACCGCTGGGTGGTTGACGAACTCGAGCGGTAGCGTCGCGGCGGTGTCGCGGTTCTTGATCTGACCGGTCCAGCGCACCTTCTGCACGCTCATCTGGTTGCTCCGGGCATCCATCAGCAGACTCATCTCGCTGATGCTGGTGGTCGGCTCACTGATCAGCTGACCGTCCGAGAGGGCGAGCCCGACCGGCTCGCCCGGATACGTCGGATTCGCGGTGAACGTGAAGAACGACGCGTTCGTCCCGACGACCGCGCCGGCCGCTTTGACCAGTGCCGAGGTCTTCTCGGTCCGCGCCAGGTCAGGTCCGTACGACGTCTGCACGCGGCCCTGCGCGAGTGCCGGATCGATCGTCACCACGTTGACCACCCAGGGACCTCGGGTCGTCGTACCGATCTCATCCGGGTCGGCCGGCACGGTCCCGCGGACGATCCTGGTCAGCGTCACGCCAGGCGCGAGCGCGCTGTCGGTGCGCGTCTCCGTGAGGTCCGCGTCGCCGATCGGCAACCCACCGTCGGCCCGTGGCGCGGGCGGGGGCGGGATGCTCGCCTTGCCCGGGGTGTATCCCGGCGAGGCCGGGTCGGAGTTGTAGCCCGACGATCCGGGGTCGCCGCCCGCTGCGGCCGCGGCCGGTACGACGGTGATCGTCAGGAGGGTCGCGACGACGAGCCCTCGCTTGAGGAGTTGAGCAGGCATGGGCGGTACCTTCCCCCAGGGCGGAATCTTTCCGCGGCGATGCGCTGAGCTGTCAGCGATTACCAGAGTAATCGCCCGGGCACGAACGGTGAAGATGTCCGGAGGGTGGTTGCCCGAAGGTGCCTGGATGCCTTCCGGATACGATCCGGAGGTTGCCGAGCCGTTGAGGAGTTGACCGCGGGTGTCCGCCGTCGTGGGTGCGTTCGTCGCGCTGGTGGCGGTCGCAATGCTCGGGTACGTCGTCGGTCTGGCCGGGGTGCTGCGCTCCGAGGACGAGCTCGTACTGTCCCGGCTCGCGTTCTTCGTGGCGACACCGGCGCTGCTGTTCACCACGGTCGCCCGGGCCGACCTGCACTCGATCTTCTCCGTGGTGCTGGTGACGAACCTGGCCAGCCTGCTCGTCGTCCAGGTGGTCTTCCTGCTGGTCGCGGTGCTGCTCTGGCGGCGATCCCGCTCCGAGGCGACAGTCGGCGTACTCGCGTCGTCGTACGTGAACGCAGGCAATCTCGGCGTACCGATCGCGGCGTACGTGCTGGGTAACGGAGCGCTGGTCGCGCCGATCGTGCTGTTCCAGCTGCTGGTCTTCGCGCCGGTCGCGTTCGCGATCCTGGACAGCGATCGACTGGGGAGCGGACGCCGGGTCCAGCTGCGCACGGTGCTCACGCGTCCGCTCCGGAATCCGCTGACGGTGGCGTCACTGCTGGGTTTGGTGGCGGCGGCATTCGACGTACCGCTGCCGACCGTGCTGATGCGGCCGATCGACCTCCTGGCCGCAGCCGCCGTACCGGTCGCGCTGATCGCCTACGGCCTCAGCCTGAGCGCCGGTGCGAAGGACTCGATCACCTTGCAGCGAGACGTCGTACTAGCTGTCGTCCTGAAGACCGTCGCCCAACCACTACTCGCGTACGCCGTCGCCCGCTGGCTACTCAACCTCCACGGCACCGCCCTACTCGCCCCCACCCTGCTAGCCGCCCTACCAACCGCCCAGAACGTCTACGTCTACTCCGTCCACTACCGAACCTCCCGCACCTTGGCCCGAAGCGCAGTCCTCATCAGCACCCTCGTCTCCATCCCCCTGATGACCGCCATAGCCGGCCTACTCGCGTGAGGCACTACTTCATCGCGTGGAAGGCTTCTACCGCGACGGGGGCTACCTGGTCGACGGTGACGCCTTCGTTGGCTGACTGGGCGATGACGGTGAGGGTGTTGGAACCGCGGTAGCACTGCGTGGGGAGGTTGCCGGTGGTCTCGACGCAGGTGGCCTGGCCGATCGTCTTCACCTTGTCGGGTGCCGCGCCGGAGTCCGCGATGGTCTTCGCGATGTCGACCTTCCCGCGCAACGCGATCACCACGAACAGGCGGTCGCCGTCCAGGTTCCCGTACGCCTCGACGGTCGCCTGCTTGCCGTTGTTGATCCGGCTCAGCGCCTGCCGCGTCTGGTCCAGCTGCAGCTGGTTGCGGATGTCCGCGTCCGTCACCCGGTCCAGGCCGGCGAGCTTGGCCGGCGGCGTGATCCCGCGGGCCGTGTTCAGCCGGTTCAACGGTCCCAGACCCCACACATACCCCAGCACCGCCAGCACCAGCAGCACCACCACCGCCCCAGCCACCGTCACGAACGGCCCCCGCCGCCAGAACGGGACCTTCTTCCCATCCACCCCGTACGCGGTCGCGCCGTCGGCCGTCTCAATCACCACCGTTCCAGGCGGCAGCGACTTGTCGACGGCGATCGTCACCGGCGGCTGGTCCTTCTCCTGCTTGCCGGCCTCCTTGGCTCCAGGGTCGGCGCCCTTCGCCGGCTCCCCTTCGCCGTTCGCAGCCTTGTCCGCCGCAGCTGGCTTCGCAGCAGCCGGGTTCTCCGAGGCGGCGGGCTTCGGGGCGCCGGGCTTCGGGGGCGCGGCGGGTGCCGGGGGAGCGGGCTTCTCCGCACCGGTCTCCGGGGACTCCGGCTGTCCCTCGGGGGAAGCGGGGTCGCTCGGAGTGGTGGGATCGCTCATGGGAAGGCTCCTTGGTGCTGACGCGGGGTCGAGGCCGATGGTCGCACATCGGACAACCTGGTTCCGCAGCGTAGTCGTTCGGTTCAAACGCGTAGTGCCCGCCTCCCCGGCCGGGGTGACGGGCACTACCGGTACTACGTCAGAGAGTGGCGACGACGCTGACGGCGTCGGTCTCTTCGGCGTTCCAGACGATCTCGCCGGTGATCCGGCCGGCGGCGCGCAGGTCGGGTTCGGCGCGCTCGGCCAGGGCCAGGCGGGCCGCCGGGCCACTGACCTCGACCTTGCTGACCTCGGTCTTCATCGAGACCTGCGCCGCGGACTTCGCGCCACGGATCCCGGCGAGCACCTCGGAGACCGCGTCCAGAACCTCGGCCTCCTGCGGAGCAACCGCAAGATCGGCATCGGTCGGCCAGGTTGCCTGGTGGATCGAACCCTCCTGCCACCACGACCAGACCTCTTCGGTCGCGAACGGCAGGTACGGCGCGAGCAGTCGCAGCTGAACCGACAGCGCGACCGCGAGTGCCGCCTTGGCCGAAGCCGCGGGAGCATCGCCCTGACCGCCGTACGCACGCTCCTTGACCAGCTCGACGTAGTCGTCGCAGAAAGTCCAGAAGAACCGCTCGCTCACCTCGAGCGCACCGGTGTAGTCGTATCGCTCGAAGGCCGCCGTCGCATCCGCGACAACAGCCCGCAGCCGCTGCAGCATCGCCAGGTCGACCGGCTCGGTGACCGCGGCCGTGTCCACCGTGGTCGCCCCGAACGACAGCACGAACTTCGAAGCGTTCAGAACCTTGATCGCGAGCCGCCGGCCGACCTTCATCTGCGACTCGTCGAACGGCGAGTCCATCCCCGGCCGGGCCATCGCGGCACGCCAGCGGACCGCGTCCGAGCCGAACTTCTCCAGGATCTCCGACGGGACGACCGCGTTGCCCTTGGACTTCGACATCTTCTTGCGGTCCGGGTCGACGACGAAGCCCGAGATCATCGAGCGCGCCCACGGCAGCGTCCCGTTCTCGAAGTTGGCCCGGACGACGCGGGAGAACAGCCAGGTGCGGATGATCTCGTGCGCGTGCGTGTTCAGGTCCATCGGGAAGGTCCGCCGGAACAGGTCGTCGTCCCGCTCCCAGCCGCACGCGATGTGCGGGGTGAGCGATGAGGTCGCCCAGGTGTCCATCACATCGGGGTCGGCCTCGAACCCACCGGGCTTACCGCGCTGGGACTCGTCGTACCCCCGCGGTGCCTGCGAGGTCGGGTCGATCGGCAGCTCGTCCTCGGACGGCAGCAGGGGGTGCGCGTAGTCCGGCTCGCCGTCCTCGGTCAGCGGGTACCAGACCGGGAACGGGACGCCGAAGAAGCGCTGCCGGGAGACCAGCCAGTCGCCGTTCAGGCCCTCGACCCAGTTCAGGTAGCGGTGCTTCATGTGCTCCGGGACCCAGCCGAGCTCGTTGCCCCGGTCGATGAACTCGGCCTTCAGCTCCGCACTCCGGCCGCCGTTGGTGATGTACCACTGGCGGGTCGAGACGATCTCGAGCGGCTTGTCGCCGTTCTCGTAGAAGTTCGCCTTGCGCTGGGTCGCCGTCGGCTCACCGTCGAGGTCGCCGCTCTCGCGCAGCTTGCCGACGATCAGCTCGCGCGCGGAGAACGTCGTCTTGCCCGCGAGCTCGGCGTACAGCTCCGAGCCCTCGAGCCAGGCCGGCGTCTCGCGCAGGATCCGGCCGTCGCGGCCGATGACCGTGCGGACCGGCAGCTGCAGCTCGCGCCACCAGGTGACGTCGGTCAGGTCACCGAAGGTGCAGCACATCGCGATCCCGGCGCCCTTGTCCATCTCGGCGGCCTCGTGCGCCAGGACCGGGACCTCGACGCCGAACAGCGGCGTCTTGACCGTCGTCCCGAACAGGTGCTTGTAGCGGTCGTCGTCCGGGTGCGCGATCAGCGCGACACAGGCCGGGATCAGCTCCGGCCGCGTGGTCTCGATGTAGATCGGTCCGTCGGTGCCGTGGAACGCGACCCGGTGGTACGCACCCGGGTAGTCGCGCGCCTCGAGCTCCGCCTGCGCGACCGCCGTCTGGAACGTGACGTCCCAGAGCGTCGGCGCCTCGGACAGATACGCCTCGCCGCGGGCGAAGTTGCGCAGGAAGGCGCGCTGCGACGTCCGCCGGGAATCCTCGGAGATGGTCGTGTACAGGTGGTTCCAGTCGACGCTCAGACCGACCTGGCGCCACATCGCCTCGAACGCCTGCTCGTCGATATGCGTGAGTTCACCGCACAGGTCGACGAAGTTCTGCCGGGAGATCGGGATCTGCTTCTTCGGGTCCGGCTTCTCCGGCGGGGTGAAGTCCGGGTCGTAGGGCAGCGAGGGGTCACACTTGACGCCGTAGTAGTTCTGGACGCGGCGCTCGGTCGGCAGGCCGTTGTCGTCCCAGCCGATCGGGTAGAAGACCTTCTTGCCGCGCATCCGCTGGAAGCGCGCGATCAGGTCGGTGTGGGTGTAGCTGAAGATGTGCCCGACGTGCAGCGACCCCGAGACCGTCGGCGGCGGCGTGTCGATGGAGTAGACATCGGCGCGCTCCGCGGTCCGGTCGAAGGCGTAGGTCTGCTGCTCCTTCCATACGGCAGCCCACTTCTCCTCGAGGCCGTCGAGGCTGGGCTTGTCTGGAACGCGGGACATCTGGCTCATGCCCACAATCCTAGTGGTTGTCAAGGGGTGCTCCGAACGGTTTATCCACAGCCTCACTAGACTGAAGCCCTGATGAGCGACCTCTCCTACGCCGAGGTATCGGCACGGCTCCAGGCCCGCTGGCCGGAGCAGAAGATCGACCCCACGCTCGACCGCGTGCAGCGGCTCGTCGAGTTGCTCGGCGACCCGCAGAAGTCGTACCCGGTCGTGCACCTGACCGGAACCAACGGCAAGACCTCCACCGCCAGGATGATCGACTCCCTGCTGCGGGAGGCGGGGCTACGGACCGGGCGCTTCACCAGCCCGCACCTGGAGTCGGTCCGGGAGCGGATCACGCTGAACGGCGAACCGATCAGTGAGGAGCGTTTCGTCGAGACGTACGTCGAGATCGAGCCGTACCTGGACGTGGTCGACTCCGAGCAGGAGCACCCGCTCTCGTTCTTCGAGGTGATGACCGGGATGGCGTTCGCGGCCTTCGCCGACGCTCCGGTCGACGTCGCGATCGTCGAGGTCGGCCTCGGCGGCACCTGGGACTCGACCAACGTCGCCGACGGGACGGTCTCGGTGATCACGCCGGTCGCGGTCGACCACGCGCACATCCTGGGTGCGGATCCGGTCACTATCGCCCGGGACAAGGCCGGCATCATCAAACAGTCCGGTACGGCGGTCGTCTCGCAGCAGAGCCTCGACGTACTCGAAGTGTTGATGGCCAGGGCCGCCCAGGTCGGTGCGCCGATGATCCGCGAGGGAATCGAGTTCGGGGTCGTCAGCCGCTCGGTCGCGGTCGGCGGCCAGCTGATCTCGCTCAAGGGCATCGGCGGCGAGTACGACGACATCTTCCTGCCGCTGCACGGTGAGTACCAGGCGCACAATGCGGCCACTGCGGTCGCGGCCGTCGAAGCGCTCTTCGGTGCCAGTGAGGAGTCCGAGGGTCGCGTCACCACCGAGCTGCTCCAGACCGGGTTCGCCGAGGTCACCAGCCCTGGCCGGCTGGAGGTCGTCCGGACCAGCCCGACGATCCTCGTCGATGCCGCGCACAACCCGCACGGCGCCCAGGCGACCGTCGCGGCGGTGTCCGAGGCGTTCGCGTTCCAGCCGCTGATCGGCGTCCTGGGCTGTATGAAGGACAAGGACGTCTACGGCCTGCTCGAGGCCTACGAGCCGATCATGGAAACCGTCATCTGCACCCGGAACAGCTTCGTCGAGCGTTCGATGCCGGCCGAGGAGCTCGGTGAGCTGGCGATGGAGATCTTCGGCGAGGACCGGGTCCTGGTCCGTCCGCACCTGATCGACGCGATCGACGACGCGATCCGGCTGGCCGAGGAGGGCGCGATCGCCATGGGCAGCGGCGGCGTACTGGTCACCGGCTCGGTGGTCACCGCCGGCGAGGCCCGCACCCTGCTGGTCCGCAAGCCCAAGGAGGCCGACCCGCTTCCCGGCTACTCCCAGGAGGTTGACGGCGAATGAGGTCACTAGCCTCCATCGTCCTCGGCTTCGAGGCCCTGCTGCTCGCCCTCGTCACCCCGGTGATGATCTCGGTCGCCGACGTCCGCCCGGCCGTCGCACTCCCGGTCTGCCTGGGCCTCGCCGTACTGGCCATCCTGTCCGCAGGCCTGCTGCGCAACCGGACCGGCTACATCCTCGGCTCCGCCGTACAGGTCGGCGCCGTTGGTCTGGGCTTCGTCGTGCCCGTCATGTTCCTGCTGGGACTGGCCTTCGGGGCCTTCTGGGTGGCCGCCATTGTTCTCGGCCGTCGCATCGAGGAAGTCAAGAAAGCTCAGCAGGTAGGCTCTGCCGCCCCGACTACTTCTACGGAGAGTTGAAAGATGTCGCAGCGCACCCTGGTCCTGCTGAAGCCCGACACGGTACGTCGCGGGCTGGTCGGCGAGGTTCTCGGCCGGTTCGAGGCCAAGGGGCTGTCGATCGTCGCGATGGAGTTCCGCACGATCGACGGTGAGACGGCCGACCAGCACTACGCCGAGCACGTCGAGCGTGACTTCTACCCGCCGCTGCGCGAGTTCGTCACCAGCGGCCCGCTGGTCGCCCTGGTGCTCGAGGGCGACGAGGCCATCGAGGTGGTCCGCGCCCTGAACGGCGCCACCGACGGCCGCAAGGCCCTCCCCGGCACCATCCGCGGCGACCTCTCGCTGTCCAACCGCGAGAACCTCGTCCACGGCTCCGACTCCCCGGAGTCGGCCGACCGCGAGATCAAGATCTGGTTCCCGGACCTGCCGTAGTACAGCCCGGGACGTTGTTTGGGTGAGGGGACCGATACGATGCGTGCTGGGCAGGCGGGTCGTGTCGGTCCCCGGGTGGCGCTGGGTCCGCGCTTAGCCTGAGAATCGCAGGACCCGAGCAGGTGGAGGGCCCCCGAGATGGCGAACAGCATGCTCGGCCGCGACATGGCGGTCGACCTCGGAACGGCCAATACCCTCGTCTACGTACGAGGGCGTGGCGTCGTCCTGAACGAACCGTCCGTGGTCGCGACCCGGACCGACGAACCGCGCGAAGCGGTCGCGTTCGGTCACGAGGCGAAGAAGATGATCGGCCGGACACCGGGGAACATCACCGCGATCCGGCCGCTCAAGGACGGCGTGATCGCCGACTTCGACGCCGCCGAGCAGATGCTGCGCTACTTCATCCAGCGGGTGCACCGCCGCCGGTACTTCGCCAAACCGCGGATCGTGGTCTGTGTACCGTCCGGCATCACCGCGGTCGAGCAGCGCGCGGTTCGGGACGCCGGGTACATGGCGGGCGCCCGCAAGGTCTACATCATCGAGGAGCCGATGGCCGCCGCCCTCGGCTCGAATCTCGAGGTCCGCGACGCCACCGGCAACATGGTCGTCGACATCGGCGGCGGTACGACGGAGGTCGCGGTCATCTCGTTCGGCGGCATCGTCACCAGCCAGTCGATCCGGGTGGCCGGTGACGCCATCGACAAGGCGGTCGTGAACTACTGCAAGAAGGAGTACTCGCTGCTGCTCGGCGAGGCGACCTCGGAGCAGATCAAGATGACCATCGGGTCGGCGTTCCCGACCACCGACGGGCCGGACAGCGAGATCCGCGGCCGGGACATGATCTCCGGACTGCCGCGCACCGTGAAGGTCTCCTCGGCGAACATCCGGCAGGCGATCGAGGAGCCGATCACCGCGATCGTCGACGCGGTCAAGGCCACCCTGGACAAGACCCCGCCGGAGCTGGCCGGTGACATCGTCGACCGCGGCATCGTGCTGACCGGTGGCGGAGCCCTGCTCAAGGGGATGGACGAGCGGCTCCGGCACGAGACCGGGATCCCGATCCATGTCGCGGACAACCCGCTGGACGCGGTCGTCCTCGGGGCCGGCAAGTGTGTCGACAACATCGAGACGCTGAACCGGATTCTCGTCACCGACAACCGGCGCTGAGCATGCTCAAAGACCTCGGCACCCCCGCGCGAGGCCTGGTCCGGGCGGCCGGGGTACCGCGGGAGGTCCGGCGCCGCCGGACGATTCTGGTCCTGATCATCCTCGCCTGTTTCACGCTCATCGTGCTCGACGCCCGCCGCTCGGCCGGTTCGCCGGTGGAGCCGCTGCGGGCCGGCGCGGCGGCGGTCTTCGGCCCGCTCGAGTCGACCGCGAGCTCGGCCCGGCAGCCTGTGGACAACCTCCGGGACCGCTTCGCGGAAACGGATAAGTTGAAAGCAGAGAACGAAAAACTGCAAAGCGAGAACGACAAGCTCCGCCAGGAGCTGAACACCACCGACTACGCGCGGAACCGGGCCGGCGAGCTGGACGGCCTGCTCCGGCTCGCGCCGAAGTTCACCATGACGCCGGCCCGGGTGATCGGGATCGGCAGCCTGCAGAGCTTCAACCACACCGTCACGATCGATGCCGGGACGGCGGATGGCGTCCGTGCCGACATGACGGTGATCAACGGCAGTGGTCTGGTCGGTCGCGTGGTGCGGACCACCGAGGCGACCGCGACCGTGCTGCTGATCGGCGACCGTAACTCGACGGTCGGTGGACGGTTGAACTCGACGCTGGCACTGGGATTCGTCTCCGGCCGTGGCGAGCTGGCCGGGACGTTGGACTACAAGCTCGTCGACCTGAAGGCCAAGCCCCGGGTCGGGGACCGGATCGTCACCTGGGGTTCCAGCGGCAACGCGCCGTACGTGCCTGGTGTCCCGATCGGCGTCGTCACTTCGGTGTCGGCGACGGCGGGTGGGCTCGGCACGACCGCAACGATCAAGCCGTACGTCGATCCCACCCGGATCGACACCGTGGGTGTGGTGACCGGTCCGCCGGCTCGCCCGGCCCGACCACAACTCAAGCCATCAACAACAGCAGGCAGTGCTCGTTAAGAGAAGGGGGAGTTGACGTGATTGCATTAAGAGTCGGGTTGGCTGCCTTGCTGTTGATGCTGGCAGTCACCATCCAGACGTCCGTGCTGACGAATATCGCGGTCGCCGGAGTCACGTGTGACCTGGTCCTGATCGTGGTCATCGCGCTGGCGTTGTCGCGCGGTCCGGAGTGGGGTGCGATCGCGGGGTTCGTGGGTGGGCTGCTGCTCGACATCGCGCCGCCTGCTGATCACACCGCCGGTCGCTGGGCGCTCGCGCTGGCGATCGCGGGCTACGTGGCCGGTCTGATCCGGCGGGAGACCTCAGCCGGTCCGGTCGGGCCGTTGGGTGTCGCCCTGACCGTTGTCTTCGGAGCTGGGCTGTCGCTGCTGATCTACTCGGCGACTGGTGCGTTGCTGCACGATCCTTCGGTCGACTGGGGGCAGTTCGGTGTCCGCATCGGGATCGCGGCCGGCTATGACGTGGTCGGTGCGATCGTCGTCATTCCGCTGGTGATGTGGCTGATGTCCCGCTTCACCGCCACGCGTGAGCGCCGGGTGATGACCCGTGAGTTTTGATTTCTTCGAGACGCCGCTGAAGGCACGGCTGCGGTTGTTCGTGATCGGTGTGCTGGTCTTCTCCTTGTTCTGCACACTGTTCGCCCGGCTCTGGTACATGCAGGTGATGTCCAGTGCCGACTACACCCAGGCCGCCACGCAGAATCACACCCGCCAGGTGCTGGTGCCCGCGCCGCGCGGCACGATCGTGGACGCCAAGGGCCGGACGCTGGTCGGCAACCGGGTGTCGCTGGTGATCACCGTCGACCGCTCGGTGCTGGCCAAGCTGCCGGACCAGCAGCAGACCCAGGTGATCGCCCGGCTGGCCAAGGTGCTCGGCCAGACCCCGAAGGAGCTGAAGGACCGCACGATGCTCTGCGGCGAGCCCGGTGCCTCGAAGCCACCGCGCTGCTGGAACGGGACGCCGTACCAGCCGATCCCGGTCGCCAAGGACGTCAGCGAGCAGGTCGCGATCGAGGTGATGGAACGCCGCGAGGACTTCCCGGGGGTCGCGGCCGACTCCCAGACCCTGCGCGCGTATCCGGCGCCGTACCGGGTGAACGCGGCGCACATCCTCGGTTACCTCTCGCCGATCACCACCGAAGAGCTGGAGAAGATCGACGAGTCCGGGCAGGACTCGGTGCCGCACCGCTCGGATCTCGTCGGCCGGGCCGGCGTCGAGCGCACGTACGACGCGATGCTGCGGGGCGCACCTGGTGTGAAGGACGTCATCGTCGACGCGGTCGGGTACACGACCGGTGTCGAGAAGCAGACCGCACCGACCCCGGGCGCGACCGTTGTCAGCTCGATCGACGCACGGATCCAGGCCTCGGTCGAGACGCAACTGCGCGGCGCGCTGCTGACGGCCCGCAAGCAGTACGACAAGATCACCAAACGCAACTACGTCGCCGATTCCGGTGCCGCGGTCGTGATGGACACCAAGACCGGCCGGATCGTCGCGATGGCCAGCTACCCGAACTACGACCCGGGGGTCTGGGTCGGCGGCATCAGTCAGAGCGAGCTCGACGCGCTCTACTCGCCCAAGTCCGGGACGCCGTTGGTCTCGCGGGCTCTGCAGGGTCAGCTCGCGCCCGGGTCGACGTTCAAGCCGATCACCACCGCGGCTGCGCTCGGCGCCGGGTACAGCACGAAGACCCGGCTGGACTGCTCGTCGTTCCTCGAGGTCGGCGATCGCCGCTTCAAGAACTACGAATCCGCCTCTTACGGGATGATCGGATTCGACCGCGCGCTGTCGATCTCCTGCGACACCTTCTTCTACCGGATCGCCTACGCCCTGTGGCTCAAGGAGGGCGGCAACTCCGGTGACATCAACGCGCGTGACCCGCTGGTCGAGATGGCCAAGAAGTTCGGTCTCGGCACCCCGACCGGGATCGATCTGCCCGGTGAGGTGAGCGGCCGGATCGCGGACCGCAAGTGGAAGAAGGAGTACTACGACTCGCAGAAGGACTACTACTGCAAGCTCGCGAGCAACCCGCCGGCCGGGACGTCGGCGTTCCTGAAGCAGTTCTCCCGCGAGTTCTGCGTCGACGGCTACCGCTACCGCGCGGGTGACGCGGTGAACTTCTCGATCGGCCAGGGTGACACCACGATCACGCCGGTGCAGCTGGCGGTCGTCTACTCGGCTCTGTCGAACGGCGGCACTCTCTACGAGCCGCGGGTCGTCGCGTCGTGGCGGGGCGCCAACGGCAAGAACCACGTGATCAAGCCGACCGTGAAGGCCAAGCTGCCGGTCTCGGCGAGCAACCTGCGCTATATCGACAAGGGGCTCAAGGAGACGGCCCGCAGCGGCACGGCGGCCTGGAAGTTCGCCGGTTTCCCGCTCGACACGATCCCGATCCGGGCCAAGACCGGGACGGCCGAGGTCTTCGGCAAACAGACCACCTCGTGGATGGCGGCGTACACCGATCGCTATGCAGTGGTGATGATGCTGAGTCAGGCCGGGACCGGTTCGGGTGCCGGTGGTGAAGCGGTCCGGAAGATCTACGAGACGCTGTACGACATCAAGCCGGCGCCGCCGGCCACCAAGCCGAAGCAGCCGCAGTGATGGCCACGCTTTCCCCGATCCGGACCAGGCCGCGCGCGGACCGGCGATCGACCGTCTGGCAGCTGGACTGGATCCTCGTGCTGGGCGTGGTCGCGCTGTCGGCGATCGGCGCGCTGCTGATCTGGTCCGCGACCCACAACCGCGAGTCGCTGACCGAGGGCAACCCGCACTTTTTCCTGCTCCGGCACGCGATGAACTTCGCCATCGGTCTGATCCTCGCGGTCGGCGCCGCGGTCACCGACCCGCGCCGGCTCCGGCTGCTCGCCCCGATCCTGTACGCCGTCGCGATCGTCGGACTGATCCTCGTCCTGGTGCCCGGGATCGGTGCGTCCATCAACGGGTCGCGGTCCTGGATCCAGCTGCCGTGGATCTCGATCCAGCCCAGTGAGTTCGCGAAGCTCGCGGTGATCGTCGGCATGTCGCTGCTGATCGCGGAGAAGGGCGAGACCGACCGGAACGCGACCGCCCGGACCGTCGACATCGCCCAGGCCATCGCGATCGCGGCGGTGCCGGTGGTGCTGGTGATGCTGCAACCCGACCTGGGCACGGTGATGGTGCTCGGCTCGATCGTGTTCGGGATCATCGCGGTCTCCGGCGTCCCGAAACGCTGGATGCTCGGCCTCGTCACGGCCGGCGTGGTGATCGCGGCGCTGGCGATCAAGCTGCAGATCCTGAAGTCCTACCAGCTCGATCGCTTCACCTCGTTCGCGAATCCCGAGGGCGACCTGCAAGGCACCGGCTACAACGTGAACCAGGCCCGGATCGCGATCGGCAACGGCGGGGTCTTCGGCCAGGGCCTGTTCCACGGCGGCCAGACACAGAACGCCTTCGTCCCCGAGCAGCACACCGACTTCGTCTTCACCGTGGCCGGTGAGGAGCTCGGCCTGATCGGGGCCGGTGCGATCATCGTGCTGTTCGCGCTGATCCTGTTCCGCGGGTTGCGGATCGCGATCAACGCCCGCGACGCGTTCGGCCGGCTGGTGGCCACCGGAGTGGTGTGCTGGTTCGCCTTCCAGGCCTTCGAGAACATCGGGATGACGCTCGGAATCATGCCGGTCACCGGGCTGCCGCTGCCGTTCGTCTCCTACGGTGGTTCGTCGATGTTCGCCTGTCTGCTCGCGGTCGGTCTGCTGCAGAACATCCACCTGCGTTCGCACAGTTTCTGATCCGGTACGCTGCTGCCTGCTCGGCCGCCCTCTGGACACGTTGTCCAGATAGCGGTGTGACTCCGCCACCGAGGAATTCCATGACCAGGTTCGTGTCGTCCTCCCTTGCTCTCGCCGCCGCCCTCACGTTCACGCTGACTGCGTGTGGTGGCGGTGATGACAAGAGCTCCGCCCCGCCGACTCCGGCACCGTCGGTCCCGTCGACGCCGACTTCCACGGTGCCCGAACCGGTCACCGCGACGACCGATCCGGCGACCGGCCTGGTCGTGCGCTCCGAGGAAGACCTGACCAAGGCACTCCTCGAGCTGTCCGACCTGCCGGCCGGGTTCACCCGCGAGGCCGAGGAACCCGATGACGGCTCGAAGCCGTTCTGGACCTCGAGCAGCCGCTGCAAGCCCCTGGTCAAATACCTGAACGCCACCGAGGCTCCGGGCACGAAGGCAACCGTCAGCCGCTCGTTCTCCGGCGGTCAGGAAGGCCCCTACATCGACTTCGGCTTCGACGCCTTGGGCTCGGTGGAGAAGGTCGCGAGCCTGCGGGAGAAGTACTCGGACGCCGTCTCGTCCTGCACGCGGGTCAGCATGCGCGCCGAGGGCGAGGGCAGCACGACCATGCAGGTCGACGAGCTCACCGCCCCGAAGTACGGCACCGAGCCGTTCGCGTTCCGGCTGATGGGCGTCAGCGGTCCCAAGCGGGGTCTCGAGCTCACCGCCCTCATCACCGGCGTGAACGACGTGATGCTGTCGGTCAGCGTGCTGGCCGGTGACGAGTCCGTGCTGGAGGCCGCCGCCGAGGCGGCCGCGACGAGGGCGCAGGCGGTGCTCAAACCGGCCACGTGACCGAGGTCACCGGCCCCGGAAGTCACGCCGTACCGGGTCATCTGGTCGAACAGGTATGGAACAACGCAGCGACATGATGAAGGCAGTGCCGGCCGGTGTGAAGGCCGTGTACGGCGTCGAAACCTACGTACAGAGCGTTCTGGACCACACCCTGCTGCACCTGATCAAGGTGCGCGCCTCGTTGCTCAACGGGTGTGGTTTCTGCATGGACATGCATACCAAGGACGCGCTCAAGGAAGGCGAGACCACGCAGCGCCTGTTCGGGCTGGCCGCCTGGCGCGAGGTCTCGTTCTACGACGAGACCGAGCGGGCCGCGCTCGCCCTGACCGACGCGGTCACCAAGCTGGGTGACCACGGTGTCCCGGACGACGTCTGGGACGACGCGGTCAAGCACTTCGGTGAAGAGGGAACGGTCAACGTGGTCCTCGCCATCGGCACCATCAACCTCTGGAACCGCCTCGCCATCACCACCCGCGCACAACCGGCTACGGTCTGATCTCGGGAGTGCTCTCCGCTCGTTGCAACAACCTGCAGGTTTGTCCGCCGGGTGATCCGGCGGCCCCTCGCGAACCCGGAGCGGGATAGGCTCAGCCAGCCGCCTCGATCGACAGACCGCCCCGCCTGTCTGTAGGCGGCTTTGGTGTGGATCGAGTGAGGAGAGAAGTAGCTGTGAGGCGACGTACGCGGGCGACCAGCAAGACCATGCTGGGGGCACTGCTGCGATTCCTGGCCGACATGGATGTTCGGGTCCGGAAAGTGCAATGACAATCTGCCGGTGAATACTGGGTCGCATGCGACTCAACTATGTGGAGACAGGTCCCTCGGAAGCACCTGTGGTGCTGATGGGCTCGTCACTCGGTGCGGCGCACACGATGTGGGCGCCGCAACTCGAGTCCTTGTCCGGACGGTTCCGCGTGATCGCGTTCGACCACCGGGGACACGGCGGCTCCGAGGCGCCCAAGGGGCCCTACACGATCGACGAGCTCGGCGGCGATGTGGTCGAGCTGCTCGACACGCTGGAGATCGAGCAGGCGTCGTACGTCGGCATCTCGCTCGGCGGCGCCATCGGCCTGTGGCTGGCGCAGAACGCGCCTGAGCGCTTCCACCGGTTCGCCCTGTTCTGCCCGCCGTCCAACCTGGCAGCGAACCCGCAGCCCTGGCTGGATCGCGCCGCGCAAGTTCGGGCCGAGGGCACCCAGGCGATCACTGACGCGACCCTGGGCCGCTGGTTCCTCCCGGAGTTCACCGACACCGCCCCAGTGCGGGAGATGCTTCTCAGTACGTCGGACGAGGGGTACGCCGCCTGCTGCGAAGCGCTCGCCCACACCAACCTGCTCCCACGACTCGGCGAGATCAGCGCACCGGTCCTCCTCGTCACCACCGACTCCGACACCTCCGTCCCGCCGGAAACCGTCGTACCGCTGGCCGGTCAGATCCCCGGCGCCCACCTCGAGATCATCGAGAACGCCGCCCACCTCGTCACCTACTCCCACCCCGAGATCGTCAACCCGCTCCTGCTCACTCACCTGAGCTAGCCGCGGCGATTCAGGTGTAGAGCGGTTGCGGGGCTAATCTGGTAGGTGCTTTGTCCTCGACCGGAAGTGCCTGATGACTGTCGAATCGCTGTTCCCGCGCCTGGAGGCGCTGCTGCCGAGTGTGCAGAAGCCGATCCAGTACGTCGGAGGTGAGCTCAACTCGGTCAGTAAGGACTGGGACACGGCGAGTGTGCGCTGGGCGCTGATGTACCCGGACGCGTACGAGGTCGGACTGCCCAACCAGGGCGTCCAGATCCTGTACGAAGTGCTGAACGAGCGTGAGCACCTGCTGGCCGAGCGGACGTATTCGGTCTGGCCGGACATGGAGGCGGTGATGCGGGAGCACCAGATCCCGCAGTTCACGCTCGACAGTCACCGGCCGGTGCGGGCGTTCGACGTCTTCGGGCTGTCGTTCTCGACCGAGCTCGGGTACACCAACATGCTGACCGCGCTCGACCTGGCCGGCATCCCGCTGTACGCCGTGGACCGGACCGACGAGGACCCGATCGTGCTCGCCGGTGGGCACGCGGCGTTCAACCCGGAGCCGATCGCGGACTTCATCGACGCGGCGGTGCTCGGGGACGGCGAGGAGATCGTGCTGGCCATCTCCGAGGTGATCCGGGAGTGGAAGGACGAGGGCAGCCCGGGCGGCCGCGACGAGGTGCTGCTGCGGCTGGCGAAGTCCGGTGGTGTCTACATCCCGAAGTTCTTCAGCGTCGACTACCTGCCCGACGGGCGGATCCAGCGCGTCGTGCCGAACCGGACCGGCGTTCCGTTCCGGACGGCGAAGCACACGGTGATGGACCTGGATGCCTGGCCGTACCCGAAGAAGCCGCTGGTGCCGCTGGCCGAGACCGTGCACGAGCGGTTCTCGGTGGAGATCTTCCGCGGCTGCACGCGCGGCTGCCGGTTCTGCCAGGCCGGGATGATCACCCGGCCGGTGCGGGAGCGCAGTATCACCACGATCGGCGACATGGTCGAGAACGGCCTGAAGAAGACCGGTTTCGAGGAGGTCGGCCTGCTCAGCCTGTCCTCGGCCGACCACAGCGAGATCGCCGACGTGGCCAAGGGACTGGGCGACCGGTACGAGGGCAGCAACGTGTCACTGTCGTTGCCCTCGACAAGGGTCGACGCCTTCAACATCACGCTGGCCAACGAGTTCTCCCGCAACGGCCGGCGCAGCGGTCTGACGTTCGCCCCCGAGGGCGGGTCGGACCGGATGCGCAAGGTGATCAACAAGATGGTCTCCGAGGACGACCTGATCCGCACGGTCGCGGCGGCCTACAGCCACGGCTGGCGGCAGGTGAAGCTGTACTTCATGTGCGGCCTGCCGACCGAGACCGACGAGGACGTGCTCGCGATCGCCGATCTGGCCAAGCGGGTGATCGCGACCGGTCGCGAGGTCTCGGGCCGCAACGACATCCGCTGCACGGTGTCGATCGGCGGTTTCGTGCCGAAGCCGCACACGCCGTTCCAGTGGGCCTCGCAGCTCGGCGTCGAGGAGACCGACGCGCGGCTGGCGAAGCTGAACGCGGCGATCCGCTCCGACAAGAAGTACGCGAAGGCGATCGGTTTCCGCTACCACGACGGCAAGCCCGGCATCATCGAGGGCCTGCTGTCCCGCGGTGACCGCCGGGTCGGCCGGATCATCGAGGAAGTCTGGCGCGACGGCGGCCGGTTCGACGGCTGGAGCGAGCACTTCTCCTACGAGCGCTGGATCAGCAGCGCCGAGAAGGCGCTCGCCGACGAGCCGGTCGACCTGGCCTGGTACACGACCCGCGAGCGCGAGTACGCCGAAGTCCTGCCCTGGGACCACCTGGACTCGGGCCTGGACCGCGACTGGCTCTGGGAGGACTGGCAGGACGCCCTCGACGAGGACGGCGCCATCGAGGTCGAGGACTGCCGCTGGACCCCCTGCTTCGACTGCGGCGTCTGCCCCCAGATGAACACCGAGATCCAGATCGGCCCCACCGGCAAAAAACTCCTCCCCCTCTCCGTCGTCTAGCCCTCAGGGGGTTAGGAGCAGACTGACGGTTCGGTTGCGGGTTTGGCCGGGGAACAGTGGCCGGGACTGGTCGCCGGATGCGAGTGCGAACCGGGTCAGCGGAAGGCCGCCGGCTCGGGCGAGCTGCTGGGCGGCGACTCGGGCTCGGGCGAGCGCCGTACTGGAGCCGCCGGTGGCTTCACTACCTGGTACGGCGACCGATTGGCCCACGACCGTGATTCCGGGGACCCGCTTGAGCTTCGGGGCCAGCCGGGTCAGCAACTCCGCACTGCCGCCGGCGAACGTGGTTCCCGAGCTGAACAGGCCGCGGTCGAACACGACGCGCACGGCACCGGGCTCCCGGCGTACCGTCACGCCAGGCATCGCCACCGCCGCCGCGATCGCATCCAGCCGAGCCGCCGCAGCCTTCTCCGCGGCAATCCGCCGATTCAGCTCATCAAGTTGCCCGGTCGGCGTCACAGTGACCGTCCGCGGTGCCACAGAAGGCTGAGGCTCCGCGACTACGGGATCAGGACGGTTGACTGCCAGCGCGGTTCCTGCCGTGATCCCGCCGATGGCAAGCATCGCGACGGCGGCCACTGCCACCGGCCGTACGACGGGCCGCTGCCGCACCCGGCCGGCCAGCACCTTCCGCGCCAACGCACGCCCCGCGAGCGCCCGCTCGGCCAAAGCACGTCCGGCCGAGGCCCCCACCTCCACCCCCGTCCCGGGGTGAAGGTGGGGAGATGGGTCGCCTGCGTCAGCGGTGACGCCCGCGTGGCCTGGTGCGGCGGTGGGGCTTAGCGGGGCCCAGGTGTCGTGGGCTTCTTGCCAGCGGCCGAGTTGCGCCAACACTCGGGCACGCAGGTCCAGGGCTTCGGCGGAGTCCAGGCCTTCCATCAGATGCAGGGCCTTGGTGAGGTTGCCTTGGCGGGCGGTGTGGGCGGCGGTGGCGACGGCTAGCTGTTGTGGGGTCATGAGCGGACCAGTCCGACGACCGTGTTTTGTTCGGACTGGGGGAGTAGGCGGACGAGTTGCTGGCAGATGACCATCAGGCCGGCCTCGTCGCCGCGGGCGGCTGCGGTGCGGCCGGCTGCGATCAGGCGGCGGGCTTCGGAGGCCGGGCGCATGGATGAGGTGTCGAGGGCTAGCTGGTTGAAGAGGCGGATGACGAAGCCGGGCTGCCGACGTTCGAGCCCGATCAGGAACGACACGACCTGCTCGGTCTCGCGTTCGATGGAGCGGATGTCCTTGCGGTCGATGGCGTCCTGGGCGCGGGTTCGTAGGTCGGCTAGTTCGGCGCGGTCTGCGGCTCGGCCGACCTGTGCGACCAGTTCCTCGGCCTCCGCGAGGACTTCGCGCAGTTCGCGTTCCTTGGCTGGGCGTTGGGCGGCCTCGTCGATGTCGTCCAGCTGTGCCTGCACCTCGCGCAACCGGTCCTCGGCCGTCACGGCCGCACCGGCATCCGCGGATGCCGCTCGTACCTGCTCGCGGGCGGTCGCCAGCGTGCCCTCTTCCTGCAGCCGCGCCAACCGCTGTTCGACCTCCGGACTCGTCGCCGCAGTCCGCTGCGCCTCAAGAATCCGCCGCTCCACCTCGGCCAACTCGTCAGCCAGTACGTCGGAATCCGGCGTCAGCACGTCGTCGAGGTCGATCTCCGCCTCGAACTGCGCCTGGATCAGCGGTACGTCGGCCACCACGGTCACCAGGTTCGACTCGTCCACCTCGAAGGTGACCTCGACCTCGGTCCCGGCGGGCAGGTCGATCCGGATGTCGACCGGCCGGATCTGCAGCATCCCGACCTGCCGGTTCCGATCGGCACGTGCCCGTTCCCCTTGCACCACAGGGATCCGGACCATCGCTTCGGGGTCGGAGCGGTTGAACGCGTGCGACGTCCGGAAGATCTCCCGCACCCGCGTTGGTACGGCGGTTCCCTTCCGGACCAGCGGCGAGAACTTCTGATCGACGAGCGCGATCCCGAGCGAATGCGTCAACCGCGCACCACCGAACTCCACGTCCCGATGCGTGATCCCGAACGTTCCCCCGGCCAACGGCAGCGGCGCGCCATTCCCGTCGTACAGCTCAAGAGCGAATCGCGACGTGCGATGCTCGTCCAGCTCGACCTCAGTAGCGAACGCGCCGACCCGGTTCACGGTGACCCGCCCGGTCCGGAACGGCGGCCGGCCCTCCGGGTTCGCGATCACCACGCTGTGCCCCGACCAGTCGACCTCACCTGACGGCCCGCTCAACCGCCCGGCCACAGTCGGCCGAGTCGTCGTCGAACTCGGTTCGTACGCGAGCTCCACGCCGTACTCACCAACCGCCCGCACCACCGACTCCGACGCCGGCCGCCGCATCGTCCCGGCGAAGATCGCCGCACCACGCGCCACCACGGTTGTCGGATCGATCCGCGTATCCAGCTCGATCTGCAGGCCGTGAACCGGATCGCTCAACAGCTCACGCAATCCCGGGGCCAGCGTCGCCCCGCCGACCAGCAACAGCCGATCGATCTTCTCAGAGCCCAGACCGCTGTCGACCAAGGCCTCACGACACAGGTTGACCGCGCGCGCCCAGTACGGCATCGCGACCGCGTCCAGCGCCTCTGCCGTCAGCGTGAACTCGAACGTCTCCTCCGACCCATCGACCACGAGCTCGAGCAGCAGCTCGGCCCGATCGCGCCCGGACAGCTGGATCTTCGCCTGCTCGGCGGCCTGCTTCAGCCGGCCGAAGTTCCCGCGCCAGATCGCGTTGTCACGACGGAAGTCCTTCAGCCCCAGATCACGGGCGGCAGCTGGAGCGAGCAGTCGCTCGACGACCGCCCAGTCGATCAGCTTGCCACCCAGGTACGGATCGCCGGCATGATTGAGCACGCGCAGATCGCCGTCCCGCTTACTCACCACGGCCGCGTCGAACGTGCCGCCGCCGAAGTCGAACACCATCCAGTACGCGCGTTCGTCCGCATCCTCGAAGCCGTACGCGAACGCGGCCGCGGTCGGCTCCTGCAGTAGCGGCACCGATCCGGTGAACCCGGCCAGTCGCGCGGCCTCCAGGGTCGCCTTGTTCTGGTTCAGCGCGAACGCCGCCGGAACCGTGATCACCACCGAGTCCGGCGCGGCACCGGCATACCGGGCGGCGTCGGCGCGCAGCGTCTTCAGCACCTCGGCCGACAGCTGCGGCGCGCTGAGCGTCACCCCGGCCTTCCCGAACGTCCGGCTCGCATCCGCCAGCCCCATCTCGAGCTTGAACTCGATCGCGACGTTCTCCGGATCCGTCTCGGCCCGGTGCCGCGCGCGGCGGCCGACCCAGACCGTGTCGGCCTTCGGCAGCCAGACCGCGGACGGCGTGATGTCGGACTGGTCGTCGTTGTTCTTCAGGATCCGGACGTCGTCGTCACCGGCCACCGCCAGCGCGCTGTTCGTGGTGCCCAGGTCGATCCCGAAATCGATCGTGTCACGCATATCCATCGCTCACCTTCGTGGATTCGTCTGCGATTGGCCGGGCGACGATGACTTCGCCGCGCTGGATCTGCCGGTCGTGGTAGTAGACCGACGGACGCACGGTCTCGACGATCGTCTCCTCGGTCACCACCGGATCGTCTTGGTACACAAGGACATCGAGGGCCCGGCCCGCGTTGAACGTCGTACCGTCGTGTTCCTGTACGACGAGTCCGGCTGCGGCCAGCGCTTCCGCGCAGGTACGCAGGTAGCGGCCGGTCTGCCGGTTCTCGGCCGAGCGTCCGGCCTGGGTCAGCTTCCGCTGCGCTCGCCACAGACTGGTGGCGGCCTCCGCCAAGGCCTTCGTGTCCTCTGCCGGTTCCGAGGCTGGTTCTGAGGGCGCGCGTTCGAGCAGCGTGAACAGCTCGGCCAGCTCCCGGCACTGCTCCGCGCTGAACGTCGGTTCCGCGATCCGGATCTCGCGATGCTGCCGCCACTGCCGGAACCAGGTCCTCACCAGATCACTCCTCTTTTCCACCGCGCCACGTCCAGCCAGTACTGCAGGCGCAGCTCCGGCGACAGCACGAACGCCTCTTCCATCAACTCCACCGCTCGCTCCAGCGCCCCGGCTCCCGCTGCTTCCACCGCGTCCGAGGCCAGCTCCTGCGCGCGTTCGGCCGGTGACTTCGTCGTACGACGCCATGCCGCCAACTGCTCGGCCAGCTCCACCGCGGACGCGGTCCGATCGCGGGGGAGCGGTGCGAGCGTGGCGAGCAGGATGCGGTCGAGTTCCGCGTCGATTCGCGGGTCGAACGAGCTCGGCGGATGCAGCCGACGTGCGTACCGGGTCTGAGACCAGGTGGTCGGATCCGTGCCGTCGTCGTACGGGAGCAGGCCGGTGAGCAGCAGATAGCCGATCACCCCGATCGACCACACATCGGACGCGGTCGAGTAGCCGAAGTCCCGCAGTACCTCAGGTGCCATGAACACGTAGGTGCCTTGCGCGCTGGCCAGCATGGTGATCGGGTTGGCGCTCTTGGCCAGTCCGAAGTCGGAGATCCGGATCCGCAACCGCTCGTTGTCGTAGCCGTACATGACGTTCGCGAGCGTCAGGTCGCGATGCAGGATCGGCGGTGTGCGGTCGTGCGCCGCGGCCAGCCCGGAGGCGAGCTGCTCGATCACCTGAACGGCGAGCTCGGTCGGAAGCGCCGGGCGGTACGCATCGGCCAGCTGCTGCAGTGTGCCGCCGGAGACGTACTCCATGGTGAAGTACCCGCGCTGACCCTCGCAGGTCGCTACGACGCCGGCATCGAAGAGCCGAACGATGTTGGGATGGCCGAGCGTCGACAGCAGCCGGGCCTCTTCCAGCAGCTCGTCGGTCCCTTCGAGCGAAGTCACCTCGCGGAACACCTTCATCGCTTGCAGCCCGAGGTGCTCGTGCCGCACCCGGTACACCTCTCCGAACGCACCTGCCCCAAGACGCCGGTCCACCACCAACGCTTCCCCGACCCGATCCCCGGGCGCCAGCAACGCGGTCACGACAGGACCTTGACGAGGACGTAGATGAGGACCGCGATGGCGATCAGGATGAGGACGGCGCAACCGCACCCTGCGGGATCGGCTTCCGGCTGCTGCGCTGCTCGTGCGCCGCGTGAGGTGTTCCGGGCGAGGTACTGTGCGGTGACTCGGTTCTCGGCGATCTTCGCCTTCATCACCGGAGTACCGGCGTACCCGTCAGCCTGGTCGAGTAGATGGGTGATCCGCTTGTCGTGGACCGAGCCTTCGTTCGCGATCCCGACTGCGCTGTTGTGATAGACCAGCGCGATGTCGTCCCGCAGCGTCAGCGTCCGTTGGTGCTGCTCAGACGGCAGCATCACCTGCAGCCGGCGGTAGACCGGCAGCACGCTGCGGTCCAGCTCACTGATCACCGGGTCGACTTCGTGATGCCCCTGCTGCAGTCTGCGCAGTAGTGCGACGGTGGCGTCCTCAGCCCGCTCGTACTGCGGTCGCATGGCATCCAGCACCCAGCGCTGCGTCGCCTCACCACCGACCGGCCAGTCCTCGAGCACCTTCGCCACCCGAGCCGGGTACTCGCTGGTGGTGGCCAGGTCGAGCAGGGGACCAGTCAGAGCGGCAGACAGCTCAGAGCGGATCTGGTCGATCGCACTCGCCGCCAGCTGCCAGTCGTCGAGCGCCAGCACCCGATTCCGCAGGTGCTGCCAGAACTGCGGGTCCTCCATCGCCGTCGTCCAACGCTCACCCGCTCGGCGCCACATGGCCAGGTACTGCTGCTGGCCAGGCGGTGCGAGGAGCAACTCGATCGCACTGGCGTGGGCGTAGACCGCCTCGTCATGCGCTTGGTGCACAGGCACATCGCAGCCGCACTCACCGTTCGGCCGGCCCCACTCGCCGAACACCTCGTCGACAAGCCGCCGGCGTGGATCACCGAGCAACCGGTCAAACGCGATCCGCAGCTCATCCGGATCGGTCGACCCGCTGGTCTCCAGATCCGCCCCGGCCTCCAGTACGGCGGTCACGTGCTGCTGCCGACGTCGCGTCGTACGGCGGTCCACTCCGGTCGACAGACCAGTGATGTGAAAGGCATTGCGCTGGTACAGATCGCGGTTGGCGATCTCGCGCAGCGCAGTCACAACGGCATCGGTCACACCAAAAGCCTCGCGGCTGGCGACAGCCCGTGGAGGTGGTTGACCTCAACCTGACACGGGGCCCGCGGGACAACGGGCCCCGGATCAGTAGTTCGTCAGCTGCAGCCGTGGTTGATGTCCGGAGTTGTCTCGGTCTGGTCCTGCCAGTGCGCGACGCCCTTCCAGTAGCCGCAATCGGTGCCCGGCCCGAACCACGCGGCCCCACCCGAGTACGCGTTCGCCTCGTCGAACTTGGTGAACGGCCCGCTCGCGCTGTCCGACCGCCACAGCTCGACCCTGACCTCGGTGACACTGGTCGAACAGCCGTCCAGCGAGACGGCGACGTACAGCATGTTGGCGCTGGAGTACACGCCCTTCGCGATGTGCAGGTCGCAGGCCTGCGTGCCGGCCGTGCTCGCCTGAGCCGGCGCCGCCATCCCCACGACAGCCGCTGCCATCGCGGTGGCCGTAACCAGAAGCTTCCTCATCCCCAGTCCCTTCGGTTATCAATTAACGAAAGAAGAAACAGATTAGGTCACTTGGTAACCGAGGTCGAGCCTTTCGACGCGATTGGTAGCAGGCCCGGAGGCCGGGTGGCCGGGACGACCTGCAGATCGTCGAAGACTGCCGTTCCGGTGCGGCCGTTGCCACCGTTCGCGGCGGTCATGAAGACGCCGACGTCCTGGGTCGTCTTCGTTCCGGGCGCAGCCACCACGCCGACCCGGGTCCAGTGCACGCCGTCGGCCGAGCAGTCGCCGGTAAAGCCGCCGGGACCACGGTGCAGCCGGATCCACGCCGGTGCACCGATCCCGGGCGCTGTCCGGACGGTGTCGAACCGGCCGTCGCCGTTCTCGTCGGAGCTGAGCACGCAGCCGTTGCCCGGTGTCACCGCCAGGTTCACCACGCCGAAGTTGTCGGGCCCGATGCCGTTGCGGACGAACAGACCGGCCCGTCCCCACGGGGCAGTGTCGTCCTGCCGCAGAACCTTGGCGGACACCAGGTTCTCGTGCCGCAGCGCCGCCGGCCGGTAGACCGTGCCGAACTCCTCGACCCCGAGCCACAAATCGGAGCCACCGCCGTGGATCGCGATCTGACTACCCCGCTGCGCGAACGTCGAGTAGTTCGACGAGAAGGTCCGGTACGACGCGTCGGGTGCCGCCCCGGTGACGAGTCCGGCCCCACCGGTCACGGTCCCGGTCTTGGTGCCGTAGGTGACCCGTGCGGCCACACTGACGAGCCCAGTCAGCGCAGCTGGGTCCGGTGCTGTCACTCGCCAGCGGGCAGTGAACGTTGCGTCCGGCGTCAGTTCGTCGACCGACAGTGCGGTCAGTGGTTCGGCATGCACACCGGGCGGTGTCTGCACCGAGAGCTGAATCGCTTGGGCGCTGGCAGCAAAGCCGTTCGTGTTGCGCAGTACGGCGGTGAGAGTGCCGGAGCCGTTAGGAGCAACGACAACCGGGTCAGCGGCCACGTCGAGCCTGGCCAGCATCGAGTCCGCGGCCAGCCGCTCGTACAGCTCGGAGGCGACGGTATACGTGTCGCCGACCGGACTGGTCGGGAGCACGTTGCGCTGCCGCGACCACTGCGCACCAATGGCGTACCAGTCGATCGGTTGCGCCAGCTTGCCCTGTTGCAGCGCAGTCTCCAGGCCGGTCAGGAACAACCGCCAGCGGGGAAGGTAGAAGTCACCGACCAGACCGCCCAACAGCCGCCGCGTGTAGTTGAACAAGTGTGCTTCGGTCGCCCGCTCGCCCCACGTGGTCATCAGAGCGCGAGTGTCGTACTCCAGTACGGCGGCCTCCGCGTCGCTGGCGGCCATGGCGCGCGCGTCGGCGAGTA
Source organism: Kribbella sp. NPDC056345 (assembly GCF_042262745.1). Taxonomy (NCBI): domain Bacteria; kingdom Bacillati; phylum Actinomycetota; class Actinomycetes; order Propionibacteriales; family Kribbellaceae; genus Kribbella; species Kribbella sp. NPDC056345. The sequence continues at coordinate 244,037 of NZ_JBHJQQ010000001.1, read as the reverse complement.
GCGGGCCGAACAGCGAGTCCTCGTGAGTTGCGAGCAGCTTCTCGAGCAGACCCAGCAGTTCGAGCCACTGGGCGTTCAAGCGACGCAGGCTCGTCAGGTCCTTGGCGTGGTACGCCGCCGCGATCTGTGGCAGCAGGTCGCGACTGTGGTTGTCCAGCACCTGCCGGCCGACATCAACCAGGTCGTACCGGTACGCGCTACTCGCCCGGGCTGCCGGCGCGACCTGCAGCAGCTCGGCGAACGCTTGGTCGAAGGCAGCGACCGGGTAGTTCAGGGGCTCGGTGCGGGCGTCGAGCTGGGGACGGTTGGCGAGGAAGCCAGTGCCTTCCTTGGCCGTCCAGAAGCTCGGCGTGCTGTACGCGGTCTCGCTCAGCCGCTTCCAGACCTGCTGGGCGTGCACGTCGGCGACGCCGTACCGGGCGCGGGCATACTCGGCGAACCACGCGTCCAGATCGACCGGGCCGTCCTGCCACGGCAGTTCCAGGAAGAACTCGACCGCGACGGGGTTGTTCTCGATCGCCTCCGGCATCAGCGCGATCCCGGTCACCCGGCTGCCGGCCTTCCGCCGCCACTCGTGGAACTTGGTGTTCCAGGTGTGGAGCGCTGCGCTCATGTTGGTGTGACCGCCGAAGTTCCAGATCGTGCCGAACGCGTACGGCGCTTGCTGGAAGTCGGTCTCGCGGTCCGTGATCTCGGCGGCTTCGCTCATGCCGTCCAGGATCAGCATCTTGCTGCGGTCGACCGCCTCGAGTGTCTGGGGCAGCGGGTTCCCGATCCAGCCCAGGATCGCCCACCGGGCGTCGGGGTGGGCCGCGTTCAGTGCGACCTGAACCGCGCGCGACGCCGCACCGATCGGAACCTGGCCGGCCGTGCCACCCTCGTGCAGCAGGTCCATCTTGTACAGACCGGTGGCGCCGAAGAGTTGCTTCTGCACGGCGTAGAAGGTCGACGCGACCTGGCTGAACACCGGAGTCGTCGGGTCGAGCCAGTCCGGCCGCTCGAGCCCGTCGACCCAGGTTCCTTGGGGCACCGTGAGGACGCCGCCGTTGCGGGCGGAGAAGCCGGGCGGAACGGTTCCGAAGTACCCGGGGAAGACCGGCGTGATGCCGAGTGAGCGCATCCGGTCGGCGATCTGGCGGCCCAGCGCGACCCGGCGGTCGAGCAGTTCGGTCGAGACAGGCTCGTTGAAACAGCACATGTTCTGCATCAGCCACCACGGCTGGTGGGCGGGCTGCGGAATCCAGTCCCGGATCTCGAGATCGGAGTACCCGAACCGCTGGAAGGTCTCCCGGTACACGGCCTCCTGACCGACGTACAGCAGGGCCTCGTTGACGCCGTTCAAGGCGAGGACATCGAGGTGGCGCTCCCATTCCGGCCAGGACTGGTACGGACCGGTGTAGCCCTCGTTGGTGTCGTTGAGAGCGAAGCGGTGCTCGACCGTCGAGGTCCGGCTGATGGGGGCCGTGGGCAACGGAAGGGTCGCGGGGAGCTGACTGCCCATGATCGAGACGTCGGCGTGGGCGACCTGCTTGAGGTACCGGTTGAAGCCGGTGAGCAGGGCGGGCGAGCTGTTCGCGCTCACCTCGATGCGCCCGCCCACGGCGGTCACGCGAAACCACTCGGCGGCCTGGTCGGCTTGCAGGCGCAGCGAGACCTGATCAGCGCGCGCCTTGCCCACGACGCGCTCGAGCAGTGCCCGTACGGCGGGTGGTCCGTCGTCCGCAGCCTGCGCCGGCAGGGTGGTGAGTACCGAGGTGAGCAGAGCGGCCGCGGTGAGCAGCGCGGCGAACGGGCGTCTCATGCGGTTGATTGTCGGCGCAGGGGTGATCGGTGGGTATCGTTTCGATCAGGCTCGTAGTGAGGTGGTACTGATGCGCCGAGAGATGTCGATCCCGTTCGAGACCCGCGGGCACCGTGGGCTGATCTCCGTGCGTGTCATTCCGAACGACGATCCCTGGGCCTCCGGGCACCAGCTCGTCGTCCCCGACCTGGACGCGGAGTCCTTCCGCGGGTTCCCCGTGTGTACGGCGGGTCTGCGGTACCACGGGCAGGGGATCGAGGCGATCATGGGCTGGATCCAGGTGGTCACCAACGGCGGGTCCGCCACGGTCGACCTGGTCCCGAACCTGTCGAGTGTCGATCCCTTCTCCAGCTACGGGTATCTGCCGACCTTCTTCGACGCCCCGGTCCACCCCGATGACCCCGACGGGAGCTGGCGGGCCGACACCTTCCTGGTCGTCGTACCGGATGTCATCCGCTCGCGCGTCGTGGAGCCGATCGCTGGGTTCTCCTGGGGGTACGAGCTGTACTCGGGCAGGCCCGAGCTGAGCGACGTCACCTCGCTGGCTGCTCGGGACTGGGCTGGTCATCGTTCCTTGCTGGAGACCAGCCACCCGGCCTGGACCTTCGCCTAACTGACGAAGATGTCGATGCGGTTCGGTCCCCAGGAGACGATCGAGCCGGCCGGGCGCGGGCGGGCGGCGACGGGCTCCAGCCAGCCGGCGAGGGCGGCCGTGTTCATCCGGAGGATCTCCGTGGCGAGCGGCCAGTCGAGGAAGTTGAGGGTGTCGTTGGCGGAGTGGATGTGCCCGTTGGCGCTGTCACTGCCTTCAATCGTCAGGACCGCGGGGATGCCCGCGGTGATGAACGGGACGTGATCGCTTGCGAACGGGTGCAACGAGGTCTCCACGGCGAGACCGGTGTACGTCGCGGCCGCGGTCGCGAGGTCGTCGACCAGGCCCGAGGAGAGCGGGGCTCCTTCCAGCAGAACAGTCGGGGTGGTGCTGTTCTTGCTGGCGATCATGTCGAGATTGAGTACTGCGCGGATCCGTGCCCGCTCGGCCGGCGGCAGCGCGGCGACGTACTGCTTGCTGCCGTAGAGCCCCTCCTCCTCACCGCCGAAGAGAATCAACCGGATGTCGTGCTGCCAGGTTCTGGTTGCCAGCACGCGGCCTAGTTCGAGCACGCCGGCTGAGCCGCTCGCGTTGTCGTCTGCGCCGGGCGCGGGTGCACTGGCACCGCCTGCCAGGTTGATCGAGTCCAGGTGGGCCGTCACCAGCACCACACCACCGCCGGAGCCGGTGCGTTCGCCGATCAGATTCTGCGACGGTTTCGTGCCGACTGTGATCGGCTGCCGCCGCGTTTGGTAGCCGAGGGCAACCATCCGCTGCTCGGCGTACTCCACCGCCGTGACGAACGACGTACTGTGCGAGTGCCGCGTCGGCAAGCTCGCGAACCACGTCACATCAGTCTGGTACGACGCGGGGTCCAGCTCCGCGAGTAGTCCCGCAATCGCCGGATCGACGCGTGCTGCAACCGGATCGGGCCGTCCCACGATCGTTTCGGGCCGGAGCTTTTCGACGCGCCAGCAGTGGTTGGAGCGGCGCCGCGGCTTGTCCGCCGCTGAGATCACCAGGTGCCGCCCGCGATCGAGCACCGGCTTCACTCCGGGGAACTCGTCCTGGAAACTCCGCCCGACCTGCGTCACCAGCAGCAGCCCAGGCGCCGTCCGAGCGCCCCGCCCGACTCCGTCCCCGGCGGCGCCCCAGACGACGCTCCGCTCGCCGAACTGCGCGACCTTTGCCTCGTGCCGCGCCACCCCGCCCTGCCTCGACTCGGCGGCGTGCGCCGGTACCACGTCAGTGGTGGGGATGACGCGGTACCGGACGGGTGCGGTGGGCATAGCTATTCCTCCCAGCGGATTTCCAGGCGGTCGGGGGTCGCGGTGACGATGCGGCCGTTGGTGAGGCGGCCGTCGGCGGACCAGCGGCCGGCCGGGCGTTCCTCGGGAGCGTCGCCGCGGCCGATGGCGTATTCGAGCAGCGTGCCGTCCGGGCGGAACTGCACCCCCCGCCGGCCGCGGGCCGGCGGGAAGGCGTAGTCGTCACGGCGGTAGACGGTGACCCCGTCGTGGTCTTCCTCGAAGGAGTGCGTCCACCGGCCGGGCAGGTGGGTGGTCAGCTCAGCACCACCTCTCCAAGGGGCGGCGCGGTCGGGATGGTGACCTTGAAGTCCGAGATCGTGCCGCCGAGTGCTTCGTAGCCGTCGATCGACGGTCCCCAGGCGGTTCCGTCCCACCACTTGTGATAGAGCTGGCTGTCAGTTCCGGTGACGAACACGTCCAGCCGGTTCGGTCCCCACGAGACCACGCGCGGCTCGTCGGTACAGACGCCGCCGAGTGACTCCCACCCGGACCACGTCGACCCGTCCCACCACTGGTGGTACAGCGCGGAATCCGTGCTGAGAACGAAGACGTCCAGCCGGTTCGCATCCCACGAGACGACGGTCGGCGCCGACGTACAGGTCCCGCCGAGCGACTCCCAATCGGACCACGCCGTACCGTCGAACCACTTGTGGTACAAGGCGGAATCGGTCCCGATCACGAACAGGTCGAGCCGGTTCGGACCCCAGGCGACCGCCCGCGGTGGCGAAGCGCAGACGCCACCGAGGGACTGCCAGCCCGACCAGGCCGCGCCGTCCCAGCACTGGTGGTACGTCGCGTTGTCGGTACCGAGCACGAACACGTCCAGCCGGTCGGGGCCCCAGGCAACTACTTCGGGTGGGCTCATACAGATTCCACCGAGGTATTCGTAGCCGTCGACCGACGGTCCCCAGGCGGTCCCGTCCCACCACTTGTGGTAGAGCGCGCGGTCGGTCCCGAGCACGAATGCATCCAGGCGGTTCGGTCCCCAGGTCGCCAGTCGCGGCGGGCTCATGCAGACGCCGCCGAGGTTCTCCCAGCCCGACCAGCCGGCTCCGGCGTACCACTGGTGATAGACCGCGTGATCGGTCCCCAGCACGAAGGCGTCGAGCCGGTTCGGTGCCCACGACGCGACTTCGGGCGCACTCAGACAGATCCCGCCGAGGTTCTCGTACCCGGTGACCGACGGTCCCCAGGCCGATCCGTCCCACCATTTGTGGTACGTCGCCAGGTCCGTCCCGAGCACGAACGTGTCCAGCCGGTCCGAGCCCCACGACACCACCGAGCCGGCCGGTTCCGGCGTACCGGATCCGCTGCCGCCCGTCACGGGTAACGTCGAGCGGACCGTGTCCAGACAGGCCTCCATCCGCGCGACCTGGTCGTGGGTGAACATCACCATGCCGCGGTCGTCGGTGTAGTCCATGTAGTTGACGAACAGGTCCCCGTTCGGCCCGTTGCTGCAGGACAGCTTCGGGAACGTCGGTACGCCGAAGTTCGGGCCACCGGCGTTCGGGGTGTCGGCGCACTCGTCGGTGCCGCTGCAGCCGGTGCCGTCGTCACCCCAGATGTGGAACAGGTTGAGGTAATGGCCGACCTCGTGGGTCGTCGTCCGGCCGAGGTTGAACGGCGCGGCCGCCGTACCGTTGGTGCCGAACCCGGAGTGCAGGACGACCACACCGTCGGTCTCTGCCGGCCCACCCGGGAACTGTGCGTACCCGAGCAGTCCGCCTCCGAGCTGGCCGACCCAGATGTTCAGGTAGCGGTCCGTCGGCCAGGGGTCGATACCGCCGGTCGCCGACGACTTGATCCGGTCGTCCGTGCTGAACGACGCAGCTGTCGTCTGCGTCCGGGTGACCCCGGTCGTCGGGTTGCCGGCCGGGTCCTCGGTCGCCAGGAAGAACTCGATCCGCGAGTCCGCGACCAGGCTCGTGAACGGTGCCGGCACGAATCCGATGTCGCCGTTGGTCGCCCGGAAGTCGTGGTTCAGGACGTCGAGCTGGCTGTCGATCTGGGCCTGCGAGATGTTCTGCGCGGACGTCTTCCACACCACATGCACCACACACGGGATCCGCACGACACCGCTGAACCGTTGCTGGCGGGCCACGTACTGCGTTGTCGCGTTCTCCAGTGCCGACCGGGCGGCGGCGTACTCCGGTGAGGTGGTCAGCAACCGCCGGTGCACGTCCATCACACCGCACCGCCGACGCGCCGGATACTCGGTGCTGCCCGACGAGCCACCGCCACTCATCGTCGGGTTGCCACCCGCCGCACTACTCATCGCGCCACCACCCGGCGCTGCGTTCATCCCCGCAGCGCCCCCGGTTGCGCTGCTCATCCCCGTGGCCGGCGTGCCGTTCGCCGACGCTCTCCCGTTGGCCTTCCTCGGCATGTCCATCCCCCTAACGCAGGGGCACGTGAAGCAGGCCGGCACCTGCCGGACCGTCGAGCCATCACCCCCAGCGCACCCCACGGCCGAGGACGGCTCGTCCCGCCCTCTCCCGCCGAACAGTCGGCCCCCAAGTCACTGCTCTGCCTTCACCATCCTCCGATCACGCCGCGCGCACAACCCCTTACGAGACTAGGAATTCCCAGTTCGTCCGCTGCGCGACGGGACGGAAGCCGAGCTTGTTGTTGACGGCGATCATCGGCGTGTTCTCGGGTGCGTTCCAGGTGTGCAGTACGGCGGATCGCGCGACACCTTCTTGCAGTGCGCGAAGGTTCGGCGCCTTCACGGCGAGCCCAAGTCCGTTACCACGATGGGATCGCCGGACATACGTGTCGTACTGGCTCAGCCGGTCCGGCGTCTCCGGCGTACCGCCCATCTGCGTGTACGCCGCCAGTTCGCCACTCGCGGTGTGGACAGCCGCCGTGGCATAGGTGAACCGTCCTTGAGCAATCCGCCGGGCTTCCGCATCGCGAATCAGCTCGGGCGTCCAGTGCACGGTGTCCGTGGTGCGCTCGCCGGCCGGAACGTCCTCGCTCATCCCGGTCTGCAGATCGGCGAACTGCTCGATCCATTCGTCCGGCGTGTGCTCCCGCCACTGCACAATCTCGTACCCAGCAACGGGTTTCTCCGCAATGACGATCGGAAGTTCGAGCACTTGATGCAGCTCGGCATGTTTGCGCACGAACCCGCGAGCGCGGGCGAACGCCGTACCGGCGCTCTCACCAGTCACCGGATCCCCGGTCAGGTCCGACCCGCTCAGCACCCGTCGGCCGGCTTGTCGTGCTCGCTCGATCGCAACCTCCAGCAACCGCGAGCCGACTCCACGCCGCCGGTGTTCCGCCGCGACCGCGATCTCCACCTCGACCGTGTCCGTGCTCCCCACCAACCACCAGTCGAACCAGGCCACTCCGAGCCAAACTCCGTCGGCTACTGCTCCGACCCCATCGGCCCGCACCTCAGCGTGCTCCCGAGCCATCAGCACCCGAGCCTCTTCGAGCCCCATCCCGACCGGAAACTCCAGCTCCCGCCGAACCCCGTACTTCACCTCATAGAACTTCCGGAACGCATCAACGTCCCGCCCGTCCACCGCCACGATCTCCATCTCAGACCCTCCCGCCGTCGCCAACGACATGTAGTAGTCCCCGCGGCTGGCTCATCCGGGGTCTCGTTGAGCGTGGCGGTCGGCTCGCCGAGCGACTACTACGTGTCCTTCGCGACATCTCATCCCTCCGCTGTGAAGTCGTTGAGGAGGTCGGTGATGAAGGGGTGTTCGCCGGGGTTGGGGTCGGGGCGGCGGGTGCGGTAGTAGGGGATGGCGATCATCGAGGCGGAGAGCGCCCAGCCGCGGGCCCGCGCCCAGGTCGTGCTGTCGACCTCCAGTGCCTCGCGGAAGGCTCGCCGGGAATCGCCTTCGAAGATCCACCAGGCGGCGAGCACGTCAGCCGCCGGGTCGGCGGCCCAGGCCGTGGCGAAGTCGATCACGGCCGAGAGGTTGCCGTTGGCAACCAGGATGTTGCCGGACATGAGGTCGCCGTGTACCCAGCGGGGTGGGCCGGTGTAGGTGTCGGCGGCCAGGGACGCCTCCCAGGCGGCGAGGACCAGCTCGACGTCGAACTCGTCCCGCAGCTGATCGAGCGCCTCGCGGAACATCGCGTCCCGCGGGGCGAGCGGCGTACCGCGGCTGAAGGGATTGTCCGGCGGAACGGGGGCGTCGGTGGTGTCGACGGTCTGCAGGCAGCGGATGAACTCGGCGAGGTCGCGGGCGGTCGCGTTCGGGTCGGCGAGCTGGTCGAGGTCGAAGGGTTCGCCTTCGAGCCAGCGGTAGACGCCCCAGGTGAAGGGGTAGTCGGCGCTTGGTTCGCCGAGGGCGAGCGGTTCGGGTACGGCGAGGGGGAGGTGTGGGGCGAGCTTGGGCAGCCAGGCGAGGTCCTTCTCGACCTGGCCCTGCGTACCGGGCGTCCGGGGGAGCCGGACCGCCAGGTCCTCGCCGACCCGGAACGTCACGTTGTCGGTCCCCGAGGCGGTAACAACCTCGATCGGGGCACCCGACCACTGCGGGAACTGCTCGGCCAGTAGACGCGCCACCAGCTGCGCGTCGATCTCTACTTCGTCATCGTGCAGCTTCGCGACTTTCGACATAGCCAGCGAGCCTCACACCGACCGTGCCGCCGGTCAATCGACTTTCCTCCGGGCGAGGCTAAGTTGGTGGTCATGCAAGCCATCACCGTCAGCGACCGCGAGGCCCTCGACCTGTCCCTGACCGAGCTGCCGCACCCGCACGCCGCCGAGAACGACGTCATCGTCCAGGTCCACGCAGCAGGCTTCACCCGCGGCGAACTCACCTGGCCCGGCACCTGGACCGACCGCGCCGGCCGCGACCGGGCTCCGAGCGTCCCGGGGCACGAGGTGTCAGGAGTAGTCGCCGAACTCGGCTACGGAACCACCGGCCTGACCGTCGGCCAGCGCGTCTTCGGACTGACGGACTGGACCCGCGACGGCTCGCTCGCCGAGTACGTAGCCGTCGAGGCCCGCAACCTGGCCCCGCTACCGACCGGCATCGACCACGTCACCGCGGCCGCCCTCCCGATCTCCGGCCTGACCGCCTGGCAAGCCCTCTTCGACCACGCCCACCTGAAGGCCGGCCAAACGGTCCTGATCCACGGCGTCGGCGGCGCAGTCGGCTCCGTAGCCGCCCAGCTTGCCCGCGAAGCAGGCGCCTACGTCATCGGCACCGGCCGCTCGAACCCGGAGTCCGCTTTTGTCGACCAGTTCATCACCCTGGAAGGCGACAACCTGGAACGCGTCGGCGAGGTCGACGTCGTCCTCGATGTCCTCGGCGGCGAAATCCGCAACCGCTCAACCGCCCTGCTCCGCCCCGGCGGCACCCTGGTCACCATCCCCGACCCGCCCACCGTCCAACCACCCGCCGGCCGAGCCATCTTCTTCGTAGTAGAACCCAACCGCACCCAACTCGCGCAACTCGCCGACCGCCTCCGCCAAGGCACCCTCACCCCCCTGGTCACCAAAGTCCGCCCCCTCACCGAAGCAGCAAACGCCTTCACCGACCCAGGCCGAACCATCATCCAACTAACCCCCTGACCCGGACGGCCCACCAGCCCCGCCCCCACCCCTCGCCGAGCCCCCAAAGAGCAGCCCCCGCTCCCCAGCACCCCCGCTGCGCTTTGCGCACCCACCTCATCCTTGGGAACCCACCAAGCACGCGGAGCCCACGAAACGGTTGGTGGGTGCACAAAGTCGCAACTCGTGCACGCCTGACGCCGCCTCATCAACCCCGGTTGATCAGTGCCGCAGGTACGCCCCCGGACCGCCAGGCCATCACAACTGCGACTCACCTACGGCACGCAGGCTCAGCCGCCGGCCGCTCGCACAATTGTGATGGGCTGGGCGTCCGGCCCCGAACCCTCGTCCGACAACACCTCAGCCACCGGGTCGACGCGCCGGTGCGAAGGGGGACTAGTGGTGTGGACGGAGGGCTCGGTTGGCGGCTGGTTCGGCGATCTGGGCTCGGAAGGGGTGGGCGGGGTAGACGCCCAGGAGGCGGACCTCGACGGAGAAGAAGGCCAGTTCTTCCATCGCGAGGGCGACGTTCGGGTCTTCGGGGTGACCTTCGATGTCGGCGTAGAACTGGGTGGCGAAGAACATGCCGCCCAGCTGGTAGGACTCCAGCTTGGTCATGTTCACGCTGTTGGTCGCGAACCCGCCGAGTGCCTTGTAGAGGGCAGCCGACACGTTCCGGACGCGGTAGACGAAGCTCGTGACGATGGGGCCGGAGCCGACCGGCGGTACGACGGGCTCGCGGGCCAGCACGAGGAATCGGGTCGTGTTGTGGTGCTCGTCCTCGACGTCCTCGGCCAAGGTCTCCAGGCCGTAGAGCGACGCCGCGGCCCGCGGCGACAGGGCGGCCACCGACGGATCGGCGAGCTCAGCCACCTCGCGTGCCGCACCGGCCGTGTCATCGGCAACCACCGTGGACCACCCGTGCTCACGGATGATCTTGCGGCACTGCCCGAGCGCGTGGACGTGGCTGCGGACGGTCCGGATCTGGTCGATCGACGTACCGGGCACGGCCATCAGCTGGAAGTGGATCGGCAGGAAGTACTCGCCGATGATGTGCAGCCCGGACTCGGGGAGCAGGTGGTGGATGTCGGCGACCCGGCCGGCGATCGAGTTGTCGATCGGGATCATCGCCAGCCCGGCGCGGCCGCTGCTCACCGCCTCGAGAGCGTCCTCGAACGTCGTACAGGGCAGCTGCTCGCGGTCCGGAAACATGTCGGTGCACGCCATCGCCGAGTTGGCTCCGGGCTCACCCTGGTACGCGATCGGTCCGTCCACAGCACCCAGACTAGACCCGCCTCATCTCACCCCGCGGATCAGGTGTCCGACTTGCGGACCTTCTTCGGGGCTCCGGTGGTTGCCCGGCCCTCGAGGGCCTTGGCCTTGGTGGCGTACATGTCGAGGTACTCCTGGCCCGACAGCTCCATGATCTTGTACATGATCTCGTCGGTGACGGCGCGCAGGATGAGCCGGTCGCTCTCCATCCCCTCGTACCGGGAGAAGTCCAGCGGCTCGCCGAACTTGACCGTCGGGGAGGCGAACGACGCCACCACCTTCCCGGGCGGCGCGACCACGTCGGTGCCGATCACCCCGCACGGGATCACCGGGACCTTCGCCTCGAGCGCGAGCCGGGCGACACCGGTCCGGCCCTTGTACAGGCGGCCGTCGTGCGAGCGGGTGCCTTCGGGGTAGATGCCGAACAGGTCGCCGCGCTCGAGCACCTTCATCCCGGCCCGCATCGCGCCCTCGGAGGCCGAGCCGCCGGAGCGGTCGATCGGGACCTGGCCGGTCCCCTTGAAGAACCCGCGCTGGAACCGGCCCTTGATCCCGGCGCCGGTGAAGTAGTCCGATTTTGCGACGAACGTCACGCGGCGGCGCAGAGCCAGCGGCATGAAGATCCAGTCCGCGTACGAGAGATGGTTGCTGGCGATGATCGCCGCACCCTTGGCCGGGACGTTCTCGGCGCCGACCACGATCGGCCGGAAGAGCCGCTTGACCGGCGGGCCGACCAGGACGTTCCGGAGCACCCAGTAGATGCCCTTGCCGTCACCGTCCGCCGCCGCGTCCACCACCGGATCCACCCTGCGGTCTGGCCGTGGCGACTGCGCCGGTTCCGTCATCGATGTCCTCTCCTCACGTTCCCCGAACCCACATGATGCCGTACGACGGCCCGTGGCGGGAGCCAAGTCGCCACGCGGAAGGTCCTGACAGTCTGAGGCCGAGCTTCGTAAGCTGCTCACGGCAGTGTCGCCAGGGGCAGGGGAGTTGTCGTGAGGACCACACGTTTGACTGCAGTAGTCGGCCTGCTGACCGCAGCGCTGATAGGAACCGGTACGGCGGCGCAGGCCGACGAGGTGGCTCCGGAAGCCAAGGTGGTCCCGCTCCAGGTGACCGGCCCGGCCGCCTCCCGGTTCAACCTGATCGTGATGGGTGACGGCTACACCGCCACCGACCTGCCGAAGTTCCGCGAGCAGATCGACAAACACCTGAACGTGCTCTGGAGCATCGAGCCGTTCAAGTCGTACCGCAACTACATCAACGTGTACGCCGTCGAGATCGCCTCACCCCAAAGTGGCGTCGACTGTGACCCGAACCTCACCTCACCCAAGGTCGACACCCCGCTCAACATGGGCTTCTGGGGCGGCTGCAACCCGAACAGCGTCCAGCGCCTGCTGACCGTCAGTTCGACCGCCGCGATCCAGTACGCCGACCTCGTCCCGGGCACCGCCGCGGCCAACCGGCAGATCCTTGCCATCGGCAACAGCGACACCTACGGCGGGGCCGGCGGTACCTACGCCACGGCCTCCGGCGGTAACGCCCTGTCCGCCCTGATCACCCCGCACGAGCTCGGTCACTCGCTCGGCGGCCTCCAGGACGAGTACGACTACTACGCGCGCGGCGACCGCGGAGCGCCGTACGAGGGGCCGGAGCCGTCGTCGATCCATCACACGCTGCTGACCGAGCAGCAGCTGCGGGACCAGCAGCAGAAGTGGTTCCGCTGGCTGGGGGAGCCGTCCGAGTCCGGTGGCACGATCGGGCGCTACGAGGGCGGCATGTACGCCGGCTCCGGCGTCTGGCGGCCGAGCCGGCACTCGATGATGAAGACCCTCGGCTACTACTTCGACCAGATCTCGCGGGAGCGGATGACGCAGCGGATCTCGTCCCGCGCCAACCTGTTCCAGGCGAGTACGCCGACCGGTCAGGTGGCCCCGGATCAGGTCGTCTGGCTGCAGACCCTGCACCCGAGCAGCCACGAGCTCGACGTCACCTGGACCCTCGACGGCCGGACCCTCCCGACCGGAAACCAGCGCGCGATCGACCTCGCCACGCTCGACCTCGCCCCCGGTCTGCACACGCTCACCGCCAAGATCGTCGACCCGACCGGCTTCATCCGCGACCCCGCCGTACGGCCGACTGCCTCCCGGACCTGGACGGTCAACACCGCCCTGACGGCCCAGCCCACGACCACCCCGGTCGCTTTCACCGGATCCACCGCAACCGACCACCCGGTCAACGCGGCAGAGGTCGTGTACGCCGAGACCACGCAATCGGACACCGACCAGCCCGCGATCGCCTGGAAGCTGGACGGTCAGCCGGTCGGCAACCCCGGCAACGACCGCGACTTCGACCTCGGCGCGCTCAAGCTGGCCGGCCGCCACACCCTCACCGCGACCGCCGGGACCGAGACCCTGACGTGGGAGGTCGACGGCGTCGAGCCGAAGGTCACCTCGACGATGTCCAAGCCGCTCGTCACGGTCCAGAAGCCGACCGGACCGGAGTACATCTACAACGACGCCTTCACGATGAAGCTGGCCGCGACCGACGACAGCACCGGGTACGTCGTCCCGGAGTTCCGCGTCAACGGGGACGGCTGGTTCAACTACTTCGGCTGGCCGACCGACGCGGATGCGCCGTTCAAGTTCACCGCGGAGGGGACCGCGATCGACCAGCTCGTCTACGGCAAACTCGGCGTACCGCGAGTGGTCCCGTGGGACGACGTCCCGCCGGGCTACGGCCGGCACCAGGTCGAGTACCGGGCCATCGATGCCTCCGGCAACATCGGTACGGCGAGCCGGTTCGCGGTCACGTTGTTGCGCCCGGCCCCGACCTGTACGACGACGATCACCGGGACCCACAACGGCCCACTGGTCTTGCGATCCGGCGTTACCTGCTTGACCGGAGCAACCGTCAACGGCCCGATCCAGATCGCGGCCGGCGCCTCCCTGGTTGCCACCGACGCCCGGATCTCCGGCCCGGTCAACGCGTCCAAGGCGGCCGACGTACACCTCCTCCGTACGTCGGTGCGCGGACCGGTCTCGCTGTCCGGAACCACCCGCAGCGCGGCCGTCGTCGGCAGCACGATCAGCGGCCCGGTCTCGGTCGGTACGGCGACCACCAGCGATCCGGTCGCGCTGGCCGGCAACACGATCGGCGGGCCGCTGTCCTGCTACGGCAACGCCGTCGCCCCGACCAACCTGGAGGCCCCGAACCAGGTCGCCGGACCGCGATCCGGCCAGTGCGCCCGCCTCTGAGCCGGTCGGACATCAACGTGAGTTTTCGCGACATGTCGGTGACAGGTCGGCTGCCCTAACTTCTTCAGTACGGCGGGACGACACCCGCCGTACTGGGAGGAGTGACATGAACGGACTGCGGGTGGCGGCGCTGATCGCGGCCACGATCTCGACCGGCGCGATGACCGGGGTCTACTGGGCGTACGGGATGGCGATCATGCCCGGGCTCGCGAAGGTCGACGACAAGACCTTCGTCGGCGCGTTCCAGGCGGCCGACCGGGCGATCATGAACCCGGCCTTCCTCGGGCTCGGCTTCCTCGGCTCGCTGCTGTTCACAGCGCTCGCCGGGCTCCTGAGCCTCAAGGAGAAGGCGCTGCCGTGGATCGCGGCGGCGTTCGTCCTCTACCTGATCACGATGATCCTCACGATCGCGGTCAACGTCCCCCTGAACGATGCGCTCAAGGCGGCCGGCGACCCGAACACGATCGACGTCACCGCCGCCCGGGCCGCCTTCGACGAGGCCCGCTGGCGCACCTTCAACAACATCCGCACCGTCCTCGACCTCACCGCCTTCGGCCTCCTCGCCTGGGCCCTCTACCTCACCGGCAAATCCGCCACCCAGCCCTAGATGGTCGGTAAGGACACGTACTGGTCCCGAATTCCGGACTAGTCAGCCTCCTCGCTGAGCGTCAAACCCAGCAGCTCGGGCGACTACTACGTGTCGTTCCTGACAGAATGCGGCTGTGCCTGTTCAAGCTCCGCCGTCGCAGCAGCTCCCCGCGGTCCAGAAACTGCGGATCCGGTTCGCCAAGCGCGGGCGGCTGCGCTTCACCTCACACCGCGACTTCCAGCGGGCGTTCGAGCGTGCCGTCCGGCGCGCCGAGCTCCCAGTGGCCTTCTCGCACGGCTTCAGCCCGCACCCGAAGATCTCGTACGCCGGCGCCGCGCCCACCGGAGCCGCCTCGGAGGCGGAGTACTTGGAGATCTCGCTCACACATGAGCGGGACGCCGAGCAGGTCCGGGCCGCGCTGGACGAGGCGCTGCCGCCGGGGCTGGATGTGCTCGAGGTGGTCGTCGCCGGGCCGGGTGCGCTGGCCGAGCGGCTGGAGGTCAGTGAGTGGCGGATCGCGTTGCCCGGGGTGGATCCGGAGCCGGCCGCGGCGGCGGTCGAGGCGTTCCTGGCCCGGACCGAAATCACGGTCGAGCGCATGACCAAACGGGGCATTCGCTCGTTCGACTGTCGGGACGCCGTTCTCCGACTCACCGTCGGCAGTGAACCGGGGTCGGTTGAGACATGTGCGATACTGCAAGTGGTGTTACGGCACGGAACCCCGGCCGTGAGACCCGACGACGTTCTCGCCGGCTTGCTCGAAGTAGCGACGCTCCCGGTGACGGGCCCGGCTCTTCTGACCAGGCTCGCCCAGGGCCCGCTGATCGCGGCAACCGGCACAGTGGACGACCCGCTCGCCCGTGACCGCGACGCCAACCAGGCGACCGCGACCGGCCAGGCAGGTCCCCACCAGACGCATACAGCGGAGGGCGACGCCGCCGCTCCCTCTGTGCCCTGAAGTGCGGGCGGAGCGGATCCAGCAGGCTTCCGTCGCCCGGGCTCAACGGCCAGGAGCGGCGAACCGTGACCGCCAGGTGGCAGCGCCGGACCCGTGACAGGGGTCGCAGGCAGCGCCGCCGGGCTTGAGGAGACCGCACCACATGCTCGACAACGAGCCGACCACCGAGGCAGCCAAGGCTGCCACCGCCCGTTCCACTGCCAAGAAGACAGTGAAGAAGACCGCGGCGAAGAAGGCCACGACGACCGCTCGCAAGCGGGTGGCCAAGTCCGCCGACGTGCCGACCCAGTCCGACGACGTGGCCGCCGACCCGGCGCCGCGGACGGCGAAGAAGGCCGTGGCCAAGAAGGCCGCCGCGAAGAAGGCACCGGCCAAGAAGGCCGCCGCCAAGGCCCCGGTCAAGCGCGCCGCCAAGAAGGCCGCCGAGCCGGTCGTCGAGGAGACCCCGGCCAAGAAGACGACCGCGCGCAAGCGCACCACCAAGAAGGCCGCCGCCACCCTGGTCGCGACCGACACCCCCCTCACCGACGGCCCGGTAGCCGACGCCGAGCAGACCGGTACGCCGGACTCCGCTCCCGCCCGTCGCACCCGCTCCCGCCGCGGCGCCGCCGCTGACACCGCGAGCGCCACTGCTGCGGACACCGCGAGCGCAACTGACGCGACCGCCTCCGCGAGCACGTCCACCGCCCCGGCCCCCGCGAACCGCCCCACCACCTTCACCGGCAGCTCCCACGTGCGCAGCTCCGCCGGCACCACCGACTCAGCCGGTACCGCCGCGAGCTCGGCCAGCAGCACCGCTGACTCGACTGGTGATTCCGGCAGCGCAGCGGGGGCCGGCTCCGGCCGCACCAGCAAGCGCACTTCGCGGCGCCGCGGCGGCCAGTCCGCCGCCGACGCGCCCGCCGCATCCGAGGCGACCCCGCTCTTCCCGACCGCCGACGCCCCGGCCGCGGAGGCCGACGTACCGGCTGAGGAGACCACGACCCGACGCACCCGTCGGCGGGCTCCGGCCGCTGCCGCCGTGCTGTTCCAGGCGCCCACCGTGCCGAGCACCGCTCCGGCCGGGCAGGCGCAGACCGAGGCTCCGGCGCAGGCCGCGGCGACCAGCCCGGTCGAGGCGACCGACCCGGCCCCGACGACCCGTTCGCGGAGCCGTCGCGGCGCCAAGAACGCCCAGACCGCGGAGGTCGCGGCCGAGCCGATCGCCGAGACCGCCGAGCCGGGTGACGACGAGCAGCCGGCCACGTCGCGCCGTCGTCGCAGCCGTCGTGGGCGCGATGCCGAGGCGCGGGAAGAGATTGTCGAGCCCGTCGAGGAGCTCGAGGACGAGGAAGAGACCGACGAGGCGGCCGAGACCGAGGCCGACGAGACGGACGAGCAGACCGACGACGTACAGGCCGAGGACGGCGACGACGACGAGTCCGCCGAGGGCACCCGCCGCCGGCGCCGCCGCCGTGGCGGCCGTCGTCGCCGCAAGACCGGTGACGCCGAGGACAGCGCCGACGAGCAGGACGAGGACGGCGACGGTTCCGACGACGCCGAGGCCTCGGCCGACGACGAGCAGGACGGCTCTGCCGACGACGGTGAGGACGGTGGCAGCTCGTCACGTCGCCGCCGGCGTCGCCGTCGCCGCAAGGGCGAAGAGGGCACCAGCGCGGCCGACGACCCCGAAGAGATCGTCGTGCGGGTCCGGGAGCCGCGTAGCAAGAACACGTCCAACGAGGTCACCGCGATCGAGGGTTCGACCCGGCTCGAGGCGAAGAAGCAGCGTCGCCGCGAGGGTCGCGCCGCCGGTCGCCGCCGCGCGCCGATCGTGTCCGAGGCCGAGTTCCTGGCCCGGCGTGAGTCGGTCGAGCGGACGATGGTGATCCGGTCCCGCGAGGACCTGACCCAGATCGCGGTCTCCGAGGACAACGTCCTGGTCGAGCACTACGTCGCCCAGGCCGAGCACACCTCGCTGATCGGCAACGTCTACCTCGGTCGCGTGCAGAACGTGCTGCCCAGCATGGAGGCGGCCTTCATCGACATCGGCAAGGGCCGCAACGCGGTGCTGTACGCCGGTGAGGTCGACTGGGCCACGCTCGGCGGGGCCAACGGGCCGCGCAAGATCGAGCAGGTGCTGAAGTCCGGCCAGGCGGTCCTGGTCCAGGTGACCAAGGACCCGATCGGTCACAAGGGCGCCCGGCTCACCAACCAGATCAGCCTCCCCGGCCGGTACGTCGTCTACGTCCCCCGCGGCGGGAACGGCGGCATCAGCCGCAAGCTCCCCGACACCGAGCGGAACCGGCTCAAGACCATCCTCAAGGACATCGTCCCCGACGAGGCCGGCGTGATCGTCCGGACCGCGGCCGAGGGTGCGTCGGAGGAGGAGCTGACCGCGGATGTCACCCGCCTGCAGACCGTCTGGACCGAGATCGACAAGAAGTCGAAGAACGGCCAGGCCCCGCAGATGCTGTCGGCCGAGCCCGACCTGCTGATCCGCGTCGTCCGTGACCTGTTCACGGAGGACTTCACGAAGCTGGTCATCTCGGGCAGCGACGCGGTCGACGAGGTCCGCGAGTACGTCGCCGGCGTCGCGCCGCACCTGGCCGAGCGGGTCGAGCGGTGGACCGGGGACAACGATGTCTTCGCGAACTTCCGGATCGACGAGCAGATCAAGAAGGCGCTGGATCGCAAGGTCTGGCTGCCGTCGGGTGGTTCGCTGGTCATCGACCGCACCGAGGCGATGACGGTCGTCGACGTCAACACCGGCAAGTTCACCGGCTCCGGTGGAAACCTCGAGGAGACCGTCACCAAGAACAACCTGGAAGCGGCCGAAGAGATCGTCCGCCAGCTCCGGCTGCGCGATATCGGCGGCATCATCGTGATCGACTTCATCGACATGGTGCTGGAGTCGAACCGGGACCTCGTCATGCGTCGCCTGGTCGAGTGCTTGGGCCGCGACCGGACCAAGCACCAGGTCGCCGAGGTCACCTCGCTCGGCCTGGTCCAGATGACCCGGAAGCGGATCGGTACCGGTCTGCTCGAGGCGTTCAGCGAGAACTGCGACCACTGTGGTGGCCGCGGCCTGATCCTGCACGACGAGCCCAAGGAGTCCCGTCGCCGCGACGGCGGCCGCGCCGCGGCCGGCGCCCAGAACGGCAACGGCAACGGCAACGGCAGCCAGAACGGCAACGGCCACGACAAGGCGGCCGCGCAGGCCGAGGAGTCCGGCCGGAAGAGCTCGCGCCGCCGCCGCGGCAAGGGCCGCTCCGACGAGGAGACCGCCGAGCAGGAGACCGCCCAGCACCACGCCGACGCCGCTCAGCGCCTCGCCCAGATCGCCGCGGCCTCGGCGAAGAAGGATGCCGACGAGTCGGCGTCCAACGGCGCCACGGAGCCGAACGGGACGCCGGAGCCGACCGGCTACCCGGTCTCCGGCGCAGCCGACGAGCCCGTGAGCCCGGAGGCGACCGGCTTCCCGCCGGCCGACGTACCGGCGGACGAGCCGGAAGCCGAGCAGAACGGCACCAAGAGCACGCGACGCCGGCGCAGCAGCCGGGGCCGCGGTAAGGCGGCGGGGGAGGCTCCGGAGACGCCTGCGGAGCTGGTCTCGGCCGCTCAGTAACCCGATTTCCGGGATGCTGCGCTGTCGTAGTATCCTGGACCTTCGGTGCGCTCCAGGCGCGCCGACTTGTGTGTTGTGAGTGTGTCACTGAGGGATTGCTCGCGGTGACGGACCAGCACACTTCGTACAGAACTTCCGATCCAGCAGAGAGTGAGATCCACGGTGTACGCGATCGTGCGCAGTGGCGGCACCCAGCAGAAGGTCGCCGTCGGCGATGTCATCGAGATCGACAGCCTCACGGACAAGGCGGGCGACACCGTCGTCCTGCCGGCAGTCCTGGTTGTCGATGGCGACACCGTGACGACCGATGCGGCGGCGCTGGCCAAGGTAGCCGTGTCGGCTGAGGTTCTCGGCCGCACCAAGGGCCCCAAGATCCACATCCTGAAGTACAAGAACAAGACCGGTTACCGCAAGCGCCAGGGGCACCGTCAGCACTACACCCAGGTCAAGGTCACCGCGATCGACGCGAAGAAGTGAGCTGATTAGAAAATGGCACACAAAAAGGGAGCAGCCTCGACCCGCAACGGTCGTGACTCCAACGCGCAGCGCCTCGGCGTGAAGCGGTACGGCGGCCAGCTGGTCAACGCCGGCGAGATCATCGTTCGCCAGCGGGGCACCCACTTCCACCCGGGCAACCTGGTGGGCCGTGGCGGCGACGACACGCTGTTCGCGCTCGCTGAGGGCAAGGTGGAGTTCGGCACCCGGCGCGGTCGCCGCGTCGTCAACATCGTCCCGGCCCCGGCGGAGTAACACCGCCACCCGGGTTTTGTCACAGCTCTTCAAGAGAGCGGGTCGCGGAATGCCGCGGACCCGCTCTTTTGCTGTCTTAGATAGCTGTACTTTTTTATCAGGCAACAGGAAGTTGAGAAGGCACCGATGGCAATCCCCAGTTTTGTCGACCGCGTGACGGTGCACGTCACCGCGGGCCGCGGCGGACACGGATGTGCCTCGGTGCACCGGGAGAAGTTCCGGCCCCTCGGCGGTCCCGACGGCGGTAACGGTGGTGACGGCGGCAGCGTGATCCTGCGCGTCGACCCGGACACCACCACGCTCGTCGACTACCACCGTTCCAGCCACCGCACCGCGACGAACGGTGCCCAGGGCAAGGGTGACAACCAGGCCGGCAGCAACGGCGACAGCGTCGTACTGCCTGTCCCGGACGGCACGGTCATCAGCACGGCGGACGGCGAAGTGCTCGCCGACCTCGTCGGCCCCGGCGCCGAATTCGTTGCTGCACAAGGCGGCAAGGGTGGTCTCGGCAACGCGGCACTGGCCAGCAGCGCCCGCAAGGCGCCTGGTTTCGCGCTGCTCGGTGAGGACGGCGAGGAGCGCACGCTCGTCCTCGAGCTCAAGGTCGTCGCGGACATCGGCCTCGTCGGCTTCCCGAGTGCGGGCAAGTCGTCGCTGATCGCGTCGATCAGCCGCGCCCGGCCGAAGATCGCCGACTACCCCTTCACCACCCTGATTCCGAACCTCGGCGTCGTGGTCGCGGGCGAGACCACCTTCACGGTGGCCGACGTACCGGGCCTGATCGAGGGTGCCAGCGAGGGACGCGGGCTCGGGCACGACTTCCTGCGGCATGTGGAGCGGTGTGCGGCACTCGTGCACGTCATCGACTGCGCGACGTACGAGCCGGGCCGGGACCCGCTCAGCGACCTCGACACGATCGAGGCCGAGCTGACGGCCCACGGCGGGCTCGAGGACCGGCCGCGACTCGTTGCCCTGAACAAGATCGACGTACCGGACGCGCGCGAGATCGCGGAGATGGTGCAGGCTGAGCTGGAGGGGCGCGGGCTGCGCGTCTTCCCGATCTCGACCGCGAGCCACGAAGGCCTGGACGCGCTCAAGTTCGCGATGGCCGAGATCGTGGTCAAGCGTCGTGCGGAGCAGGAGAAGCCCGACAACACGCGGATCATCATCCGGCCGCAGGTCCAGGGCGGGCCCGAGTTCAAGGTCAAGAAGCTGCCGGAGGACGGCGGCTGGCTGGTGCAGGGCGAGAAGCCCGAGCGCTGGGTCAAGCAGACCGACTTCACGAACGCGGAGGCCGTCGGCTACCTGGCCGACCGGCTGAACCGGCTCGGCGTTGAGAAGCGCCTGCTGGAGCTCGGTGCGGTGGAGGGCGACGGGGTCGTCATCGGCGACGGCCCGAACGCGGTCATGTTCGACTTCGCTCCCGAGGTCCAGGCCGGCGCCGAGCTGCTGTCGCGGCGTGGCGAGGACCAGCGGCTGGAGGAGGACCGGCCCGCGCTGCAGCGGCGTCGGCGCAAGGACGAGGAGTACCACGCACTGCGCTCGGGCGAGGCCAAGACCGACCTCTCGGAGTACGGGCAGGGCTGGGTCGAGGACGAGGTCGACCTGTCCCCGGCCGAGGCGAAGCGAGCTGCGGAGAAGGCAGAGAAGCTGGCGCGCAAGGAAGCACGCGAGTTGGCTCTGCAAAAGGAACTCGACCAGAACGGTTGATACCTGATGGACCAACGCGCGGAGGCTGTCGCGGCCACGCGAATTGTCGTCAAGGTCGGCTCGTCGTCGCTGACCCAGCGCGGCCGGATCGATCTGGACCGGCTCCGGCCGCTCGTCGACGCCATTGCGGCGCGCCGGGCGACCGGGACCGAGATCGTGCTCGTCTCGTCCGGGGCGATCGCGGCCGGGCTGGCGCCGATGGGGTTGCGTTCGCGACCGCGTGACCTGGCGACCCAGCAGGCCGCGGCCTCGGTGGGGCAGGGCGAGCTGATGGCTCGGTACAGCGACGCGTTCGCTGCGCACAACCTGCGGGTCGGCCAGGTGCTGCTGACCGTCGACGACGTGACCCGGCGCAGCCACTACCGCAACGCGTTCCGGACGTTCGCCCGCCTGCTGGAGCTGGGCGTCGTACCGATCGTGAACGAGAACGACACGGTCGCGACCACCGAGATCCGTTTTGGTGACAACGATCGCCTGGCCGCACTGACCAGCCACCTCGTGCACGCGGACCTGTTGCTGCTGCTGTCCGATGTCGACGGCCTGTACGACGGCGATCCGCGCAAACCGGGGACGACGATGGTCACCGAGGTGCGTGGTGCCGCCGACCTGGAGCCGCTCGCGATCGGCAAGACCGGTTCGTCCGGTGTCGGGACCGGCGGGATGCAGACCAAGGTCGAGGCCGCCGCAATCGCCACCGAGGCCGGGATCCCAGTCGTCCTCACCTCGGCTGCCCTGGTAGCGGATGCCCTGCAGGGTAAGCGGGTCGGCACCCTGTTCCACCCGACCGGCCGCCGGCAGAAGACGCGCATGCTCTGGCTCGCCCACGCCACCTCCGGCGTCGGCACTCTCCACCTCGACGAAGGCGCTGTCCAAGCCGTGACAGCCCGCCGGAAGTCCCTCCTCCCAGCCGGCATCACCAGGGTCGAAGGCACCTTCGCCGCCGGCGACCCCGTCGACCTGGTCTCACCCTCCGGTGTCGTCGTCGCCCGCGGCCTGGTCAACTTCGACGCTGCCGAGCTCCCCGGCCTCCTCGGCCGCTCCACCCGGGACCTCGCCCGCGATCTCGGCCCGGCGTACGAACGAGAGGTCGTCCACCGAGACGACCTGGTCCTGCTGTGACCTGCGAATTTAGGATGCAAACGTGAGCGAGATCATCGGACTGGCCCGGCGGGCGCGGGAAGCGTCGTACGCGTTGGCGGAAGCCTCGCGGGCGACCAAGGATGCGGCACTGCACGCGATGGCGGCGGCACTGCGGGCTAACACGGACGCGATCGTGGCGGCGAACGCTAAGGACGTGGCGGCTGCTCGTGAGGCCGGTACGCCGGAGTCGACCGTCGACCGGTTGGCGTTGGATGCCGGTCGGGTCGACGGGATGGCTGCGGGGTTGGAGCAGTTGGCCGGATTGACCGACCCGGTCGGCGAGGTTGTGCGCGGGTACACGCTGCCGAACGGTCTCGAGCTGCGCCAGGTCCGCGTCCCCTTCGGCGTGGTCGGGATCATCTACGAGGCCCGGCCGAACGTGACGGCCGACGCGGCCGGCATCTGCCTGAAGTCCGGTAACGCGGTGCTGCTGCGGGGTTCCTCCTCTGCGGCCGCGTCGAACGTCGCGATCATCGACGTACTGCGGGATGCCGCGGCGTCGGTGGGGTTGCCGGCTGATGTGGTGCAGGGCGTGCCGACGGATCGGGCCGCGGTCAAGGAGCTCATGCAGGCGCGCGGGCTGGTCGACGTACTGATTCCGCGCGGTGGTGCCGGGCTGATCCAGACCGTGGTCAGCGAGTCGAGCGTGCCGGTGATCGAAACCGGCGTCGGCAACTGCCACGTGTACGTCGATGCCGACGCGGATCTCGGCCTGGCGCTGGAGATCCTGCTGAACTCGAAGACCCAGCGGCCGAGCGTGTGCAACGCTGCCGAGTCGCTGCTGGTGCACACTGACGTGGCCTCGGAGTTCCTCGCGCTTGCCCTTCCGGCGCTGGCTTCTGCCGGTGTCACCGTTCATGGTGATCCGACGGTGGTTGCTGCGGGCAAGGACATTGTCGCGGCGACGGACGAGGACTACGGGACCGAGTACAACTCACTCGACCTGTCGGCCGCGGTGGTCGAGTCGCTGGAGAGCGCCGTACAGCACATTCGCCGCTACAGCTCCGGGCACACCGACGCGATCATCACCCGCTCCCAGGCGGCCGCCCGCCGCTTCGTGCAGGCGGTCGACTCGGCGGCGGTCGTGGTGAACGCGAGCACCCGGTTCACCGACGGGGGAGAGTTCGGCTTCGGCGCCGAGATCGGCATCTCCACCCAGAAGCTGCACGCCCGCGGCCCGATGGGCCTCCCCGAGATGACCTCGACCAAGTACGTCGTGACCGGCGAAGGTCAAACCCGAAACTGATCCACGGCCACGTTGAGCGGTTCTGGGCTGAGTACAGCCAGAGCCGCCGCGTACCCGTTTCCGACCTCGAGATCGGCCAGCTGCACAGCCCCGCCCTCCCACTTCAGCACAACCGGTGGCTGATCCGGCCCGCTCACCACCACGCTCTGCAGCCCGGCAATCCCTTCCCCGGTCGCCTTGAGCAGCGCTTCCTTGCGCGTCCAGTACGTAGCGAACGCGCGTGGCTTGTCATGGGCCCGGGCCAACTCAGCCAACTCCTCCGGTGCCAGACTCATCCCCGCGACCCCGTCCACCTCCACCCGCGAGTCGATCTGCTCCACGTCGAGTCCGACCGGCGCCGTACCGATCGCCAGCCCGACCCAGTCACCCGAATGCGACACCGACAACTCGACACCGTCGGCCCGCACCTTCCCGTGCGGCTTCCCGCAGTCCGGACACGTCCGATCCAGTACGACGCTTGCCGACGGCAACGACATCCGGGCCCCGAGCAACCGTCGTACCATCGTCACCCCGAGCAGGAACCGCGCCTTGTCCGCATCCCTTCGGTAGGCCGCGTACCGCTGCTGCTCGACCGCGTTCAGATCCGCCACGAACTCCGGCCGGGCCTGCCCGACCCGCGCCCACCACACCTCGACCTCGTTCACGCGGTCGCCAGCGCCCACTCGACTGCCTCCGCAATATCCGTCACCGGGTACTTCACCGCGGTGACCACCCGATCTGCGCCGACCACGAGGACGACGCGTTTGAGCCGCTCGTACCCCCCTGCGCGGAACGTCGGCAACCGCAGCGCCGCGGCCAGCTCCAGCTCCACATCCGACAGCAGGACCTGCGGAATCTCCTCGGCCGCGGCAAACGCCTGCTGCTCGTCCGTGCGCTGCGTACTGACTCCACGGACCGCGATCCGCCTCGACCCGAATTCTTCGTACTTTGCCGCGAACAACCGGTTCTCCAGCGTGCAGCCCGCGGTCCCCGCGATATCCGTCCACCCCACCGGCAACGGCGTCGGCCGGCCCGTCGCCGGGTAGCCGAACAGCACGGTCGCTCGCGCATCCGCGTCCACCACGTCGAGCGTCGTACCGGCTGTTGACGGCAAGGCAACCTGAGGGACCCGTCGGCCTACCAGCTCGTGCACGCGTTGGGCCGGTGCCTGGTCGGCCGTGTTCGTCCCGGTCAGCTCGCCGTCGCCGAGCACCCAGCGGTCGCCCCAGTCCTGCAACGCGACCAGCACCGGCAGCAGCGCCCGCCCGCGCGGAGTGAGCCCGTACGCGTAGCGCGTCGGCCGCTCCTGGTACGCCGTTCGCTCGATCACGCCCGAGTCGAGCAGCCCGCCGAGCCGCTCGGTCAGCACCTTCCGGGAGATCCGCAGCGACTCCGCGAGCTGGTCGAACCGATCGAGCCCGCGCGCGAGGTCGCGAACGATCAGCAGCTCCCACCCGTCGCCGATCACGCCGAGGGACTGCGCGATCGCACAGTCCGGCTCGGGCGAGAAGGTGCTCCGTCGCACGGTCGACCCCCAAATCCGGTTTGCCACCACGCTAGCGGCCGTCGTAAGTTCCTCTGAGGAACTCACTCTAGCTCGCGGGGGAAGCATGTACTGGCGCCGGATCGCCGAACTGCCCAGCTGGATGCGTGCCGTGATGCTCGGCCAGCTGGTCAGCGCCGCGGGTGCGCTGGCCTGGCTGTACCTGACCCTCTACCTCGTCCAGGACCGCGGGATGTCCGCACAGCAGGCAGGCTTCGCAGCGGCGGCGTACGGCGTTGGCCTGGTCGGCGGCAATCTCGGCGGCGGGTGGTTCGGCGACCGCTTCGGGCTGCGGACCACGGCCGTCGCCAGCCAGCTGACCTGGGCGATCACCTGTGCCGCGATGCCGCTGGCCCCGAACGGATGGCTGGCCGCGCTCGGCGCGCTGGCCGGTCTGTGCGGGGGAGTGACCCGGCCGAACCTCAGCGCGCTGGTCGCGATCTCGCTGCCCGCCGAACGGCGCCGCGAGGGGATCGCGCTGTCCCGGACCGCGAGCAACGCCGGGTTCATGATCGGACCACCGTTGGGTGGGCTGGTGGCGGCGTACGACTTCTCGTTGGTCTTCGTGTTCGACGCCGTGACCAGCCTGGTGCTCGCGTTCGTCATCTGGCGCTGGGTCCCGCCGGCGCGGCAGGTGCGCCAGGTCGTGCGGCTGCGCGGCTCGGTGGACCGGTCGTTGCTGATCCTGCTCGCGATGATCGTCGTGGTCGACACCGCCTGCCGGCAGATCTACGTCACCATGCCGCTGCTGCTCCGGGACGCCGGTTCGCCGCCGGTCGCGTACGGCGTACTGATCGCAGTGAACTCGGTCCTGATCGTCTGCCTCGAGGCTCCGCTCGCGATCCGGCTGCGCAGTCACCAGGCCCTCCGCGTGATCGCGGCGGGGAGCGCGCTGGTCGGCGTCGGCCTCGCGGTCCTCGGCATTTGGCCGGCGCTGATGGGCGCGGTGGTCGCGGTCGTCGTCATCACCGCGGGGGAGATGCTCTACAAACCGACCGCGACCGCGCATGTCGCGGATCTCGCGCCCGAGGGGATGGTCGGGCGCTACTCCAGCCTGTACGCCGCTGCCTCGGTCAGCGGGATGTTCCTCGCCCCGGCCCTTGGCGGCATCGCGTACGACCACGTGCCGCGGCTGCTGTTCCCGGTTGCGGGCGGACTTGCGGTCGCGGCAGGCGTCGTACTCGCGCTCACTCGTCCGGCAGCGGCGCGGGACGCCCTTCCCAGCGGGTCGACAGGACAACGGTCGTCCGGGTCCTGACCACGCCGTTCACGCGGCGCAGGGAGCCGACCACGGCCTCCAGCTGGCTCACGTCGGCGACGCGGATCTTCACCACCAGCTCCTGGTCACCCGCCACGAACCAGCAGTCCTCGACCGCGGCGATCTCACGGACCTGGTCGACGATGTCGTCGGTCTCCACGTCGTCACGCTGGAACAGGCCGATCAGCGCGCTGGTGCCGAGTCCGACCTCGCTCGGTGCCACGATCGCGCGGTAGCCGAGCAGTACGCCGCGCTCCTCCAGCCGCCGTACCCGCTCCTGGACGCTCGGACCGGACAGCCCGACCACCCGGCCGAGCTCGGCCCAGCTGGAGCGGCCGTTCAGCCGCAGGGCCTCGATCAGTTGCCGATCGATCACGTCCATATCGGGTGAACCTCCTGTTCACTGCAGATTCGTAGGCATGTGACCTGATCTGCCTTTAATTCGTTTGTGTGGAGCGGCATATTGTCATACAATTTGAGGAGTCGGGCCGGTCCGCCCGATCTCCGCCGTACAACCCGTGAAGGAAACATGATCACCCCCGACGTCGCCCGTGCCCACATCGACGAGATGCACCGTGTCGCCGCGCAGTACCAGCGCGCAGCCGCCGTGCCGTCGCTCTGGCGCCGGCTGCTGACCCGTCACATCCGCCACAGCTGATCAACCTCTCGCGCGACCGGATGGCCACCCGAGTGCCACCGGTCGCGCTCGTGTGTCCGGCCACGAGATAGGCTCTGTCCATGCTCAAGCTTGTCGTGCCGCAGCTCGCGGCCCTCGAGGAGGCCTCCGAGGCCGCCCACATCTCGCCGTGGTGGTACGGCGGGTTCGCGCTCTTCGTCCTGGTCCTGCTGCTGCTCGTCACGGTGATCATGGGCAAGGGCCGGCCGCACAGCTGATATGACTGCCGTCGAGCGGGTCCGCCGGCTGGGTGTGATGGGTGGGACGTTCGACCCGATCCATCACGGCCACCTCGTCGCCGCCAGCGAGGTCCAGGCGTACTTCGATCTGGACGAGGTCATCTTCGTCCCGACCGGCCAGCCCTGGCAGAAGCTCGACCGCGACGTCTCCGAGGCCGAGGACCGGTATCTGATGACGGTGATCGCCACCGCGTCGAACCCGCGGTTCTCGGTCAGCCGGGTCGACATCGACCGGCCGGGACCGACGTACACGATCGACACCCTGCGCGACCTGTCGGCGCTCTACCCGGACGCCGAACTCTTCTTCATCACCGGTGCCGACGCGCTGGCCCAGATCCTCACCTGGCGCGACGTCGACGAGATGTTCAAACTCGCGCAGTTCGTCGGTTGTACCCGGCCCGGGACCGAGAGTCTCGAGCTGCCGCTGGACAAGCTGCCGATGGACCGGATCACCCTGCTGGAAGTCCCGGCACTGGCGATCTCGTCGACCGAATGCCGTGCCCGGGTCGCCAAGGGCAACCCGACCTGGTACCTCGTCCCGGACGGCATCGTCCAGTACATCGCCAAGCGCGAGCTCTACATCAACCGTTAGGACCTTTCATGCCAGCCAGTGAACGCGCTATCGAGCTGCTGACCGCGGCCGCCGAGGCGGCGCACGACAAGAAGGCCGAGAACGTTCTCGCCTTCGACGTCTCCGAGCAGCTCGCCATCACCGACGCCTTCCTGGTCGCATCCGCCTCCAACGATCGGCAGGTGCGGGCCATCGTCGACGCCGTCGAGGAGAAGCTCCGGGTCGACTTCGACGCCAAGCCGGTACGCCGCGAGGGCGCCCGCGAAGGCCGCTGGGTGCTGCTCGACTACCTGGAGATCGTGATCCACGTCCAGCACGACGAGGAGCGCAGCTTCTACTCCCTCGAGCGCTTGTGGCGCGACTGCCCGATCATCAAGCTCCCGTCCGCCGTACCGGGTTCAGACTCGACCTCTGGCTCGACCCCTGGCTCGGCCTCGGGCCCGGCCGAATGACCGCTGGGCGACTGATCGTCTGGCGGCACGGCCGGACCGAGTGGAACCTGCAGGACAAGATCCAGGGCCAGGCCGACATCCCCCTCGACGAGGTGGGCATCGGCCAGGCCCGCGCCGCCGCCGCCCGGCTGGCCGCCCTCGCCCCCACCCGCCTGTTCTCCAGCGACCTCCAGCGCGCCGCCGCCACGGCAGGCGAGCTCGCGCTCCTGACCGGCCTCAAGATCGAGTACGACAAGGCCCTCCGCGAGATCGACGTCGACGACTGGGCCGGCCTCACCCAGGCCGAACTGGCCGCCCGCAACCCCGAAGCCGCCGCCCGCATCAAGGCCAACGAGCCCCAGCGCCGCGGCACCGCCGGCGAAACCGTCGACGAGGTAGCCACCCGCTTCGCCGCCGCCCTGCACCGCATCTCCACCCAAGGCACCGCCGAGGACACCATCGTCATCGCCACCCACGGCATGGCCGCCCGCGTAGGCATCTGCCACTTCCTAGGCATCCCCACCCCCCACTACCCCGCCTTCGGCGGCCTCTCCAACTGCAACTGGGTCTCCCTCCTCCCCAACCGCACCACCGGCTGGCGCATCGAAGAATGGAACGCCGGCTCCCTCCCCGAACCAGTAATGTCCGACGACCCCCAGCGCTAAAGGACACCGCTCCGCGGCGACAGTACTTTTGGTCGCCTCCGGCGACGGCCCGTGTCCGCCGCCTGCACTCGCGCCCGCTGGCGGGCTATCCGTTTGGCGTCGTCTGATGCGCCAGACACAGCATCTCCGCCACCGTCCAGCGCAAGCCCAACACCCCCAGCAACCCTGTCATTTACCTCACCAACCTCAGCCCGACCCTCGATTTTTCTTCTCCGCCCCCCATCCGCTAAACTTCCGGAGTCGCAAGGAACTACACCGCGGGGCTTTGGCGCAGTTGGTAGCGCGCTTCCATGGCATGGAAGAGGTCAGGGGTTCGAATCCCCTAAGCTCCACCATGACGGTCTTACTCGAAACGCCGACAAAATCGGTGAAACCGAGCCGGTCCGTCTTGGTACCCCCAGAACCCCCAACCGTACGGTTGGGGGTTCTGTTCGTCCCGACCCCTGTTCGCCCGTCAGATCGCGTTCTGGCGGCGTTGACGGCATGTTGTGGTTCGGGCGCGGTGTAGTGGATGAACTGGCCGAAGGCGTGGAGATCGTCTACGACCGGCTGCCGCTCGTCGGTGATCCTGCCGTGCTCGTCGATACGGAGGCGACGGTAGAACGTCTCAATCATCAGACGACGAACAGCGTTCGTGGTTCCCTGGTAGAGCTCCTCAGGGGTGCGAAGTAGCTCGGTGTACTGACGAACGACGGCTAGGCCGTTGGCCAGCTTCTCAGCTGTGGCCTCTAGCCGCTCCTCGATACTGCTGCGCTCTACGGCGAGTCTACTGAGTCGTTCGCTGATTTCTTCACGGGAGTATTCGCCTGATTCGATGAAGTCGAGGAGGCGTTGCTTACGGGCGGTCACATCGTTGAGTTGTTTGGTGAGTTGCTCATGGGTGAGTCGGATGGTGTTCTGTTCTTCGGCTGTGATCGCGTGGAGCATGGCTGCGATTTCGTCGGCTTCGGTCTTTTCGAGCTTCAGTGTGCCGAAGTGTTCTGCGATCGCACGCTCGATAGTCTCGACATGTAGAAATGGCAGATCGCATGTACCACGTTGCCGTCCTCGGCAGAGGAAGTAGCGGTAGACAGTGCCGTTACGTCCAGGGGCTTCGATGTAAAGGATTCTGTTGATGCTGTCGTCTGTGCGACAGCGGTTGCAGTAGAGCTTGCCCTTCAGGTAGTGATCCAACGTTCGATCTCGTTGGCCCGCACCACTGCGAGCATCCATGACTGCTTGTACTCGTTCGAACAATTCAGCACTGACGAGTGGTTCGTGATTACCTTTGTGAATCTCTCCCTTATAGGGAACCAGGCCCATGTAGTACGGGTCACGGAGCATGGTGTGCAGTTTTGTTGTCGAGACTGGTTGCAAATTCGGATGCCGTCTAGAGGGGCGAGTCCGAAGTCCGAGGTCATCCATCGTCTCGTACAGTTCCTCGATCGAGTAATTCCCCGTGGCGTACAGCTCGAAGGCTGTAGTAATAAGTGGCCCACGTTCAGGATCGACGCCGATGCTATTGATCATACGGCCGTCGAAGTCGATTCGAGTGTTGAGGTAGCCAAGACGAGCGCGACCATTTGTGCCGCCGCGCCTGGCCTTGTGCTCCATCTTGACACTGATGTCTTGTCCGGTCAGCTTATTTTGGACATCGTTCATGATGTCCGTAAAGCCTTCCATCGCACGAGCCATGATGCCCTCGCCGAAATCTTCGCGTGCAGAGATCAGTTTGACACCGAGCTTCTCTAGCATGCGGCCAGTGATCGCGGCGTCGTAGAAGTCACGGAAAGCACGTGAACGCATGTAAACGATGACGTATCTGACCTCAGGATGCTTCTTTAGGTAAGCAATCATCTCTTGAAAGACAGCACGATCTTCGATGGTTTGAGCCGAGGCGCCAGGCTCGATGAACTCTCGCTTAATGATCGCACCGAGAGAGTCGGACTTGTTAGTTGTCCATTCGCGCTGAGTCGAGATCGAGTTGCCGTCCTGGTCGATATCGGCGGCAGTGTCCATCTGGCGTTTCGATGAAACACGCAAATAAAGGACGGAGAACTCTCCTGACGCCGATAGTGCGTCGGCCGCAAGGGAGCGTCTACTCATAACAGAAACCCTTCCGCGAGAGAGGGACGGCAGTGAAGTGCATGACTTGCGTTGTTAAGCGGTTTCGTGACAATGTCACGTGCTGCGTTGAGCCGTGTTTGTGAAAGACGTACCTCCGCAGCGATAATCGAGACATTGAAATAGCGTGCTAATGCGGATGACGTTTGCAGGCCACTCGCCCAGGCGCTCTTGAGGAGTCGCTTCGGCATCAGGATCGCGCCGGCGAAGTGATCGGCGGCTCGCTCTGCCTGTTCTGCTGCGGTGTAGCGGCTATTACTGACATAGAGCAGATGCGTCCGGCCGTGATCGATGATGTGTTTGAACTCATGCATGAGTGTGAAGCGTTGCCGCACGGGAGCGTCGTTCTTATTGAGGGCGATCACCCAATGACGCTTATCCCAGTGGCTTGTGCCACTGACAGCGGAAGGTAGATCGACGTAGATCACGCGAACTCGTGGCAAGGATGCGACGATCTCGGAGGAAACCGCACCCTCTGTGACGTTGAATAGGGCTAGTAGTCGATTGGCCTGCAATTCGGCAATCTGTTTGGCTTCGGTGAAGTCCGTAGGTCGGTCTGGGATGAGTGATCGCAGCGCAACAAGTACGCTGCGCCCATCGGTAGTTTCGTGGTGCATATGTTCCTCCTTTCGGTTTGTCGTATGTGTTTGGAGCTTGATGGTGGTAGTTATTGTTTTATGCTTCGTCTTCTCCTGGCGCGGGAACACTTCCGTCGTACCCATACTTTTCGAGTACGCGAGCGACTGAAGTCTCGATTTCGTCCATCGCATCTGCGGGCAGACCGCCATACTTTGATCTGAAGTACGGCTGGTAGGTGGGCAATTGACCGTCTGGAATCCAGTTAGCGCAGACAAACACGTCTGTAACAGGTAGGTCCAGAGATTCAGCCAGTGCTCTCAGATTCTCTGCGTGAGGAGAAGGGATTTCTGCATTTTCCAACCTGCTTATGGTTGCGATGTTGATTCCTGAGCGGCGACCTAGTTCCTGAATCGAAAACCCAAGCTCATGCCGTCGTTCCTTTATGAGTTTGGCTAGACGGTTTGCGCTTCTTTTCTTCATTGGTCGATCTCCCAGAGTTTATTTATCAATATTTCCTAACATTCATTGTCCGCCGTTTGTTGCGTAAAATCAACAAGGGTGTCCTATTTCGCAACGTTTATATCCGTTAAATAGGGTAGGATTGCCTGTTGTTATTTTGGATTAATGGGTGGGAGGCGGGCGCATCGAGCGCTCTCGCCTCCCACCCGCGTGAGTGTCCCGCTCAACCTCAAGGGGAGTGGGACGGGTGGACCGAGGGGCGTTAGCTCTTCGGCGCGGACGACCTGGCGGTCGTCTTCTTGGCTGCCGTTGCGGCAACCGGCTTGTCGTCTGCTTCCTCCGTTATGGCGGAAGCGTCGGCCGCTTCGGTGGATGCGACGTCGTCTGTCTGGCTGTTCGACCCAAACAGCGATTCGATCGCTCCACGTCGTTCGGCTGCTTCGAGCTCAATCTTCTTGAGCTCGGCGGTCACCCGATCCTTGAAGTCGGGTGCCGCTTGCTTGGCCTCGATCAGCAGCTTTGCGCCGCGAACAAGGAGCACTTGCAGCGAGAGATCGTCGATCCCCGCAATCGTGCTCAGCTGGGCGTGGATCGGCGTCTGCAACCGGACGCCAATCGTCTTGTAGCTGCCAGGCCTCGTGGGGTTTTCGTCCTCGCTCATCGCGAGTACCTCCTCGGTGTTGGTGCAGCCGGCCACCCCTGTATGGGATGACAGGACGGCTGCACGGCACCGACGAGTCGTCGGTTTCCGTTTGAGTTGTCAAGGTGCGTGGCGAGGGCTTCACCCTTGGCCGTTGAACACCCAGACGCCGCCTGGATGCTCGACGATGTGGACTTCGCCGTCTTGCTGCATGCGCTGGAGCATCACTTGCCAGTCGAAGCGCATGATCCGTTGCAGCCACTCGGGGAGTTTGGCGAGTTCTTCGTCGCCTCCGCGTTCTCCGACGACGTGTTGGGCATAGGCCTCTAGGTCGGGGAAGTCTCCGATGTAGGCATCCGTGAACCGCTCCAGCGTGTGCGTGTCGCGCTGAGGATGAATCTCAGCCCAGGCCGCGAAGGCCAACCCATGTTCCGTGATGCCCTTACCGAGGACGCACACCACATCGAGAGATTCGTTGGGTCCGATGCGAATACCGCCGAAGCCCTCTGCGTTAACGATCTCCCAATCCTCGACCGGTTGGTCCGTCCAGTGAGCGTGTAGCGAACGGGACAGAATCGAACGGACATCTCGGTGGATGTCCTCGAGGTCTTGGCTGGCGTCAATCCAGTCGCCAATCTCGTGACCTTCGGTGTGGTCGGTGACGGATCGGATGTAGATGTGTGGCCGCGATCGCCTGTCGGCTTCGCCCTGTTCGGGATCGCCGGCCACGAGAGCATCTCGACGATCTTTGAGCATCTGTTCGTGCTCGATGAGACCTTCGGCATCGTCCGCGCTGAGCCCGTAGCCGACGTAGCGTTCCAGCTTCTCTCGGTTGGCCCGTCGTTCTTCACCGGCTGCGGTGCGGGCAGCCTCGATCTCGGCTTGCTTTTCGGGGTCGTCGGTGCCGTATGTGTTGACGGCTTCGGGGTTTGGTTGTGGTGGGGGTTGGTGTTCACTCATGTCACCTCCTTTCGTGTTAGTGGTTGGTTCGGGGGGAGTGGCCGTCATGCGGCTTTGTCCTCCGGTGTACCGCGGGCAGTTTGGATGCGGTCGGTGGCGAGGTCAGCGAACTCGGGGTTCAGTTCGACACCCAGCCAGTCACGGCCATGCTTCTCGGCCGCAACAGCTGTTGTTCCGGCGCCCATGAACGGATCGAGGACGATGGCCGGTTCGCTTGGTGCTTCACAAGTACATGTCGCCAGCAACGTTCCGCGGATCGCTGTAGCTCCAAGACGTCGTGTCACTCGTTGGTGTGGTTTAAAGCAGTTGGAGCAGCGAGCTTCAGGACTGCCGGCAAGGATTGCCCGTTCAGCTAGACGCTCTGGGAAGGTCGCGAAGTGTGCTCCTCGGTACGTGCTGGTCGGCAGTTGCCACACATCGCCAATATTTTTTCCAAGGGGATGCCCGACGATGCCGCGTTGCTTCATGGAGACCAACCCACGGATGTTGTCCGTCGAGCGGGCTCGCCACTCCTGAGGAATTGAATCCTTCGCCGAAGCTTGCGGGGTGGTGGGCTTGCTGGTGTGGGGAACCCTGATCGCGTCCAAGTCGAAAAAGTATCTTCGTTGTTTCGTCAGCAGGAACACGACTTCGTACGTGGTCGTCAGCCGGTCCGGCACACTCGACGGCATCGGGTTCGTCTTGCTCCAGATGATCTGATTTCTGACCAACCATCCGTCAGCCGCGAGCGCTGCTGCCAGTCGCGCCGGCCCAAGAAGCAAACTTTTCCTTGGTGAACCCTCTTTGTCGTG
Organism: Kribbella sp. NPDC056345; assembly: GCF_042262745.1. NCBI lineage: Bacteria > Bacillati > Actinomycetota > Actinomycetes > Propionibacteriales > Kribbellaceae > Kribbella > Kribbella sp. NPDC056345. The sequence continues at coordinate 209,390 of NZ_JBHJQQ010000001.1, read as the reverse complement.
GATGGAGTACCGATCGGCCACGTTGAGCCAGAAAGTTCCGGTCGGGGTGAGGACTCGGCGGACTTCGGCGGCAACCTCGGTGAGATTGCTGACCCACTCGTGGATGTTGGCCTCTTGCCCGAGTTGACCGCCTACGCCGTAGTTTCTTAACTGGTAGTACGGAGGAGAAGTCAGGACCATGTCTACCGACTCAGGCGGAAGGTGGCGGAGTTGGTCCAAAGCATCACCGACGAGAATGGTGTTTCGGAGAGGCTTGCTCATGCGGCACCTCCGATCACGGTATCTACAAGCTGATCTGCGGTGATGACCCTGAACAGCGACATGTCGATGTGGCTGCTTTCGAGTGCCGCCGTGATCTTCTCGACTCGTACTTGGCTGGACATGATCCACAGCACGCGGGGAAACAGCCCGTGAGTTTCCTGTTCAACACCGCTCCGGCGGTAGTCCTCGTACAGCTGGCACTTGCGGACGATCGTGGGCGGATGCTCTGTACCAAGATCGACTTCGAGGAACCAGTGATCTTCGTACTCACCCTGAGCGGTCACGGCTGCCAGATCAGGACGAAGAAGCCGACGTTCGCCACTCAGGCCAAGGAAGGGGCGCCAGCTCCAGGGTTCGACCTGTACGCGAACGAGCTCAACCCCCGTGGTGGTGGCCTTGAGAAGCCGGATATGGGTATCGGCCACAGCAATGGTGTGCTTCAGGAGTCGTTCGGACGGTTCTCGGAACCGGTGGGTGCGGGCGTCTGGATCGGCGGCGTGAAGCAGTCGGTTGCCACTTGCAGTTAGCCGCCAGGTGTAACCAGCCGAGCCTGCACGAACTCCGCCGACCCTCCGGTCAAGTGGTGTCACCAACCCCTGTTCGCTAAGTCGCTTCAGGACTCGGTTCGCGCTCCGAGTAGCCGCGAGCTTCGATGCGTGGTCGGTGAAATGCAGGGCTTCGAGGTGACTGGTAGTGAGGAATCGGTACTCTCCGACCGAGCGCAAAATTTCCAAATCACGAGAATTTGCGTCGCGCTGGATGCGCCGGAGAGTGCGTCGGCTGGTACGAGGGGAGGGGGCGGACGAGTCGGGGAGTTGAGCATCGGAGATGGGAGAACTATTACCGGTTCTTAAAGGGGAGTCCTGGCCCTCTGACCAGCGTGAAGGCTGATTCTTGCTCAACGCGATTCGACTAGCGATGCGACGGTTGTCTCCTTCCTGAGGATTGGTCATGTCGTCCTCCGTTTCCGTCCACTCGTTGCTGTCGCTTCGCTCGTGACTTTCGCCGGATCGTCGAGGAGACTGGCGAGGTCTGCTTCGACGGCATCGAGTGACTGTCCGTAGCTGTTTTGACTTGTGCTGCGGATACGGTCGGCGTCGGAAAATGCCGGCGGCAGGGGATTGGTCGCTCCCGCTGCGTATGGAGTGACTTCTCCGTTGTCGGTAGCGAGACTGGCGTACACGCTGTAGGCCGGTAGGGCGGTGAAGTCGTCAGCGGTGATCTCTGGGTGCCCCTTGGCAAGCAACGTTGCATCGTCGTGAGCCAACTGGAAGACGACGCGGGATCGGACGTTACCGAGAAACCCAGCTCGCATCCCCGTACTGAGCTGCGAGGTGTACTGGTGAGCAAGAGTGAACCCTGCACCGAGGCCACGAGCTTGCGCCAATGCGTGGGCGAGGTCGGTCGGCAGGTGCAAGTAGTCCTGTACCTCGTCCACCATCACCATCACTGGGTGACGCTCCTCGGCAGGAAGGGCCAGCCGGCCTTGAATGGCTTGCCATAGTTCGGCAACTGCCAGAGAGCCGGTGAGGCGCGCTGCTTCGGAACCGATGATCTGCTTTCTAAGTGGTACAAGCAAAATCTTCCTCTCGGCCAGAATTTGGCTCATCGTGATCCGCGGTTTCCGCTGTCCAACCACAGCCCGAAGTCCTGGATTGAGCAGGAACGGTCGCATTTTGTTCATGATCGGCGCGATGGCGGTTGCGCGTTCACCGTCTGACAGTGCTTCATACCAAGCCCAAAACGGACCAAGAGCGATGGGATCAGCAGCGGCTACCCGACGAACTACTGAACGGCGAAAGCCAGTGTTGGTGAGGAGTAACGGGACCATTGCCACAGATGCATCACCACGGCGAGCCAACGTCAATAGTGCCGAGTGGACAACATCCTGTGTCCGCGGACCCCATGAATCTGCATAGAGCGAACGAAAGACGCTGAGTAATCCTTCTACCCGAGTTTCTTCACGCCCGCTGCCACTCAGTGGATTGAGTCCAACAGGAGCGGCATCGGTCGGGTCGAGCACGACTACATCTTTTATGCGGTGGTTCGGAATGCGCTCTAGAATATCTGTCACCAAGTCGCCTTTTGGCTCGATGACCACCAGGCCACGTCCCGCAGCAACATCTTGGATTGCCAGGTTGGCGAGCAACGTGGACTTTCCGGTACCGTTTGGTCCGAGAACCCATGTATGCCGCAACGATCCCTGCACACCGTACCCGATTGGTTGTGTATGTCCTGGTGCCTTTGGCGAGGCAATTACTCGATCTGGGTGCACGGGAAGCAAGTCCGAAGGTGGCAGTAGTCGTGGATGCAATCCAGATACACGGGGGTAATCGGATTCACCGAGTGGCCACCCAATCAATCCTGTCAGTTCCGCTACGTTGAGAGCCAACGGCCACCACCAAGGACTGAGTGCTTTGTTCAATCGTCGTGGGCGTTCACCGACGAGACGGAAACGAACTCCAGGGGCATCACTGCTACGAAGGGCGGTAAGCACCCCTGCGATGAGTGATCGACGTCGCTGCGTCGTTTCGGCGCTTACTCCGATGCGGATGGAGCAAGCAAAACCTGACAGTTTCTGTTTAGTCCGAAGTGCGCTTCGAGCTTCTCCGTCCGATCGTCCGGCCGGCCCCGTCAGGAGTCCTGTAGTGCCAGGGGTCGCGTGAGTAGGCACAATGCGAGCAGCCTTTTGCGGACCAAGAATTAGTTGGAGTACCAATTCCTCAGTGTCAAACCCACGCGCCATTGCCGCGAGGATTGCTCGGGTTGACGCTTCTGGGTCATCTGTCCGCAAGGGACGAGAGTGATTACTCAGTCGAACTGATACAGAATGCCTTACAGATGGACGGTGTACGTCGTCAGTCGTGAACCGAGTACCTATGACGACGGATGCAATGGTTGCTTTGACACTGCTTTCCGCCCGACGAGGAACACCAATCAACATCTGTGTCGTGCGACCGGATCGAATCTCCAGGACAAGGCGAGGATTCCGCGGATCGCCACTCCAGAGCTGTAGTAACTCCAATACTCGCTCTGGTGACACTGGGCGCTGAAAGTGCAACTGTAACCACACCAGTTCATCCAAAGGGCTAGGAAACATCGGCGTCTCCTTTGGATTTGGTGCGGGATGCTTGCTGGGCTTTCGCGTCAGCCTCTTCCTGTGCAGCGGCAAACTCTATGACAGCGCGAGCAAGTTTTCGCATGTCTGGTTTGGTGCGTCGTTCGGAATGAACTGAAATTCGGTACTCGCGCTTCCGTGATTTCCCGCTTCGTGCGGGCTGTTTCTTGTTATTCATATACCCTCCTTTCCTGTTGCGTTTGTGCAACATCCTGCAACTAGTTATATGTTGCACAAACGCAACAGGCAATAGGTTTTGCGCATTACACAACAGCGGTGCGACGGTCTTTTCCTCAGTTATATTTGCTGTTTACTTCACGCAAAAAATGTAGGAATTTTTACCAGCGAGAGCGGTACCACCGGATGATCGTGATGACGACCCATAGCAGGCAGGCGGCGACCAGGCCGCCGATGATCCAAGGCAGAATCGGCCGGAGAAACGTCACGGCGACGTTGAGAACCACGACGCAGGCCAGGAGGAGCAAGCAAGTTCGCCAGAGCCACTGCATTGGGTTGCCAGTGGGACCGTTGTGCTCAGCCACGAGACCACCTCCCAGGAGTCGCGGACTGGCTTCCGCTGCGATGGGTCGTCAGGCTGGAGAACAAGGCACGAGCAACTGCTCCAGGTGGATCGGTGTGAATCACAGGGGTGACGGTGATCCGCTCATCGAGGAGACCGTCAATCTGCGTACCGCCGAGTACAACGGCGTGAACGTCACCAGGGAAGAGAGCCAGATTTCGGAGCACCTGGCCCATGTCGTCATCGAACAGTTGGAAGTCACTCAGGATTAGCAGCGTGCGTTGGTGATCCGCGTACTTGTTGGCGAGGCCCGTTGCACGGTCGAGGGATGGCCCCAGGTAACTGCTCCCAGCCGCATCGTGTGGCGTCCGAAGTCCCCGACTCAAACGACGAAGCCCCGATCTGTTGAGAGGTGTTGCAGGTACGTCGCAGCTGGTTGGGCTATCGAAATGGATAACCGTGCCGAGTTCGTGTTTGCTACCTCGACGCGCAACAACCTCGAATGCATGTCGTGCTTCGGCGTATCGGTTGGAAACGGGATCGACTCCAGCAGGACCGATGACCGAACCGGAATCATCCGAAATAATTATCGTGAGCGTCGGCACCTTGGCGGGCCGGCCAGGGTTGCCCAACCGGAAGCTAGTCTCCGGTTGCGACCGTCGAACGCTCCCCGAGCTCCAACGCAGTTCGGCGTTCAGCAGTCGGGTAGGAAGTAGTGCAGGGAGGGCGATCATGCGGCATCACCGCGCAGTCGGCGGCCGATGATGGTTGGTTCCTCGCTAGCGGGGCCGTGTCCCATCACGCCAGGGTTGCGGCGAAGTACTCGCTGACACAGAGCCCCGATATGCCGGCTGGCGGCCGTACCGCGGTGGTCGTGCTCGCGTCGTACTGATTCCGCCTGACCGAGGGCAGTTGCACGCTGTCGGAAGGAGCGCTCTGCACTCAGTCGGGTGTGTTGCTTGACGGCGTTGTCGTATCGCTTCTGGTACGTCGCGAGGAGATCGGCAACGTCGTCGGTGTAGCTGTAGGTGGACAAGAACGAGCCGAGGGCAGTTGCCGCTGCCAGGGCTCCGAATGCCAACCCTGAAACCATGCCCTCAACGGTCCATCGCAGGCTGAAGATGCCGACGCTGACGACGAGGACGATTGTCACGCTGAGCCAGCTGACGAGACGGACAATCGACATGCCAGCATCGATCCCGCAAAACAGATACCGGTAACGCTGTTCGGCCTTGGTGAGCTTGTCGGGGTCGCGTTGTCGCTGCCGTGACATCCGAACGTCCTTCAGATCGGCACCGGCTTGCCCAGAGGTCACCGCAGCAAAACCGGTGGCCAAGGCTTGTCCGAGAGCGATCATGGGAACTTCTCCCAGCATTATCGCTGCACCCAAGATTCCGGCTGTGTCACCGAGACCGAGGATCACCCACCCCAGCAGGTAGCGGTGTTTGGCGAAGCGATCGCGACGGGTGTAGCAGGTGAGGGTGGTAGTCGCGTGATTGAGTTGCTTCCGTGCGACGATCAGCCGCTTTCGACTCGACTTCAGCAACCATGCAAGTTGTTCGGCGTGGGTGGTCAGTCCATCAGCCTGTGCCTGATAAGGACGTGCGGCCGATTCGCCGGCGGCCGCGTAGAGCGACTGCTGTTCGCTTCCCAGCTCGTCGTACTCGGTTTCGACGTAGGTCGTTCCTACTGTGGATGGTCGAGCCGTTGCGGCTGCTTCATCGATCCGTGGAAGGACGATGCTGTCCGCCTCGTCAGTGGCGGCCTGGAGGTTCTGTTCGTGGCTGGTCGGCATCTGATCACCGACCGGTCGTGGTGTAGTCGGTGACAGAGCTGCACTGTTCGGCCTTGGAGCGATGACACACGGCGTTCCAGAACCGGACGACGCCGTCCACGATCGCTGAATCGGCCGGTTTGCCGGTGGCGACCTTGCCGATTCCAGCCACCGTCACCGACGAGCCAGGCAGGGACGGCACAGTGATCCGAGCAGCGATGGCGTTCGCCTCTGCTTGCGACAGCACCTTGCCGCCCAGACTGATGTTCTGTCCGGCCTGGTAACCGTCGCTGACAATCACCAGCTCGAGGCGGTAGCCACTCTTGAGCTGACCGAGGTATTCAGCGGCCAACCGGTATTGGCCGAGGATGTCCGATCCGTTGGGAGACAAAGCTTTCAGTGACGCCGGATAGGCATCCTTGACCTTCTGCAACACATCGTCAACGGCCGTCTGGACGTGACGAAGACGAGCATTGTCCGTAGCTCCCGACAAAGAAATTTCGTGGTCGTACAGGATGACGGTTGCGGCAGTGGTGACCGAGAACGCGGACACGCGGAGATGACCACCACAGACAGCAGTTCGGCGTGCGACGGTTTCGACAACGTTGGTTCGGTCCGCCCCAAGCTGGGCGCTGCGACCACTCCCACTGACGTCGACGTCTACCTTGGCGCCAACCTTCTTGTCCTTGGGGCAGGTAGTGAGAAGTTGCTTGTCTTGAGCGAATTGACCGGTGTCGCCGGCCTTCGGACCACATGCAGTGAGGGCAACTGTGGCAGTGATGACAGCCGTTGCCGAAGCTGCTGCAAGTCGTAGTGTGCGTACGTTCACGGTGCTCAGTTCCTCCGTTTGCGGGGAGGCTTCGTTCGTCTGAGACGAGAGAAGCCGTCGGCTCAGATGAGCTGACGGCTTGAACGTAGGGACGCTATGGCGGGCTTATGGCGATGAACTAACGGGGGCGGCGGGCGTGCTCGCGCAGCATGCGGACAGCTTCACCGGAGTACACGGCGGGTGCCACAGTAGACAGTTTCTCGCAGATGGTTGTGAGTTCATCGGCGTAGCGATCGATGTCCTCGTCGCTCCAACCTGTATCCGCGATACCACCGGTGAATGCCCTGACAGCTTCCGTGATCTCTCCGACTTCGAGCCACTCGTAAGCGGACTCCAGGTGGCCAGAGGCGACAAGCGGCTCTAAGCGCCACATCCAATTTTTCAGTTCGGCGACGTACGAGCGATACGGGTTCGGTTCGGTGGGTTCAGAGGGTAAGCGTTCCAGGTAGTGCAGTTCCGTTTAGAATTAATAGGTGAGCGTGTAGGCCGAGATGATTCCTTCGCCGTATGGTTCAACGATGACACGGAGTTTCACGCCGTCGAAAGTTCCATCGACTCTGAAGCGGGCAGGGATTGCGAACTCCACATCCGACATCTTGTGCCATGGATTGAATAGAGTGTCGGGCTCTCCGCTGAAATCATCGTCTCCGCGTGTCCATCGCGATGATGGATCACTCGCAACAGACTGAGCCGCTTCAAACATTTTATCATCTGACCAATCGGCCGGAAATAGCGTCTTGCCAAGTTCGCGTGCAGCAGCGCGGTCAGAATGGAGCTCGGCAATGTGATCCATACGGTATGGGGAAAGGTAACTCCCGCGTTCCCTAATCTCGGGCGTCACTTCGAGAGCTTCGCCCTCTATATCCTGCTCATCTGGACCGCCGTACCGCCCGCTCATCGGTGGACGGTTGGACGCTTCGTGGCTGTAACGGCGTTTGGCGTCGTATGGGTCTGAGTCGGTGGACATGGCCTGTTCCTCTACACTCGACTTAGTGAAAGGTACCGCCCATCCGCAGTGTTCCGCCAGCCGCAGAGGGAAACTTGATGCCGAGCCCGATACCGTCAGAAAACGTTACCGCGGCAGCACAATACCTGCATACGCTTCTAGCGAGTCGCCCTGAGTACAGGCAGCGGTGGGCAATCCACGCAAAGAGGATGCGATCCGGTGATGTCAGCTACGCGGCAATCTCCCAAGTAGTTGCGCTCCACTTGTGGGACTCGGGCTTGAAATCTGATACTGATCGAGGTCTCCCACGCCGGCTACGGGACAGAATCCGCCAAGCACTGCTTGGTGAGCAACTTGCGCATGAGACGCTGACGTGGATCACGGAAGCATTTAACTTTGACGTTGAGGATTCGCGCCGAGTGTGGGGATTGCTGGCGGGCAAGAGTGCAACCGATCTTGGAGGTGAGGGAGTTGCGTTCACCCTTACACATCCAGCCGTTCCGCTTGTCAAGCCACAGAACCACCGAACGATAGCCCTGTTCTCACGTTATTTCATCGAGCCGAAACACTCGCTGTACCGGATCGAAACTAGTCACATCATCGCCGCCCTTGAAGATCGCGTTACCTCGTACGGCTACAGCCCGCGTGACACGGTAGAGGAAGTCATCGTTGACTCCGGTGGCCGCTTCGTCGGCCTGCATGACAGTGACCCTGGGTTCGTCGGAGTCGAGATCGAACTCGATCCACCTCTGATGCTGGGGCAGCACTCATCACTCCAATACTCCACGATCCATCAGAGAGAAACCCAACCGCGGAATCAGGTACTGAGGGCGGCGAGGAAACGTCTTGAGAACGTCGATATGCGAGTAATCTTCGACGGACAGCCACCTCGTAGGAGCTGGTGGTGCCATTGGGACGGTTACGCCGGCGGCCAGCCGAGCTACGAGGTATCAGTTGATCTTTCTGCCACCTCAGAACTGCATCAGTTCGTGCCATACCTCGAACAGGCTGTCGTCGGGTTCCGCTGGGAGTGGTGAGTTTGCGGTGCAGGTAGGATTAAAGACGGTTATGATTTAATATGAATGTATGGCAGTGCGCAACTCACATAGCAATAAAGAAAAAGGGGACGAACAACGGCATAGATGGATCACGACTGTCTACACCGTCGTCGTCGTAGCCTTCGTCTTAATAATTGCGTACATCAATCCGTTTACTGGACCGTACTTAAAGTATCCAGTCTACTATGCTACTTGCGGGCATCAGCCAATCATCGCTACCCAGTTTATGAGCAGTGCTTACATGACTCCAGACATGAATGCTTACAGAGTGGAGCCCTTCAATGACAAATTCTTCTGTTCCGAGAACGACGCAAAGTCTGCGGGGTATCCGAAAATGATTGACACACCGACTTAATAAGACTGATGCGTGCTGCGCAGAGAGGTTTTGCTCAAGTCAGCTCGTCGGTCAACGATCGTCTAATTTCCGTTCGAGCTGCGTTCTATCACGCTTGCGTTTCCGTGCACACAGTCATAAACTGAAAAGCAATGGTAAGTACTAGCAACAAAAGAAGACGTATCACTATCATCGTCGTGCTGATTATTCTGGCTGGATTGCTGGTCGCCTGGGCACTCCGCAACGACACGTTGCATGCGGTAGATCGAGACGACATACATGCAGAGCTCGAATCAATAGTTTCTAAGTCAGATCCCGCCGGCAATGTAGAGTACTCCGATGTCGTAGATCAGGGCTGCGACAGCGGTAATTCTGTGGGGCTCGACCTTTGGACCCACTGTGCCATATCCGGTAGAAGATTTTATCGATCCCAAGGCACGCCAAGTGTTGACCTTCGACCACTGGACCAGGCACTGATTGCCAACGGATGGAAGAGGAGTCTCAAGACTGGGCAAACTCCTGCCGACTTCGACCAGATTCTCACTACGCCCGCGGAAGATGGGTTGGCGCTTTATGAGCGCGGTAGTATTCCGCTCGTGGTGTCGCAGCATATATATGAAGGCAACAACCCATCGCGACATGATGAAGTGATTGATGCACTCATCAAGAATGGGGCATTATCCACACCGGCCTCAAGCGAGTCGATACTCAGAGTGGATATCAGCGTGATGTATTGGTCATGCCATGCATCTATTCTGAAGTTGCCTTGTCCTGCACCACCGAGTAAACCACAGTAACTAAGAGCCGAAGAGCCTCACCTTCACGCCATTTTGCGACAGGCGCGAAGGTGAGGCTCAGTCTTGGGTTAAGCTCCGACTTCAGCGGGCCATTGCATCTGCCGCAAGTTCAGCGTACTTCGCCTGGCCCATCGCGTTGGGATGAAAGACGTACTTCTGGTTAATAGCTGCGACGTTCACATTCTGGAAATAGGGCACTTCGGTAGAGCACAGCTCGTGCCCCTCAAACGGAGACCCTGCCGCATTCACATCGACAAAATGTAGTCGGCTGCCGAGAGCAGGATCACTGGACTGCACCTCCAGCACTGCATCACGAATCTTGTCGTTCAGCCTTGTAGTGATGTCACGTGCCGCTTGAGCATCAGACCAGTTGGGGTAGAAGCCGCTGTCCCACAGAAGGTAGCAGGCTGGAATCGGAGGGTCGCCCGATTCTTTCTCCGGCGTGACATACGGATATCCGAGGACGTAGACGTCTGCAATCGGCGCCTTATCAAGAATTTTGTTGTACGTCTCCACCAAGGCTGTCGGTAACGTATTGTTCAGCTTGTTCAACGCAACGGCGTACGCATCGCTGCCGATAGCACACGTCCCAACGATGCATGCGTAACTGAACGGCCCGAACCCTATATCGTTACCGCCGATCGTGACTGTGACAAAGTTGGTCTGACCGCTGAGCCGTGTCCACTGGGTCGGTTCTGTATTGAAGCTTTCAGCAGTGGTTATATTCTTTGTCTCCGCTCCAGAGCATGCAGCAAATCCGTTAGGCTGGAAGTCGAGATCGATATCTTCTCTCTGTGAGAGCAGGAACGGATACGCCTGTTCGCTTCGGTGGCATTCGTCACTACCAGGTTCATCTATTCCAGGATCGTCAGTGCCGGCGATGAACGGCTCCAACGCTTCTCCAGAGGAGAACGAGTCTCCAAGTGCAACGTAGTTCACCCGAGGTTGCGACGGCACATTAGCTGCAAGGATCGTTCCATGGAGATAATCCATACCCAGCCCCGACACCTTGACTGCTCGGAGCTTCATGTCTGCACTGTAGTAGCAATCATCGGTGCAGACGCCGACATTCAAGTAGACCGCACCAGGACCAACCATGCCGGACATATCATTGTTGAGTGCCTTATATCCATAGACCGGACCTTGTGTGTCGTCATGGTTGCCCCGCATCGTTTGCGAGTAGATCACGTTGCCGCTCGTCAGGTTGATAGCCTGGATTTCGACAGACGGCACGCTCGTTGTGGAATCAATCTGTTCCATCAGGTTGCGTACGACGACGAGATTCCCAGCCGTATCGACAACCACATAACTGCTGGTATAGGTGTTGCCCGAGGAATCATGGTCGTGAAACGTGATCGTTCTGATCTTCTGACCGCTCCCATTGACGTATACGAAATTGTCTACGAACTCCTCGGGAACCGCCGCGGTACCGCCCTCCATTAGTTGCTCCCTGACGTCCACGACCACTCCGCCGTTCGGAGCAGGGAAGACTCCATTGCTCATACCTCCCCAGTCGGTTGGCGCTCCAGGAGTAGACACGGTAGTCGTCCACGCAGTCGCCTGCGTGATCGGATTGACCGACGACACCTGAGATAAATCTGGTTCGCCATCTTCGCCCGCGATCGACCCGCCCTCAAACATAGTCCCTTGAGCGTTCACATTGCCGACCGAGAAACTGTTCAGCGGAACGTTAAGCAGAATCTGACCGCTGTAGCTGACAATGGCTGTTCGCCTTTGCCATGACGAAGGTTGCGGGCCACTAATAATGATGCCGCCGGTGTACGCACGAAGCGGATAGAGCCCGTCGTACTGGATGCCTGAATACGCCTGGAGTACCTTCGTGGGCTGTGTCCGATTCGGTGCGAGATTCGGAGCCAGCCCGACGATACTTGAGCCGACGGTGAAGTAGATGTTGCCGTCTGCGCCAACAACCGGATCAGATCCACCGGTCCCCATGTAGTACTTCCACTTCAGGGTGCCGTCGTGGCTATAGGCCAGCAGCGTCTTTGACCACGCGGGACGGCCGTACAGGTCGCCGTTCTTGTCTATCGCTGGAACAGCGATGCAGTTATGTGTCTCACCACTGACAGGCGCGGTCCGGTCCAGTTGACGCGTAACGCTCCCTGTCGCACTGTAGGTGGTGAGATCTTGCGTCATCGGATCACCAGGCTCGTAATTGCAGCCGACAGTTAACTCGCCCTGAGGGCTGGACGCTATCTGGTCCGTCCTCCGTGAATCTGAGGTGAGGGCCGGCCACAAGAGCTCCGGCATCGATTCCGCGGCTGACGCCGAACCTGGAGTTACCATCACAAGACCTGAAGCCAATAACCCAGAAGTAGCAACTAAGACTGCTACATACCGTTTTCGAGACACGTTCGCCATTCCGTCCCCACCTTTTGAAGTTTCTTATGGCCACACGTACAGGCCTAGCGTCCGCGACGCTCAATTTACGGTCAACGACTGAAAGGAATGAGTTGAGTACCCCTACGCCTCAGAGGGAGACGAGCGGCCACGATCCACGTAGCGTTGGCCGCACGATGGCATCTGAGCGAGCGATCTGGGAGGCGCGGTGTCACCACGACCGACAGCAACGACCGACGACGAGAGCGCCGGCTACTTCCTCGATGCGGCAGCCCAGCTGATCGATGCCATGTTCGTCGTCTCAGAGGAGGACAGGCCGCGACGACTACGCTCCATCGACTTTCCGGCGGCACTCCAGTGGCTCCGCCTGGAGGATGTGATCACTCTCGCTCAGGATGGGCGTGATCAGGGCGCGAGTCACAAGGCCTTTCACAACCGGTGGAAGTCGAAGGAAGCGTTTGTGAAGGATGCGATCATCCACACGATGTTGTTCCGTGATGCGCCGAACGCTGATCCCGCGCTCCAGCGTGTCGAGATGGCCGCGGTTGCGGATGCAACTGACGTAGCAGCTGCGATCGCCCTCTTCAGCGATTCCATGCTGAGCAGTCTGCTCTCGTACCCGAGATCGTTCCTTCTACTCCACATAGGTCCGCTGCTCGACCAACATCCAGATTTGAAAGAAGCGATTGTGGAGGACATGAGGCGGGCACTCGCTCCGTGGCATGAGGGGTACGCCGCGCTGTTCGAGAGTTTCGGAGTTCGCATGCGCCCTGGATGGAACATCGAACGATACGGACTCACATTGCAGTCCATGTTGGACGGTTTCCTGATGCGCTCCCGTGTTCAGGCGCCACAGATGGAGGCTTGCCGAACGGATGTGAGCCTCTTTGGGCAAGCTGTGGTCGCTTTTACCCTTGGCATTCTTGATGTGGACAATCAAGAGCATACCGTGAATGAAGCCCTCAACTCCGTGATCGAGTAACTGTAGACGAGCCTTGGTTGTGGATAACCAACGGCGTAGAGAGAGTCAACTGCCTCCCTACCACTGTTGACGTCGATGATTCCTAGTTGGAGGCTATCCGACAGACAGTGGTTGGCTTTGGTGCTGAACGAGCGCCACCTGAACTTAGGGGCAGTGGGCTTATGGACCGCGAAACGTGGCTCGAACCGAAAAGTAAGTACATGGCGAACGGCTGGGTCGATTTCGCCGGAAAGATGACGGAGGCGGAGATCACGGACGGCCACGGTTTCTTGAAGGATCGTGATCGAACCTTCGAGTCCAAAGAAGAGTTCTTCACGTATGCCAAGGATGCCGCTGGAATCCTTTGGTAGGTAACTAGTCTCTAGCGGCGGTGTTGGTTGAAGCGGTTGCGGATGTCTTTCGTAAAAGCTTGCTGCGACGGTGAATACCAACACCCCGTTGGGGCTGAGACACGGATTTCAACTTGCCACGCTTGAAGCGTCACCTGAGTGTATTTGACTTCTTCTGCTTCCTCGTGCTGCGAAATAAGCACGGCAATCTCACTACCCGCTGAGGCAGCGGCCGTGAAATTTTCTACCCTGAATATGTATTGAAGAAGATCAATCCCGTTATCAGCTGAAACAACGACTTCCCAGTCGTCATCTTCTGCGGTCCGAGGAACTTTGTTAGATTGATCCATATAGATTAATTATACGTCAATTAGTATGGATTGAAAGCGCGTGTCCCCTGAGTACGCATCGCATGCTAGATTCACCCTATGGCGCAACGTGTAGAAGTACAGCTCACCGATGATCTCGACGGTACCGACATCGCCACTGGTAAGGGTGAGACGCTGACCTTCGGCCTCGACGGCCACACCTACGAGATTGACCTCACGAACAAGAACGCCGGAGCGCTTCGAAAGGTTCTTTCGCCGTACGTCGGCGCTGGCCGGCGTGTGAAGACGTCCCGAGGCGCAAGGGTTCGGCATACACAAATTGGCCCAGACGCCACCACCCTGAGGGAGTGGGCACGAGCCAATGGGTACGAGGTCAGCGACCGCGGCCGCATCCCCGCCAACGTCCGTGAGGCGTTTGAAGCCGCGAACTGACCACGATCAGAGCCGTAGTGTCGTCAGGCTCATTGCACGTCATCTGGCCACTTCGTCCACTCGAAGCCGGTGGGTCGTGCCCCGTTGCCCTCGATGAACTCCCGAACCGCCTGGCGTACCTGGTCGATGCTGACCTCTGAGTCTCGTGGCCAACCTTCGTCATGACCCTGGTAGTAGTAGAAAACTTCTTCGCGCTCACTCATCTGTCCCGACACGTACCAGCTGCCCTTGACGTCACCGCCGGCATAGCGAATCCCACCGACTTTCGTCTCACTATGCAGCGCAATTCGGAGTTCGTGATCCGCTCGTCCGGCTGCCGACTTGGGCCGCGTATCGGCGTAGAGAGTCCCCACCGAGTTGGAGAAGGTCTCTGCCAGCATGGCGTCGATCAGGGCGTCGGCGTCTGCGGCGGTCGTCAGTGTAACGGGGTCTTTCCCGTGGCCACGCACGTAGTAGGCCTGGACGATGGGGTCTGTCATGGATGGTCCAATCACTCGTCTTTGGGCAGAGGATACGTCTGTTTGAAGCCACCTGGGCCGAAGATCGTAAGCGTTGCGCCGTCTGGGAGGACATCGCCGAGTAGTTCTTCGCACCCCCATTGACCGTCGCAGGGGAGCTTGTTGACCATGATCGTCTCGTGCTTCAGCTTGTTCAGCCGCATGAACATGGCGAACTTCAACTCAACGTGCGACGAAACCATCAAGTCGCCGCGTTCATCACCGACGCCACGTTCCCGCAAGAACTGATCGACGCGCTCGTAGAAGTCGGTCTGACCACTCGTCAGTGGTTGCTCACGGCCCTTGTTATCCACCCAAGTACCGCGTGTCTTCTGCCGAGTCGGTCCAGTTTCGTCGCGAACTGGGAGCTTGCGCTGTAACCGGTGGCCTTCATCGTCGCTGATCCTCGGCGTCGGAGAGGTGTCCTTGGGACTGTCGTCATCGCCGGCCGAGCCATCGTCCCGCGGTTTGTCTGTTTCCGGCTTCTCCTCGTCCTCGTTCTGCCGGCGTTCCGCGGCTGGTGGGCTTCCACCTGGTCCAAGTGGCCTTGGAACCGTCGAGCCTCCGGCCGGTTCCGCTGTACGTACTCCGCTAACCATCTGTTCAACCCAGGATCGTCCGCGGGCGTGCGCCTGTAAGAGGTAGTGGGCAGCTTCTTCGCACCGTCTGGCAGCCTCGTCCAGTTGCATCGCTGCTCGCTGGGCATTCTGGTTGCTGCTCATGCTGCCGATCCATCCGGCCGACTCTCGGTACTTGCCAGCCCGCTCGTGGAGGTAGGCCACCACCCGAGGAATCTCGTCGAGGGTCGCCAGCAGTTGTTGTGCGACTCGTTGCAGTTCCGAGGGCACGCGTTCGCCGCCTTGGCCAGGCTAAATCTGGTCGGCGTAGCTGCGGCAACCAGCTTCGGCGATTTGCAAGGCCTGGACCGCCTGTTCAACCGACTTTCCGGCCGCCTCGAGCACGGTCGAGATGTCGCGATCCGCGCCGGTAGCCGATCCACGGATGAGGGCTTGTACTTGTTCGCTGGACTGCTCGAAACGTTGCTTGAACCCCGCCAAACTGGCGGCTCCCTGACGAGACTGATCGGCCAACCCATGGAGCTGCATCTTCATCTGCTCGACTTGCGACATAATTTCCTCACTTACTGGGAGCGGTCAGTGAACAAGGTGTCCCCGTCGTCCCTTGGCAGGCGACAAGGGACGACGGGGAATCAGGCCTTCGCTGTCTCTCATCGGAGCTGTGGCTCCGGTCCACAAGAACAGTGCGGCCACTCCCAGGCGCGTCAACACCTTATTGGGAGGTTGGAGCGGCTGGCGCAGGCAGCCTCACTCGGTTGTTCCGCGCCAGCCGGTTTGTGCGATCTGCGGCCGAGCCCTCCACAGGGGAGGGGAAGACTCGGCCACAGACCTCTAGTGACGGAACCGATGGGTGTGCAGCGATCCACTGCACGTGAGAGGAGATGTGAGGACGACGACTCCCCACCGGTTCCGCCAGATCATGGGATGTTGCTTGCGACAATGACCCGAGCGCCGGTTGCTCGCTCAAAGGTCTTCTGGACGTCGTGGTTCACATCGAGGGCACCGAGATGCAAGCGACTCGGGATGATGACGGTGGTCACTTCGTAGTGAATGACGTGGTCGATCATGGCCCTGAACGCTGCGGGTGCCGTCGAGGAATCTTCTTTGAAGATGGTTCCCATCGTGTAGCCCTCGACTTTGGCGAACTCCTCCAACTTGTCCTCGATGCCTGCCAACTCGCCGTCGGTCATGAGGAGATGTTTGAGGATGTACCCGATGAGGAGCGGACGTGTGTAATCGATGCCATCATTCACCGCTCTTCTTCCATCCATTGGCGGAACTTGGCGACGATCCGTTCCCAGACTCGTGCCCACCATCCGCGGCGGCGCTGCCCCTTCACGAGTCGGCTGCATCTTCATCCACCACCGATGTGACCGGCTCGATGGTTACGCGCAGGCTGGCAAAGCGTCGTGTCATTGCGGCCTGATACCTCAACGCGGTCTCTGGCTCGGCGGTGTACTCCGCGACGACGTGTTCACCGAACCAGACCTTGACGCAACGTTCGGTGGGGAGGGGACGTTCTGCGAGCGTGGTCATCGCATATCCCCAACTGGCTTTGGATGCTCGATCAGGTCACCGTCGAGCTGGTGAGTGCCACGCAGCCAACCGCCAAACGCCCAGCGGTGTTCAGCCGGACATCTGGCGGTCAGCGCGACTAACTCAGATTCACTCAGCGCCTCACTGGCGCGGAGTCCCGCGTTTCGGACCTGGGTGGTTGGCGTCATACATGGAGCGTATTTGGCCTGTGACGGAGCGGAGTCGGACAGATTGTCCTACTCGCTGAAAATTTCTAGTCGTGGACACCCAATCGTCGGGCGAGACTGCGGAGTGGCGCCTGACGGTCGTTGTCGAGAAGGGACGAAACAATCTGACGGGGCAGGGATTGGTGCTTGATCCAGTCCGGTCCGATTCGCTCTGCCGTGAGCAAGATGTCGAGTGCCTTCTGGCTCTGACCGAGGTTGGCATGTGCCAACGCGCGGTCTGCCAAGTGACGGGCACGAGAGGCAAGCGGGAGGTTCGGTTCAGCGGGCATCCGCTTAGCGGCTGAAATGGCCTGCGTGTAGTTTTCGGTGACGACGTTGACGTCAACGGTCTGCATGACGACTTGACTCGGACCGAAGTACGTTTCGTAGTCGCGTCGATCGCTCCCCACCCGATCAGCAATCTCTGCGGCTGTCGCTACGAAGTCTTGGGCTTGGGCCGAACGGTGATCGCGGCCGGCGGCTGTGGCTCCTTGCAGGACAAGCGATCCATAGGTAGAGAGCTCCTGTGGCAAGGCGTCGCCGCGAGGTTCGATCGAGGCTGCGGCTCGCATCACCACGGCTTCGGATTCCTTGTAGCGGCCCTGGACGAGAAGCTGCCAACCAACCGAGCCGCGCAATGTGGCATCAAGTAGGGGATCGTTACCCTCGTTGGCTGCTTGGAGTGCCTGTCGGATCGCCAGGTACGCCGGATCAGCGTGACCGAGGTGCACCAAACTGCATCCCGTCACCCAGTAGATACGTGCAAGCAGTTCGTGGGCTCGCGCTCGATCTTCGGCTGACACTGCGTGGGCTGTTGCTCGGAGCTGAGACAACGCTGTCGGCAAGACGCTGCCGAGGAGTTCATAGCGACCATTCCAGTACGCACCCCAGGCGTAGTCCACCGTGCGCGATGCTTCCTGCAACGTCAGTGCTTCGGCGTCGAAGATGTCTTCGCCGATCAGGTCGTCAATGGGGGTGAGCGCTCGTCGGATTGCGACGACTCCGGCCTCTGGATCAACGGAGGGAAGCGACGCTGGATGACTCACGAGTTCTCCGACCTCCACATCAAGCGCACGGGCAAGTTTTTGCAGGCTGGCGATGGTGGTGGTTTGGCGCGAACCTTGCTCCAACTTGCGGATGAGATCGACGCTGACTCCGGCGCTGTCTGCCAACTGCTTCTGTGTGAGTACCTTCCCGCGAAGTTCGCGGATACGGGTACCGATAGGCCCTGCTTCCATCTCTACACCCCGCCTGCTGGTCGTCGTCCCTCTTGGGCGTACTGCCAGCGTATGCGATCGGCGGTGACGGAGTTGACCGGAGTGATGACGGTGTGCTTACGACGGATCGCGGCCACCCAGTAGGCCGGCGATCGGTTCAGCCGCGCTCTTCAGTGTTTGCAGGCGAACGGCTACTGTCTGTCGCGTGATCTCCGCTTCACGGTGCGGCAAAGCTGAACTTGGTTACAGTTTGCAATCACTAGGGATGTGTGAGGCGAGGGGATGAAACGCAGAGTCCCCCTCACCGATAGGTGAGCGAGGGGGAAACTCGATGCTTACAAATCAGACTGCGCAACGCCTCGTCGTGCTGCTACGGATCATCGAACGTCCGGCCGACGACGTTCTGACCGACGATGCGGTGCTAGATGCGTGGTTCGGCTCTGGGTCGGGATGGTTTCGATCGGACGGCTGGTGAGAGGGGCTATCGGCCACTCGTGTCCCGCATCTTCACTCCGGCCCGACGTAGATAATTCCTTACGGTGCTGGGGTCTTTGGATAGTTTTGACCCAATCCGAACGAGTGACAGTCCTGATTCGTACAGCCGTGTAGCTTCGACCAGCTCGTCGTCGGACAGCCCGCGCTTACGGAGTGTGACACCCAATCGCTCCAGCAGTCGGGGGATGCCCGTATGACTGATGCCGTACTGTCGGCCCAACTCGGCTGGGGTGGCTCCAGCCTCGTAAGCGGCTACCAGCTCCCCTAACTGTTCCGGCGTGAATCGATGCGCAAGCTTGTGAGCCTGCACGACTGGAGAGTCGTTACATTCAGTAGGACGCTTCTCCACGGCCAGTAGCCGTGTCAGTCGTGTCACTGGTAACAGATAGGCGGATTGTTTCGAGTAACGTCCCACCAGCTCCACCGCAAGAAGCAGCAGGCCAGAGGGCATTTTCGCCCCTGGCCTGTTTTCGTTAGAGGGGCCAGTGGGAGAACCGCTCGGCTCCACCACCTTGGCAGCTAGCTGCTGAGCCTCCTCAACGCCCTTCTTGAGCATCGGTTCGATAACAGGAACCCAGCTCAGTGAGCTTGTGACGCTGATCAGATGTCAGCTCCAGCACAGACGCCAGGAAGCGCGCCTCCAGGACGTCGAGGGTCTGCTGTTCCATCTCCGGCGTGACGTGGTCAGAGACCCGCGCCATGCTCTCGCGCGGCCCCCAGGTACCTGCCAGACTCGAGGAATCGGTGATCGAACACGCACCCGTGGAGGCGGGCCATGACTGAGCTCGATGACTTCCTTACGCCCACCTTGGCCCGCCAGTTGGAAGCAGAGCAGGCGCTGATCAACGGCGACGCCGGTCCCCGACTGGCGTTGACGTCGAGTCACGACCCGGTCACCGTGTTCGGGGCGAAAGTGCCCGTCAGACAGGGATGGAGCGAGATCAGCGAGGTCTTGCGCTGGCTGGCGTCGCGATGGTCCGACGCGACCGACTATCGCTTCGAGGTGGTCGCCGCCGACGTCAGCGGAGACTTGGCCTACATCGTCGGCTTCGAGCACGTGGCGAATTCGGTAGTGGGCGTCCCGGTTGAACCGTATACCTTGCGCGTTACCCACATCTTCCGCCGCGAGAATGGCGAGTGGAAGATCGCCCACCGCCACGCCGACTACGTTCCGATTGACCAGACTGTCGGCGCTGGTTAGCAGCAGGGGCCGCGCCCACAGACCACCGGACCGTCGACCGCCGTGGGACGATTTTGGGAGCGAACCACTCGTAACAACAGTCTTGAAGATGCGCCAACACGCAACAACCAGGGACGTGGCAGCACCGGATGCCCCTATGAAGTTGGCTGAGTTGAGTCCTGACCGTGGGCTCGTGGCACGCTGTGCGCCATGAGTGCATCGAGGCGACCGAAGCCGTTGACACGGGTTGGGAGGGTGTTCATCTGGTTCATGATCGTCTTCGTTGTTCTCATCGGCCTTCTCGGCGGCGGCTTCGCGATCAAAGGTGGCCTGGATGGCCGGTCTGCTTTGGCGGATGGTCCGGCCGGCACGTTCGCCCCGACCGACCGCGTCTGCGGCAAGTACGGCTGTACCTGGATCGGTGATTTCGTGAGCCACGACGGCAGAATCACCCGCACTGGTATCAAGTTGCTCGACGGGGTCGACGTCTCCCGCACTGACCCGATGCCCGCTGAGATCGCCGATGTGAGGTTGCATGACGACGACAGCGGATCCGTTGCTTACGCCAAAGACCACAGTTGGGGATCGTCGCTGGTCGGCGGTGCACTTCTCCTGGTGCTGTGCCTGACAATGCCGGTGTTCCTCATCCGCATGCTCAGACGTCACCAGCGACAAACACAGGCCCGATGAACCCCGTGCAACACGGTTACTGAGGAAGCGGTCGCGTCCGGGAACGGCGCGGGCGGCGCGCTCGCTGCGTAGGTTCGCTGACTGCGGCGGCCGGTACGGCGAACGCGGCTACCACCACAACTGTTACGGGAACTCGGGATCGCGGATCGTCTCCGCGAACTCGATCAAGACCCTGCGCCCACCTTGTCGCCTGGTCGAACGGGACCACCGAGATCCGGCGTACTCAGCTCACCTGTGCTGATCAGGGTGGTGCGGGCGGCGAGATGTACGGCGACATCAAGACGTGCCGAACGCCGCTGCGCAAGTACGGGGGCGAGGCCACCTATCAGGCCCTGGGCCGCGTCTACGACCTTCACGACAAGACCACGGCCAGCGCGCGGACCCGCTGACGACGTAGTTGTCTGCGGCATGCTTGTCGGTGGAGGTGTCACTTGTTCTTGTTGCAGATGTCGGGGGTTCCGGGGTCGGGGAAGACGACGTTAGCTAAGGAGGTTGCTCGGGCGGTTGGGGCGGTTCGGCTTGATCATGATGTGGTGAAGAGCGGGCTGCTCGAGGCCGGGGTTGCGGTTGAGCTGAGCGGGCGGGCGTCGTACGAGGTGCTTTATGCGTTGGCTCGGGATGCTCTTGGTGGTGGTAGTTGCGTGATCATCGACAGTCCGTGTTTCTGGCCCAGGATTCTGCTGGAGGGGCAGACGATGGCGAAGGAACATGGGGCGGCTTACAAGTACATCGAGTGCAAGACGGCCGACTTGGCGCTCGTCGACTCGAGGCTCCGCACCAGGAAGCGTCTACGCAGTCAACGGTTGAGTATTGATCGTCCGCCGGTGGATCACGAGTCGACGCCGGACGAAGTGGAGAAGTTTGTACGCGCAGCGGAGAACATGCAGCGGCCGGCTGCTGACTACCTGGTTGTAGACACCTCCACACCACTCTCGGAGTACCTGCCGACAGCTCTGGCCTACCTGTCGCGGCCATGAGCACGAAGGACAGGATGTGTGGTGGGCGTCCGGGGTAGTTCACGCCGCACGCGCTCCTGCCGAGCGCGCCAAAGGCAACTATCTGCTGTCCTTCGTGCTGCCGATCGACGGCTCCGGTGCTTCACATGCTCGCAGTACGTCGAATTCGGCGCCGGGGGTGTTGGGGTCGAAGCCGTGTTCGAGGAGCCAGCGGGCGGCGGAGAGGCTGCGGAGGGACCACCAGGCGCGGATGACTTCGTGGTCCACGTCCTCGCCGTACCCGGTGAGGAGGTGGGGGAGGCGGTCCTCGTGGCCGAGGGTGAGGGTGGCGAGGTCCCAGAGGGGGTCGTCCTGGCCGGCTTCGGACCAGTCGATGATGGCGGTGACGGCGTCGTTCTCGGTGAAGACGTGGGTGATCTGCAGATCGCCGTGGGTGAAGGCGGGGGTGTACGGGCGGAGGGCGGCTTCGGCGATCTCGCGGTTGCGCTCGATGACGGCGGAGGGGAGTACGGCGTTCGCGATCAGCCACTCGCATTCGGCGTCAAGCTTCGTTCTGATGTGGTCGAGAGGACGGCCAGGCCAAGGCGGTAACGGGGCCTCATGGAGCCGGCGGATGGCGGCGCCGGCGGCAGCCCAGGCGGCCGGCGAGGCGGGGGAGGGTTTGCCGAGGACACCGAGGGCGGTACCGGGAACGGCGGCCAGGGCGAGTGCAGGCGGGTTGTGCCAGAGGACCTTCGGGGTCGGGACGGGAGCCAGCCCCATCGCCGCGACCTCAACCTCCAGGTTGGCCCGGTTGGAGTCGACCTTCAAGAAGACGTCGCCCACGCGGAGCGTTGCGCGCTCGCTGTGGGCGACGACGATCTGCACCTCATCCACACCGGCGAGTATCGCGGGAACGACTACGCGGCGCAGCGCATTTATCCTCCGAACGGCAGGACCCTGTTCTTCGGAGACAGGTCATAGGGTGTCGGATTGGGTGGATGCGGTTCGTTGCAGGGGTGAGAGGTGGCTGAGTGGCTGCCGGAATGGGAGTGCTGAGATGGCCAGGTACTTGATCTCGTTCGACAAGGGCGCGATGGATCACATCCCCGACGAGGAGTTCGAGCAGGTGGGTAAGGATTCGCATGCGGTCTGCCGGGAGGCCAAGGATGCGGGCGTGCTGGTCTTCACCGGTGGCATCCACTACGACACCGAGGACCCGCTGTACGCCGCGGAGCCCGCAGTGGTCTCGACCGACGGGCTGGTCACCGACGGGCCTTATCCGGAGAGCAAGGAGCTGATCGGCGGCGTGTTCGTCGTCGAGGTGCCGACGAGGGAAGAGGCCCTCCAGTGGGCGGCGAAGGTGGCCGCGGCGTGCCGGTGTGCGCAGGATGTCCGCAAGTTCATGTACGACCCTGAGCTGGAGTGACACCCTGGAGGTATGGCGAAACCTCGGATCTATGCGACGAGCTTTGCGAGTGTCTACCCCTTGTACGTCGCCAAGGCGGAGCGCAGGGGGCGGACCAAGGCGGAGGTGGACGAGGTCATCTGCTGGCTGATGGGGTACAGCCCGGATGAGCTGGCGGCGCAGCTGGAGAAGGAGGTCGACTTCGAGACCTTCATCGCGGAGGCGCCGCGGCCGAATCCGGACCGTGCCCTGGTCAAGGGCGTGGTCTGCGGGGTTCGCGTGGAGGACATCGAGGAGCCGACGATGCGCGAGATCCGGTATCTCGACAAGCTCGTCGACGAGCTGGCCCGTGGCAAGGCGATGGCCAAGATCCTCCGGACGGCCTAGTCAATACCTTCCGCGCGATTTCTTCCGGGGGATAAGCCCCTGGGAGCCGTCCGGCCGCAGATCTAGCGTTCGAACCATGAGAATCCTTGCGGCAGTGATGGCAACAATCGGTACGGCGGGAACCGCGATCGCAGCCCCAGCACACCAGCTGACAAGGGACACCGCGGCGATCCATGCAGCCGGTGTCACCGGAGTGCAGGCCCGGGCGGTCGGAACAAAAACCGAGGTCGCGACCGCCGGCGTGGCGAGCCTCCACACCAACCGTCCGGTCCCGTCGAACGGGTACTTCCGGATCGCGAGTACAGGCAAGACCTTCAAGGCTGTCGTGGTGCTGCAGTTGGTGGGCAACGGACGGCTGTCGCTGGACGACACGGTCGAGCGGTGGTTGCCCGGGCTGATCCGGGGCAACGGCAACGACGGCCGCCGGATCACCATCCGCCAGCTCCTCCAGCACACACACGGACTACGCGACGACTTCCCCGACTTCGCCACCGAGGCGGACTTCTATCGGCACCGCTTCGACCGTTACACGTCGGCCGACCTGGTCGCCCGCACCCTGCGCCACGAACCACGGCCCGGCACCGACTGGCACTACTCCAACATCGGCTACGTGCTGCTCGGCATGATCATCAAAAAGGCCACCGGCCAAGACTGGTACGACGTACTCCGGCAGCGCGTGATCCGCCCGCTCGGCCTGCACCACACGCGGGCCGATCGCAGCCCGATGCTGCCGCATCCGCACGCCCGGTCGTACCAGCCATTCGAGAGACTGATCGACGTCACCGAACAAGTCCTGAACGACCAAGACGGCTCGCTCGTGTCGACGACCGCGGACCTCAACGAGTTTTTCCGGGCCCTGTTCGACGGGCGGCTCCTCAAGCCCGCCCAGCTGACCGAGATGACCACCAACCTCAGCGACCTCGACCCTCAGGTCGCAGAGCTGATGCCCGACAGCCAGTACGGTCTCGGCATCTTCAAGCGACCGCTGCCGTGCGGCGGCGAGTACTGGGGACACGGTGGCGGCGACGGCGGCTTCATCACGGAGACCGGAGTTACGACGGACGGACGCCGCAGCGCGGTCGTCTCGATGTCGAGCGTCCTCGGCCGCGAATGGGCCGACGCCCTCCGTCAGCAAAAGCTAGCGGACCAACTGATCGGCAACGCACTCTGCCGCTGAGATTCGGTGCCAGCACTGAAATGCGTCCGATGTCAGCGCCCTACAAGCCACCGGTGTGAAGGTCTTCCCGTGACTCAAGGACAGGGAGATCTCATGTACGACGTAGCGATAGCCGGTGCCGGACCAGTCGGGTTGTACCTCGCGTGCGAACTCGGCCTGCGGGGATTGTCAGTGGTGGTGCTCGAGCGTGAGCCCGAGGCGGGGTCGGCTTTGCGCGCGGCGCCGCTCGGCGTGCGGGGGTTGATGGCAGCTTCGCTGGCCGGGTTCTACCGGCGCGGGATGCTGGGGGAGCTGCTAGGCGTCGACGAGCTCGTGGACCAACCCGCGACTCTGCAGGGGGTCGGGCACTTCGCCGGCATCATGATCGACCCGGCCAAGATCGACGTCAAAAGCATGCCGTACCGGCTACCGACCCCGGCCCCCGAAGCCCTGATGACGGACCTCGCCCACGTCGAGCAGGTCCTCGAGGACCGTGCGATCAAGTACGGCGTGGAGGTCCGCCGCGGCGAGGCCGTCACCGACCTCACGCAGTACGACGACCACGTCACCGTCCGGACCGGCCAGGACGAGTACGCCGCGCGCTGGGTCGTCGGTGCCGATGGCGGCCGCAGCACGGTCCGGAAGCTGGCCGGGTTCGAGTTCGTCGGGACTGAACCGCTCTTCACCGGCTACACCTTCCAGGCCGAGTTCGATCCGGCGAAGCTCAATCCGGGCTTCAACCCGACCCCGAACGGCCTGTACGTGATGATGTCGTGGACCCCCGGCCACATCGGCGTGATGGACTTCGACGGCGGCGCCTACGACCGGACGCAGGAGCCGACGAAGGACCACCTGCAGGAGGTACTGCGGCGGGTGTCGGGGACCGATGTGACGCTGACCGAGGTCCGGATGGCGTCGACGTACACGGACCGCGCGATGCAGGCGACGACGTACCGGAAGGGCCGTGTACTGCTGGCCGGCGATGCCGCGCACATCCACTCGCCGCTGGGTGGGCAAGGGCTCAACTGCGGTCTCGGTGACGCGATGAACCTGGGCTGGAAGCTCGCGGCGACCATCCAGGGCAATGCGGCGGACGGGCTGCTCGACACCTACACCACCGAGCGGCACCCGATCGGCGAGTGGGTCCTCGACTGGACCCGCGCCCAGGTGACGGTTCTGAAACCAGGCCCGCACGGCCGAGCCATCAAAGCCGTGATGCGCGATCTGCTCGACACCCCCGATGGCTCCAAGTACATCTACAGCAAGATCTCCGGCATGGTGAACCGCTACGACCTCGGCAGCGAGCACCCCTTGGTCGGACGGATCGCACCGGAGTTCCGCCTGGCGGATGGCGCCCGGCTCGCCGACCTGATGCAGGACGGCCACGGCGTACTGCTCGACTTCACCGGAGAACTCGCCGATGCCGAGCTGAACAGCAACTTCCGGTACGCCGCCGGCCGGGCGACCGACGATCTCGGACTGGCCGCCGTACTGGTCCGGCCGGATGGCGTGGTGGCGTGGGCCGGGGATGCCGATCGGGACGGGGTCGAGCAGGCCGCGAAGCGGTGGTTCGCATGATCACGCTCAAGGCGGGCAGCACGGTGATGTTCACCGGCGACTCGGTCACCGACTCCCACCGCCTCGAGGATCCGGACGGACTCGGCACGGGTTATCCGCTGCGCGTCGCCGGGGAGTGGGGACTCCGGCACCCGGATCGGCCGGTGACCTGGCTGAACACCGGCTGGCGCGGAGACAAGGTGATGGACCTCGAAGCCCGCTGGCACAACGACGTACTGGCCGCTGAACCCGATGTCGTATCGATCATGGTCGGAGGCAATGACGCCGCCTGGTGGTCGTTCGATCCCGAGAATGGTCGAGTGATCACGGCCGCGGAGTACCGCGCAGGCTACGAGCGCCTGCTGACCCCACTCGCCGAGGCCGGTACACAGCTCATCCTGATCGAATCGTTCATGCTGCCGATCCGGGGCACGCTCGAACACGGGGAGCTGCGGATCGACGAGGCACTCCGCAAGCAGTGGCGTGCGGACCTGGACCCGAAGATCGAGGTGGTCAACGACCTGGCCCGCCAGTACGGCGCCGAGCTGCTGCCGGCCGACCGGATCTTCGCCGAGCTCTGCGCGGTCGCCGAGCCCGAGCACTGGGCCGAGGACGGCGTCCACCCCACTCCGGCTGGTCACGCCGCGCTCGCCGAGGCCTGGCTCCAACTGGTTGCCTGACACGGTGCAGGCAGGTGCGTCAGCGCCGTGTCAGAGCGGTGTCTGACCACCTGCCGATGCTGGAGGCATGAGAGAAACGGCGATTGCAGTCTCGGGGCTGCGCAAGACATTCAAGGACAAGATCGTCCTGGACGGCATCGACCTGGACGTTCCCGCGGGCACGGTCTTCTCGCTGCTCGGCCCCAACGGCGCCGGCAAGACGACGACCGTGAACGTGCTGACCACCCTGCTCAGGGCCGACGCCGGCACCGTGAAGGTAGCCGGGTACGACGTCGCCACCGACGCGAAGGCAGTGCGGAAGGCGATCGGGGTGACCGGCCAGTTCGCGGCCGTCGACGAGCTGCTCACCGGCCAGGAGAACCTGGAGCTGATGGTCGACCTCAGCCCGGGAACCGACCGGAAGACCGTCGCCGAGCTGCTGGCGCGGTTCGACCTGACGGAGTCCGCGCAGCAGCCGGCGTCGACGTACTCGGGCGGTATGCGGCGCAAGCTCGACCTGGCGATGACGCTGGTCGGCAGCCCGCGGATCATCTTCCTGGACGAGCCGACGACCGGGCTCGACCCGCGCAGCCGGCGGACGATGTGGACGATCATCCGGGAGCTGGTCGCCGACGGCGTGACCATCTTCCTCACCACCCAGTACCTCGACGAGGCCGATCAGCTCGCGGACCAGGTCGCCGTACTGGACCAGGGCAAGTTGGTTGCCCTGGGCACCCCTGACGAGCTCAAGCGGCAGATCCCGGGGACGCATGTCCGGCTCCGGTTCGCCGATGCCGAGCAGCTCGCGGCGGCCGCGCAGCTGTTCGCCGACGCCACCCGCGACGACGAGTCCCTGACTCTGCGAGTCCCCAGCGACGCCGGGACGAGCTCGCTGCGCGACCTGCTGAACCGGCTCGACGAGTACGCCCTCAGTGCCGAGGAGTTCTCGGTGCACACCCCTGATCTCGACGACGTCTTCCTCGCCCTGACGGGCCACGCCACGGAGGTATCCGCATCATGAACCCGACCAGCACCATGGTGCGCCGCGACGTCAAGCACCTCGTCCGCAACCCGACCAGTATCTTCAACGCGATCCTGATGCCGGTCGTGATGATGTTCATGTTCGTCTACCTGCTGGGTGACGCGTTCAGCGTCGGCGTCGACTACGTCGACTACGCGACCCCGGGGATGATCCTGCTGGCCGTCTGCTACGGCCTCGGCGGTACGGCGATCGCCGCCAACGCCGATATGACCAAGGGCATCATCAACCGGTTCAAGGTGATGGACGTCCCGCGGTCGGCGGTCCTGACCGGCAAGGTCGTGTCCAGCGTGCTGATCAACCTGATCGCGATCGTCGCGCTGCTCGGCGTCGCGTTCGCGCTCGGCTTCCGCCCGTCGGCCGGTCTCGCCGACTGGCTCGCTGTCCTCGGTGTCGTCCTGCTGCTCGCGATCTCGGTCGGCTGGTTCACCGTTGCCCTCGGCCTGTCGGCGAAATCGCCGGAGACGGCCGGGATGGCCGCCGTACCGCTGGTCATGCTGCCGTTCTTCAGCAGCGCGATCGTGCCGGCCGACAAGATGGGTCCGGGGGTCAAGCAGTTCGCGGAGTACCAGCCCTTCACTCCGATCATCGAGACCCTGCGCGGATTCCTCAACGGCACTCCGCAGACCTCCGACGTACTGCAGGCCGTCGCCTGGTGCCTCGCGATCGCGATCGTCGGCTACTTCTGGGCCTCGTCCACGTTCACGAAGCGAGCGTGACCGCGACCAGCTGGTTCCAGTCCGCTTGCGCACCTTCCGCAGCCGCCTCGGCGTACTCCGCGTCGCTGAGGCGGTTGCGCGTTGCCTGCTCGATCCGGGCCAGTTCCGGGTTCGAGCGATCGGCCAACCCCCGTACGGCGGTACTTGCCGCCAGCAACCGTACGGCGTCGGCGTACCGCTCCCGGCGGAGCGCATAACCGGCCACCCCGACGAGCAGCCCCGCGATCCCGCTGGCATGACCGGTCTCGGTCGCGGCCGCGCAGGCTGCCGTCCAATGCTCCCGGGCCTCGTCGAGATCCTCGGCGATCGAGCCCAGCAGCTCATGCCTGAGGGCGCGGATGTTCGACTGCTCCGCCGCCTCGCCGAGCAGGGCCGTGATCGTGGTCAGCTGGGCAAGCACATCGGCCGCATCGCCACGCCAGCGAGCCAGGGTCGCTTTGGAGAGAGCGAGATTGGCCAGCGCACCCGGCCAGTTCACCTGCTCGGCCAGGCGTTGTGCCTCCGCGAGTGCGGCCGCGCTGCGCTCGGGGTCGTCCAGTAGCCAGTAGAGCTCAGCCTGCCGCGACCGCATCCGGACCAGGTCGTCGGTGCCACTGATCTCGGCGATGACCTCGATCGCATGCTCGTAGTGCGCGCACGCGGTCGCGAACTCACCCCGGGTGGCGATGCGGTCGGCCAACTCGGAGAGCGCGAACGTGATGCCGAAGCGCTCGCCGAGCGCCTCGAACTCGGTGACCGCAGCCTGCAGGAAGTTGTCCGCCTCGTACCCACCGTGACCGAGGATCACCCGCATCTTGCCGAGCTGCAGCTGGGCCAGCGCCCGCACCCAAGGGTCTTGGCTGTCGAGTAGCGGTTCCCAGGCCGACAGGAAGTCGCCCGGCACCTGCAGCATCCGTTCCAGCGGCTCGACCAGCTGCAGCATCGGGTTGACGAGCTGAGTGCGCTTGCCGATCCGGTGGATCTCATGGATCCACTCCCGGGCCAGATGCTCGTCACCCGGTCCTGAGTTCAGAAACAGGATGAACAGCGAGTAGACAAAGGCCCGGATCTCGTCGGGCACCTCACCTGGCGTATCGATGGCCGCCTTGATCAGGTCGTTGCCCTCGGCCTTGTGCCCGCTCAGCCACCAGTACCAACCGGCAACCGAGGCGAGCCGCATCGCCGCGGCAGCCTCACCGGCCGCGATCGCTCCGCGCATCGCCGCGCTGATGTTGTCGTGTTCGGCGTCCAGCACCGCCAGCCACTCCAGCTGCTCGGCGCGGCGGAGATGCGGGTCGGCGGTCTCGGCCAGCTCGGTGAAGTAGGTGAGATGCGCGTGCCGGGTCAGTTCCACCTCATCCGCGTCGGCAAGGTGTTGCGCGGCGTACTCCTTGATCATCCCGAGCATCCGGTACCGCGGCGCCTTGTTGCTGTCGGCAACCACCAGCGATTTCTCGGTCAGGGCGGTCAGCAGCTCCAGCGCATCCGCGGTGCCGCAGACGTGTTCGGCAGCGGACAGGCTCGCGCCGCCCGCGAAGACCGAGAGCCTGCGCAGCACCATCCGCTCGTCGTCGCTTAGTAGTTGCCAGCTCCAGTCGATCACCGCACGCAACGTGCGCTGCCGGGGGAGCGCCGTACGACTGCCGCCGGTCAGCAAGCGGAAGACATCGTCGAGCCGATCCGCGAGCTGGTCCAGGGACATCGTGCGCAACCGCGCCGCGGCGAGTTCGATCGCCAGCGGCATCCCGTCGAGCGCTCGGCAGACCCGGGCCATCGTGGCGAGGGTGTGCGCGTCGCTCCCAAGATCCCGTACGGCGCTCGCCCGGTCGCGCAGGAGCTGGACAGCAGGCGAGGACTCGGCGTCGGCGTCCGCCTGCGGCAGGCTCAGCGGTGCGACGCGCCACAGCGCCTCGCCGGTGATGCCGAGTGGCTCCCGGCTGGTCGCGAGGATCCGCAGCCTCGGGCACTGCCCGAGCACACGCTCGGCGAACCGTGCGGCCGAATCGATCACGTGCTCACAGTTGTCCAGGATCAGCAACGCCTCCCGCTCGCGGAACGCGGCAATCACACGCTCGGTGGGATCGACCTCGGCCGCCTCACCGAGCAGGCCGTCCCGCAGACCGAGCGTGGCGATCGCAGTCTGGGCGACATCCGCCTCGGTACCGATCGGCGCGAGCTCCACGAACCACACACCATCCGGCAGTACGTCGGTCAGCGTGCGGCCGGCCTCCGTCGACAGCCGCGTCTTCCCGGCACCGCCCGGTCCGATCAGAGTGGTGAGCCGATGGGTGGCGACCAGTTCGCGGACCTCGGCGATATCGGCCGCCTTGCCGATGTAGCTGGTGAGCTCCGCGCGCAGGTTCGTCTCGCGGTTCGGCTCGTCGCGCCGTACCGACTCGCCGCGCAGGAGCGCGACATGCAGCGCGGAGAGCTCCGGTGAGGGGTCGACGCCGAGCGTTTCGACGAGCGCATCTCGGGTGCGCTGGTAGACGAGCAGCGCCTCGGAATCACGCCCGCTCGCGGCCAGTGCCTGCATCAGCGCCCCGACGAGCCGCTCCCGCACAGGATGCGTTGCGACCAGATCGGTCAGCTCCGTGACCAGCTGGGCACCCCGACCCCGCGCGATCTCGGCATCGAACCAGTCCTCGGCCGCGGTCAGCCGCAGGCCCTCCAACCGGGTGGCGGCCGCGTCGAACGCCGTACTGTCCTGCAGCCCGACGTCCTGGAGCGCGGCGCCCCGCCACAAGTCCAGCGCCTCACGCAACCGCCCTTGCCCGACCAGCCGCTCGAACCGGACCGCGTCGACTGCGTCCGGCTCGACCACGAGCCGGTACCCGTCCGGCGTACCCTCGACGGGGATCAACTTCCGCAACCGCGAGACCAGCCGCTGCAGGGCATTGGCAGCCTCGGCCGGCGGCTGCTCACCCCACACCCAGTCCACCAGCCGCGCCTTCGGAACCAGTTGACCCGCGTCAAGCGCTAGCGCAACCAGCAAGCCCCGCAACCGCGCACCCGGCACGTCCACAAGGACCTCATCGTCCCCGCGAACCTCGAACGGCCCCAGCATCGCGATCTGCACCCCGCAGATCTTGCCACCTGCTACGTCACCTCTCGGATGCCGGTGCGGACATGGAAGTGCCGCCCCGACCTCAGATGACTGACGAACGCCCGCTGGAGCGTGGTGCCCCGCGGCACGCGGGCGAGATCGTCGGCGGTCAGCGCACCGTCGGGTGGTGCGAGCTGCATACCACTGCGGGAAGAACTGAGCGGCCGTGGTGATCGACCGCTCGGAGACGGTCGTGTCCAGCGGCCCGGTGGGCGGCACATGAATGTAGTTCGACTGCAGTCTCCGGAACCTGTACGTCGTTCGCCGCCATCCGCGCACACCCCTCGGCCGGGAACCCCAACCGCTCCGCCGCCGTACCCGCGTCCATTCGCACCCCTTCGTGGTCAGTCCTTCGACCACATCACACGGGCCGCGGCCCACGCACGACTCCTGTGACCTACCTCACAAACAACCAGGGTCCCGTGCAGTCGCTGAACCCTGCCGTGCGATAAAACCCCGCGGCTCCCTCATCCACCGCCGACACGAAAACCACCTCGGCTCCCAGCCCCATCAGCCAGCCGCGACACTCGTCGAGCAGCGCCCGCCCGACCCCGGCGCCCCGGCTCTGCGCGTCGACAACCAGCTCCTCGATCATCCCGTAGGCGCCGTACCCGTAGTCCACGAACGTCGCCACGCCAACACCGACGACCGCGTCCTGGTCATGCGCCACGAAGGTCCGAGCCTCCTGCCGCACCCGCGGCAGCGTCAGCTCCTCCGGCAGATCGGGATGCAGCTGGCGCAGCACCCGGTGCACCTCAGCCCGGTCCGCCGACGTGGCTGGGCGAACGGTGATCGCTGGTTCGGTCATGGCGCGACTACCTCTCTTCCACTCAACCGCAGCACCGAGCAGTACCCCATCGCGGACCGCCAGGCCATCACAATTGGCTGGATCTCCGTTGGCCAGGCGTGGATTCGGGGTGCGCGCGCAGTTGTGATGGCGTGGGCGTCCGGTGGTCCTGGCGCGGGGCTGTTACCAGGCCTCGCTCGTAGGCGGCGATGACGAGTTGGGCGCGGTCGCGGGCGTGGAGTTTGGCGAGCAGGTTGCCGATGTGGGTTTTGGCTGTGCCCATCGAGATGGTCAGGGTGCGGGTGATCTCCTGGTTCGACAGGCCGCGGCCGATCAGGGTGAGGACCTCTGCCTCGCGGTCGGTCAGCTGGGCGGTGGTTGCTTGGGGCATCGATCGGCCCCGGCCGAGGTAGTGCTCGACCAGGCGGGTCAGGATGCTGGGGGCGAACAGCGATTCGCCCGCATGCGTCCGCCGTACGGCATCGACAAGCCGATCCGGCTCCGCATCCTTCAGCAAGAACCCGCTCGCCCCAGCCTGCAAGGCGGCGTGAACGTACTCGTCCAGCTCGAACATGCTGAGGACGACGACGCGCGTCCCCGGCAGGTCGGTCGTGATGCGCCGGGTGGCCTCGATCCCGTCGCCGCCGGGCATCCGGATGTCCATCAGTACGACGTCCGGCCGCAGCTCAACGGCCTGCGTGACCGCGCCCTCGCCGGTGCCGGCCTCCCCGACCACCTCGAGGTCACCGGAACCATCGACGATGAGCCGCAGACTGTGCCGGATCAGCGGCTGATCGTCGACAACCAGCACCCGTACGGCGCTCATCTGCGATCCGGCAGTCGCGCGACGACCTGGTACCCCGAAGAGCGAGCCCCTGCGTCCAGCGTCCCGTCCAACGCACCGACCCGCTCCCGCAGCCCGGCCAGCCCGGCACCGCCACCCGGATGCGGAACCCAGTCCGCCCCAGGCCCGTCGTCCGTGACGGTGATCAGGATCGTGTCGGCCTCCCGTCGTACGGCGACGTCGGCGCGCGTCGGCCCGGCATGCCGGGCGGTGTTGGCGAGGGCCTCGCGAACAATCGCGCACACCGTCAGCTGAACCCCACCCGACACCTCACCGACGTCACCGACCACCAGTTCCGCGCGGACCCCGCTAGTGCGAGCCAGCGAGATGATCCGCGGGAGATCGGTAAGCGTCTCGGCCGGATGCAGCGACGTGTCGTCGTCCGGAGACCGCAGTACGGCGAGCATTCGGCGCAGCTCGGTGGTCGCCTGGCGTCCGGCGTACTCGATGTCTGTCAGGGCGGCGATCCGCTCCGCGTCACCGGCCGGTCCGGTCAGCGTGCGCGCTGCGGCGGCGCGGACGGTGACGAGACCGAGCCCGTGCGAGGCGAGGTCGTGCAGGTCGCGGGCGATCCGCAACCGCTCGGCCTGGATCGCCCGCTCGGCGGCCCACGCGGTCAGTTCCTCCTCGTACCGCTGCCGTCTTCGTCGGGTGTACAGCAGGGCCCAGGCGACGACCGCCGCCGCACAGCTCACCACGGTGACCGTGACGGCGATGGCGGCTGCGCGCGGGCTGGCTCCGACGCTGACCAGGATGAGCAGCAGAAAACCCAGCAGAGCAAGTGCGATCGGCCATGCGCGGGAACGCAGTACGGGCCGATCGCTGGCTTCCATCCGGCCAGTCTAGAGAGCCAGTGCCTCCCGCACATCGGACCTAGGTCTGACAGACCTTCGGCCGAGGAGGTCCGGACCCGGGACCGATCCGGGCGCTGTGGGCGACGGCTGGGATGGGCCCATGATCACGATCGACCAAGTCGTCAAACGCCGTCGTTCCCGGACTGTTCTGGATCACGTCGGCTTCGAGGCCCGGCCCGGACGGGTGACCGCCTTCCTCGGCCCGAACGGCGCGGGCAAGTCCTCCACCCTGCGCATCCTGCTCGGCCTCGACCGCGCCGACAGTGGTTTTGCGCTGTTCAACGGACAGCCGTACCGAGCACTGCCGAATCCGTTGCGTACCGTCGGATCGATGCTCGAGGGGTCGGGCGCGCACCGGTCCCGGACTGCCCGAAACCATCTCGCCTGGATCGCCCGGAGCAACGGGATCCCGCAGCGCCGGATCGACGAGGTGCTGGAGGAAGTCGGTCTGGCGAGGGACGCCAAGGTCCGGGTGGCGAAGTACTCGCTCGGGATGGGGCAGCGGCTGGGGATCGCGGCCGCACTGCTCGGTGAGCCCGAGATGCTCGTGCTGGACGAACCGGTCAACGGACTCGACCCGGAGGGCATCCGCTGGATCCGCGGGCTGCTGCGCGGCCTCGCCCAAGCCGGCGGCACCGTGCTGCTCTCCAGCCATCTGATGACCGAGGTGGCCGACGTCGCCGACGATCTGGTGGTGATCGCGGGCGGCCGGATCGTGACGACCGGGACCGTCACCGACGTGACGGCCGGGTACGCCGATCTCGAGGAAGCCTTCTTCGCACTGACCGGGGTGACCCGATGAACGCGCTCAGAGCCGAGCTACGCAAGGCATCCACGCTGCCCGCGGTCTGGGCCGGTCTCGCCGTCACGCTGTTCGGATCCGTGGCGATCACGGTGCTCAACGCCGGCCACGCAACCGGGTCGTCGTTCGACACGGCGTACGCGAGTATGCCGTTCGGGACGGTGGGTGCGGTCGTCATCGGAGTCGTTGCCTTCAGCAGCGAATACACCGCCAACAACGCGGACGCCGGCGGCGGCCGGCAGATCACCACCACCTTGACGGTGACAGCAGGCCGGGTTCGGGTCCTGGTCGCGAAGGGGGTCACCATCGTCCTGCTCGTGGTCGCGAGTGCCGTGGTCACCCTGCCGGTCGCCATCGCCGTCGCGCGTGTGGTGACTGGATCGCCGGTCGACTTCATGCTGACGCGCAGTCTCGGTGGCACGCTGTACTGGGTGCTGAGCGCACTACTCGGCTTCGCGATCACGGTCATCATCCGCAATGGTGTCGTTCCGCTGATCGTGCTGATCGTGAACAGTTCACTCGTCTCCGTGTCGTTCCTGCTGTCGAAGCTCACGCCGCTCGCGCACTACCTGCCCGACCTGGCCGGGCGCAGGCTTTTCGCAGGCGTCAGGACGGTCGAAGGCGGCCTCGACGCCGTACCGGGTGGTCTGGTGATGACGGGCTGGGCGGTGCTGTTCTGCATCGTCGCCGGGTTCGTGTTCACCCGCCGGGACGCATGAACGTCGTACTGGCGGAGGTCGCGAAACTCCGCACGCTCCCGATCACCGTCCTCACGATTGCCGGCACGGTCGCAGTCTCGGCCCTGATCGCGATCGCGCTGTCGCGATCCGGCGAACCCGTCGACGTGGTGCCGTATGTCCAAGCAGGCTTCGTGCTCCTGGGAATCATCCCGGTCGCGCACGAGCATGCGGGCCGCCAATTCAGTACGTCGCTCACCGCCGTACCTGCTCGTGGTCAGCTGCTCATCGGCAAGACCGTCGCGACCTTCGTCACCCTTGCGCTCACCGCGATGGCAACAGTCCTAGCGCAGTCGGAACGGCCAGTGGGCGCGGCGGCGTACCTGACGCTCATCGGTCTG
Organism: Kribbella sp. NPDC056345; assembly: GCF_042262745.1. Lineage (NCBI taxonomy): Bacteria > Bacillati > Actinomycetota > Actinomycetes > Propionibacteriales > Kribbellaceae > Kribbella > Kribbella sp. NPDC056345. The sequence continues at coordinate 173,611 of NZ_JBHJQQ010000001.1, read as the reverse complement.
CTCGCGTACGCGGTCGCCCTGCTCGTCCGGCACCTGGTGCCGGCGTTGGTCGGCATGCTCTGCCTGGTCCTGGTCCTGTCGCCCCTGCTGGCCGAGATCACGAAGCACGCCCGCTGGCTCCCGGACCAAGGCGCCGCCGAGCTCTACCGCCCAGGCGGAAGCCCAGTCTCCGGCCTGCTGGTCGCCGGCGCGTGGATCGCAGCTCTCGGCGCCATCGCAGTCCACCGCTTCCACCACCGCGACGCCTGACAGTGCACCGCGGATCTCCCAGAAGCGGCTCCTAGGGTGTCCCCATGAGCCGACAAGAGGACCTGATTGCCGAGGGGGAGCCCGAGGAGGAGTTTCAGCCGGGGATCGCGCAGATCCTGCCGCGCAAGCGGGTGGCGGGCGGTGCGCTGATCCGCGATCGGGACGGCCGGATCCTGTTCATCGAACCGACGTACAAGCCGTTGCTGGACATCCCCGGCGGGATCGCCGAGCCGGACGAGTCGCCGTACGACGCCTGCCGGCGGGAGGTGCTCGAGGAGGTCGGGCTGGACCTGACCATCGGCCCGATGCTGGTGGTCGACTGGGATCCGGCACGCGGTGTCTGGCACGACGCGCTGGCTTTCGTCTTCGACGGCGGCGTACTCACAGGAGACGAACAACTTGTCCTGCAGCCGACCGAGGTTCGCACCGCCACCTTCCTGACCCTCGACGAGGCCAAACCCCAGCTGCGCCCCTCCATGCACCGCCGCCTCACCCTCGCACTGCACGCTCTGGAGACCGGCGTCCCGCAGTACTCGGACTTCGGCCGGTCGCCGACAGCTTGACCTCACCATTGATTCAGGTTCTACCGTTCGAGAGCTGACGACTTGAGGATGGGGACAGGAGTACTTTCAGCTCCCGCTTCCGATCGTGCTTGGCTGATCGGGCAGCGGGTGATCGCGGGGACCGGTGGGGTCGGGGAGTATCGCGGCGGCGGGTACGCCGAACAGAGCGCCGTACCGGCGAGCGAGGTGTTCCCGGTACCGGACGGACTGGATGTGGCCACGGCGCCGGCCGCGCGGCGTAGTGGCGCAAGCTCCCGCGGCGGGCGCTCGAGCTGCTCGCGGCCGGAAGCCTCACACCGCCCGTCGGCCTGACCCTTCCGCTGACTGAGGCGGCCGCTGCCCACGCCGCGATCGAGGCCAGGACCACCATCGGCAAGACGGTCCTCGTCACTAACGACAGCACGTAGGCCTCTACGTACACCGCCCGGCCACGCTCAGCGAGTGAGCAGGCCGGGCGATTGGACCTATACGTCCTGTCCGTAGTGCTACAACGGTCAGCCGAACTTGAGGCGGACGATGACGTTGTCGAGGACGTTCGGGGTGCCGCCGTTCTTGTCGTTGTTGGTGGAGGTCAGCCAGAGGCCTCCGTCGGGGGTCTTGGTGACACTGCGCAGGCGGCCCCAGCGGCCGGAGAAGACGGCTTGCGGGGTGCCGACGCCGGTGCCGCTGGAGTTGATCTGGGTGACCCACAACTGCTGGCCGGTGACGCCGGCGATGTAGATCCAGTCGTTGACGATCTCCAGGCCGCTCGGTCCTGCTTGTGAGGTGGACCAGGTGCGCTTCGGCGCGATGTAGCCGCCGCAGTCGCCGATGGTTCCCTCACAGGCGGGCCAGCCGTAGTTGCCGCCCTTCTGGATCAGGTTGAGCTCGTCCTGGCTGCTGTCACCGAACTCGGTCGCCCACAGCTGACCGCGCGAGTCCCACGCGAGGCCCTGCGGGTTGCGGTGGCCGCGGCTCCAGACGTAGCGGGCGTTACCGCCGGAGCTGAAGAACGGGTTGTCGCTGGGCGCCGTACCGTCGGCGTTCATCCGCAGGATCTTGCCGTTCAGCGAACCGTTGTTCTGTGCGTTGCCGGTGTTCTGCGCATCGCCGACCGACGCGTACAGCTTGCCGTCCGGACCGAACGCGATCCGCCCGCCGTTGTGGTACCGGTTCTTCGTCAACCCGGTCAGCACCGGCGACGAAGTCGTGCCCAGTACGCCGTTCTCGTACTTCATCCGCACGACCCGGTTGTCCCCGGAAGCCGTGTGGTAGAAGTACACCCAGTGGTCGGTCGCGAAGTTCGGCGAGATCGCGATCCCCAGCAGACCGCCTTCACCAGTGGTCGTCACTGTGCCCGGCACCTTGCCGAGAGTGGTCTTCTGGCCGGTCGACGTCACCCGCACCACCTCGAACCGGTCCCGCTCGGTCACCAGCGCCGACCCGTCCGGCAGGAACGCGACACTCCAGCCGAGGTCGACCTTCGCGATATCCCGGTCGTACGCCGGAATGCCGCCGGTGCCGGTGGTCGACGTACGGACCGTCAGCGCGTTGCTCGCCGGCGACTCGTTGTTGTTGGGGTCACGGGCCTTGACGGTGAACGTGTAGCTGGTGTTCGGGGTCAGGCCGGTCACGGTCGTGGTCAGCGAGCCGGTCGTGGCGACCTTGGTCGTGCCCTGGTAGACGTCGTACCCGGCGATGCTGCCGCTGTCGTCGGTGGACGCATTCCACGCGAGGGAGACGCTGTTCGAGGTCACGGCCGTGGAGCGCAGGTTGCCCGGTGCCGTCGGCGGTGTGGTGTCGTTGCTCGGTGGCGTGGTGAAGGCAACCACGTTGCTCTGCTGGGATGCGTTGCCCGCGGCGTCATACGCACCGACGGAGATGTCGTACGCCGTGTTGGGGGTCAGCGTGTCCACGGTCGCCGTCAGCGTGTTGGCGTCGACGACCTTCAGGACGTTGCCGCCGCGGTTGATCTCGTAACGGGTCACCGCCACGTTGTCGCTGGCCGCGGACCAGGTGAAGGTGGCCGCGTTCGACTTGATGTTGCTGACCACCAGGTTGCTCGGTGGGGTCGGCGGTGTGGTGTCGTTGCTGACCGGGTTGACGGTGAGCTTGTCCGCGTTCGGTCCGCCGTCGGCGGTGGTGGCGCGGGCCCGGATCTTGTTGGTCCCGGCGGCGAGCTGGAGGCGGACGGTCTTGGTCACCCAGGTCGTCCACGCACCGGTGCCGGGGTAGGTGATTCCGACAGCGCCGGAGACGCCGTTGACGGTCCAGTCCAGCGGCCGGCTGGCCGTCGTACCGTTGGCGAAGCGCAGTGTCACGTCGGCCGGACCGGCTGGTGCCGTGACAGTCCATTCGACGTAGCTGCCGACGAGGTTGTCGTAGTTGACGAAGCCGGTGCCGGTGTACCCGGTGTGGTTCGACTCGACCACTCCCTGGGAGATGGTCGCGGTCTCGGCCTGGTAGTCGGTCGGTGCCGCCGTGGCGGTCGGGGGAGCGGAGGTCAGAGCGAGCGCGGTGGCCAGTACGGCCGCGCCCGAGACGAGCCTGCGCCGGAGCGTGCGAGGTGTCATCGGAGGTCTCCTGGTGTTCCGGGGCGGAGGAGCTGCAGGGGAACCACACATCATTAGGAAAGTTTCCTAACGATATTGGGCATGACACCACCAGTGAGCAACTGGTGTCAACCGGTGAGGGCCGGTCCTCGGAAAGACGCTGGGCATGCGCTTTCCGGTTTCAGGATAAAGCCCCCGCGGAACCATCTGATTGGCTCCGCGAGGGCTGGGGTGGGGGCTTAACCGGCGAGGCTGAGTAGCGCCGGCCGGTAGAGCGTTTGACCCGATGTCTCGTCGACGACGGCGACCCGGACGGACTCCGGGGTGGCGTCGCCATGCGGTACGGCGAAGACGGCGGTTGCCGGGCGGCCGTCGTACCGGGCGGTGTAGCTGACGAACCGCCAGTCCGCCTCGTCCCAGTAGTCGCGGATGTCGGACCGCAGGAGTCCGGTCACCGCGCGATGGGCTGGGCTGAGGAGGAGCAGGCGATGGGTGGCAGCGAGCGGTACGGCGTTGCTCGCGGTGCCGGCGAGTGGGTGACTGAGCTGGATGCGCAGTCTCCGGAGCGGTAGGAGCCAGTAGCGGTCGAGCTCGGGCGACAGTACGACGAACGCCGCCGCCTCCGCGATCAGGATCAACGCAGCCGGACCGGCCGACCACCATCCTTGGGATGCCGTCAGCGCGGCTGCTGCTGTTGCCGTCAGCAACAAAGCGCGGGCGATCGAGCGTGCTCCCACGGGTTTGGCCGCCGTACCGGCGCAGCCGCAGGAAGCCTCGGGGACCACGAGCTTGGCGTAGACGAGGTAGCCGGTGAAGCCCACGCCGAGTGCGCTTGCCGCCAGTACCTCTGCAGTCCAGGCGGGCGGACTCAGCAGTGCCAGGGCAAGGACCACCTCGATGGCACCGACGGTGAGATAGGCCGGCCTGGCCCGGTTTTCACCGACGAGCTTCGGGAGAGCGGTCTTCGTTGCTTCCTCCGGCCGGGTCAGCTTCCCGTACGACGTCCAGAGGAGGAGCAGTCCGATCAGCAGCGGCTGGGCGGCCGCCACCTGCTGTGCGAACATCGCGGCCCCCGTTTCAGTTCGCCGCGTAGATCGTCGCGAGGTCGATCTCGTTCGTCCCCGGTCGCCAGGCGCCGATCACCTGGACATGCCGGCCGACCTTGAGCATGGACAGGTCCGAGATCGCCGGTGTCCCGTTGTAGACGGCCGCCGTGATCCCTTCCTGCACATGGCCGACGACCTTCTGGCCGTGGTGGTCCAGGTTCAGACCGGTCCGGCCGATCGAGTTGATCATCACGTCCAGGTTGACGATGTTGATCCAGACCGACTCGGCGGCCAGCACGCCGTCCGGCAGTTTCACACCACGCGCGTACAGGCCGTCGCCGATCCTGGCCTGGTCGATCGTGGTCGGCCGGAGCTTCCACACGCTGGTGACTCCGGTCAGCTGAATCTTGTGCAGCCGGCCGTCGGATCCCTGTACCTGCAGGAGATCCTGGTTGCGGCCGGTGATCAGGCCTTCGGCGAAGTTGGGGTCCGGAGCACCCGGCTCCAGCACCTCCGTCGACGCCGCGAAAGCAGCTTCCGGGGCCAGTGATCCCATCGCACTGGCCGCAATCAATCCGGTCGCGCCGAGTGCGGCACGCGTGAGCAGAGCGCGTCGATCCATCGATGAAGTCATCTCAGCTCACCTCATCCCACATCGATGCCGGCCGGAATCAACCCGGCATTCAGACTGGCGATCCGCGTGAACGCCGCCGGGGTCAGGTCCATGACCCGGTTCGACGCGCACGTCCCTCCGCAGCAGGACCGCTCACCACAGAACGACCGGGTTCGCGGCCCACAGTCCGCAATCGACGTCACCACCCGTGAGCCGTTGCACAGGTTGGTTGTCGCATGCCGGAACCCGCACGTCCGCCGGGAAACCCCGGTGACTCCGCACTGGTCCGGCCTGGTGATCGCGTAGCAAGCATCCGACGTATTCGTCCACGCATGCTGCATGTTTCCCGAATGACATGTCCCGCAAGCACCTCTCCCGGTGCTCGCACAAGGTCCCCATGCGTTTCCGCAACAGAACCACGACGCTTCGCCGACAAGTCCGTACATCACATCCATGACGTTCCTCCAGGCCTAGGGGCGGTAAGACCTCAGAACATCTTTGTACTCCTCAGAGCAGAAATCTCCCAGACCTCGACGGAAACGGAAACTTTTTGCCTAACGAGACTCCGGCGACCCGGAAGAAATGGGTGGTGTCCGGCCGGGGGTGGTCGTAGCCTTCCGGGCAGTGACTGGTTCCTGAGAGACGTGCTCCGCCGCCACAGCCAGAGCTGATGGTGGTGATGAGGCACGTCGCGCATCGATCCGAACTCATCGACGCGACCTCAGGAGTCACCAGTGCAGTTGAACCTTCGCTCTGTCGAGGGGGCGGTGGACCTTCTCGCCGCCGAACTCGGCGCCCTTTCCGCTGTCACCGTCCTGCATTCAGGACGTTCTTCGCTCGACTGTCGCGTGCGCGGCAGCCTCCGCGAGCTCCACGCTGCCGCCTCTACTCGTCGGCCGCGATCCCCCTGCCGGGCAGTCCAGGAGACCCGGACTTCCATGCTCCACTGGGCTTCTTGGCGCCCACCACCTTCCGAGTCGGTACGCCGGATGCGCGGCTCAGGCAGGTGTTGATGGCCGAGGTCGAGGCGCGGTTGGGGTGGCGCAACGACCCTCGGGACTGGGCGGTGAACGTGACCGAGTCGGTCGATGGGTGGGTTGCCGAGATCGGGGCCTTGCATTGGGTACGGCGGTTCGGGCGGCTGGAGCGGTTGCCTTGGGCCACTAATCCGGTGGTGGCCGAGGTGCTCGTGCGGCTGGCGAAGATCCGGTCCGGACAGCGAGTGCTGGATCCGTTCTGCGGTTCGGGAACGCTGCTCGTGGCCGCGAACCGGCAGGCGGACGACGTACAGGTGGTTGGATCGGATTGTGCGGCTGGGTCGGTCGAGCTGGCTCGGCGTAATGTCGCCGGACTCCAAATCCAGGTGGAGGTCGGGTTCGCCGAGGCCTTGCCGCAGGCGGATCGGAGCGTGCACCGAGTAGTCGCGAACCTGCCGTTCGGGAAGCGGGTCGGCAGTCATCGCGACAACCAGCGGCTGTACCCGGCCGCGCTCGGTGAGATCGCGCGGGTGCTCACCGGGGATGGGCGTGCCGTGTTGCTGACCGAGGACAAGCGGCTGTTGCGGGAGGCAGTGGCCGGCGTTCGCGGGTTGAAGATCGTGCGCGAGCGGGTGCTGCGGTTCAACGGGGCCACTCCGACGACGTTCGTGCTGATGCCGACCAGGCGTCGATGATGGGGGTGGCGCGGGCGACTGTATCCGGTATACGCTCAAGTGTATCGGTATCGGATACAGTTGAAGTGTTTGTGGAGGGGAGTATTCCGCAACAGCAGTGTCGTCATCACGGGAGGTCACGCGTCCGGAGGATCACTCATGGTTTCTGTCATGCCCCCACAGGTCTGGGTGCTCACGATCGTCGGCCTGATCGCGATCGTCGCCTTCGATCTGATCGTGATCGCGCGCCGGAAACACGCCGTGACGATCAAGGACGCGACCCGGTGGGTGCTGTTCTACGTGGGGCTGGCCGGGCTGTTCGCGGTCGGGCTGTTCCTGTTCAGCGGCGGCAGGACCGGCGGCGAGTTCGTGGCCGGCTACATCACCGAGTACAGCCTGAGTGTCGACAACCTGTTCGTGTTCGTCATCATCATGGCGCGGTTCAGTGTGCCGGCGCTGGCGCAGGACAAGGTCCTGTACATCGGCATCGTGGTGTCGATGCTGCTGCGGGCCGTCTTCATCCTGGCCGGTGCCGCGGCGATCTCGGCGGCCAGTTGGGTGTTCTACATCTTCGGCGCGTTCCTGGTCTACACCGCGATCAAGCTGGCCGTCGAAGGTGAGAACGATGAAGCCGATTTCCAGGAGAACGTGGTCCTTCGCGGTCTGCGCCGGATCCTGCCGCTCGGGCACGACTACGACGGCGCGAAGCTCGCCACCCGTGACGGGCAGAGCGGTAAGCGGCTGCTGACCCCGCTGGTGATCGTGATCTCCGCGATCGGGATGGCGAACGTGATCTTCGCGCTGGACTCGATCCCGGCGATCTTCGGGCTCACCCAGGACGCGTACATCGTGCTGACCGCGAACGCCTTCGCGCTGATGGGCCTGCGCCAGCTGTACTTCCTGATCGGCGGCCTGCTGGAGCGGATCGTCTACCTGAACGTCGGCCTGTCGGTGATCCTCGCGTTCATCGGCGTGAAGCTGATCGTCGAGGCGCTGCACGGTTCGCATATCGACGACATCGGCGCGATCCACCTCCCGCACATCGGCATCATCACCTCACTCAGCTTCATCGCCGCCACCCTGCTCGTCACCACGGCCGCCAGCCTGATCAAGTCGTCGGTTGACGCCCGCCGGGTGCCGGTGAAAGTCAAGACCGAGGACTGAGCCGGACCCCCAGGCCATCACAATTGCGCCGCGCAGGTGTCCCTGAGCGTGGGGACCTCTGCGCGGCGGCAATTGTGGAGTACTGGGGGTCCGGCTCAGACCCGATCCAGCTCCGCGGTCGACGTGCGCAGCCGGGCAAACAGCACGGGGATCGGCGCCAGCAGGAGGCCGGAGGCCACCAATGCGGTGCGGAGACCGGCTCGGCCGGCGAGTGCGCCTAGCGGGGGACCGCCGGCGACCTGGCCGATCGCGTTGGCCTGGGAGACGAACGAGATGACCGTCGCCCGCGAGCGGGACTCGATGTTCCGGTTGAGCCAGGCGGACTCGATCGGCCAGGACAACGCGTCCGCGATACTCCGCAACCACATGGCGGCGAGTGCGAGCCACAAGTTGCCGAGCAGGGCGAACGCCAGCACGCCGATCACCTGCAACAGTGCGAGCAACGCCAGTACGCCGTTCGGATGCGTGGCCGTGAGGCGCTCAGGCGACAGCTTGTTGAGGATGAGCGAGCTGATGAGTGTCAGCAGCGTGCCGACCAGCCCGAGAACTGTGAACCAGAACGCCGGATCCGACGTCCCGAACACGGTCGGGAACTGGAAGCCCAGGATCTTCACCTGCCACAACCGGTCGAACGCCTCACTCGACAACCCGGCGATCAGGCTGATCAGCACGAGTGATCGGACCACCGGCCGCTTCCGAGCCACCGCGAGACCGTGCTTGAACGTGTCGGCCATGTGTTTGAACGTCTCCCGCTCACCAGCCGGCGTCCGGTGGAAGTTCACCTCCCGCATGAACACTGCGAGCAGGACCGCGAGCAGGATCATCACGAGTCCGGACAGCATGATCGGCAGCGCCAGGTTGAGTAGGCCGAGAGCGCCTGCGCAGATGGTGCCGAGGATCGTCCCGCCGAGCCCGAACTGCTGAGTCCGAACCAGTACGGCGGCCACCTGGTCGGCGCCGATCTCGTCGGCCAGCCAGGCCTGGTCGGCGCCCGAGGTGAACGTGTACCCGACTCCCCACAGCACTTGCGCGCCGAGGATCGCGAGGAACGTCGGCGACAGTCCCTGCAGCAGGAACCCGCAACCGATCAGCGCCACGCCGATGACGACCGACAACCGCCGGCTGTACAGGTCGGCGACGATGCCGGTCGGGATCTCGAACAGGAAGCAGGCGAGCTCGAGTGTCGTCCCGACCAGCACGAGCTGCAGCGGACTGAGGCCCGCCTCGCGGACGTAGTACACGGCGGTGAGCGTGAAACACAACGCGGCGCAGAACGACCAGACGGTCTTGTAGGTGCGATAGGTCCGGACCGGATCGGCCGAACGATAGGTGATGGCCATAAAACGTTTGCTCCTGAAAGCGTGCATGACGAAGCGCGGCCCGGGAGTGGGCCGATCGCGGCGTGACGCACAACGGCCGTGACGGCGGTGGTGCGCTTTCAGGAGCTGGCTTGCATGGGACGAGAATAGATGGATTCCCGGCGCGTCCGCCTTCGATTTACCAGGCCGTGCACTCCGAACCGGAGTAGTATCGAAAGTGCCTGGCCCGGCCGTTCCCCCGTGATGGTCGGGTCAGGTCTTTTGTCTAGAACGACTTCCGGTAGCGGGGCTGCCGCTCGGCGATCCGATAGCCGAGCGACCCGTACAGAATGACGCTCCCGGTCGGGTTCTCCGCCAGCGTCCACAGCGACGCCTTCCGTACGCCGTGAGCCCACGACGCCGGTACGCCGGACGCACGCCGACCCATGGGATGTCGTCCTGCCCGCTGATCACCCAACCGGCGAGCTTGTCGCCAACCCAGGCCAAGGTCCACAACCGGTGGTCCGGGTAGTCGTCGGCGACGTCCTGCTCGAACTCCGCGAAGCTGTCCTCAACGTCCGGAATTTCTACCCGCCCACTGGCCCGGTCGGCAGATAGTTGGGGCTCGGCAAAGTCTTGACATAGGTGCTCGTGCGCGGTTGACTGCGAGATAGTTCACAGAGGTAATAAATTGTGGCGCGGTCCGGTGTCGGTGGCTCAGAGCGACTCCGGGCGGCCTGTTGAGGTGCCCGGGTCCGGTGGGAAGTCGCCATCGGGCCATCTGGTGTTTCCCGGGATAGTTGCCTGAGGCAACGCGAGTTTCCCCTTGCCTGCAAGAGATCGGACGAATTCGGTCAAGGTCGGGTATCGAGACCGGGCGAGAGTCTTCCGCCGGCCGTCGTTCTGTGTCATCCTCCCGGTGAGTGAGTCCGAGATCCTATCGGATATCGGTTTCGCTCCGATCGGTGACGGAAAGGATGCGGAGTGAATGCAACGTACGAGGTGAAACCGGCGCCGCCCGCGCCGGCCGCGGTGAAGGCGGTGACCAGGGCGCCGGTGCCCCGCACGGGCCGCTGGACCCAGGCGCGGCGCAGTCTGCGCAGGCATTGGCAGCTCTACCTGCTGGTGATCGTGCCGCTCGCGTACTTCGTGATCTTCAAGTACATCCCGATCAGCAACGCCGTCATCGCGTTCAAGAACTATTCGCCGGTCAAGGGCCCGTGGGGCAGCGACTGGATCGGCTTCAAGAACTTCGAGCTGTTCTTCGCCAACCCCGTGTTCTGGACCCTGGTGAAGAACACGTTCATCCTGGCCGCCTACACCGTGCTGGCCAGCTTCCCGATCCCGATCATCCTGGCGATCGCGCTGAACGAGATCCGCAACGGCCGGTTCAAGAAGATCGTCCAGCTCGTGACGTACGCGCCGTACTTCATCTCCACCGTCGTCGTCGTCTCGATGACGATCCTGGTGCTGTCACCGCGGCTCGGTTTCGTGAACGACGCGATCGGGTTGTTCGGTGTCCCGGCGGTCGACTTCCTCGGTAACCCGGACTACTTCCGGCACATCTACGTGTGGTCCGATGTCTGGCAGACGACCGGCTACTCGGCCGTCATCTACCTGGCCGCATTGGCCGGGATCGATCCTGCCCTGCACGAGTCGGCCCGGATCGACGGCGCCAGCAGACTGCAGCGGATCTGGAACGTCGACCTGCCCGGCATCATGCCGACCGCGGTGATCATTCTGGTGCTCGGCGTCGGCAACATCATGTCGATCGGCTTCGAGAAGGCCTTCCTGCTGCAGAACCCGCTGAACCAGTCGCAGTCCGAGATCATCGCGACCTACGTCTACAAGACCGGTCTGCTGAACGCCGACTTCAGCATGGCGACCGCGGTCGGGCTCTTCAACTCCGTCATCAACCTCGTCCTGCTGGTCGTCGTGAACTTCGTCGCCAAGCGGATCACCGGGAACGGACTCTGGTCATGAGCGTGACATTGCAGGGCTTCCGTCGTACGGCGAAGCAGCCGGAGAGCTCGCACCGGACCGCGATCGAGGAGACCCGGACCGACAAGATCTTCCTGGCGGGGGTCCGGATCATGCTCTGGATCGCGCTGATCGCGGTCGCGGTGCCGATCATCTACATCATCGCGAACTCGTTCAGCAGTGCCTCGGCGGTGAGTGCCGGCCGGGTCCTGCTGTGGCCGGTCGAGCCCAGCCTGAAGGCGTACAAGACGGCGTTCGCGGACCCGGCGATCATGCAGGGCTACCTGAACTCCTTCATCTACGCGATCGGCGGCACGCTGATCAGCGTCACGCTGACGATCGCGATCGCGTATCCGTTGTCCCGCCGGACCTTCTACGGCCGCAACGTGCTGATGAGCCTGATGGTCTTCACCATGCTGTTCTCCGGCGGCTTGATCCCGACCTACCTGGTGGTCCAGGACCTGGGCATGCTGAACACCCGGTGGGCGATGGTGATCCCGAGCGCGATCGGGGTCTGGCAGGTGATCATCGCGCGCACCTTCTTCCGCTCGACCATCCCGGACGAGCTCTACGAGGCCGCCACCATCGACGGGGCGAGCGACCTGCGCTTCCTCTGGTCGATCGTGCTGCCGCTGTCGAAGCCGGTGATCGCGGTGATCGCGCTGATGTACGCGATCTTCCAGTGGAACAGCTACTTCGACGCCCTCATCTACCTCAAGGACCCCGGCCTGTACCCGTTGCAGATCGTGCTCCGCAACGTCCTGATCCTGAATCAGGCCACCACCGGTTCCACCACCCAGAACCTGGCCCAGCAGCTCGACCAGCAGCAACTGGCCAACGTCCTCAAGTACGCGCTCATCGTCATCTCGAGCCTGCCCGTACTGGTCATTTACCCCTTTGTTGCCCGCCACTTCACCAAGGGCGTGATGGTCGGCGCGGTCAAGGGCTGAAAAGCCCTTCTCAGAAAGGAACACAGCAATGCGCGTATCACTGCGCAAACTGTCCGCGCTCGCCGCGGCCGGCTTGCTCGCCACCGTGGCGGCCTGCAGTTCGGACAAGACCGACGGGGCGGCGAACGAGACGTCGGCCGACGGCAAGGTCATCATCGACACGTTCACCCCGGCCGACCAGAACACGAACATGGACACCAACGCGGTGACCAAGATCATGAGCGACAAGTTCAAGATCCAGTTCCGCTGGCAGACCACGACCCTGGACGCCGGGCCGGCCAAGGAGAAGCGGCAGATCTCACTGGCCAGCGGGGACTATCCGGACCTGTTCTTCCTGATCCCGTGGGTGGACGGCTTCACCCAGGCCGATGTGCTCAAACTCGGTCAGCAGGGGGTCGCCCTGCCGCTGGAGAACCTGATCAAGGAGAACGCTCCGAACATCCAGAAGTTCCTGGACGAGAACAAGGACTACAAGCAGGAGTCGACCGCACCGGACGGGCACATCTACGCCCTGCCGCAGTGGGCGGACTGCTACCACTGCAGCCGGCCGGACAAGCTGTGGATCAACTCGACCTGGCTGAAGAAGCTCAACCTGCCGATGCCGAAGACCACCGAGGACCTGCGCAAGGTGCTCCAGGCCTTCAAGACCCAGGACCCGAACGGCAACGGCAAGGCCGACGAGGTCCCGATGACCGCGGACATCCAGAACAGCGCGCTGATCCCGTACCTGATGAACGCGTTCGCCTACGACCCGGTCGGTGCCAACAACGGTGTCCGCTCGCTGCTCACGCTGAACGGCGACAAGGTCGTCACACCGGTGAACAGCCCGGAGTGGAAGGAAGGCCTGAAGTACATCGCCTCCCTCTACAAGGAAGGCCTGATCGACCAGGCGGCGTTCACCCAGAACGCCCAGGCGTTGCAGGCCCTGGGCAACGACCCGAAGGCGATCCGGATCGGCTCCGGACCGATGCTGCACCCGTACATCTTCGTACAGTCCGACTCCAAGGACGGCCGGGACAAACAGTACGACGCCGCCCCGCCGCTGACCGGTCCGCAGGGCAAGAGCTACACCGGCTATCAGTACCTGACCTCGACCAACTACACGTTCCTGCTGACCAACAAGGCCAGCAAGGAGGCCCAGGTCGCGGCGATCAAGATGCTGGACTGGATCTTCACCGACGAGGGTCAGATGATCGGTGGGATGGGCCCGGAGGGTGTCGGCTGGACCAAGCCCGGCCCTGGTGATGTCGCGCTGGACAAGGACACCAAGCCGCTCTACAAGCCGAAGCCGGACAGTCCGAAGAACAGCAGCTGGGGTGCGCTTACGCAGTACCACAACGTCCTGGCGTACCGGAACGCGCAGGTCGTCCCGCTCGACATCTACTCCGGGGCCGGCTACGAGCGGCGGCTGTTCCAGGCCACCAAGCTGTACGAGGGCCACGAGGACAAGTCGCAGCTCTACCCGCAGGCCGTGGTCTGGCCGGACCCGAGCCTGAGCAGTGAGACGGCGACACTGCAGACCAACCTCCAGAACTACGTGAACCAGAACCAGTTGGCGTTCATCACCGGCTCGAAGAACATCGACGCCGAGTGGGACACCTACGTGAAGGGTCTGGAGAGCACGGGAATGCCGCGCTACCTGGAGATCAACCAGCAGGCGTACGACAAGTACAAGTCCGGGAGCAAGTAGCACTCATGTCCCACGAGCTGTGGTTCCGTACTCCCGCGCCGGACTGGTTCGAGGCGTTGCCGGTGGGCAACGGGCACCTCGGAGCGAAGGTGTTCGGCCGGGTCGGTGCGGAGCGGATCGCGCTGAATCTCGATGATGTGTGGTCCGGCGACGGGCCGCGCACGCTCGACGTGACGGGCGGTCCGGAGGCGTTGGCCGACGTACGGCGGCTGTTACTGGCTGACGGTGATCGGTTGGCAGCGACCGAGCGGACCCGGGATCTCCAGGGTCCGCTGGTCGAGTCGTACCAGCCGCTGGCCGATCTGTTGATCCAGACGGTCGGGGAGCCTGGTGACTATCGCCGGAGCCTTGATCTGCGGACCGGCGTGGTCGGCGTCGACTACACAGTGGAGGGGACGCGGTTCCGGCGCGAGACCTATGTGTCCGCGCCGGACCAGGTGCTGGTCTGGACGATCACGGCCGACCGGGCCGGGGCGATCGATCTGGACCTCGGCGTGGAGAGTCAGCACCCGATCAGTCCGGTAGTTGCTGACGGCATCTATGGTGCGGTTGGTCATGCGCCGTCCGACTTGACCATCGAGTATCGCGAGAGCCCGGATCCGATCCAGTACCGCGATGGTCATGGCATCGGGTTCGGGATCGCGCTGAAGGTTCACCACGAGGGTGGCGCGGTGGTGGTGTCCGAGGACGGTGTGACCGTTCGTGGTGCGGACAGCGTGACCGTGCTGCTGGCTGCGGCGAGCACGTTCGAAGGGTGGTCGGTTCCGCCCGGCCGAGATCCGCGGACCGCGTTGCGCACGGCAACCGACATACTGAAGGCTGTTGAGCTGGACAAGCTGCGTGAGCGGCACATCGAAGATCACCAGCGGTTGTATCAAAGGGCTGAACTCCAGCTGGACAACGACGATCGGGCCGCGCTCACCTTCAACCTCGGTCGCTACCTGCTGATCGCGTCGTCGCGGCCGGGGACACAGGCGGCCAACCTGCAAGGGATCTGGAACGAGGATCGCCGGCCGATGTGGGCCAGCGACTGGACCAACAACATCAACACCCAGATGAACTACTGGCCCGCCGACGTCACCGGGCTGAGTGAGTGCTTCGAGCCACTCATCGACAACCTGGAGACCTTGGCTGCCTCCGGCGCGAACACGGCCAAGATCCTGTACGACGCTCCCGGCTGGGTGTCGCATCACAACTCCGACATCTGGGCAGCGACCTGGCCGGTCGGCGAAGGCGGTGACGATCCGGTCTGGGCGATGTGTGCGACGTGCGGTGTCTGGCTGACCGCGCACCTGATGGAGCATTACCGGTTCGGTCAGGATCTCGACGTACTGCGGGATCGGTCCTATCCATTGATAGCCGGTGCCGCGGAGTTCGTGCTCGCGATGCTGGTCGAGGACGGCGACGGCCGGCTGCAGTTCGTTCCGTCGACCGCGCCGGAACATCACTTCGTCCTGCCGTCGGGGGAGAAGGCCTCGGTCGACCTGACGTCGACGTACGACATCTGGTTGATCCGCGAGCTCTTCGCCAACCTCGCCGAGGCCGAGACCGCGCTAGGGCTGACATCCGGGCTCAATGAACGTGCGCAAGCAGCGCGGGAGCGGTTGCCGGAGATCGGCATCACCGCCGACGGCCGACTGAACGAGTGGCCGACCGACTGGACGCCGTCCGAGGTCAACCACCGCCACCAATCGCATCTCTACGGTCTGCACCCGGGTGCGGAGATCGATCCAGCCCGTACGCCGGAATGGGCGGAGGCAGCGCGGAGATCGCTGACCGTGCGGACCGATGGTGCGACGAACGGCGGGTGGACCGCGGCGTGGCTGGTGGCGTTGTGGGCGCGGTTGTTCGAGGCGGAGAAGGCGTACGAGGTCATCCAGGACTACCTGGCCCGGCTGGTCTCGGACAACCTGCTGCACCGCGACGGTGACATCTTCCAGATCGACGCGAACTTCGGCATGACCGGATGCATCCCAGAGTTGCTGATCCAGAGCCACACCGACGTGATTCGGCTGCTGCCTGCGCTTCCCGCGGCTTGGCAGGACGGCTCGTTCCGCGGGCTGCGGGCTCGTGGGGGACTGGTCTTCGACGTCACGTGGCGGAGTGGGCAGGTCACTGCAGCGACGGTTGTTGCTTCGCGCACCGGAACGCACCGGATCGCGATCCAGGACAGAGAAGTTGTTGTCAGCCTCACCGCCGATCAGCCGATGGAGCTGATTAGGTAAGGTAAACCTTCGTGAAGAAACTAGTGGGAATCGTCGTCGTGACTGCGGTCCTGGCGCTGGCCGGCTGTGGTGGTAGTGACACGAAGAGTGCCAGCACCGGGGCCGGGGACAAGGAAGTGGCGACCGGCGGGCGGCTGTTCAAGACCGCTGACTCGGAGACCGCCAAGCTCGGCTCGGACGCGCAGCCGGGGGCTTTCCCGCGGACCGTGAAGCACTCGCTCGGCGAGGCCAAGCTGGACAAGAAGCCGACCCGGGTCGTGGTGCTGGACAGCGGCGAGCTGGACGACGTGCTCGCGCTCGGCATCACGCCGGTCGGGATGGCGACCAACACCGGGCAGAACGGCGTTCCGTCGTACCTGGCCGACAAGGCGCAGGGAATCAAGACCGTCGGTAACGTCAGCGAGCTGAACCTCGAGGCGATCGCCGCGCTGAAGCCGGACCTGATCCTGGGCAGCAAGCTGCGTGCCGCCACGCTGTACGACAAGCTGAACGCGATCGCCCCGACGGTGATGAGCATCCGGCCCGGGTTCCCCTGGAAGGAGAACTTCCTGCTGGTCGCGGACGCGGTCGGCGAGGAGGACAAGGCCACCCAGATCCTGAACGACTACCAGAAGCGCGCCGACGAGGTGAAGGGCAAGGTCCAGGGGTCGCCGACGATCTCGCTGGTCCGGTTCCGCCCGGCCGAGATCCGGCTGTACGGCAACCTGTCGTTCATCGGCGTGATCCTGAAGGACATCGGCCTGCCGCGGCCGAAGGTGCAGGACGTCCAGGACCTCGCGGTCGAGGTCTCCGAGGAGAACATCGGCCAGGCCGACGGCGACTGGATCTTCTACTCCAGCTTCGGCCCGATCACCGGTACCAAGGAGAACCAGGTCATCAACGGCAACCTCTGGAAGGCCCTCCCCGCCGTCAAGGCCGGCCACGCCAAGCGAGTCAACGACGAGGTCTGGTTCCTCGGCCTCGGCCCGCTCGGCGCGATGGACACCCTCTCCGACCTCGAAACCCTCCTCACCACCCAAAACTAACGTCCGAAGATCCGGAGACCACGCCTACGGATCCTTCGGACGTTGTTGGAGGGGCGCACGTAACGTCCGAAGATCCGGAGACCAGCCCTGCGGGTTCTTCGGACGTTGCGGGGTTAGCGGATTGGTTGCCAGTCGGTGAAGGTGGTTGCGCCGGGGGTGGATTGGGTGCGGTGGAGGATTCGGCCGTCGGGGTGGCGGATGACCAGGGCCAGGCGGTTGTCGGGGCGGCGTTGGACGACGGGGTCGTCGGCGGCCGCGCCGGCCAGACTGTCCCAGCCCCCGAACGGGCCGTTGGCGGTGGCCTGGCGTGACCACCAGATGCTGCCGTCCGCGGCTCGGGCGAACACCGCCAGGCGACCCGCCTCCTGCTCGACCAGGACCGGGTCGTTCGCGGGGGCGGCGCCGAGGCTCGTCCACGGAGTGAATCCGGTGCCCGACTGAGTGGACTGGTAGACGACGGACAGGGCGCCTTCCCAGCGACGTGCCATCAGTACCAGGCGACCGTCAGCTTGCCGGGCCACGGTCGGTCCGCCGTCGAAGGAAGGCGAGCCACCCGCGATCTGCCAGCCTGTCCACGTGGTGCCGGCCTGCTGGTTGAACCAGATCTGGCCACCGGCCTCCTTCGCCGCCTTGGCGAACAGCACCAGCGAACCATCCTGATTGGTACCGATCACGGGTTGACCCGCTGGGCTGGCGCCGAGGTCTTGCCACGTGCTCCCGAAAGCCCCGTTCGGCGCCTGCTGGACGTTCACGTAGACCCGGGAGCCCGGTGCCTCGTTCCGTCGGGTGACGACGACCAGACGGCCGTCTGCCATCCGCCCGGCCACCGGGTCGCCCGCGCTGGCTGAGCCGGCCAGCTGACCCCAGCCCGGGTGGCCGCCGTTCGGCGCTGACTGCAGGTTCCACCAGATCGATCCGTCGGCAGCCCGGGAGAACAGTGCTACCCGGCCATCGGGTTGCCGCGCCGCAATCGGTCGGCCTGCCGGGCTGGCGCCGAACTTGGTCCACGACCCGTACCCGGTCGCCGCCTCGGTCGAACTCCAGGTGTTTGCTTCACACCGGTTCGCGGTGTGGCCCAGCACGGTCAGCCGGCCGTCCTGCTGCGCAACCAGCTCAGGCTTGGTCCCGCTGGTGAAGGCGAGTGGTGCCTGCGCGTGGGCGAGCCGGTAGGCCCAGTAGTTGCCGCCCGGAGGTTCGGTGGCGAAGTACACGTCCAGCTCGGAACCGTCCGCGATCATGCCGTACGCGTTCCGCACGATGCCCGAGTTGTGGTTGTACTTGTACCCGCTGTGGCACTCGGTCAGCCGGCCCACCACGCTCCAGGTACCGGTCCCCGACCAGATCGCGGAACCGGCGATCCGGTTGATCTCTACGTCCGGCTGGACGCGCTCGTTACCGGCGCCGGTGTCGCGGGACATCAGGAACTCGTCGCGCGCCGGGTCGTAGATGAACGACGCGTTGTGCAGCCACGGCCCGCCGCCGGGCTCAGGAGTGAGACCGTCGATGGGGAGCTGGATGCGCGGTCCGATGTTCGGGTTGTTGGCGTCGCTGAGGTCGATCTCGCGCCGCACCACGTTGCCCACGCCGCTGTAGAACACCAGTAACCGGCCGGCGCCGTCGATCGAGGTCACACTCGGCTGTCCGACCCCCCAGGCCCCAGGGCCGAAGGGTCCGTCGGTGGACGCGTCCAGGAGTGCGTTTCGGCTGAGCTTCCACGGGCCCTGCGGCTGGTCGGCATAGGCGACACCGACCACGTTGATCGGGTCCGCGCCGGGGTGCTTGCCGAGGTCCGGGTAGCCCAGGACGAACATCGCCCAGCCGTAGGTGTGCCCGTCGTACCGGAACGAGCCGCGAACCACCTCGGGATCGCAGATGTGGTTCGAGGCCCAGGCCGGTGTGTCAGCCGCTTGCGGGTTGAGTGGGAACTGGACCGCTCCCCACGCATACGTGCCGTCGGCGCGGCGGGTTCCGTAGTTCATGCCGACGTGGTCCCAGGTCTGGCCGGGAACCCGGTTGGCGCAGGTGTAGACCATGCGCTCGGTCGGTGAGAGCTGCACGATCGAGGGTGCGTACATGTAGAACGGTCCGCTGCCGGGCGGGACCGGTACGCCGGCGTTCGGGGCAGCCTGGGGATTCCAGGTACCGGCGGGCTCGGCCGCATGGGCCGGGAGGGCGAACTGGACGGCCAGCAACAGCGCAACCAGGGCGATTCGGGCGAGACGCATGGGCACATCGTGTGGGGAGCGGCCCACGGCCGCCACCGTTTCAACGCTGGGTGAATCCCGCTAAAACCATGGACAACGGGGCTAGTCCGGTACGCGGCCGCGGTCGGTGACCGGGACGTCCGGTGCGTACCGCGCGACGGCCGCCACGAGATCGTCGTACGGCATGGCACGTCCGATGACCTCGTGCGCGCCGGGCCACGGCCGGGACGGGCCCCAGGCCTTCGAGCTGCGGGGGAGGGTTTCGTCGTCGTGCAGCAGTACGACGAGGTATGGCTCCCACTCGTCGTCCTCGGCGCTGCCGAGCGGCCGCTCGATCCGGCAGATGCCGCGGACCTCGGTCCACCGCACTGTGCGTTGTTGCGTGCCACCGAGATGCACACCGACGGCGTCGATCGACAGCAGTACGTCGTCCTCGTCGGCCTGCTGCCGTTCCTCCAGTGCCGTGATCGCGCCGATCGCCAGCAGGAACGGCATCCCGAGCGCGAAGATCAGCGGACTGCCGCCCCAGGACAGCCAGATCGTCTCCAGCGCGTTGCGCACCGAGTCGCCCTGGGCGCGCGCGACCACGATGGCCAGCAGCGTGACCAGCACCTCGGCCCCGACCAGCAGTGCGCAGAAGAGCAGCATCGTCTTCGTGGTGCCCAGCCCATGTCGCTTGACGACAAACGGCTCCACACTTTGGTCAGGCGGCATACACCGCATTGTCAGTGTTGTCCGCCGAACGCACCAGCGCTCTCACACATGTCTAATCACTTCGGCCCGAACGGTCGTCCGCAAGGATGAAATCCCCGTACAGAAGCCTGCGCGGACTTTGGCAGAGCCGGAGAGTCCGCAACAATCGGCTCATGTCCAACCGCACCGCGACACTCGCGCCCAAACGGCCGCCGCAACGGGCCGATGCCCGTCGTGCGCGGAAGAACGGCAAGTGGCGTCGTGGCTGGTTCATAGCGGTGCTGGCGATTCTCTCCGCGCTGCCGCTGCTCTTCCACCGCTGGGTGCCGAACTCGTTCGGCAACATGGGCAGTCTCCTCGACACGTTCCTTCCGTGGGTGGGCCTCGCCGTACCGATCCTCGGCCTTGCAGCGCTGGTACGGCGTTCTGCCATCGCCGGCGTGGCGCTGCTGCTGCCCGCGGTGGTGTGGGGCGGGATGTTCGGCAACCAGCTGATACCGCAGTCGACGGGTGGTGCCTACGACCTGCGGGTGCTGTCGCACAACGTGGATGCGGCCAACCCGGACCCGGAGCGCACGGCACGGGACCTGCTGGCCGCCGACGCGGATGTCGTCGCGCTCGAGGAGCTGACGGCGGCGGATCTCAAGGTCTACAAGGCTGCTTTCGCGAAGAAGTACCCGCACCAGGTGACGCGGGACACGGTCGCGCTCTGGTCGAAGTACCCGGTCGAGGAGAGCGAGTCGGTCGACGTCGGCTTCGCCTGGACCCGGGCGTTGCGGGCCGAGGTCGACACCCCGGAGGGCAAGGTCGCGGTGTACGTCGCGCACCTGGCCTCGGTCCGGGTCGGCACCAGCGGCTTCACCTCCGACCAGCGCAACAAGACGATCCGGGCCCTCGGCCGGCAGATCGCCGACGAGAAGCTGGCCGGCGTGATCGTGATGGGCGACTTCAACGGTACGGCGACCGACCGCAGCCTCGCGCCGCTGACCGCCGGTCTGCGCTCGGCCCAGGGCGCGGCCGGGCACGGGTTCGGCTTCACCTGGCCGTCGAGTTTCCCGATGGCGCGGATCGACCACATCCTCGTCCGCGGCGTCGAGCCGACCAAAGCGTGGGTGATGGCGCCGACCGGCAGCGACCACCGCCCGGTTGTTGCCGAACTCAAGATCTGACCGGTACCGGACTGTAGTGAAGACTTACCCACCCCCATGGCACGGTCGTTGAAATCAGGAGTAACGTTCCTGAGCGGTAACAACACTGTGCGTCATAGCTTTGTGCTTATGACAGATGGGGAGGGCCGATGCTGCCACTTGACTCCGTCCTGAGACTGGATGCGACCGCGGTCGACTACGTCATCATCGCGACGTACTTCGTCTTCGTGCTGGGCATCGGGTACCTGGCCAAACGCGCGGTCTCGAACAGCCTGGACTTCTTCCTGTCCGGCCGCTCGCTGCCCGCCTGGGTGACCGGCCTGGCCTTCATCTCGGCCAACCTCGGCGCGATCGAGATCATGGGGATGTCCGCGAACGGCGCGCAGTACGGCATGCCGACCGTGCATTACTTCTGGATCGGCGCGATCCCGGCGATGCTGTTCCTCGGTGTCGTGATGATGCCGTTCTACTACGGCTCCAAGGTCCGCAGTGTGCCGGAGTTCATGCTGCGCCGGTTCGGCAAACCCGCGCACCTGGTGAACGCGATCAGCTTCGCCGTCGCGCAGGTGCTGATCGCGGGCGTGAACCTGTTCCTGCTGGCCACCATCGTGAACGTGCTGCTCGGCTGGCCGATCTGGGTGTCGGTGATCGTGGCCGCGGTGATCGTGCTCAGCTACATCACCCTCGGCGGCCTGTCCGCGGCGATCTACAACGAGGTGCTGCAGTTCTTCGTGATCGTCGCCGCGCTGCTGCCGCTGACGATCGTCGGCCTGCACAAGGTCGGTGGGTACCAGGGCCTGATCGACAAGGTCACCGCGTCGAAGGGTGGCGCCGAGCAGCTGAGCGCCTGGCCCGGGCAAGAGCTGAGCGGGTTCACCAGCAGCAGCTTCCTGTCGGTGATCGGGCTGGTCTTCGGTCTCGGGTTCGTGCTCTCGTTCGGCTACTGGACGACGAACTTCGTCGAGGTCCAGCGGGCGATGGCGTCCAAGAACATGTCCGCGGCGCGGCGCACCCCGATCATCGGTTCGTTCCCGAAGATGTTCATCCCGTTCATCGTGATCATCCCGGGCATGATCGCGGCGGTCGCCGTACCGGAGTTGCAGCAGTTCAAGGAGGCCGGTGGCACCGGTGGCAACGTCACCTACAACGACGCGTTGCTGCTGCTGATGCGCGACCTGTTGCCGAACGGCATGCTGGGCCTGGCGATCACGGGTCTGCTGGCGTCGTTCATGGCCGGTATGGCGGCGAACCTGAGCTCGTTCAACACGGTCACCACCTACGACCTGATCGAGCGGTACATCGTGAAGGACCGTAGCGACGACTTCTATCTGCGGACCGGCCGCTGGGTGACGGTCGCCGGCACGGTGATCGCGATCGGTACGGCGGCGATCGCCTCCGGCTACAGCAACCTGATGGACTACCTGCAGCAGCTGTTCTCGTTCTTCAACGCACCGCTGTTCGCCACGTTCATCCTCGGTATGTTCTGGAAGCGGATGACCGCGGCGGCCGGCTGGATCGGTCTGGTCAGCGGTACGGCGACCGCCGTGCTGGTGTTCATCCTGTCCGAGACCGGCGTGATCACGTTGCCCGGTCAGGGCGCGAGCTTCGTCGGCGCGGGTGCGGCCTTCGTGGTCGACATCCTGGTCAGCGTCGTGGTCAGCAAGGTCACCAGAGCCAAGCAGGAGTCCGAGCTGGTCGGCCTGGTCTACTCGCTGACGCCCAAGGAACAGCGCACCGAGGCGGCCGGCGAGGGTGATCACGGCTGGTACCGCAAGCCGGTGCTGCTGGCCGGGATCTCGCTCGGCATGGTCATCGTCCTGAACATCGTCTTCGGCTGACGAGGAGAGTCTGATGGCAGAGAAGAAGAAGGCCGGAGCGTTCGACATCCGGGTCGTCATCGCGTCCCTGATCGGCTTGTACGGCGTGATCCTGACGGTTCTCGGCATCGTCGAGAAGCAGGCGGAGATCGACAAGGCGGCCGGGATCAACATCAACCTGTGGGGCGGAATCGCGATGCTGGTGTTCGCGGGACTGTTCGTGCTCTGGGCCCGGTTGCGGCCGATCGTCGTACCGGTCGAGGAGTAACCCAGGTCACATCTGCTCGTTGTGGGACCAGTAGCTCTACTGGTCCCACAACGGAGGGTGTTTCGTGGCCGAACCCCGAAATTTGTCCAGACGGGTGTTCCTCGCCCGGATCGGTGTGCTGGGTGCGGCGCTGGGCGGTGGCGGCCTGCTCACGCGCGGTCTGCTCAATCCCGCTGATGCCGCGACGAACCCGTTGCTTCCGCCCGCGGTGGACCTCGTCCGCCCGGTCCTCGCGGCGCTCGCCCGCGACACTCTGAACGGGCTGACCGTCTTCGCGCTGCCCGGCCCGGACCAGTACTCCCGCACCCAGGGCGCCAGGAGCCGCACGCCCGGCGCTCTCGATGCGGGCGCGACGGACTTCATGATCAACGCGTTGGACAACTTCGTCCCGTTCCCGGACGCGCTCGCCCAGCCGATCAGCGCGGCGCTGGTGACCGGCCTGGCCGACTCGGGTGTGAACCTGCCAGGTCTCGAAGTACTGCCGGCCGAGCTGCGCAGCCTGGACCAGGCCTTCGCGGCGGTGCTGCAGAGCGACGAGGCGATTCCGCTGTCGTTCCCGATCGCCGGCCTGCTGAACCTGATGGCGACCCAGGTGAATCCGGCCGCTGTGAACGGCCCGCACCTGTCGCCGTTCGCGCGACTCACCTACGCCGAGAAGGCCCGTGCGTTCGAGCTCATCGAGAAGACCGACTCAGACCTGGTCGCGTTGCTGGACGTGCAGTTCCCCGAGCCGCTGAAGGCATCGGTCTCCGGGCTGCTCAAGTTCGTCGGCGGCGCGCTGATCGAGTTCGCGACCTTCGGTGCGTACGGCGAGTACGGCGTACTGGATCGGTCCACCAAGACGCTGCGCCGGCGACCGGTCGGGTGGACGCTCACCGGCTATCAGCCCGACGGTCCGGTCGAGGGCTGGGACGACTTCATCGGCTACTACCAGGGACGCAAAGAGGTGCACGACTGATGCGCGATGTGATCGTGATCGGAGCCGGTGGTGGTGGACCGGTGGTCGCCAAGGAGCTGGCCGCGAAGGGCCTCGACGTCCTGCTGCTCGAGGCCGGCCCGCGGCACGCGAAGCCGCGCGAGGAGTGGTCGACGTTCGAGGAGGACGCGAACAACCCGCTGACCGGCTACTTCCGGCTCGGCCCGACGGATCGTTCCAAGCCGGCCTGGTACCGGGAGTGGCCGCAGAACTCGTTCGTCTGGCAGCTGTCCGGTGTCGGCGGGACCACGCAGCATTTCTACGGCAACTACCCGCGGGCTTATCCGGGAGTGTTCGCCGGGTATGAAGGTGCCGATCGCAACGAGTACGACGTCAACCATCGCTTCCCGTTCTCGTACGGCGAGATGGTCCCGTACTTCGAGTGGGTCGAGGCGATCATGCCGGTCCAGACGGCGGCGATGGGGACCAAGGAGCAGCTGTTCTTCAAGGGGGCCGAGACGATGGGGCTCCCGGTGCAGACCACCAAGACGACTCTTCGGGCTTCCTATCGGCCACAGGAGAACGCGATCCTGCAGCCTGGTGGTACTGCTGGTCGCACTGCCGACAAGAACCTGTTGAACTATCCTCAGGCGACCGGTTGCACCTTCTGCGGTTACTGCTTCCAGGGGTGCATGCGGCCGAAGGGGGCCCCGCGCAACCAGTTCGCGAAGCGCTCGACGGACAACAGCTACGTCCCGATGGCGCTCACGGCCGAGGTCTGGTCCCGTGGCGGCAAACCGGCCGAACTGATCGCGGATGCGTATGTGACCCGGGTCCACACCGAGACGAGGCACGGCGTACTGACTGCGTCCGGGGTCACGTGGCGGGACAACGTGACGGGTGACGAGCATCGCGAGGACGCCCGGGTCGTGGTGATGTCCGGTGGGTGCACCGAGAATCCACGGCTGTGGTTCAACAGCGGCCTGCCGAACCCGAACGGCTGGGTCGGGCGGGGCTACACCGACCACTTCTTCGACTGGATGATCGGTTCGTTCGACGACTACACCGGCAACCCCAAGGGGGTCGGATCGAGCGCGCGGCTGGACTACCCGCCGTACGGGGGTCTGGAGAACGTCGGCCTGCCGCCGGCACTGAACGCGTTCGCGGGCACGCTGTCGGACAGCGGGATCCGCGGGCAGTACAAGAACGGCCGCGGCCAAACCGGGCCATGGGACGGACCCGCCGGGCGGGTGATGGGCCCGGAACTCAAGGAGTTGGTTGCCGGCGGCATCGACAAACTCCTCACCGTCCTGGTCATCACCGACGACGACGTCGAAGCCCAGAACCGGGTCACCACCTCCGCGCTGCCGGCCGATGAGAACGGCCCGATCCCCAAGGTCACCTTCCAGCAGCGCAAGCGGACGAAGCGAACCCTGAAGAACCGCGAGTT
The DNA here is from genome assembly GCF_042262745.1 of Kribbella sp. NPDC056345. Taxonomy (NCBI): domain Bacteria; kingdom Bacillati; phylum Actinomycetota; class Actinomycetes; order Propionibacteriales; family Kribbellaceae; genus Kribbella; species Kribbella sp. NPDC056345. Next base: position 148,130 of record NZ_JBHJQQ010000001.1, on the reverse strand, counting down.
CATGGCCCGCAAGGCAGCCGAGCTCCTCCGCGGCGCAGGCGCTAAGAAGGTGTACCGGATCGACTGGGCGCCCCTCATCCTGCACGTCCAGTCATCGATGCGGATGGGCTCCTCAGAGCACAACTCGGTGCTCGATTCCACCGGTGAGACTCGCGCCGTGAAGCGTCTCTTCGTCGCCGACAACTCAGCCCTGTCGAACGGCCTCGGCGGCCCGAACCCCACGCTGACCTCACAGGCGCTGGCGACCCGGACCGCGGAGAAGATCTTCGAAACCTACTTCGGCGGCGACCCGTGGGTCCGCACCAGCGCCCCCGTCGTCTCGACCGATCCACGCATCAGCGTGCGGCTGGGGCAGCTCGGTCTGTAGCCGTCAGCGGTCCTGTTCCTGGAGTACTTCCAGGCACAGGGCCGCGTGCTGGCGCACAACGTCGTACGGCGAGCTCAGACCGCGAGTCGCCTCCACTACCTCGTCCGCTGAGATCTCGCAGTACCCCCGCCCAGGCTTGAGCTCTTCGGCAATCGCCTCCGGCCAGCGCTCGACGGACTCCTCCAGGGGGCCGTAGTCCAGAGGGAGGGGTGCGATCGCCCGGTCGCGGAAGCTCGTGTACGGCGCACAGATGGCGGTCACGATGACGTCGTCCGGGAGGCGGCCGATCTTCTCGACCACCAGATCCAGTCGGCCGAGGAACGCCAACGCTCGGGCGATCCACGCCTGATCCGCGCCACCGAGCCGGGTCAGCGCCGTGTCCAGTGCCTGGGTCACGCTGTCATCGGCCAGACCGATCTCGCCCAGCAGCTTGGCTGCCTGCCACGCCTGGTCCTCGACGCCGAGCCGCGCGACCAGACCGGGCACCGCCGCCCGGCCCAGGCGGCGCAGCGCCTCCTCGGCCGCCTCGCTGCCGATCGGCCCGCTGAACGAGCCGAGCCGGGACAGGTAGTACGCGGCCCGCTCGGACTCCGGAAGTGCCGCAACCCGCGCAACCTCAGCGGCCCGTACGTCGAGTTCGGGGAAATGCCGGCCGACCTCGCTCGGGGTGAGGATGTTCCGGACCAGCAGTTCGTGGTGCTCGTCGTCGATCACCAGAACCAGGAAGTCCGGGCCGACGACGCCGCTGGTCCGGAGACATGTCCGGACCTCCCGGCAGACCCGGACGAGCATCATGAGATAGCCCTGGAAGGTCGACTCCCAGTTGTCCCGGCAGGCTTCGGCGGTCAGCGCTTGTTCCCACTGCTGAGCCTCAGGCAGCCAGTCGTCGTCTAAGTGCTCCCAGTCGAACAGGCTCCAGCGAAGATCCGGCTGGTCCTCGAGCGGATGCTGCTTGAGCTCCTCGACGCTGTTCACCCCGAGGCTCGGCCGCGTGATCACCCCGTCCTGCTCGCGGTAGATGCCGCCCAGTGCCGCGGCATAGAACTCCGAGTCACGGCGTGCGAGGACGACCGAGCCGATGGCGGCCTCCAGCGCATCGCTCAGGGTGTGCTCGAAGGTCGCCCAGTCCAGGGATGCGGTCACACGGGCATCCTTCCACTCGACCCAGATCGGTGCTACGACCCACGGCGGTTCTTGAATTGATCTGAACCAGGTGGGGGATCTCTGCGTGTGGTGGGGCAAGAACGTCATGTTGCTCCATCACAAGGGGATTCTGATGTCTGTTCGTAAGTTTGTGCTGCCTGTTTTTGCGGCTGGGGTTGGGATTGCGGTTGTTGTTGCGGGGGTTGCCTTCGCTCATGACGATCCGCAGGGGGCGCAGCCGGATCAGGGGCATGCCGGTCATCACGTCGCGGTCGCTGGATCGGCGACGGGTTACCAGAGTTCGTCGAAGGCGCCTGCGGTGTACTTCGCGGCAGGTTTGAGTGGGCGTAACGAGGTGCCGGCGGGCGGTGATCCGGATGGCCGGGCGATGGCCGTCGTACGGGTCAAGGCGGACCAGGTCTCGTATGCGATCCGCTGGCAGGGCGTCTCTGCGCCGAAGGCGTTCCATATTCACCAGGGTGTGGCCGGTGTGAACGGTGGGGTGAAGGTCGACTTCCTTGGTTCGGACATCCCGGCCGGCGTACAGGCGATCACTGGGAGTGTGAAGGTCAGTGATGCGGCGCTGCTGGAATCGATCCGGACGAACCCGGCTGGGTTCTATCTGAATCTGCACACTGCTGAGTTCCCCGGTGGTGCGGTCCGGGGGCAGTTGCACACGCTGAAGCGGGCCGTCGACCTGAACGGCGTACTGAACGGCAGCATCGCGGACAACCTGCAGTCGGTTGCCGATGGCAAGCAAGAGGTGCCTGGGCCGAAGCCGGTCGGTGATCCGGACGGGCGGGCCGCGTGGTTGCTGCAGGCGGCCGGGGACAAGGTGTCGTTCGCGACGGTCTGGAGCGGGATCGGCGCGCCGACCAACGGGCACATCCACTCCGGGGCGCGCGGGGTGAACGGGCCGGTCGTGGTCGACTTCTTTGCTGATGCGGACGGCCTGCCGGCTTCGGTGACGGGGGTTGCTGGGACGACGACCGTGACTGCCGACCTGGCTGGGCGGATTGCCAAGAACCCGGCCGAGTTCTACACCAACCTGCACACTGGTGAGTTCAGTGGTGGTGCGGTGCGTGGGCAGCTGGCTAAGAACAAGGGTGGTCAGCCGCGGGCACTGCAGGCGGCAGTAGTCGGTGGCTCGCAGATCTACCGGTGTGCGGCGCAGCCGGGTGGTGGGTTCGCCTTCGGGCAGTTCGGAGTGGCGGCCGTCCTGCGGGACGGGATCCTGCACTCGTTCACCAAGCCGGTCGACGGCCCGCCGCAGTGGATCGCACCGGACGGTACGGCGGTCACCGCGACTGTGGTCACCAAGTCGGCGAACGGTGACGGCAATATCCCGGAGTTGCTGCTGGAGGCTCGTCAGGTCGGCGGCCGCAGCGGGATCCTCGCGGACACCACCCAGATCCTGCGGCTGAACACGGTCGGCGGAGTCGCGCCGGCCGGCAGCTGCGACCCGGAGACCCAGGCTGTCGTGTCGGTGCCCTACCAGGCGGACTACCTGTTCCTCGGGTGAGCGTGTCCGTTTGACGAACATCGGCGTCCGGTCGGGTCCTGCCGGCCGGACGCCGCTTTTCGTAGTCTCGAAGTACCCGAACAGGAGGAACTCCGAGATGACGATCACCTCTGACAGGCCCGAGCTGTCATCGCTGGCACAGCAGTACGCCGCCGACGGCTTCGTGCTCGTGAAAGGCCTGCTCAGCAAGGAAGAGGCGGCGTACTATCGCGGCCGCAGCCACGACCTGCTGGCGCAGCTGAACCGTAACGACGACCCGACCTGGCAGTCCGCGATGGGCCTGGCCGACGGGGCCACCCGGCTGCAACACCTGCACGACGCGCAGTTCTACGACGCCGAGTTCGCGAAGCTGCTGGTCGACCCGCGGTTCACCGACGTGGCCGCTGCGGTGATGGGTGTGGACAACGTCCAGCTGCACCACACCAAGCTGTTCGTGAAGCCGCCGGAGAACGGGTCGCCGTTCCCGCTGCATCAGGACCACCCGTTCTTCCCGCACAAGTACCACCGGGTCGGGGCGGCGATCTTCCACTTCGACGACGCCCCGATCGAGAAGGGCTGTGTCCGGATCATCCCGGGCAGCCACAGGTCCGGGCCGCGGGAGCACGATCCGGAAGGGTCGTTCCACCTGACCGACGTCCCGTTCGATGATGCGACACCGCAGCCGGCCGAGGCGGGCGACGTACTGTTCTTCACCTACCTGACCGTGCACGGCTCCGGGGTGAACGTGAGCGACCAGCCACGGACCACCTGGCTGGTCCAGTACCGCGACCCGGCGGACCCGCCGACGGTCAAGACCCATGAGTGGTCGCTCGGCCAGGGCATGATGCTGCGAGGAGTCGACCCCACCGGCAGGAGCAATGTTTGACGCTCGCGCACGTCGCTGACGCGGACCGTTTCGTCGACCTTGCCGGACTGCTCGAGTCCTGCGAGGTCGACGGGTTCCGCGCGGACTTCCTGAGCTGGGGGCACTACCGCCCGGAGTACTGGCGCAACTACTGGCACACGCACTCGTTCCACGAGGTCTGCCTCGCCTACTCCGGCTCCGGCCGCTTCAACAACGGGGACACGCAGTACGACGTACAGCCGGGCACTGTCTTTCTTGCCCGCCCGGGCGATGTTCACGAGATCGAGTCGAGTCGTTCGGAGCCGTTGGGGATCGCCTTCTGGGGCTTCACCCTCCGCCCAGGGTCTGACGAACCGGGATGGTGGTCCGGACTCACGCGAGCCCACGGGCCCGTCATGTCGGACCGGGTCGGCACTCTGCCCGCTCTGATCACCGCACTCGCTTCTGAGGCAGCTGCTCCCGTCTCCGGCTACAGCGCCGTACTGAGTGCTCTTGGTGGTGCTCTGGTCCTTGAGACTGCCCGTGCGTTCGCACTCGACGACGACCTGGCTGTTGAGCCGGTACGGCGCGACCGCGGGCTGCTGGTGGTCGAGGCGATGCAGCGGCACCTGCGTGACAACCTGTCCCGGCCGATCACGGTCAGGGATGTGGCGGCCGTCGTACACCTGTCTGAGCGACATGCGGAGCGGCTGTTCACCCAGCAGACCGGTGCGTCGATCATGGCAACGCTCTGGCGCCTCCGGCTCGAGCTGGCTGCCCAGCTGCTGCTGGACCCAGCGCTGACAGTCACCGAGGTGGCTCGGACCTGCGGGTACTCAGACGTCCGCCCGTTCTCCACTGCCTTCAAACGCCACTACGGACGCACACCCGGCGAGCACCGGCGGTCCGGCGGGACAGAGTTCGTCTAGAGCGAAGGGATCAGAAGGAGATGTTCTCCGTGCTGTCTGCCCGCAGCACTGACTGCTGCTGGAACTTCTTCTCGTAGAGGTCCCGGATCTCCTCGATCTTCTTGCTGCTGGCCTCGGCCCCATCGACGGGGTAGACGATGATGAGGACCTTCGAGCGCTCCTTGACGATGCCCTTGGCCTCCTTCCACTGCCCCTGGCCGGACAGCACGGTGAGGCCGTCCGGAAAGCGCGGAGTGATGGTGGAGTCCACGAACTTCTGGAACTGGTAGTCCGACACGTCCGGGCCCGGCTTGTCGGTACCGAAGAAGAGCTCGGTGCGGACCCAGGTGTCGCCGGTCAGCTTCACAGTGCTCGACCCCGGCTTGTCGTCGGACTGCAGTGCCACCGCGGCCGGAGTGGCCAGCGCGGTCAGCACGAGTGCGGCGGTGGCGGCAGTCTTGCCCAGATTCTTCATGCCCACGACGCTAACCAGGGGAGGACCAGGTCCAGTGGTTCTCTGCGGACCTCTGCCCGGGGGTCTGCCAGGGAGTGCCCAATTGGTACTGCCTGTGGTGCTATCGTGGGGTTTATGCGAGTGAGCCTGCTCCTTAGTTAGCCGTACTGGCATCCAGGCGCTTCAAGCGCCGGCCCGTACGGCGTCCCCTCCTGAGCGAGGGGCTTTTTCATTTTCGGGCTCAACAGACACGAGCGGGAGAGTAAGACCGTGAGCGAGCAGGTGGAGGACACTCCGATCGACCGGGGTGGCTACGACTTCAACGCGATGCAGGCCAAGTGGCGTCCGGTGTGGGAGAAGCTGGACCCGTTCAAGGCGAAGGACGACGGCTCGGCCGAGCGGCGCTATGCGCTCACGATGTTCTCCTACCCCTCCGGCGACCTGCACATGGGCCACGCCGAGGTGTTCGCGCTGCACGACGTGCTGTCGCGGTACTGGTTCCAGCAGGGGTACGACGTACTGAACCCGATCGGCTGGGACTCCTTCGGGCTGCCGGCCGAGAACGCGGCCATCAAGCGCAACGAGCACCCGGCGACCTACACCTACGCCAACATCGAGACCCAGGCGGAGTCGATCCGCCGGTACGCGATGAGCTTCGACTGGTCGAAGCGGCTGCACACGTCCGATCCGGAGTACTACCGGTGGACGCAGTGGCTGTTCACGCGGTTCTACGAGCGTGGTCTGGCCTACCGCAAGGCGTCGTACGTGAACTGGTGCCCGAACGACCAGACCGTGCTGGCCAACGAGCAGGTCGTGCAGGGGCGGTGTGAGCGCTGTGGGTTCGAGGTCACCAAGCGTGAGCTGACCCAGTGGTACTTCAAGACCACCGAGTACGCGCAGCGGCTGCTGGACGACATGGACCAGCTGCAGTGGCCCGAAGAGATCCTGCTGCAGCAGCGCAACTGGATCGGCCGGTCCGAGGGCGCGTTCGCCGAGTTCCAGGTGGAGGGCCGCTCCGAGCCCATCCGCGTGTTCACCACGCGCCCGGACACGCTGTTCGGCGCCACCTTCCTGGTGGTCGCCCCGGACGCGAAGCTGGCGGCCGAGCTGGTCACCCCGGAGCAGCAGGGGGCCTTCGACGAGTACCTGCGGGCCGTCAAGGCGACCACCGAGATCGAGCGGCTGAGCACCGACCGCGAGAAGACGGGTGTCTTCCTGGGCTCGTACGCCGTCAACCCGGTCACCGGGCAGCGGATCCCGATCTGGGCGGCCGACTACGTGCTGGCCGACTACGGCACCGGCGCGATCATGGCCGTGCCCGGACAGGACAGCCGGGACTGGGAGTTCGCCGAGAAGTTCGACCTGCCGATCGTCCGGACCGTGCAGCCCGAAGAGGGCTTCGACGGTAAGGCGTTCACCGGAGACGGACCGGCTATCAACAGCTCGAACGCCGAGCTGAGCCTGGACGGCCTGGAGGTTGCCGAGGCCAAGTCGCGGACCATCGACTGGCTGGAGGAGAAGGGGCTGGGCGAGCGGACGATCAACTTCCGGCTGCGTGACTGGCTGCTGAGCCGGCAGCGCTTCTGGGGTGCGCCGATTCCGATCATCCACTGCCCCGCGTGCGGTGAGGTGCCGGTTCCCGACGACCAGCTGCCGGTGGAGCTGCCCGACCTGCGAGGCGCCGACCTGTCGCCGAAGGGCGTCTCCCCGCTGGCCGCTGCCCGCGACTGGGTCGAGGTGGCCTGCCCTCGCTGTGGTGGTGCGGCGGAGCGGGACACGGACACGATGGACACCTTCGTCGACTCCTCCTGGTACTTCCTGCGCTACCTGTCGCCGGAGTACACCGAGGGCCCGTTCGACCCGGGGATGGCCGACCGCTGGATGTCGGTCTACCAGTACGTCGGTGGCAAGGAGCACGCCGTACTGCACCTGCTGTACGCACGGTTCTTCGTCAAGGCGCTGCACGACATGGGCATGCTGAAGGTCGTCGAGCCGTTCACCCGGCTGCTGAACCAGGGCCAGGTCATCAACCAGGGCAAGTCGATGAGCAAGTCCCTGGGCAACGGTGTGAACCTGGGCGACCAGCTGGACGAGTTCGGTGTCGACGCGGTCCGGCTGACGATGGTCTTCGCCGGTCCGCCGGCCGACGACATCGACTGGGCCGACATGTCGCCGGGCGGTGCGCTGAAGTTCCTGCAGCGGGCCTGGCGGGTGGCCGGTGCGGTCGAGTCCCCGGTCGGGACCGATCCGGCCGGTGGTGACGTCGCGCTGCGCCGGATCACCCACAAGACGGTGTCGGACGCGTCCGAGCTGATCGACTCGATGCGCTTCAACGTCGTGGTCGCCCGGATCATGGAGCTGGTCAACGCGACCCGCAAGGCGATCGACTCCGGTCCTGGTGCGGCCGACCCGGCGGTGCGGGAGGCGGTCGAGGCGACCGCGATCATGCTGAGCCTGGTGGCGCCGTACACGGCCGAGGAGATGTGGGAGGAGCTGGGGCACGAGCCGACCGTCGCCAAGGCGGGCTGGCCTGTCGTTGACCCCGCCCTGCTGGTCGAGGACACCGTGACCTGCGTCGTCCAGATCGCCGGCAAGGTGAAGGCCCGGCTGGAGGTCGCGCCGGACATCACCGACGCCGAGCTGGAGCAGCTGGCACTGGCCTCGGACGCGGTCCAGAAGGCGCTGGACGGTCGCGGTACCCGCAAGGTGATCGTGCGGGCGCCGAAGCTGGTCAACATCGTTCCGGCCTGATGGAGTCCGAACTGATCGATCTTCGGACCGGTACTCGTGAGGTCGTCCTCGACCTCACGAGCCGGTGCGAGGAGTACGTCGCCGGTCGTGGTGACGGTCTGCTGCATGTGTTCGTGCCGCACGCGACGGCCGGAGTGGCGATCCTGGAGACCGGGGCAGGCAGTGACACCGACCTGCTCGCGGTGCTCGAGGAGCTGCTGCCGCGGGACTTCGGCTGGCGGCACCGGCACGGGACGCCCGGCCACGGCCGGGACCACGTGCTGCCGGCGATCATCCCGCCGTACGCGACGATTCCGGTGCTCGGCGGGCGGCTGACCTTGGGTACCTGGCAGTCGATATGCTTTATCGATACAAATGTTGATAATCCGGAGCGGCAGGTACGGCTGTCATTCCTGGCCGGGTAAGCGGTTACTTATCGCGTTGTTGGTGGTTGCGTTACGTAGGCGAAACACGGGTCCGATTGAATATGCCGCATGGCAGCCCTCGACACCCTCCGGGACCTCGGCACCGAGCTACTCCTGCGGGCGACCCAGGGGATCTGCGACGGCAGCCGGCTGAACGCGGAATCCGGTCACGCGGACGCGCTGGCCCGCCTCGACGATTGGGCCGGCGTGCTTTCCCTCTATGTGGACGAGAGTGATTCCGCGGCGGTCCGGGCGAGCGCCTGACGCCATTTGTGATTGCTCAGCAATTGCGCGCTTGACCACAATCTTCGTTGCTGTCGCCAACAATTCGGTGTGATGTGGGCCGCATCCCGCACGCCGGGCAGACCCGACGCGAACGCTCCACTCAGGCTATGTTGTGTCGGGAACGTTTGGGGGTGACGGGCTTTGCCGGACACGGATGGCCGGGGTCGGAGCATCGCCGACCTTCTGCTCGACCTGAGGGTTCAGGCGGGTCTGTCCCAGGAGGAGCTGGCCGAGCGTGCAGGCCTGAGTGTGCGGACGATCCGCGAGCTGGAGGCCGGCCGGGTGGCCCGTCCCCGCAAGGACTCGGTCCGGCTGCTCAGCGAGGGCCTCGGCCTGGGTTCGGCGGACGCGGAGCGCTTCCTGGCCGCCGCCGGACATGGCTCGGCGACGCGACCGGTCGTCTCAGTCGCCTCGATCGCACCGGTTGCTCCGAGCGGTCTGCGCTGGCGTGGCACACGTCCGATCCCCGATGGTCTGGTCGGCCGCGAGGAGGAGCTGGTCGAGCTCGAGGGGCTGCTACGGCAGAACCGTCTCGTCACGCTGGTCGGCCCGGGCGGTGTCGGCAAGACCGAGCTCGCGCTCGCTGCGGCTGACCGGTTCTCCGGGGCCGACACGACGGTCGTGGTCGTCGACCTGACCACGGTTCAGCGCGACGCCGCCGTACCGTCGGCGATCCTGGACGCGTTCGGGACAGCACCCGGTACGTCGGATCTGGACGACGTACTGTCCGGTCGGCAGCCGGGTGACCTGGTGATCGTCGAGGACAACGCCGAGCACGTGCTCGACGGGGTGGCCACGGTCGCGAACCGGATGGTGCGGAGCTTCCCCGGTGTCGGCGTACTGGTCACGTCCCGCATCCCGCTCGGCCTGCCCGATGAGGTGGTCCGCCGGGTGCAGGTGCTCGGCGTCCCGTCGAACGACGAAGACTTCGCGGAGATCGCGGCCAGCCCGGCGGTGGAGATGTTCAGCCGGCGGGTGACGCGGGTGCGGCCCGACTTCCGGCTGACCCCGGAGAACGCTCGTACCGTGGCCCGCCTGTGCCGGCGGCTGGACGGCCTGCCGCTCGCACTGGAGCTGGCGGCCGCGCGGGCCGGCTCCCTGTCGGTGGAGACCATCCTGGCGGCGCTGGACGACCGGTTCCGGCTGCTGTCCGGGCCACGCCGGTTCGGGGCGCCGCATCAGCGCACGCTGGCCGACACGATCGCCTGGAGTGTCGACGCGCTGTCGGATCCGGCGCGGCAGCTGCTGTACCGCGCTTCGGTGCTCGGGTCGCCGTTCACGCTCGATGCGGTTGTCGGGGTGTGTACGGGCTCGCCGATCGACGCGGCCGACGTACCGATGCTCCTGGCTGAGCTGGTGGACAAGTCGCTGCTGCAGCCGGTGCACGAGTTCGAGCAGCTGTACGGCGCTCGGTACAAGATGCTGGAGACGATCCGGGAGCACGCGTATGCGGGGTTGTCCTCGCAGGGCGACGACCTGACCGAGTTCCAGGACCGGGCGGTCGAGTGGTGCACGAAGTACGTGGCCGGGCTCGAGGGCGCGTGGTCCTCACCGGATCGCGACCGGCGCTACCGGGCCGCGAACGCGAACTCGGCACTGTTCGAGGTGGCGCTGGAGCGTGCGGCGGTGCTCGCGCAATGGGATGTGGCTGCGCGGATCGTGCTCGGGTTCCGGATCGCGTGGCAGTACCAGGCGAGCGTGGCCGAGAGCGGGATCCGCTGGGCGACCGTGTGCGCGGACAACGTCAACGACAAAGAGGTCGGCGGGATGCTCCGGGCGATCGCCGGGCGTTTGTCCAACCTGACCGGTGACGTGCACGGGGCCCGGCGGCACTACGGCGAGGCGCGGCAGCTGATCCCCGGTGAAACGGAGATGGGTCTCGTGGCCCGCGGTGGCTGGGTGTCGTCCGGCTCGCATTTGCTGGACACCCAGAGCCTGGCCGAGATCCCGGCGCTGGTCGAGGACGCTCGCAAGCACGGCGACGTACAGAGGTCAGCGACCGTGCAGGCGATCTGTGGGCTCGCACTGCTGCGCTGGGGGCGTCTGCCGGAGGCCAAGGAGCTCCTGCTGGCCTGGGAGGCCGCACTGGTCAACCCGGGCGTGTATCCGGACGAGATCGCCTACATGGCGCTCAGCCGGGTCGAGCTCGAGCTGGGCAACGTGGCCGAAGCGCGGCGCTGGGCGGAGCTCGCCCGCGAGGTCCAGGCCTCCGACGACCCGGAGCGCACCAAGGTGGCCGGCTGCCTGGCCATGGTCGAGTTCCACGACGGCCGGTACGACGAAGCGCGCAGACTGCTCGACGAGGCCGAGGCCGACATCCGGGGCCACCGGGGGTACTTCGACTACCTGGTGATGCTCTACCGCAGCCGGCTGGCCCGGGCGGCGGGGGAGCCGGAGCAGGCGCGGGTCTGTATTCGGGACGCGGTCAGTCGGCTGCTGGCCGAAGGTCGGGTCGTCTACCTGCTGCAGGTCCTGCCGGAGGCGGTTGCTGTCTTGCACGCTCTGGGCAAGACCGATGCGGGAGACGCGCTGTGCGGGCAGCTGCTGGCCTGGCAGCGCACGATGGATCCGCCGATGCTGCCGACCGCCTGGGCGGTCCTGCAGGAGTCCTGCGAGAGCGCTTCCTCGGCTGCCGGTTGGCCGGAGCCCGATCCCGCCGCCGCCGTACAGCGGCTGGCGTCCGACGTACTGACGTCTCTTTCCTGACGCTGAATCGGTAAAGCTGCCGGGCAACTGCCGGTTGTTCTGCCTCGTCCGGACATAGCTGTCCGGACGAGGATTACAGCCGTAGGGCAGGTTCCACGCAGCAGAGTCCGACACCGAGCGGCACAGGGCAGACGAAGGGCAGGTGATCCGTGTGAGGCCACGGAAGCTTGCTGGTCCGCCGTCGAGCTCGGAGAAGGCGACGCGGAGAGCATCCGGCGGCCGGACGGTGGGGGCGCCGACCGGCTGCCGAGAGCTCCGGAGTGCTGCAACGTGCGGATCTGTCCTGCTCGAACCGGTTGCCGTGCACCGTCAGGGCACCGCACCCGGGGCGAGGTCCCAGCAAACGGACAGGCACACGACACAGGGGACGAGTGCCGGTCCGGCTGATACGGGGAAGCCGGTGGGTCTGGTCACCCGCCGGTGGATTGGCCGCTGGGGCCTCCCGGGACCTCGACGAGCTCGCGGTCGGACCGGATCGATAGCGATCCGGCACGGGGAGTAGCTCGGCGAGGCACGGACTTGGCTGACATCCAGGGGGAGTCAGCACAGAGTGAGGTGAAGGCTTCCGGAGGGGTCGGCCTTCACCTCACTTGGTCTGTAGCGCCGCTTTGTCGAAGGCGTACCCGACCATCCAGGTGGGCTGGAGCCGCGCGTAGACGATGTCGTCGGCCCAGGTCGAGGGCGAACTGCCGTAGTGCGCCACCAGATGCGCCTCGATCTCGTCGAAGTCGGGATGCTCGGGCGTCAGGAACTCCACCTGGCCGTGGCTGAACACGCCGACCCGCTCGCCGTCGACGTACGAGATGCTGGCCGCCGGTCTGACCTTCAGATGTCTGGCCTTGGCCGCCGATCCGGCGGTGCTGAACACCCACCGCGCATGCAGGAAGTGCCCGTCGACCGCGCTGATCCGCGGCTCGCCACTCTGCGTGACCGTTGCCAGATTGAGCGTGCACATGCCGGTCAGCACCTGCACCAGCTCCTCGGCGTCCAGCCGCCGCTCGTCCGTGATGATGTTGCGCAGATGCTTCGTCGACTGCCCGATCGAGGCGTCCAGAAGCTCCTGCAACCCGCTGACTTCCTCCGGTGTTTCCCTCATCTTCCGCAGTCTGACACCGCGCGCCGACAAAAACTCTCCGGTAACCTCGCTGCATGTCAGCCCGCGTGCACGTCGTCACCGACTCCACGGCCGGACTGTCCACGCACGAGGTGCTCCGGCACGGCCTGACCGTCGTACCGCTCCAGGTCGTGATCGGCGGGACGTCGTACGACGACGGCGCCACCTCGGCCGACGCGGTCGCCGAAGCGCTCAAGACCTTCGCCCCGGTCTCCACCAGCCGCCCCGCGCCCCAGACCTTCGCCGACACGTACGCCGCCTGTGCCGCGGCCGGGGCCGAGTCGGTGGTGTCGATCCACCTCTCCGGCGACATGTCCGGCACTTTCGAGGCCGCGATGATCGGCGCCAAGGAGTCCCCGATCCCGGTCCGCGTCGTCGACTCCCGCTCACTCGGCATGGGCCTCGGCTTCCCGGTCCTCGCAGCAGCCGCCTGCGCCGCGGCAGGGGAGGACCAGGCCACCGTCGAAGCCGCCGCCCGAGCCCGCATGTCCACCATCTCGTCGTACTTCTACGTGGACACCCTCGAATACCTCCGCCGCGGCGGCCGCATCGGCGCCGCCCAAGCCCTCCTCGGTACGGCGCTTGCCGTCAAACCCCTCCTGACCATCAAGGGCGGCCGCATCGTCCCGCTCGAGAAGGTCCGCACCTCCAGCCGCGCCATCGCCCGCCTCGCCGACATCGCCGTCCAGCGAGCCGGCGAAGCCCCGGTCCAGATAGCGGTCCATCACCTCGGCAACCTGGAGAAAGCCCAAACCCTCGCCGACGGCCTCACCGACCGTCTACCCCTGGCCGAAGCCATAGTCCTCCGCGAAGTAGGAGCCGTCATAGGCGCCCACGTGGGCCCCGGCCTCCTAGCCGTCGTCGTCTCCCCGCTCTAGAGGCAGCTGGGTTTTCCACAGGGCACCGATTCTTCGTTCGGGAGTTCGCCGAAACTCGTACCTTCTCTGTCGACAACGCCGCGCCCAGCGCGCTCGACCGGAGGAGAGTGACCACCCATGCCCGGCTGGATCCCCGAACCCACCCGCCTCCGCGACACCCGCTGGACGCTCTCCGCCCGTCACGTCCTGGTGCTCGCCGCCGTCCTGCTGATCGGCCTCGGCTGGGCCGGCTGCACGGTGATCCGGGCCCGCCCAAGCCCCATCCCCGACACCCGCCCACCAACAACCCTCGCCACCGGTGCACCCGTCACCCAACCCACATCCCCGAGTTCCACCGGCAAGCCCACCACAACAGTCGTCATCCATGTAGCAGGCAAAGTCCATCGGCCCGGCCTGGTGCGAGCGCCCACCGGGTCTCGAGTCGCCGACGCCCTCACCCTCGCCGGTGGCCCACTCCGCGGCGTGGACCTGAGCTCCCTCAACCTCGCTCGCCAACTCACCGACGGCGAACAAATCGTCGTCGGCATCCCCACCCCACCAACCGCCCCGGTCGGCACCTCACCCGTTGTCCCACCGACAACCACCCCACTCAACCTCAACACCGCCACAGTTCCCCAACTGGACGCCCTCCCCGGCGTCGGCCCCGTCCTGGCCCAACGCATCCTCGACTACCGCACCGAGAACGGCCCCTTCGCCACCGTCGACCAACTCCAGGAAGTCCCCGGCGTAGGCCCCAAGAAGTTCGACTCCCTCAAACCTCATGTCCGCACCTGAGCCCACCGTCCCCGATCCGGCATCCCTCGATCTCACACCCGACCCCGACGATCCGGCCACCCTCCTGGACATCCGCCTCCTGACACCAGCCGCAGCAGGCTGGCTGACAGCAGTCGTCCTGGTCGGCTACCACCCCACTGTCAGCCTCCTGACCGCAGCAGCCTTCCTCGCCCTCGCCATCATCACCATCCTCCGAATCCGCCGAGCCCCAACCGCCCGAAGCCACGACGCTCTCCAACCGTCCCGCTCCATCGCACGCCTCAACGCCTCCCGAACCACCCGCCGCCACGACGCTCCCGACACCTCACTCACCCCAGACCTCGACGCGTCCCCAACCTCCTCAACACCACGGCGCGGTTGGGTTCTCCTCGGTGTCCTCGTTGTCGTGACCGGCATGGCCCTCGCCGCAGGTCTCCAAGCACACAGCCTCCGCACCGGTCCCATCCGCGCATTGGCCGCTGACTCCACCACCGTCGACGTCCACTTGAAGCTGGACAGCGACCCCGTCGTCCGCCGTCCTCCAGGAACCCACCGGCCGCCGTACGTCGTTCTCCAAGCAACGATCGAAGAAGTCCGTCCCCGCACCCGAAGCGCCCGTTCAGGCGAGCAACCTCCTCCCGCCTCCTCTCAACCAGTTCGCGTACGCACCCCCGTCCTCGTCATCGCCGGCGAGAGTTGGCGCAATGTCCGCTACGGGGAACGGATCGCGACGACCGGCCGCCTCGAAGCCGTGCAGGACGGCGACGACGTAGCAGCGACGCTCTCCATCCGCACCGCACCCCGCTCGCTAACCGAACCCTCCTGGTGGCTCCGCGCCGCCGAACAAGTCCGAGCCGGTCTCCGCGCCGCAGTCGCCGACGAACCCGCCGACGTCCGTGGCCTGGTGCCAGCCTTGGTCATGGGCGACGAATCAGCCCTCTCCGAGGAACTCACCGAAGACTTCGAAACCACCGGCCTCACCCACCTCTCTGCCGTCTCCGGCACCAACCTCACCCTGCTCCTCGTCTTCGTCCTCCCGTGCGCTCGCCTGATCGGAGTCCGCGCCCACGCTCTGACAGCAGTCGGGGTGATGACCGTCGTCGTGTTCGTGATCCTCGCCCGCCCACAACCCAGCGTCCTCCGAGCCGCCGCCATGGGTCTGATCGCCCTAGCCGCCATGACCGGAGGCGACGGCCGCCGCCGAGCTGTCCGCAGTCTCTCGGTCGCGGTCATCGTCCTGCTCCTGCTCGACACCTCGCTCGCCCGTTCAGCCGGCTTCGCCCTCTCGGTACTAGCCACCGCCGGCATCGTCCTGCTCGGCCCCGGCTGGCGCGATGCACTCGGCAACTGGCTCCCGACCTGGCTCGCCGAGGCCATCGCCTGCCCACTAGCAGCCCAACTAGCTTGTACGCCGATCGTCGCCTGGCTCTCCGGTGAGGTCTCCCTCGTGGCCGTAGCCGCCAACCTCCTGGCCGCCCCCGCCGTTGGCCCAGCCACGATCCTCGGCTTCGCCGCAGCAGGCGTCGCCCTGATCAGCACCGAGGCCGCCCAACTCATCGGTTGGGCCGCAGGTTGGCCGGCGCGATGGATCATTCTGATAGCTCGTCAAGGCGCCGACCTCCCAGGAGCCGCAAACCCCTGGCCGGCAACGGCAATCGGCGTAGCCGTCCTCACCCTGCTCTGCCTCGCCCTGGTCTTCGGCCTCCACCGCATCCTGTCCCGGCCCATCGCGATGCTCCTCGCCATCCTGCTACTCGCACTCGCCGTACTGCGCCCAGTCAGCTCCTTCGGCTGGCCACCCCGCGACTGGGTACTCGTCATGTGCGATGTCGGCCAAGGCGACGGAATCGTCTTGCGAGCAGGGGAGCGCAGCGCCGTAGTCGTCGACACCGGCCCCGACCCAACAGCGATGAACCGATGCCTCCGCGACCTCAACATCGAGCACATCCCAGTCCTCGTGCTTAGCCACTTCCACGCCGACCACGTCGGCGGGCTGGCCGGCGTACTGAACGGTCGACGCGTCGACGGACTGGAAGTGACGCCGTACTTCTCACCTCGCGCGGAGCACCGCCGAGTGACCGACCTGGCGACCCAACACCGCATCCCGATCCGAACCGTCACCTATCAGGAGAAACGAGTCGTCGGTCAACTCACGTGGACCGTTCTCTGGCCGGCCCGAGTCCCAGCCCTACCCCCACCCGGCACCTCCTCCGGAACCCCAACCGACGAAGGCTCCCCGGAGAACAACGCCAGCATCACCATGATGGTCGAGACCAACGGCCTCCGCCTCCTCCTCACCGGCGATCTGGAACCAGAGTCCCAACGAGCCATCCTCGCCACCGGCGCCGACCTCCGCGCCGACGTCCTCAAAGTTCCCCACCACGGCTCAGCCCAGCAAGACCCCACCTTCATCGCCGCCACCCAGGCCCGCCTGGCCCTCATCTCCGCCGGCCAGGACAACGACTACGGTCACCCAGCCCCCCGAACCCTCGACCTCCTCTCCCACCAAACCACCCGCACCGCCACCACCAGCACAACCGGCCCCCTAGCCCTGACCAACCCCAACAACCACCTCTCCCTCACCACCCACCACCCCCGCTAACCCCTCACCGCGCCACCGCAGTAATTGCCAAAGGCAACCAAAGAACCAAGTCGCCGCCGCGGAACATCCCCGCGGCCCCGCCACCCGCCCAAGCTCCCTCGGAGCCCGCCGACCGGGGACGCGACTCGGGCATGCGTAGTGGTCGAGCGCCTTGACCCTGTACACCTGCTGGGGCGTCGGACAGCCGGCCGGATGTCCGCGGTCCCGGGTCGGCGAGCGCAGTACGGCCCCAACGCGTTGCGTGCCGCCACGAGCCGCTGACCGACCGGGCTTTGGGCGCACCGGCCTCAAACGTGGGTGCACCCACCTCATTGGGGGTTCCCACTCCGAAATCTGGTGGGTGAACCTCCCACCTCGGACGTCCACCCACCCAACGCAGATGCCAACCCCGACGGTTCGCCACCCCCGGGGGCATCGGGTGGCGGAATCCCAGGGCCGGGTCAGTCGGCGACCCAGGGTGGCGCGAGGCGTGGGTGTAGTACGGGGTGCTGGGGAGTGTTGCCCCACCGAATCGGGTGGTAGGACGCCCCGGTCCTGCTGGAATGCCACGGGAGGATTCCCCGAACTGGTTTGGGGAGCCGGACCGCGACGGGCTTGGTTGCTACCACCCGAGCCCTCTCAACCAATCGGCCCGGGCTGGCGCGTCCGTCGTAGCGCTGGGGCGTCGTACCTCCCGGAAAGGACCTGTAGGACTCCCCAGGTGGGGGGTGCTCGCTCAGGTCCGGGCGGGGGAGTAGGCGCGGCGGCTAGGAGAAGGTGACTGCGGAGGCTGGGTGGGTGATGTGGGGTTGGTCGCCTAGGGACCAGGCGGCGACTCGGGAGACGACGTGGGCGGGGATTGATTCGCTGACGCCCGGTACGGCGGGGGCGTCGTAGGTGCCGTGGGCGTCGTGGGGGAGGACTACGTGGTAGCCGCGGGCCAGGGCGGTGCGGGCGGTGGCGTGGACGCACATCTCGGACATGACGCCGGTGATCGCGAGTGAGCGTACGCCGGCGCGGACCAGGACCTCGCCGAGTGGGGTGGCGTCGAAGCCGTCGTCTCGGGGTTTGCGGATGATGTGTTCGCGTGGGCCGGGCTTGGTGGGGAGGTAGAGCTCCCAGCCGGGGGTGCCGATCTCGTCGTCGGCGCCGGGCGGTCCGTCGTTCTGCAGGTGTACGACGACCGCTCCGGCGGCGCGGGCGCGGTCCAGCAGGTCGGTCGCTCGGTCGAGCAGGCGAGAGGCATTCGGTACGGCGTGGTCGCCGGTGACGAACGCGGTCTGCAGATCCACGAGGATCAGCGCATCGACATCGGGGAGCTCGTGTGCGGGCATGGCGTCATCTTCGCGGCTCGCGGGTGAGTGAATCCAGCGGGTTTCGGGCGGCTGTGATGATGGCGTCGCCTGAATGATCCGTGGAAGGTAGTTCTTCGGTCTTAGTCGGCGATGCCGTCGAACGCGATGACCTTGTCGATGCGGCCGCGGACGAGGAGGTTGCCGGGGCCGCCGTTGCGGTCGGCGTACTCCTTGGTGCGGTCCTCGCCCATGTAGCGGGCGCCGAGCAGGCCGCCCCAGTGCAGCGTCTGCTCCGGATCCTCGGAGATCTCGGCGCGACCGTGCAGGAGGGTGAACGCATACGGGGCGATGTCCTCGTCGACGCAGAGGACGAAACGTCCGTCGCGGACGAGGTTGCGTCCCTTGACGCTGTGCTCCTCAGTGGTGAACACGACTTCGTCGCCGTCGAGGAGGAACCAGATCGGAGCCAGGTGCGGACTGCCGTCGGCGCGCACTGTCGATAGCTTGCCGGTCCGGGTGCCATGCATGACGAATGCTCGCCACTGCTCGTCGGTCATCTTCTGCATGATGGTGCCTCTCGCGTTCGGTCGGATGAGCCGGGCAGCCTCGTGCTCAGCGGCCCCAGAAAGCGTCTTCGGCGGCCTGATCGCCCGAGAAGAGCCGCATCTCGATGATCTTGCCATCCTGGATGCGCAGCAGGTCGACACCGTCCATGGCATCGCCGTGGCGGCCGACGAAGCGGATGCTCGCGGCAACCAGATCGCCATTGGCCATGACCGAGTGCAGCCCTGGCTGGTCATGCTGTTGTCCTGGTGATCGCTGGATGAAGTCGTGGCGCCGAGCTCTTCGGCTCGCCGGGCGGTCTCGGCGACGGCGCCCGGCGTCGCCACCGGGTGGTAGGTGATGCGTTGGTGTTGGGCGCGCACTCCCAGTCGAACAGCTCGCCGTAGTCATGGCTCTCACTCCTTGGATCTGCGGAGGGACCTCCAGGGGGTTTTGTCGGTGGGGGCGTGGGATGCTGGGGGCGTGGCTGTTCGTAGGGGTTCTGCGCCGAAGCTGGGCGATGTGTTGCTGGTGACCGGGTCCGAGGGGTTCCTGGCGGATCGGGCGGTGCGGTCGGCGATCGCGGCGGTGAAGAAGGAGTTCGCCGAGGCGGAGACGACGGAGCTGGACGCTTCGACGCTGGATCTCGGGGTGTTCGCGGAGCTGACCGGGCCGTCGTTGTTCGCGGCCGAGCGGGTGCTGGTGATGCGGGCGCTGGAGAATCTGCCGGCTGAGATGGCGCCGCGGCTGATCGAGTACGCCGGTGCTGCGGCTGAGGACATCCTGCTGGTGCTCGTGCATTCGGGTGGGCAGAAGGGCAAGGGGGTACTCGACAAGCTGCGGAAGGCCTCGGTCACCGAGGTGGTGGCGACGGCGCCGAAGGCGTGGGAGTTGCCGCAGTTCGTGGCTGGCGAGATCCGGCTGCACGGTGGGAATGTGGACGAGCGTGCCGCGACGGCATTGGTCGACGCGGTCGGGCACGATCTGCGGGCGCTCTCCGGAGCCTGCGCGCAGTTGGTGTCGGACTCAGGCGGCCAGGCGGTTACGGCCGAGCTGATCGGCCAGTACTTCGGCGGCCGGGCGGAGGTGACGAGCTTCGCGGTCGCGGATGCGGCGATCGCGGGCCGGACCGAGCCGGCGCTGGAGCAGCTCCGCTGGGCGCTCGACTGTGGCGTCGCGCCGGTGCTGATGACGAGCGCGATGGCGGGCGGTCTGCGCGGACTCGCGAAGTTCTCGAGCGCTCCCGGTGGGATGCGCGAGGCGGACCTGGCCCGGGAGGTCGGCGTACCGCCGTGGAAGCTCAAGTCACTTCGGCAGCAGTCCCGGGGCTGGACACCGGGTGGGCTGGCGACCGCGATCAAGGCGGTGGCGCAGGCCGATGCCGACGTGAAGGGGGCCTCCGGTGATGCCGGCTACGCCCTGGAGCGGATGGTCATCACGGTCAGCCGCGCCCACGGCCGCCGCTGAAGAACTCCCCCAACGACCTGATTCCGGGCACGCAAAAACGATCGGCCGGTCGGAGCGACTGGCCGATCGTCAGCTGCGAATCAGAGCGAGGCGGCCTTCTTGAAGATGGCCGACTTGCGGTTGGCAGCCTGGTTGGCGTGGATGACGCCCTTGCTGGCAGCCTTGTCGAGCAGCCGGCCGGCCACCTGGGCGGACTCGGTCGCCTTGGCGGAGTCGCCGGCCTCAGCAGCCTCCCGGAAGCGGCGCACGGCCGTCTTGAGGGTCGACTTCACCGACTTGTTGCGAAGTCGCGCAGCCTCGTTCTGACGGTTGCGCTTGATCTGGGACTTGATGTTCGCCACGTGAGCAGAGCCTCGATCAGGAGTATGCGGTCATTACAGGAAAGTGTCGCGCGCAATGCACGAAGGAACAGATTACCAACAAGCCTGCCCGCTCACCAAACCGGCCGCCTGCAGTGGCTGAGGTGACGTGAAGACGCCGTCCGGGTCGTACTTCGCCTTGATCTCGAGCAGCCGGCCCAGATTCGAGCCGTAGTAGGCGTGAGACGGGTCTGTCAGGCCGGGATCCGGATAGTTCTGGTACACGTGCCCGTTGCCGTACGGGTGGACGGCGGCCTGCGAGGCGCTCGCCCAGTCGAAGGCGGCCCGTTTGCGGTCCGGCTCGCCGAACGCCTGGATCGTGGTCTCGACCATGAACAGGGCGTTCCGGTGCACGAAGGCGGTGGCGTCGGCGGACACGCGGCCGATGGCCTGGCCCCACGGCACGAATTCGATCTCGCGCCGCTGGTCCGGGGCCGAGGTGCTCCAGTTCGCCACCAAGGCCTCGATCGCCTCGCGGGGCAGCCTCCGCTCGAAGAAGTCCGACTTCACGAAGCGTACGGCGGGATCTTGGTCGACCGGCCGCCCGCCGAGCTCCTCGTGCTGCGTCACCTCACCGTTGAAGCGATATTGGTACGTCGTGTCGCCGGCGAGCATCGGCTCGATCAGGATCCGTTCGGGTGCTGTGCGGACCTGGGCGGACAGCTCGTCCAGCACAGCCCGGACCCGGTGACCGTCGTCGCCGACGTACAGACCGAACACGACCGCGAGGTGCGTCCCGTCCGGTGGAGCGGTGTGCAGGACCAGCATGCAGTTCAGCTCGGCCGGCGCGAACGGCGCGAATCGCTGCCAAGCGTCGACCAACTCGACTGCCTGATCGGCCGGCCACCACGCCGCGAAGGATGTCACCGGAACCGCCGGCGAGGTCCGCAGGACCAGCTGTGTCACCACACCGAAATGGCCGCCCCCGGCGCCGCGCAAGGCCCAGAACAGATCAGGCTCGTTGTTCGCATCCACGGTCACCACGCGCCCGTCCGCGAGGACGATCTGTGCGGCGACCAACTGGTCGACGGCCAAGCCGTAGTACCGCGCCAGCGGGCCGAA
This sequence comes from Kribbella sp. NPDC056345, assembly GCF_042262745.1. Taxonomy (NCBI): domain Bacteria; kingdom Bacillati; phylum Actinomycetota; class Actinomycetes; order Propionibacteriales; family Kribbellaceae; genus Kribbella; species Kribbella sp. NPDC056345. Next base: position 126,715 of record NZ_JBHJQQ010000001.1, on the reverse strand, counting down.
GCCGCCTCCGAGCGTCGCGCCGGCCACGCCGACGTACGGGCACCAGCCGAGGGGGAGGGTTCGCCCGATCGTCGCCAGTTCGTCCACGATCGGGCCGAGCCGGACGCCCGGGCCGACCGTGACCAGATCGCCGTCGACCGACATCGACCGCAACTGCCCGACGTCGATCAGCAGACCGGTCGTCGACGAATGCTCCGCGAAGCTGTGCGCGCCGCTTCGGACGGCGAACTCCAGCTCGTGCTCACGAGCGAACGCCAGCGCGGCCACCACGTCGTCCACGGACGCGCACCGGACCACGACCGCCGGCATCAGATCGTCGTACCGGCCGATGAACCACTTGAGGACCGATGGGTACTGCGGATCCGCCGGTAGCAGCAGAGTTCCGTCGAGGCCGGCGGCCAGCGCCTTCAGCTCGGCTGGAGTGGGTGCCATGGTTCGCCCTTCGGGTCGAGGTAGGTCGAGGCCTGCAGGTGGAACAACTCCGCGTAGCGCCCACCCAGGTCGAGCAGTTCCTGATGGGTGCCCGACTCGGCGATCCGGCCGGCCGCCATCACGTGGATCCGGTCGGCGCTGCGGACGTTCGCGAACCGGTGCGAGATCAGCAGCACGGTCCGGCCGGCGCACAACGTGCGGATGTCGTCGAACAGTTCGCGCTCGGCTCGCGGGTCGAGCGCGGAGGTCGGCTCGTCGAGGATGATCAGCGGCGCGTCACGGAAGAACGCGCGGGCCAGCGCGAGCCGCTGCCACTGCCCACCGGAGAGATCGGATCCGCCGAGGAACTGCGTGCCGAGCTGGGTTTCGTACCCCTCCGGCAACTGCTCGACGAACCGGTCCGCCCGGGCCCGCCGGGCGGCCGCGATCATCGCCTCTCGATCGCCGGCCCGGGCCGGCCGGCCGACGGTGATGTTCTCCGCGATCGGGAACCGGTACCGGACGAAATCCTGGAACGCCACCGCGATCTGCTCGCGCGCCGCCCGGGTGCGCGGTTCGTCGAGGACCACGTCGTCCCAGCTGACGGTGCCCCGAGTGGGCTGGTAGATGCCCGCCAGGATCTTGGCCAGTGTGGTCTTGCCCGAGCCGTTCTCGCCGACCAGGGCAATGACCTCCCCGGCCCGGAGGTCGAGATCGATCTCGTGCAGGACCTCGGCGGATCCGGCCGGGTAGCGGAACGACACGTTGCGCAGCGCGATCCGGTCGAAACCGGCCGGTTCCGCGGAGGTGGCCACCGCGCGGACCCGGGCACGTTCCGGCTCGACGAAGGTGACGAAATCCTCGACGAACAAGGTGCTTTCGTGCAACCGGGCTGCGCCGTCGGTGGCCGCCGCCAGCCGTTGCGCGAGGAGGGCAACCGCGACGATCGCCGTACCGGCCTCCGGCAGACTCAAGCTGCCGGTGGCGACCAGCCGTACGGCGAGCAAGATCACTGCTCCGACAACCAGCCCACTGCCCAGCCCGCCCGCGAGACTGGCCCGCAACCTGATCCCGGCAACGTCGCGGACTGCCGCCAGCCTGGCGTCGTACAGGCGGTCGAAGCGGCCCCGGAAGAAGCTTGCCAAGCCGAACGCGCGGACCTCGGCGGCGTTCTCCTTGGAGGCCATCAGGTCGCTCACATAGGCACGGGTCCGGTCGTCGTGGGTCATCCGGAAGGTGAACATGTAGAGCGCGCGGTTCGCGTGGTGCGCGGCAAGCCAGAGTGGGACAGCGGCCACCGGCACGAGGGCTCCCAGCAAGGGGCTGATGGTCAGGAGGCCGACCGCCACACCCAAGGCGCCGGTAGTGGCCACGAGTGTGCTCAGCAGCCCCGAGGCAAGCTGCACGGGCCGGATCTCCGCGGTCACCATCGCCCGTTGGAGGCGGTCGTAGAACCCCGGCTCCTCGAAGGACTCCATCGGCACCTGGGCCGACACTTCCAGGACCTGGGTCTGAGCGTGCCGCGCGACCAACTCGCCGACCACTCGTTCCCGTTCACGCTGGAACGAGGCGAGGAAGCCGAGTCCGATCGTCACCCCGGCCAGGGCGCAGATTTGTACGCCCAGGCCCGCCGGCAGGCCCGCGCCGGCGCTCGTCAGGGCGGCCACGAGCCGGCCGGTCAGGTAGACCTGCAGGGCCGATCCGGCACCACCGAGGACCGCGGCCACCAGCACGCCCGAGAACTCGCGGCGTGCGCTGGCCCACACCATCCCCAAGGCGGCTTTGACCAAGCGCGCCAGCTGACGCGGACCTGCTTCGGTGACCGGGGCGTGAACAGCATCCAGCAGAGCCATCCGTCACCAGTCCAGCAATGCGACAGACGGTACGCCGGCAGGATCCGCGGCCCGCAGCAGGCTGAATCCGATCCCTGCCAGGCCGACCATCAGGCTCGGCGTCGGCGTACCGAACGGCACGCCGCAGACGGGACCGTACGCACGGATCCCGGCCGCGAGTCCGGCGGCCTGCAACTGGGCTTCGGCCAGCAGATCGGCGTCATCCAGAGCGAGCGCCGCAAGCAGGAACAGCTCGATGCTGCCGGCGTCGCCGTGGCACAGGGAATGCGACAGCCCGGAGCCGTGCCGCCGAGTGTCCTCGATCGCTGCCTGCAGTTCATCAGCTGCTCCAGGTACGACGTCGAGCATCCGAACCCTGGAGAGCCCGATGCCGACGCTGCCGTGACACCAGGCGCGGATGGAGATCTGGTCCGCCGCCGACGTCGTCCGTACGTCGAGCCAGGATTCTCGGCCGGCGTCGTAGAGCGTGCGTTCGTACCCGATCGTCCGGCGCGCGGCCTCGGTGTACGCCGACGATCCGGTCAGCCGCCCGGCCTCCGCCAGGGCCCAGCCGATCCCGGCCATACCGTGCCCCAGCCCGGCCAGCGGAACCTCCGCGAGGCCGGCCGAAAGCATCCCGGCCGGGCGCCAGCCGATCCCCGGATCCCAGGGTTCCGAGGTGGCCAGCAACCGGTCGGCAGCCGCGGCAATCATCGCGGTGGCCGTGCTGTCCGGACGAAGTGCCTGAACAGCACGGAGCGCGGCGATGGTGCCGGCCGACCCGGCGACCAGGTCGTACTGGTTGTCAGAGGCAATGGTTTCGCCGAGCCCGGCGGTCAGCTCCGCGGCCGTGGTGAGCAGCGAGTCGTCGCCCAGCAGGGACGACAACCGGGCCAGGGCGTAAGCGATGCCGGGCCGACCTGCCATCCCGCCGGTCTCAGCCGCCGCGTCGCGCGCGAGTTGCGAACGGATGGTGGCGACCGACCGGACGGCAAGGTCCAGATGCCGGCGGTCACCGGTCGCCCGGCCGAGTTCGGCGAGGAACAGTGCGACACCGGACAGGCCGTTGAACAGATCCGGCTCGAGCGGGCCGAGCGTCCAGTTGCGGCCCAGCTGTGAGCTCAGACCGAGCCACTGGGCAGAGCTGCTGGCCTTGAAGGCCGTTGCTGCCAGCTGATCCCCGATACTCACCGCGACCTCGAGCAGCTCATCCTTGGAGGCCGGCCGGTCCGCCCGCCGCAGGGCGTACTCCGGCAGCACGACCTCATCGGCGGCATTGATCGCCGCGGTGGCCAGCGAGCCGCGAATCAGGGCAAGTTGCCGATCGAGATGCTCCTCGTCCTGGGCTGCCAAGCGGGCCCTGGCCAGCTCCAAGCCGGACCGGAAGGGCGCACCTACCGGCCGGTCATCGCTGTCGACGAGCTGGCCGTCGTCTGCCCGGCAGGTGAAGAAGGGAATGTCGTTGCGCCAGAGGTCGCGCTGCTCGGCGGCGACGAAATCCGCGAGCATCGGCTGATCCACCACCTGACGCCACAGGTAGTCGAAGTGCCGGTCACGTTCCAGCGCGTCGCGCAGCAGGTCCGGATGGAATCCGGTCTGCAGCACGGTCGCGTACGCCATGGTCGACCGCAGGACCACCCGGACGGTGTCGCCGGCGAAGGCCGCCAGCGGTCCGTCGTCCGCAAGCAGTGCGGTCTTGTGATCGCGACAGAGCCGGTGCAGTTCGGTGTAGCCGGCGATCAGGTCATCCGTGTAGTCGAGCAGGTTCAGCTCGACGTCCTTGGCCACCGGCCGATGATCCGGCAGGTCGACCGGCAGACGTTCGAGCTGGACTCGCATCGCGTCGGTACCGGCATCGGTCAGGACCGGGTAGCCGACCGCGGTGAGCTGGCCGGGCCGACTGCCCAGACCACTGATGTCGACGCCACCACCGTCTTTGCTGCGCCAGGTCAGCGTCGGCAACAGTCCGACCTGGAGGACCGACCGCCGCGCCGCGGTGGCCGCGGCGTTCTCCGCGTCACCGGCCCGCGCTGTCGCAGCCGGTAGCCCGGGCTGCAGGAGGGTCTCGAGGTCGATGAGCACCGGGTCCTCCCCGGATGCGATCAGATTCTCGGCATGCATGTCGTTGGTGCCGAGCAGTTCCAGCAAGGCGAGGAGCGAGCCTTGGCGGTGATAGAACCGCCGGACCGCGGGCAGATCCGCACACGGCTTCGCGGTGATGAACTCGACCCAGCCGTACTCTCCTCGGTCGACGGCCCGGGCGGTACGGAGCGGATGCGTCAGACCCGCCGCGTTGAGATGCTCGATCAGGTCCGTGAAGTGCTGGTCGACGCGGAGGGATCGCGGCTTGTAGACGACCTCCAGCCCGCTGGTCCAGCGGATCCTGGCGACGCTCTGACCGCGCCGGTGCCGGTCGCCGGTACCGGGGAACACAGTGTCGACCGCACCAGGATCGACGCCGGCACCGAAGATCTCACCGATGACGGCCGCGTCGGTCACGAGCCGTTCGGTCAGGATCCGGGCGTTGGCCACGGCCTGGTCGGTGAGCACGCTCAGCTGCCGCCACAGGACCGGATAGTCGGTGAACAACCGGCGCTGACGCTCGCGGTCGTCCAGACTCGCCAGAAACTTCTGGTACCGCTCGGCACTGGTGCCGTCGCCGAGCTCTCCGCGGAGCTTGGCCAGGTGGAGCTCCAGCGTGATCGTCCGGCTCATCATCCGATGCACCGACGTGCACAACGGCTCGAACAGTTGCGTCGTGATCGAGTCGCAGTCGACAACCTCGGAGGCGCCGGCCGCGCTGGTGACCGCGGCCAGCATGCGACGACGGGCCGGGCCGAGCAGGCCGGCGGCCGCACGTTCGAAGTCCTCGCTGAGAAAGTCACCCGGGTCGCCGGGTACGGGACCGATGCGGGGCGCGTGCTCGGACTCGCTCAGCAGCCCGAGCAGTCTCCGCTCGTCCAGGCCGGCCTGACCGAGGCGCCGTACCCAGAGGTCCGCGTCGGGGAGGAATTCCCGCCAGCGTTCCAGCCGGCGTTCAGCTACCTCGGCCACCGGGCCGGGCCGGGCCGGCCGGCGGTCGGCGAGCGGAACGGCGTGCAATGACTCCACGGGATCTCCTCTTCAGACGGACCGGCGTCCGGGCCGGACGTGACAGCATCCGGCCCGGACCTCGAACGAGATCAGCAGCAGCAGACCGGCCTGCCGCTCCATTGCGTGCAGTGCGTGGTCGCACCGGAGTTCTCCGGCAGCAACTGACGCAGTTCCTCGTCCAGATCGCCTGCCGGGTGGACCGGCACCTGGGCGAGCTCGGCCTCCGACAGCGCCGCGCGAACGTCCAAGTCGGTCCAGGCGTTGATCACTTCGAGGGTCGGCATGGGGAACCTCCGTATCTCGGCACGGCCCGGCGGTCGCCGGACTCGCCGAGTCACGGTAGGCAGCAGGGCTGGAGCCGCACTGGAGTCCGGCTGCAGCGACGCTGGAACCGGTCTGTGGAAGCGTCTGGCCGGGTCATTGCGGATCCTTGAAGCTCTCGTCGATCCGGAGGGCGGCCAGCAGGTACTCGTCCGCCTTCGACCGGTCGCCGAGGGCCAGGTGCGTCGTTCCGAGGGCGCGCAACGCCTCCGCTTCGCCGGCCCGATGGCGCTGCTCACGACAGATGCGCAGACCTTCCCGAGCGGTGGTGATGGCGCGGGCATGCGAGCCGCCGGCCCGGTAGGCATCGGCCAGGTTGCTCAGCACCAGCCCCTCGAGGCGCTGGTCGCCGAGTTGCCGGACCAGCGACAACGCGGCCTCGTGGCAGGTGATCCGGCGGCTCGGCTGTGCCGCGTCCCCGAGAACGAGGCCGAGATTGTCGAGCGTGCGCACGACACCCGTCCGGTCCCCCAGCCGACGGCGGAGTTCGAGGGCGTTCTCGAGGTAGCCGATCGCCTTGTCGTGTCGACCGAGGTGCCGGTAGACGAGGCCGAGGTTGCCCACCGTGGCCGCCTGTCCGGATTCGTCGCGGAGCGCGGTCCGGATGGCGAGGGCCCGGTGCAGCTGGCGGGCGGCCTCGTCGTAGCGGCGGCGCCGGATGTTCGCGCCACCATGGTCGTTGAGGGCACGAGCTTCGGCACTCCGGTCACCGACGGTTCGGGCCGCGGTCCAGGACCAGTCGGCCAGCTCCGCCATGTCGTCCCACAGACCGTTGATGTCGAGGAGATTCCGCAGGATCGTGGCGAGTTCGATGGTGACCCAGGCGAACTCCGGCTCGCCGGCCGCGCCGCGTGCCACCGCGAGCAGATTCGGCCGCTCGCTCTCCAGCCACTGCTGTCCTTGCCGGTCGCCGGACAACGAGAGGGCCCCGGTGGTGTCCCCTGCACACCGCGGATCCTCCGGAGCCGCCAGCTGGCCGGCCAATCGCGCGGTCGCCACATACCAGCCCGCGACCCGTCTCCGGGCGGCTACCCGGTCGGTCGAATCCTCGAACTGCTCGGCGAGCTCGCGGGCGAACAGCCGGAGCAGATCATGCAGGGCGTATCGCCCCGGGGCAGTCGAAGACAGCAACTGCCCGTCGACCAATCGCTGGATCGACCTGTCCACCTCGGCCGGCGTTCGCCCATCCAGTACGACGGCCAGCGGCAGACTCAAGTCGCCTCCGTCGAGCAGACCGAGTAACCGGAACAGCCGTGCGGCGGCCAGATCCCGCACGTCGAGGCTGTCGGCCAGTGAGGAGTAGCTCACGTCGAAACTGGACCGTACGGCGAGATTCTCCGACGCCAGTTCGTCCAGCCGATGCCGCTCGTCGGTGAGCCGATCGACCATCGTCTGCAGCGCCCAACCGGCCCGGCGGGCCAGCCGGGCACCCGCGATCCGGATGGCCAACGGGAGGTGGCCACACAACCGGACGAGTTCGGCGGCCGCTTCCCGCTCGCGAATGACTCGGTCGGCACCGACCAACGCGGTCAGCTGACCGATCGCGTCCTGCTCACTGAGACCGCTCAGCGGAAGGTGCGTGGCACTGTCGAGCGCCGCCGGGAACTCGCGACAGGTGATGATCGCGGCCGACTCGCCGGTCGCGGGTACCAGTGATCGAACCTGATCGGCAGCTATCGCATTGTCCAGTACGACGAGCAGCCGCCGGCCGGCGAGCTTCGAGCGGAACAGCGCGACCGCTTCGTCACGATTGTCCGGAATCTGCTCGGCGGAGAGACCGAGAGCGCGGAAGAATCTGGCCAGCACCGCCTGCGGTTCGAGCGGGGACAGGCCAGGGGTCGCGCCGTGCAGGTCGACGTACAGGACGCCGTCGGGAAACGCGCGGGCGACCGCGTGGGCGGCATGGATCGCGAGAGCAGACTTGCCGATGCCGCCGGGACCGCTGATCGCGACCACCGGTGCCGGACCGCTGGTCAATCTCGCGCCCAGCAGAGCGAGCTCGTCGGCTCGGCCGGTGAAGTACAACAGGTCCGGCGGGAGTTGCCACGGTGTCGCGTGGGCCGGCTGCGAGCCGGTTCCGTCGAGGATCTCCCGGTGCAACTGCTGGACCGGCGTACCGGGCTCGATTCCGAGGGCCTCGACGAGTTTCCGGCGAAGGTCCTGGTAGGCCGCCAGCGCGTCGGCCTGCCGGCCGGAGCGGTAGAGCGCGAGCATCTGCTGGCGACGGAACTCTTCGCGGAGCGGATGCTCCCGAACGAGCCTGTCGAGGGCCGGCAGGATCTCGCGATGGCGTCGGCAGCCGAGCTCTGCTTCCACCCGGCCCTCGTGAGCGGCCAGCAGCGCCGCTTCCAGCCGGTCGCGCTCGGCCATGACCGCGAGCGTCGCCGTCACCCCGGCCAGCGCCCCGTCACCTCGCCAGCACGCGATCGCCTCCGCGAAGGTCGCCGAAGCGTGCTCGAACTGTTCCTCACGCAGCAGGCGACCGCCGGTTGCGACGAGATCCAGGAACCTCAGCGAGTCGAGCCCGCCGGGGCCGACGACCAACTCGTACCCGGAAGGTGTGGTGACCAGTGCGACGCCGTCGGTGTCGCCCAGCATCCGGCGCAGCGTCGCCACGTATCCGTGCAGAAGTTGCCGAGCGGTGGCAGGTGGATGCTCACCCCACACTTCGTCCAAGAGCCGCTCGACCGACACGGCCGAGCCCGACCGGCAGATCAGAGCCGCCAGTAACTGCCTCGGCTTGGCTGCCGTCAGTGGCCGCCAGTCGTCGTTCTGCCGTATCTCCAAGGACCCGAGAATTCGAATCATGCATCCCTCCCTCCCTCCGATGAAACCGGCCCGCCTCCAGAAAAATACCCTTTCGACAGTTGCTGAAAGGGTCCTTCGCCGACCGCCGACGGCATCGGGGTTTTCCCTTGCGGTGGGATGACATGTCCGTGCCGGGCGTGACACCGTCCAGGATCCGGCGGCATACTCAGGGCCCCGTACCGCTGCTCGCCCCCAGCGCCGGTCAGTCACGAGCCCTCACCGTCCTGGAGGACCCCCTTGTCCCGCCGTACCCCGATCATTCTGGTCAGCGCGCTCGCCGCGTCCCTGGCCGGGCTGCCCCTGGTTCACGCCCAGGCAGCCGACTCGCCGTCCTTGCCGGACCCGCTGGTGAAGGAGTCGGTGACCGGCTCGTACGTCGTCCAGCTCGACGACGCGCCCGTGGCCGAGTACGACGGTGACATCGCCGGTCTGCCCGCCACCCGGGTCGCGGCCGGCGGCAAGCTGCTCAAGAGCGCTGCTCCGGTCGTCGGCTACGTCCAGCACCTGACGCGTGAGCGTGACCAGGTCCTCAAGGTCACGCCGGACGCCAAGAAGCTCTACGACTACAACTACACGTACTCCGGCTTCTCCGCCGAGATGTCGTACGACGACGCCGTGAAGCTGGCGAAGTCGTCCGGTGTGAAGAGCGTCGAGCCCAGTGAGCTGCAGCACCAGGACACCGTCGACACGCCGCGCTTCCTCGGGATGTCCGGCAAGGGTGGCGCCTGGCAGCAGGCCGGTGGAATCGACAAGGCCGGCGACGGCGTGATCATCGGTGTCATCGACTCCGGTTTCGTCCCGGAGCGGCCGAGCTTCGCGCCGATCAAGACCAGCAAGGCGTCCGACGCGCTGATCGCGAAGAAGTGGAAGGGCACCTGCCAGGCCGGCGAGGAGGCCCCGCTCGTCACCTGTAACAACAAGGTGATCGGCGCCCGCTACTTCGACAAGGGCATCGGCAGCCGCCCGATCGCGGACGAGTTCAAGTCGCCGCGGGACTTCGGCGGCCACGGCACGCACACCGCGAGCACCGCGGGCGGCAACTACGGCGTCGACATGACCGTGATGGGCCGCGACTACGGCAAGGGCTCCGGGATGGCGCCGCAGGCCCGGCTCGCGATCTACAAGGCCCTCTGGGCGGTGGACGCCACCGGTGGCGGTTCCGGTACCGACGCGGACATCATCGCCGCGATCGACACCGCGGTCGCCGACGGCGTGGACGTGATCAACTACTCGATCTCCGGCACCGGTTCGACGTACGTGAACGCGACCGGTCTGGCCTTCCTGCGCGCCGCCAAGGCGGGCGTGTTCGTCGCGGTCAGCGCCGGTAACACCGGCCCGGGCGCTTCCACGGTCGGCAAGACCTACCCGTGGGTGACGACCGTTGCCAACGGCACCCATGACCGGGACATCCAGACCACCGTCACGTTCGGCGACGGCAGCAAGTACACCGGCGCCGGTATCGGCGCGGGTGTCGCGAGCTCCCCGGTCATCCTGGCCAAGGACGCCGGCCTCGCCGGTGCGAACCCGGCCAACCTGGTGCTCTGCCAGGCCGGCACGCTCGACCCGGCCAAGGTGACCGGCAAGATCGTCGTCTGCGACCGCGGCGTCAACGCCCGGGTCGACAAGAGCGCCCAGGTGAAGGCAGCCGGCGGCGTCGGCATGATCCTGGTCAACATCGTCCCGGGCACCCTGGACTCCGACCTGCACACGGTCCCGTCGGTCCACCTGGACGACAAGGCCACCCCGGGCGTCAAGGCCTACGTGAGCGGTACGGCGACGCCGACCGCGACGATCAGCGCCGGTACGCCGGTCAAGGTGGTGGCACCGAAGGTGGCCGCCTCCTCCAGCCGTGGCCCGTCCCCGGCCGGTAACGGCGACCTGCTGAAGCCGGACATGATGGCTCCGGGCACCAATGTGCTGGCCGCGACGACCGCGTTCAGCGCGGCCGGTGGCGAGTACGCGTTCATGAGCGGTACGTCGATGTCGACGCCGCACGTCGCCGGTATCGCGGCCGTCCTGAAGAGCAAGCACCCGGACTGGTCGCCGATGGCGATCAAGTCGGCGCTCGCGACCACGGCGACCGCCAAGGACACCTCCGGCAAGCCGATCCAGAACGACTCCGGTACGGCGGCCACCCCGTTCGGGTACGGCGCCGGTCAGGTCCAGCCGAAGAAGGCCCTGGACCCGGGCCTGGTCTACGACTCGACCTACACCGACTGGGCCAAGTTCGTCTGCGGCGCCGGCGAGGTGGCGGCCACGCACGAGCTGTGCGCGGGCGGCAAGATCGACCCGAGCGACCTGAACTACCCGACGATGGCGATCGGCGACCTGGCCGGTAAGCAGACCATCACGCGGACCGTGAAGAGCGTCAGCAAGCTGCCCGAGGTCTACTTCCCGAAGGTCGAGGGGGTGACCGGCCTCAAGGTGACGGTGTCGCCGAAGATGCTGATCACGCTGCCCGGCAAGACTGCGACGTACAAGGTCACCATCGAGAACGCCGGTGCGCCGCTCGAGCAGTACTCGTTCGGCACGCTGACCTGGAAGTCGGCGTTCCACTCGGTGTCGAGCACGCTGGCGGTCAAGCCGTTGACCGTGAAGGCGCCGGTGCAGGTCAACGGCACTGGTGTGAGCGGTTCGGTGCAGGTGCCGATCACGGCCGGCTACACCGGCACGCTGAACACCACCTCGGTCGGCCTGACCGCGGCGACGGTCGGCGAGGCCGTCATCAAGAAGGCGGGCGGGGTGTCGTTCCCGACGACTAACCCGCAGGTCAACGACCACGTCGCGAAGATCACGGTGAACATCCCGGCCGGCACGAAGTACGCCCGGTTCTCGACGTTCGACGCGGACTACCCGGCGGCCACGGATGTCGACATCTACGTCTACAAGGCCGGTACGACGGCCGTGCTGGCGAACAGTGGTGGCGGATCGTCCGAGGAGGAGGCGAACCTGGTTGCCCCGGCGGCCGGCTCGTACGACGTGTACCTGGACTACTTCGCCGGAGCCGACAACCAGACCGTGAAGCTCAACCACTGGGCCCTCACCACAGCCGAGCCCAACCTCACGGTCACCCCGGCCGCCCAAGCGGTAACCACCGCCGCCCAGGCCACGGTCACCGCGAACTGGACCGGCCTCACGGCAGGCACCCGCTACCTGGGCCAGCTCACCTACACCGACGGCGGAGCCGGCACCGGCTCAACCGTCCTCCGCGTAGACAGCTAGGACGAACAAACAAAGGGCGGTCCCACCACCACGGTGGGACCGCCCTTTCGTCATCCTCAGGGCTGGGCGAGGACGATCTGGTTGCCCTTCTTCTCGGTCCGGACCAGCTTGCACTCACCGCTGGTGACATCGCAGCGGTACAGGCTCTGCGCGTTGGCGTCATTGCCCGCGGCCTGGGTGACGACCAGCACCTTGGTCGCGTCTTCGAACATCGGCTTGGGGTAGACGATGATCGGATGCGGCAGTTTCAGTTTGGTGGTCTTTCCCGTGGCGACGTCGACGGCGAGGTTGTCCGCGCTGTGCAGCATGGTCTTTCCATCGGTCGACAGGACCGGGTAGATCGCGACCGGGCCGCGGTCGCAGTACTCCTGCAGGACGTCGAGCTTGCCATCCCGCACCGCAGCGGCCTGAAGGCAGCGCTTGGCTCCGGTGGTGGTACCGAACGCGATCGTGTCGTCGGCCGGGTTCACCTCTATCGCTCCGAATCCGGCGGGCATCCGCACCCGCGTGACAGTCGAGTCGCCCGGCCGCCAGACGGCGAGCCCCGACTTGTTGAATCCACCGGACGAGATCCAGATGCCGCTGCGGTTCCAGCCGCTCAGGACGGGTGTGACGTCCGGTAGCGAGACCCTCGCGACCTCGGTACCGGTCCGGGCATCGACGACGGCCAGCCAGTTGTTCTTCTCGTCGCCGCGCTTGGCGCGGCCGACGAAGGCGATCTGCTTGTGGTCGGGCGAGACGACGGGGGTGTCGGCCCAAGGAGTACTCACCGCGCGGTACTTGCCGTCCGGCTGCAGGATCCCGATCGAGCTGTCCGTCACGTCGGGGTCGGTCTTGCTCTTGGACATCTTGTAGTACCTGGCGATCCAGCCGCCGTCGACGCGGGCGCTGAATCCGTGCAGTTCCGGGGGAGCCGCGACCTTCTGGCTGCCGTCGTACACCGTCCGGTTGTGCTTGGCATCGATGATGGTGAACGGCACCTGCGGCACGTCACTCGTCAGCGGAGCTGGTTTGCCGGCGGGTTCCGCCTTGTCGGCGCCCACGTGGGTCAGGACGGTGACGGTCAGGGCCAGTACGGCGGCTACTGAGGCAGCGGTGGCGAGGATTGGCCAGATCGGGCGGCGGGGCGAGGTGTCGGTCAGGAGGCCGGGGCCCTGGGCGGTGCCGGGGACGGTGGCAGCCTTGGTGTCGAGGTAGTCGCGGAGGCGGGATTCGGTGTCGTTCATCGGATGTCCTTCAAGCGGTCGGTCAGCGTCGCGAGGCCGCGGGAGGCGTTCGAGCGGGCGCTGGACTCGCCGATGCCCAGGAGCTGGGCGATCTCGGCGAACGGGAGATCGAGGTAGAAGCGGAGCACCAGAACCTCGCGGGTCCGGGTGGGCAGGGCCTGCAGTGCCCGTTGCACCTGGAGCCGCTCCTCGCCGAGGACGACGTCGCTCTCGGCGGAGGCGTTGGGGGCCTGGTGGGGTGGGATGTACAGCCGTGCGACCCGGCGGCGGCGCAGGACCGAGCGGCTGCGGTTGAGGACCGCGGTCCGCAGGTAGCCCAGCACCGCTGCCTGGTCTTTCAACGGCCAGTGCCGGTACAGGTCGGCGAAAACCTCCTGCACGACGTCCTCCGCCGCCTGCCGGTCGTCCATCACCAGCACGGCCAGGCGGACGAGCCCTGCCCAGTGCTGCTGATAGAGCGCCGACACGGCGGTCTGCGCGTCATCACGCGCCAGGGCCCGGACAGGGCCGCTGATGCTCACCATTTGATTCGTCACACCCCCAGAGACGCCCGTCCGCCCGAAACGCTGCACGATCCACGCAGTCGCTCCGGCCGCGGGTCAAGGGCGCCGGGTGAGATTGCATGAACGTGCAGTCATATTGTGGTTGCAGTCTGTTGTTGTTAATGTGAAGCGCGGTGCGAATATCATAGAGCGTCGGTGAGTTGAGGAACTGGTCTTCCGGATTCTCTGTGCTGGAGGCTTGACGTGGTTGCTGAAATTGACAAACCGAATGTACGCACAAGTCCCGTGATTCCTTTCCTCGGCGAGTTCCGGGAGGATGTCTTCGGTCGGCGGCCGTGGTATTTCTGGAAAGCTGGGGCAGCCGGCTCTGTCGAGGGCCTTTTCTCGCTTGCTGTTGTCGATGAGCTGTTGGCCACCGGACTGATTCGGCACCCGGCCGTGCAATTGGTCAAGGACGGCCGGGAAGTCCCAGCTGACGCCTTCAGCCGGACGCCGCTTTCCGGTGGGGGCACGGCAGTACGGCCGGTCGACACCCGACGTGTCCTGAGCCACTTCCAGGACGGTCACACGATGATCGTCAACTACCTGGAGCAATGCCACGAGCCGATCCGCGAGGTTGCCCGCGCCCTGGCTGCGGAGCTGGGGTTCAGGGTGCAATGCAACAGTTACGTCACCCCACGCGCGTCGCAAGGGCTCCGGCCGCATTTCGACGAACACGACGTACTGGTGGTCCAGGTGCACGGGACCAAGCGCTGGCACATCTTTCCGGACAGCGAGGCGGCGGCCAGCCGCTACCGGACCTGGCCGATGCTTTCCCCTTCGGAACGCGAACGGCGCTCGAGTGCAGAGCCTGCCGCGGAGCTGGTGCTCGAGGCCGGCGACTGTCTCTATGTCCGCCGCGGTTCCATCCACGCGGCGAACACGGAGGGGGAGGTGTCCTGTCACCTGACATTCTCGATCCTTGACACAAGTGAAGCCGAGTTCGCCGAATCGCTGCTCCCTCAGTTCGGCCGTCTCGGCGTACGGGGTGGTCATGCCCGGCCCGGGGGTGGGGCAGCGGAGACAGAAGATCTGATCAGAACCCTCGAGTCGAGCCTCGAGGATCTGCAGGGAGCCCGGCAGTTCCAGATCGAAGCAGAGCTCGATGGTCCGGTGCGCGTCATCGCTCAGTACGAGACCTTACGTGACCTGAACCGTTCGGTTTCGCTCAGCCGTACACCCGGTATTGCGCATAGAATTGTGACCTCGGGCAGCAATGTTCAGCTCAGCTTCGGGGCCCAAGCCATCGATCTGCCGGCAGTGCTTACGCCGGCAATACGGAAATCGCTGGAAGCTCCGGCGATTTCCGGGGCGGAGCTCGAGGAGCTGGGATTGAGTCGCAGTGACGCGCTTCAATTGCTCCGGGTTCTCATTGTTTCGGGCCTGCTTCAAAGGACTTGACCTGCTCCGATCAGGGCGCGTGCCAGACCAGCCAGAGATGCACCGCTCTGCCAGCCCGCGGCGACATCAATTGGTCCTTCGGTGCCTGCGACAACGCCATCGGTACCCAGGAGCCCGAATATCTGGATGCTGTCCGAGACGGCGATGAACCGCGATGGCTTGTCCGCGGCAAGACCCCAGCCCTGCTCGTCCCACCACCAAGTCAGTTCCGCGGGCAGTTGCGCCGCGGAACTGACCATCTGGATCGTTCCCGACTCAGCTGCCCGGAGGTGGAGCAGTTCGACCGCGATCGCGTAGGCCAGGTCGAAGCGGGCCTTCCCTCGCCTGTGGAAGCATCCCAGATGTCGGCGGGTCAGCCAGGCAGTGGTCTCGAGTACGGTGCACTGGTGCCGCAGGAAGTCGGTCCAGCATTGCGCGACAGGCCCATCCACTCCAGCGGGAATCTCCAGAACGCCCAGGTCACGATCGCCTTGCTGGCAATACGGGGTGCGCAGTGCGAGGACCTCGCCAGGCAACGAATGTGCCTCCATACCGATGTCGTGGTAGAACCTGCGATGCAGATCGCAGGCCAGCCGGCGGAGAACCCAGAGCCGGCTGCGCGAGGTGATGACCACCCGCCCCGCACCATCGACGGTTCTGTCGTGCCATTCAGTCATGCCTTTGTTTCCTCCAGCGTGTCTCCCTGAAGACCTTGGACATCCTTCGCGCTCGGCAGTACCCCGAATCGACTGACTTTGGCCGCGGCAACAAGCTGGCCATAAGCAGCGGCGTCGAAAACATGCTCGCCACGAGCCCGTGCGCTCAGAAAGCCTCCGACGAAAGCATCGCCGGCACAGAGCGGGTCGACGAGCTGCACCGGTACGGCGGGGAGCGCCGCGGACTGGTCACGGGTCCGGACCTGCACGCCGGCTTCGGCAAGCGTCATCAGCACCACTGATGCGCCGGCATCGAAACAGATCTCGGTGAGCCGGCGGCGGTCCGCAGGATTCAGTTGCGCACCGCTGATGATCGCGACATCGATGGCGGGCGCGAGTTGTTCGACGTGTTTCATCAGGGCCGGCGGATCATGGAGGAGAGGTATGAATCCGAGATCGACCGTGAGCCGGTGTCCGTTGGCTGCGAGGTGCTGGACGACAGGCACGAGTGATGGAAATCCGGTGACGTACACCAGGTCGGTCGCCGGCAGACTCAGATTCTCCGCTGTGATCACGCCGGCTGCGCCGGTCATGTCGACCGCGAGCTCGACCGCGCCGTCTTCGACTGCCGCGACGATCCGCCCTGTTCGGCCGGCTCGATTGATCGAGCCACAATCGACCCCGCTCTGTTGGAGTGCGTCGAGGATGAACGCTCCCTCCGGATCGGCCCCGACCTGGGAGACCAAGGCAGGTCGATTGCCCAGGTGGGCCAGCTGCGCGGCGACGACCGCGGCCGGCCCTCCGACGGTCACTGCGACCTTGCCGAAGGCAACATCGCCGCTGGGCCTCGCAGATGTCACCACATGCAGGGCGGTTTCGCCATACACCGTCACGTCATGGCCTGTTGTTCCCGAACTCGTCAGGGACGGCCAGTCGCGGTCAGCACTGTTCTGCACCATCCCTCCTCGGACAGATCGGCGGGCGCCCAGACAGCTCTCGCACCTGCGGCTATCGCTCCAGCGACGTCGCTCCTGGGATCGTCACCGACGTGGACCATCGCCTGAGCTTCGATGCCCAGACTTGATGCCAGATGGCTGAAGGCCGCGGGCGACGGTTTTCCGGCGCCGGCTTGTGCCGAGGCGACGACGGCGTCGAAGTTGCCGCGCAGTCCGACGTGGTCGAGGACCGTACCAAGACTCGACTGCCAGTTGGCCAGCACGCCCAGGCGGTATCCGGCAGCGGCGATGCGACTGACCAGGGTGTCCGCGCCTGGCCGCAGCCGCCAGTTCGTTGGTGATGTATAGCGCTTGATGATCGCTGCCGCAGCTGAGGAATCGGCAACGCCCAGACTGAGCAGGACAAGCCTGTAGAAGTGACTCAGTCCTTCGTCGATCGATCGATCGCAGGCCCAGAGCACCTCCGTCCGGTCCAGCAGGTGACTCCACTGCGAGAGACTTGCCTCGATACGGTCGGGTTCGGCACTGACCCCCCAGGTACGGCATTCGGTCGCGATCAGCTCGGCTGGGGAAAGGAGGTGCTCGATCAGGGTGAACCCGGCGTCGAAGCTCCAGGCCTGCGGGAGCCGATGGGATGCGGACGGTGCAGGGCAGCAGAGCACACTGAGCAGGTCGCGCAGTGCGTCGATCCCGGGAACGGTCAGGTTGGCCACCGGGCCCGGCCTGGTGAAGACCGTCGCGCGCGGTACCGCTACGGTTCGGTAGCCCGCTTCGGCTGCACCTTGCCAATCCTCGGGACTGTCTGAGACATACCAGCAGGACCGAGGATTCACGCCGTACAGATCGAAGAGGGCCTCGAACGCCTGGCGCGCAGGTTTGGGTTCTGTCGCGGTGCCGGCGTCGACGACGAAGTCGAGGTCGCCCGGACCGACTCCGAGAGCGGACAGTTTGCGCGCGGTCTTTCGGCTGGGCCCGTTACTCAGGATGCCGACGCCGAAGCCTGCACCGCGTGCGGCCGTGAGCAAGCCGGCGAAGTCGCCGAGAGGTTCGGCCGGTACCTCTGTGACAAGGGAATCGTAAGTGGCTGCGTAGGTGGCGAAGTCGACGGTCGGGTGCCACCGCGTCACACAGGCCCGGAAGTCCACCCGCCCGTAGTCCTGTGCCATCTGCTGGGCAGTTGGTGGCGTGAGGTTCAAACGACGAGCAACGGTTGCGCATTTGCGAACGCTGGTTCCGAAGGTGTCGACGAGTGTGTCGTCGATGTCGAAGACGAGCCAGGGCCGGTCCGATGCCGCTCGGCTGTCCGTCATCCGACCACCGTCGCCCGATCGGTGACGAGAATCGTTGCTTCGGTGAAGAGCGCCGTTGCCGAGAGGGCATGTTTGGTTTGCAGCTTGTTCAACCTATGGCTGCGTGACGGCGACCAATCCACCTCGACGACCACTCCTTCACCACCTGACAAGCCGGCAGCCGCCCAGCGCGCACGGGAGATCTGATCGATGACAGCGGTAGGGGGCGCCGCATCGGCATCGTCGTCCGCAACCGCCCAGACCCACTCAGAGGGGCGGTACTCGGCAGCCAGGATGTCGTCCTGAGGCGGCACATCGTGAACCTCGAACCGGTATCGACCCGCGGTGGCGCGGGTGCCGGCAACCAGTGCCTCGAGACGCACGCTGTCGTGAAGACGCCGGAACCACTCCGCTTCGGCACTGTCGACTCCTTGGGTGCTGATCGCGCTCCATGTCGTCGGCCGGCCGTCGGGACCTGCCTGTTCCACGCACCAGTGCCACAGGCCCCCCATCTTCTCCTCCAACAGGTCGAGGCCTACCGTGCCGACGTCATCCCAGTCGAGTCCTGCGCGCTTCAGACCGGCAGCAGCAGCGGACGGCACCATGAATCGCTCCGTAGCGGATGACTTGCTCGCAGCCCGGACGCAGTTTCGCCGTTGCTTCGCGGCGAACTGTGCCTCGCGTGCCATCGTGATCAGTTCGCGCATCGTGGTCCGTTCGGTGGCCACGGTGTAGCCGACGCTCGCGGTAATGGGCACCTGCTCGGCCAAGCTGGAAATGGCGAACGGAAGCTCGCAGATCGCCGTCCGAAGTCGTTCGGAGACTTCTTCGCCGTCCTGGTGCCCATATCCGGGCAGCAGGACGTAGGTTTCATCGCGGGTGCCGCTGTCCGCGACCGCCGCACCGGCAGGCAGGACGCTGATCATCCGCTCTCGCGCCATGCCGACCAGCTCGACCTTGGCCTCGATACCCTCTCGTCGTACCACCGCGGAACCGTCCAGATCGATCATCACGACGCTGACCGGGTATCTGCAGCTGTCATCGGCGAGGACTGCACCGGCGATCGCCAATCCTTCGCGCAGCCGAACTGTGTCGCGGAGAATGCGCTCGATGTTCTTCTCTCGTGTTTCGGCCGCAGCGATTGCCTTCATGGTGTGCTCCAGAT
Organism: Kribbella sp. NPDC056345; assembly: GCF_042262745.1. NCBI lineage: Bacteria > Bacillati > Actinomycetota > Actinomycetes > Propionibacteriales > Kribbellaceae > Kribbella > Kribbella sp. NPDC056345. Next base: position 107,814 of record NZ_JBHJQQ010000001.1, on the reverse strand, counting down.
CTCCTGATGACGACGCCCGAGGTCGATGGCCTCAGCGATCAACGAGTCCCTGCCGCGTCTCGTGCTGCCGGCAAGCTTCTCCAGAACCTGAGCGCCCCATGGGCCGAGCTGAATCTCTTGTGCCGGTGGAACGGGTGGGTCGTCGGACGCCCCCCAGACTGCTGCCCTGACCATTGCGGCAGCCGATTCGGGAACGGGACCGGACGTCCCGCCACGTCTTAAGGCGATCCACCTCGCCGGCAACACGGGGACCACAAGGTCCCACTCGTCTTCTTCCGGGCAATGATCGAAGCCCATCAGGGTCGTAGGGCATTGCTCACCGCGCCAAGCTTCGGCAGTGCCCTCCGCGATCGCGCTGCTGGCCATCAGCTGAAACATGACCTGCGCAGGCGCAGGTATGCGCTGATCGGCGGCGACCTGTGCGAGCCGCCCCAAGGCCTCAGCTGGTTGCGGACATCTGGTCACGGTCCAGTGCCAGATCGGTCCGTGCTTCTCACCGAGTAGATCCATGCCGCGGCGTATCCAACCGGTAGTGCCGCGATCCCATGGCCTGCCCGGGCATTCGACGATCCGCGCGCAGTTGCGATGCTTCTTGGCCTCCACCAGTGCATCGCGCGCGCGTTCCATGCAATCGAATGCCTCCAGCTGACCGCTCAGTACCGCGACACCGATGCTGACTGTGATAGGCACTGGACGCTTGCTGTGGCCCAGGACGAGCGGGGTTGCAGCAATGGCTCCGCAGAGACGCTCAGCCGCCGTCAGCGAGGCGGCTGGATCAAGTCCGGAGAGGATCACGTAGGTCTTGTCCCGCTGGCCACCGTCGATCGTCAGAACGCCCTCGCCGAGCACATGGCGGGTCGTTCGCCGGACCGAGTCGAGCAGCTCGAGCTTCGGACCGACGCCAAGACGCCGAACCGTCATTGATCCGTCCACGTCGACGAGGAAGATTGTCACGGTGCCGATGGTTCCGGAGCTCTGCAGGAGTTGAGCCAGGCGGCGTTCGCCCGCTTCAAGCCGCCAGCGGTCCGCACGCATCATCGTGAGGTCTGTCTCCTCGATGCTCAGGAGATCTGTGCGCTGCTGAACGCCAGTCGAACGGGTCATCGCTCGGTCCGCCCCACCGACTCGAACGTCAGGCGGGCGAGCAGTAAAGAGCCGATGCTCTCGCAGAAGGTTCCGATCCGGGTCGCACTGGCGGCGACGCTGGAGCTTGCCGGCCGGTCTGTGCTTCGAACGAGCTCTGGCTGCTCCCACCAATGACGCCCAGCGTCCAGCGGCAGTTCGCGTTCGATCGCGTTGACATCGTCAACGCTCGCCCGTGCAGTGGTGCAGGATCTCGCGGTGAGCGACACCGAACGCTGTGCGCGTTCCACTTTGGTGTACTCAGCGGTGAGATGGTCCCCGTCGGATCGCTGCCATCGATAACGGTGCCAGACTTCGTTGCCGGTGCGTTCGTCGGTGAACGCCAGAAGCACTGGCAACAGCCCAGGATCCAGCATGAAAGCCTTGGTGAACTGCCCCTGCCCAGGCGTCTGCAGCAGCTGAGCGCGCCCCTTCGGTCCGAGAGCGAGGAAGACCGCTGCCGCGGCAGTGGCAAGAGTGATCTGCTCTCCAGGGGGAGCAGAGAACCAGGCGGCGCTGGGACGATGCAGGCCTTCGGTGAGGGCCTGCGCCAGCCGGCGACATTTGTCGCCACGCAAGGCGTGTGCCGGGCCGATCACGTGATCACCAGCTTGGTCATCACCTCGTCGATGAAGGTGAGATCTCTGACGGCCTCCCGAACAGAAGTCCTCGCCGGGACCTTGTCCAGCACGACTTCGAGGAAGTGCTGCAGTTCACGCTTGAACGCACTCTCGCGCGATACGAGGGTCTCGGTGAACACGGCATCACCGGCGTCGGACCCACGCTCGCAGATGATGGTTGGTTCGTTCCGAACGAAGGGTGTTCCGAAGACCAGCTCGGTCAAGGAGCCCGGGCGATACAACGAGATCCGTTCGTCCCACTCCCGGGCACCGAGAAAGTCCGGCAAGATCTCGAACACACCCTGGACACGACCCGCTCTGAATCCGACGGTGACGCACCAGCCGGCCTCGGTCAGCTGTGCGCCGGCTGTGGTCACGGTGAGTGGACCGAACCATGCTGCCAGCAGGTTGAAGTGGTGAATGCCGAGCTCGGCGAGCAAGCGGTACACCTCGACGCGCGAAGGATCCGGACCGACGGCGGCGGTGACCACCGCGTTGATCGAGTCGTTCTCCGACATCCCGTCGCCGGGAGGCTCAGGTTTGTCGATCTGATAGAGCCGCTCGGTGCGATGCCGGCCGCCGGCGAAGTTGTGCGACCGCACCCACAGCGGTGGGTTGCCGTCGTCGAGGGCGCTCGCCACCCGTTCGACCGCGGCGTCGTAGCGCTTCATATAGCCGACGACGACTGGCACGCCGGTGGATGCCTCGATGGACAGCAGTTGCTGTGCTTCGAGAGTGCTCCAGCACAGTGGCTTCTCGACGAAGACGGGAAGGCCGGCTGCACTGGCTGCGGCAACGAGCGGCAGGTGATCCCGGTTCGCCACGACCAGGGCATCCACCCGGCCGTCGAGCAGATCCGAGACCTGCGTCGTCGCCGCGTCCTCGCTGAGCCCATAACGGCCGGCGATCGATCGTGCGAGCTGGGCTGAGATGTCGCAGACCGACGCGAGCTCGAGTCCCGGGATCTCCCGGATGTTCGGCAGATGGTGAGTCTGTGCGATCTTCCCGAGTCCGACGACCCCGACCCGGATCGGTGCGGGCGTCGTCATGATCTGCCGGCACCTCCGGGGACGGGCATCTTGCCATCCGCACGCTTGCGCAACTCACGGATGCTCTGCGCCAGCATTTCGTCGGGCGCCAACTCGCCGGACACCTCGATCGTTCGGTCGGGGGCGTAGTGTGCGGCGAGGTCTGCCGCCAACGCCTGGTGGGTCGCGATCCGTTCGAGGAACGCGGGACCTGTGTCCGACGGTCGTTGCGTGGGACGACCTCCGCAGCCTCGACACGTGCGCTCGTCGGTCAGCACGACTTGATGTGAGCCGCCGTCACAAGTCAGACAGACCAGTCGGCGGCTCGCACGGTCGATACACGTTGCTGCGGGCGTCCGGACATGGATCGCCGCATCCAGCGGCAGACCGCGCTCCTCGAGCAACTCGTCGAGCAGCCGCGCCTGCCGGGCATTTCCCGGCATCCCTTCGAGGATGAAGGATTCACCCAGGCGGGCGGCCAGTTCGCCGGCCAGCCCTTCCACGACGAGCTCATCGGGAATCCAGGCGCCGCGTTCGACCCAGGGCCGGACTCGACGGCCGAGGTCGGTCTCCGACTCGACAAGATGTGCGAAGTGCCTCCGTACTCCGAACGTGGCAATCGAACCGTCCAGTGCGACGAGCTTGTCGGTCAGAGTGCTTTTACCGGAAGCCGGACCACCGATGATGACGATGCGCATGTCAGTGTGCTCCCTCGGAATCGACGAATGCTGTTCCCCCGGTGTCGGCGAGTGCCGTTCGCAGGCCCTCGAGGGACGCTGTCAGCAAGGCACCGTCACCGCGCGGCGTGTACTCGGTCTCGGCGAAGACTTCGAGCTCCCACCAGCCTGCGAAGCCTGCCCGGCGCAGAGCGGCGACGAGGTTGGTCAGGTCGATCAGCCCGCGACCGGGGATTTCGCGCTGGAACGCCACTACCGGATCCAGAGGCCAGTCCGAGACGTGGACGACTGACAGCCGGTTGGCGTGAGTTTCGAGAACTGCATGGAGGTCCGGATCGGTCCACGAGTGCCAGAAGTCGATCACCAGTCCAGTGGCACGGCATGTCTCCAGAACCGAGATCGATTCAGCCAGGCTGGTCAGACAGGAAAGATGGACTGCTGCCGGATTCAAGGGTTCGAGCAGCAGCTCGCCGCCGTTCGCCGCAGCGTAGCCGTCGAGAGCAAGCAGTTGATCGACGAACTGTGCCTTCGCCTCCGCGAGCGGCAACCCGGGTGACGGTCCACCGGCGACGACCACGAGAGGCGCACCGATCTCGCGAGCATCATCCAGCGCCTTGGCGGCATCGGTCAGCAAGGTCCTACGGACACTCGCCTCTGGATGAACGAGCCCCAGAAAGACGCACAGACTGGTCGGCGTCACACCGTGATCCGCGAGCATCGACCGCACAGTCGCAGTCCCGAACTTGTCGACGGTGCTGCGCAGAACGCCGATCCCGGTGACCTGCCGGCGTTCAGACCAATCGAGGAGGTCGGCAAAGCTGGTTTCTGCCGCCATGAACTGATTGACGGACAGGCGGTCAGTTGGCTTGGGCTCCATCACGCTCCATCCGTCGAGAGGCCACGATGCCGGACAATGCTTCGAACTCCTCGCAGGTCAAGCCATCCGCACCGATACTGGTCCGGCCGTTGGCGTGGTAGTCCGAGCCGCCTCCTCGCAGCAGCCCGAGCCGGGTGCGCGCAGCCAGCAGACGGGGGTGATCGTCCAGGTGACGATGGTGGTAGGAACGGGACTCGACACCGTCCAGCCCGTGCGCTGTGAAGATCTCCAGGTCATCGATCAGCGTCCCGATCTGTTCCTCGGTGGCACATCGCCAGAGCGGATGTGCCAGGACCGTCGCGGTACCGGACCGGGCGGCCAGCGCGAGGACGTCCAGTGTCGGCAGGTAGATCGCCGAGGCCATGGAGGGATCCTGACGCCGGCCGATCTCGTCGTCGACCGAGCGAACCAGCGCATAGGCATCGTCGAACGGCATCTGTGCGCTGTCGGCGAGATGGAGCGCAACAGCTGTCTTCGACGCAAGCACCTTCTCGGGCGTCGGAACGTGTCCAGGAAGGTCCTGACGGCAGATCGTTTCCAGATCGGGCAACTGGAATCCACGCTGGATCAGCTTCCGCCGGCAGAGCTCGATGATCTGGTTCTTGCGGCGGATCGGGGTCAGCAGCCATTCGCTCGTGGCCGGATCGAGGTCACAGAGTCCATGACCGTACAGGAGCAGATGATGACGCCGGCCTTCGTGAACGGTGCTGATCTCTGTGCCCGGAAACGGCATCTCCAGGCCGCGTCCCGCTGCGTAGTCGGCCAGACCGTTCCACGTCACCATCGAGTGATCGGTGATGATCAGAGCGGACAGCCCGGAGGCAACCGCGCTGTCGATGACGGCTCGCGGGGTTGCCCGTCCGTCGGTCACTGTCGTGTGGGTATGCAGGTCCGCGTGAATCTTCATGCGCTACCTCTTCGTCGAAGCGAGTCGCAGGGCCTGCTCGAGTAGCGTCATGCTGTGCAGATTGTCAGCGCCGGAGAACGGAGGAACCGCATCGGCCGTCTTGCAGTCGAGCCAGACCCGGAGCAGGTCCTCGTTCAGAATCTCGAGCGGCACCGGCTCGGCCTGCGGGGAGGTCGGCTCCACCAGCTGCCCGTCAACTGACAGCGCACCCTCATGGACCACTACCCGCCCGCCGTCGCAGACGACATCCCATCCTGAATCGAAACGCACCGGTGTCTGGTCTGGTGCGGGAGCGAAAGTTGCGTCGTACACGATCGGCGCACCCGCCTCGGTACGGAGCAATCCGGTCACCGACGCGTCGCCGGTGAAGGGGCTCCACGGTGGATTCCAGGCAGCCAAAGCAACCACGGTCATCTCTGTGGACAGACACCACCGCAGGAGATCGAAGTGATGGATCGCTGCCTCACGCAGAAGCGGTTGATCAAGTTCCAGGCGCCAGTCGGTGCCAGGGGCCCAACCGCGGCCATCGAGCGCCATCCGGACCCGGACCGAGCGGATGCTCCCGAGGTCACCCGACTGCAAGAGGCGCCGGAGAGCGAGGAAGCAAGGGAAGTACCGCATCTGCTGTGCGACAGCCACCCTGCGACCGGCTGACTGGCCGGCATCGATGATCTGCTCGGCCTCGGTGAGCGAGATTCCCAGAGGCTTGGCCCCGATGAAGTCGGCGCCCGCGGCGAAGGCAGCCTCGGCGTTGGCCAAGCGGTGGCGAAACGGACTCGAGTCGATCACCAGGGTCGGCTGCCAGCGAGCAAGAAGTGGCAGCGCGGCGACGGCCCGCGGATCCGGGAGCTGGTACAGCTTCGCACTACGCGCGCGTTCACCGTCGTCGGGCTCCACGACACCGACCACCTGGAAATACTCGGACAGCGTCGTGAGGGCGGGCTCCCAGCACTGCCCGAACCCGCCGGTGCCGATCAGGACTACACGTTCCATCATCCGGCCTCACTTCAGCAGGCGAAGTTTTTCTTTGGTAATAGATTCATCAACGATCGGCCGCTCGTCGTCGAAGAGGTTCGACGTCGGGGATATCCAGCTGGTGTAGGTCACTCCGTCCGGCATCACATTGAGCCGGCGAATTTTGGGATCCGGATCTTCCTCTTCGCTGGACTCATCGATATCCACGGTGACGTCCTCCCATTTGAAGACGTCCACTTTCGAATCGCTCTTTCGCTGACGGTAGACGAGCTCGGCGCCGAGGCGGTCCTGGAACTCGCGGCTGATCGGCTCGATCGAGCGCGCGTTCGAGTCGTTGTAGGCGGAGAAGTCGGTCGCTTTCTTGAATCCATCAGGTATCTCGGAGCAGGTCCGGAAGATGAATTTCCGGAACCCGAGCCGACGTCCCCAGGTGAGGTAGTCGATGATGTCGTCGACCGACGAGACACCGTCTTCGGTCAGTACGCAGCTCAGCCGCGGGGTGAAGTGATCCGAGGCGCACTCCGCGACCGCCGACAACGCGGCGTCGGACATGCCGCCCCAGGACCGGGGCAAGGCCATCACCTGACGGTTCACGCCGGGATCATGATGCGCGACGCTGATCGAGATGCCGGTCAGACCGGCATTGATGAGTGCGGGGAGGAGCTCTGTGGTGTGCCCGCGCACCTCGACCGGCTTGAAAAGTCCCCAGCCGTTCGTGTGTGCGCGCGAACGCGCGAACCCGCGGCTCATGTTCGTGACCAGATCGACGAACTTCTGTGGGTGCAGTGTCGGCTCGCCGCCCGTGTACGCGATCTTGGTGACTCCGGCGAGTTGCGCGAACTCCTTGACGCGTGCCAGCCGTGCGTTCCAGGACAGATAGGGGCCGCTGGGTGTGAAGGTGATCTCGTTGGAGCAGAACTTGCAGCCGGCGTTACAGGCCGCGATCACCACCAGGGTGAGTATGGCGCGGTGGCTGAAGATGAACCGGCGGCCGTCGAATTCCACCAGGTTGAAGTTCTGATACACCCGGCCGTCGATCTCGGCGCCTTCGGGGCCGACGGTCTGAACGACGTGGCCCCGATGGTCTGTTGCGGGTTCGGTCGAGCTGATCAATGGCTGCATTTTCATATATCCCCCAGGCGTGTTTCGGCGCGGCTGATCCGCGTCAAATTTTACGGAGCGAGAAATGCGCATCGATGGCGGGCGCATTCGCGAAACCGAGGCGAGCAGGAGGTGTGGCTATGATTATGCCGATGCATTAGGCAGGAAATTCACGCTATCAATTCCGAAGTGCGGCAGCAACCCATCTGCACGTTGCTGCAAATCGATTGCGACCGCCTTGACGCATCGCATACGATCTGTTACTCGTTGTGTTGGCCTGGTTACCGGGACCTGGCTGCCGACCGAAGGAGTGGGGCGATGGCTGTCGGTCCGCCGGTGCGGTGGCGAGGCGTCGCGCACCGCATCGGGACGATCTTCGCCGCGGTGCACGGATTGGGATCGATCGGCTCGACCGGGCGGGCAATGGCGGCCGCCATTGTTGTCAACAGCGTTGGCAGCGGCCTGTTTCTCCCCTTGAGCGCCATCTACTTCACACAGGTGGTAGGCCTGTCGGCGGCTCAGGTCGCAGCCGGTCTGGGAATCGCGGCTGCTGTTGGTGTCGTGTCAGGCGTGCCGTTCGGCCTGCTGGCAGATCGCGTGGGATCCCGGGTGGTCCTGATCGGGCTGCTGATGGCGACCGGTCTGGTGGTCCCGTTCTATCTGCTCGTCGAAGCCTTCTGGCAGTTCACCCTGGTTGCGGCCGTCATCCGTGGTCTCGATCGTGGAATCTCCGGTGTGGCTGCTGCGCTGGTGGCGACAGTCATACCGGATCCGGCCGAACGTACGCAGGTACGGGCAGTTCTCAGAATGGCGTCGACCACGGGCCTGACGCTGGGCGCCGGGCTTTCCGCGGTCGTGCTGTCGGTGCACTCGAACGTCACCTACACCGCCGCCATTCTGGTTGATGCGGGGTCGTTCGTGGTCGCCGGGTTGCTGTACCTGAGGCTGCCGCCCGCCGCGGGAGCGCGGCGGGTCGGCCAACCCTCCGCGCTCCAGGCGATCAAGGATCGGCCCTACCTCGGCCTGACACTCGCTTTCAGTGTTCTGGCGATGTACAACTGGGCCGTTACTTTTGCGCTGCCGTTGTGGGCGTTGGCGGAGACGGAGTTGTCGCCCGCGGTGATCTCAGCCGCGTTCGTCGTCAACACGGCCGGGCACGTGCTCGGGCAGGTCCCCGTGGCCAGGCGGGTGAAATCACTGGAGCGAGCTACTCGCGCGGCCATCATCAGTGGTCTGCTGCTGGCGTTGGCGTGTTCGCTGTTCGCGCTGACCGCAGTCGGCAACGCCTGGACCGCGGCCGTGTTGCTGCTGGTGGCCGTTGTCGTGAACACGATCGGTGGTCTGGCTGCCGCGTCAGCGCAGTTCTATTTGGCCAGTGACCTCGCTCCCGAAGAGGCCCAGGGGCAGTATCAAGGGCTGGTCAGTACCGGGATGGCTGTCTCGGCGATGCTCGCGCCAAGCCTCTTTGCCGCGCTTCCACTGCAGTACTCGGGACTCGGGTGGGGCGCGATGGCTTTGATCTTCGGGGCTGCTGCCGTCACCGTTCTGCCGTTCTCCCGATCGATGGCCCGCAGCCGTGGCATCTCGGCCATCGCCCAACGGAAAGGTGCTGTTGCGACGTGATCAGTACGGATGCCGGAGAAGGTACGCACAGCACCGGATGGCGGGAGGCCTTACTGCAGCGGCACCGTCAGGCAGCGACCTCTGCTGTGCGCTCCCTGCCGCCTGGCACCTTCGATTCGGCTCTTCTCATCGGCAGCCTGGCGGCCGGCCTCGGCACGACGTCGTCGGACGTTGATCTGCTGTTGCTGACGGACGGCCCGTTGCTCGAGAGGCCCTCGCCGAAGACCGGAGCCAGTGGGGTCGGTCGCATTGATGTGGAGCATCTGACGCTGGCTGAGGCAACAGCACGGATCGAGAGCCTGCGGACCTATCGCGTCACCGAGAGTGTGACCACGCAGGTGTACGAGGTTGCTGAGGCTCTGGAGCTGTACTGCGGACTGTCGTCGACGCCGATCGTCCTTCAGGAATCCGACCAGCTGCGTGCGCTGCTCGACCTGTGCCGGACGGTTGACCGGTCAGCAGCCAGAATTCGTGTCACGCGAGCCACATTGCTTGCCAACAACACTCTCGAAGACACGCTCGGGTTCGTGGCGACCGGTGATGCCGACAGTGCGCTGATCTCGGCCGCAACCCTCCTGCACTTCGCCGTCGATGCCTTCTGTACCGCGAACGGCGACCTGTACTTCGGCCAGAAGTGGAATGTGCAACGACTGCGTCGCGTGCTGCGGGCGGATGATCCCTCGGGTCGAGCCGTTGTCGAAGCCCTGACGGGTGGCGCGGCCGACCGTGACGCCGCCTTCCGGCTGGTCGCTCGGAGAATCGCCACCGCGCAACAACTGCTGGCGACCGCCAATCTCACTGTCTGGCTCGACAACGAGGTGCGACTCATGGTCCCGCCGGCTGGGCCGCCGTCCCGAGGCTCGGTGCGGCGAGCGGACCGGTGGCACCTGCTGAAGTACGTCGAGCGCTGGATTCTGTCTGACGGCCGGCGGCACTACGAGGTGCCGTGGACGGCCGTTCTCGTGTGGTCGCTGGCCGGCACCGGGGCCGCATCGCTGGAGGCGGCGGCTCGATCGGAGATTGAGCGGCAGCTCGGCAGAGCGGTGAGCGAAGCGCTGCCCCGGTCGCTTCTGCAGCGATTACTCGAGCTCGGGGCGTTGACGACGGGGGACTCAGTCATGGCCGAGGTGTGAGCCGAATTCGCGAATTCTCCGCTGGACGTCCGAGTCCCATAGATCTTCGAATATCGATAACCCGGCATGATGGCCGGCCGCTGCCGCCGCAATGAGATTTGATCCAGCCGAATTTCCGTGCAAGCTCTTGGCGACCTCGCCGGCGGCGAAAACTCCGTCGATGCTCGAACGCCAGGACGAATCGACCTCGACATGACCGGACGGCAGAATTCGGCAACCAATCGCGGCGGCCACCGCCGAGCGCGGTCGTGACGCCGCCCTGGTGAAGACGGCATTGGCCTTGTAATCTCCCTGTGCAGTGTGAATTACTTGTGTCGAACGGTCACCCTCGATCGATAGCACATTTCCGTAGACAACACCGATGCCGAGAGCGCCGACAGCGGCAGCGGTCCGTGCCTCGAGCGGCTGGTCGGAGTTGGTGAAGAGCGTCACCGGACGGCAGATCCAGGTCAATCGCATGGCCAGGCCGACCGGCAGATCGGCGGGGCCCGGCGCGACTACCGCGACCGGCTTGCCGCGTTGCTCCCATCCATGGCACACCGGGCAGTGGTGGACGCCGTGCCCCCAGAGCTCAGCCATACCTTCGATCGAGGGCGGGGAGTCAGCTGCTCCGGTGGCAATGAGAACTCGGCGCGCAGGGATCGATCGAGCCCCGAGGTGAACCTGGAAGCTGTCGTTGCTCCCGTCGACGGACGTGACGGAACCGACGGTCGCGGAGACGTTCTCGTAGCGTACGAGTTGGTCGAGGGACGAGCTGTAGAACTCCTTGGGAGCGGTGCCGTCGTGGCCGAGGTATGCATGCATCTCGGTGGCCATGGCATTTCGCTGGGCGTTGTTGCCGATCACCATCACGTCGAGATTCATTCTCGCCATCGGCAGGGCGGCCGCCAGACCCGCGGCGCCATCTCCGATCACTACCACGTCGGTCATTGCTGTCCTTTCGGCCGGACGGGTCCGCGCGCCATGGAATGGTATTCGAAGGGTCGCCGATATATGTCTCCTATGATCCTCGATCGATGGTGACGGTTCAACGGGACCGAGGTGTTTGCAACAAGCTGCAATCTGCTGGGCGGCCGCTTGACCGAGCGTGACTCTGCCTTTACGTTCATTGGACCCGCGGAGAGACTCTGGCCGGAGGGGCGCCGGGACAACTCGACGTCTGCCCAAGCCGACAGAAGGGCTAACGATGCCAAATCTGGAAATGGAAGTCTCAACGGAAGGCGACAGCACACTCAGTGCCGATGAGGAGTCCTTCCTCAGCGGCCTGGCCATTGCTGACGTCACCTCCACCGGCGTAGCGATGTGCAACGGCTCGGCCTGTTGAGGCTGAGCTGACAAGCGGGTCTTCTGGCGTGCGCGTCAGGAGGCCCGCCCGGGGTCCGATCTGGGCTCGGCGGTCGGGCCGAACACAAGGGTGAGCAGCCGGGCGATTCCAAGTGGCTGTGATGAACAGGAAGGAAGTCGCACATGGAGACTTCGACCACCATCAACGACGCGTCCCTTGCCGCCGAGGAGCTTGCGCTGCTCGGTGGGCTCGCTATCACTGACCTGAGCGATGCCGGCGTGGTGATGTGCACCGGCTGCTGACGCTCAGCGCAGCTGGACCTCGGCTTTGCCGAGGTCCAGTTGTCGGCGGGAAGTGACAGCTATGAGTGAGCTGGTTGTGACACCGATCGCCGCGAACTCGTCGTGGTACGTGGCCGACGCGGCGTTCGGGATCGACGATGTGTACGCCGAGCTCGCGCGTGCCGCGGCCAACGGTTCACCGGTACATCGAGTGGGGGTCTATCTGGCGTCGGCCCCGGACGTCTTCGATGGCTTACCGACACCTGAGAGCACGGATGTTGTCGTGACATCTCATCTGCGCCACGCGGACGAGGTCCTTCGGCGGTCCCTCACCTGGGCACGAGACCATGACGTGGGGTTCGCGGTGGCCGGCTCGCCCGCGGCGCACCGCTGGCTGAACTCGCGCGCTGCCCATCCCTTGTGTGCCTCGCGTTTCATTGTTCTCCGGGTGGGCCGCGAGCGATGGCCGGAGCTCACCGGGCTGGAACTCGGCCTGGCGCCGTTCCGTGGACCGGCCGCCCCTGCGCTGAAACCCTTGTCCCGGAGATCGGTGCTCCACCTGGCTGATCGGCACGCACAGCAATTCATCCCTGCCGGCGTCGAGGAGCTGGCTTCTACGCTCGGGCTGACGGTGTCCGGGAAGATCGCTGAGAACCCGGCAAGTGCCGCCTTTCTGGCGAAGAGCCCGACGTCTCCTGACGAGTTCGTCGTCAAGCTTTCCCGGCGGGGCGTTTATGCGGGTCTGCATGGACGCTCCGACGCGGCCGCCCAGCGACTACATGACCACGCGATCCGCGCCGAGCTGGCCGGCCGGTCCGGTGCCCCGGAGCCGGTTGCGCTCCGCTGTTGCCCGGACGGCGTTGTGAGCATCGAAACACGCGCGGCGGGGTTCCCGTTGTCCGGACTCGTCATGGGACGGAATCCGATCTACAACGGCAGATCAGGAGACCGCCGTACCGGCCGTGTCTACACGCGGTTGATCGCACGTGTCATGCTCCAGGTGCTCCGGGTGCTGTCCGACCTCCATGCCATCGGTACCACCCATGGTGATCTCGCACCGAGCAACATCATCATCGACGCGTCCTCTGACGGAACGCTCTCGGCCGTCCTGGTCGATTACGAGTTCGCAGCATCGAAGTCCAGAGGTCGTTGTGTCTCCGGTCGCACTACGGGGTACAGCAGGCCGGCTCGCCTGCGGGACGATGGGAACTTGGTGGCCGACGACCTGCATGCTTTCGGCAGGGTCGTGCTCTCGAGCCTGATCGGGATCCAGAACCTCGGTGAACTCGATGTCGACGTGATGACGCGGGCCTTCCGGGCCGAGTCCTGTCGCCTTGGTCTGGAACCCGGTGACGCCGACGCGATGATCGACCTGCTGAGGCGCGAAACCCCGACAGAAGCCGACCGGAGGAGCTGGGAGGATCTCCTGCGGTCGATCTGCGACTACGCCGTCGCGTCACTCGAAGCAGGAGAACCGGCCAAGGCACGGTCGTGGGACTCTCGGACCGATCCACAGGCGATCGCCGGCCAGATCGTGGCGACCCGATCTCCGGACACCGATGCTGTGCTCTTCCCCGGCGACCCTGCGGCCTACTGTGGCATGGGTGCCAGCTTCGGCTATGGATCGGCAGGGGTCATAGCGACGTTGGCGGCCTGTGGGTACGAGGTCCGCAAGGACTGGGTCGACTGGACAGTTCGGCACGCCGCAACCCGGGGAACCACGAGGCCGGGCCTCCTCGGGGGAGCTCTTGGAACGCTGTGGGGAATCTCGGCGCACATCGACCCTGTCCAGCTCTCCTCTCTCACGAGTCTGCTGAAGTCATCTGACGGCTCGGTCCGGCGAACTCCAGGCGTCGCGGCCGAACTGTCGGCGCTCGAGCTGAAGTTGGGGCTGGAGAGCGGCGATCGCGGATCTGCGGCGGTTGTGACAATCGGCGATCTGCCAACGGTGAGCCAGATCTGCGATGAGTTGTGTTCCGTCGACCCCGAGGCTCTGGTTGCTGCCAACGGTCCACTTCGCACCTACTCCGGGGTCAGCGTTTCCGCGGCACTTCTCCTGGCTGCAACGGTCCTCGGCCATGAGCGGTACTACGCCGCCGGCCTCCGCTTCGCTCGCCACATGCTCGACAAGTCTTTTCCGGGTGACCGGGAGCGCGCATCGACATCGCTGCTGGATGGGCGCGCCGGCGTGCTCGGGGTCGCCATCCGGTACGCCTTCCAGGGCGGCGACACAGAGATGATCGGTCGCTGTCACGAGCTGGCCGAGGCTTTGGCAGGTGTTCATCCGCTGCAGGTAGGGGTGCATACCGGCCTGGCCGGCATTGGCCTGGCATTGCTCGACTGCCGTGATCTCACCCGGGACAGCGGTTATCAGGCGTTGCTTGCCCGGGTGACGGAGCGACTCGACGCACTTGCGGTGCCGACTGCGGGTGGCCTCGCCTTTCCGGGTGCCACGTTGTCGAGGTTGAGTAACGATTACGCCACGGGCAGTGCTGGACCGTTGGCGTACTATCACCGATTGGCGGGCATCGGGCCGGTGAAGGTCACGCATCCCATCCTTCAGCTGCTGGAGATGTATCCAGCCGCTTCTTTACCCTGCCGCCTGGGCCCTCGCAGCGGGGATGGTGCCCGCATGGGATGATTGACCAGTTGTGCAGGTAGCACCACCCGAGACGAACTGGATCCCCTCCGTGCCCGCTGGCTCCACGAATGTGCCGCAGCCGGGTCGTACCGACCCGACGCTGATCCGGAACTTCTGCATCATCGCCCACATCGACCACGGCAAGTCGACGCTGGCCGATCGGATGCTGCAGATCACCGGGGTGGTCGACGCACGCTCGATGCGGGCCCAGTACCTGGACCGGATGGATATCGAGCGGGAGCGCGGGATCACCATCAAGTCCCAGGCGGTCCGGCTGCCGTTCGCGCCGAAGCCGGACACTCCGGGTGGCCTGCTGGCTCCGGACGGTACGACGTACATCCTGAACATGATCGACACCCCCGGCCACGTCGACTTCACTTACGAGGTGTCGCGGTCGCTGGAGGCGTGCGAGGGCGCGGTGCTGCTGGTCGACGCCGCCCAGGGCATCGAGGCGCAGACGCTGGCCAACCTGTACCTGGCGCTGAACGCGGATCTGCAGATCATCCCGGTGCTGAACAAGATCGACCTGCCAGGTGCGATGCCGGAGAAGTACGCCGCCGAGCTGGCCCACATCATCGGCTGCCGGCCCGAGGACGTACTGCGGGTGTCGGCGAAGACCGGTGAGGGCGTCGAGGACCTGCTGAGCGAGATCGTCGCCCAGATCGAGCCGCCGAAGGGTGTCAAGGACGCCCCGCCGCGGGCGCTGATCTTCGACTCGGTCTACGACACCTACCGCGGCGTGGTCACCTACGTCCGGGTGGTCGACGGCGAGCTGACGCACCGTGACCGGATCAAGATGATGTCCACCGGCGCCGTGCACGAGATGCTCGAGGTCGGCGTCATCTCCCCGGAGCCGATGAAGTCGAAGAGTATCGGCGTCGGCGAGGTCGGCTACCTGATCACCGGTGTGAAGGACGTCCGCCAGTCGCGGGTCGGTGACACGGTCACCGCCGCGATCCACGGTGCGACCGAGGCGCTCGGTGGTTACAAGCACCCGCAGCCGATGGTGTACTCCGGGCTTTTCCCGATCGACGGTGACGACTACCCGACGCTGCGGGACGCCCTGGAGCGCCTGCAGCTGAACGATGCGGCCCTGCAGTACGAGCCGGAGAGCTCGGGTGCGCTCGGCTTCGGCTTCCGCTGCGGCTTCCTCGGGCTGCTGCACATGGAGATCGTCCGCGAGCGGCTCGAGCGCGAGTTCGACCTGGACCTGATCTCGACGGCGCCGAACGTGGTCTACCGGGTCGACATGGAGGACGGCAAGGAGCACGTCGTCACCAACCCGAGCGAGTTCCCCGAGGGCAAGATCGCCGACATCTACGAGCCGGTGGTACGGGCGACGATCCTGAGCCCGAAGGACTACATCGGCGTGATCATGGATCTGTGCCAGACCAAGCGCGGCAACCTGCTCGGGATGGACTACCTGTCCGAGGACCGGGTCGAGCTGCGCTACACGCTGCCGCTGGCCGAGATCGTCTTCGACTTCTTCGACCAGCTGAAGTCGAAGACCAAGGGCTACGCCTCGCTCGACTACGAGCCGACCGGTGAGCAGGCCGCCAACCTGGTCAAGGTGGACATCCTGCTGCAGGGCGAGACCGTGGACGCGTTCTCCGCGATCGTGCACCGCGACAACGCCTACGCGTACGGCGTCTCGCTGGCCGGCAAGCTCAAGGAGCTGATCCCGCGGCAGCAGTTCGAGGTGCCGATCCAGGCCGCGATCGGGTCCCGGATCATCGCCCGGGAGTCGATCCGCGCGATCCGCAAGGACGTCCTCGCCAAGTGCTACGGCGGTGACATCACCCGGAAGCGCAAGCTGCTCGAGAAGCAGAAGGAGGGCAAGAAGCGGATGAAGATGGTGGGCCGGGTCGAGGTCCCGCAGGAAGCCTTCATCGCTGCCCTCAAGACGAACGAGCCGGCGGAGAAGGCCAAGAAGTAGTGCCCGTCGAGATTCCGGCCGGTCTGCTCGTCGTTGCCTCCAGGGGACAGGACTGGGCGGACTGGCTGGATCGCCTGCCGCGGCTGACGCGTGAGCTGCTCGACGAGTGGCAGCTGCGAGTCGACGGTACGGCGGCGCACGGGGAGTGTGCGCTCGTCGTACCCGTCCGCACGGCCGACGGACAGAGCGCCGTACTGAAGGTGCAGTTCCCGCACTGGGAGGCGGAGACCGAGCATCTCGCGCTGCGCGACTGGGCCGGGAACGGCGCGGTCCAGCTGCTGCGGGCGGATCCGCGGCGGTTCGCGTTGCTGCTCGAGCGGCTGGAATCGCGCGACCTCACCACCCTTCCGGTTCTCGACGCGTGCGAGCTCGTCGGTACGACGTACCAGCGGCTGCACGTGGTCGCCGGGCCGCAGTACCGGACCTTGTCAGGGGAGCTCAAACGGTGGTTGGAGCGGTTCCGGCAGCTGCCGGCGTCCGCGCCGGTGCCGCATCGGTATGTCGAGCAGGCGATCTCGCTGGCCGAGGATTTCGTCTCGGATCCGGCCACCGACGGCCGGTTGATCCACACCGACCTGCACTACGAGAACATGCTGGCCGCGACGCGCGAGCCGTGGCTGGTGATCGACCCCAAGCCGTTGTCCGGTGACCCGCACTACGAGGTCGCTCCGCTGATCTGGAATCGCTGGGACGAGATCACCGGTGATCTCCGGTTCGCCGTCCAGCAGCGCTTCTACGCCACGATCGACGCGGCCGGCTTCGACGAGGAGCGGGCCCGCGGGTGGGTGATCGTCCGGCAGATGCTGAACGTGCTCTGGACGCTCGAGAGTTCCGGCGCGAACCTGCCGCAGGATTGGCTGACCCGCAATATCTCCATCGTCAAGGCCATCCAGGAGTAGCTACGCTGGCGGCTATGAAGCTGCTGACGGTGAACGTCGTCGAGGAACTGATCCCGGGTCCCAAGGAGTCCGGGCTCACCGCGATCGACAAGCGGCCCCAGGCCGGGCGGGTGGCCGTCGGCACCCTCGGTCTCGCCGGTGACCAGGTCTGCGACACCAAGCACCACGGTGGTCCCGACCAGGCGCTCTACGCGTACGCCGAAGAGGACGCGGGCTGGTGGGCCGGTGAGCTCAGCCGCGAGATCCCCACCGGTCTGTTCGGCGAGAACCTCCGCACCGAAGGACTGGACGTCAACGGCGCACTGATCGGCGAGGTCTGGCGGATCGGTGACGAGGTCGAGGTGCTGGTCCGGTCGCCGCGCGTCCCGTGCATCACCTTCCAGCACCGCATGCAGGAGCCGCACTGGGTGAAGCGTTTCCACCAGGCAGCCCGGCCCGGCGCCTATCTGAAGGTGCTGAAGACCGGCACCATCGGCGCCGGGGATCGCATCGAGGTCGTCAGCCGCCCCGACCACGAGGTGACCGTCGCCGGGATGTTCACCGGCGAGGACTCCGCCAAGATGCAGCGGATGCTCGACTCCGGCGCCGACATCCAGGACGAGGTCCGCGGGATCGCCCAGCGCATCGTCGCCCGCGTCTGACTCAGTCGAGCTCGTCCAACGTCTTGGTGAGCCGAGCGGCGTCCGCGTCTCGGCCCTGCTGGCGGAGCAGGTCGATGGCTTCCTGCCAATGCGCCCGTACGGCGGCCTGATCGCCCAGGGCCAGGTAGGTGTCGCCGATGTGTTCCAGCGAGTTCGCGAGGTGGTAGGTGTTGCCCATCTCGCGGAAGATGCCGATGGCGTGCTGATAGCCGGCGACCGCATCGGCGTACCGGCCTTCGTGGTGGGCGATGTAGGCGAGGCTGTCGGTGGTCACGGCTTCGCCGTCGCGATCGCCGACCGAGACGTAGATGCTCAGGGCCTCCTCGCAGTACGGACGGCCTTCGGCGTAGCGGGCGCTGAGCGCGTAGAGCCAGCCGACGAGGTTGAGTGCGTCAGCGGCCCAGACGGGATCCAGACGGCGGCGGTACGACAACTGTTGCAGCGCGTGCGGCAAGGCGTTCTCGTAGTCACCCCGCCGCTCGTAGCTTGAGGCCAGTGCTTGGTGGGCGTGACCGAGTACGAGCGCGGAGCCGTCGCGTTCGGCGTACTGCAAGGCTTCGGTGAGTACCTGCATGGATTCGTGGTGCCGGCCGACCTTCGCGTAGGCGTGGCCGATGAAGCGCAGCACGAGTGCCTGCACGGCCGGATCGGTCAGCTCCGGCACGGAGGCCAGTGCACGTTCCCAGACGATCAACTGGGCGGTCTGATGGCCGCCGCGGTTGTGGAAGGTGTTGAGCGCCCAGGCGAGCTGCCACACCCGCGTGTGCAGACCTTCGGCGGCGGCGAGGCGCTGTGCCCTGACTATGCAGGCGTGCTCAGCATCCAGCCACTGGTGGGCCGCAGTGCGGTCGGTGTGTTCGACCGGACGGCAGCCGGGCTCCGGGTCTTCAAGCTGTTGCTGGGGGCGGCGTGGTGCGAGCAGGTGGTCTGCGTTGTAGGTGCTGAACAGGTAGTGGTCGACCAGTCGGCGCAGGGCGGTTCGGCGTGACTCCGGGTCGTGCTGCTCGACGGCGTACAGCTTGAGTAGGTCGTGAATGCGGTAGCGGCCCGGGGCGTTCTGGCTGATCAGGTTGGCGCTCTCCAGCCGCCTCAGCAGCGGACGGACGCGTGCGGTCGGCTGATCGACCAGACTGGCCGCAGCGCTGATCCCGAGGTCCGGTCCGGGCGCGAGCGCCATCATGACGAACAGCTCGGCCTCCTCTGGCGACAGCGCTCGGTACGACGACGCGAAGACGCTCCGAAGGCTGTCCGTCAGCTCGTCCGTGGTGAGCGCGTCGAGCCGGGACTCACGCAGTTCGTCAGCCAGCACACTGAGCGGCAGATCCGGACGCGACCCGGCACGTGCCGCCACAATCGCCAGTGCGAGTGGCAGACCGGCACAGTGCTCCAGCAACTCCGCAAACGCCTCCGGCTCGGCCGCACGGCGAGCCGCGCCGACCTGCCGGGCAAGTACCGCATCGGCCTCCACAGCTGGCAGCACGTCCAGATCGACCAGTACGGCGGAGTGGTGCGTCAGCAGCCCGCCGAGTCGGCTCCGGCTCGTCACCACGACCGTGCAGCCCGGTCGGCCAGGTAGCAGCGGGACAACCTGCGAGCTGTCGATCGCGTTGTCCAGCACGATCAGCATCCGCTTGCCGGCCAGCAAGGTCCGGTACGCCCCGACCCGGGCCTGCTCGTCGGCCGCGATTGTGGTGTCCGGAGCGCCCAGCGCATGCAGGAACGCAGTGAGCGCAGTCGCGACCGGCAGCGGCGCATCGGTCGGGTCGAACCCGCGCAGGTCGATGAACAGCTGCCCGTCCGGGAACCGGTCCAGGTTGCGGTGCGCCCAATGCAGGACCAGGGACGTCTTCCCGACCCCGCCGATCCCACTGACCGCGGTGATCCCCGCATCCGGTCTGAGCTGATCGAGTGCCGCGGAACGGCCGCTGAAGGTCCCAGGTGCCGCCGGTAGCTGCCGTGGCACGGCCCGGCTGGTGGTGGGCCGCTGCAACAGCCGTTGATGCAGCTGCTGGAGCGAGAGTGACGGGTCGATCCCCAGCTCGGCAGACAGCAGCCGGCGGATCCGGTCGTACTGGTCGAGTGCCTCGGCCGTCCGGCCCGCCCGGTCCAGCGCGTCGATCAGCTGGCGGGCGACTCGCTCGTCCAGTGGATGAGCCTCGGCACGGCTGATCAGACTCGGCAGCAGCTGGTCGTGTGCGCCCTGCTCCAGCTGGCGATCCGCCAGGTCGAGCTCGGCCGCGAACCGTGCCGCCACCAGGACGTGCCGCTGCTCGACGAACCACGGTGTGTCCAGCCCGGCGAAGGGCTCGCCCCTCCACAACGCGAGGGCCTCCGGCAGGGACGCCGTACTGACCAAGGTGCGAAAGGCGTGCAGGTCGATCTGCTCGGGCGCGACCTCGAGCAGGTAGCCACCAGGCCGCCGTACCAGCACGTCGCCGAGAATCCGCCGCAACCGGGAGAGGTACGAGTACAAGGTCTCTCGCGCGCGCTGCGGTGCTGCGTCGCCCCACACCCGGTCGACCAGCACGTCGGCCGGCACCGGCCGCCCGTGCTCGACGAGCAGGACGGCCAGCACGGACTGCTGCCGCAGGTGCCCCAGGTCCACCAGTCCGCCGTCGTCGGTCCGGGCCTCGATACTGCCGAGCACCGCGAACCGCATCCGACCTCCCGAGCCCTGGGGCTCCGATTCTATGACGCGGTGAGCTTGTCCACGTTCGGACCGCCGTTCGCCGTGGTGGCGACGGCTTTGATCTTGTTGCTTCCCGCAACCAGATTGACCGTGATCGACTTGGTCTGCCAGGACGTCCAGGCGCCGGTCCCGGCGAAGGCGAGCCCGGGGGAGACGACCGTGCCGTTCACCGACACGTCCATCGCCCGGTTCGCCGTCGTACCGTTGGCGTAGCGCAGCTCGACCGTGGCCGGGCCGGCTTTGGCCGCGTTGACGGTCCACTCGACTGCACTGCCGACCGCGTTGTCGTAGTTCACGAAACCACGTCCGGTGAAGCCCGCGTGGTTCGACTCGACCGAGCCGTTCGTGATGGTCGCGTCCTCGGCCTCGTAAGTGATGGATCCGCCGCCGTTGCCTGGGATCGTCTGGGTGGCCGTGTTCCACCCGGTGATCCGCACCGACGGCGAGGCACCCTTCAGATCCGCGGTTCGGTACGTCGCCCGCAGTACCGTCGACTCGCCCGGCCACAGCGATACCGCGTTGTCGTTCCACTGGATCGGCAGCACCGGCTTGCCGTTCGTCACGACATGCGCGTCGAGGTAGAACGCAGGGGTCTTCAAAGTCGACGTGTTCTTCAGCGTCACCGTGGTGATGGTTTTCTCGCCGGAGGTCGTCGTCGAAGCGCTCGCTGACACCGGGGTCTGCGCAAGCGAGGACAGACCCTTGAGGTCGGCGTAGCTGGTGGTCGGCGTGGTGTACCAGGTGGTCTTGTTCCAGTCGAGCGTGTCCTCCTTGGTGGACAGCCAGTAGACGTTCCGGCTCACCTCGACGCCGGAGGAGTTCGTCAGCACAAGCTTCGCCAGGTACGTCGTCGTCAGACCGCTGACCGCCGGGATCGTCAACGCCGTCGTCTTGCCGCCGTCACCCGGGACCGTCACGTTCGCCGACTGGGAGAACTTCTCGGTTCCGTCGATGTTGTAAAGCTTGACCGAAGCCGTCAGCCCCGACGCCGCAGCGTGGTTCTGGTTGACGACGGCAACGGACTTGGTGTCGTACGAGTACTGGATGTGCAGCGGCTCGTTCGCCTTCTTGGCGCCGTAGTACGCACCGTTCTGATCCAAGTAGGCGTCGAAGAGCTGCCAGTGCAGTGACGTCCAGCCGCTGTTGAGCATCCAGTAGATCAGCCCCGTCGACGGGTTCGACGAGTCGCTGAAGTTGCGGTTGTGCGACTCGAACTCGGCCCGCACGTTCTCGTACGCCGCGAGCTGCGCCTTCTTCACGTAGTCGTTCAGATTCGCCGGAGCGCCGTACCGGCCGGAGAGCGCTTCTCCAAACAACCTGAGGTTGCCGAACGTCGTCGACTCGGAGCGGTGGTACTGGTTGGCCGACGGGTTCTTCCAGAGCACCTCGAGCTCGGCCGGCGTCATCATCCGGTTCAGGGTGTCGAGGGTGGGGATGTCCGGTCCGGCCGAGGTCTCGGAGTTGAAGTTCCACGCGCCACCGCTGTTGGTGTGGGCCTTGTCGTACCAGTAGTTCGGCGGGATCCAGTCGTACGGGCCGTTCATCTTCATCCCGGACGCGCCGAGCTGCGGCGAGGACCGCTTGGCGGCGGCCGGGATGACGGGGGTCTGCCAGTCGGCGGCCTTCAGCGCGTCGAGGTAACCCTTCTCGATCGTCGCGTCCGGCGCGTAGTCGCTGCCGATCAGGAACGTGAACACACTCGGGTGGTTACGCAGCCGCTCCGCCTCACCGGTCATCGACAACCTGGCGGTCACGTAGTCCTCGGCCGTCCACGGGAACTTGCCGTTGACCTGACCTTCCCACTTGTCGCAGCATTCCCAGCCGGGCATGGTCAGGACGCCGAGCTCGTCGGCCAGATCGAAGAACTCGTCCGGCTCGATGTGCCCTTCCAGGCGAACCGTGTTCAGGCCCAGATCCTTGACGTACTTGAGTTTGTCGGCGGCCGCGGTCTTGTTCCAGCGCAGGAACAGGTCCGGCGAGTAGCCACCGCCCTTGATCAGCAGCGGTCGTCCGTTGATCGAGTACTGCCGGCCGCCACTGCTGTTCAGCGGCGCCTTCACATCCCGTACGCCGAACTTGGCCGACGTACTGTCGGACGCCGTACCGCCGACCGATGCGGTCAGGTCGATCGCGTAGAGCGGCTGACCGCCCATCCCGGCCGGCCACCAGACGTTCGGGTTGTCCAGCCCGATCGTCGCGAAGGTGACCGTCTTCTTCTCCTTGGCCGCCAGCGACACCGTCTGACTGACCGGTACGCCGGCCACTGTCCCGCTGACCGTGGTCGTCACCGGGGCGGCCGAGTCGTTGCGGACGTCGACCTTCGGTGTGAGGTCCACATGGTTCAGCGACGGCACTGTCAGGTTGGTGAGCACGTGCGCGCCGCGGAGGGCGACCGCGCCACTGCGCCGGACCAGGACGTCCCGCACGATGCCCATGTTCTTGTCCGGCGGTGTCTGGGCCCAGTCGATCCAGCCCATGGTGAGATCGCG
The DNA here is from genome assembly GCF_042262745.1 of Kribbella sp. NPDC056345. NCBI lineage: Bacteria > Bacillati > Actinomycetota > Actinomycetes > Propionibacteriales > Kribbellaceae > Kribbella > Kribbella sp. NPDC056345. Next base: position 84,890 of record NZ_JBHJQQ010000001.1, on the reverse strand, counting down.
GTTCGGGTCGTTCGGGTAGACCTTGAACGCGATCGAGTTGCTCCCGGCACGCACCTGTGCGGTGATGTCGAGATCGTGCCGGGTGTAGGCGCCGACGATCTGGTTCTTGTCGGCGACCCGGACGCCGTTCACCCAGACATCGGCCCGCGACATCACGCCGCTGAAGTCGAGATACGTGCGCTGGCCGGTGTCGCTGAGCTGCAGCTCCGTGCGGTACCACCACGGCACGGTGAACTGCGCCTTGTCGACGTTCTTCATGTTCGTCGAGAAGAACGGGTCCGGGTACTTGTTGTTCTCCAGCAGCCCGGCGTAGACGGTCGAGCGGGGGGAGACCGGCAACCAGCCGGTGGTCGGGAAACCCGGCTTGGTGACGGCCGAGTCGTCGGAGACCTGCGCCGACGTCTGTAACTGGAAACCGGGAAGGGGACTGACCGAGGCAGCAGCCGCGGCAACACTGGACGTCGGCGGAATCAGTGTTCCGGCGACCAGAGCTCCGGCGAGCAACCAGCGGAGAGGAGATTTCATGGGGCGGTCCTCTGCACTTAATAGTTAGGAATGTTTCCTAACCATAAGTCACGCTCAAGGCTCCCGATAGCCCAATGCCGCGGAGATCTTGCGGGCCGCCTCGGTCGCGGCCGGTGCCATCAGGGCCACCTGGGCGATCGATTGTTCCAGTGACAACGTGGAGATACTGACCGCGGCGATGGCCATGCCGGTGTGGTCGTGGATGACTGCGGCCACGCACCGGATTCCCGGTTCGTTCTCCTCGTCGTCCAGCGCGTAGCCGCGGGTCCGGACCTGGGCCAGGTCGGCCTTCAGTGCGGCGGCCGTGGTGTGGGTCAGTGGGGTCCGCGCGGGTAGGCCGGTCCGGGTGATGTGGGCGTCGAGGGCGGCGTCGTCCTTCTCCGCCAGGAGCGCCTTGCCGATCCCGGTGCAGTGCAGCCAGAACGCCTTCCCGACCCGGGACGGCATCCGGTACGGCTTGGGGCCGTCCAGGCGGGCGACATAGATCGCCTCGTCGCCGTTGAGCAGGCCGACGTGCACGGTGCAGCGCGTCTGGGCGACCAGATCGGCGAGCACCGGGCGGGCGACCGTGGCCAGGTCGACGTTCGTCAGGGCGTGCCCGGCCAGCCGGAGTGCCTTCGGGCCCGGATGGTACGAGCCGTCGTCGGCCTGCGCGACGAACTCGTGCTCCACCAGCGAGGCCATGATCCGGTGCACGGTGGACTTGGCCAGACCGGTCGCATTCACCACATCGGTGAACCGCGAGTGCTCCAGGACGGCATCCAACACCATCAACGTCTTGTCGATGGCCGAGGGCGAACTCATGTCGGACATCCTGCCACTCCTTATCTGGCCAGCCAGCCACCGTCGACCGCGAGGATATGACCGTTGACGTAGTCCGCCGCCGCCGAGGCCAGAAAGACGGCCGCGCCGACGAGATCGTCCGGCCGTCCCCAGCGACCGGCCGGGATACGGGACCGGATGGCGGTCTCGCGCTCCGGATCGGCCCGCAGGTCGGTGGTGTTGTCGGTACTGATGTAGCCCGGTGCGATCGCGTTCACCTGGACGCCGGCCGTACCCCATTCGTTGGCCAGCGCCCGGGTCAGTCCCGCGACCGCGTGCTTGCTGGCAGTGTAGGCCGGAACCGTGATCCCGCCCTGGAAGCTGAGCAGGGATGCGATCGTCACGATCTTCCCGGACCCCCGTTCGGCCATCGCGGCGCCGATCGGCCGGGTCACCGCCCAGGTGGAGTTCAGGTTCACGTCGATCACGTGCTTCCAGTCCGCCGTACTGGTCTCGGCGGCGGGTGCCCGCCGGATCGTGCCGGCGTTGTTGACCAGGATGTCGACCTGCCGGGTCCGCGCCAGCTCGATCGCCGCCGCTTCGACGGCGTCGGGGTCGGCGAAGTCGGCGGTCACGATGGTCGCCTCGCCACCGCCGTTCTGCTTGATCGCCTCCAGCGTGTCCTCGAGCGCCGCGTCGCGGGCGAACAGGATCAGCTCGGCGCCGGCAGCGGCGTACCCGGCGGCGATGGCCGCTCCGATACCCCGCCGGGCGCCCGTGACGAGCGCCGTACGGCCCTTGAGGCTGAACAGCTCCTCGGTCACCGCAGGTCCCGGACGTCGACGCCGTCCATGTCGGTGAAGGCCTGGTTCTCGCCGGCCATCGCCCAGACGAAGCTGTACGACGAGGTGCCGACGCCGGAGTGGATCGACCAGCTCGGGGAGATGATCGCCTGCCGGTCGGCCACCAGCAGGTGCCGGGTCTCGTCGGGTTCGCCGAGCAGGTGGACGATCCGCTCGGTCTCCGGGAGGCCGAAGTACAAGTAGCACTCGGTACGGCGGTCGTGCGTGTGCGCGGGCATCGTGTTCCAGGTGCTGCCGGCGTGCAGCGTGGTGACGCCGAGCACGACCTGGCAGCTCTGCACGCCGCCGGCGTGGATGTACTGGTCGATGGTCCGGCGGTTCGCGGTCTGCTGGTCGCCGAGCTCGAGGCGGTTGCCCTCGCCGGGGTTGACCAGCGCGGTCGGGAACTCGGTGTGCGCGTTGGCGGAGAAGACGTAGAACGCCGAGTCGGTGCCTTCGAAGATCACCTCGCGGGTGCCGCGGCCGACGTACAGGCAGGCACCGGTGGTGAGCTCGTACTTGGTGCCGTCGGCGGTGACCGTGCCCGGGCCGCCGACGTTGACGATGCCGGCCTCGCGGCGCTCGAAGAAGTACTCGCTGCGCAGCTCGGGCCAGGTGCCGAGGGTCAGGGGGCCAGAGGCTGGTACGGCGCCGGCCAGCACGATCCGGTCGTGGTGGGTGAGCACCGCGGTGACCGTGTCCGGGGTGAAGAGGTCGTCGACCAGGTACTGCGCGCGCAGCCCTGCGGTGTCGAAGCCGGGCACCTGGGCGGGGTGAGTGGCGTGGCGGATCTGGAGCGGCGACTGAGCATTCACAGAACTAGGTTCTATGTCGTGGAACCGTCTGTCAAACGGTGCTGGGCGTGGATTTCCCCGTGGAACTAGGAAGGATTTTGTTCCGGGTTCCGTGTCTTGACACGGTGTTCTGTTCGGTGGAACCTTCCAGTCACTCGCCCGTTGTCCCTGGGAGGATCCCCATGACCGCTCTGGACTGGACAGTCCTGGTCGGCTATTTCGTGTTGATGGTGGTGATCGGACTCTGGTCCCGCACCAAGATCAAGAACGTCGTCGACTACTTCACGACCGGAGGCCGGATTCCCTGGTGGCTGTCCGGCATCTCGCACCACATGTCCGGCTACAGCGCGGTCATGTTCGTCGCGTTCGCCGCCGTCGCCTTCAACTACGGCATCACCGTCTACGTCTGGTGGGCAGTGTCGATCGGTGTCGGTGTCGGCATCGGTGCGTTCCTGTTCGCCGCCCGCTGGAACCGGCTGCGAGCCAAGCACGGGGTTGTCTCGCCACTGGAGTACCTGGCCCGCCGGTACAACCTGCCGACCCAGCAGGCGCTGGCCTACTCCGGTGCGGCCCTGAAGGTCGTCGACATTGCGTCCAAGTGGGTCGCGATCTCCATCCTGCTGAACGGTTTCACCGGCGTACCGATGCGGTGGGGCATCCTGCTCACCGGCGTGGTGACGATGGCCTACGCGACGCTGGGCGGACTGTGGGCCGACGTCCTCACCGACTTCGGTCAGTTCATCATCCAGGCCGCCGCCGGAATCGCGATGTTCGTCGGCGTGCTCTCGCACCTGGGTGGTGTCTCGACGCTGTGGACGATGTGGGACAAGCTTCCGGAGGGTCACGGTGACGCGCTGAACGGGCCGTACACACCGATCTTCCTGGTCGCGTTCCTGTTCATCAAAACCTTCGAGTACAACGGCGGCATGTGGAACCTGGCCCAGCGCTACATGGCTGCGCCGTCCGGTTCCGCGGCCAAGAAGTCCGCGCTGCTGTCGTCGTTCCTCTGGCTGGTCTGGCCGCTGATCCTGTTCATCCCGATGTGCGCCGCGCCGCTGCTGGTGAACCCGGGCAAGGCCGAGCAGTCCTACGTCCAACTGGCCCAGCTGCTGCTGCCGAGCGGCCTGATCGGGCTGGTGCTGGCCGGCTTCTTCTCGCACACGATGGCGATGGTCGCCTCCGACGCGAACGCGATCTCCTCCGTCATCACCCGCGACCTCGCCCCGGTCCTGGTGAAGAAGGTCCGCGAGCTGACCGAGGCGGGCGCCCTGAAGTTCGCCCGGATCACCACGTTCACCTTCGTCACGGTGAGCATGCTGATCGCGATCGCCACCAACGGCGAAGGCGTCGTCCTGAAGATCGTGGTCGACCTGGTGGCCGCCACGATGGGGCCGATCGCGATCCCGCTGATGCTCGGGCTGCTGCCCTGGTTCCGGCGCTCCGGTCCACGGGCCGCGCTCGTCTCCTGGGCGATCGGCCTGATCACCTGGGCGATCGTGAAGTACGGCGTCGGCTCCACCGACACCACCCTGGTCGTCGCGTTGCCGCTGGCAACCTCTCTGGTGATCTTCGTGGGCCTCGGCCTGCTGCTGCCGGAGCGCAAGGACGACGTCGACAACCTGCTCGACTCGCTGAACACCGACCCCGAGGATTCCGCGGAGGTCGCCGCCCGGCGCGCCGCCGCTCTCGGCTGAACCCTCTTTGGAGAACCGCAGATGCCCAACATCACCGTCGAACTGCTGTCCGGCCGCACCCTCGACCAGCGCCGCGAGTTCGTCGCCGCCGTCACGGATTCCGCGATCGCCATCCTCGGCGCCAAGCGCGAGGCCGTCCGGATCGTCTTCCAGGAGATCGAGAAGTCCGACGTAGCCAACGGCGGAGTCCTCGTCTCCGACAGCTGACCCGCAACACGCCCGCCCCATTCCCCTCCGCCTGGGGGAGTGGGGCGGACCTGCGTCCCCTCACAATTGCGCTCGGCCACCTGCGCCCACGCTCAGCGCGCGGTTGCGCGGGCAGTTGTGATGGCCTGCAGGTCCGCTCCCCGAAATCCCCAGCTCGGCCGCGCCGTCGCCGAGTAGGCTCGGCCCATGCGAGTTGGAGTGTTTGGAGCTACAGGTCAGGTCGGCAGCGTGATGCGGCGGCTGCTCGTCGAGCGCGCGTTCCCCGTCGACGAGGTGCGGTATTTCGCTTCGGCGCGGTCGGCCGGGTCGAAGCTGCCGTTCGGGGATCGCGAGATCACGGTCGAGGATTCGGCGACTGCTGACTTCGGTGGGCTGGAGCTGGCGCTGTTCTCGAACGGGAAGACGGCGTCGCTGGAGCTCGCGCCGCGGGTGGCTGCCGCGGGAGCCGTGGTGGTCGACAACTCGTCGGCCTGGCGGATGGATCCCGAGGTCCCGCTGGTCGTCTCCGAGGTGAACCCGGAGGACCTGAACCACCTGCCGAAGGGCATCGTCGCCAACCCGAACTGCACCACGATGGCCGCGATGCCGGTGCTGAAGCCGCTGCACGCGGCCGCCACGCTGACCCGGCTGGTGGTCTCGACCTACCAGGCCGTCTCGGGCTCGGGCGGTGTCGGGGTCAGCGAGCTGGAGGACCAGACCCGCGCACTCGCCGAGGTCGGTGGCCGGCTGGCGCTGGGGACCGAGGGCATCACCCTGCCCGAGCCGAAGGTGTACGCCGGTCCGATCGCGTTCAACGTGCTCCCGCTGGCCGGGTCGATCGTTGCCGACGGCACCGGTGAGACCGACGAAGAGCAGAAGCTGCGCAACGAGAGCCGGAAGATCCTGCACCTGCCGGACCTCCCGGTCGCCGGGACCTGCGTCCGGGTGCCGGTCTTCACCGGTCACTCACTGAGCATCCACGCCGAGTTCGACCGCCCGATCATGCCCGCCGAGGCGATCGAGATCCTCGGTTCCGCGCCCGGCGTCGTACTGGCCGACCTGCCGACACCGCTGCTCGCGGCCGGCCAGGACCCGTCGTACGTCGGCCGGATCCGCCAGGACCAGTCGGTCCCGGACGGACGCGGCCTCGTACTCTTCGTGTCCAACGACAACCTCCGCAAGGGCGCCGCGCTGAACGCCGTCCAGATCGCGGAGCTGCTCGCCGCTCGTTAGCAGCGGTAGTAGTCCTTGGTGTAGATGCCGTTGACGGCCTGCAGGGTGTGGTCGTAGCAGCCGTTCGCGCCGAAGGACTGGAAGCGGACGGTCTGGGTGCCGGTGGCGTGCCGCTGGTCCCGGGGGACGTTGTAGATCCAGGAGGCGCGACCGTCGTAGGTCTCGTTGCTGAATCCGCGCGTGGTCCGGATCTTGTCGTAGATCTTCAGATCCGTGACCACGTCGTACCCGCCGGGGACCGTTGCGTTGGGCAAGAAAGTGAGCAGACCGGTCTTGCCGTAGTCGAGGTCGGTGAGTTCGACCTTGCCGCCACTGGTGACGACCGAGGTGTCACGCCAGCTGGCATCGAGGCTGTCGTGGGTCTCACCGGCAGTCCAGGTGTGGTCGGAGGTGTTGCGCAGCGTGCGCTGGACTGTCGTGCGGATCCGGCCGGCCGAGGTGTCGACATAGCCACTGATCTTGAGCGTGCGAGAGGCCTTGGTGGACACGGATCCGGCCTGGTTCGGGGCGCCGGTCACCTCGTCGGTCTTGGTGAGCGGGGCGACGGCGTACGAGGTGAGTTTGCCGCTGGTCCGACTGCGGTGCGGATCGGTCCAGACGTGCAGGTTCGGGACGGTGAACCAGCCGCTCTGGCCGGCCGGTACGCCGTTCACGTGGACGCGGAACTCATGCGGCTTGCCGTCGGTGAGCAGTCCGACGAACGGCGTCAGGTCGTAGGTCAGGGGCTTGATGTCGAACGCGCGCGGCGCGGGAGACGGGCGCCAGGAGTACGGGTTCGACCAGCCGCCGGTGTAGATGTACGGGTAGGGGAGCGCGATCCCGGCCGGCTTGCCGTCGATCGAGACGTCCACCTCCCGGTACGGCGATCCGTCCGGGCAGGAGTAGCCCGTCTCCGCGGGGGCTGAGGTGTCCCAGAACTCCTCGCAGCCACCACCCGATCCGGTCACGTACACCTCGCCGAGGAGACGAGTCGTGTTCCGCGGGAGCGTCGCCGTACCGATCAGGTCGGATTCTTCGCGGCGCTGGTCCTGCAGGGGCAGTACGACGTTCGCCGTCTTGGCGGCGGGGACTCGGCGGCCGGTGCTGTAGAAGTCGAGGGTGACCGTGATGTCCAGCACACCGGTGTAGGTCTCGTTGACGACGTTGCCGAGCTCCATCACGACCGGCTGCGGTTCGGTGAGCAGCGGGGCGTAGGAGGTGACGTCCTTCTCGACGTCCCAGGCGATGCCGTCGGCGCTCGGCTCCGGGGTCGAGGTCCGGAAGACGCCGACGCCGCCGATCGTGATGTGGCCGAGGCGGTCGTACTGGACGCCCTTCACCTCGCCATGCATCCGCAGCACAACCTTCGACCACGGGCCCTGGCAGGCGGCCGGGGGCGTGTAGGTGGACCGGTACGGGTCGAAGTTGCGGAAGCCGTGCCGGACGATCTGCACCTGGCAGTGCTTGGTGTCCGGGACGGCGATTGCGGGCACCGGGGTGCGGGGATCGTCGTAGTCGGTGCCGAACTCCGGCGGCGGCGGGACGGCTGCCGCTGGGCCGAATTGAGCGAGCAGCAGGACGGAGAGTGAGACAATGGCCACGGACCGGATGCGCATGTTGCGGAAACGTAATCGAGAAGGTCGCGGTGGGCAAGCGAGTGCCATGGCCAGCGGCCGGAGCTTGCATTACTGTCCAGTTCACTTGACCCCCGATGGAGGCCATCGATGAACGCTGTGCTCAGCAACCGCAAGGAAACCATGGCCCAGATGTTCCTGGACCGGGTGGCGGCCACGCCGCAGCGCGAGGCATTCCGGTACCCGTCCGGGGACGGCTGGAAGTCCGTGACCTGGGCCGAGACCGAGGCCCTGACCCGCCGCCGCGCGGCCGGGCTGATCGCGCTGGGCGTCGAGCCCGAGCAGCGCGTCGCCATCGCCGCGAGCACCCGGATCGAATGGGTCGAATGCTTCGTGGCCGGCATCCTCGCCGCGACCCCGACGACCACGATCTACCCGACCACGATGTCGGACGACGTCGCGTACATCGTGGCGGATGCCGACGTCCGGGTGATCTTCGCCGAGAACGCCGAGCAGGTCGACAAGCTGCGGGCGCACAAGGCCGAGATGCCGTCGCTGCGCAAGGTCGTGCTGATCGACGGTACGCCGGTCGCGGACGACGGCGACTGGGTCATCACGCTGGCCGATCTCGACGCGCTCGGCGAGTCGCGGCTGGCCGAGGTGGACGAGCGGATCGCCCAGGTCCGGCCGGATCACCTGTGCACGCTGATCTACACCTCCGGTACGACGGGCCGCCCGAAGGGCGTCCGGTTGCCGCACTCGGTGTGGACGTACGAGGGTGCGGCGGTCGAGGAGACCGGCGTACTGAGTCAGGACGACCTGCAGTTCCTGTGGCTGCCGCTGTCGCACGTGTTCGGTCAGGTGCTGCTGGCGGTGCAGTTCCAGCTCGGGTTCGCGACCGCGATCGACGGGCGGATCGACAAGATCGTCGAGAACGCCGCGATCGTCCAGCCGACCTTCATGGCCGCCGCGCCGCGTATCTTCGAGAAGGCGCACGGCCGGATCAAGACGATGATCGCCAACGAGGGCGGCGTGAAGGCCAAGCTGTTCGACTGGGCCTTCGGTGTCGGTGCCAAGGCTTCCGCGCTGCGGCAGAAGGGATCCGAGCCGTCCGGTCTGCTGGCCGCCCAGCTCGCTCTCGCCGACAAGCTCGTGCTGTCCAAGATCCGCGCCCGCTTCGGCGGCCGCATCCGCTTCTTCGTCTCCGGCTCCGCGGCCCTGGACAAGCAACTCGCGGAGTGGTTCCACGCCGCCGGCCTGCTCATCCTCGAGGGCTACGGCCTGTCCGAGACCGCTGCCGGCTCGTCGCTGAACCGCCCCGACAACTACCGCCTCGGTAGCGTCGGCCCACCCTTCACCGGCACCGAGATCAAGATCGCCGAGGACGGCGAGATCCTGATCAAGGGCGACGGCGTGATGAGCGGCTACCACAACCTGCCCGAGCAGACCGCCGAGGTGATGAGCGCCGACGGCTGGTTCCACAGCGGCGACATCGGTCACTTCGAGGACGGTTTCCTCTTCATCACCGACCGCAAGAAGGACCTCTTCAAAACCTCCGGCGGTAAGTACGTCGCCCCCCAGGTGATCGAGGGCCGCTTCAAGACGCTGTGCCCGTACGCCAGCCAGTTCGTTGTCCACGGCCACAAACGCAACTTCGTCTCGGCCCTGATCACCCTCGACCCCGACGCGATCACCGCCTGGGCCGCCGCGAACGGCCTGGAAGGCAAGTCCTACGCCGAGATCGTCACCTCACCGGCCGCCGAGGCCATGGTCCAGGGTTACGTCGACCAACTCAACGCCGGCCTGAACCGCTGGGAAACCATCAAGAAGTTCGCCATCCTCGACCGCGACCTCACGGTCGAGTCCGGCGAGATGACCCCCAGCCTCAAGCTCAAGCGCAAGTACGTCGAAACCCAGTACGCCGACGTCCTCGACGACCTGTACAAGTAGTCAGTCCTCGTAGGTGCGCCGCTCGGTGACGGAGGTGCGGGCGGCGCGGGAGCGTTGGCTGGTGAGGAAGACGGCCATGATGAGGCCCAATGCTCCGGCGCCCATCAGGATGTAGCCGACGACCGTGAGGTCGACGCCGCTGATGCGGTCGGAGACGGCGAACGACAGGATGCCGCCGACCGCGAGCAAGAACACCGATATGCCGATACCCATGACGACCTCCAGAGCTGTCCCCGAGATGACGGACAGCTATGCGGTACCCCGCAACCACCGATCGCCAAACTGCGACCTCAGTCCTCCAATGGGGGCAGGGCGATGCGGATGACGACCAGTGCGAAGAGCACCAGGGTCAGAGCGTGGACGACTGTGCACCACAGGCAGATGGCGTTGATGCGGAAGAGCTCGGCCCACACCAGGTAGAGGACGAAGACGACGCCGATCACGACGCCTGCCAGCCGGGCGCGCGCCGGCCACGGGGACGCCGTACGCCAGAAGGCCGGCATCGACAGGGCCGTCATGCCGATGAAGAAGAGCAGGCCGAGGAGGGCGACCGGTACGCCGAAGAGTTTCGAGTACTGCGACGACGTCACCTTCACGCAGTTGACGACACCGCTCTCGGGGCAGGCGAGCGTCGTACCGGCGGTGAAGTGTTCGTAGGTGAGGTAGGCCGAGACCAGAACACCTGCCGCGGAGAGGGCGAGGGTCAGCCAGGGGATCACGCCCAGGGACGATCCCCGGGCGGTCGTCGTACTCATTCAGCTCTTCCCGAGCTTGCCGGCGGCGGCCTTGACGGCCTCCGTGCTGCAGACGTTGGCCGGCTGGTTGTTGGTCAGCTGGCAGAGCGCGGCGGTGTAGACGTTCGCCGAACCGTCGACCGCTTTGGCGATCGGGTTCGACGGATCCTTCAGGCCGTCCGCGATCTCGGCCTGGGTCTTACCGGCCAGGATCTCCGGGCTGAACGTCGCCCCGGATCCGACGAACTTCCCGCCCAGATCGACGAACGGGATCGATCCGCCACTCTTCACGTACGGCGGGGCGTTGTAGGTCTGGAAGGTCTTCTGGTCCTCCGCGCTCGGCGTGTCCAGCGGCTTGTACTGGCCGTCGGCGCCCTTCTCGTTCGTCGTCGTCTCGATACCGGTGAAGGACAAGTACTGACTCGTGTACTTGGCTCCGTGGTACGACAGCGTCGGGGTGTTCGGGAAGACATCGTCGGCCGCGGAGTGCGTCGTACCGAGGTTGGTGAACGTCCCGAACCGGGCCAGCGCGACCGACACCGGCCACCGCTCGGCCGCGCAGTACGGGCAGAACTCGGCGCCGATGTAGAGCACCTTCGGCTTGCCGTCGGCGGTCAGCGGGGGAGCGGTGATCGCGGAGGGCGCGGCCTGGACGTCGTTGCTGCCGACCTTCGCGAAGGTCTCGGCCGGGATCGAGCTGAGCGCGGACACGATCTGCGCGTCGGCGGTCCCTGACGGTCCGGTCGCGGTCTTGTCGCCGCCGCCACCCGCGACCCTGATGATCACGAGCCCGCCGATCACCACCACGACGGCCACCACCGCACCGACCGCGATCAGCAGCCGTTTGCGCCGCTCGGCCCGCTGCTGCTGTGCCCGCAACGCCGCCACTCGCTCACGCGCCTGAGCCTTCTGCTCGACCCGCCTGCTCATCCCGTATCTCCTGCCTGGTCACCAATTACAGAATCCCCCAAGAGCACAACTGCCGGTGACGCTCCGAAGTTCCGCGCCAGTCTTCCGTCCAGTCCGAAGGAACGTTTTCACCAGGTTCGAATACTGCTCGGCGGGCCCCTGGCCGGACCTACGGTCAGGCGTATGGCGGGCGCTGTGAGCTATCGAGACGTGTTCCGGGTACCGGAATTCCGCGCAATGTGGCTGGCTGAGTTGCAGTCGGTGGCAGGCGATCAACTGGCGCGCGTCGCCCTGTCGGTGCTCGTCTTCGCGGACACCGGCTCGGCTGCGCTGACCGGTCTGACCTACGCGCTGACGTTCGTCCCGTCCCTGCTCGGCGGCATCTTCCTCACCGGTCTCGCCGACCGCTTCCCACGCCGCGACCTGATCCTCTGGATCGACGGTCTGCGCGGCTGCCTGATCCTCCTGGTCGCGATCCCGGCGATGCCGTTCTGGTCGCTGTGCGTGCTCGTCGGCATCGTCTCCCTGCTCCAACCGGTCTTCAAATCGGCCCAGCTCGCCCTGCTCCCCGACGTACTCGGCGAAGAACGCTTCAGCACCGGTATGGCGATCCGCAGCATCACCATCCAGTCCGCCCAGATGGCCGGCTTCGCCGGTGGCGGCCTGCTGATCGCGGTCTTCAATCCGTACGTCGTCCTGGTCATCGACGCACTCACGTTCTTCGGCTCCGCGATCCTGATCCGCCTCCGCCTGCAGCACCGCCCGGCCGCCCGTACGGCGCCGGAGCCGGGAGCACGCGGCTCATCGCTCGGCCAAACCTGGGGCCTGCTCTTCGCCGACCGCGGTATGCGCGCCCTCGTCCTGATGCTGTGGCTGATGGCCCTGGTCGCCGTCTACGAAGGCATGGCCGCCCCGTACGCCGCCCTGTTCGGCGGCAGCGCGGTAACAGTCGGCATCATCCTCGCCGCAGACCCCCTCGGCAGCGTCATCGGCGCCTTCCTCTTCAGCAAGTTCGTCCCCGAACACCGCCGCCCCGGCCTGCTCGGCCCCCTCTCCATCGCCGCCGCGGCCCCGGTCGCTCTCTGCCTCCTCCGCCCCAATATCGTCATCTCCGTCATGCTCTTCGTCGTCGCCGGGGCTTTCGGCACCATCGTCGTCATGCAAACCACCACCGCCATGACGCTCCGCCTTCCCGACGCCCGCCGAGGCCAAGCCATCGGCATGTCCAACTCCGGCCTCACCACCGCCACCGGCATCAGCCCCCTCCTGGCCGGCATCCTCTCCGACAAAACCAACGCAGCCACCGCCATCGGCTGGTTCGGCCTTGCCGGCACGGGCGCCGCCGTACTCCTCGCCATAGCCTGGCGCCGCGCCAGCCGCACCGCCCCAGTCCCCACCCCCTGAGCAACCATTTGCCAGGAGGAACGACGGGCCGGCAGCTGGCGTCGTACCGTGGTGAAGATGCTGCGGCGGTTCTATCGGTATCTGGGGTCGGACGGTGGAAGCGTCCCGTCCGGCCTGATGTTCGCGATGCTCGGCGTTCTGGGGATCGTGGCTGCGGTGCTGGCGGACGGGCCAATCAGTGTGCGGGCCGGGTATGCCATTGAGCTGCTGTGGGTGCTGGGGCTCTTGTCAGTGGTGTGGCGGGTTCGGCCGAGGTTGCTGCTGACGTCCGGGATCGGGTGGGTGGCGGCGATGGTGATCTCCAGTACGGCGTCGCCGGCGGAGCGGGGTGTGCCGGTGGGACTGATGGTGGGGGCGGGGATCGCCGTGGGGTTGTCGTTGGCCACTCGGTCTGGGGTGACGTTGGAGGTCGAGCCGAACAAGGTCTACGACCGGGATGACGGGCCCAAGCCGCGGATGGAGACGGTGGTCCTCGTCGGCACTGCGGTGTTCGCGCTCGTGGGTGTCGGTTTGCTGGTGGCTTAGACCGGGGTGAGGGCCGCGGCGTGTTTGCCGGTGGTGAGGGATTGGCCTTGGTCGATCATCTGGGTGGCGATGCGGTCGACGGCGGCTGCGAAGGCTTCGGTGTTCTCGGGGTCCCACTCGGAGAGGCGGGTGAGGATCCAGGTGCGGAAGGCGCCGACGAAGCGCTGGAACATCTCCAGGCCGGCAGGGGTGAAGCGGTACTGGCCGAGGGTTTCGGAAAGGTAGCCTGCGGCAACTAGTTGCGTGGCCAGGGGCTCGATGACGCCGGGGGGCATCTTGAGGTCGGCGGTCATGGCGGCGAGGGTGGCGGCGCCGGTTTCGCGGCCGCCGCGGAACACCCGCATGATCAGCCAGGCCTGGGCGGTGGTGAGGGGGAGGCCGGATTCGGCGAGGACCTCGGGGGCGGGGTTGCGTTTGTGGTGCTGGACGACGAGGGCGGCGAGCTTCTGGAGTTCGTGCTCGGAGTCGAAGGAGGCGGGGGCGGCGAAGTTCTCGCCGACGTCGCGGGCGGACATCCGGGCGGTGTCGCGGAGCGGGACCTGCTTCAGCAGGAGGGCGGTGAGGAAGCCGAGGCCGGCGACCGGGACCGCCCAGAGGAAGACGACGTGCAGAGAGTCGGCGTACGCCGCGGTGATCAGCGAGCGGGCGGTCTCGGGCAGGTTGCGGACGCCGTCGACGGTCGAGGCGATCCGCGGATCGACCTGAGCACTCTGTACGGCGGGAGCGAGCTTCTCCGGAAGCTGGTGGGCGTAGATCGAGCCGAAGACCGCGACACCGAAGGAACTGCCCATCGTGCGGAGGAAGCTCACGCCGGACGTGGCGACGCCCAGATCCGAGTAGTCGACCGTGCTCTGGACGACGACCGTCGGGACCGGCATACACAGGCCGACGCCGGTACCGAGAACGACCATGAACGCGGCGATCTCGACGTACGAGGTGGTGTTGCTGAGCAGCGACAGCAGGAACAGGCCGACGCCGATCAGCACGGTGCCGATGATCGGGAAGATCCGGTAGCGCCCGGTTTTGCTGATCACCTGGCCGACCAGGATCGAGGCGACCAGCAGACCACCGACCAGCGGCAGCATCTGCAGCCCGGACTCGGTCGCCGAGGCACCGTGCACGAACTGCAGGTACGTCGGCAGATACGTGACGCCGCCGAGCATCGCGAACCCGATGATGAAGCTCATGATCGAGCAGACTGTGAACACGCCGGAGCGGAACAATCGCAACGGCAGTAAGGGTTCGGGTGCTCGACGTTCGGCCCAGATGAACAGGGCGAGCGCGAGCAGGGAGCCCGCGATCATCGCGAGGATGACGGTCGAACCCCAGGCGTACTCGTTACCGCCCCAGGTGGTCACCAGCGTCAGCCCGGTCGCGGCCGCACCGATGAACAGGATGCCCAGATAGTCGATCTTCGGACTCGTCGGCGCCTTCACCGACGGAAGGGAGATCGAGGCAACGATCAGGACGACGATGCCGAGCGGGATGTTCACGTAGAACGCCCAGCGCCAGCTCAGGTGGTCGACGAACAGTCCGCCGAGCAGCGGTCCGGCCACGGTGGAGACACCGAAGACCGAGCCCATCACACCCTGGTACTTGCCGCGTTCGCTCAGCGGTACGACGTCCGCGATGACGGCCATCGCGGTCACCATCAGACCGCCGGCGCCGAGGCCCTGGATCGCGCGGGAGCCGACCAGCCACAGCATCGAGTCGGCCATCCCGCACAGCGCCGAGCCGGCGAGGAACAGCACGACACTGATCAGGAACATCCGTTTGCGGCCGTACAGATCGCCGAACTTGCCGATCAGCGCGGTCATGATGGTCTCGGCCAGCAGGTACGACGTGACCACCCAGGACAGGTGGTTCGCGCCACCCAGGTCACTGACGATGGTCGGCAGCGCGGTCGCCACGATCGTCTGATCGAGGGCGGCGAGCAGCATGCCGAGCATGATCGCGACGATCACCGCGTTCCGGGTGCCACGCCCGACGGGCTGAGCCTCGGTCTCCATGAGCCGAATGTAACGGCTGCAGCACTCTCCGCTACCACAGGAATCCGGCGATCCGATCAAGAAGTCCGGGGTACGTAGGATGGGTGGGTGCCGTCAACGTTGCCCGAGGGGGAGGTTGCGCCCCTGGACGGGGCGTTGCCGGATGCCGCTGTCCGCGAGGCGGTCGACCGTCCGTTCGGCTTCTACCTGCATGTGCCGTTCTGCGCGTCCCGCTGCGGATACTGCGACTTCAACACGTATACCGCCAAGGAGCTCGGCGGGGGTGGTTCTCAGGCGTCGTACGCAGAGACTGCGATCCGCGAGGTCCGGTTGGCTCGGCGGGTGCTGGCGGATCTCGATCGGCCGGTCGAGACGGTGTTCTTCGGTGGCGGTACGCCGACGCTGCTGCCGGCTGCGGATCTCGGGGCGATGTTGAAGGCGGTTCGCGACGAGTTCGGGTTGGCGCCGGATGCGGAGGTCAGTACCGAGGCGAATCCTGAGTCGGTCGATCCGGCGTACCTGGAGGCGTTGCTCGAGGCCGGGTTCACCCGGGTGAGCTTCGGCATGCAGAGCGCTTCCTCGCACGTACTGAAGATTCTCGATCGCCAGCACACGCCTGGTCGTGCACTGCAGGCCGTGAAGGAAGCGACCGCGGCCGGCTTCGAGCACGTGAACCTCGACCTGATCTACGGCACGCCGGGGGAGTCGCTCGAGGACTGGCGGATGTCGCTGGAGTCGGCGCTGTCCGCGGATCCGGATCACGTCAGCGCCTATGCGTTGATCGTCGAGGACGGTACTCAGCTGGCCCGGCGGGTTCGTCGCGGTGAACTGCCGATGCCGGACGACGACGACCTGGCCGACAAGTACGTGCTGGCCGACAACCTGCTCAGCCAGGCCGGCCTCAACTGGTACGAGGTCTCGAACTGGGCCCGCACCGAGGACGCCCGCTGCCGCCACAACGAGCTCTACTGGCGCGGCGACACCTGGTGGGGCATCGGCCCCGGCGCCCACAGCCACGTCGGCGGCGTCCGCTGGTGGAACGTCAAGCACCCCACCGCCTACGCCGAACGCCTCACCACCGGCGTCAGTCCGGCTCACGCCCGCGAACTCCTGGACCTCGAGACCCGCCGCATCGAACGAGTCCTCCTCGAAGTCCGCCTCTCCGCCGGCCTCCCCCTGGACGTCCTCGACACCCCCGGCCGAGCCGCCGCCGAAACCGTGGTCACCAACGGCCTGGCCACCATCACCGCCAACCGCCTAACCCTCACCAACCGCGGCCGCCTCCTCGCCGACGCCGTAGTCCGCGACCTCCTCCCCTGACCCGCCCCGCCCTGCCGCCCGGCCCCAATTTGGCTGGCTAGGCACCGGGCTTGGGGGTTCCGCACCGTGGTTAAGGGTGGAGAACCCCCCATTTGCGTGCCCAGCCAGCGAAATGCGGGACGGCGGGGCGGTCGGATGCCGGGGAGGGGGAGGTGGCGAGTGGGGCGTGGGGGTCCGGACCTGCAGGCCATCACAAATGGGTGTGCTGGGGAGGTTCAGGCGGGCGGGGGGTGGGTGACGGGCGATTGTGATGGCCTGGGGGTCCGGGGCACTGGGCGGGCAGGAGGTGAGGGGGTGACGTTCCCAGGGTGGGATGTTCGGGAGTGATTGGTTGTGAGGTGTTGACGACTGTTGTGGGCAGGTGGTGGGGTGGGTAAGCGCTTGCCCGACCTGAGGAGTGTTGATGCTGCCTATTAGTCGACGTCGGTTGTTGCAGACGAGTTTGGCTGCGGGGGTTCTGAGCAGCGCGGGTGGTGCGTGGGCTGGGGCGGTTGACGAGTTCGGGGTGCTTCGGGGGAGGTGGAGCGGGCTCGCGACGGGTGGGGCGATTGATCCCGGCGATCCGGTGTACGGCGATGCGCTGGCGCGGCTGAGTCGGCAGGCTCAGGGGTTCCTTGACACGCTGAGTGCGGATCCGAATCGGACTGCGCTGTGGGCGGATCTGCCGTTGAGTCCGTTGTCGGGCAACTTTTCGCTCAGCTACAGCAGGCTGAAGACGATCGCGCTGGCGCGGGCGACGCAGGGCACGACGTTGACCAGCGAACCGGGTGCTGCGTTGGCGAGTGCGCTCGACTTTCTCAATCAGCGTGCTTACAACGAGACGCTGCCCGAGACCGGGAACTGGTGGTTCTGGGAGATCGGCGCGCCACGCGCACTGCTCGACACCTGCATCCTCGCGTACGACGTTCTGTCCGCCGAGCAACGCGCTTCGTACCTCAAGGCCGTCGACCGCTTCGTCCCCGACCCGAATCGCCGGACCAACTCGCCGACAGTTCGCGAGACCGGTGCGAACCGGGTGGACAAGGCGTTGATCGTTGCCCTCCGCGGGATCGTCGGCGACGATGCCGGCAAGATCGCAACTGCGCGAGACGCGTTGAGCGACGTCGCCGAAGCAGGCAAGAACAGCGTCTTCACCTACGTCACCAGTGGCGACGGCTTCTACCGTGACGGCTCGTTCGTCCAGCACGGCAACCTCGCGTACGTCGGCACCTACGGCAACGTCGCGCTCGGCGGGGTTGCGAACCTGTTCTCGCTGCTCGGCGGCTCGACGTGGGACATCACCGACCCGAAGCGCACCGTGATCCTCGATGCGGTCGAGGCGAGCTTCGCGCCGTTCATGGTGAACGGCCTGATGATGGACGCCGTTTCCGGTCGCGCGATCTCCCGTGAGAAGGCGGGTGACCACCGCAACGGGCACGCGACCACGTCGGCCGTGCTGCTGCTCGCGAGCGGGATCGCCGAGCCGTACGCAGCGGCGTACAAGGCATTGGCCAAGGGCTGGCTGACGCGGGACCGGCTCAACGATTACTTGCCATCGGCATCGATTCCCGAGATCTCCCGGGCCAAGGCGGTGCTGGCCGACGACACCGTCAAGCCTGCGCCCGCGAAGCCACAGCACTTCCAGTTCCATCACCAGGATCGTGTCGTCCATCGCCGCCCTGGCTGGACTTTCGCGATCGCGTTGTCGTCCAAGCGGATGGCCCGCTACGAGTCGGGCAACGGCGAGAACCTCCGCGGCTGGTACGTCGGCGACGGCATGACCTACCTCTACACCGACGACCAGTCGCAGTTCTTCGACGCGTTCTGGCCGACCGTCGACGCCCAACGCCTGCCCGGTACGACGGTCAGCACCAAACCGCGTGCGCCGCTCGGAAGCGGGCCTGGCACCGGCACGGTTGCCGCGTTCGCCGAGTGGGTCGGCGGAGCGTCGTACCGGAACTCGCTCGGCGCCGTCGGCATGCACCTGATCAACCACGACAAGTCCTTGCAGGCAAGAAAGTCCTGGTTCTGCCTGTCCGATGCGGTCGTTGCCCTGGGCGCCGGAATCGTCGGCACCGACGGCTACCCGGTCGAGACCGTCGTCGAGAACCGCAAGAGCACCGCCCAGCTGCTGGTCAACGGCCGGACCGCCACAAATCAGCTGTACGACGACCCGCGGTGGGCGCACCTGCACGGGGTCGGCGGCTACCTCTTTCCCACCAAGAGCCGGGTCCGAGCGCACCAGGAGGACCGGACGGCCTCGTGGTCCGAGATCAACGTCGGCAACGACACCGCGGGGTCGACCACGCCGTTCACTCGGCGCTACCAGTCGCTGGTTGTCGAGCACGGCCTGGAGGCCGGCGATTACGCCTACATCCTGCTGCCGGGGGCGAGTCCGTGGCAGACCGCGCTGCGTTCGGTGCATCCGGGCATCACGATCCTCGCGAACACCGCCACCGTGCAGGCGATCCGCTCCGACCGGGACCAGGTGACGATGGCGAACTTCTGGGGGCCCGGATCCGCGGGCGGCATCACCAGCGACGGTCCGGCCTCGGTGGTCGTCGGGAACACCGCGGTCGCGGTCTCCGATCCCAGTCGTACGGCGACCACGGTCCGGCTCACGATCGAGCGTCGTACCGGTCCGCCGCTGGTCCTCGACGTACCGGTCGGCGGGACCCGTGGTGCCACCCAAACGTTTGAGCGAACCTGGTAACTGGCTGTGAGTGCGGTCAGGAATCGAGCGGACGGTAGTCGGCGTGGTTCACAGCGTGACAACGATGCCTGCTATGTACTGACCTGCATGTTCCGGTACCGGAGAGTAGTCGTCAAAGTCTTGACAGACCCGGTGAGAACGCTCGAAACTCAGCTCACTTTCGCGATCCGAGAGCGCTCTCAACTCCGTCCAGTTCCAGGGAGCCATTCCATGCGGCGCAGATTCCGTGCCGGCTACCGCCCCATTGCCATCCTGCTCGGCTGCGCCCTCACGATGCTGGCCGCCTCCTGCGGCGGCGGTGGCGGCGGCTCGACCGGCTCCGGTGACGGGCCGAAGATCGAACTGACCATCGCGACCTTCAACGAGTTCGGCTACGCGGACCTCTACGCCGAGTACATGGCCGAGCACCCGAACATCCGGATCGTGGAGCGGCACGCGGAGACGGTCGACGACCACATCAAGAACCTCGACGCGAACCTGGCCAGCGGCTCGGGGATGGCCGATATCGAGGCGATGGAGCTCGGCTGGATCTACAAGTACCTGGCCCGGGGCGATCAGTTCGCCGATCTGCGCGACTACGGCGCGAACGACCTGAAGGACCGCTGGCTGGACTGGAAGGTCTCCGGCGCCACCACCCAGGACGGCCGGATCATCGGCTACGGCACGGATATCGGCCCGGAGGCGATCTGCTACCGCCGCGACCTGTTCGCGCGGGCCGGTCTGCCGACCGACCGGGCCGAGGTGGCCAAGCTGTTCGTGGACTGGCCGTCGTACTTCGCGACCGGCCGGAAGTTCAAGGAGAAGATGCCGGGTTCGGCCTGGTACGACTCCGCCGTACTGACCTGGGAGGCGATGCGCAACCAGCTGATCCAGGCCTACTACTCCAACCAGGACCGCTTCCTCGGCAGCGAGAACACCCAGCTGAAGAACGTCTGGGACCAGGTGGTGCAAGGCAGTGCGGACGGTCTGTCCGCGCGGCAGCCGGCCTGGAGCGAGACCTGGAAGAAGGCCTTCCGCACCGAGGCGTTCGCGACGATGGCCTGCCCGGGCTGGCTGCTCGGTGTCATCCAGGAGAACGCCGGGAACTACGGCAAGGGCAAGTGGGACGTCGCCGACGTGTTCCCCGGCGGTGGCGGCAACTGGGGTGGGTCGTACCTGACCGTGCCGAAGCAGTCGCCGCAGCAGGCCGAGGCGGCCCGGCTGGCAGCCTGGCTCACCGCACCGGAACAGCAGGTCAAGGTCTTCAAGAAGGTCGGCTCGTTCCCGTCGACACTCGATGCGTACGACGACCCCCAGGTGAAGTCGCAGGTCAATCCGTACTTCAACAACGCACCGGTCGGCGAGATCTTCGTCAACCGGGCGCGCGCGGTGATTCTCAAGCAGCACAAGGGTCCGCGCGAGGGTGAGATCAACCAGGTGTTCACTGCGGCCCTGGCCCGGGTCGACGAGGGCAAGGTGCCTCCGGCCACGGCCTGGCGCCAGGCACTCGACGACGCTGAGAAAGCAGCCAATACGCGGTCGAGTGGCTGAGAACACTCTGGCGAACCCTAACGCCAGAAATTAACCCCGGATAGTAATACGGTGTGAACACACACCAACCGACACGGGGAGGGCCGATGGACGACACAGGTTCTCCCACGCTCGAGCAGGTCGCAGCACTGGCCGGAGTTTCGCGCGCAACGGTGTCTCGGGTGGTGAACGGATCGCCCAAGGTGCTGCCGTCGACGGTGGCGTTGGTCGAGCGTGCGATCGGCCAGCTCGGCTACGTGCCGAACCGGGCCGCCCGCGCGCTCGTGACACGGCGGACCGACTCGGTGGCGATCGTGGTGCCGGAGCCGGACAGCCGGGTGTTCTCCGATCCCTTCTTCGCTGGGATGCTGCGCGGCGTGAGCCGGACGCTGGCGCCGACGTCCTCGCAGTTGGTGCTGCTGCTCGAGCCTGCCGAAGGCGATGACCAGCGCCTGCTCCGGTATCTGCGCGGCGGGCACGTCGACGGCGCGATCATCATCAGCCACCACGGTCGCGACAACGTGCTGCAGGAGCTCGCGCAGCTGCCGTTGCCGATCGTGTTCAGCGCTCGGCCGCTCGGCGTTGACGTACCGGTGGCGAGTGTGGACGTGGACAACGTGGCCGGTGCCCGGACCGCGGTCGAGCATCTGCTGAGTCTCGGCCGGCGCAAGGTCGGCACGGTGGCCGGGCCGATCGACATGACAGCAGGCCTGGACCGGTTGACCGGCTACCAGGATGTGGTGACCGAGGCCGGCTTGCCGGAAGCGGTTGCCTTCGGCGACTTCACGGCCGACGGTGGGGAAGCGGCCGCGTTGGAGCTGCTCGACAAGTACCCCGATCTCGACGGGATCTTCGTGGCGAACGACCTGATGGCGACCGCCGTACTGCGGGTGCTGTCGGAGCGCGGTCGCCGGGTGCCGGCCGATGTCGCGGTGGTCGGGTTCGACGACTCGGTGCTGGCGACCACGACGACGCCGAAGCTCACCACGGTTCGCCAGCCGGTCGAGCGGCTCGGGGCGCGGCTGGCCGAGATCCTGCTGGCCAAGATCGCCGGCGCCGACCTCACCGGCGCCGAGGTCTACGGCACCGAGCTGATCATCCGCGACAGCGCTTAAGGCGGATCGTTCTGGAAGGCGAACTGCACCCGGATCGAGTCGTTCAGCGGTACGACGAGAGTCGTGTTCGACGCCGTCCAGTTCTGCGGCACCAGGAACATGCGGTTCTCGCCCACGACGAGGAGCCGCAGACCGCGGTACCGGTAGTTGAACGTCTGCCCAGCACCGGGCCGGAGCGCGGTCTCCTCCAGACCCGGGGACCGCAGCGCCAGCTTCTCCTTGGTGTCCAGGATGACCGCCGGGAAGTGATCCAGGTTCCGCGCATCACCCTTGGCCACCCCACGGCCGGAGTACTGCGCTGTCGTGGCGGTTGCCCAGAACGCACAGGTCACGGTGACGACAGCGAGCAGACCGATCAGCACTCGCGGCGCACGAGTCGGCGGATCGAGGCGACTCCGTAGGTAGGTGGCGTAGGCGAGCGCGGCAGCGGCCAGTCCGATCACCATCGGCACCACGAGGGCGTAGTACGGCATCTGCCCGAGCAGTGGGTAGGCGAGCAGTCCGGCCACGCCGAGCAGGAGTACGACGACGATGACGCGGGTGGATCGCCGTACGGCGGTCGCTGTCGGGTGGATCGCGTTGTGTACAAGGAGCGCTGCCACCGCGAGGAGCGTGAGCACGAGCAAGGGGACGAGTAGCGGCTGTGGACTGCGCATCACGTAGTCCTGGGTACTCAGGCCGATCGTGTCGACGTCGATGCCGAAGTACTCGTACTGCGATCGCGCGGAGACGTAGCCGAAGTAGAAGAGCAACGTACTGATCAGCGTCACCGGCGTGACGATGCCGGCGGCGAAACTCACCCAGCGCTCGGCCTGCGATCGCTCGTCCGCCATAGCTCACCCGTCGGTCGGGGTTTCGGGCGTCTCGGTCGGTTCAACAGTCTCGGTGGGCAGCTCGCCCGTGATGAACTCCACCTGGGTGCCCCGCTTCTTGGCCTCCTTCTGGACCTTGCGGCAGTCGTCCTCGGTATCGCAGGTGACCTCGGCCTCGATGACGACGTTCGGGTCCTCGGTGCCGTTGGCAACCTGCTTCGCGCCGACGTAGCACGACTCGGGCTCCGTGTTCGCACGAATGGTCAGGCCGGGACACCGCCGGCGGTCACCCGGACACGCCTGCTGGTAGAGCTCGAAGATGTCGCCCGGTTCGAGACGGACCTCGCCGAACGTGACGACCGTGCCGTCGGGGAGGTCGCCGGCGAGCCAGGCGACCGACGCGCACTGCTCGATCCCGGTCTCGTCGGGGGCGCCTCCGACGGGCGCGGTCGCCAGCGAGATGGCGGGTTTGTTCTGCTTGGTCTGGGTGGTCTCCGTGGTGGTCGGCTCCGGAGTCGGTTCGCCGGTCGTCGTCTCCGTCGTTTCCGGCGGCGTCGTACTGCCACCGTTTCCAGCCGGCGTGTCACTGCACCCCACGACCAGCATCAAGATCGCTACTGCTGCTGCCATCACTGTGCGCATACCGGTCACCCCCGACTACAGAATGCGCTCGTTGGCTGCGCCGGACAACTGCTCGACGGGGCAACCTTTTGTTCACTCTCTGCTGTTGCTTTCGTTCCTCTTCGTGACAGAGTGGTACCAGTGAGGCTAGGGGGACCTATGAGTGAACATGAGATCCGGATCGCGCTGGTTCTCAACGGTGGTGTCAGTTTGGCCGTGTGGATGGGCGGTGTGACGCATGAGCTGGATCTGATCCGGCGTGCGTCGGGGTCGTCGTCGGCGCCTGGTCCGCAGCCGTACGACGCGGTGCTGGCCGAGCGCTGGCGTGAGCTGTGTCAGCGTGGGGACGAACGGCGGCGGGTCGTCGTGGATGTCATCGCCGGTACGAGCGCCGGTGGGTTGAACGGATCGTTGCTGGCGACAGCCATCTCGAACGGGTCGACGCTCGACCCGGGTGGTGCGGACGGGCCGTGGCTGCGGCAGAAGTGGGTCGGGCTCGGATCGCTCGAGGTCGGCAAGCTGGTTCCGTCGGCCGGTGCGAAGTCGTCTTCGGTGCTCGACGGCAACTACTTCCTGCAGGAGCTCGACAGTCTGCTGAAGGGTGTCGCGGATGCGGGTGAGACAGCGGCTGAGGAGCCGGTCACGTTGTTCGTGACCGCGTCCGGACTCGGCGTGCAGCAGTTCGAAGCGCGGGATGCGGCCGGCCAGCGATTCGTCGTACCGGATCATCGGTATCTGTTCGCGTTCACCAGTGAGAACGCGGCGAAGTACGACGGCGCGACCCGGACGTTCGAGGTCAAGGACACGAACGGGTTGAAGGACACCAAGCTGCTGGCCCGGGCCGCGCGGGCGAGTGCGTCGTTCCCGGCCGCGTTCGGGCCGGTGCTGGAGACGCCGAAGCTGGCGGCGTCGCCGCCGCGGATGCAGCCGACAACGGCGGAGTCCGGTGCCTGGCTGGTCGATGGTGGCGTGCTCGACAACGCGCCGTTCGGTCCGGTGCTCGACGTGGTCGCGCGCCGGCCGGTCGCCGGGCGGGCGAGCAGATACGTCCTGTACGTCGTACCGTCCGCCGGGATCGGGAGTGCGTCGACAGCGCTCCCCGAGGCGAAGGAACCGAGTTGGCGGGTGGCGGCGTTGTCGGCCGTGCAGTTCCCGCGTGAGGTGGACTTCCGCTCCGATGTCGAGCAGCTCGAGCGGTTGCTGCTGGAGGCGGACGCGTCCTGGTCCGACACCCAGCGGCTGTTCGATCGTTGCATGGAGCAACCAGCTGAGCGGGACCGGCTGCGGTC
This sequence comes from Kribbella sp. NPDC056345, assembly GCF_042262745.1. Lineage (NCBI taxonomy): Bacteria > Bacillati > Actinomycetota > Actinomycetes > Propionibacteriales > Kribbellaceae > Kribbella > Kribbella sp. NPDC056345. Next base: position 60,433 of record NZ_JBHJQQ010000001.1, on the reverse strand, counting down.
CGCCGCGACGGCGCTGCAACCGGCGTACTCGCGCGGCCGGGCCGCCGGGGGAGTCTGGGAGGCCGTCACGATCGCGAGCCACGACCAGTCCACCGTGCTCGACGCGGCCACGGCGTTGTCCGAGGCGGAGATCGACGAGATCCTCGCGACCGATCACCCGTGGGTTCCGGATCCGGACGGCTCGATCGAGCCGTTGCAGAAGAACGGTGACCCGCGCTGGCTGTGGGGGACCGGCGCGGCCGAGCGCGTGGTTCGCCTGATCCTGCGCTCGCTGCGCAACCGGATCAGCGTGGCACCGGCTGAAGAGCGGCCGGAGCTCGAGCGTCGGTTGAAGGCGATCAGCGACTGTCTGCTCAAGACGCAGGCCGTCCGGGACGCGTTGACCGATCAGCTCACCACGGCCGATCTCGACCTGCGGCCGGCCGGTGGCGCGGAGGCGGTCGCGGTCGGGCTGAGCGACATCTTCGAGGACTTGCAGATCCAGCAGGCACTGGGTTCCGCGTTCGCGGACCTGATCGCGGTGATCGGCTGGAACCTCGTCGAGACCGCGCTCGAAGTGGAGATCGTCTCGCGGTGTACGTCGGCGCGGACACCGCAGCAGCGCAGCGCGCCGTTCCAGTTCCTGCGCCTCGGACCTGATATTCCCCTGACCCTGCTGGATGATCTGCCGGCCGGATCCATTGCCGACGACCTGAAGGACCGCATTCTGTACGGCAGCCAGGTCGGTCACTTCGGTGCGTTCGGTGCCGCCGACTGGCGGCGGTGGGACTGGCTGATGGGCCGCCTGCACTGTGTGGCGCATCTCGGCGCGATGCTCGGCGCGGATGCGGACTGGATCCGGGAGACGCAACGTCAGGTGCTGCTGGCCGAGGACTGGAAGCCACAGGCGGTCGCGGAGCGGATCCAGCGGCTGGCCGAGGACTTCCCGGCCGATGCCGGGCTCCGTGCGCTGACGACGATGCGCGACGAGCTGAACCAGTCGCCCGAGGGACGCGCGACGACCAAGGGCCTGGCGGATCGGATGGTCGATGTCTCCGGCGGCCTTGGTCCGCAGGTGGGTAACGCGGTCAGGGCGATGGCCGGCCGCAAGCAGCAGCCGGAAACGTGGCTGCTGCGGACCGCGCGCTGGTTCACCGAACCGGCCCGGGAAACCGTGTGGGACCGGCTCGTGCGCGGGGCCAAGCTGACGCCATCCAAGCGCCCACTGCTCTTCGAGCCGTGGATGCCACTGGTCGCGCTCGGGCTCGGTGTCGTGCTGCTGATTGTCGCCGGAGTGGTCGACGCGTCCGGGGTGCGGATCGTCGCCGCCGTACTGGCCGGGATGGTGCTGGCCGCGGCTGCGCTGCTCGGTGCGCTGACCTGGTACGTACGGCGAGCGCGCCGGCTGATCCGCGCGTGGATCGCGAAGCGGTTGCCGGAGATCAGTCCAGCGTCACGAAATCGATGAGCTCCTCGACCCGGCCGAGCAGGCTCGGGTCGAGGTCGGCGAAGCTGTTCACCTTGGACAGGATGTGCTTCCAGGCCGCGGCGACGTCGGCCTGGTCGGTGGCCGGCCAGCCGAACGACTGCAGCACACCCTTCTTCCAGTCCTGGCCGTGCGGGATTCGCGGCCAGGCCTTGATCCCGACCGAGGACGGCTTGATCGCCTCCCAGACGTCGATGAACGGGTGCCCGACGATCCGCACGTACCGGTTGTCGATCTGCGCAGCGATCTTGGACTCCTTCGAGCCCTCGACCAGGTGGTCGACCAGGACGCCGAGCCGCCGGCCGGGGCCTGGCTGGAAGCGGTTCACGATCCCGAGCAGGTCGTCGATACCTTCGAGGTACTCGACGACGACGCCCTCGATCCGCAGGTCGTCACCCCAGACCTTCTCGACCAGCTCGGCGTCGTGCCGGCCCTCGACGTAGATCCGGCTCGCCCGCGCCACCTTCGCCCGGACGTTGTCGACGGCCACCGAACCGGACGCCGTACGGGTCTTCTTGGCCGGACCGGCCTTCTTCGGCGGTTTCAGACTGACCGGTTTGCCGTCCAGCCAGAAGCCAGGACCCATCGGGTACGAGCGGATCTTGCCGTGCCGGTCCTCGAGATCGACCACGCCGTGCTCCCAGCGCACGATCGCCCCGACGAACCCCGACGAGGGTTCCTCGACGACCATGCCCTTCTCGATCTCGACCTCGACGGTCCGCCCGTTCTTGGGTTTGCGCCAGTCCCCACTCAGTACGTCGTTCCCATACCGATCAGCCACGCGCCAACCGTACCGGCTTGCTGAGCAGGTAGTAGGCAGCGAAACCGGCTAGCAGGCCGACGACCCAGGAGTAGTCGTACAAGGGCTTGAGGAACGGGATCAGGCCGTCCGCGGGGAACGGTCCGGCACCCGGGTTCGAGTACGCACCGCCGACCGCGAGGACCGAGCCGAACACCGTGGCCACGACGGCGCGCCAGTTCCAGCCGGACGTGTACCAGTAGCGGCCGGACGACTTGTACAGGTCGGGCAGGGCGAGCGCCGTACGGTCGATGAACCAGTAGCCGGCGATCAGGACGCCCGCGACCGAGGCGAGCAGGCCGCCGTAGAAGGACAGCCAGACGAAGATGTAGATCGACGGGTCGGAGATCAGCCGCCACGGCTGGATCACGATGCCGATCACGCCGGTGAGCAGACCGGCGGTGCGGAAGTTCAGCCAGCGTGGAAGTGCGTTCGCGAAGTCGTACGACGGGCTGACCACGTTGGCCGCGACGTTGCAGGACATGGTCGCGAGGATCGCCATCACCAGACCGATCGTGACGACCACCGGGTTCTCGAAACGCCGGGTCAGCTCGACCGGGTCCCAGATCGCCGAACCGTAGACCAGGACCGTGCCGGAGGTGGTGATGATCGAGACCAGCGCGATGAACGACATCGTCGTCGGCAGGCCGATGATCTGGCCGATCACCTGCTGGCGCTGGCCTTTGCCGAACCGGGTGAAGTCCGGCATGTTCAGGCTGAGCGTCGCCCAGAACGCGATCATGCCCATCAGTGACGGCGCGAAGATCTTCCAGAAGTCGGCGTCCCAGCCGAGTTTCGAGGGCTGCGACAGGATCGGGCCGAAGCCGCCGGCCTTGACCAGGATCGCGATCATCAGCGCCAGGAACGCCACCGTGACCAGCGGCGCCGCCCAGTTCTCGAACCGGCGCAGACCCTCGATACCGCGCCAGATCAGCACCATCTGGAGCAGCCAGAAGAAGCCGAAGCTGAGCCACAGCGTCCACGGGTGACCGCCGACCACGGACGCCTCGGTCCAGCCCTTGCCGGCCAGTTCGCCGACGATCACGTAGATCGCCTGACCGCCGATCCAGGTCTGGATCCCGAACCAGCCGCAGGCGATGAACGCCCGCAGCAGGGCCGGGAAGTTCGCCCCGCGGACGCCGTAGAAGGCGCGCGCGAAGACCGGGAACGGGATGCCGTACTTCGTCCCGGCGTGGCTGTTCAGCAACAGCGGGACGAGCACGATCAGGTTCCCAAGGGTGATCGTGACGAACGCCTGCAGCCAGTTCATCCCGAGCGCGACCAGCCCGGCGGCCAGCAGGTAGCTGGGGATGTTGTGCGCCATCCCCATCCAGAGGGCGGCGTAGTTGTACGTCGTCCAGTTCCGGTCCCGCAGCCGGGTCGGCGCGAGCTCCGCGTTCCCGTACCTGCTGGTCGCGATCACGTCCGGATCGGTCAGTTCGACCCGGCCGTCGGGATGCGTGGTCTGCTCAGTCGTGGCCATGGATCAAGTTGCGCCTTTCACCGAACCTGTGTCAACGAGTAACTGCTACTTCACTTCACCAGGCGCAGCGCGAACGGGTACTTGTAGGGCAGACCCTTGCTGGCGGCAATGGTGGCGAGGATCGCGAAGACCAGCGCGGCGATCCAGAGCGCGAAGAACGTGAAGATGCCGATGATCACGAACATCAGGATCGAGGAGACGACGTACCCGATCGTGACGGTGATCTGGAAGTTCAGCGACTCGACGGAGTGCGCGCGCACCATCGGCGACTTCTCACCCTGGACGAGCAGCACGATCAGCGGGGCGATGAAGCCCAGCACGATCGTGCCGACGTGGGCGAGCAGCGACCAGGTGCGCTCGTCCTGCGGGCTGAGCGGCTGCTGCTGGTACGGCGGCGGCTGGAAGTTGTTGTTCTGCGGTTCGGTCATGCCAGAACCGTAGGGGAGTCAGGTGTACCGATGATCAAGTTGTCGCATCGATCGTGCACTTGTGCACGTTCAGGCAATCAGCCCGGCCCGAGCAACGGGATCGTCGGGCGCCGCGGCGGCCCGAGGACGCCGTACGCGCGCTTGATCGCGTTCTGCAGGTCGGCGCCGTCCCAGGGCCAGCCCTCGGTGTGCTTCAGCGCGTCCTTGAGTGAGGTCCCGGCGTGGTGCAGATCGGAGATCGTGTTCGCGACCTGACCGATCTCGTCGCGTTGCGCGGTGGCGAACGCGGCATCGACGACCGCGCCATGCCCCGGTACGACGATCGCCCCGGCGGGCATGGTGCCGATGATCCGCTCCAGCGTGTCCGGCCACTCGAGCGGGAACGAGTCGTCGCCGTACTGCGGTGGCTGCGACTCCTCGACGAGGTCACCCAGGAAGAACACGTTCACATCCGGTACGACGGCCACCGCGTCGCCGGCGGTGTGCGCGTTACCCAGGTACAGCAGCTCGACCCGGCGATCACCGAGGTCGATCACCTTCGCCACCGAGAACGACACGGCCGCCAGCCCAGCAGCCGCCACCGTGTTCTCGTGCGCGTACGCCGTCGCCTCCGTGAACACGCCGTTCCCGTTCACGTGGTCGAAGTGCGAGTGCGTGTTGACCACCCACCGCACCGGCAGCTCGGTCACCTCACGAACATGCCCGAGCAGTTCCTCAGCCTCTTCGGCCGTCGCGCGGGTATCGATCACCAACGCCCCACCGGACCCCACGACCAGCCCGACATTCAGGTCCCACTCGTCGTACCGACGTACCCAACACCTGTCGCCCAGCTCGGTCCAGCTCATACCGACGACCCTACTTGCCGATCACATCGCCCTCGGCCACCTGGTCCTTCGTGACCCCGCGCAGCAACAGCCCGACGTTGTCACCGGCCTTCGCGACCTTGGTGATCTTGCGGAACATCTCGATCCCGGTGATCTGAGTCTGGAACACCACCTGCCCGGCCCGCGTGATCACGACCTGGTCCCCGACGGCCGCGCTGCCGGCCTGCACCCTCCCGGTCACCACCGTCCCGCGACCGGTGATCGAGAACACGTCCTCGACCGTCAGCGCGAACGCGCCCGGCGGTACGACGTCCTGCGGCCGCGTCCCCGGGAAGGTGTTCGCCTGCGGTCGTTTCCAGAACTTCCAGCCCATGATCCGACCCTAGACCGCGTCGGGGCCGGGCGCTTAAGGTCGAGGTCGAATCTTCCGGTAATTGCGGCGAAACTTTCGAGGGTGGTCGATGTGACGACGAAGCGTGCGCTGGTGGTGCGGGGTGGCTGGGACGGGCATGTGCCGGTCGAGGCGACCGAGCTGTTCATCCCCTACCTGAAGGAGAACGGGTACGACGTCACCACGTCGGACAGCACCGAGAGCTACCTGGACCTGGACGGAGTCGACCTCGTCCTGCAGTGCGTGACGATGTCGACCGCCGCCCCGGAGCACCTGAAGAGTCTGGAGCAGGCGATCCGTGGCGGGACCGGGTTCGCCGGGTGGCACGGCGGGATCGTGGACTCGTTCCGGGACAACGCCGACTACAGCTTCGTCACCGGCGGGCAGTTCGTCTCGCACCCGCACAACTTCATCGACTACCGCGTCGACGTGGTCGCCGACCATCCGATCGTCGAGGGCATCACGCACTTCGACGTCCACACCGAGCAGTACTACCTGCACGCGGACCCGACCAACAACGTGCTGGCGACCACCAAGTTCGACACGCACCCGGACTTCCCGTGGATCGAGGGCGCCGTGATGCCGGTGGTCTGGACGCGCACGTGGGGCGAGGGTCGGGTGTTCGTCTGCACGGTCGGTCACAAGCTCGACGACTTCGACGTTCCTGAGGTGCGCACGATCATCGAGCGGGGGCTGCTGTGGGCGAGCAAGTGACACGAGTCGGCATCGTCGGCACCGGAGTCATCTCCGGGACCTACCTCGATCACCTGGCCAAGCTGCCCGGTGTCGAGGTGGTCGCGGTCGCGGACCTGGACCTCGCGCGCGCCCAGGCGGTCGCCACGGACAGCATCCGCGCGCTCACACCCGATGAGCTGTACACCGCCGACGACGTCGACATCGTCATCAACCTGACGATTCCGGCCGCCCACGCCGCCGTACACCAGGCTGCTCTCAACGCCGGCAAGCACGTGTACGGCGAGAAGCCGCTGGCCATGGATCGCGCCGAGGCCGACCCGCTGCTCAAGTACGCCGCCGCGCACGACCTCCGCATCGGCTGCGCACCGGACACCGTCCTCGGCACCGGCACCCAGACAGCTCGCGCCGTGATCGACCGTGGTGACATCGGCGTACCGCACGCCGCGACCGCCTTCATGGTGACGCCCGGCCACGAGCTGTGGCACCCGGCGCCTGAGTTCTACTACCAGCCCGGTGGCGGCCCGGTCCTCGACATGGGCCCGTACTACGTGACCAGCCTGGTCACCCTCCTCGGTCCGGTACGGCGGGTCACCGCGCGCGCCGGGCAGTCGAAACAGGAGCGGATGATCCACACCGGTCCCCGGGCCGGGACTGTCTTCCCGGTGGAGGTTCCGACGCACCTGACCGGCGTGCTGGAGCATGAGTCCGGCGCACTGACCACCGTGCTGATGTCGTTCGACGTGTGGGCCGGTCGGTTGCCGCGGATCGAGGTGCACGGGACTGAGGGCAGTCTGTCGGTTCCGGACCCCAATGGCTTCGACGGGGCGGTTGAGATCGTCACTCCGACCCAGCGGGAGTGGACGGAAGTGGCAACAGCCGGCGGGTACGCCGGGGCCGGTCGGGGCGTCGGTGTGGCGGACATGGCCCGGGCGCTGCGCAACGGCGAACCGCACCGGGCGAACGGCGAGCTGGCGTACCACGTGCTCGACGTACTGGAGTCTTTTATCGACTCTGCGGTCCAGGATCAGCCGCTTGATGTGGCCAGTACAGTGACGCGCCCCGCAGCAGTTCCGTTGGGAGCGTCGCCCGACACCGCCTAGACTGGCACTCTGAGCTTTTGAGTGCCAAGAGGCTGGAGAGGGTGGTCGCGTGCTGGATGAGCGCAAGCTGGATGTACTCCGCGCCATCGTCGAGGACTACGTCGCGACCCACGAGCCGGTCGGCTCGAAGACACTGGTCGACCGGCACAACCTCGGTGTCTCCCCGGCTACGGTGCGTAACGACATGGCCGCGCTGGAGGAGGAGGGGTACATCACCCAGCCGCACACCAGCGCCGGCCGCATCCCGACCGACGCCGGCTACCGGCTGTTCGTCGACAAGCTGAGCACGGTCAAGACGCTGTCCGCGGCCGAGAAGAAGGCCATCACGTCCTTCCTCGGCGGCGCGGTCGACCTCGACGACGTCGTACGGCGGACGGTCCGGCTGCTCGCCCAGATCACCCGCCAGGTCGCGATCGTGCAGTACCCGTCGCTGAACCGGTCGAGCGTCCGGCACATCGAGGTGGTCACGATGTCACCGCGCCGGCTGCTGCTGGTCCTGATCACCAGCAACGGCCGGGTCGAGCAGCGGATCGTCGAGCTGCCGAAGGACATCGACGAGCAACTGGTCGCCGACCTCCGGTCACGGCTGAACACGGCCATGGTCGGCCAGCGACTGACCGAGGCGGCCACCTCGCTCGCCACGGTCGCCGACAACTTCGCGCCGGACGACCGCCCGCTGGTCGCGGCGATCGTCACAACCCTGCTCGAGGCGTTCACCGACGAGATGGGTGAGCAGCGGATCGCGGTCGGTGGCGCGGCCAACCTGACCCGGTACGGCGACGACTTCGAGCGGAACGTGAAGCCGGTGCTGGAGGCGCTGGAGGAGCACGTCATCCTGCTCAAGCTGCTCGGTGAGGCGACCCACCCGCAGACCCTGACGGTCCGCATCGGTCACGAGAACCCGTACGAGGAGCTGGCCACCACCTCGGTGGTCGCGACCGGCTACGGGTCCAAGTCGGAGGCGCTGGCCACCCTCGGCATCGTCGGCCCGACCCACATGGACTACCCCAGCACGATGGGCGCCGTACGGGCCGTCGCGCGCTACGTCAGCCAGATATTGGCTGAGTCATGACGCATTCACTTAACCCCTGGTCTGGAGTATGAGCACCGATTACTACGCCGTCCTGGGCGTCAGCCGTGACGCTTCAGCGGACGAGATCAAGAAGGCGTACCGCAAGCTGGCGCGCCAGTACCACCCCGACGTCAACGACTCCGAGGACGCGCACCACAAGTTCCAGGAGATCGGCCGCGCGTTCCAGGTGCTGAGCGATCCGCAGAAGCGGCAGATGCACGATCTCGGCGGCGACCCGTTCGCGTCGGCCGGTGGCGGGCCCGGTGGGTTCGGCGGCGGTCAGGCGTTCACGTTCACCGACATCATGGACGCGTTCTTCGGCCAGACCGGCGGGGCCACCCGCGGGCCGCGGCCGCGGACGCGACGTGGCCAGGACGCGTTGATCCCGCTGCGGATCGACCTGGCCGAGGCCGCGTTCGGGACGACCCGCGAGCTGAAGGTCGACACCGCCGTACTGTGTCCGACCTGTTCGGGCTCCGGTGCGGCGGCCGGCTCCGAGCCGGTCACCTGCGAGATCTGCCACGGCCGTGGCGAGGTCACCCACACCCAGCGCTCGTTCCTCGGCGAGGTGCGCACCATGCGCCCCTGCCCGAACTGCCGCGGCTTCGGGACCACGATCCCGAACCCGTGCGTCGAGTGTGCGGGCGACGGCCGGGTCCGCTCCCGCCGTACCGTCACCGTGAAGATCCCCGGCGGCGTCGACACCGGCACCCGCGTGCAGCTGTCCGGTCAGGGTGAGGTCGGTCCCGGCGGCGGTCCGGCCGGTGACCTGTACGTCGAGATCGAGGTCGAGCAGCACGAGGTCTTCACCCGCAACGGCGACGACCTGCACTGCACGGTCACGCTGCCGATGACGGCGGCCGCGCTCGGGACCACGATCGACCTGCCGACGCTGGAGGGCGAGACCACCCCGCTGGAGATCCGCCCCGGCACCCAGTCCGGTACGGCGATGACCCTGACTGCGCGTGGTGTGCCGCGGCTGCGGCATGCGGGTCGCGGCGACCTGATCGTCCAGGTCATCGTCGAGACCCCGACCAAGCTCGACGACAGCCAGGCGGAGTTGCTCCGGCAGCTCGCTGTGGCGCGTGACGAGGAGCGTCCGCACGGCCAGATCCAGGCCGCCCACAAGGGCGTCTTCGGCCGCCTCCGCGACGCCTTCGGCCAGCACTAAACCATGGGCGTCGCGGTCTTCTTCGCCGCCGAGCTCGACGGCGAAGAGCTGACACTGGACGGCGCGGAAGGCCGGCACGCCGCCGTCGTCCGGCGGATCGGCCCCGGCGAGCGGATCCGCCTGACCGACGGGCGCGGCTCCTGGGCCGAAGGGCCGGTCGCGACCGCCTCGAAGACCGGGCTGACTGTCACCGTCGACCAGCGCGGCAGCGACCCGGCCGGTACGCCGCGGCTCGTCGTCGTCCAGGCGCTGCCGAAGGGCGAGCGGGCCGAGCTGGCCGTGGAGATGCTGACCGAGATCGGCGCCGACGTGATCGTGCCGTGGAACGCGGAGCGCAGCCAGTTCCGCAGCAACCCGGAGCGATCCGCGAAGACCCTCGCCAAGTGGCAGGCCTGGGCCTTCGAGGCCAGCAAGCAATCCCGTCGCTCATGGTTCGCCGAAGTCACCCCGATCGCCACCACCCCGGAGATCGCCAAGCTCGTGCAGAATGCGGCCCTCCCCGTGATCCTGCACGAAGAAGCAACCGTGCCACTCGCCGACCTCGAAGTACCGGCCACCGGCGACGTCGTCATCGTCATCGGCCCCGAAGGCGGAATCGCCCCATCCGAACTAGCCGCCTTCCCCGCCGAACCAGTCCGCCTCGGCAACACCGTCCTCCGCACGTCAACCGCCGGCGTAGCCGCCGCCTCAGCGCTCCTCGCCCGGTCCCGCTGGAGCTGATAAGGCTGTGCGGCCCGCTGAGGCCAGCGCTTGGGTGGTTCGGCGACCGAGCTGGGGACCATAACCACCCGAAAACAACCGTCAGGACTCCCCAGCCCACCTCACAACGGCTGGGGAGGATGGCCGCCGTGAACGGCCCAACATGCACCCCACACTGCAGGCTCCCGGGCTAGCGGACCTCGATCGTCTTGGTGTCCAGGTCGCTGACGGAGCTGTCCTCGCCGGACAGTAGGTACGCCTCGATCTGCCAGGCCCCGGGTTCGAGCTTGAGCTCGATGGTGAACGGCGAGAACTTCTGGCCCTCGCTTGTGTTCACGACGCTGCTGTACTGCTTGCCGGTCTTGAGGTTCGTGGCGCGGTAGTTGACAGTCGCCTCGTAGGCCGCCGCCGTGCCCTGCACGGTGACGACGCCACCCGACACCAGCGCCCCTTCGGTCGGCGACTCGATCGAGACCAGTGCCTGGACGTCGAGCGCCTGCGCGCGGCCGAGCGGCAAGCTGGTGTCGACCTGGCCGAACAGCCGGACGCCGGTCCGGCCGCGCTGGGTGACCTGGATCGGCCGGGTGCTGTCCTCCAGCGCACCCTGCACGGTGTAGACGAGCTGCTGGGCGGCCAGGTGCGCAGTCTCCTCGTCGACCCTCCCCTCCGGGAACCGCTTGAAGTCGACGGTGACCACTGCGCCGTCCAGAGTCACCGAGCCCACCTCGGCGCCCTTCCACAACGAGTAGTAGTCCGCATCGCTGGGCTGCTTCGAGGTCATGATCCGGACCGCCTGGTATGCCGGTCGTCCGTTCACCCTGGACCAGGTCCGGTAGAGCCGGGTCGACGATCTCGTCTGCGGAGCCGCCTTCTGCGTGGGCTTGCCGGCGGTCGCGCTTCCGAGCCAGTAGACCGGGACGGCCTTGTTCGACACCACCTGCTCGGGCATCCCGCGACCGACCTGGGGAGAGGCCGACGTGGCCTCTGACGGACGCACGGTCGGTGCCTTGGTCGGCTCGCTCCGGGGAGTGTCCGGCGTGGTGGTCGGCGCACCGCCGGCCGAGGTGACAGTGCCTTGCCCGGCGACTGCGTCACCCTCGTCGGCGGTGTTGAAGTTGCCGTTGAAGACGGTGAACGCTCCGACGGCAGCGGCCGTCCCGACCGCGGCCAGGCCGGCTGTCACGACCCACGGGCGGCGCGCGACCGGGCGTCGTACGGCGTGGGCTCGGTCCAGGATCTCGGGCAGCGCGTCGGTCGGCTCGATCCGGTCGGCCTCCTCGGCCAGAGATCGCCGCATCAGCTCGTCGAACGGATCGTTTGGTTGGTTGTTCATGCGGTCCGCTCCAGGAGCTGGCGCAGCGACTTGGTCGCCCGCGCGGCGTGGCTCTTCACCGATCCCCGGCTGATGCCCATCGTGTCGGCGATCTCCGCCTCCGACAGGTCACCGTAGTACCGCAGCACCATCACGGTGCGTTGCTTCTCCGGCAGGTTGCGCATTGCTTCGATCACGCGGTCGGTCTCGGCCGTCCGCAGCGCGGCCTGCTCCGCGCTGGGCTCGTCCGGCAGGCTGCGCGGCAGGTGTTTGTCGACCACCACCAGGTGGCGCTGGCGGGAGCGGGTGCGGTTCACCACGGCGGTGCGCAGGTAGGCGAGTGCCTTGTGGGGGTCGCGCAGCCGGTGCCAGCGGCCGTGCATCGCGACGAACGCGTCCTGCACGATCTCCTCCGCCGTTCCGGTGTCACGCAGCAGCAAGGCGGCGAGGCGGACCAGCGACGTGTAGTGCGCCGTGTAGACAGCCGTCAGCGCCTCGTCGGCATTCCACGAGGACTCATGTGTCACGCACTCTTCGTACACCACCGCAGGTTGTGCCACACAACAGAGACGCGAAGGCCTCGTCCCAGGTTGACAACAGGATTCGATGAACCGTCAGAGTGGCACTCTCTGTGCATGAAGCAACACGGAGACGGTCACTGGTGCGGGCACCGGGACATCACGTACGCCGCCGTCGCGCGTCTGTACGACCGGTTGTCCCGGGACGGTCTGAGCCGCCAGGAGTACTCCGAACAGCTCGACAAGGCCCAGGCCTACCAGGACCGCCCGCTGGGTGCCGGTGTGATCAAGAACTTCGCCGGTACCGGCAAACCCTTCGTGTACGTCGGACTCGGGCCGACCGGTCACTCGGCGTACGCGAACCCGGACGCGCAGCGAGCACACTTCATGGCCGACCCCTATCGACGCGGTGCCGACAACCTGGAGTCGAACACCGAGTACCTCTTCGCGGAGCTGACCGCGGCCCACGCGGCCGCGTCGCCGCGGGACGAGATGATGCACCTCGGTGCGGCCGCGCACGCACTACAGGACAGCTACTCCGGCGCGCATGCCTGGCGAGAGCTCTCCGTGTACGACGGCGATCCCACAGCGCGGGTCCAGTCGTTGCACGTGTTCACGCCGGGGCATGTGATCGGGCTGGACAAGAACCGCAACACCCACGCCGACGAGTTCGACTCGCCACCGGCCCGGTCGGGGTCGACGCTGGCCGCGATCGAGGCGACGTACCGGATGTTGCGGGTCTACGAGACGACCCGCGGCCTACCGCCGCAGGAAGCCGAGCTTGCGCGCCGGGCCGCGCTCGACGAACTGGTCCGGCCGGCGGACAACGTCACTGTGAACCTGCACCCGACGCCGCAGTGGGCCGCTGAGCGCGACCGCCGGCTGGCGCTCGAGCAGGCCGGTCCGGGAGCCCAGCGGTCCGGCGAACTCGGCCAGTTGCGAGGCGTCCTGACCGGCACCGCCGCGCCCGGCCGGGTGTCACCCGGAGGCGTCCACCTGCCGCCGGAACGACCGGCCACAGGCGTGTCCCGGGAAATTCGCAGTGAGGCTGTCGGCCGGGACGGCTAGCATGGACGGATCACCACCCCTTTTCACTAGTCACTGTCTCCAGGAGGAAGAGCCTGTCCAGGCCACGCAGTATCGAACCGGAGGCGCGCGCAGACGGCGCCACCGCCACCCCGCAGACGGCGCACAAGATCGTCGTGCCGAACAGCATCGACATGGTGGCCCTGCTCGGAGCCCGGGACGAGTTCCTCCGCATCATCGAGAAGGAGTTCGCCGCCGACATCATGGTCCGCGGCAACGAGATCACGCTGAAGGGCGAACCCGCCGAACTGGCGCTGGCCGAGCGGCTGCTGGACGAGCTCGTGATCGTGATCCGGACCGGGCACGGCCTGACCGCCGACTCGGTCGAGCGGAGTATCGCGATGATCAAGCAGGCCACCGGCGAGAGCCCGGCCGACGTCCTGACCCAGAACATCCTGTCCAGCCGCGGCCGCACCATCCGGCCGAAGACGCTGAACCAGAAGCGGTACGTCGACGCCATCGACAAGAACACGATCGTGTTCGGGATCGGTCCGGCCGGAACGGGCAAGACCTATCTGGCGGTGGCCAAGGCGGTCCAGGCGCTGCAGGCCAAGGAGGTCTCCCGGATCATCCTGACCCGGCCGGCCGTCGAGGCCGGTGAGCGGCTCGGCTTCCTGCCCGGCACGCTGTCGGAGAAGATCGACCCGTACCTGCGCCCGCTGTACGACGCCCTGCACGACATGCTCGACCCGGAGTCGATCCCGCGGCTGCTGACCGCCGGCACGATCGAGATCGCGCCGCTGGCCTACATGCGCGGCCGGACGCTGAACGACGCCTACATCATCCTGGACGAGGCGCAGAACACCTCGCCGGAGCAGATGAAGATGTTCCTCACCCGGCTCGGTTTCGGCTCCAAGATGGTCGTCACCGGTGACGTCACCCAGGTCGACCTGCCGACCGGGACGAATTCGGGCCTCCGGGTCGTCCAGGGCATCCTCGAGGGTGTCCAGGACCTGGAGTTCTGCCGGCTCACCTCGCACGACGTGGTCCGGCACAAGCTGGTCGGCCGGATCGTTTCGGCGTACGAGAACTACGAAGGACAACGGGGCGCTGAGCACCAAAGATGAACGTTGAAGTGAACAACGAGTCCGGCGTCGAGATCGACGGTGGCGGACTGATGCGGCTGAGCCGGTTCGTGATGTCGTCGCTGCGGCTGCACCCCGAATGCGAGCTGTCGATCAAGCTGGTCGACGAGGACACGATGGCCAGGTACCACGTCGAGTTCCTGGACCTGCCGGGGCCGACCGACGTGATGTCCTGGCCGATGGACGAGCTGCGGCCCGGTTCGGACGGCGGTGACGACGCCGAGCTGCCGCTTGGGCATCTCGGCGACATCGCGCTGTGCCCGACCGTGGCCGCCGCCCAGGGCGCGAAGGCCGGCCACGGTACGTGGGCCGAGCTGGAGCTGCTGACTGTGCACGGCATCCTGCACCTGCTCGGGTACGACCACGCCGAACCGGCCGAGAAGGCGGAGATGTGGGACATCCAGGGCCGGCTGCTCGAGGCCTGGCGTGCTCCCGGGAATCGACTCGAAGGACAGTGACGTTGCCGTGAGCTCTCACGACCTAGTACTCCTGGTCGTTGCTGCGGTGCTCGTGCTGCTGGCCGGCTTGCTGGCCGGTGCGGAGGCGGCACTGTCGTCGTACTCGAAGGTGCGGGCCAACGAGCAGGTCGAGCAGGGCAACCTGCGGGCGCTCCGGCTGAGCGCGCTGCTCTCGGATGCGCCGCGCTACCTGAACTCGCTGCTGCTGCTCCGGTTGATGTGCGAGATCACGGCGATCGTGCTGGTGACCCAGGCACTCTCAGAGGTCATCCTGGTCACCTGGGAGCACGTGCTGATCACTGCTGTGGTGATGGTGCTGGTCTCGTACGTGATCATCGGGGTCGCACCGCGGACCCTGGGCCGGCAGCACTCGGACCGGTTCGCGATCGTCTCGGCCGGGCCGGTGATGGCGCTGACCCGGATCCTCGGGCCGCTGCCGAAGGTGCTGATCATCATCGGTAACGCGCTCACCCCCGGCAAGGGGTTCGCCGAGGGCCCGTTCGCGACCGAGGCCGAGCTGCGCGCACTGGTCGACTACGCGGAGAAGTCCGCGGTGATCGAGTCCGGCGAGCGGCAGATGATCCACTCGGTCTTCGAGCTCGGCGACACCATCGCCCGCGAGGTGATGGTGCCGCGGACCGACATGGTCTACATCGAGAAGCACAAGAAGCTGCGCCAGCTCACCTCGCTGGCGCTGCGCTCGGGCTACTCGCGGATCCCGGTGATCGGTGAGTCGCTGGACGACATCGTCGGTGTCGTCTACCTCAAGGACGTGATGCGCCGCGTCTACGACAACGCCTCGGCCGAGTCGACCGAGCGGGTCGAGTCGGTGATGCGCCCGTGTATGTACGTGCCGGACTCCAAGCCGGTCGACGAGCTGCTGCGCGAGATGCAGGCGGCCCGGATGCACCTCGCGATCGTCGTCGACGAGTACGGCGGGACCGCGGGCCTGGTCGCGATCGAGGACATCCTCGAGGAGATCGTCGGCGAGATCACCGACGAGTACGACGAGGACCCGGACTCGGTACAGGAGCTGTCCGACGGCGCCTTCCGGGTCTCCAGCCGGTACCCGATCGACGAGCTCGGCGAACTGTTCGGCGTACCGCTGGACGACGACGACGTCGACACCGTCGGCGGCCTGATGGCCAAGCTGCTCGGCAAGGTGCCGATCCCCGGTGCCGAGGTCGAGATCGCCGGCCTGTCACTCACCGCGGAGCGCCCGTCGGGCCGCCGCAACCAGGTCGGTACTGTGCTGGTGCGCCGCGAGGAACCAGCCGCCGGCCGCACCGACCAGAACCACCAGCACGCCTAACTAGGAGTCTTGTGTCAGACCTTTCGGCGGAGGACGCCAAACTCGTCACGCTCGCCCGCGCAGCCCGTGCGCGCACCCGCGCGGCCGAGGGCGCCGCCGTGCGCGACTCCGACGGCCGCACCTACTCGGCGTGCACGGTCGCCCTCGACACCGTCGACCTGACCGCACTCCAGCTGGCCGTCGCGATGGCCCTGGCTTCCGGCGTCAAGGGCCTCGAGGCCGCCGCCGTCGTGACCGAGGCGGATACTGCTGACATCAACGTGGTTCGGCACTTCGCCGGCGCCGCCATCCCGGTCGTCGTGGCCGATCCGACCGGAGAGGTCCGCAATGTCATCAACACCTGAGAAGCCCACCAAGAGCAAAGGCCGCCCCGCTCCCGCGCCTGCCCCCACTCAGCAACCCACCGGGTTCAAGTCTGGGTTCGCGTGTTTCGTGGGGCGTCCTAACGCGGGCAAGTCCACGCTGACCAACGCGCTTGTCGGGCAGAAGATTGTGATTACCTCGTCGAAGCCGCAGACGACGCGGCACGCCGTACGGGGGATCGTGCACCGGCCGGATGCGCAGCTGATCCTGGTGGACACCCCTGGGCTGCACAAGCCGCGTACGTTGCTCGGGCAGCGGCTGAACGATCTGGTCAAGAGCACCTGGGCCGAGGTCGACGTGATCGGGATCTGCCTGCCGGCCAGCGACAAGATCGGGCCGGGCGACCGGTTCCTGGTCGCCGAGGCCGCGAAGGTCGCCAAGACGCCGAAGGTCGCGCTCGCCACCAAGGCGGACCTGGTCGAGCCCGAGCGGATGCTCGAGCACCTGACCGAGATCCAGGAGCTGGGGGAGGCGGCCGGGATCGAGTGGGCCGCGATCATCCCGGTGTCGGCGACGTCCGGCTTCCAGGTCGAGCTGGTCGCGAGCGAGCTGACCCAGCTGCTGCCCGACGGTTTCCCGCTCTACCCGGACGGCGACATCACCGACGAGCCCGAGGAGACCCTGGTCGCGGAGCTGATCCGCGAGGCCGCGCTGGAGGGCGTCCGCGACGAGCTGCCGCACTCGATCGCCGTCACCATCGACGAGATGGGCCTGCGCGAGGACCGTCCCGAGGACAAGCCGCTGCTCGACATCTACGCGAACATCTTCCTCGAGCGCGACAGCCAGAAGGGCATCGTGATCGGGCACAAGGGTGCCCGCCTGCGCGAGGTCGGTGCCGAGGCCCGCCGCCAGATCGAGGCTCTGCTCGGCACACCGGTCTACCTCGACCTGCACGTCAAGATCGCGAAGAACTGGCAGACCGACGCCAAGCACCTGAGGAAACTGGGGTTCTGATGGGGCTGCGGAATCCGACGTACGACGCCCTCACCGGCCCGCACGCGCCTTTCGCGGAATCCCGCGGTAACGCCCATCGCTACCTGCCCGAGGTCGCGCCGTTCCTCGCGGTCCCCGACCACCCGACCGAGCAGGACTGGGCCGACGCGGCCGCCCTGCTCGGCCCCGGTACGACGGTCGCCCTGATGCGCCCGGACTTCCCGCTGCCGGAGTTGTTCAAGCTGGATCAGCAGTTCGACCTCGTCCAGTTCGTGGCACCGGACGGGGTGGCCGCGGTCGACGACGAGGCGGTCGTTCTGACGGCCGACGACGTACCGGAGATGATCGCCCTGGTCGCGCTCACCGACCCGGGCCCGTTCCGTACCCGCACGATCGAGCTCGGACCATACCTGGGCATCCGCCGGGCCGGCGAGCTGATCGCGATGGCCGGCGTCCGGCAGACCCTCCCGTCGTACGCCGAGATCAGTGCCGTCTGCACCCACCCCGACCACCGTGGTCAGGGCCTCGCACGCCGCCTGATCCGGGCGGTCGCGGCCGAGATCACCGCAACCGGCCGCACCCCGTTCCTCCACACCGGCGGCACCAACCTCACCGCCCAGCGCCTCTACACCGCGATGGGCTTCACCATCACCAACCGCATGCACGTAACCATCGTCGAAGTGGCTTAAAGCTTCTTCTGGTAGTCGAGGAAGCGGGCGACGATCTCGTAGTTGAGTTGCTCGTTGATGCTGATCATGTGGTTGTTGGACTCGGCGTTCCAGGTGTCGACCCGGGTGAGCTGGGGCTCCACCTCGCGCAGCCACAGCAGCATGCCGGCCTTGAGGAGCGCGCCGAGGCGGTGACCACGGTGGTCCCGGGAGACCGCGGTGTCGTGCTGCCAGCCCATCTCCGGCCGCTCGCGCTCGACCGCGATCACCGTGTGACCGGCCAGCGCACCGGTCTCCTTCTGCCGCGCGATGAGCCGGTAGATCGTGTTGTCGCACTTCGCCTGCGCCTCTTCATAGGCGCGCATCCGCTCGGTGCTGTACACGTCGTCCTCGATCTCGAGGTCGTCGGTCGGAGCGTCGTTGATCGACTCGACGACGGCGATCATCTCCTCGATCATGTCGTCCGGCAGCGCACCCTTGATCCGCACCAGTTCGTACTCGGCCGACTTGGCGACCGCGCCGTCGTACAGGCTCTGCACGAGCTCCCAGTCGAGACCCGCGATGTCCTGCTTGCGGTTCACCTCGACGGCCTTCTGCTCATAGCCGTTCTCGGCGGCCAGCGCGATGTAGTACGGGGTGTCGAAGGTGTTGAGGCCCATCATCGTCCGGCCGGCGGCCCGCGCCTCCTGCTCGGCGAACGCCACCAGCTCCGCGAAGACCGTCCCGTCGCGATGGTCGGGATGGACCCAGGCGTCGAACCACACCTGGTCGGTGTTCTCGTACTTCGGGAAGTGCAGGCCGACCGTGCCGACCAGCGTGCCGTCGGTGTCGTGGGCCAGGTACTTCTTGCCGGGGTTCAGGTCCCAGCCGTACCGCAGTGCGTTCGCCAGCCCCTTGGGTGTCGACATCACCAGCCCCGGGCAATCGGCCTTCGCGGCCGCGGTCTCAAGAGCTGACGCGGCGGCTACGCCGGCTTCGTCGTCAGGCGACAGTCCAGTGATCTCCACCTCCCCAGACTGACGCCCGCGACTCAGTCGCGCGACCTATTTATTGTGACAGTCAGCTGGGTGACGGCATCCCGTACGCGTGCTCGACGGTCATCGAGAACATCAGCCGCTTGTCCTGCACCATCACGGCCCGGTACTCGTCCCAGTCCGGGTGCTCGCCGGAGCCCTTCCGGTAGTAGTCGACGAGCTCCTCGACAGTGGCGTCGTGCGGGTCGGCGGCGACCGGGGTGAGCTCGGCCTTCCCTTCCAGGACGACGTACGAGCGGCCGTTCTCGCCGTTGATGTAGATGCTGGCGCGCGGGTCCCGGCGCAGGTTCCTGGTCTTGGCGCGGTCGTCGGTCAGCGAAATGCGGACGCGCTCGCCGTCGTACACATAGGTGATGTTCGACAGCTGCGGCCGGCCGTCGCGCTTGAGCGTGACGAGCACACCGAGGCCGCTGGTGCCGATCCGTTCGAGGAGGGAGGTCATGGCTGAAAGCCTAGGTATTCAAGTGCCCTTGAAGGCAAACTGCGCGGCGCGTTCGGCTCTGGTGAGCCTGCGATGGGCGGCGGCAGAGTGGTTGGTATGGAGCGGACCGACCTGCGCGAGGACGAACGCTCCGGCCGGCCGCAGGTCAGCCGGCCCGAGCCCGAGGTGAACAGTTCCCAGGCCACGATGCTGCAACTGCAGCAGCAGGCCGGGAACGCGGCCGTCGCGCAGAAGGTGGCCCAGGAGGGGACGCCGCAGGGTGCCTTCGTCGGGCCATCGGGCAAGCTCACCATCAATGCCCCGGAGGAGAAGGCCACCAAGGAGCTCGGGTTCGGCCAATTGCAGCTGGTGGCCGGCGGCTCGGCCGATTTCGAGATCATCGGCGCCGGCGCCGGCGACAGTGCGGTCAAGGGTGCGGGCGGTGTGGTGACCGACCTCAAGGGCGCGTCGTACCAGGGTGAGGTCTCGACCGAGCTGCACAAGTTCACCAGCGGACTGCTCGACGGCAGCGCCTGGAAGGGGAAGTTCGGCGGTGAGGCGAGTGCGGACAAGGGCAAGCTCGGGCTGGAGACCTCGCTCGACGGTGACGCGTACGAACTGAAGTTCGGGTTCACGCTGCTGGAGCTGGACGGCAAGGCCGCTCCGGAGGAGCAGATCAAGTTCGCCACCCTCGAGGCCGGGCTGGATCTCAAGCTCAAGGAGTTCACGTTCACCGCCGCTGACGGGACCCAGCTCAAGATCTCACCGAAGACCAGTCTCAAGGCCGTGCTCGAACCGAACTACCGGCGGATCGCGACCACACTGGCCGAGAAGGCCGCGGCGCTGCTCACCGCCGAGGCGCTGATCGCCGGTGGGCTGATCGTGGGCGGGCTGGCGGCGGTCGTCGGCACGCTGGCGACCCTCGGCGACGGTGAGGATGAGGCCAAGGCGATCGACAACGCGGTCAAGGGCCGCGCCCAGATCGTCGACGGGTTCACCGCCGGCGCACTCGGGCAGAAGCTGTCGATCGCGGACGACTTCACCGGTGAGGGCTACAACCGCGGTCAGCAGTGGCGCCGGGACATGATGTCCGGGCAGAACGCCCAGGGCATCCCGGTGCCGGCCGTCGTACTGAACGAGAAGCTGGCCGAGATCGAGCCGCTGATCCGGGCGAGTGCGCAGAAGACCGCGAACCAGTTGATGCACGAGGCCCTGGTCGAGCGCTACTGGGAGATCCACAGCTGGCAGCGGGAACTGTGGGGCGAGATCGACACCCGTTTCATGATGCTGATGGAGGGTGGCGGATTCGGCCGGCCGGGGATCATTGAGGGCCGCGACGGCGGCGGCCGCTCGGTGCTACCGCAGTGACGCTCCGTGTCTCGGTAGATGGGACCCCCGGTTCGACGGGCGGGCGGGGTTGTGCATAGACTCACAGTCACTATGCAGCACCAGCTTCTCCTCCTTCGCTGCCGCGGCGAGGCCTGACAAGGCCGGTTCCCTCGCCGCGGGGTTTTGTTGTACGCCGGTCGTCCAGCGACCCTGAGCAGTACGCATCCGAGGAGAAC
This sequence comes from Kribbella sp. NPDC056345, assembly GCF_042262745.1. Classification (NCBI taxonomy): domain Bacteria; kingdom Bacillati; phylum Actinomycetota; class Actinomycetes; order Propionibacteriales; family Kribbellaceae; genus Kribbella; species Kribbella sp. NPDC056345. The sequence continues at coordinate 39,550 of NZ_JBHJQQ010000001.1, read as the reverse complement.
CTCCCGTGGCACCGCAGAACCAGCCTCAGCCTGTACAGCAGCCTTCCGGCATGCCGATCCACCGCTACTCCGCGTTCCCGCCGATCGCTCTGCCGGACCGCACCTGGCCGGGCAAGTCGGTCGACAAGACCCCGCGCTGGCTGTCCACCGATCTCCGCGACGGCAACCAGGCGCTGGTCGAGCCGATGTCGCCGGCCCGCAAGCGGCGGATGTTCGACCTGCTGGTGAAGATGGGTTACAAGGAGATCGAGGTCGGTTTCCCGAGCGCGAGCCAGTACGACTTCGACTTCGTCCGCAGCCTGATCGAGGGTGACGCGATCCCGGACGACGTGACGATCTCGGTGCTGACCCAGGCCCGGGACGAGCTGATCGAGCGGACCGTGCAGTCGCTGCAGGGCTCGCCGAAGGCGACCATCCACCTGTACAACGCGACCGCGCCGCTGTTCCGCCGGGTCGTCTTCAACGTGGACAAGGCCGAGTGCCTGAACATCGCGGTCCGCGGCACCGAGACGGTGATGAAGTACGCCGACGACATGCTGGGCGACTGCGAGTTCGGCTACCAGTACAGCCCGGAGATCTTCACCGGGACCGAGCTGGAGTTCGCGCTCGAGGTGTGCGAGGCGGTCAGCGACCAGTGGCAGCCGGCCGCCGGGCGCGAGATCATCCTGAACCTGCCGGCCACCGTCGAGATGAGCACCCCGAACGTCTACGCCGACCAGATCGAGTGGTTCGGCCGCAACCTGACCCGGCGTGCGCACAGCACGATCAGCCTGCACCCGCACAACGACCGCGGTACGGCGGTCGCCGCCACCGAACTGGCGCTGATGGCCGGCGCGGACCGGGTCGAGGGTTGTCTGTTCGGCCACGGTGAGCGGACCGGCAACGTCGACCTGGTGACGCTGGGGATGAACCTGTTCAGCCAGGGCATCGACCCGCAGATCGACTTCTCCGACATCGACGAGATCCGCCGTACGGTCGAGTACTGCACCCAGATGCGCGTCCCGGAGCGCCAGCCGTACGCCGGTGACCTGGTCTACACCGCCTTCTCCGGATCGCACCAGGACGCGATCAAGAAGGGCCTGGAGGCGCTGGACAAGCAGGCTGCCGCCGAGGGCCGTCCGGTCGGCGAGATCCACTGGGAGGCGCCGTACCTGCCGATCGACCCGAAGGACGTCGGTCGCTCGTACGAGGCCGTCATCCGGGTGAACTCGCAGTCCGGCAAGGGCGGTATCGCGTACATGATGAAGGCCGAGCACCGGCTCGACCTGCCGCGCCGGCTGCAGATCGAGTTCAGCCGGGTGGTCCAGCAGCACACCGACACCGAGGGTGGCGAGGTCGGCCCGCAGCAGCTGTGGGACATCTTCGCGGCCGAGTACCTTGCCCCGGGCAAGCTGTCGCTGCTGACGGTCAACTCGTCGTCCGGCGAGGGCCAGAGCGACCAGCTCCGCGTGCAGGTCTACTCCGGCGGCGTACCGCACGAGCTGACCGGTGAGGGCAACGGCCCGGTCTCGGCGTTCGTCGACGCGATCAAGCCGCTGAAGTACGACGTACGGGTGCTGGACTACCACGAGCACGCGCTCTCGGCCGGCGGTGACGCCCTGGCCGCGGCGTACGTCGAGTGCGAGGTTGGCGACGACGTCTTCTGGGGTGTCGGCCGCGACGCCAACATCCTCACCGCCTCGCTGAAGGCTGTGGTCTCCGCGATCAACCGCGCAACGCGCTGATTTATCAAACGACGCCCGCCACCGAAAGGGTTGGCGGGCGTCGTTTGCGTTGCGTTCAACAGTGATCCGGCACACACCGTGGCAGGATCGGTGCTCAGTGCGATGGTCTGCTCACGATTCGGTGTCTGTGACTTCCGAACCTCTGAAACCGTTGACTTGATGCCTGCGGCTGCGCAAACTAACCCCACTGTGCGCAGATCAATGCAAGAGATCGTGCATTAGGCCAGTACAGATTTTCTGTGTGTGCCCGTCGGCGGTCCTCGATGGAGGTGAGCAGTGAGCGGTGCGGTCGAGACACCTGCCCCCAAGCTGATCGAAGGGCCGGTGGACGAACCGACGCCCTCGGCGGCGCGGCGTTTTCTCAGTGCCTGGCTGGTCCGGAGACTGGCCAAGGCGATCCTGACGATCTTCCTGGTGTCGACCCTGACCTTCTTCCTGGTCCGGCTGCTGCCGGGGAACCCGGTCGACACCTACATCCAGACCCAGATCGCGCAGACCGGTATCTCGTACGACGACGCGGCCGCACAGGCGAAGAACCTGTTCTCGCTGGACCCGGACGAGCCGCTGATCCTGCAGTACCTCACCTACATGGGCAATCTCGTCCAGGGTGACTTCGGTACGTCGCTGCTCTCGCCCGGCACCACGGTCGCCCAGGTGATCCAGACCTACCTGCCGTGGACCCTGTTCTCGGTCGGGATCGCGCAGATCCTCAGCTTCGTGCTCGGCATCATCGCCGGCATGATCATGGCGTACCGCCGGGAGAGCTGGATCGACCATCTGCTCACGTCGATCGGCTCGCTGCTGCACGCGATCCCGAACTACATCGTCGCGATCCTGATCGTGGTGTTCCTCGGCGTGAAACTGCAGGTCTTCAACCTCACCGAAGCGCGCGGGTCCTACACGCCAGGCGTCGAACCAGCGTTCAGTCTCAGCTTCCTGAACGACATCCTGTACCACGCGACGCTGCCGATCCTGGCTTATCTGCTGACCACTGTCGGTTCGTGGGCGCTGGTAATGAAGTCGTCGACGGTCGAGACTCTCGGCGAGGACTACGTGACGGTGGCCCGGGCCCGCGGTCTGACCGACGGCCGGATCCGCGCCGGGTACGTCGGACGCAACGCCGTACTGCCGCTGTTCAGCCAGCTCGCGGTATCGCTCGGCTTCGTCGTCGGCGGCTCGATCTTCGTCGAGAAGATCTTCGGCTACCAGGGCATCGGGTTCAGCCTGTACAACGCCGTCTCGGGTCGCGACTATCCCGTCCTGCAAGGCATCTTCCTGGTCGTCACGATCTCGGTCGTGGTGGCCAACCTGCTCGCCGACGTCCTCTACAGCCGGCTGGATCCGCGGATCCGGGTCGGCGGGAAGGCCAAGGGGTAAGCGCGTGGCCACCGACACTGTGACCAGCGGCGCCGTCGCCGCGATCGGAACCACCGGCGTCTCCCGGTTCGCCGGGATCCTGCGCTCGTTGCGCCGCAGCCCGGCCGGGTTCATCGGCTTCATCATCGTGGCGCTGCTGGTCCTGATCACCGCGATCGGGCCGATCTTCACCCCGACGGTCGAGCCGAACATCAAGGAGATCCTGCTGCCCTTCGGATCGCCCGGGCATCTGCTCGGGACCGACAACGAGGGCAAGGACGTGCTGATCCAGATGATCGACGGCGGCCGGTCCGTCATCTTCATCGGGTTCGTCGCGGCCGCCATCTCGACCGCCCTGGCGATCGCGCTCGGATCGCTGGCCGCCTACCTCGGCGGCTGGGTCGACTCCGCGGTCGTGACCGCGGCCGACGTCGTACTGACCGTGCCGCAGATCGTCCTGCTGGCCGTCCTCGGCGCGATGTTCAGGCTCGACTCGCCACTCCTGCTGGCGTTGCTGGTCGGTGGATTGTCCTGGCCGGTGCTCACGCGGGCTGTGCGGTCCCAGGTGCTGTCGCTGAAGGAACGTGAGTTCGTCGAGGCGGCCCGGCTGCTCGACCTCGGTACGCCGCGGGTCGTGTTCGTCGAGATCCTGCCGAACATGGCCAGCTTCATCCTGATGAACTTCATGATCGGCGTGACGAACGCGATCTACTCGCTCGTCGGCCTGTACCTGCTCGGCCTCGCGCCACTGACCGGATCGAACTGGGGCATCATGCTCAACCGCGCCTGGATCGCCGGCGCGATCTTCAACGACGCCAGCCTGGGGTTCATCCTCAGTCCGGTCGTCGCCATCACGTTGCTCCTGCTCGGTCTGGTGATGATGACCAGATCGCTCGAGGAGATCCTCAACCCCCGTCTCCGGGACCGGTGATCGCCATGACTGTTCCTGCGACAAGTACTCGCGCGGTGCGCGGCGGTACCGGCAAACCCCTGCTCTCGATCCGCGACTTCAAGGTCGAGTACCGGACCGGCTCCGGTACGACGGTGCAGGCGGTCCGCGGTGTCGACCTCGACCTCTATCCGGGCGAGAGTCTGGCGCTGGTGGGCGAGAGCGGCTGCGGTAAGACGACGTTCGGGCTCGGTCTGCTGCGGTTGCTGCCGCGACTCGGGCACGCGTCCGGCCAGGTGACCTTCAACCGCGGTGACGGTACCGAGATCGACGTACTGGGTCTCGATGGTCGCGATCTGCGGCAGTTCCGGTGGCGGGATGCCGCGATGGTGTTCCAGGGCGCGATGAACGCCTTCAACCCGGTGCTGAAGATCCGCGGGCACATGCACGACACGATGCGTGCGCACACCAAGGCGACCAAGCAGGAGATCGAGGAGCGCGCCGCCGAGCTGCTCCGGTTGGTCCGGCTCGAGCCCGAGCGAGTGATGGACTCGTACCCGCACGAGCTGTCCGGCGGTATGCGGCAGCGGGTGCTGATCGCGATGAGCCTGCTGCTGGAGCCCGAGGTACTGATCCTCGACGAGCCGACGACGGCACTCGACATCCTCACCCAGCGGTCGGTGGTCGACGTACTGCACGAGGTGCGCGAGCGGCTCGGCTTCTCGATGATCTTCATCTCGCACGACCTCTCGCTGGCCGCCGAGCTCGCCGACCGTGTCGCCACCATGTACGCCGGGCGCATCATCGAGACCGGTGGTGTCCGGGACATGTTCTACAAGCCGCGGCACCCGTACACGCTCGGTCTGATCAAGGCCGTGCCACCGATCGTCGGCGACCTGCCGGATCTCGAGTCGATCCCCGGCGGACCGCCGAGCCTGGCCGCGTTGCCGAAGGGCTGCTCGTTCCACCCGCGGTGCAAGTTCGCGACCGACGAATGCCAGGAGGTGGATCCGCCGTTGATCCCGATCACCGACGAGCCGGGTGACGCCCACGACGTCGCCTGCATCCACTCCGACCAGGTCCACCTGGAACGGAGGACCGCATCATGACCGCGGTTGAGTCGGCACCCGCCGTACCGGAGGCGAGCGGTAAGCCGTTGATGACGCTGGACGGGGTCAGCCAGGTGTTCGACACCAAGGCCGGGCCGATCCGTGCGGTCGACCAGGCCAACCTGTCGATCAACCCCGGCGAGGTGCTGTGCCTGGTGGGGGAGAGCGGCTCGGGGAAGACGACGGCGGCGCGGATGGCGGCCGGGCTCACGCGGCCGAGCAGCGGTCAGGTGATGTTCGACGGTACGGACATCTGGTCGTTGAAGAAGCAGGACTTCCGGGACTTCCGGCGCAGCGTGCAGTACGTCCACCAGGACCCGTACGCCTCGCTGAACCCGACCCGCACGATCCAGCAGACGCTCACCGCGCCGCTGCTCAAACACGGTGTGGTGAAGGGTAAGCAGGCTGCTGCCGAGCGTGCGCACGAGCTGCTCACGAAGGTCGACCTGACGCCGCCGGAGAACTACCTGTCGAAGTACCCGCACCAGCTATCTGGTGGCCAGAGGCAACGAGTTGCGGTCGCCCGGGCGCTCACCCTGGACCCGAAGATCATCATCGCCGACGAGTCGACCTCGATGCTCGACGTGTCGATCCGGATCAGCGTGCTGGCGATGCTCGGCCGGCTGCGCGACGAGCTCGGTGTCGGGTTCCTGTTCATCACCCACGACCTGGCGATCGCGAAGTACTTCGGCTGGCACGGCCGGACCGCGGTGATGTACCTCGGCCGGATCGTCGAGTTCGGCCCGACCCCGCGGATCATCAACGCGCCGACGCACCCGTACACCCGGGCGCTGATCGACGCGATCCCGGAGCCGGACCCCGATCTGACCCGGACCAAGAACGCGGAATCCCTGCGCAGCCTGGAGATTCCGAGCCTGGCGCACCTGCCACCGGGGTGTGCGTTCCACCCACGTTGCGGCCGGTTCGAGGACGGGCTGTGCGACGGCGACGTACCGCAGCTGATCCAGGTCCGGCCGGGCCAGTCGGCCGCCTGTCACGTGGTCGCCCGGGACGGCGCCGATGAGCCGGCAGCCTGATGCCTCCGGAGCTGGGGCGGATGGCGCTCGGCTGGGCAGCCTTTCTGGTGCTCGGAGCCGGCGTCCTGCTGCTCACGCTCACCCCCGGTACGCCGGAGTTCGTGGTCACGTTGTTCACCTTGTTCTTGGGCCTGTTCCTGGGCCTGATCGTCGTCGCCGCAGTCGTGTGGACCCGGCGCCGTACGAAGCGAGAAGACGGTCAGTAGCACTTTTATTTGAGAAAGGTTAGGACCGAGGATGAGTCCCACCGGCAACAACGAGTCCGCGGCACGGGCCCGGACCAACGAGGTCTCCCGCCGCAACGTGCTTCAGCTGTTCGGCTTCGCCGGTCTCGGCGCTGCCGGTCTCGGCTCGGCCGTGGCGTGCTCGCCCAGCAAGCCCAACGCCCAGGGCGGCGAGGGTGCCAGCAAAGAGTTCCACGGCGCGTATCCGTACCAGCTGCCCCCGAAGGGCCATTTCAACCTGGGTGCCGGTGTCCTCGACGGCGTCCAGCAGCAGAGCCCGTATCTCGACCTGATCTATCCCAGCGCCGGCCTGTACCACTGGGCCGAGAAGAAGTGGGAATACATGATGGCCGAGTCCGGCACGCTGGACGAGAAGGCCAACACATTCACGCTCAAGCTCCGTTCCGGCCTGACCTGGAGCGACGGAACGCCCGTGACCAGCAAAGACGTCGTCGCGACGTCCAACCTGCGCTGGCTGATGCGTCAACAGGACTGGACCTTCCTGTCCGACGTCAAGGCGACCGACGACACCACGGTCGTCTACTCGATCGGGACGCCGTCCACCGTCCTCGAGCGCTACATCATGCGCGCCCCGATCCTGCCGGCGGCCGTGTACGGCGAGTGGGCGACCAAGGCCGAGACGCTCCGCAAGGCCAAGGGCAGCCTGGACTCGGGCGAGGGCAAGACCCTCAACGGCGACTTCCAGAAGTTCCACCCGGAGAACCCGATCGTGTCCGGGCCGTTCAACTACGACCCGAAGACCATGACGAACGCCCAGATGGCACTGGTCAAGAACGACAAGGGCCTGTTCGCCGACAAGGTCGGCTTCACCAAGGTCGTGCTCTACAACGGTGAGACCTCCGACATCACCCCGACGGTGATGAACAAGGACGTCGACTACGCGACCCACGGCTTCGCGGTGGCCAGCGAGAAGACCTTCGAGAGCAACGGTTTCCGGATCCTGCGCCCGCCGGTGTACTCCGGCCCCGCGCTGGTCTTCAACTACACGACCCGCCCCGAGTTCGCCGACGTCCGCGTCCGGCAGGCGATCGCCTACATCCTGGACCGCGGTGAGAACGGCACGATCGCGCTCGGCGAGTCCGGCAAGGCCTGCAAGTTCATGGCCGGCTTCTCCGACCAGACCGTTCCGGACTGGGTCTCCGACGCCGACCAGAAGAAGCTGCAGCCGTACGAGAAGGACTTCGCCAAGGCCACCCAGCTGCTCACCGAGGCCGGCTGGAAGAAGGTCGGCGACAAGTGGCAGACGCCGGCCGGTAAGCCCGCGGCGTACGACATCAAGTTCCCGACCGAGTTCGCCGACTGGAACCCGGCCGCCACCAACGCGGCCGACCAGCTGACGAAGTTCGGCTTCAACATCACCAAGCGCGGGATCACCTTCACCCAGCTGACCCCCGACGTACTGGCCGGCAAGTTCGACCTGGCGATCCAGAGCTGGGGCGCGTCGTCGCACCCGCACCCGTACTTCGCGTTCGTCCAGGACCTCTACACGTTCAACTACGTGACGGCCGCGAACCAGGGCGGCAAGGGGATGAACTTCCCGCTCAAGCAGAAGACCTCGGCCGGTGACATCGACCTCAAGGCCGTGGTCGACAAGTCCGCCCAGGGCCTGAACGTCGACGAGCAGAAGAAGAACATCACCGCCGCGGCGCTGGCGTTCAACGAGCTGCTGCCGATCATCCCGCTGTGGGAGCGGTACGGGAACAACCCGGCGCTGGAGGGTAAGCGGGTGGCCAAGTTCCCGGCCGACGACGACCCGATCCTGAAGAACGCGCCGTACGCCGACAACTTCGTCATCATGGGCATGTACTCGGGCAAGGTCGCGCCGGTTTAATCGGTAGCTTCTGACCCTGGGATTTGATTGGGTCGGCCGGGTGATCACCGTTCGCGAGATCGACCCGGCCGACCCGATGCTGTTCGACCAGTGGTACGACGCCCTGCGCGCGGGGGTGGTCGCGGAACGTCCGGCGGCCATCCTCGGAACGCGGGAGACCTTCGCCGTCTCCCTGCGCGACCCGTCACCGCTGAAGGCCCGGCTCGCGATCGTTGCCCTGGACGACGATCAGGTCGTCGGGGCGATGCTGTTCGAGTACCGGTTGCAGGACAACCTGGACAGCGTCGACGTCGAGATCGACGTACCGCCGTCGTTTCGACGCCGTGGCGTCGGTACGGCGTTGTGGCAGTGGGCCGTGACCCGTGCCGCCCAGCTCGGGCGGACGATCTTCCAGACCGAGCTCGGTGTCCCGTCGTCGCCGTGGCCGGGGTCCGTGTTCGCGGAGCGGTTGGGTTTCACGGTTGAGCACGTTGAGGACCACCTCGTCGTACCGCTCCCGTACGACCCGGTGCGGCTTGCCGAGCTGCGGGAGTCGGCGGGGAAGCTCGAAGGCTACACACTGACGTCGTGGGCGGGGGTCTGCCCGCCGGAACACCAGCAGGCGTACGCCGATCTGCACACCGCGATGGACAACGACGTACCGACCGGTGGGATGACGCGCGAGACGGTGCCGTGGACGGTCGAGCGGTTGGTGGAGGGCGAGGAGCGCGTGGATCGCAGCTACCTCGCGCTGGTGACGATGGCGCACACCGACGCCGGTCAGCCGGCCGGGTACACGTTGATCTATGTTCCGCGCTCGGATCCCGATCATGTTCAGCAGGACGACACGCTCGTTCTCCGGGACCACCGCGGTCACAACCTCGGCACGCATCTGAAGCTGGCGAACCTCGAACTGCTCGCCGAACATCGTGATTCGCAGTCCTACCTGCACACCTGGACCGCGCTCTCCAACACCGCCATGCAGAAGGTCAACGCCCGCTTCGGCTTCTCGGCCGTCGAGCAGAGCCAGGAGCTGGAGCTCACCCGCCCGAAGCTCCGCCCGGCCGCCCGCGGCGTCATCCTCGACCCCGACGACCGCATCCTGCTGGTCCGCTTCGAGTTCGACGACGGCCCACTGTGGGCCACGCCGGGCGGCGGGCTCGAGCCGACCGAATCCCTGCTCGAGGGCCTGCGCCGCGAACTGACCGAAGAGGTCGGCCTCGCCCTGACCGAGGACCCGCCGCACGTCTGGCACCAGGAAGTAGTTGCCGAAGGCCACGCCGACGGCTACGAAGGCGTCATCAACGACTACTTCCTGATCCGCACCCCGGCGTTCGACCCCGTCGGCACCTTCACCCCCGACGAGATGGCCGCCGAGAACGTCCACGGCCATCGCTGGTGGACCCTCGACGAACTCCAGGCCCACGAAGGCCGCTTCGCCCCCAGAGACCTCCCGACCCTGGTCGCCGACCTCCTCCGCACCGGCCCACCCACCATCCCCCTCTCCCTGGGCCTGTGAGAACCCTGTAAGAAAGCTCCCGCCCGTGGTGGTCGGCGTCCTACCGTCGTTGCTGTGAGCACTCGACATAGCGATGACTGGTACGTCCCCGTCCACCCCGCCGGCGGCGTCGCCTGCACCCTCCAAACCGGCCACCTCCCCGACGGCCAGCACGTAGGCATCGCCTTCACCACCCGCACCCACCTGCACACCGCCTGCGGCCCCCACCAGCAATACCTCCGCACCACCGAACCCACCCTCCGCGAAGCCCTCCACCCCCTAGGCATCACCCGAATCCAGCTGAACCCACTACGCGTAGCCGAACCCCCCGCCATAGCCAGCTAACCCCGGGCCACTCCACCCCACCCACCCACCGCGTCCACCCGCCCACCTCAGCCATGGCTGGATCGGCTTTGCGCCACTTCCAGCTTTTGTCGGCCGCAGCGGTGGGAGGGGAAGTGGACCTGCCCGGCCGCATGGGTGGCGGCGGATACCGGCGGGCGTCGTACCGGGCTGGCGGCGGCGACCGTCGTACCAGGTTGCCTACAACCGGCGGACCCAGGTGAGGCGGCCTTCGTCCATCACCGCGTGGCCGTCGGCGGAGGCGGCGACGGTGGGGTCGTGGGTGGCGATGACTACGGCGACGCCTTGGTCGGCTTGGGTTCGGAGGAGGTTGAGGACGCGTTCGCGGTTGGTGCTGTCGAGTTCGCTGGTGGATTCGTCGGCGAGGATGACGCGACCGCGTTGGGCGATTCCGCGGGCGACGGCGACGCGTTGCTGCTCACCTCCCGACAGCTCCTCGACGAGGTGATCGCCGCTCTCAGCGAGACCGACCGCCTCGAGTGCGCTCTCCACGACGCGATCGGTGTCATCAAGATCCTGACGGTTCGCGAGTAGCGGGATGGTCAGGTTCTCCCGGGCGGTGAGTACGCGCGCGAGCCCGTTGCCCTGCGGGATCAGCACCACCCCGTGCGCGGCGGCGGTCGGCCGGTCAGCGATCAGCAGCCCGTCGACCTCCACCTTCCCGGTCAGCACCTCCACCGCTCCAGCGATTGCCCACAGCAACGAACTCTTGCCGGCCCCGGACGGCCCGCTCACCGCGAGCACGAACCCCGGCGGTACCACGAACGACACGTCGTCGACCGCGATCAGATCGCCGTACGCGACAGTGACGTTCTCGACCTGGATCATCGAGTCCCCTCCTGATCCACCGGGCTGAGCCGGACCTGACCGTCCTCGATCGTCACCTGCACGAGCGTCCCCGCCGGCAACAGCTCCGCGACATGTGGTGGCAACGGCAACGATCCGTCGGTCGCGACCACGGCGTACTCCTCACCAGACCGTCCTTCAGCCGCAATCCGCCCGTCCCGGATCGTGATCGTCCGGGGAAGCGCAGCAGCAACTTCAGGGTCATGCGTGATCAGCAGGACCGTCATCCCGGTCCGCTGGTTGATCGTCCGGATCGCCGCCAGTACTTCATCGCGCGCATGATGATCCAGCTGGCTCGTCGGCTCGTCCGCCAGCAGTAGCCCAGGCATCGTCGCGATCCCCACCGCGACCGCACACAACTGCACCTGCCCCGGTGTGAGCGCAGTCAACGCACTCCCAGCCTGCTCCCGAAGACCGACCAACTCCAGTACGTCGATCGCCGCCGGCACCTCGCGATCCCGCGGTGCCGCCTGCTGTGCGTACCGCACGTTGTCCAGCGGCGACAGATAAGGAATGAGATTCCTCCCCGCCCCCTGCAGCACGATTCCGACATCCCCGGACCGCATCCGATCCAGCTCGGCCTCGGTCATCGTCGCCAGGTTGTGCTCACCGATCTGTAACCGCCCAGCGCTAGGTGTCAGCAACCCACCACACAGCTGCAGCAGCGTCGACTTCCCAGCACCAGAAGGGCCGAGCAACCCCACCAGCTCACCCGGCCGCACGGTGATCCCGATCCCGGAGAGCGCGGCCACGTCATGACCGTGCGCGCGATAGATATGCACCAGCCCGGTCGTACTGATCGCCAGCCCACTCATGTCAGCTCCTCCCGGATCCGGCTGTACGACGCGCGCCGGTTCACCCCGCTGCCGAGTAGCAGCGTCACCACCGCGAGCACGATCGTCCCGCCGGCCCACAACCCGAGCGCGACCGGCCAGTTCGTCGCCAGCTCCAGCGGATACGGCCCACCGGTGTCGGCGAATAGCGGTATCAGCGGCAAGGCGATCTGCGCGCCGATCACGCCACACGCAGACCCCAGCAACACGGCCAGCGCGACCGGACCGGTCTGCTCCCACCGCGCAGCCCGTCCGGTCAACGGAGCCGGTACGCCGGTGATCCGCAGGCTCGCGTAGTCCTGCGCCCGCGACCGCCATGACGTGACCACGGTCAGCAGCAGCACCACGATCGCCAACGCCCAGGACGCGATCCCGACCACCGGAGTCAGCTGCAACGTCAACGCACTCGCCGAACGCCCGTACGACGCGATCCGCTCGGACCGCACATCCGCCAGCTCCGCGGAGTACCCGGCCTTGCCCAGCGCCGCCGTGATTTCGTCGACCCGGGCGAGCCCGGCGTCGTTCAGCCACAACTCGAAGTCCGTCGCGAGCTCGTCCAGCCCGCCGCCGAGGCGCCGTACCGTCTCGAGGTCGACGACGGCAGTCCGATCGGGGTACCGGTTGACCGGGCCGGTGGCGTTGCCGAGCTTGCCGACGAACATCGGCGTACCGTCGCTGGCCGGGCTGGTTGTCGACCCGTCGGAATACCGGAACTCAGGTGTCACGACTGCCGGCACAGTCGTCGGCACCGTGGCGTACTGCAGCAGTTGGTCGTCGCTGTAGCTCCGCACCGCCAACGTCAGCAGGCCGCCGGGCTTGGACGCGATCCTGCCCTGATCGCCGCCGAGGTGCTCGACACCCTTCCAGTCCGCCGCCGTTCCGAGTGTGATCGACGGCTGGTCCTCGGTGGAAACCTTGCTGATGGCAACGTCCGCCGCGACCCCGCCCTGGTCCAGCACCTCGCGGCCGAAGCCGAGCTGCAGCAGCTGGCAGCCACCCAGACAGTCGACCGAAGCGGTCAGCGCGACCGGCTGCTTCGTTGTCAGCGGCAACGGTGGGAACGAGACCAGGTAGCGGCCGCCGTTGCGCAGGCTGACGACATTCGCGCGCAGCACGAGAGAGCGGGCCAGTGCGTAGTCGGGAGCACTTTTGTTCGGATTCTCCAGGAATTCGAACGTGCCGACGGCCGCGGTGATCGTCAACTTCGAGCTGCGGAACTCGATCGGCTTGGTCTTCGGCGCAGTCAGCGCCTGCCAGCCGGCCGCGTCGGTCAGCTGATTGCCACGGTGGGCGATCCGGCGGAAGCTCTCCGGTTCGATCATCATCGTCTTCAGCGAATCCGGCGCCGGCGGCCGCGACATCACCACCGGGGTGAACCAGGATCGCTGCGGGTCGATCTCGTTGATCGTCTTGGTGAAATCGCCGAGGGACAGCGCGTTCAGCTGCAGCACGGCCTGCGCGCCCACCTCGTACCCAGCACGCGTCTCCCGGTTGTGGCCGCCGACCGATGCGGCCTGGCCGGCGAAGGCGAGCAGACCGCCCGCCACCGCGACCGCGGCGACAATCCGGGTGACAGCCGGTCGGCGGGAGATCTGCAGCGCGCCAAGCGCCAGCCCCAGCCGACCGCGGCGCGCGGCCTTCCGGCTGATCAGCCCGGCGGCCGGCAGCAGCAAGTGCGCGAACGTCAGGCCGACCGCGAGGGAGAGCAACGCTGGAGTGAGTACTGGGAGCGGCCCTTGACCGTCACCGGTCACCGCAGCGGCGAGCCCGGCGACCGCAAACACGATGATGCAGAGGTCGACGACGCCGACCGTCCAGCCGCGACCACGCGCGGGGACTCGGCGCAACAGGCTGGAGATCGTCTGCCGAACGCCGCCGCGGACCTGGAGGACCACGACCAGCAGCGCGACCACGACCGCCAGGGCCAGCGCCGCCGGGACGGTCCACGGCAGTTCGAGCGGAGCGCCGTACCGGAGCCACGTTGCACGCGCGATCAGCAGCAGACCGAACCCGGTCGCCAGACCGGCGAGCGTCCCGATCAGCACCGGGAGTCCGAGCTCGATGATCAGACTGCGCGCCGTACGGCGGGTGGAGGCGCCGCGGAGTCGCGAGAGAGCGATCTCCGGGCGACGCTGGTCGACGACTGCACCCAGTGCCAGCGCCAGTACGACGACGCCGAACAGAGCGACCTGGACCATCACCAGCGGGATGATCGTGCGGCCTTGCGAACGCTGGTTCTGGATCTGCTCGACGACCGTGGCCAGGGATGAGGTGTTCTCGGCGTTGATCCCGCGCTCGCCTGCGTTCCCGTTCACCTTGTTCGTGGCGTCCTGGAGCCGGGTCAGGTCGTCGATCCGGGCGACGCCGGGGAGGACGCGGGTGTCCGAACTGAACCGAGGCGTCCAGGCTTTGCCGGTGAACGTGCTGCGGTCGGCGAAGAAGTGATCCGTGCCGCCGGCGTCCTCGTCGCTCGGCGGCCGGGAATGTCCGGTCGGGTACTGGCCGAACCAGTACTCACCGCGCGCCTGCTGCGGCCGGTAGAAGCCGACCACGGTCAGCGGGCCGCCACCGTCGAAGTTCTCATCCGGCTTGGCCTGCACGGATGAACCGAGCCGGAAGTCCCAGGTCGTCTTGTCGGCGATCGAGGCGATCACCTCGTTCGGCCGTTGCGGACAGCGGCCCTCGACCACGGTGAGTTGCGCACAGTAGTCGTCGCGCCAGACGAGTACGCCGGCCACGGACGGTTCCTCGGGGAGCATCGACGGCACTCGCCAGGTCAGGTTGCTCTTCATTCCGTGCACCGGGGGACTGAAGAGCGGTGTGAGCTCAGCGGGGACGAGCTGGTCGAGCAGCTTCGGATCCCCGTCCGGTCCGCCGACCTCGTCGACCACGGTCCTGGACGACAGCTTCCAGGCAGCCGGCAACGCCTGACCGGTGAGCGTTTCGGTCATCACCGTTTGCTCGACGGCACGGGAGAACCACGGCGCGAACACCGCACACGTCCCGATCAGCAAGCTGATCCCGGCCAGCACCATGGCCTGGGCCCAGCGGTAGCGCAAGGCTCTGCGCAGGAACATCGCCACCCCCTCACCTCGGTGTGAAGATACGGAAAGTGACGCTCACGACGGCCGATCACGGCAAAATGTCACAGAGTCGTTGCCTCCGCAGGAATCTGGTCACCGGGTGCCTTGGACGTCACCGCTGCGCGATAGGTTCGGGTCATGAGTGAATCCCAGCTCGGTGACCTGACCGTGTCCCGCCTCGGCCTCGGCTGCATGGGGATGTCCCAGTCGTACGGCGTGACGTCGGACGAGACCGAGTCGATCGCGACCGTGCACGCGGCGATCGACGCGGGCTGCACGTTCCTGGACACCGCCGATATCTACGGCAACGGCGCCAACGAGCTGCTGCTCGGCCGTGCGCTGGCCGGTCGCCGGGATGAGGTGGTGCTGGCGACAAAGTTCGGCTTCAAGCCGCAGACCGGTGCGGCGATGCCGACGGGGGTCGACGGCAGTCCGTCGTACGCGGTCGAGGCACTGGATGCGTCGCTGCGGCGGCTCGGGGTTGATCACGTCGACCTCTGGTACCTGCATCGGCGTGATCCTGAGGTTCCTATCGAGGAGACCGTCGGGGCCATGGCTTCGCAGGTCGAGGCCGGGAAGGTCCGGTACCTCGGGCTGTCCGAGGTGAACGGGGACACAGTTCGGGCCGCGCATGCGGTGCACCCGATCAGCGCCGTACAGAGTGAGTGGTCGTTGTGGACGCGTGACCCGGAGACCGTCGTACTGCCGACGCTGCGGGAGCTCGGGATCGGGTTCGTACCGTTCAGCCCGCTGGGGCGTGGGTTCCTCACGGGGCAGTTGAAGTCACCGGACGACTTCGAGCCGGACGACGCGCGGCGCGGGCTGCCGCGGTTCAGTGGCGAGAACTTCCAGCGCAACCTGGATCTGGTCGCTCGCGTGCAGGAGCTCGCTGCGGCTCGCGGTGTCACACCGGGGCAGCTGGCGCTCGCCTGGTTGCTGGCCCAGGGCAACGACATCGTCCCGATCCCGGGCACGAAACGGCGCAAGTATCTCGCGGAGAACCTCGCCGCTGTGGACGTGGAGTTGACCGCAGAAGAGCTTGCCGACCTGGAGGCTGCCTTCCCGCGGGACCTGGATGTGGCCGGCGAGCGGTATGCCGCCGGTGGCATGGACCTGGTGGGCAAATGATCGCGCTGACCGGGTCGACCGGGCAGCTGGGTTCGCGGATCGCACGGTTGCTGGCGGAGGCCGACGTACCGCAGCGGTTGGTCGTCCGTGATGCCTCGCGAGCGCCGTCGCTGCCGGGTGCTTCGGTGGCGGTGGCGTCGTACGGCGAACACTCCGCCCTGCTCGATGCGCTGGACGGGGTCGAGACGCTGATGTTGCTCAGTGCAACCGAATCCGCTGACCGGGTTTCCTTGCACAAGGCAACTGTCGATGCGGCGGTCGCGGCCGGTGTGCAACGGATCGTGTACACGTCGTTCGCCGGGGCCGCCCCGGATGCGACCTTTACTTTCGCTCGCGACCACTGGCATACCGAGCAGCACATCCGGAGTACCGGCGTCGACTTCACCTTCCTCCGCGACAACCTCTACCTCGACTTCGTCCCCGGCTTCGTCGGCGAGGACGGCACCATCCGCGGCCCGGCCGGCGACGGGCGGGTGGCCGCGGTCGCCCGTGACGACGTGGCTGCGGTAGCCGCTGCGGTGCTGACCGGTGAGGGGCACTCGGGGGCGACGTACGACCTGACCGGCCCCGCCGCCTTCACGCTGGCCGAGGCGGCCGCCGTACTGGCTGCTGCTTGGGGCCGGCCGATCCGCTACGAGGCAGAGACGCTTGATGAGGCCTACCGCTCCCGTGAGTCCTACGGAGCTGCAGCGTGGGAGGTAGCAGGCTGGGTGACCTCCTATGCCGCCATCGCCTCCGGCGAACTCAGCACCGTCTCCACCGCGGTCCCCGACCTCACCGGCCGCCCGGCCGTCAGCCTCGAAGAAGTTGTCGGTGCCGGGTGAGAGACTGTTCGGGTGCCGCTCTACCGGGATGAGGCGATCGTGCTGCGCACCCACAAACTGGGTGAAGCAGACCGCATCGCCACGCTCCTGACCCGCGCCAACGGCAAGGTCCGGGCCGTCGTCAAGGGCGTCCGCCGGACGTCGTCCCGCTTCGGCGCCCGCCTCGAGCCCTTCAGTCACGTCGACCTCCAGCTGGCCACCGGCCGCACCCTCGACGTAGTCACCCAGGCCGTCTCCATCTCCGCCTACGGCGAAGGCATCGTCAACGACTACGCCCGCTACACCACCGGCACGGTCCTGCTGGAAACCACCGACCGCCTGGTAGTAGAAGAAAAAGAACCCGCCACCCAGCACCACCTCCTCCTGGCCGGCGCCCTCCGGGTCCTCTCCACCGGCGAACGCGAACCAGCCCTGGTCCTGGACTCCTTCCTCCTCCGAGCCCTGGCCATCTCCGGCTACGCCCCCTCCTTCGGCGACTGCGCCCGCTGCGGCGAAGAAGGCCCCCACCGAGCCTTCAACCCAGCCGCCGGCGGCGTAGTCTGCGCCTCCTGCCGCCCCCCAGCCTCAGCCATGCCCGCCCCCACCACAGTCACCCACCTGGCCGCCCTCCTCACCGGCGACTGGCCCACCGCCCTCCGCGCCGACCCCCGAACCCGCCGAGAAGCCACCGGCCTGATCTCCGCCTTCTTCGCCTACCACCAAGACCACCAACTCCGCTCCCTACCCCACCTGGACCTGACCAAGCCCTAACCCCACCCACCAGGCCCCACCCGAACACCCGCCGCTCCCGCCCGACGCCGTACGCCGTAGCCGATCGCGCGCGACCGCCGTACCCCGTAGCCGATCCCGCGCGACCGCTGCCCATCCCACGCGTGCGCAATCGCCCGCCGCGCCCCAAGCTTCGCTCGCCGCTCCAGACCACTACGCCCCGACTCGGCAGTGAAGGCGTTGCTCCGGCGCCGACCCGCTGAGAGACCGCGGCCCCAGCCCACCCGCAGGCCCGCCAGCCGACCGCCCCACCTCATTCCAGAAGGGCGGGGGAGCCCCACCACCCGTTTCGGTAGGGCAGCGCTCCCCATCGCGCCGTACAGGGGCGCGCGAACGTTCAGTCTGTTAGGAGCCAGAGGAGGGTGCCGCCGCCCAGGGCGATGATCGCGAAGCCGACGGTGCAGATCACGATGACCCAGAACGGGTGCCGGCCGGCCCAGCTCACGGAGCCGGGGGCCTCGCGGCTCAGCTGCACCAAGCTGAGCGGCTTGCCTGGGACGGTGGTGGGCAGGCCGAGGTAACCGATCAGGCGGTCGCGATCGGCGTCCGAATAGAGGGCGCCGTTGATGGTGAGCAGAGGGCGTCCGCCGGCGTCGTAGATGACGATGGTCTCGGAGACCGCGCCGGGCTGGACCACGGTCGCCCGGAGCACGCCGGCGGCGAGCGCGCGGTCGCGACGGCGGTGGAAGGTCAGGCCGCGCGCCGAGATCTCGGTCGGGGTGACGACGATGCGGGAGACCTGCAGGTACACGGCGACGGTCACGACCATGACCAGGATGCAACCAATGCAGACGATCCACGCGGCCCCGCCGGTATTGAAGCCGGCGAGCACGAAGGCCGCGGAGATGACCGCGACGATCAGGAGGACCTGGCGGCGCGGGCCCGCACCCGGCCGCAGTACGAGCACATCGGTTTCAGCCACGTCCAGAACCCTACGACACCGCACGCGGCGATCGCCACGCTCATCGTTGACTCCGGCAACTGGCGTCAGTTCGTCAGGGCGGTGAACACGATGGCGAAAACCAGCGCGGCGACCGCGAAGCCGAGGGCGCACAGGAGCGCGAACGCGATCGGGTGCCGCCCGGCCCAGCCGACGGAGCCGGGCTGCTGGCGGCCGAGCTGCGCGAAGGTGACCGGCCCGTCCGGGCTGCTGGTGGGCAGTCCGAGGTGGCTGACCAGCCGGTCGAGATCGGCGGTCTCGTAGGGGGCTCCGTTGATGGTGAGCAGGGGGTATCCGCCGGCGTCGGAGATGACGATGGTCTCGGAAACAGTCCCTTGCAGGACCACCGTGGCCCGGAGCACCGAGGCGGCGAGCGCACGATCGCGACGGCGGTGGAACGTCATACCGCGCGCCGAGATCCCGGTCGGGGTGACGATGATGCGGGAGCGCCGCAGATACACGGCGGACATCCCACACAGCAGCAGGGCCAGGCCGGGACCGGTGATCAGGGCGGCCCGGCCGCCGCCCTTGATGCCGGCGTTGATGCCGGCAGCCACGAGCACGATGGAGATGACGGCGGCGATCTTGAAGACCAGGCGGCGCGCGCTCGGCCCTGGCCTCAGGACGAGCACATCGGTTTCTGCCACGGCCAGAACCTTAGGGCACCGCGCAGGTCGCCCGAGCCGGTGTCCCTTTGCGGTGGCAGACTCACGCCGTGAAAGCACTGCGCTGGGGACTGATCGTCGTGACTGTTCTGGCCGGCCTGACCGGGACCTGGCGGCTGGCTGGACCGCGGCCGGATCCGGTCGGCGGAGCGGTCAAGCAACTCCACTTCTTGCGGGCGGCGATCGACGACGGTGCCGACCATGAGTCGCAGACGTTGTTCCCCGAGGGTTACTTCTTCCTGAATGTGCTGTACGGACTCACTTGGGTGCAGGTGGCAACATCCGACCCGGAATACGAAGCCGAGGCTGTCCGGGAGGCCCGCTGGTCACTTGACCGGCTGCAGTCCACCGACGGTACGGCGCCCTTCGAGCAGCGCCTCGATCCGCCGTACGGGATCTTCCATGCCGGCTGGACGAACTGGCTGCGCGGCGCCATCGCCACCCTCGACGACAGTGCGCTCAACGAATACACCCAGGCTTCGACGGAGATCGCCAAGGCCTTCGACGCAGCGGCCTCTCCCTACCTGATGGCCTATCGGGGTCAGGCCTGGCCGGTCGACTCAACAGTGGCGATCGCTTCCTTGGCACTGCACGATCGCATCACGACGCCACGCTTCACCCAGACGCGCGGCCGCTGGCTCGAGCTGGTGCAACAACGCCTGGACCCTGCCACCGGCCTGATGCCACATCAGGCCGAACCAGGACCAACGGGTGCGCGGGCAACGTCGCTGAGCATCATCCAGCGATTCCTGCCGGAGATCGACCGCGAGTTCGCCCGTTCGCAGTACCAGCTGTTCCGGGACAAGTTCGTGACCACCTACGGACCCGGCGTCCGCGAGTATCCGAAGGGGCTGAGCGGTTCGGGCGACGTCGACTCGGGGCCGTTGGTGCTCGGCGTCAGTCTGTCCGCCACCGTCGTGACCGCTGGAGCGGCCCGGATCCAGGACGACCCGCTCGGAGACGCCCTCCTGCGAGTCGGCGATGTCCTCGGAGCCCCGCTGACCGGCCTGACCACGAAGCGCTACGCCTTCGGCATACTCCCCGTCGGAGACGCCTTCGTCGCCTGGTCCGCAACCGCCGTACCGACGAACGGCCAAACCACGCCCGCGGCCGACTCGCTCACCTGGTGGTGGCGCCTGCCCTGGCTCCTGCTCTGCTGGCTACCAGCCCTCCTGGTAGCCGGGCTACTGCTCATCCGAAGGCGGCACGCCCGCCCCCGAGAATGACACGCCGCCGTGCACGTTTACGTTCCGCCTGGACGATCCACCCAACCCAGCCCTAGCAGATGGGGTGGCCGGGGGTGCGGGATTGGGCGGTGTCGGGGTTTCGGGATTCGTAGGTTAGGGACCAGCCGGTTGGGAGGTGGATGAGGCGGGCGTCGACGAGGTCGCGTTCGGTGGTGGGGGTGGGTGGTGTCTTCTTGGCCGGATCGTGTTCGGTGACGGTGGAGTGGTCGAGGCAGGTTTTGAGGACTACTACGGGGATGGGGTCGGTGAGGCTGATCCAGATGGGTTCGGTGGACAGGATGGTGGCGGCGCCGGTGCGGTAGATCTTGTGGGTGCGGTAGTACTCGGCGTGATCGACGGCGTTGTCGAGCCAGACCCCGGACATGCCGGCGGCTTCGAGAGCGGGCCGGGTTGCGGTGGCGGGGTGCTGCAAGGCGGCGGCGTAGGCGGCGCGGGACTTCTTGTACTGCGTGGTGGCCGCCGAGATCGCGGTCTGTTCTTCCGGGGTGCGGCCTGTGGGGGACGGCGGTGGTTGGGGTGCGGGCGTGGAGGTGCAGGCGGTCAGGGCGAGGGCCAGGAGGGTGACGGGGAGTAGGCGCCGGGAGGGCATGGAGGCTCCGGGGTTCGGGGATGGGCCGCTGTGAGAGTAGGGGAGTGCGGTGGTGGGGCGGGGATAGGAGAGGATTTGAGTATGTCGCCATTGGGTCGTCGCCGGGGTCGTGGGTCGGAGCGCGTGGGGGAGAAGGTGGTTGTGGCGCCGGAGCCGCATCCGAGCGGGGCGCTGCCGCCGGAGCTGCCGAGGGAGCTGGTGCCGGAGCATGTGGCGATCGTGATGGACGGGAACGGGCGGTGGGCCAAGCAGCGAGGGCTGCCGCGGACCGAGGGGCACAAGGCGGGCGAGGCGAGTCTGCTGGACGTCATCAAGGGCGGGATCGAGATCGGGGTGAAGTACATCTCGGCGTACGCGTTCTCGACGGAGAACTGGGCGCGGTCGCCGGAAGAGGTCCGGTTCCTGATGGGGTTCAACCGGGATGTGATCCATCGGCGGCGGGACGAGCTGGACGCGATGGGGGTGCGGGTGGTGTGGTCGGGGCGCCGGCCGCGGTTGTGGAAGAGCGTGATCGACGAGCTGGAGTACGCGCAGGAGCGGACGAAGGACAACGACACGATCACGCTGCAGTTCTGCGTGAACTACGGTGGTCAGGCGGAGATCGCGGATGCGATGAAGTCGATCGCCCGCGAGGTTGCCGCGGGCAAGCTCAGTCCGGACCGGATCACCGAGAAGACGATCGCGCGGCACCTGTATCACCCGGAGGTGCCGCCGGTGGATCTGCTCGTCCGGTCCTCGGGGGAGCAGCGGACGTCGAACTTCCTGGTATGGCAACTCGCGTACGCCGAGATGGCGTTCCTGAACGTGTTGTGGCCGGACTTCGACCGGCGGGACCTCTGGCGCGCGATCGAGATGTACGCGCAGCGTGACCGCCGGTACGGGGGCGCCGTACCGAACGAAGTCACCCAGATCGAGGGTTAGGCAGCAGCCCGAGCTCGATGGCGACCGTGACGGCGCGGGTGCGGTCGTCGACGTCGAGTTTGGTGAAGAGGCGTTGCAGGTGGGTCTTCACGGTGGCCTCGCCGATGTAGAGCTCGCGGCCGATCTCGGCGTTGCTGAGGCCGCGGGCGACGGCTGCGAGCACCTGCAGTTCGCGAGGTGACGGTTGAGCCGCGGCGGATGGCGTCCGTAGTCGCGACATCAGCCGAGCGGCAACAGGCGGAGCCAGGACGGTCTCGCCGCGGGCCGCAGCGCGGATGCCATCCAGGAGCTCGGCATGCGGGGTGTCCTTGAGCAGATACCCGGTCGCCCCCGCCTCGACTGCGTGCAGGATGTCGGTGTCCGTGTCGTACGTCGTCAGCACCAGCACCTTGGTCTCGGGGTACCCGGACGCGATCGCGCCGGTCGCCGTCACCCCGTCCGTGCGCGGCATCCGCAGATCCATCAGTACGACGTCCGGCCGGGTCGACTCGACGAGGGCCAATGCCTCGGACCCGTCACCGGCCTCGCCGACCACGGTGATGTCGTCGGTCACGGAGAGCATGCCGATCAGTCCGGATCGCACCACGGGGTGGTCGTCGACGACCAGTACGCGAATCACGCGCTCTCCTGAACTGGGATGAGGACCTGAACTGTAGTGCCGTGGCCTGGCGAACTCTCGACCTGGACCGTACCGCCGGACTCCTCGACGCGCCCGCGCATCGCGGCCAGCCCGAACCCTGTCGACGGCTCAGCCACCGAGAACCCGGACCCGTCGTCGCGGATCTCGATGCAGACGCGCCCCGCGGACAGTCCGAGCGTGATCAGCACCGACGTCGCCCGAGCGTGTTTGCGGATATTGGCCAGCGCCTCCTGCGCCACCCGCAGCAGAACGACCTGCTGGGACTGGGGAAGCGCGACGACCTCGGACTCGTCGAGGTCCAGCAGCACCTGGACATCCACGCCGGTTTCGGCCGCAAAGCGCTCGCCCTGCCGCCGCAGTACCTCGGTCAAGGTTGCCTCTGACAACTGGATCGGCGTGAACGCGGCAACCAACGCACGTGCCTCGGCCAGGTTCTCGCGGGCCGTCGCTTCGATCTGCGCCAACCGAGCGGCGACACCGTCACCACCACGGGCCAGCTCGGCCGCACCGGTCTGCGACAGCATCACGATGCTCGTCATCCCCTGTGCGAGCGTGTCGTGGATCTCGCGCGCCATCCGCTCCCGCTCAGCCATCACACCGGCGCTGTGGTGCGCCTCGGCGAGCTCGCCACGGGTCGCGCGTAGCTCCTCGATCAGTACGGCGCGTTGCTGGCTCTCGGTGATGACTCGTTCGATCCAGATCCCGAACAACAGGCTGACGACCAGGCTCACCAGCATCCACGGAAGGATCTGCCAGAAGGCGTCCCAGCCCCAGCCGGCACTCCACAGCTGTGCGGTCCCGCACCCGGCCACGAGCGCCACGCTGAACCCGATCCCGTCCCGCAGGGTTTCCGACAGCAGCCAGACCTGGGCCGAGGCGATGAACATCATGAACACCGAGGTCGGGCTCAGTCCGACCATCACCATCAGGCACCCGATCAGCACGACCCGGTACACGCACGACGGCACGAACTGCCGCGACTCGATGGCCGGCCGCCCGATGAACTGGTACGCCGTCCCCAGCAGCACAATCGCGCCGGCGACGATCCACCGGTGGGAGGTGGTAATCCCCGAGGTGACCGAGACGGCCAGGGTCATCGCGAGCAGGACCCAGAAGACCAGGTTCCAGCCGAGCAGGGTGCGGGCACCCAGCACCTGGTCCGCCCGCGTCGTGGTCGCCTCCATAGGGACCATCCTCCATCAACCGGCGTCCCGGCGGGTCCAGCGGAATACCCGCTGAGCGACGATGAGCCCCACGACCAGCCAGATGCTGAGCACGATCGCCCCGGTCGGGCACAGCCACATCCCGTGGGACACCACGACCGAGCGTGGAATGCGCCTGCTGAATCCGGGATCGCCGACGGATCGGCGCCGGCAGCCGTACTGCACGTTCCAGACGGCCACCATCACGGCCGGCCGGCTGGAAGAAGTTGCCCTGCGCAACCTTTAGCCGAAACGCTTGATCGAGACCGTGAGCCCTGGCCCGGCGTAGGATCTGGGCATGACTTCGGCCGGGCGCGGAGGGGTGTCGCCGTACCACCGAGTTACGGCGTCCTCGCGCCCGGCCGATCGTCGTACCGGGTGCTGAGCTGCTGGATCAGGCGTGCGCAGCGTGCTTCACGCGCTCCTTGAGGCGGTCCCGCACCTCTTCGGGCGTGTAGGCGCGACGCTTCCGCTCGCCCCGTGCGATCACCACGCCCGTTGCGGCCACGCCGACGAGCCCCGCAAGTCCTACGACCTTCCATACCTTCATGGCGACTAATCTAGCGACGTGGAAAGCCGGATTTCACTGGATGACGCTACGGATCTGACACGAACAGGTGACATTTGGCTGTTCCGCGGTGCGAGTGCCGCCGATCGAGCGATCCAGACGATGACGAACAGCCCTGTCAACCATGTCGGGATGGCGATCGTGATCGACGATCTGCCACCGCTGATGTGGCATGCGGAGCTCGGGAAGTCGCTGCCGGACGTGTGGACCGGTACGCATCACCGCGGTGTGCAGCTGCACGACCTGCGCGACTCGGTCACGGTGTGGGCGCGCAAGTACGGTCAGCGCGGCTGGTTGCGGCAGCTGGATCACCCGGTCACGCGCGACATGGAGGACGCCGTACTGCGGACTGTCGCCCGCCTGGACGGTACGCCGTTCCCGTCGACGGCTCGGCTTGCTTCGCGCTGGGTGCGTGGGCGGATCCCGGCGCTGAAGCGTGGCCGGCGCGAGCTCGAGCTGGAGTTCGCGTACTGCGCGGAGGTCGTCGCGGTCACGTACGAGGAGATGGGCCTGCTGATGCCGGGGAAGCGGCCGAACTGGTACGACCCGGGCCGGTTCTGGAGCGGTGACGAACTCGCGCTGATGCACGGTGCGAAACTCGGTGCCGAGATCGCTGTCGACGTCCCCGCGGAAACTGTCGGTGGCCTCTGACACGCTTGTTGTGGGTCGGGAGAACCGAGCTCGAGGAGGCCCGCCATGTATGCCGTGATCGACACTGAGACCACCGGCCTGTTGCCGAGCCATCGGCACCGGGTGATCGAGATTGCGGTTGTCCTGCTGGACGCACGTGGACAGGTCGAGGACGAGTGGGTCACGCTGCTGAATCCGCAGCGCGACCTGGGACCCCAGCACATCCACGGGATTCTCACCGCCGACGTGCTGGACGCGCCGGAGTTCGTTGCCGTGGCGCGGCGGTTGGGGGAGCTGCTGGCCGGGCGGATGGTGGTCGGGCACAACGTCGAGTTCGATCTCGGATTCCTGCGGGCGGAGTTCGCGCGGCTCGGGTTCATGGTGCCGTTGTTCACCGAGCGCTCAATGTGCACGATGGCGCTCGCCGGGCACCTGTATCCGGGGGCGAAGCGGACCCTCGGTGCGTGCTGCGCGGCGGCCGGGATCTCGCTCGAGGGCTGGCACTCGGCGCTGGCCGATACACGGGCGACGGCTGAGCTGTTCGGCCAGTACCTGCAAGAGTTTCCGTCCCCACCGCCCTGGCAGTGGGCGTACGAAGAGATTCGCGGCTGGCGCTGGCCGGAGCTGCCGCAGCATGAGTTCACGCCGACTGTGCGGCCGGTGCATGCCGGCGGCCGGCACGGGTGGATGAGCCGTCTCGTCGACCAGTTGCCACGGGTTCCGGAGCCGCCGCAGGCCGACTCCTACCTGGCGCTGCTCGACGGTATCCTGGCGAATCGGGAGATCACCGCGACCGACGCCGATCAGCTGGTGCAGGTCGCGACGGAGCTCGGGCTGACGAGGCTGGAGGTCCAGGATCTCCACTGTGACTACGTTTCCGGGCTTGCCGAGGGGATGTGGGCAGCAGGCGGGATCACGCCGGAGCGGCGCAGCGATCTCGACCAGGTCGCGGTGATGCTGGGGTATCTCGAGTCCGACGTCGACGATGCGTTGCTCCGCGCAAGCTCGGGGCGGTACGTCGTGCCCTCGCGGCCCGGTGCGAAGGGGTTTCCGCCGGGGAGCACATTGGTCTTCACCGGCGACATGATCGAGCCACGCGAGGTGTGGTGGGATCGCGCGGTCGCAGCTGGGTTCGCGCCGCAGGAGGCAGTGCGGCCGGACACGACGTTCGTGGTCGCCGCCGACCCGGACAGCCTGTCGGTGAAGGCGCGAGCAGCCCGGGAGTACGGCGTACCGATCGTCTCGGTGGATGCGTTCCGGCGACTGCTACCGCCGGAGGAGATACAGCAGCACGCGAGTTAGGGTGCGCACGTGGAGACTGCTGAGCTGGGCCGACGGATCTATCAGACTGCGCATTTGACCGGCGAGTTCCTGCTGCGGTCGGGACAGGTGACGGGCGAGTACTTCGACAAGTACCGCTTCGAGGCCGACCCGGTGCTGCTCGACGAGATCGCGGCGGCGATGGTCGCGCTGGTCCCCGCCGACACCGAGGTCCTGGCCGGCCTCGAGATGGGCGGCATCCCCGTCGTGACCGCCCTCAGCCGGCACACCGGCCTGCCGTGTGCGTTCGTGCGGAAACGCGCGAAGGAGTACGGGACGCGCCGACTGGCTGAAGGAGCCGACGTTTCGGGCCGACGAGTGACGATCGTGGAAGACGTGGTCACCACCGGCGGCCAGATCGTCCTGTCCACCCAGGACCTCCGCGCGGCGGGCGCCACCATCGCCCACGCCGTCTGCGTCATCAACCGCAACCCCACCACGCCAGAACCCTTGACCGAAGCCGGCTTGACCCTCCACCCGCTGCTTACCCCCGCCGACCTCGTTCCCACCGAGCACACCGGCTAGGCAAGCCACCACCGCTTCCGTTCCCCATCCCTGCACCACTCCTCGAGAGCTGTGGCTGGGCGGGATGGTGCGGGCGGGCGACGGCTCAGAGGGTTTGAGACAGGCAGCGGTGCCGGAGATCTCCGGTCATACCTGACAGCGGGGCCAATCAGTCGTTTCAGTCGGCTTCTTCTATTTCGAAGCGGAGTTGTTTGCCGGAGCGGATGCGTTCCACGGCGGCGAGGCAAGCGGCTTCGCTCATGTGGACGCCGATCTCGGCGAGTTTGTGCAGGAGGACGCGGGAGGCGTCCTCGGCGGAGCGGGCGCTGGACTCGTTGATCGCTTCGATCGTGGTGGCGGTGAGACGCTCGCGGATGTCCGGGTGGGCCTCGTGAATCTCGTGGGTGATCCTGAACTCCGTCATGGGATCAGCGTAGTGCCCGGACGGTCAGCTGAGGACTCGCGTGACGAAGGTGTCGAGGCGGCCGGCCAGCCGGTCGATGCGGCGCTCGGGGGAGATGGTCTCGCCTTGCGGTACGTCGAGGTCGCGCAGGCCGCGGAGGTAGAGGGAGCAGGCCAGGTCGGCGCACATGTAGGTGCCGACCGTGTTGCCCTCGCGACCGGGTTTGCCGGCGCGGCGGGCGGCGAAGAGGGCGACGTCGGTGATCTGGTGGGCGGTGTTGCAGAGGTCGCAGAGACCGGTGCCGCGGCGCGGTTTGCTGGTCGCCTGGGTGTTGAGCGCGATCCCGGTGACGCCGTCGTCCCGCCGTACGACGAGGTAGCCGCGGTTGGGGGCCTTCGGGTCACGCCAGCCGAGGAAGTCGAGTGACTCCCACGGCAGCTCGGTGAATCCCGGTGGCGGGGTCATCGCCTTGACCAGGCTCCTGGTCGAATTGACGAACGAGCCTCTGATCTCGTCGATGCTGAGCGGTTCCACCTCGGTCCTTCCGTCGGTCCGGCCATCTATCAGACCTGGCCGGTCCGCCGATAGCAACCGAAATACCGAAATGGTTGCCCAGGGCATCAACTGTCGAGATAGCCGGTGCTGCGGGTGCCGTCGTGGTTGCGGAGGTCGACGCCGAAGTCGACCCAGGCCTTCAGCCGCAGCAGGATCGAGACGTCGTCGCTGAGGTGCGGACCATCCTGGCCGACGACGGTGAGGTCGGTCCCGCCGGCGTCGTCTGGGGTGAGGATGAACGTGAGAACGCGGTCGTCGTACCAGGTGAAGCGGTAGCGGCGGTCCGGGACCGCCTCCTCGATCCGGGCCTGCGTCGTACTGCCGTCGGGGAAGCTGAAGCTGATCGTGCCGTCCGACTCGGGCGCGTCGGCCCAGTACCGCGAGCGGCCGCCCGGCGTACTCAGGGCGCGGTAGACGTCACTCGGGCCGGACTTGAAGTGGAGTTTCCAGGTGGGCAAGCCGGACGACCTTTCACTGGCGGGGCGGGCAATCGATTTCGCGACAGGCTGTCAGAGTGGGTGGTCTAGTCCAAGGTTAGACCCCGTTGTGTGGCGGTGCGGTCACGATCGGAGTGGCCGGGTTCGGCCCGCGGCGCGGCTGGGGACACTGACGATGAGTGCCGACGAGGTCGAGGGGTCCGCCGATGATCGACACAAAAATCACCCGCTGGCTGTTCGGTCGCGGCCGGGTGCGGCGACGGGTGCCGGAGCGCTTCCGGCCGCGCGGGACGAGTTCGAAGGTGAGCCGGCTGGCCGATCGGTACGACGCGGAGGTGGATACCGCTCTGCAGCGGCTCTGGCCGAAGGCGCGGATCTACCACGACCGCGAGTTCACCCGGGATCGCGCCGACTTCCTGCTCGTGGTGCGCGGGCGCGGGGTGATGGTCGAGACCAAGGTGAAGAGCGATCCCGGGGTGTTCCGCGGCTCGACGCTGCCGCCGCTGCTGGATCGCCTGCAGCGCGACGGGCGGCGGCTGGTCGTCGTCCTCAACCAGGGCGATCCCACTCCCGCCCGGGAACTCGTGGCGGACATGCTCGGCGACAAAGGCTGTGTCGTCGTCTGGTCAGGGCCAGAGCACGATGCCGACCTGTACGGCGCCGTCGAAGCCCTCCTCCGGCAAATGGTCCGCCATCAATAGTCGGAGGATAGTGAAGCAGCGCGGAGAGGGGCGTCTCCGCGCTGCTGGCTTCGGGACGCGAGGTGTGCCGAATGGCGGCGAACCGAAGGTCTGAAATCCGCTAGCAGGAGGTCGCGGCGGTGCGGCCGCCGTCGACGATCCAGCGGGAGTTCTGCTGCTGGACCCGCATCTGGTCGAGCCAGCGCGTGGGCGTGCCGGCCGGGAGGACCTGGCGGCCGGAGGCGTCCACGGTGCTGGCGGCGGTCGTGTCGTAGCAGGCGGTCACGATGACGCCGTTGGAGGCGAGGGTGCGCTTGGCCCAGACGACTGTGGTGACGCCGGTGTTGCGCAGCTTCTTGGTCCGGTAGTACTTCGCCTGGACGCTGATCGACTGGAAGAGCTTCGTCGTCATCAGTGGTTTGAGTTGTGCGGTCTGGACGCCGCCGCTGCGCATCATCTCGTCGAGCGCGGCGCGGTAGTCGTAGTACGCGTTGACGACGGGGTCGGTCGAGCCGCTGGCCGGCCCGCTGACCTGCTCGGTGAGACTTTGTTTCGGCGCCTTCTGGGCGCCCGGGGACGAGGCGGCGACGTCGGACGACGCCCCCTCGCTACCGCACCCGGCGAGAACCATCACCGGGACTAGTACGGCGGAAACTGCCAGACTCCGAATGCGCATGCCGAACCTCCACTCTGGCCGCGCGCCGCCGACGCAGAACGTCGTTCGGCACTGACCGTGTAACGCGATGGCACGGACCGTGGTCACTGTGACCTGGGTCACAGCACCCCCTACCGGAGTACCGGTTACGAGTTGGTTCTCTGGCCGGAAGCGCCGGCAGCCGCAGATTTCTAGGCTCGACGACATGACACAAGCGCTCGCGAAGCCCCGGATCCGGCCACTGCCGAGGCACACCGGCACGGTAGGCCGGCAGCTTTGGTACGGCGTTCGGCTCGTCCCGATCGGTATCCAGGCGATGGCGGACGCGATCATCGGCCGGCCCGACGATGCGACCGCCCGGTGGCGGCAGGTGCACCCCGAGCACAAGGCGAGCGGAGTCGCCGTGTTCGGCGCGGGCCTCGCGAGCGCGGTGCTGGGGCTGATGAGCTGGTTCCTGCTGATCCTGCTCCTGATGTCCGTCATCCGCGGCCCGTTCTACGGCCTGGTCGAACCCGGCCCGTACGGCCCCGGCACCTGGGGCGGCCCGACCAGGGCAGGCGCGTGGGCGGTGCATGCGGCGGTATCGATCCCGATCATCGTGCTGATCCCGTTCGTCCTTCGTGGGATCGCTGCCCTGCAGGCCGCACTGATCCGCCAGGTGTACGGCGTCAGCACCGCGAGATGGGTGCTTCCGGCAACCATCGTGGTCTGCGGCGGCGGCATGCTGTTCTTCTGGTCGTGGGTGCAGCAGCTGTGAAAGAGTCAATCGTGATGCAGACCGTCGGAGCCTGGCCGCAGGGCAAGTGGCGCTGGGTAGCTCCCGTGAGCGTTGTGCTCCTGTTCTGGCTCTCGGCGCTCGACCTCTACCAGCACTACATCCTGGGCAACGGGTTGATCACCTCGGCGTTCGGTTTCGCCTTGACCGGTGGGCCGTTGGCGCTGGTACTTGGTCTCGCCCGGGCGATCAGCCTGGCGCTGGCCTGGTCTCGGCCCCGGCTGGGGCTGGCCATCGCGCTGACGACCACGGCGGTCACGGCCGCACTGGCGGAGGCCGTCAGCTCGAGCGAACCGTGGCCGTGGGCAGCCACGGCCGTCTTCGGGTATGCAGCCACTCTGGCGATCGCCGGCGCACGAGGTCTGACGAGAGGCCAGCTCATCCGCTGGTGGCTCGGTGCCCAGCTGCTGAGCGCTGTCGCCTACGTGCCGACATGGGATGTGTCCAGCACCAACTTCGCCTCCGGAATCGTGATGGCCGTGGTGTCGGGAGTCGGTGCAGTGGTCGGCGACCTGCTCAGGACTCGCACCGAGGCCAGGCTCCGGCTGGCCGAGCAGGAGATCATCAGTGAGACCGAACGCGGTGAGCGGACCCGTCTCCAGGAGCGGGCCCGGATCGCCCGTGAGCTCCACGACGTGGTCGCGCACCACTTGTCGGTGGTCGTCGTCCGGGCCGACAGCGCGCCGCACCGGCTGGCCGACGTACCGGAGGACGTGCAGAAGGAGTTCGCTGAGATCGGGGAGGCGGCTCGGGCGTCGTTGACCGAGATGCGGCGGGTACTGCGGCTGCTCCGGTCCGACGAGCACCATGAGCAAGAGCTCGAGCCGCAGCCCGGTCTCGACCAGCTGATCGACCTGGTCGGCACCGCTCGCCAGGCCGGGGCAGTGGTCGAGCTCGCCACCGAACCACTCGAGGGGATCGACCCGGCGGTCCAGCTCACCGTCTACCGAGTCGTCCAAGAGGCGCTGAGCAATGCGGTCCGCCACGCGCCCCGGGCCGCCGTACAGGTTGAGGTACGGCGGGTCGCCACCCGCCTGCACGTGCGGGTGCTGAACAGCGCAGGCGCGCACCCGACATCTGTCGCGGGCGATGGGCACGGGCTGAGGGGGATGCGGGAGCGAGTGGAAATGGTCGACGGCATCGTGATGACCGGGCCGACCCCTGAAGGCGGTTATCTGGTGTACGTCGAGATTCCGCTCGGAGAGGAGGTGGCTGGTGACGATTCGCGTGCTGGTCGTTGACGACCAGGAGATGGTGCGCGCCGGGTTCGGTGCCCTGCTGAACGCGCAGCCCGATATCGAGGTGGTCGGTCAGGCCGGCGACGGCGCGCAGGCGATCACAGCAGCCGCCGAACTCCGCCCGGACGTGATCCTGATGGACGTGCGGATGCCCGTCATGGACGGACTCGCCGCGGCCCGCGAGATCCTGTCGGCTTCGGATGCGCCGCGCGTCATCATGCTGACCACGTTCGACCTCGACGACTACGTGTACGCCGCGCTGCGGGCCGGCGCGAGTGGGTTCCTGCTGAAGCACTCGACGCCGGATGAGCTGGCCGGTGCGGTTCGGGTCGTCGCGGCCGGTGATGCCTTGCTGGCGCCGTCGGTGACGCGTCGGCTGGTCGAGGACTTCACGCGCGCCCAACCCGTCGCCACGGCCGCTCCGGACAAGCTCACGCCGCGGGAGACCGACGTACTGCGGCTGGTCGCGCGCGGACTGTCCAACCGGCAGATCGCGGCCGAGCTGGTTCTCGCCGAGCAGACAGTGAAGTCGCACGTGAGCAGCATGCTGACCAAGCTCGATCTGCGGGACCGTGCGCAGGCCGTTGTCTATGCCTATGAATCCGGCGTTGTGGTCCCGGGTCCGCGACACTGAGGTCATGGACGTACTCGAGCGACTCAGAACGCTGTGTCTGGCGATGCCGGAGACGACCGAGCGGTTGAGTCACGGCGAACCGACCTGGTTCGTGCGGGACAAGAAGGTGTTCGTGATGTTCGCCAATCAGCATCACGACGACCGCGTCGGTCTGTGGTGCGCGGCGCCACCGGGCGTGCAGGAGTCGCTGGTCGCCGGCGACCCCGAGCACTTCTACCGCCCGCCGTACGTCGGGCATCGCGGCTGGCTCGGGGTCTACCTGGACGTCGACGACGTTGACTGGGACCACCTGGCCGACCTCGTCGAGAACGCCTTCCGGCAGATCGCCCCGAAGACGCTGATCGCTCAGCTGGACCAGGATTAATCTGCCAAAGCCTGCGCGGTCTGGGGGAGTCGTGGCAGCTCCACGCTCCAGACCGCCGCGTGCTCGGGCGTGCTCCACGACCATGCCGCAATCTGCGCCGCATTCCGGCGACCGAACAGGGCACGGAACAGCTCGTACGTCGACGTCCGCACCTCGGCGGTGGGCGCTTCACCCGCGAGGTGGAAGGTGCCGTCGGGGGTGATCACGGTCAGCGGACCGGGGTCGTAGCTCTCGACCCACGTGACGGTCGCCAGCGCGAGGTCCGCCGGTGGACGGCCGATCCCGAGCAGGCCGTGCAGGTCCGCCTCGTGGGTGCCCGCATCGACCCATGGGTTGCAGACCAGCGGATGCGACGTCGTACCGCCCGTGACGACCTGCTCCACAGCGTGGCCGGCCAGGGCCCACTCGTCGAGCACAGCGTCGATCGGCCGGCCGCGCCGCGCGTCCACCTGGACGGCCGTCCACTCCGGTTCCGGCGCTCCGTCCAGGTTGCCGGTGGCGAAGTCGGCCGCCACTCCGGCGAGGTGCGAGACGAGGTTGTGTACCGTCCAGTCCGGACAGGCCGGCACGATCCGCTGCAGGTCGGCCGGGCCGAGATCGCGGACCGCTGCGCTGATCCGTTCGCGGGCCGCGGCGTACAAGGTGATGCTGGTTGTCGGGTCCATCATGACCTCCTTTCTTCGACTGACGGATGAGCGGCGGCGAGATCGACACACACCAGGCAGATGTTGTGCTTGCATGTGGTCATGCACCCACGCGCAGGCCAGCCCGCCCAGCCCGGCGATCTCGTCGACGTCGACGCACTGCTCACGGCGTACGACAGCATCACGCCGGACGTCGAGAATCCCGCTCAGAAGGTCGTCTTCGGTACGTCGGGCCATCGCGGCTCGAGTTTGGACGGTGCCTTCAACGAGGCGCACATCCTGGCC
The DNA here is from genome assembly GCF_042262745.1 of Kribbella sp. NPDC056345. Classification (NCBI taxonomy): domain Bacteria; kingdom Bacillati; phylum Actinomycetota; class Actinomycetes; order Propionibacteriales; family Kribbellaceae; genus Kribbella; species Kribbella sp. NPDC056345. The sequence goes on along the minus strand of NZ_JBHJQQ010000001.1, from coordinate 6,141 downwards.
ATCACCCAGGCGATCTGTGAGTACCGGGCCGGTGAGGGGACCAACGGTCCGCTGCTGGTCGGTCGCGACAGCCACGGCCTGTCCGAGCCGGCCTGGCGGACGGTCCTCGAGGTGCTCGCGGGGAACGACGTACAGACGCTCGTCGACAGCGATGACCGGCTGACGCCGACGCCGGGTGTCTCGCATGCGATCCTGCGGCTCAACCGCGTGGAGGGCGCCGGCGCGGACGGCATCGTGATCACGCCGTCGCACAACCCGCCGCGCGACGGCGGCATCAAGTACAACCCACCGCACGGCGGCCCGGCCGACTCCGACGCGACCGGCTGGATCGCCAACCGGGCGAACGAGCTGATCGCAGGCGGCAACCGCGAGGTCCGCCGCAAGCCGTTCGGGCAGGCGCGGCAGCACGCCGGTTCCTACGACTTCCTCGGCCACTACGTCGACGACCTGCCGTCGGTGCTCAACCTCGATGCCATCCGCGAGGCGGGGGTCCGGATCGGCGCCGACCCGCTGGGCGGCGCGAGCGTCGACTACTGGGCCGCGATCGGCGAGCGGCACCGCCTGGACCTGACCGTGGTCAACCCGCGGATCGATCCGGCCTGGTCGTTCATGACGCTGGACCACGACGGCAAGATCCGGATGGACTGCTCCTCGCCGTACGCGATGGCGTCCCTGGTCGCTCAGAAGGACCGGTACGACGTCGCCACCGGGAACGACGCGGACTCGGACCGGCACGGTATCGTCACGCCGGACGCCGGGCTGATGAACCCGAACCACTATCTCGCGGTGGCGATCTCGTACCTGTTCGCGAACCGGCAGTGGGGTCCGGAGGTCGCCGTCGGCAAGACGCTGGTGTCGTCGTCGCTGATCGACCGCGTGGTCGCCGACCTCGGCCGGCGGCTGTGGGAGGTTCCGGTCGGCTTCAAGTGGTTCGTGCCGGGGCTGATCGACGGGTCGGTCGGCTTCGGTGGTGAGGAGTCGGCGGGCGCGAGCTTCCTGCGGTTCGACGGCACGGTGTGGACGACGGACAAGGACGGGATCCTGCTCGCCCTGCTGGCCAGTGAGATCACCGCGGTCACCGGCGAAACGCCTTCCCAGGCCCACGCGAAACTCGTCGAGCGGTTCGGAGCATCGGCGTACTCGCGAGTGGACGCTCCGGCGACCCGCGATCAGAAGGCGCAGTTGTCGGGGTTGTCGGCCGATGCGGTCACCGCGACCGAGCTGGCCGGTGAGCCGATCGTTGACCGGCTGACCAGCGCACCGGGCAACGGCGCCGCGATCGGTGGGCTGAAGGTGACGACCGAGTCCGCGTGGTTCGCGGCGCGGCCGTCCGGGACCGAGGACCTGTACAAGATCTACGGCGAGTCCTTCAAGGGTGCCGAGCACCTCGAAGAGGTCTTCGTCGAGGCCCGCGACGTCGTGTCGAAGGCGCTTGGTTAACGGACGAAGGCTTCGAGCAACCGGTCCAGATCCGCGGCGGGCGCGTTGGTGAGCCCGCTGTGGATCGGACTCGGGTGTACGACGGTACTGCGCGGTGCCGCGAGCCAGCGGAACCGTTCACCGATCCGGGTCGCCGCCGCGGGACCGCCCGCCGGATCACCGGCGCAGATCGACCGGATGTGCTCCAGCGACGCGCACACCACATCCACGTCGACGGCCGGATCGAGTGCGCGGAGCCGGGTCGGCTCGACGTCCCAAGCTGCACCGAGGAAGTCGAGCGCGCGGCAGTAGAGCACCGCGCCGACGTTCACGAACTCGCCACGATGGATACGCGGCGCAGCGCGCAGAATCACGTAATCGAACGGAACCAGATCGTTCATGCTGCACCACCTGGCTGCCAAGCGGACCGCTGTTCCAGCCGCGCGAGCAGGTGACCGAGATAGCGCTCGCGATCGCCTTCACCGAGCCATTCGTCCGGGACCAGACCGATGACCTCGGTGAGCAGCTCGGGCGTGATCGCCGCGGCCAGCTCATCCGCCACCGCCGGTACGCCGGGTGCTGCGATCGAGAACACGTGGTCGTCGGCGTCGTACGGGAGGGTGGCGAACTTCTCCGCGGACATCCAGGAATGGTGGAAGTACAGCGCCGCACCGTGATCGATCAGCCAGAGGTTCTTGTGCCAGACCAGCAGGTTGGTGTTGCGCCAGGAGCGATCCACGTTCGCGACGAACGCGTCCAGCCAGAGGATCTTGGCCATCGCCGCGTCACCGGGGTTCCCGGCCGAGCCGTCGTACCCGAAGGAGCCGGGCAGGAAGTCGACCGCCAGGTTCAGCCCGGCGCTGCGGATCAGCAGCTCCTGGATCTCGAAGTCCGGCTCCGACTTGCCGATCGCCGGATCCAGCTGGATCAGCTTCAGCTCCGGCACCCGCAGCCCGAGCCGGCGGAACAGCTCACCGACCACCACCTCGGCGACCAGCGCTTTCGGCCCTTGCCCGGCGCCGTGGAACTTGATCACGTACGTGCCCAGGTCGTTGCCTTCGACAACTCCGGGCAGTGACCCTCCCTCACGCAACGGCAGCACGTACCGGGTGGCAGTGACGATCGGCAGACTCACGGCGCCGAGCCTAACCGGTTTCTTCAGGGGGTACTTGCAAGGGGTGAAGCATCCGTCTATCGGCGTCGAAGAAGAACTTCTGCTGGTCTCCGCCACCGGCAAGCCGTTGCCCCGCAGCCAGGCCGTCGTCGACGACCTGCCCGACCTCGACGTCACGCTCGAACTCACCCGTGCTCAGGTCGAAATCAACAGTCCGGTGTGCAACTCGGCGGCCGAGTTGCACCGGCATCTGACCAGCATGCGCAAAGAGCTCGCCGGTGCTGCGCACAGCGAGGGTGCTCGGCTGCTCGCGATCGCCGTACCGCCGGCCGGTAAGGCAGCCCAGTTGGTGACGAAGAAGCCGCGGTACCGGGAGCTGGCCGAGAGGTTCGGTCTGCTCGCGCGGGAGCAGGGAATCTGTGGGTGCCACGTGCATGTGGATGTGCCGGACAAGGAGGCGGCGGTCCGGGTGTCCAACCACCTGCGGCCGTGGTTGCCCACACTGCTGGCACTGACGGCCAACTCACCGATCTACCTCGGACAGGACACCGGGTTCGCCAGCTGGCGGTGGCTGATGTGGTCGCGCTGGCCGAGTGCCGGACCGCCGCCGTACCTCGAGTCCGTCGAGCACTACGAGGCGCTCGTCGCGATGCATGTCGCGGTCGGAACGGCCATGGACGAGCAGATGATCTATTGGGACGTCCGCCCGTCGTCTCATCTGCCCACGATCGAGCTGCGGGTGAGCGACGTCCCGTTGACCGTCGACGAGACCGTACTGCTGGCAACCCTGTGCCGCGCGCTCGTGATGACGGCGCTCGACGATGGTGGTCTCGGACCGACCGTGCAGCCGGAGATCCTGCGCGCGGGCTATTGGCTGGCGGCCCGTGACGGCCTGACCGATGCCGCTGTCGACGTGATGACGGGCGAGCTGCTACCTGTCGCGGACCTCCTGACAAAGCTGACCCAGTACGTCGCTCCGGCGCTCCAGGAGCTCGGCGAGGCAGACCTGGTCACCGAAGGAATCGCGCGGGCTCTCACCGACGGGAACGGCGCGATCCGCCAGCAGCAGATGTTCCGCGGCGGCGGGGATGTCGTCGCCCTCACCGAGGTCGAAAGCTAGCGGCCCAAGGACCAGGGCCCCCGGTACGGGTGCGGTACGGGCAGCGTCACGACAGGGACTGTCCATAGCCTCGAGCAACAGTAATGCGACAGAGGTTCTGGAGGTTTGGTGAAGAAACGCATCATGGGTGCCGCGGTGGGACTCGCTGCGGTACTGGTCGGCTCGCTGACGGCGATCCCGGCGCACGCTGACGGGTTCGACTCCGCCCGGGTCTACTACAAGGGTGACTCCGGTAGCGGCGGGTACGTCAGCGCGACCCTCGACTTCCGCAGCAAGACCGACGTCGTCGTCAAAAATTTCACGGTCCGCGACGTCTGCCCCGGAGACGGCCACCCGGTCCGGGCCCAGGTCTACTGGCGCTACCCCGACGGGGGCTACGGGGACATGGGGAAGACCTGGAAGGCAGACGACAACGGCTGCGGCTCGAACGGCACCAACTTCGGCGACTTCAGGATCAGCCGTAGCAAGGGTATGCCCAGGGTTTTCGTGATGGTCTGCACCTACACCAAAGACCACGGTAACCTGCGCTGCGCCTCCGGCGCCGGCCGCGCAAACGACTACTACCGCTGACCGGCGCCTCGCTGAGTATCAGTTGCGGAGGAAGTCTTCCAGACCGTGCAGGTCGTCGGTGTTGAGGTGGTCGACACCGGCGGAGGTCAGCTCGGCCCAGAGCGCTTCGCGGGCCGCGCCGCGGGTGTCCGGCGTGGCCCAGAACCGGACGCGGTAGCCGGCGTGGTGGGCGGTCTGGACGATCTCCCGCAGCTTGGCCCGCTCGGCGGCCGGCATCGGGCCGACACCGGTCCAGGTGAAGTTCTTGGTCCAGTTGTCGCTGACCAACGGCATCAGTGAGGCCGGCATCCCCGAGCTGAGATCGCTCAGGCGGCCGTCGTACCCGGCGTACCGGATCTTCTGCGCCTTCAGGACGTCGAGCGGACGGTTACCACTGATCACCGAGGTGACCGCGCCCTTCAGGACCCGGCCGTTGGCGAAGATCGTGCTGATCCCGCGGTACTTGCGCAGTGCCGCGTCAATGGCTGCGTACGTCGACGGTCCGTCGCTCTTGATGTCGATCAGCAACTGGAAGTCGCGACCGTGGCGATAGACCTGACCGTGGTTCGCCCGAACCCGATCGGCCAGCGGCTTCAGGTACAGGCTCTCCAGCGTGCGACCCGGCTTGGCGTCCTCCAGGTCATGGGCGACCCGCAGCTCACCGTCGACCAGCCAGACATCCGCCTCGACACTGTTGAACCCACGGTCCAGCGCATCCTGCAACGGGCGCCGGTGCTCGTAGTCGTTGTGCGCATGCGCCGCCGGCAGCGCGCGGACGGCAGGTGCGTCGTACGTGCGCGGCAGCCGGAAGCCGTTGTCCCGTACGACGGAACGCAGGCGGTCGGGGTAGTCCGTGATGATCCCGTCGACGCCCTTGTCGATCAGCGACTGCATGGTCGCCGGGTCGTCGATCGTCCACGGGACCACCTTCATCCCGGCCTGGTGTGCCGACTTCACCATGTCCGCGGTCACGTACGGCCGGTAGCTGGGATCGGTGATCTTGCCGTTCTGCGGGAATCCGTGCACCGGCGAGATCGCCGACGCGCCGAACGACTTGGTCGCCTTGACCAGGTCACCACCGAAGTCGTCGATGTCGATCCCGCCCAGCCACGGCGACTTGCCCGGCTGGCCGGTCTGCAGGAAGTCGTAGTTCGTCAGCGCGACCAGCGGCAGCTCGGGCGCGACCTGGCGCATCCGCATCAGTGCGCCCCAGTCGAAGCTCTGGATCGTCACCTGGCGGGCGATCCGCGCCTTGCGGACCTCCTGCGCGACGACCTGGACGAACTGCTCGCGCGGTGCGGTCTCAGTCGGCGCACCAGCCTCGACCTTGGTCTCGATGTTCAGCTTCACGTCGTTGGCGTGGTAGCGGTGCACGAGGGCGAAGACCTCGCGCAGCTCGGGCATCCGGGCGCCGGGGTCGGGCTGCTGGGCCGGGTGTTCCGGCTGCGTCAGCGAACCGCAGTCGAGCTGCTTGACCTGGTTCAGGCTGAGCGTGTTGACGTACTTGCCGACATACGGGTACTCCGGGTCGTTCGGCGTGTACGGCGCGGTGTCGCGGCACTTGTTCCCGCCGACCTTGCGGTCGTGGGTGATCACGGCGTGCCCGTCCTGGGTGATCTGGACATCGAGCTCGAGGGTGCTGACGCCGACCTCGAGACCGTGGGCGAACGACGCGATCGTGCTCTCGACGGTCAGGCCGAGGCCGCCGCGATGTCCCTGGATGTCGAAGTTGCCGCGCTGGGCCGCGGCCGGCGCGGCCGGCAGCAGCAGGCCGCCGAGCAGGGCAAGCGGCAGCAGCACGCGGGGAAGGCGGTACATGAGGGGGTTCCTTCCGGGGGATGGTGGGCGGGTGCCCCGAGAGTCTCTGGGGAAGGTAACCGACAAAAGGCCAGGAGGTAACCGTCAAGCATTCACGGAATCGAGGTGATCTCCCGGACCG